>NZ_JSUM01000001.1 GCF_000772535.1 Chelonobacter oris
CCCTTTTTTTATTTGCTCGCCTGTTTTTTGCTCAAATCATCATTATTTTGTATAAAAAAAGGCCGTTCCTTGTGAGAACGGCCGGATATTTCGCTTTTACAGCTATTTATCACTATGGATCAAACGAATAATCGCTGTCGCCAAACCGCCCCAGATAATTACCAGCGCAATAACCATCATAATAATTGCTGACGTACTCATACGGATCTCCTATTTTTCATCATGTGAGACTTGATTAACCGGCCCGTCCTGGGTCGCTATATTTAAACCGGCCGATTCGCGCAATTTAATCACTTTATAATCCAGTTGTCTGTCCAAAATCGGCGGCGCAACCGGCGCACCATCAATATCATGCTGGTATAATCCGGAACGTTTAGACCAGTTAACCCGTGACAGCAGGAATGAAACCACCACGATACCTATCGCCATTCCCCAACCGAAGGTATTCACAAACCAATCCGGATAACCGCCATAGCCTTCGGATAAACGTTTAACGATTTCAGTGATTAAAATATAGCCCAGCATTACCGGCGTAATACCGCCGACAAAAATCTGCCATTTACGCCCCAACCGGAAAGAAGACGTTGCATTTAAATGGTTACGTAAACTCGGCAATGCGCTGACGCCGGCAACCAAGAAAACCACCGACACCAATGCGGCGGCTACAATACCGAAATTATTCACATAAGCATCAACGACATCCAGTAATGACAGCCCCGTTGTTGTCGGGAACAACAATACGGACACCAGCATCATCGGAAGACTGACCACCAAGGTTGCTTTAACCCGTTTCATTCCCCATTTATCCTGAAATGACGAGATAATCACCTCCAGAATAGAGATCATCGAACTTAAACCGGCAAACACCAGTGAGCCGAAGAATAAAATACCGATTAACTCACCGAAAGGCGCCTCTGAAATAATGGTCGGAAAGGCAATAAATGCCAACCCGATGCCGGATGCCGCCACTTCGGAAACCGGTTTGCCCGCGGCAGTCGCCATAAAACCTAATGCAGCAAAAACCCCGATACCCGCCAAAACTTCAAAACTGCTGTTGGCAAAACCGACCACCAACCCGGAACCGGTCAAGTCCTCTTTTTTCTTCAAATAGGAAGAGTAGGTCAACATAATGCCAAAGCCGACCGACAACGAGAAGAAAATTTGCCCGTATGCCGCCACCCAAACGGAAGCATCGCTTAATTTAGACCAATCCGGCGTAAACAAAGTATTTAACCCTTCGACCGCCCCCGGTAAAAACAGCGAACGTATCACCAGAATCAGGAACATTAGCAACAATAACGGAATGAAAATAGCGGACGATTTGGCAATTCCTTTTTGCACACCCATTGCCAAAATACCGATCACCACCAGCCAAACCGCAATCAACGGCCAAGTCACCGAGGCGACAAAATCAAAACTCACCCCCGGTTCACTCGACATTTTCAGGTATTCACCGAAAAAGAAAGCCGCCGGATCACTGCCCCAGCTGTGATTAATCGAGAAAAAGGTATAAGATGCCGCCCAACCGATGATCACCGCATAGTACAACCCAATCATCACACAAATCATGGTTTGCCACCAACCGACGGTTTCCATACCGCCGAATAAACGGCGGAATGCCAACGGCGGCGAGCCGCGGTATTTATGCCCGATGGCATAATCCAAGAACAACAGCGGAATTCCTGCCGTTAACAACGCAATAACATAAGGCAGAATAAACGCCCCGCCCCCGTTTTCATAAGTTACATAGGGAAAACGCCAAATGTTTCCCAAACCGACTGCCGACCCGACCGCAGCAAAAATAAATGCCCGGCGACCGGAAAATGTCTCGCGTGAAGAAGGCACATGATGTTGAGCCATACTTCAACCTCCTAAAATAAATGTAATATGTTAAAATAATCAAGAATAGATAATATCTAATCATAGCAACTATATATCATATTTTCAGGCTTAAAAAGTAATTTGTTTTAAAAAATCACTATAAAATAACGTCAAACACTATTTTATGCTTTTTCAAACCGCACTTTTGGACGTTATTATTTCCTGTGGTGAAATGGTGGATCAACATTTTTACCATTTACAACGGCAATAGTTCAAAATAAGATACCAAAAACCCGCCCTAAATCAGGAGAAAATAAATGAGTTCCACCTTTAACCAATTACAAGCAAAACGCCGTTCTATTTATAACCTCGGCAAAAACGTCGCTTTACCGAAAACCGAATTAACCGCACTGATTAAACAAACCGTGCGCGAAACGCCTTCTTCTTTTAATTCGCAATCTTCTCGTGTCGTTATACTATTCGGCGCAGAGCATGAAAAATTATGGAATATCGTGCTGGAAACCCTGCGAAAAATCGTTGCCGCCGAAGCGTTTAGCGCAACCGAAGCCAAAATCAACAACAGCTTCAAAGCCGGTTTCGGTACCGTATTATATTTTGAAGATCAAGCTGTCGTAGAAGATTTACAACAAAAATTTGCGGCTTATGCCGACAATTTCCCGATTTGGTCGGAGCAATCCGGCGGCATGGCGCAATATGCGGTTTGGGTAGCATTAGCTGAAGCCGGTTTAGGCGCAACATTGCAGCACTACAATCCGATTATTGACGAAGAAGTGGCAAAAACTTGGAACATCCCGGCAAGTTGGAAGTTGCGTGCACAAATGCCATTCGGCAGTATTGAAGCCGCCGCCGGTGAAAAAACCTATATGGATGACGAAAGCCGGTTTAAAATTTTCGGCTAATCTCGAATAACATCAAAAAGATACACTGATGCGTGTATCTTTTTTTATGCAGAAAACCGTGCTAAACGCCCTGCTGCAATAACCGCTGACTGTCCGGCATGACTCCGAACCATAGTTCAAAAGCGTGCGCAGCCTGCCCAATTAACATACCTATTCCGTCAGTAGTACGAGTTGTACCGCATTTTTTCGCCAATGCCAAAAACGGCGTATCTTCGCCTTTGCTGTATTGCATATCATAAGCCGCACCGCACTTTTGTAGAATATCAGTTTGAATTTCAACCACTTTTCCCTGTAATCCAAGGGAAGTGGCATTAATCACCACATCAAATCGCTGATCGGGAATTTGATCTAACGCCACGGCCTGAATTGTGCCGTATGATTGGAGCTTTTCTGCCAATTGCTGTGCTTTATTCAAAGTGCGGTTTGCCACTATGATTTTCTGTTGAGCCTGCAATAATGGCATTAATACGCCTTTGGTCGCACCACCGGCACCCAAAATTAAAATAGTATTATTTGGTTTTAACCAGTCCAAACGCTGCAAATCGCTGACCAAACCAGCGCCATCAGTATTATCGGCATATAACCGCCCGTCCGGCATTTTTTTCAACGTATTACAGGCTTCAGCGCTTAAACAGCGTTCGCTATGCTGATCTGCCAAACGAAAAGCGCGTTCTTTAAATGGTGCGGTGATATTACAACCTTGTCCACCGGCGGCAAAAAAATCCTGTAATTGCTGTTCAAACCGCACTTCATCACCTAATATCCGTTCATATTGCAACGCAATATTGTGTTGTGCGGCAAAATGCTGTTGAATCTGCGGTGATTTACTCTGCTCAATCGGGTTGCCCCAAACAGCGTATTTATTCATTAACTTAGCCCTGTCTAATAATTTGATTAGTAAAAATATCCCGAATTTCCGACGGTTTATCAGCGTTGCCGACCGCACTTTGCAAGAGCGGAAACTTCCCGCCGAATTGTAATCGCACGTCTTGCGCAGTCCGACACGGCGGCATACCGCTGAGATTGGCACTGGTCGACGTCAATGCCGTTTGTGCCGCTTCGCAAAGTGCGGTTACCCCAGCATGGTGACAAAGCCGCACCGCAATACTGTCAAATTCCCCGCTGAGAAAATCGGGCGTGACCGCACTTTTCGGCACCACCCAAGTGACCGGACGATCATAATCGGCTTGCAAGCGTTGCCAATGTTCTGTCTGCAAACGGCGTTGATCAATAAACGGCAATAGATAATCCAAGTGCGGTGCAATCACAATCAACCCTTTTTCCGGCGGGCGTTGTTTCAACGCCAACAATTTCAGCACCGCACTTTCACTGTTCGGATCACACCCCAATCCGAACACCGCTTCGGTCGGATAGGCAATAACCTGTTGTTGTTTAATCAATTCTGCTAATTGCGAGATGGTATACATGCGATTTATTCAACTTCAAACTGGTGGCGGCAAGCTTTATGACAGCATTGATAATGGCGTTCATTTTTATGAAATGCCAACGTATAACCGCACTTCGGGCAAGTCCGGTTATACGGCTGATTAGGCAAACTAAAGCGACATTTCGGAAATTGATCGCAAGCATAAAAGACTTTTCCCTGTCTGCCGCGACGTGCCACCAGCAGCCCTTTTTGACAAGACGGACAAGGCACATTTTGCTGCGGCTCGGCACTTTCCACTTCATCGTGCACAATATAATCACAACTTGGAAAATGGCTACAGCCGATAAACATGCCGTAATGCCCTTGTCGCAACACCAACGGGTGAGCGCATTGCGGGCAGACTTGTTGCAACACTTTCAAAATTTTGCTGTCGTGTTGCTGTAACGGTTTCAGGTAATCACACGCCGGATAAGCGGAGCAGCCTAAAAACAGCTTTTTTTTGCCGCGACGCAACTGTAGTGCCGAACCGCACTTCGGACAGTGTTCAACGTGGCGGGCGGACTCAAACAGCGGTTCTTTATGCATGGCATGTCACTATTCTATTCATGGGTAGCGGTATATTAACCTGAATAGATTAAAGAATTCAATTAACGGCGGCAATATCCGCCGCTAACGCTGTGAACCGCCCCTTCCAGCTCCAATTCCAGCAATTGCGACAACACTGTTGCTATCGGCAGCTTAGCCGCTGTTGCCAAGTCATCGGGGCTGATAGGCTGAAACCCGATCTGTCGGTACAACTCGGGATAAGCAACCTGACGTTGGTCAACCGTTTGCGGTCGCTCAGGTGTTTGTTCGTTATCGATTGTCGTTTCGGATTGGCGGCATATCGTTGGTTTTCGAGCGTTTTTTGACGGCGGCAACCGCACTTCCTGCCCTAAATTTTCTAAAATATCCTGATAGGTTTCTACCAGCAAAGCCCCCTGTTTAATCAACGCATGGCAACCGCGGCTGAAGCGGTTTTGGATCGCCCCCGGCAAGGCAAATACATCCCGATTTTGCTCCAACGCATAACGGGCGGTGATCAGCGAACCGCTCTTGATATCGGCTTCAATGACTAACGTGCCTAAACTCAAACCGCTGATAATCCGGTTACGGCGCGGAAAATTTTCTGCCAACGGCGGTTGGTCGGGCATAAATTCACTGACCAATGCGCCTTGATCGATAATGCGCTGTGCCAGTTTGCGATTGCGTTTCGGATAGAGTTGATTCAAACCGCTGCCCAGCACGGCAATGGTTTTACCGCCGCTGTCGAGCGCCGCCCGATGGCTGTAACTGTCAATGCCCAACGCCATTCCGCTGGTGATCACCAAGCCCTGCCGGCTTAGTTCGCCGGCGAAATAGCGGCTCCAATACTCACCGTAATCGGAACAATCACGGCTGCCGACCAACGCAATTTGGCGCTCGTTCAACAAAGTGCGGTCGCCTTGCAAATATAATAGCAACGGCGCCGAAGCGATTTGTTTTAACAGATAGGGATAATCTTCATCAAAAATCGTTATCACCTGATTAACCGCACTTTGCGCCTGCCACGCCAATACGGGATCGATATACGCCCGATTTGGCTTTAACCAACGCTGAATCTGTTGTGAATTCCAACCGAAATGCACCAATTCAGCCGCACCATAGTGCAGCAAATCTTGCAACGCAACCTTTTTGAGTAAACGCAAAATAGTCGCAGCCCCCAAATTGGGGATTTGGTTTAAACGAAGCAATAATTCTAACGGCATAGTGATAAACCCGATAATAAAAGTACGTTATCATCGCAAAATTATTGTACTTCAGGCAATTGAAATAGTATTTTTGGAAGCAAGATCGCAAAGATTAAAAACATGGTGATAAAACGTGTTACCACCTTGTGATCCAAAAGACTTTATTTCACTAAAAAAAGTGCTATATCAGGAAAAAGAATCAACAAGGTCAATAAAATAATTTGGAGTAAAATAAATGGTAAGACCGATTTAAAAATATCGACTAATTCAATGCCTTCCGGTGCAACACTGTGTAAATAAAAAGCAGCGGGACCAAAAGGCGGAGATAAGAAGGAAACCTGCATATTGACACAAAATAAAACACCGAACCAAAAAAATAATCCCAATACTAAAAGAATCAGCATCATAATAAGGATAATCCCAATCGGCGGTAAACCAGACCCGACGAGTAATGATTCGACAAAATGATTGCCACCGACCAAATTATATACGCCAACTAAAATGTAAGCACCAATACCAAGCCGAGTGGGTAGACGCATTAAAGAAGAACGCATTGCTTGCGGCTATGAGTTGTCCTCATTTGCCCAAACCGCTGCTGAACGCATTGACGAATGGCACAAGAAGCGCGGTTTTAAACGCACTGCTAAAGCCATTGCCTTTAATCCACATTTAAAACATATCGGCTATCCATTATTCCCAAAAAGAGAAGTATCGTGAATGAAGTTGAGAGCTGGAATTGGTTAGATCCCGATATTTTAGATTTTTTCTCAAAAATACAGACAAACACGCTATTTGTTAAAAATTTATTGATAGCAAGATTGACTTTCGAACCCAGTATATGCGCAATTGCAGCTATAAATTCAAACGTAAAAGATTTAGCTGATATTGAACACGGATACAATATGATGCAGGAAGGCGCTAACAAAAACGACAGGAATTTATTTTTATCGGGGGACACTCTCTTTCACCACGCCGTTGTTAAAGCCTGTAAAAATCCTTTTTTATCTTCACTAGAAGGAATGCTATCGACGGCAATGTTAACTTCACTAAACAAAACATTAGAAGATCATATTGACAACACATTACCGGCTCTCAAATCACATGCAGAGCTACTAGAGCCTATCAGGATAAGAAATTCGGAAAAAGCAAAATCAATGTCAAAAAAAATTATACTTGAAGCGATTCGAAAAACATTCGATGATAATTTTGATAAAGCTATTTTAGAAATTTAAACTTTAATTTCTAAAATCAGCCTAATAAAATCCAAGATTAAAACAATAAATGTCGCTAATAACTCAATTAGGCACTATAACGGGCAAAGTTTCGCATTTGAAAGATCCGTACTCTGTATTTTCCATTTTGAGCAAACATAGCTGTCACTGGCTATATAAACATCTTCTTCAAACAACACCTTTTCCACTCGCTCTTTGCTATCCAAGACAGCGTGCAATACCAATCTTTTCAACTGTAAAAAATAACCTTTATTGTCATTTACTTAGTTTTACTCTGATGAGATACCGCACTTTCACCCTTACTAAATTTTAATCGCAGCTTCGTCTGCTGCCAAATCCAACCATGAAAATAAAAGTGCATGGTTAGATGATGAATTTAGCTGAATCAACATAAAAAAACCCTTTCGATTCGTACCGAAAGGGTTTTATTTGTCCAGACTCATGAATTATTTTTTCAACAAATCACGAATTTCGGTCAATAATTTTTCTTCGCTTGAAGGTTCTGCCGGGGCTTCTTCTTCCGCAGGTTGCTCACGTTTTAACTTGTTCAGGGCTTTGATCATCATAAAGATAGCGAAAGCAACGATAACGAAATCAAATACGTTTTGGATAAACGCACCGTAATTCAGGGTAACGGCTTCGGTTTCGCCCACGGCTTCTTTTAAGACGATATGCATATCTTTGAAATCAATGCCGCCGGTGAAAATGCCGAGCACCGGCATAACGACATCAGCCACCAACGAGCTGACAATTTTACCGAATGCACCGCCGATGATGACACCGACCGCCATATCGACCACATTGCCGCGCATTGCAAATTCACGAAATTCTTTCATCATGCTCATAACGAGATCCTCTATCAAAAATAAAAAATTAAGTTGTACAAAAGTTAATCAAAATGACTTTAGGAGCGTATTATAGTTATCCTTTACAAGATGTAAAGTTATATTTTTTAATTTTACATTTTTAAAATGTGATTAATTTGTTGTTAAAATATCACACGCTGTTAAATAAAGAACGGAGTCGGCTGGAAAAGCTTTTCGATTTCCGGCACTTGTTTTTTATCGTTTAAAAACAGTACCACGTGGTCGTTATCCTCGATCACCAAATGATTGCTGGCGATAATGGCGTTTTCACCGCGTAAAATCGCACCGATGGTACAGCCGCTCGGTAATTTCAGGTCTGCGATTTTGCGTCCGACCACATAAGAGGTTTCTTTGTCGCCGTGGGCAACGATTTCTATTGCTTCAGCATTGCCTTTACGCAGGGTGACGACATTGCGCACATCGCCTTTGCGCACATGTCCGAGCAGAGCGGAAATAGTGGCTTGCTGCGGCGAAAAACCGATGTCGATAGTACCGCCCTGAATCAAGTTCAAGTAAGCGATACGTTGGATAAGCACCATTGCTTTTGCCGCACCGAGCCGTTTTGCCAACAGCGCCGCCATAATATTGGCTTCGTCATCACTGGTTAATGCAATAAAAACATCAATATTTTCAATATGTTCTTCGAATAATAACGATTGATCGGAAGCATCGCCGGCGAAGACCATGGTTTTGGACAATTTTTCCGCCAGCTGTTCCGCCCGTTGCGGGTTGCGCTCAATCAGTTTTACCCGACAGCGATCCTCCAGATATTTTGCCAAACCGGCGCCGATATTGCCGCCGCCGATAATCATCACTCGGCGATACGGGCGCTCCAGTCGCTGTAATTCACTCATGACAGCCCGAATGTAAGGCGTGGCGCAGATGAACACCACTTCGTCGCCGGCTTCGATAATGGTTGAGGCTTGCGGACGGATATAGCGTTCCTGACGGGTAATCGATACGATTCGGGCGTCCAAGTGCGGTAAATGCTCTTTTAAGGCGGAAATGGCATAACCGACTAACGGGCCGCCATAATAGGCTTTGACCGCAACCAGACTGATTTTTTCATCGCCAAAATGGGCTATTTGTAATGCGCCGGGATAATCGATCAAACGGGCAATATCATCGATCACCAGCTTTTCCGGTGCGATAATATGATCGATCGGAATGATATCGGGTTGAAACAATTTGTCTTTTTCACGAATATATTCATTTTCACGAATACGGGCGATTTTGCTCGGCGTACCGAACAGCGTGTAGGCGATCTGGCTGGCAACCATGTTGGTTTCATCGGAGCTGGTGACCGCCACCAGCATGTCGGCATCGGCAGCGCCGGCTTCACGCAACACGCGCGGCGAAGAGGCATTGCCCAAAATCGCCCGCAAATCGAATTTATCTTGCAGCGTGGTCAGGCGCTCTTGATTGTTATCAATCACGGTAATGTCATTGTCTTCACTGACCAAATTCTCCGCCAGCGTGCCGCCGACCTGTCCTGCGCCGAGGATAATTATTTTCATTTTCCGCCGTCCGTTTTGTATTATCGTGAATGGTTATATTATGCGGTTTTGACTAATTTAGCATAATAAAAACCGTCACCGCCATTTTCCGTCGGCAAAAATTGTTTATCGCTTACCGTGTTTTGCCCCAAAATCGGCACAATGGCTGCATTCGGTTGATTTACCAAAAAAGCCTCGATTTGCTGCTGATTTTCCTGTTTTAGAATGGAACAAGTGGCATACAGCAACGTACCGCCGACTTTCAGCCGTGGCCAAAGTGCGGTCAGAATCCGGCGTTGTAATGCGCTCAATGCGGCAATATCCTGTTCTTGACGCAGCCATTTGATATCGGGATGGCGGCGAATTACACCGCTGGCAGAGCAAGGCGCATCAAGTAAAATACGATCGAACATGGCCTCATCGGCAAGCCATTGTTGCGGTTGCGCGGCATCGCCGCAAATGATTTCAGCCTGCTGTTTCAAGCGTTGCAGATTTTCTTTAACCCGTTGCAGGCGGGCGGCTTCAACGTCCAACGCCATCACCTCGGCTTGTGGGGAGAGTTCTAAAATATGGGTGGTTTTGCCGCCCGGTGCGGCACAGGCATCAAGGATCCGTTCACCGTTTTGCGCATCTAACAGCCATGCCGCCCATTGAGCATGGCTGTCCTGCACCGTGACCCAGCCCTGTTCAAAGTGCGGTAATTGATGGATACCGACCGCACTTTGTAATCGAATCGCACCGTCAGGCGAACCCGCTTCAGCGATAATCCCCTGTTCAGCCAATAAGTGCAAATAATGTGCGGTCGTACAATGCTGTTGATTGACCCGTAACCACATCGGTGGTTTTTGGTTATTGGCTTCGACAATTTCACGCCAATTTTCGGGATAATCTTTTTTCAGCCGATTAACCAACCACTCCGGATGCAAGGTTTGCCAGTGTTTATCCACCGTTGCCAAAATAGTTTGCCGTTCGCGCAAAAAAGCACGTAAAACCCCGTTAATCAAGGCGCGAAAATTGTCGCTTTTTAACATTTTGGCGGCATTCACCACTTCATCGACCGCTGCATGTGGCGGAATGCGCAGATACAACAGTTGATATAAACCGACCAACAACAGGCAATGTACGATTCGGGTTTTGCCTTTCAGCGGTTTTTGCACCAACAAGCCGATAATCCGCTCCAAGCGCGGCAATACCCGACAAATGCCGAAACAGATTTCCTGTAACAGCGGCAGATCCTGCGCTTTGATTTGACTTGCGGCTTCGGGTAATAATGCAGATAGCGATTTGCCCTGATCCAATACCTGTAGCATAACCCGTGCCGCAGCGGCGCGGGTTGAAAGGGCGGGAGATTTTTTCATGCTGATTTCCTTATTCAGGCTAAAGTGCGGTCGAGCGGAAACCAGTCACGGCGCGAATTGAGCAAATCTTGAATGCTCATCGGTTTTTTGCCGGCCGGCTGCAATAGGGTTAGGTTTAACACCCCATCGGCGGTGGCTATCTGAAGCCCGTTTTTATCGGCGGCTAAAATCGTACCGGCCGCTTTTGCCACATGCGGCAGCACATTTGCCTGATAGACTTTAATTGTTTGCGGCTGCTGTTTTTCATCTGTGGTAACAAAATAGCTGACCGGCCACGGATTAAAGGCGCGAATACAGCGTTCCAGCTGTGTTGCCGACAGATTCCAATCCAGTTTGGCTTCTTCTTTACTGAGTTTGGCGGCATAACTGCTGTCGGCTTCATGTTGCTTTTCTGCGGTAAATTGTTTGTTATCTAAGCCGTCCAACACTTCAATTAATGCCGGTGGTGCGATCCTCGCCAGTTTTTGATACAGCGAGGCGGCAGTTTCATCGGGGCTTAACGGACAACCGACTTTATGCAGCATATCGCCGGTATCCAAGCCGATATCCATCTGCATAATGGTAACGCCGCTTTCACGGTCGCCTGCCCAAACCGCTCTTTGAATCGGCGCCGCCCCGCGCCAGCGCGGCAATAATGAACCGTGTACATTCAGGCAGCCGAAACGGGGGGCGTCTAATACCGCTTGCGGCAATAACAGGCCGTAAGCCACCACCACCATCACATCGGCATCAAGTGCGGTCAATTGTTGCTGTGCTTCGGCATTGCGCAGTGATTTCGGTTGATAAACCGGCAAATTGTGCTGTTCGGCAAGCTGTTTGACCGCACTTTGCTGTAGCTTTTTGCCTCTGCCTGCCGGTTTGTCCGGTTGAGTATAAACGGCGATCACTCGGTGTCGGCTGTTTAACAATGCTTGCAAATGCTGAGCGGCGAAATCCGGCGTACCGGCAAAAATAATTTTGAGTGGTTTCATAATGTGCTGCGTCGTCTAAGTGATGAAAATAAAAACCTCTCAAACGAGAGGCTATTCAGGTTATTTGGCGGCCAAACGGTTCATTTTTTCCATTTTTTGTCGGATACGCTGTCTTTTTAACGGCGACAGGTAATCGACAAACAACACACCGTTGAGGTGATCGATTTCATGCTGAATACAGATTGCCAACAGTTCATCCGCTTTCAACGTAAATTCGTTACCGTTACGATCAAGCGCTTTGACCGTGATAAAGGCTTTGCGCGGCACTAAACCGCGGCAGCCCGGAATCGACAGACAGCCTTCTTCGATCCCGGTTTCGCCTGATGATTCCAGAATTTCCGGATTAATCAGCACAATTTGATTTTGTTTGTCGCCTTCGATGTCAATGGTAATAATTTGGCGGTGAATATCCACCTGCGTTGCCGCCAAACCGATACCTTCATCGTGATACATGGTGTCAAACATATCGTCGATAATCTCACGAATCGCATCGTCCACCGCTTCCACCGGTTTCGCTTGAGTTCGCAAGCGTTCGTCGGGATATTTCAAAACCGTTAAAATGCTCATATGGTTTTCTCGTTTGTCAAAATAAAAGAATGGGCTATTCTAACGATTTTTCCGGCATAAAGGAATAAAAGTGCGGTCAACTGATTTCAAAAATATCGCCATCACGCAACAGATGACTATCCCCTTTACGGCGTAAAAAACCGCACTTGTCAAAATATTCGATTAGCTGCACTGTCATTTTACGCCCGAATTGTAGCTGATCGCGCAGTTCGTTTACCGAAATCGCCCCATGCTGCCGAATATGTTGTTTAATCCTGTCCGCATAGGCATAAACGGTTTGGCTGAGGAAAAAACGATCACGGATAATTGCAATCAAGTAGCCCTGTTTGCCGGCTTTATACAAAAAATTGCGCATTGCCGTTTCGTCATATCCCAGCTGTTTCGCCAAATCGCGTACCCAGAGAGCTTGTCCCTGTGCCGCCGAAAATGCCGCTTCCACCTGTTGCCACAATGCCTGTTCTTGTACTGTAAATGCGATTTTGTGATCGGGCAGGTGTATCCAACCACGCGTCTGTGCCAGTTGCCCGCTATCCAATAAATCCTGAATAAAGCGGTAAATCACAATTTGCGGTTGCTTTAGCGCCGCTATGCGCTGTAAACGAGCTTTGGACACGCCAAGCTGATCGCCATACTGTTGATGGTAATGCCGCACCGCCTGTAGCAGGCGCTGCTGTTGCAAGTGTTCATATTCTCCATCAAACGAACAGTGTTGTACCGATTTAAACCCGAGGCATTGCTGCAAATCCAAAAACTGTCGATCATGCAATTGTTCCAACCAGCATACCGCACTTTGCTCGACACAGCCCTGTTGCAGATATAATGCCATGCGCTGCTCGATGTTTTTCGCCTGAACCAGCCTCCACAAATAGGCTAACCGCACTTCGTTGCGTTTATAACGTGTCGGTGAATTGATCTCCAATACCTTTGCCCCGGCGACAGTCTGCCGATTATCACCGCTGCGCAAAATCAGCTTATCGCCGAACGCCAAAAACAGCGGCTGCTGCAATACCGCTTCCGCCAATACCGTTTCACCGGATTTAGCCGCTGTTTTTTCAAGCAGAGTTAATGTTGCCGTGGTATGGCTGGCGGCGTGGTAAAGATGAATTGCGTGACTGGATTTTAATCCTTGAATCGGGTTGAGCAGCAGCGTAATCCGCTCGGAACTGATTGCCTGCGGTGTTGAAAACAACCAATCGCCGCGCAAGATCGGTTGTTTTTCCGTCTCTCCGCCCAAATTGAGTGCCAGTCGCTGTCCGGCGACGCCGCTGCCGTTCGGTCGGTTTTGCGCATGAATTTGTTTAACCCGCAGCGGCGTCGCCGAACTGCTCGACAGATAAACCCGATCATCGCTCTCCACTTTGCCGCCAAATGCCGTACCGGTCACCACTTTGCCCGCCCCTTTCACATGGAAAATCCGATCGATCGCATAACGAAACGGCTTACTGCTATCGTGGCAAAGTTCAAGTGCGCTCAAATGCCGTTTTAATTCCGCAATCCCTGTCCCATTGACGGCAGAGGTGATGAAAACCGCACTTTGCGTTAAAAACGGGTAACGGGTGAATAACTGCCGTTGCAAGTCGGTAATCCGTTGTGAAGAAACCTTATCCGCTTTCGTGATCACCAACATAATCCGTTTGAATTCAAGCAGCTGCAAAATCGTCAGATGCTCTTCGGTTTGCGGTTTAATGCCTTCATCGGCGGCAACCACCAACATGGCATAATCCACTCCGCCGACTCCTGCCAACATATTGGATAAAAAGCGTTCATGCCCCGGCACATCGATAAAGCCAAGTATTTTCCCGTCTGCCGACGGCAAATAGGCATACCCCAAATCAATGGTCATGCCGCGTTTTTTTTCTTCCGGCAGATGGGTGGTATCGACACCGGTCAAAGCCCGTATTAGCGCTGTTTTGCCGTGATCGACATGGCCTGCACTGACTATAATCATAATTCGTCCAAGGTGGTTAAAAGCCTTTCAGGATTGGCGACACCGCGCAAATCCAGCCAGAGCTTGTTATTTTCAATCCGTCCGATAATAGGCCGGCTCAATTGTTTCAGTGAATGGATCAGCTGCATCAAATCGCTGTTTTTGTCCGAATACGGACATAAGGTCAGCGCCAGTGACGGAATGCGAGACATCGGTTGCGAACCGCTGCCGATTTGTGCCGAACTCGCTTCGAGTTGCAGACAATAATCCGCGCCGAGTTTTTCCTGTAATTTTAGCAGCAGTTGCTCGGCGGTTTGCCGCAAGGTATCAAGATCCCGAGTCAACAGCTGCAACGTCGGATTTACTTCCGTCAATTTTTCGGGAAACAGATAATCGCGCAATGTTGCTTCCAATCCGGCCAAAATCACTTTATCACAGCGTAATGCCCGTTTCAGCGGATGCTGTTGCAAACGTTCGATATACGCTTTTTTACCGACAATAATGCCGGCTTGCGGGCCGCCCAACAGCTTATCGCCGGAAAACGACACTAAATCAACCCCGTCCGCCAACATTTTTTGCGGTGTCGGTTCGCCCGGTAAACCGTATTGCGTCAAATCAATTAATGCGCCGCTGCCTAAATCACTGATTAACGGCAGTTGGTGCTGCCGAGCCAGCTGTGCCAATTCCGCTTCGGCAGTGCTTTCGGTAAAACCGCAAATTTGATAGTTACTACAGTGAACTTTCATCAAAAGTGCGGTATTTTCGTTAATTTGCCGTTGATAATCGGATAAACGGGTACGATTGGTGGTGCCGACTTCCACTAACCGGCAATTCGCCTGCTGCATAATATCGGGAATTCGAAACGCACCGCCGATTTCGATCAGCTCGCCGCGCGAAATAATCACCTCTTTTCCATTGGCGAACGTTGCCAACATCAACAAGACTGCCGCAGCGTTATTATTGACGATACAGGCGGCTTCCGCCCCGCATAATTGTGCCAATAGTTCGCCGATATGCTGATCGCGATGGCTACGCTTGCTCTGTGTCAAATCAAATTCCAGCGCGACATTTTCCTGCATTGCGCCCAATGCCGCCTGTTGTGCCGAGCGACTCCATAATGCTCTGCCTAAATTGGTATGCAACACTGTACCGGTCAGATTGTGTACTTTTTTGATTGCGACCTGTTGCTGTAGTTGCAAATCATGCGCCACTTTTTTATAAAGCACTGAAAAATCGCTGAAATAGCGCGGCAATTGCTGTTGTTGCTGAATATGTTGCCGCGCCTGCCGCAACTGACTGCGCAGCTGGGCGACCACCGCCGCATGGCCGAAACGGGCGACAAGCAATCCGCCTTGCTCGCTGTTGAGGATCTTGTCGATAGACGGTAAGGCACGGTAAAGAGTATTCATAACACCACCACAGCAATATAATCATAATTATTGCGTTTGATTTTAATGTTATTTCGATTAAAATTCAGTACAATATTACAAAATTTGCGGGGAAGATCGTCGTTTCCGGTGAAGCGGCAGGACTTCAAATCCTGTTGAGGCTGCCAGCAGTCTCGGGTGGGTTCAACTCCCATGATCTTCCGCCAATTTCTCAAAATCCTTCCCTACCCGAAAAACAACCTTATTAAACAGGAATCGTTTATGCAACAAACGCTTTGTATAATCAGCGGCAGTACACTGGGCAGCGCCGAATATTTGGCGGAACATTGTGACGATATAATGCAGCAACACGGCATTCAAACCGCACTTTTTCATGGGCCGGACTGGGATCAAGTCAAGGATTATCAAGCTTGGCTGCTGGTCACTTCAACCCACGGAGCCGGCGATCTGCCGGATAATTTACTGCCGTTATTCGAACAAATCGAAAGTGCGGTCGATTCCTTATCGCACTTGACTTTTTCCGTGATCGGACTGGGAAATTCCGATTACGACACATTCTGTTTTTCCGTCGATAAAATTGAAAAAATATTAACCGAAAAACAAGCGGTGCAGCTTTGCGACAGCTTGAAGATAGATGTCCTGAGCGGTTTTGATCATGATCAGCAAGCGGACAACTGGCTGCCGGGATTTATCGCTCAGCTTAAAAAAACAGCATAACAATAAAAAAAGACCTGTGGATAAATCAGATCAAAATTGTATACAAGCTGTATTTTTTCATTTAACAAATTAATCAAAACATCGGTCTGTGGATAAAACCGCACTTTATCCACAAGTTGTTTAGATACCGAAAGGATCTTCTCCACAAGATAGTATCGTAGTTAAGATCTTATGAACAAAGAAAAAAAGGATCTTTTCTACAGGATCGTGGCATGCTAATAATCACTATAATAAGATCTTTATATATAAAAAGATCTTATCTTTATAAACACCACGGATCTTTTTTGATCGGCAATTATCCGCACAATAAATTTGCTTTCACCCACCGATTAAATTCAGTAGAATAGCGCCCAATTTCATGATTCTTACATAACGACTTGATCGCGAATCTGATCAAGCAAAGGTTTTTTATGATCTATAACAAAACATACGATGTGATCGTTGTCGGCGGCGGACACGCCGGCACGGAAGCCGCACTTGCACCGGCAAGAATGGGGCTGAAAACGTTACTGCTGACGCATAATATTGATACTTTAGGGCAAATGTCCTGTAATCCGGCGATCGGCGGGATCGGTAAAGGTCATCTGGTTAAAGAGATCGATGCCATGGGCGGTTTGATGGCAACGGCCGCCGATCAGGCCGGGATCCAGTTTCGTACGTTGAACGGCAGTAAAGGCCCGGCGGTACGTGCGACGCGTGCGCAGGCCGATCGGGTTTTATACCGCCAAGCGGTTAGGATCGCTTTGGAAAATCAGCCGAATCTGGATATTTTCCAACAGGAAGTGATCGATATTTTACTCGATCAAGATCATGTCAGCGGCGTTAAAACCAAAATGGGTCTGATTTTCCAGGCTAAATCGGTGGTGTTGACCGCCGGTACGTTTTTGGCAGGTAAGATCCATATCGGTATGGAAAACTATGTTGGCGGTCGTGCCGGCGATCCGGCTTCGGTTATGCTCGCTGATCGTTTGCGCGAATTGAATTTGCGTGTTGATCGTTTAAAAACCGGTACGCCGCCGCGTTTGGACGCGCGGACGATTGATTTTTCGGTGTTGGAAAAGCAGCACGGCGATACGATCCTGCCGGTCTTTTCGTTTATGGGATCAGTCGATCAACACCCTCGTCAGATCCCGTGTTATATCACCCATACCAATGAAAAAGCGCATGATCTGATCCGTGCCAATTTGGATCGCAGTCCGATGTATGCCGGCGTGATCGAAGGGATCGGCCCGCGTTATTGCCCGTCGATCGAAGATAAAGTCATGCGTTTTGCCGAACGCAACAGCCATCAGATCTATTTGGAACCCGAGGGGCTGACCAGTAACGAGATCTACCCGAACGGGATCTCAACCAGTTTACCGTTTGATGTGCAGATTGGGATCGTCAATGCCATGAAAGGGCTGGAAAATGCACGGATCGTCAAGCCGGGTTATGCGATCGAATACGATTATTTTGATCCGCGCGATTTGAAACCGTCGCTGGAAACCAAAGCGATCAACGGGCTATTTTTTGCCGGACAAATTAACGGTACTACCGGTTATGAAGAAGCGGCTGCGCAAGGCTTACTGGCCGGGATCAATGCCGCGTTGTCGGTACAGCAGAAAGCGCCATGGTATCCTCGCCGCGATCAGGCTTATTTGGGCGTATTGGTCGATGATCTTTGTACGTTGGGCACCAAAGAGCCGTATCGGGTCTTTACCTCACGCGCCGAATACCGCTTGTTATTGCGCGAAGACAATGCCGATTTACGTTTAACGCCGATAGCCAAGGAACTAGGCTTAATTGACGATCAGCGTTGGGCGCGTTTTAATCAAAAACTGGAAAATATCGAACGTGAACAACAGCGCTTGCGTCAAATATGGATTCATACGCAATCGATGCATTTGGCTGCGGTCAATGCCGTTTTGAATACGCCGTTGACCAGAGAAGCCAGTGGTGAAGATTTACTGCGTCGACCGGAAGTGGATTATCAAAAACTGACCGCACTTTCGGTTTTTGCGCCGGCGATTGAAGACAAAGAAGCGGCGGAACAAGTTGAAATTTCGATTAAATATCAAGGTTATATCGAACATCAACAGCAAGAAATCGAACGGCATAAACGCCATGAAAGCACTGCAATTCCGGCTGATTTTGATTATGACAAGGTTAGCGGACTTTCCAATGAAGTTCGTGCCAAGTTGACCCAGCACCGTCCGGTTTCAATCGGGCAGGCGTCACGGATTTCCGGCATTACGCCGGCGGCGATTTCGATTTTGTTGGTCAATTTGAAAAAGCAGGGCATGTTAAAGCGCGGGGACGAACATGAATCTGTCTGAAAAACTGGATCAGCTATTAGCCGAAACCGCACTTGAAGTCAGCCTGCCGCAACGACAACAACTAATCGCATTTGTCGAATTGTTGCACAAGTGGAATAAAGCTTACAACCTGACCTCGGTGCGTGATCCGCAAGATATGCTGGTAAAGCATATTTTGGACAGTTTGGCGGTAACTCCTTATTTACAGGGAAAACGTTTTATCGATGTCGGTACCGGTCCCGGTTTGCCGGGTATCCCATTGGCGATTATTAATCCCGATCAGCACTATTTTCTGCTTGATAGTCTGGGAAAACGGATCACCTTTATCAAACAGGCTATTCGCCAGTTAGGATTAACTAACGTGACGCCGATTCAAAGTCGAGTGGAACAATACCGGCCTGAAGAGCGGTTTGACGGAGTGCTGAGCCGAGCGTTCGCTTCGTTGCAGGATATGACCGAATGGTGTTGCCATTTATTAGCCGATTCCGGTCGTTTTTATGCGTTAAAAGGCATTCTTCAAAGCGAAGAGCTGGAAAATTTGGAGTCTGATTTTTATTTGCATGAAAAAATTAAGCTTTTTGTTCCACAATTAATCGGTGAAAGGCACTTGATTGTGCTTTCGAAGGTTTCATAAAATCGTTAAAAAACAGTGTTAATGCATAATTGTGATAAAAAGGTAAAAAAATTTTAGTAAATGTTAACTAAATAACATTTTTGCCGCCTTTAATCATTGCAATAATTAAATCTGACCGTATAATTTAACCAGTTTTGCTTAGTTGCAGTTTACCTCTTCGGAGGTAGTCTTTTAAGCGTCAAGCAACCGAAACAGGCAAACAGAAATGTCGGTTTGTTAACAGGATATCAAATGTCGGCCGTACTGGATAAAAATAAAGCACATTATCGCAAAATATTCTTGGTTCAATTTGTGTTGATAGTGGTCGGTTATACATTGATCAATCTGTCGCAACCCGCACTTTCCCTTTCCTTGTTATTGGGCGCCTTAATCGGCTGGTTGCCGCAGCTGGCTTTTGCCGTTTATGTTTTTTATCTGCGGGCAAATGTGCCGTTGCAAGATAAACTCAAAATTTTTTACCAAGGCGAAGGCATTAAAATCGCGTTAACCGTGATTTTATTGTTGTTGGTTTTCGTTAACATTACTATCGACCCGCTGCTGTTCTTTGCGGGTTATTTTGGTTTAATATTACTTAATAACCTTTTACCTTTTATTTTGACAAAAAGTAAAAATTAACTCACTTGCGAAGTAGGAAATTGTATGGCTGCTGAAGGTTCATCCCAAACTTCTATTGAATATATTCAACATCACCTTTCATTTCTCACCCATGGCGACGGTTTCTGGTCGGTTAATCTTGACTCTCTGTTTTTTTCATTGCTGACCGGTATTTTGTTTCTGTTTATTTTCCGCAAAGTAGCCAAAAAAGCGACCAGCGGAGTGCCGGGGAAATTTCAGTGTGCGGTTGAAATGCTGGTGGAATGGATTGACGGCGTAGCCAGGGAAAATTTCCACGGCAGCCGAGAATTTATCGGGCCGTTGGGTTTAACGGTATTTGTCTGGGTATTGCTGATGAATACCGTTGATTTGATTCCGGTCGATTATTTGCCGCAAATCGCACATGCGCTGGGATTTGAATATTTACGGGCGGTGCCGACTGCGGACATGAACGTAACTTTCGGGATGTCGATTGCGGTTTTCTTTCTGATTATTATCTATACGGTAAAATCCAAAGGATTCGGCGGCTTGGTGAAAGAATACACCATGCATCCGTTCAATCATCCGCTCTTTATTCCGGTCAACTTCCTGTTGGAAACCGTCACTTTACTGGCAAAACCGGTTTCGCTGGGCTTGCGTCTGTTCGGTAACCTGTATGCCGGCGAACTGATTTTTATCCTGATTGCACTGACCTACTCCGCCAATTATCTGGTGGGCGGGCTCGGTATCGGTTTGCATTTGGCATGGGCGATTTTCCACATTTTGGTGGTGGTATTGCAGGCGTTTATTTTTATGATGCTGACCATTGTCTATATCAGTATCGCTTACAATAAAGCGGAACACTAATTTTTATTTTTAACCCGGCAATTTTGCCAATACTTTAACTTAAACATGGAGAAAATCATGGAAACTGTAATCTCGGCAACAATTATCGCTTCTGCAATTATGATTTCAATTGCAGCATTAGGCACGGCTTTAGGCTTCGGTTTATTGGGCGGTAAATATTTAGAGTCGGCAGCACGTCAACCTGAACTGGCTAACTCTTTGTTAACCAAAATGTTTATCGTTGCAGGTTTACTTGATGCGATTTCAATGATTGCAGTGGGTATTGCGCTTTACTTTATCTTCACAAATCCGTTCGCTGCGTTGCTGGGCTAATTTTCTCGTTACGGCTGAAAAGCTGTATCACCGGTAACCATTATTGAGGAGGACGTTGTGAATATTAACGCAACACTGATTGGACAATCGATTGCATTCCTGCTGTTCGTCTGGTTCTGCATGAAGTTTGTCTGGCCGCCGATTATTAAGGCAATCGAAGAGCGTCAATCCGGCATTGCCAATGCGTTGGCATCGGCAGAAGCCGCCAAACAGGAACAGGCGGACACCAAGGTGCTGGTTGAACAAGAACTGAATGCCGCTAAAAGACAGGCGCAGGAAATCGTTGATTTGGCCAATAAACGCCGCAATGAAATGTTGGACGAAGTGCGGTCGGAAGCCGAATCCGTCAAAGCCAAAATTATCGAACAAGGCTATGCCGAAGTGGAAGCCGAGCGTAAGCGTGCACAAGAAGAGCTGCGCGTCAAAGTCGCTTCATTGGCGTTGGCCGGTGCGGAAAAAATTGTGGGTCGTTCGATTGATGAAGCGGCTAACAGCGATATCATCGATAAACTTGTTGCAGAACTATAAGGAAGGTGGGGCTAATGTCAGAATATATCACAGTCGCACGCCCCTATGCTAAAGCTGCATTTGATTTTGCGGTTGAACAGAACCGGTTGGATCAATGGCTGCAAATGTTGAATTTCAGTGCCGCCGTGGCGGAAAACGATCAGATGAAAATTTTTCTGAAAGAAGCGTTTTCACCGCAAAAAACCGCGACCGCATTCATTCAGATTTGTGGTGATCAGCTGGATCAGTACGGGCAAAACCTTATCCGTTTAATGGCAGAAAACAAGCGGTTAACCGCACTTCCCGACGTGCTTCGGCTGTTTCAACGCTTTGTTGACGACTATAAGGCGCTGGCTGACGTTGAAGTGATTTCCGCTGAACCGTTAACGCAGAAACAACAACAAAATATTCTCCAGGCAATGGAAAAGAAACTTGCCCGCAAAGTGAAATTAAATTGCAGCATTGATAAGAGCTTGATTGGCGGCGCGATTATTCGCGCAGGTGATTTGGTCATCGACGGCAGCAGCCGTGGTCAGTTAAACCGCTTGGCCAATGAGTTGCAATTATAAGAGGAAGATAAGATGCAACTGAATTCTACAGAAATTAGTGAACTGATTAAGAAACGGATTGCCGATTTTAACGTGACCAGCGAAGCGCGTAATACCGGCACTATCGTTTCGGTAAGCGACGGAATTATCCGGATTAACGGCTTGAGCGATGCCATGCAAGGTGAAATGATCGCCCTGCCGGGTAACCGTTTTGCCATTGCCCTGAACTTGGAAAGAGACTCGGTCGGTGCGGTGGTGATGGGGCCTTATTCCGATTTGGCGGAAGGTATGGAAGTACAGTGTACCGGCCGTATTTTGGAAGTGCCGGTCGGACGTAACCTGTTGGGACGTGTCGTTAATACGTTGGGACAGCCGATTGACGGAAAAGGTGAAATCGTTGCCGATGCCTACTCGCCGATTGAAGTGATTGCACCGGGGGTTATCGATCGTAAATCGGTTGATCAGCCGGTACAGACCGGTTATAAAGCGGTTGACTCCATGGTGCCGATCGGACGTGGTCAGCGTGAATTGATTATCGGTGACCGCCAAACCGGGAAAACCGCACTTGCGATTGATGCGATTATCAATCAGCGTGATTCCGATATTAAATGTATCTATGTTGCTGTCGGGCAAAAAGCCTCGACTATTGCCAATGTGGTGCGCAAGCTGGAAGAACACGGCGCATTAGCCAATACCATCGTGGTGGTGGCGTCTGCTGCGGAATCCGCCGCATTGCAATATTTGGCGCCGTATGCCGGTTGTGCAATGGGAGAATTCTTCCGTGACAACGGTGAAGATGCGCTGATTGTTTACGATGATTTATCGAAACAAGCGGTTGCCTATCGTCAAATCTCCCTGTTGTTGCGCCGTCCGCCGGGTCGAGAAGCGTTTCCGGGCGATGTTTTCTATCTGCACTCCCGTTTATTGGAACGGGCGGCTCGCGTCAGTGCTGACTATGTAGAGAAATTTACTAACGGACGGGTGAAAGGCAAAACCGGTTCTCTGACCGCACTTCCGATCATTGAAACCCAAGCCGGAGATGTTTCCGCATTCGTACCGACCAATGTGATTTCGATTACCGACGGCCAGATTTTCCTTGAATCGGATCTGTTCAACTCCGGCATTCGACCGGCGGTCAATCCGGGGATTTCGGTTTCCCGTGTCGGCGGCGCAGCACAAACCAAAGTGGTGAAAAAGCTGGCTGGCGGAATTCGTACCGCACTTGCGCAATACCGTGAACTGGCGGCATTTGCCCAGTTTGCCTCGGATTTGGATGATGCGACCCGTAAACAGCTTTCTCACGGTCAGAAAGTTACCGAGTTGTTGAAACAGACCCAATATTCGCCGTTAAGTGTCGGCCAGCAAGCGCTTGTGCTGTTTGCGGTGGAATTCGGTTATCTGGATGATGTCGAACTGGAGCGTATCGGTTCGTTTGAAAACAGTCTGTTTGATTTTGCCAATAATACCGAAGCGGAATTTCTGAAAGAATTGTCCAGAACCGGGGATTATAACGACGAAATCAAAGATAAACTGAAAGCTATCTTGGATAACTTTAAAGCCAAAGGTTCATGGTAAGTATTGACCTAACGGAGAGATGAAATGGCAGGTGCGAAAGAGATCAGAACCAAAATTGCCAGTGTGAAAAGTACGCAAAAAATCACCAAGGCAATGGAAATGGTTGCAGCCTCAAAAATGCGCAAAACGCAGGAACGCATGTCTTCTTCACGTCCGTATTCGACAGCAATACGCAACGTAATTAGCCATGTTTCCAAAGGGAATATCGAGTATCGGCATCCTTTTTTAGTTGAACGTGAAATCAAAAAAGTCGGTTTTTTGGTCATCTCCACTGATCGCGGGTTATGCGGCGGTTTAAATGTTAACTTGTTTAAAACCGCACTTAACGAATTTAAGCAGTGGAAAGACAAACAGATCAGTGTGGAAGTCGCGTTGCTGGGTTCGAAAGCGATTAGTTTCTTCCATTCGTTGGGATTGACGATTCGCGGGCAGACTTCCGGTATGGGGGATACGCCCTCGGTCGAACAAATCATTGGGATTGCCAATACCATGTTCGACAGTTACAGCAGCGGCGAATATGACGCCATCTATATTGTTTATAATAAGTTTGTCAACACCATGTCACAAAAACCGGTGGTGCAGCAGCTGATTCCTTTGCCCGAATTGGAAGAAGATGAACTGACGACTGAAAACAGCTGGGACTATCTGTATGAACCGAACTCCAAATATTTATTGGATAAACTGCTGACCCGTTATCTGGAAGCGCAGGTTTATCAGGCTGTAGTGGAGAATCTGGCGTCGGAGCAGGCTGCACGGATGGTGGCAATGAAATCAGCAACGGATAATGCCGGCAACTTGATTAATGACTTGCAGTTGGTTTACAACAAAGCTCGTCAAGCCAGTATTACAAATGAATTAAATGAAATTGTTGCCGGTGCGGCCGCAATTTAAAGAAAATAGTAGAGGATCGGTAATGGCAACAGGAAAAATTGTACAAATCATCGGTGCCGTCATTGACGTTGAGTTTCCGCAAGATGCAGTGCCAAAAGTTTATGATGCGCTGAAAGTTGAAACCGGGTTAACCCTTGAGGTTCAACAACAGTTGGGCGGCGGAATCGTGCGTTGTATCGCGATGGGGTCGTCAGACGGATTGAAACGCCATTTGAGCGTCATCAACACCAATAACCCGATTTCGGTTCCGGTAGGTGTGAAAACACTGGGTCGTATCATGAATGTGTTGGGTGATCCGATTGATGAGTTGGGGCCTATCGGGGCGGAAGAAAGTTGGTCGATCCACCGCGAAGCGCCAAGTTATGAAGATCAAGCCAACAGTACCGAACTTTTGGAAACCGGCATCAAAGTTATCGACTTGGTTTGTCCGTTCGCCAAAGGGGGAAAAGTCGGCTTATTCGGTGGTGCCGGGGTCGGTAAGACTGTGAATATGATGGAATTAATCCGTAATATCGCGATTGAGCACTCAGGTTATTCGGTTTTTGCCGGTGTTGGTGAGCGTACCCGTGAAGGGAACGACTTCTACCATGAAATGCAAGACTCTAACGTATTGGACAAAGTATCGTTGGTTTACGGTCAAATGAACGAACCGCCGGGCAACCGTTTGCGTGTTGCCTTAACAGGGTTAACCATGGCGGAAAAATTCCGTGACGAAGGGCGCGATGTCTTATTCTTCGTGGATAATATCTATCGTTATACCTTGGCAGGTACCGAAGTTTCGGCATTGCTGGGGCGTATGCCGTCGGCGGTAGGTTATCAGCCGACCTTGGCGGAAGAGATGGGCGTTTTACAAGAACGGATTACGTCAACCAAAACCGGTTCGATTACCTCGATTCAGGCGGTATACGTACCGGCGGACGACTTGACCGACCCGTCACCGGCAACCACGTTTGCCCACTTGGATGCAACGGTGGTACTTAGCCGCCAAATCGCCTCATTGGGGATTTATCCGGCGGTGGATCCGCTGGATTCGACTTCTCGTCAGCTCGATCCGTTGGTCGTCGGCAAAGATCACTATGAAGTGGCGCGCGGTGTGCAATCGACGCTGCAACGTTATAAAGAATTGAAAGATATTATTGCGATTTTGGGGATGGACGAGTTGTCGGAAGATGACAAACTGGTTGTTGCCCGAGCGCGTAAAATCGAACGTTTCTTGTCGCAGCCGTTCTTCGTGGCAGAAGTCTTTACCGGTTCCCCGGGTAAATATGTGTCACTGAAAGATACGATTGCAGGCTTTAAAGGTATTTTGGACGGCGAATATGATCATATTCCGGAACAAGCGTTCTATATGGTCGGTTCTATCGATGAAGTATTGGCAAAAGCCGAGAAAATGTAATCACTCCTCAGGGTATGTGAGATACAGCGGAACGACATAACCAAATGATAGGAGAAGAAGATGGCATCTTCATTTGAACTGACGGTAGTTAGTGCGGAGAAACAGATTTTTCACGGTAAAGTCAGCAGTATTCAGGTTTCCGGTATTGAAGGGGATCTGGGGATTTTGCCGGGACATACGCCATTATTGACGGAAATCAAGCCCGGTGTTTTGCAAATCAGGCAAGAGGGCGGTCAAGAGGTGATTTATGTTTCAGGCGGCTTCCTTGAAGTACAGCCGGAAGTGGTTACTGTGCTGGCAGATACGGCGATTCGGGGCGACGAACTGGATAAAGACCGGATTCTGGCTGCTAAACGGCGGGCTGAGGAAAATACGCATTCCAAGCATGGTGATGTGGATTATTCCTTGTTGTCATCGAAGTTATCACGCGAATTGGCAAAACTGCACGCCTATGAATTGACTGAAAAACTGACTAAAACCAAACGTTAGTAAAATCATTGCAATATAAACCCGCTAGCTTTTCAACAGTCGGCGGGTTTGTTTTTATAGGCGATAATCGGTTTGGCAAAGCATTTCCAGAAAAGCACCATAACGGCAAATCCGAGAAAAAATCGAGGTTGTAACGTAAGTCCTTTGCTCGACCAATAATAGTGAATAACCGCCAACACGATGGCTAAATTGCTGAATTGATGCAATATAAACCAATTTTTTGCCATTTTACCGCGCAAATAAGGAATCGAGCTGACGGCAATTGCCAATAAAAGTAAGAATGCGATAGCGCCTAGCAGTAAATAGGAGCGCTTTATGATTTCAGAGAAAAATAATCTGTAATCGAAGGCAAGTTCTAAAAACAGATAGCTGCCGAGATGCAGCATCAGCCAAAATAATCCCCATAATCCTAAATCACGGTGTAGGCTGCGTAAGCGCTGATGACCGCTGAGTTGGGTGATAATTCGTAATATAAACAGCGCACTAAAAATATAAAGTGCGGTCAGTCCCAGGAAGTGAATTAACTCTTTCACCGGATCGGCGCCGAGTGTTTGATCGATATCGCCGTAACGAAGGATATAACCCAGCCATAACAACGGCGACAGACAGCAAATGTGAATGAGCAGACGAATTAAATTAAACATTAAAAATAAGTCCGTAAATCCAGATCACGATATAACCAAGCGACTTGTTCCGCATAGCCGTTAAACATCAATGTCGGTTGGCGTTTGGCTGAAAACAGACCGCCGCTGCCGATAACACGCTCACTGGCTTGCGACCAGCGAGGATGATCCACTTGCGGATTGACATTGGCATAAAATCCATATTCATTCGGTGCCAGTTTCTGCCAAGTATTTAACGGTTGCTGTTCGGTCAGCGTGATTTTGACAATCGATTTAATACTTTTAAAGCCATATTTCCACGGCACAGCCAAACGTACCGGCGCACCGTTTTGCGGCAATAGTGTTTTACCGTATACGCCGACCGCCATTAACGTCAGCGGGTGCATTGCTTCTTGTATGCTCAGGCCTTCAATGTAGGGATACGCGATTCCGCCGCCGAAATAACGATCACGCTGTCCCGGCATTTGCTGCGGATCATACAATGTCTCAAAACGGACATATTTGGCATTGCCGGTCGGATTGGCGGCTTTTAACAATTGATTGAGCTCAAAACCCAGCCACGGAATGACCATTGACCAAGCTTCGACACAGCGGAAACGATAAATTCGTTCTTGCAAGGCAAAGCGTTGATGTAAATCGTCCCAGTCGAGGGTTAACGGGTTATGTACCTCACCGTCGACGCTCAACGTCCAGGGATTGGTTTTAAAATCACGGGCATATTGCTGCGGATCTTCTTTGCCGACACCGAATTCATAGAAATTGTTATAACCGATCACTTTATCTTCCGGTGTGGGATTCAGTTCGCTATTCTCCGTTAATACGGCTTGTGCACGGGCAAAATCGGGCAGCAGCAAACTGCTGCCGGCAATACCCAGTGCGGTCAGAATCTTACGGCGTTGGTGAAAGATCCGCTCGTCGGTTACATCGTTTTCCAGATATTTTTTCATGTGTAATGCCTTTATTATTAATTGATTACGTTGCGATACTGTTTATGACAGAAATAAAGTGGAAAAGTGCGGTCTATCGATTGTTGTTTGGTATAAAAAATGTGTGGAATCATCTAAAAAATAACCTTGATAAGATATCAAGGTTATCACTAAATGGCATATTCGGTGTTATTGAATGACACCGCAGGCCATTCTGGCGCCACCGCCGCCCAATGGTGCCGGATGATCGGAATGGTTATCGCCGCCGGCATGAATCATGATAGCGCGCCCTTTAATCTGCTCAAGTTTTTTGAGTCGCGGCGCTAAAACCGGATTGGTTGCGCTGCCGTCCTGATTGACGGTTAACGCCGGCAAGTCGCCTAGGTGGGCGTTGTCTTCCCAAGGAAAGCCGTGTCGTTCGGTTTTATTCGGATCCCAATGTCCGCCGGCGGATAATCCGGCAACCGTCTTGCCGTCCTGCTCTTTGGCGTCGCAGCTCGGGTTTTGATGGATATGGAAACCGTGCAAACCCGGGGTGAGATCGCGTAACTCAGGCGTGAAGACCAAACCGTATTTTGATTCCGTTACCGTAACCTTGCCGATATCTTTGTTGCCATCGGTCGGATTCAATAGCTGAACATGAATAATGATATTTGCTTCATCAGCGAATGTTGTTGCCGGAAAAGACAGTGCACAGAGTGAAAGTGCGGTGACCAGTAACGTTTTTTTCATACAATCTCCTTAGTGGACGAGAAAATCCGATCAGTAATAACCGGATAATTTTACGATAAAGCATTATTGCCCGAATCTTAAGTGATCCGCTTCACAAATTTGAATATTAAGGAATATCGAACCCTTGCGCCGCTTTATACACTTCAATCCACTCCTGTTCGCTAAAGCGGATCGAAAGTGCATTAACCGCTCTTTTAATCCGCCGTAATTCGCCGGAGCCGATCACGGGCGTGATTTTTGCCGGATGATTCAACAACCAAGCGAACGCCAGCGTATCCAAATGGGTTTCGTTAACACGTTGTCCGATATCCAGTAATGCTTTGCGCACTCGCACGCCGGCAGGGTTGTCTTTGTTGAACAGCTCGCCGCCCGCCAGTGGCGACCATGCCATCGGTCGAACCCGTTTTTCCATCAGATAATCCAGCGTACCGTCATCAAACGGTGCCAAATGCAGCGCTGAAATTTCAATTTGGTTGGTGATCAGCGGTTGCTTGACGTAGGATTGCAGCATACTGAATTTGGACGGCGTATAGTTCGACACCCCGAAATACCGCACTTTGCCGCTGTCGTACAGCTGTTCAAAAGCGCTTGCCACTTGTTCGGGGTCTACGCAAGGCGATAAACGGTGGATCAGCAACACATCCAGATAATCACAGTGCATTTTTTTGATTGAACGTTCGGCGGAGGCGACAATGTGTTCACAACTGTTGTCGTAATAGTGGCTGTCGATATTCGGAAATTCTTGGCTTGGAAACAGAATACCGCACTTGGTTATCAGCTTGATTTGCTGCCGTAGCGACGGCTTCAGTTTTAACGCTTGTCCGAAAGCTTCTTCATTAGTGAATGAACCGTAGCAGGCGGCATGGTCAAAGGTGCTGATCCCTAATTCAATAACTTGTTCGGTCAGTTGCAACAGCTGTTGTGCGGTCAGATTCCATTGCTTTAAACGCCAATAACCGTGCACTAAGCGATCCAGTTGAAATGTGCTTGTCATGATCTCCCCTCTTTTTAACGGTGAATAAGCGGAATCATAACGCAAAAGTGCGGTATGGCGACAGGTTATTTTAGCGGTTTTGCAAATTTGCCCGATGTTCTTTAATCAAGGCGATAAACGGCTGTGCGAAGCGATCCAGTTTGCGCAGGCCGACACCGTTGATTTGCAACATTTCGGTTTGAGAGGTCGGCAATAGTTGCGCCATTTCCTGTAAGGTGGCATCGTTAAATACGATATACGGCGGAATACTTTCCCGATCGGCAATTTGCTTGCGCAGAAAACGCAGACGGGCGAACAAATCTTTGTCGTAATTTTTCAGGCCGCTGCTTTGTGAGCGCTGAATAACCGACATCGATAATCGCGGCATTGCCAGCGAAAGTGCGGTTTCGCCGCGTAAAATCGGGCGGGCGGCTTCGGTCAGGCGCAAGGCGGAAAACTGCATGATATTCTGTTCGATATAACCGAGATGGATCAGCTGGCGAATGACATTAAACCAATATTCCTGGCTTTGCGTTTTGCCGATGGCAAAGACCGACAGTTTGTCGTGCCCGTATTCCTTAATCCGTTGGTTTTGCAAGCCGCGCAAGACGGCGACCACATAATGAATCCCGAAATTTTGCCCGACCCGATAAATCACCGACATCACTTTTTGTGCATCGAGCAAGCCGTCATAGGATTTCGGCGGATCAAGGCAAATGTCGCAGTTTTTGCACGGCGTATTGCGGTGCTCGCCGAAATAGTTGAGCAGCACCAGACGGCGACAGGTTTGTGATTCGGCAAACGCGCCCATGGCTTGTAATTTATGTTGTTCGATCTGGCGTTGCTTGTTGTCCGCTTTTTCCAGCAGCATTTTATTCAGCCAGGCATAATCGGCGGGGTCATATAACATCACGGCTTCTGCCGGCAGGTCATCGCGTCCGGCACGGCCGGTTTCCTGATAATAGGCTTCGATGCTGCGCGGCAGGTCAAAATGCAGTACAAAACGGACGTTGGATTTATTGATGCCCATGCCGAAAGCCACGGTTGCCACCACCACTTGAATATTGTCACGCTGAAACGCCAGCTGGGTGGCTTCACGCTGTGTAATTTCCATGCCGGCGTGATACGGCGCACAGTTTATTCCGCGTTTGCTCAGGCTTTCGCATAACTGCTCGGTTTTTTTACGGCTGTTGCAATACACAATACCGCTCTTGCCCTTTTGTCCCAATACAAAACGGCACATCTGCTCAACCGCCTTATATTTTTCCACCAAGGTATAACGAATATTGGCGCGATCGAAACTGCCGATATAGAGATACGGCCGATTAAAATCCAAATATTGCAGAATATCCTGTCGGGTCGCTTGATCGGCGGTGGCGGTCAGCGCCATGACCGGCGTGTCGGGGAAGCTTTTTTTCAAGCCGCCAAGTGCGGTATATTCAGGGCGAAAATCATGCCCCCATTGGGAAATACAGTGTGCTTCATCAATGGCGATAAAGCTGACCCGACATTGACGGATAAATTGGAAAAAGCCGGTGGTCATGACTTTCTCCGGGGAAATGTATAACAGTTTCAGCTCGCCGCTAATCGCTTTATTCTGCACCTGCTGCTGCTCGGCGAATGATTGGCTGGAGTTGAGATAGGCGGCTTCCACCCCGTTGCTCAACAGCTGATCGACCTGATCTTTCATCAACGAAATCAGCGGTGAAATCACTAAGGTCAAACCGGCAAAACAGAGTGCCGGTACTTGGTAACAAAGCGATTTTCCGCTGCCGGTCGCCATGACCACCAACGTATCCTGCCCGTCCAGCACCGCTTCGATAACCTGCTGCTGCCCTTGGCGAAAAGCGTGATAACCGAACACTTGCTGCAAGACATCAAGTGCGGTTTGCAGCCCGGGCGCGGTAGATGATAATTCGGTAGAAGCGGCGATCTGCGCCGCAGAAGGGGATAACATCAGGCGAAATCGACCTGTTCGCCGTAAGCCGCCATAGCCGCCTGCAACAGCCGGAAAAACTCCTGTTGATCGTTGGTCAGCCAGGCGCCGTCACGATATTTGAAATGGTAGCCGCCCAGTTTGCTGGCAAGCCATAATTCCAACAGCGGCTCCTGCTTGTTGATTACGATTTGCTGCCCGTTTTCAAAGCTGATTGAAAATACCGAACCCTGAGTGTCGCAATCGACGTCGATCGCCTGTTGCTCTAGCTGTTCTTCGATATAAGCCCAAGTGGTTTCAACTTGGCGGTGAAATTCTGCTGTGTTCATAACGATTATTCATTGGTTAAGGGGAAGTGATAAATTATAGTAATTCTAACACAATAGTGATAGCACAATAGCTTAATTAATGGTAAAAAGAGCGGTAATCACAGCAATCAGAGGCAACTATGAACAAATGGCTATACCGCACTTTGGCGGTGATAATGATATTATCGGCAACGGCGTGCGGCGTAAAAGGGCCGCTGTATTTTCCGCAGGAAGAACCGACACAGACAGAAACGCAATAACAGTACAGGATTCAAGATGGATTTTTTTCAGTATCGGCAAAACCGCCTCATGGCAGAACAATGCGCTGTCGCCGACATCGCCCGACAATTCGGAACTCCGCTTTATATCTATTCGCGCGCCACATTGGAACGTCACTGGCATGCTTTTGACAAAGCATTCGGCGATCACCCGCACTTAATCTGTTTTGCGGTGAAATCCAATCCGAATATTGCCATTTTAAATGTCATGGCAAAATTGGGATCGGGCTTTGATATTGTGTCGCAAGGCGAGTTGGAACGGGTGTTGGCGGCAGGCGGTGAGGCCGGCAAAGTGGTGTTTTCCGGTGTTGCCAAAACCGAACGGGAGATTGCGCGGGCGTTGGATGTCGGCATTCGCTGTTTTAACGTCGAATCGGTTTCCGAGCTGAAAACAATCAATCGAATTGCCGGTGAAAAGGGCAAGATAGCGCCGATTTCATTACGGGTCAACCCGGATGTCGATGCCAAAACCCACCCTTATATTTCGACCGGCTTGAAAGAGAATAAATTCGGTATCAGTGTCGACGAGGCAAGTGCGGTTTACCGTCTGGCGGCAGAGTTGCCGCACATTGAAATCTGCGGCATGGATTGCCATATCGGCTCGCAACTGACCGAACTGCAACCGTTTTTAGATGCAACCGATCGCGTGCTGGTGCTGATGCGGCAATTGAAACAAGACGGCATTGAGTTGCGTCATCTGGATCTGGGCGGCGGACTGGGGGTGTCTTATCGCAATGAAACACCGCCGCATCCGACGGAATACACCACCGCACTTTTACAAAAACTGCAAGCCTACCCTGATCTGGAAATTATTCTGGAACCGGGGCGGGCGATTACCGCCAATGCCGGCATTTTGCTGAGTAAAGTGGAATACCTGAAAAGCAACGAATCACGCAATTTTGCGATTGTTGATGCCGGCATGAACGACATGATTCGCCCGGCACTGTATCAGGCTTACATGGAAATTATCGAAGTTGACCGCACTTTGGCACGCCGGCCGGCGCTATACGACATTGTCGGCCCGATCTGCGAAACCTCTGATTTTCTCGGCAAACAACGTGAATTGGCGATTGCCGAAGGCGATCTCATCGCCCAACGATCCGCCGGCGCTTACGGCGCGAGTATGTCTTCCAACTACAATTCCCGCCCCCGCACCGCCGAAGTCATGGTAGACGGCGAGCAGGCGCATCTGATCAAACGTCGGGAAACCTATCCGGAATTGTGGCAGTTGGAACAGATGTTACCGTAATTTAAGCGATACCGATTCAAACGAGTGATTTTTACGGTAACTCATTATGAATCAACGCAATGCTGTTTTTTAACGTTTTCTTTGCGGTATTGAGATGTTTTTTTAACTCAGTGGTTGCGCCTGCAAGAAATATGCATTAACAGACAATGTTATCCCAATAGGATACAAATTATCCCTAAAGAAAGATGGCTGTCGGGGTTGATGTTCAAATAAAAATTAACCCCCGTTTTTTACGGGGGTTATCGTCAGTTTAAAAGTAAGTATGGTTAAACCAACTCTTCCTCTTTCGGTTTAATTGCGGCGTACAGGAAGCCGGTGACAGCGGTGCCTGCCAGAATGGCGACTAGGTATAGCAGTACCGGTTGGATAGCGCCGGGGATTGCCAGTACGAAAATGCCGCCGTGCGGTGCCATTAGTTTTGCACCGAACAGCATGGATAGGGCGCCGGTCAATGCGCCGCCGATCATGCAGCTTGGGATGACGCGCATCGGATCGCGGGCGGCAAACGGAATCGCGCCTTCGGAGATAAAGCATAAGCCTAATACGAATGAGGCTTTGCCCCCTTCCCGCTCGTTGGCGGAGAATTTTTTACGTGCAAGGAATGTTGCTAAACCCATGCCCAATGCCGGCACCATGCCTGCCGCCATAACCGCGGCCATCGGTAGATAAGATGCGGACGCCAACAGACCGACACCGAAAGTATAAGCCGCTTTATTGACCGGCCCGCCCATGTCGAAACACATCATTGCCCCCAAGATAATGCCCAGTAGAATCGCACTGCCGGATTGCATACCGGTCAGGAATTCGGTCATGCTGGTCATAATCCAGGCAACCGGTTCACCAACGATATAAATCATCACCAGACCGACAACCAATGTCGCCAGGAACGGGATAATCAGAATCGGTTTTAAGGCATTCATGGTCGGCGGCAGTTTTACATGATCGGCAATCGCTTTGGCGACATAACCGGCTAGGAAACCGGAAATAATTCCGCCGAGGAAACCGGCGCCGATTGAGCTGGCGAGCATGCCGCCGACTAAGCCCGGCGTCAGTCCCGGACGATCTGCGATCGAATAGGCGATATAACCGGATAAGACCGGAATCATTAAACCGAAGGCGCTGCCGCCGCCGATTTGCATTAATGCGGCGGCAAGCGTGCCTTCTTCTTTAAAAGCTTCGATCCCGAAAACAAATGACAGGGCGATAATCAAGCCCCCGGCAACCACGACCGGCAACATATGCGAAACACCGGTCATCAAATGGCTGTATATGCCTTTTTTCTCGGTTTTGACTTCTTGTTTGACCGCACTTTGTGCTGCTGCGGTAAATACCTTGGCTTCCTTAAAGGCTTTATCAAATTCCTGAGCGGTTTTTTTCAACGCCAGACCGGTTGAAGTGCGGTACATTAGTTTGCCGTCAAATTTGCTTAAATCGACATCAATATCAGCGGCGACAAAAACCAAGTCTGCGCCTGCCACTTCTTCGGGACTGATCGGATTCCCGGCACCGACTTGACCGCGGGTTTCGACTTTGACGTTCCAACCTTGTTGTTTGGCATAGGCTTCGATGGCTTCCGCCGACATAAAAGTATGGGCGACGCCGGTCGGACAGGCGGTGACGGCAACGATATTTTTTACACCGGCTGCGCTTAGTGTATTGCCGACCGCACTTTCTGTCGGCGCTACATAATCGCTGGCGTGATCCAATGCATCGGATAAGGTTTTTTCCGGCGCGGAAAATGCACTTTCCAAGTCTACCAAATAGACTTTTTTCCCGTTCAGTTGCGGATTATGCGGCAGAGTGTTACCCAACACGACAGCGATATCGGCATCGGCGGTATTCTCGACCACGTTATGTGAAGCATTGGCAGCGGCAGCGGCGAAAACCTGACGGACCAAAAAGGTTTTGGCTTTGCCGGTGGCGGCATCTTCTATCAGTAGAATATTCATTTAATTATCCTTCTAAAACGTTAATTTCAACTTGCTGCAAAATAGTATCGACTAAAGTGCGGTCACTGATGCCGACATTGCTCTGTGAAACGGCAAAAGCCGAAACGGCGCTGGCAAATGCCAGTGTTTTTGTCTGATCCCAGCCTTGGCTGATACCGTAAATCAGTCCGGCGACCATAGAATCGCCTGCACCGACCGTACTGACCACATTTTCACATTTCGGCGGTTTTGCTTGTACAACGGCATCGTCACTCAGCCAAACCGAACCTTCGGCGCCCATTGAAATGATGACATTGGCGATGCCTTGCGCTTTTAACTGTTTCGCGGCGGCAATAATTTGTTGCAGATTGTCGAGCGGTTTGCCGATCCATGCTTCCAGTTCGCGGTGGTTCGGTTTAACCAGCCATGGATTAGCTTTTAAGCCGGCGGTTAAGGCGGCATTGCTACTGTCGAGCACCACTTTTACTCTGTTTTGCGATAATTTGCTCAACCAAGCGGTAAATTGTGCGGCACCCACGCCGTGCGGTAGGCTGCCGCAAACGGCGACGATGTCGTAATTTTGGCTCCAATTCAATGAATCTTGAGAGAATTTTGCCCAACCGGCATCATCAATTTGATAGCCTGAAAAATTGAGGTCGGTGACGTCAGCCTCAGTTTCAGTGATTTTTACGTTGATTCGTGTCTTACCGGGAACACGCTGGAATTTGTCTTCCAGATTCAACGCCTGAAACATTCGGCTGAAGTCACCTTGGTTCTCTTCGCCGAGAAAGCCGCCCACCGTGACATCAACGTCCAAATCATGCAGCACTTTTGCCACATTGATGCCCTTGCCCGCCGGAAACAGGCCGAGGGTTTCGACCGTATTGACTTCGCCCGGTTCAATCCGTTTTAAGCGTCCGACCAGATCATAGGCGGTATTCAGGGTGATAGTTGCGATCTTTGCCATGCTTATTCTCCTAAGCCGGCGGCAATTGCCGCACCGATGGCATCAATCGCCTGTTGTGCATCATCGCCTTTGGCGACAAAGCGCATTTTCTGCCCTTTCACGACACCCAGCGCCACCACTTTCATCATACTTTTGGCACTAACTGCGGCGGAGTGGCGATCCAAGTTTTCCACTGTGATGGCGGATTGGAATTTTTTGGCTTCCTGCACCAATAATGCGCAAGGTCGGGCGTGTAGGCCGTGTTCGTTTTTCAGAATGAAGACGCCTTCCGCCTGTCCATCGTTTGACGTTGTTGCTGAAGACGTTGTGCCGGTGGCAACTGCGGTTTCAGCAGCGATCGGCGTATTGATTTCTTCAATGCTGTCAGCCTGTTTCGGCGTAATACCGGCGCCTTCGCCCAAACCGTCGGCAATAGCACTGCCGATGGCTTCAATGGCGGCTCTGGCATCGTCACCTTCGGCGACAAAACGTAAACGGTGGCCGACAGTGACGCCCAAGGCAACCAATTTCATCAAACTTTTTGCATTGACGGGGTTACTCGGGCGATCCAAATTCTCTACCGTTACTTTAGCTGTAAACGGTTTGACGGCGCTGACCAGTAATGCGCCCGGTCGGGCATGCAGGCCATGTTCGTTACGAATGGTAAACGTGCCGATGACCTGATTAACCGCACTTTGCAGCGTGTTGTTTTTTGTCGTTTCGACAGCCGCCGTAGGCGCGGTTTTTCCTTCCAATACGGCAATAATCTGATCGGCTGTCGCGGCATTCAGCAAGGCTTGTCGGGTTTCTGCCGTCAGTAAGCGGCTTAATAGCGGGTTGAGTTGATCATCTATTGCCGCGACAGTGACAACAGCCTGTGCGGTTTTGCCATTGGCGGTTGTGAAAGGCTGTTTGGCACGACTGAATGCAACGGCATTGTATCGGTTGCCCTGTGCATTGTCGTTCAGCCAGATACCGTCGCCGACCGCCAGTGGGCGGTCGGTAATAACATTGCTGACAAAACGGTTGTCAACCGCACTTTTAGCTTCCAGTTTGCCCGCATTAACGGCGGTTAAGGTCAGAAGGCTGTCGGTGTCAATCGCCAGTGAGACAAAGTCGTTTTGCAGCGCCGCTTCTGTTTTTTCGCCCATTAAGACGGCGCGGAATGCCGCTTTATCCTGCATATTCACCAGCGAAGCGGCGGTATCGTCGTCGCCCAATACGTGGGTCAGCTGGCGTAATAATGCCAAATGTTCATCAGAGCGTGCGGCAATTCCGATCACGATATAGGCGGTGTTGTCTTCACCCCATGGGATCCCTTGCGGGAATTGAAAAATTTGGACGCCGGTTTTTTTCACCAGCTCACGGGTTTCCAGTGTGCCGTGCGGAATGGCGATACCGTTACCCAAGAATGTGGAGGTCTGCTGTTCGCGTGCCAACATGCCTTGTAAATAGCCTGCCTCGACATAACCGCCTTGCACTAGCGCATTGGCGGCCATTTCGATCGCATGTTGTTTATTATCGGCGCTCGCCGATAAGTGAATGTTGTTTTCCGGTAAGTTAAACATTCAGTGCTCCTGTTGATGTGAAGAAAAAGAAATCATCATTCCCTGTTGCTGCACGAAAATCAAGCAAAACGCTTGATTTTTATTAATTGAAACGTTTCAGCTTGCGGGTAAAAATTTTGCCATCGCATAAAGGAAACAGCGTGGCAAATTCAGATTTGCGTTATTATTAGCCATTCGCCTGTTCTGTTCAAGGCGGGCAAAAGGAAATATGCTCAAAAAGTGACGTATATCACGTTTTATCCGCTATTTTTGACACGTTGCCAAGAATTGTTCGGTGCCGGTAGTCAGGTAGGGATCATTTTCTGCCCGTAACCGCACTTTGCGTAAATCACGCATCGCATCATAAATCCCTTGCGTCAAACTGGGTTTGTTCAGTTGTGACCAGCAGTCTTTACTTAAACGGGAAAAATTGTGCTGCAACTCGCCGGCAAAGACAATGCCGCTGCGGAAGGCGTAAACATCGCTGTCTTGCAGTTGGTTATACAGTGTTTGGCGAATTTCGGATACGCTTTGTTTGATATCGCCGCGATACCACGCCTGAGCGCCACGGGCAAAAGCGTCGACTTCATAATTTTTATCGACAATGCCGTCAAACGATTGTACGGTCGTTTGATAAGCGACGGCATAGGATTTTGCATCACGCTGGTTTTCCGGCAGATCGATCACTGCGGTTGTGCTACAGCCTGCCAGCAGCAGTGCGGCGACCGGATAAAGTATTTTTTTTAACATCCGTTTTCTCCTTAAACCGCACTTTTAGCAAGTGCGCTTTATTTTATGCCACTTCCTGCGGTTTTTGTCGATAATTTTCTGTGTGCAATCTTGCTATTTGACGTGAAAATGGGTAATTTTCCACACACTTTATTTACCCTACCGTTTACCGAGAAGATGAAAATGGATACAACAAGCGAAAAACAAGATCGGGTCAGAAGAACCTCGATTTTCAGTAAAATTATTTTTGCCAGTCGCTGGATTCAGCTGCCGATTTATATCGGGCTGATAGTGGTGCAGGTTATTTATGCCTATAAATTTATCAAATCGTTGTGGGAGCTGCTGGTCAATCTCAACCAGATGAACGAAAATGCGATTATGCTGGCGGTGCTTAACTTGATTGATGTGGTGATGATTGCCAATCTGTTGATTATGGTGATTGTCGGCGGTTATGAAACCTTTGTTTCCAAGCTGAACACCGACGGTCATCCGGATCAGCCCGAATGGTTGAACCATGTCAACGCTTCGGTGTTGAAGGTGAAACTGTCGATGGCGATTATCAGCATTTCTTCGATCCATATGCTGCAAACCTTTATCAATGTGGCAAATCTGCCGGAAAAACAGATGATGTGGCAATTGTTACTGCATTTAGGATTTCTTGCTTCGGCGTTGGCGATGGCGTACACCGATAGAATTCTGTACGGCACAACCCATAAAAACCATTAATCCGATAAAGTCTAACGACAAGGTGCGGTCAAGATGACAAATCTGAGTAAAGGCATTCTCGCCATGCTGATCTCCGCCTTGGGCTTCACCCTGATGGCGGTGTGCGTCAAACTGGCGGGCGATTTGCCGGTAGTGGAAAAAGCCATTTTCCGCAATGGAATTGCCGCGCTGTTGAGCGGGTATCTGGTGTGGAAAAACCGCACTTTGTTTTTCGGCCAAGCGCTTAACCGTAAAACGTTGCTGTTGCGCTCGTTCTTCGGGCTGTGCGGCGTGCTGCTTGGATTTTATTCGATTGATCATCTGTTGTTGAGCGATGCCGACATGATCATGAAGCTTTCGCCGTTTATCTTGATCGGCCTGTCGGCGGTTTTTCTGCAAGAGCGAGTGACGGTACGACAAATTCTGTTGTGCCTTGTCGCGTTTGGCGGCGTATTACTGATTATTCGCCCGAATTTCGGCGCAGACGAGGCACAAACCGCACTTTATGTTTACTTGCTTGCCGTTCTCGGGGCGGTTTTTGCCGCCGCCGCTTATTTGATGCTGCGGGTTCTGGCGTTGAGCCCGAAAGCGGAATCGCCCTATACCATCGTCTTTTTCTTTTCATTTTTTTCCACCGTTATGTTGATTCCGCCGCTGCTTTGGCAGTTTCAGCCAATGTCGCCGGCGCAATTCGGGTATTTATTGCTGTCCGGTGTGATGGCGACGGTGGGACAATTCGGAATTACGCTGGCATACCGTTACGCCAGCGCCAAAGAGGTGTCGATTTATTCCTACGCTTCGGTGCTGTTTGCCGCACTGTTCAGCGTGCTGCTGTTTGAACAATATCCTGACTTATTCAGTTGGCTGGGGTATCTGCTGATTTTTATCGGTGGTTATCTGATGTTTTTGCTCAACAGCAAAAACGGGTACTGATACTGCGGTCACCGCACTTGAATAATCTGCAATAAAGCGGTGGAACGCTTTTATTCGACCGCTTTAACTGTTAACATTCCGTTAACGTTTATATTGATATAAGGAAACCTGATGACCACTGAAATCGAAACGGTAACACCGCAACAAGCTTGGCAACAGGTGCAGGACGGCACGGCGGTGTTGTTGGACATTCGTGATTTGAAAAACTTCAGCTATCGCCGTGCGCCGCAGGCTTTTCATTTGACCAACCAGAGTTACGGCGCTTTTTTGGATCGTTATGACTATGATTTTCCGATTTTGGTCAGCTGTTACCACGGCATCAGCAGTCTGAACGTCGCCCATTTTTTGATTGAACAGGGCTTTGATCGGGTTTACAGCGTGCAGGGCGGTTTTGAGGGCTGGTTACGTGCCGGTTTGCCGACGGAAAGCGATTTGGATTAAAGCCAAACCGAACGGATTACATAAGCGGCAAAGGCATAAAACAGGATAAATCCCACCAAGAGTAACCCCAGCGCCGTTCTAGGCGAATGTTTACGCAGTTTCGCCAACCACAGCGCAAGCCCCAACAGCACCGCCGGATAGAGCCAAAGTGCGGTTGAAAACCAGTAAACGGCATGGCTGTCCAGATTCGGATTATCGGCAACGGACGGGGAAATCAACAAGGCCAGCGGCCATAAAATCGCCGGCAGGCAAAACAGCGCCAATGCCCATGAAAAGCCGGAAAAGCCCGTAGGTTGTTGAGGTTTACGCACGTTTTGTTATCCTTGTCCTTTTAATTTTGAGCACAAGCCGTTAGTATAACCCAACTTGCCCGATTTGTTCCATTTACAATAAAAACTCCGTGATGAAAATACTGTTCAGCAGTGAAAATGCAGAGCTGGCGCTGCGTTTTCGCGATTATATCCGCCAGCAATACCAACGGGATCTGCCGCTTTACCGCCAGCAGACACACTATGTTTTTGCCTTGTCGGAAACCGATCCGCAGTTGGACGTTCTGTCGGCCGAGGCCGAACAATACCGTCAACATCCGTCGGACGAAAAATATACCCGGGCAAGCTGGCAAAGCGGACAGACTTATTCGCTCAAAGGGCGTTTCGGTCATTTGCTGCCGTCGATTTCGCAATGGCAAACCGCATTTCGGCAGGCGCCGATGACTTGGGGGATTGCGTTGCTTTGCGTGGCGGTTTATCTATTGGAATTGAGTGGTTACCGCAACGTCATCTATCAATTGACCCATTTTCCGGAAAACAGCACGCAATACGGTGAAATATGGCGGTTTTTTAGTCATGCCGTAGTGCATTTATCGTTTCCCCATCTTCTATTTAATCTGACCTATTGGCTGATTTTTGCGGCAATGATCGAAAAAAACAATTTGTCGGGGCGCAGTAGCGGCAAAATAGTGTTTCTGTTTTTGCTGATCGCTTTGATTAGCGGCGTGGTACAGAATTATTTCAGTGGTGCGGCATTTTTTGGTTTGTCCGGCGTGGTTTACGGTGTGTTGGGTTATGTGTATCTGATGAGCCGTCTTGATCCGCAGCAGCGTTTTCGTCTGCCGAACGGTTTTGTCTTTGTGTTGTTGATCGGGATTGCGCTTGGTTTTGCCGGACCGTTGATCGATTTACATTTCGGCAATGCCGCCCATATTTCCGGCTTACTGGTCGGTCTGGCTGTCGCCCGGTTTGACGGTAAAAGTGCGGTCAACGGTTAAAATTCCGTGTTTTGACAGCGCATTTCTGCCTATTTTGCGGTAAGATAGCGCCATCTTTTGATTGCTTGATTTTTTGTGGCTTAATTCTGGTTGAAATGTCTGAAGTACTCACTCGTAAACTGTCCGCTTATGCACGTTTAATGCGCCTTGATCGACCGATCGGCACATTGCTGTTACTGTGGCCGACTCTGTGGGCGCTATTTTTGGCGGCAGACGGTTTACCGGATTTTGGCATTTTGTTGATCTTCCTGTGCGGCGTGTTGTTGATGCGCGCCGCCGGCTGTGTGATAAACGACTATGCCGACCGCCATATTGACGGGAGTGTCAAACGTACCGCACTTCGTCCGCTGGCAACGGGCGAAGTCGGTGAAAAAGAGGCTAAACGGCTGTTTGTCGGGCTGAGCGCGCTCTCTTTTCTGCTGGTGTTAAACCTGAATACTTATGCCGTTGTGCTGTCGTTCATCGCGGTGGCATTGGCGTTTGTTTATCCGTTTATGAAGCGTTACACCCATCTGCCGCAGTTTGTACTCGGCGCCGCATTCGGCTGGTCGATTCCGATGGCGTATGCCGCAGTGAGTGAACAGTTACCGCTGATCTGCTGGCTGTTGTTTGCCGCTAACTTGTTGTGGACGGTGGCTTACGACACCCAATATGCGATGGTTGATCGTGATGACGATTTGCGTATCGGTGTGAAATCGACTGCGATTCTATTTGCGCAGTATGATAATAAAATCATTGCCTTATTGCAATTTATCACCTTACTTTTGTTTTTTATCATCGGTTACCTGGCAAAGCTGCATCCGGCGTATTATGCGGCTGTCGCCGTTACCGCACTTTGCTTTGTTTATCAGTGTAAACTGACCCGTGAACGCAGTCGGGAAGCGTGTTTCAATGCATTTTTGAATAATAATTACTTCGGTATGGGTATTTTTATTGCCTTGTTGTTGGGATTATTTTTGTAGCATTCGATTCTTTTTTCACAATAAAAAATAACAAGATTTTCCTGATTCTTTTTCTCCGCTTTTAAGATCGATTTGTCATAAAAAAGCGTATTATTTGCGATTTATACTGAATAATTATGCTGAATTTAGGTGAAATACCTATTGTTTGTGATGTTTCTCTAATTTTTCGGATTTGTTTATTGCCAATGAAAATCGGCAAGCGTACTCTTTATCTTGACTTATTTCTAGTCGAGAAACAATTGGCTTGAGAAAGCCGGACAATAAGGAGAGTACAATGCTTAAGCGAAGTAAACTTTCTGTTGTGATTGCAGCGACGTTGGCTACAAGCATAACCGGTGCAGTACAGGCGGCGGATGTAAAAGATAAGGGAACGGCAACAAATGTGGCGTTTAATCAGGCTTTTACCCCGACTGAATATACGTTGAAAGACAAACCGACCATTATTTTGGTTTCGGTGGATGATTTGGGTTATGGGCAGCTAAACTATGATGAAGCCGCCTATAATCAGGATATTCTAAAACAGAATGCCATTCCGGAACGTTATCAGGTGGCGTTGGATAAAGCGATTGAAGCGGCAAAAAGTGCAACACCGACTCTGAAATCGTTACAACAAGACGGGGTGAAGCTGACGCAGGGATTCGTAGCACACGGGGTGAGCGGTCCTTCCCGTGCATCGATGATGACTTCCCGTTTCCCGGCGCGTTACGGCATTTACAGTAATGACGATGCGCAAGACGGCATTTCTGTCGATGAAACATTCCTGGCGGAGTTATTGCAAAACCACGGCTATGAAACCTCGGCGATTGGCAAATGGCATTTGTGTCGGATCACCAATGTGCCGATTCCGAAGGAACAGCAAACCCGCGACTACCATGATAATTTTACCACTTACTGCGATGAGCCGTTTCAGCCGCAAAATCGCGGATTTGATTATTTCTACGGTTTCCATGGTTCCGGCGCTTCCTATTACCGTTCCCCGTCGCTGTTCGAAAACCGGGAACGGATTGCGGCTACCGATTATATCACCGATGAATTGACCGATAAAACCATTCAGCGTTTGCGTGAAGCGGGCGACAAACCGGCGTTTATCTATTTGGCATACAATGCTCCGCACATTCCTTTGGAACAAGATGCCCCGCAAAAATATCAAATTTTCAATACCGGCAATCATGAAGTGGATAACTATTATGCGTCGGTCTATGCGGTAGATCAGGGCGTTAAGCGTATTCTGGCGGAATTGAAAGCGCAGGGTAAAGACAAAAACACGCTGATTTTCTTCACGTCCGACAATGGTGCGGTGATTGATTCGCCACAGCCGATGAACGGTGTTTTCAAAGGTTATAAAGGAGAAACCCAGCAAGGCGGGGTGCATACCGCTATGTTCCTGAACTGGCCGGATCGTTTTGACGGCAAAGTGTATGACAAGATGGTGTCGGCGACCGACTTTATGCCGACCGCACTTGCCGCCGCCGGTATACCGATTCCTGAAAAACTGGAAAAAACACTCGACGGTAAAAATCTGTTGCCGTTTTTAGACGGTAAAGACAGCGGTGAGCCGCATCAATACTTGTATTGGGCGCAGCCGAAAGCATTCCATTGGGATCCGATCAATATTCCGTTCTGGCACAATTACGATAAATATGTTACCGGTAAATCCGATGATTATCCGAAAAATCCGTATATGGAAAAACTGTCTAAATTCACTTGGACGGTACGTGATAACGAATGGACATTACACTACTATATCGGTGATGAAAAAACGGAATTGTTCAAAACCGAAGATGTCGGCGAAACCACAGAGCTTTCTAAACAGAACCCTGAGGTGGTCAAACGTCTGAAAGGGAAAATGAATGAATATTTGCTGGCGGCGAAAAAACCGAATACGGAAAATAACTTGCCGAAATATCAGGATTTATTGAAAGCAACAGAATAGCGCGGCATACAGGGAAGAAAGGTCAAACTTTCTTCCCGTTTTGGGCGTTTGATTTTTACGAGGGTATTATGCTGAGCTTTATGCTGAAACCGACCAGTTTTAAATGTAACATTAAGTGTGATTATTGCTTTTATCTTGAAAAAGAACAGTTTATGCCGCACGATAATGCCTCGCTGTCGATGTCGGTGCAGACTGCAAGCGTGTTTATTCGGCAGCATATTGCGCAAAGTGAAGAAAAAGACGTCTATTTTACTTGGCAAGGCGGCGAGCCGCTGATGGCGGGGCTTGCCTTTTTTGAGGAGGTGATCCGCATTCAGAGCCGTTTTGCTGCGCAGTATCATAAAACGGTGCATAATGCGATTCAGACCAACGGCATATTGATTAATGCCAAATGGGCTGAGTTTTTCAGGCATAACCGGATTTTAATCGGCATTTCCATCGACGGCGATGAAGAGCTGCATGATCGCTATCGAATCAGTAACAGCGGAAAAGGCACATTCCGACAGGTAAAACAGGCTATCGAGCTGTTGAAAGCGCATCAAGTGGCGTTTAATACCCTGACGGTGATTAACAATATCAACGCCGCTTATCCGTTACGGGTTTATACTTTTCTTAAACAGCTGGGCAGTCGCCATATGCAGTTTATTCCGGTGGTGGAAACCCGTGGGCTGGATCAAAACTTTAAACCCGCTTGGCTAAGTGCCGGCAGTATTATACCGCTGACTACCGATTTCTCCGTCGGTGCCGAACAGTATGCCGACTTTATAAAGACGCTGTTTGACGAGTGGTTAGAGAAGGATATCGGCAAAATTTCGGTTCAATTGTTTGAATCTATTTTTGCCCGTTTTTGCGGTGTCGAAGCATTAATGTGTATCTACCGCCAACATTGCGGCGGTGAAAATCTGGCACTGGAGGCTAACGGCGATGTGTATGCTTGCGATCACTTTGTTTATCCGGATTATAAATTGGGCAATATCACCACCTTATCCGAAGCGGATATTGAGCGGCAATCAGCCGCACTTTCGGCACAAAAAGCGGATTTAAACCGAGCGTGTAACGAATGCGAATGGAAAGCGTTGTGTTATGGCGGTTGTCCGAAACATCGTTTTATCAGTAATCAATACGGCGAGCGGCATAACTATTTTTGCCTTGCCTATCAACAAATTTTTCGACATGTAACGCCGGCAATGAATTTTATGGTGACGTTGAAAGAACAGAATGTGCCGCTGGAATGGATTAAACAGTATCGAGACAGGATTTATCCGCAATAAGCGTAAAATGCCGGGCTAAGTAAAAACCGAATTCCGCTGTGAACAGAATTCGGTTTTTCTCATTATCGGTTTCCTATCCGTGTACGGACAGGGCATGAGCCGATGAGCGTTAGAAACTCACTGCACCTTTCAGTTTTTTCAGCGCATTGTTTTCCAGTTGGCGCACACGTTCGGCAGAAATATTGTATTTTGCCGCCAAATCTTGCAGGGTCGCTTTTTCATCGTCCAACCAGCGTGAGCGGATAATATCCAGGCTGCGTTCATCAAGTGCGGACAAGGCTTCATTTAATTGTTCGCTCGCCTGATTGTCGTAGTTCTCATCTTCCAGATCAGCGGCGAAATCAGAGCTTTTGTCCTCCAGATACAGCGCCGGGCTATAGCTTTCTTCCGCATCGTCGGTCGGCAAATCAAACGCCATGTCATGCCCGCTCATGCGTGATTCCATCTCTTTCACATCGGCAACGGAAACACCCAATTCATCGGCGACCATCGCCACTTCGCTTTCGTTAAACCAACCGAAACGCTGTTTGGTTTTGCGCAGGTTAAAGAACAGTTTGCGTTGTGCTTTGGTGGTAGCAACTTTGACAATCCGCCAGTTGCGCAACACATATTCGTGAATTTCTGCTTTCACCCAATGCACCGCAAAAGAAACCAGACGCACACCGACTTCGGGGTTGAAACGGCGAACCGCTTTCATCAAGCCGATATTGCCTTCCTGAATCAGATCCGCTTGCGGCAAGCCGTAGCCGGAATAACCGCGCGCAACATGGATCACGAAGCGCAGGTGCGACAGAATCAATTCTTTCGCTGCCTCTAAATCCTGTTGGTAATACAAACGCTCCGCCAACTCCTTCTCTTCCTCTGCGGTCAGCATCGGGTATTGGTTAGCCGCCCGAATATACCCTTCGAGGCTGCCTTGAGGGACAAGCATCATTTGCATATCTTTGGTCATTATATTCCTTCTCTCTTTCAATATAGGGCGTTGCATTTCACACAACGAAGTGTACTTATACCACAAATCGAACCAAGTTCAAAATTTCAGGCACGATCGGCATTACAGTACGGACGATAATTTAGACGGTTTTTTTGTTGAAAAGTTCAACTTTTGTTGAGTTTATTGTACATCTCAAACCGCACTTGCCGCCGTTTCCGTTTTCAGCCAAGCCGGAAATGCAAAGATGTGGGATAAGCCATTTCAGCGCATTAAGCGGCAGGTTTTTAATCTATTCCAAAATCTCACTTCTTTGTCAAAACATTTCGATTTTATTTTCCTGTAAAACTATTTAACATCAGGACTAAGCACAACATTTTTGAATGAAAAATAGTTTGAGTATGAATGAATTACTGGCAGTAATAACGATTACGGTTTTGGCGGTCATCAGTCCCGGCGGTGATTTCGCCATGGTCACGCGCAACAGTTATTTATACGGCAAACGGGCGGGCGTGATCACTGCCCTAGGCATTGCAAGTGCGGTTTGGGTACACGTCGGTTACACCTTGCTCGGCGTCAGCGTATTATTGTTGCAATCGCCGTGGTTGTTTAATCTGGTAAAAGTTTTCGGGGCGTTATACTTGATTTACATCGGCATCAGCACCTTCCGCCATCGTGTATTGATGTCGAATTTAACTGCTGAAAGTGCGGTCTTGCCTGATAAACAGGCATTTAAAAATGGTTTTGTCACTAATGCGCTCAACCCGAAAACAACGTTATTTGTGCTCAGCACTTTCAGCCAAATCATCAATCCGAAAACCCCATTGACGGTGCAACTCGGCTACGGTGTGTTTATGTCGGCGGCGCATTTGCTGTGGTTCGGCATGGTTGCAGTAATGTTGTCCACACCGCGTATTCGCACCGGTCTGTTAAGCCGGCAGATCTATGTTAATCGGGTGATCGGGCTGATTTTGTGTGCATTAGGGGCGATGTTGTTGCTTTCTTCCGCCGATTGACCGAAAAAGCGATAATTATTGATATTAAGCGACCAAAAAAGCATGAATTTTATCCAGTGCCGATTGGCGAATGCCGTCACGCTCAAACAGGATTTCATGTTTGGCGTGATCAATGATTTCATGCTGTAAATGTGTGAACAGCGCCGCATATTTTTCGATTTGGCGATTGGAGACGATCACCTCTTTTTCCGCTTGCAGCAGCATCACCGGAATCGTAATTTTACCGATTGCACGCGGCAGTTTTTTAAACTGGTTGAAGCATTGGTGCGCCCAGCGGAAAGTCGGGCCGCCCAAGTGAAGCGCCGGGAAGCGGCGGTTTATACGGTTGGTCCACATCATGCGGCTTTTGCAACAGCTTAATTCGTTGTCTTCCGGGTTGATCGGTTTATAGGCATTTCGACCGAAAACATAACGTTGATCTTGCCCGAGCAACACCATTAAATGCACGATTAACGGATCCAAACACGGATTTTTCAGCGGCAGGGCAAATAACGGCGCATTGAGTATCAATTTATCGATCTTGTGCGGATATTTTGCCAGATACAGCGTGGCGATCAGACCGCCCATCGAATGTGCCAGAATGACTTGCTGTTGGTAATCATGCCGTTGGTTGACACTGTGCAGCACGGCATCCAAATCGTCGAGATAATAATCAAAACGGTCGATATAGCCTTTGTCCGGATCGGGCAGCAGCCGCTGTGAATAGCCCTGTCCACGGTGGTCAAAGGTTAAGACGTCATAACCCTGTCGATAAAAATCGTAGGCGATTTCTGTCCATTTCAACAGGTTTTCCCCACGACCGCTGACCAACAACATCAGCTTGCGCGGCTGTTGTTGCGTATGCTCAAAGAAGCGGTAGGCAATTCGGCAGCGCCGTTGCCCGTCGAGATAGTGCAGCGGAAATTGTTCGGCAAACGGTTTCAGCGTTTTTAATGCAAACCGACCAAAGTGCGGTTCTCGTTCCATTTGATTTCCTTGCCTTTTATTTTTTTGATGCAGTTTACTGCTTACACGACAGGATTTCGAGTGAAAATGATAAAAAAACCAATGTAAAGTGCGGTTTTGAACCTACCAAAACCGCACTTTCTATTCACCATTTTGTCTGAAAATTATGCGATCAATAAGCGCAAAATACGGCGTAACGGCTCTGCCGCACCCCATAACAATTGATCGCCGACCGTGAATGCCGCCAGATATTCAGGCCCCATATTCAGTTTGCGCAGACGGCCGACCGGAACGCTCAATGTGCCGGTCACTTTGGTCGGGGTCAATTCACGCAAGGTGGCTTCTTTTTCATTCGGAATGACTTTTACCCATTCGTTGTGTGAGGCGAGGATTTGTTCAATCTCTGCCAGCGGCAGATCTTTTTTCATTTTGATGGTGAATGCCTGACTGTGGCAGCGCAGCGCCCCGATGCGCACGCACAGCCCGTCAATCGGAACCGGACTGTCGGACAAGCCCAGAATTTTATTGGTTTCGGCATAACCTTTCCACTCTTCTTTGGTTTGTCCGCTGTCCAACAGTTTGTCGATCCACGGAATTAAACTGCCAGCAAGCGGTGCGCCGAAATTTTCGGTCGGCAAATCGCCGCGCATTTTATCGGTAACCGCTCTTTCGATCTCCAGAATAGAAGATGCCGGGTTATCCAAATCGGTTTTTACCACATCACGCAGTTCGCCCATTTGTACCAATAATTCACGCATATTTTTCGCACCGGCGCCGCTTGCCGCTTGATAAGTCGCAACGGAAATCCATTCGACCAAATCATGTTCGAACAAGCCGCCCAGCGCCATCAACATCAGGCTGACGGTGCAGTTGCCGCCGACATAGGTTTTCACGCCTTTTGCCAAGCCGTCGCGGATAACGTGTTCGTTGACCGGATCCAGTACGATAATCGCATCGTCTTCCATGCGTAGGGCGGAAGCGGCGTCAATCCAGTACCCGTCCCAGCCGGTCGCACGCAGTTTGGCATAGACCTCGTTAGTGTAGTCGCCGCCTTGGCAGGTGACGATAATATCCAGTTTTTTCAGGGCTTCGATATCATAAGCATCTTGCAACACGCCGCTGTCTTTGCCGCCAAATTCAGGCGCTTTTTGCCCGGCTTGCGAGGTGGTGAAATACACCGGGTTAATATGGGCAAAATCTTGCTCTTGCTGCATACGATCCATTAAAACGGAACCGACCATTCCGCGCCAACCGATAAAACCGACGTTTTGCATATGATTTCCTTGTTTTTGATGTTGTGATTGATGTTGTGATATTAAATTTATTGTTCTAATTAATTACAACATCACTTCAATAAAAGCAACTCTTTTAGCAAAAAATTTTCTTGGCGGTCGGGTTTTGATGTCGGTTCTGCTAACGAACAGGCTTTGGCAGCCGATTAATGGCGAGGGCGGCAAGAGCGGTTATGCTACCTAATTCAAGGTATTCGGCTTGATACAGATCAAAAGATAGATTAAAAATACAGATTTTAACGGCTAAATAACCTACTATTTAACTCAAGCTTTAGTTCTTACACAACCTAACGAGTAGCACGAGGAAATTATGTCATATCAAGAGAAAAAATTGAGCGAATTGGCGATTACCGTTCCGGGCGCAACCAAACTGTTCCGTGAATATGATCTGGATTTTTGCTGTGGCGGAGCCAATACGTTGGGCTTTGCAGCCAAGCTGAAAAATCTGGATTTGGCGGCGATTGAAAAACGGCTGGCAGCGCTGGAAGGACGGCAACAAAGCGGACAAGAGCAGGATTGGACACAGGCGGCGTATTCGGAGATGATTGCACATATTATCGCCCGCTATCATCAGCGCCACCGTGAACAATTGCCGGAACTGATTTTGATGGCGGAAAAAGTCGAGAACGTGCATGGTGAGCGACAAGATTGCCCGATGGGGGCTTCTGCGGTGTTAAAAGAGATTTATGCCGAACTGAGCCTGCATATGCAGAAAGAAGAGCAAATTCTGTTCCCGATGATTCAAGCCGGACAATATGCGATGGCAAGAATGCCGATTCAGGTGATGGAACATGAGCATGACGATGCCGGACAACAAGTAGAGGTATTGAAATCGATCACCGATAATGTTACCCCACCGGCAGACGCCTGTAATACTTGGCGTGCCTTATATCGCGGAATTAATGCGTTTATCGATGATTTAATGCTGCATATCCATTTGGAAAACAACATTCTGTTCCCGCGTGTCGTGAGCGAAGCCTAACCGTTGCGAGCCGACCGCACTTTGCTTGGCTTAAAAGGCAAGTTTAGCTATCAAAGTGCGGTGTCGGCGGACATACGGTATGCTTATTCCCCCATACTGAATGCGACAATCTGGCTGATATGCGCCAGTGGGCGGCCGGATTGCCGTTGCCATTCCTGAAAAATCTGCTGTGCGGCGGCAAAGGTGCGTTGGGTTTGAATGCCGCCGTCAATCAAGTGGTGATTGCGCAAATAGGCTTCTACATCGTGGGTCAATAAAAACGTATCTTTGCCGACCGCTCTCAGGCTGTAAGCGCCGGTATTGCCGCCCAACCGTTTGCCGTTTTTCTTCAAATATTGCCAAAGTGCGGTAATATCCTCACCCGGCCATTCGGCAATCAACTTGGAAAATCCGCCGTCCAGATTTGCTTGATAGATCATCTGTGCGTTGTATTTGATGGTTGCCACTTTCGGCCAATAACGGATAATTCCCGGATCCTGCGCTTTCTTTTCCCACAGTTCGTCCGGCATCATCAGCAGTTTCTCAATGTCGAAGCCCCAGAAAACCTGTTCGAAGTTATCCCATTTTTTATTCACCACTTTCCAGACGATGCCGCATTGGAAAATCTTGCGTGTCATTTCCGACAACCAACGGTGATCCGGCACGGCAAGCAGCTCCCGAGTGGTTTTTATACGGCATAATGCCGCTTCCAGTTGCGTTTCGCCGCCTTTGCGGGCGGCGGCACGCTGATAAATATCGCTAAATTTTTCTAAAATCATGATTCGCAGCAAATCTCCAGTTGTACACCGCTTTGTTGCAGCAGGCGGATAATTTTTTCATGCGGTTCTTGGTCGGTCAACACCACGTCCAGATCCTGAATAGCGCCCAGCCGTACAATTGCCCGACGGTTAAATTTGGAGTGATCGATTGGCAGCAAGACTTTGCGCGAACTGTTAATCAATGCCCGTTTGACCTGCACCTCGTGAAAATCATAATCCAGCAGTGTGCCGTCTTCGTCAATGGCGCTGATGCCTAAAATGCCGTAATCGAGGCGGAATTGGGAAATAAAATCCACGGTTGCTTCGCCGATCATGCCGCCGTCTTCACGCAAATTGCCGCCGGCAATGGTGATATTGAAATCGGCTTTTTTCATCAAAATATGGGCGGCGTTTAAATTATTGGTGACGATTTGCAGATTTTGATGTTCCAGCAAGGCATAGGCAACGGCTTCCGGTGTGGTGCCGATATCGATAAACAGCGAGGCGCCGTTCGGAATCAGGGCGGCGACCTGCTTGGCAATCGCCTGTTTTTCTTTGGAAAAAAAGAATTTCCGTTCCTGATAATCGCTGTTTTCGGTGCTTGACGGCGAGGCTGCGCCACCGTGATGGCGGCGTATCAGATTTTGTTCCGCCAGCTCGTTCAAATCGCGCCGAATGGTTTGTGAGGTGACATCAAACACCGCCACCAGCTCTTCGGTGCTGATATACCCCCGTTGCGTGACCAAGTCGACGATTTGTGTATGGCGCATCGATTGTTTCATTAATTTCTCCTTTTACTGAAAGCAACAGCTGTCGTCCGTTAGTTTTGAGAGATTTTACCTTAAAGTGCGGTGATTGGGGGAGTGTCGGCATAAAATTAAACAAAAAACCGCACTTTGTTTTTGCAGCGTTAAACAAAGTGCGGTGACGGCTTGAACCGTCGGCGGGTTTAAGCGTCGGGCGATTGCCCGAGCGGCGTAACCGGTTTAGCGGTGATACAGTTGGTAATCCAGCCGGCTGATGCTGGTATCATACAAGCCGATTTGCGCTTCTTGATGTTTTAATATGCCGGCGTATTCCAAACTGGAATCTTCATAACGTTTGAATTTATAGACCGCATCATTCATCAATGCGCTGTTAAACACATTTAAGCCGACCAACAACTCAAAATCCCGTTGCGACAATCCCGTCACTTTTTTGAATAATGCCGGTTCAAGCTGCGTGATGACATCTTTTAAACAATGTTCACGGTAGTCGGTCAAATACATAAAAACAGGAATGCGGGTGGCAAACTTAATCAACTTTTCCTGAATCTGTTTGCGTAACGATTTGTACTCTTTTTCTTCTTCGCTTAACTGTTTTTTCTCCTCTTTTGTCAAATCCCGCTCGTTGGCTTCCTGCTTGGTTTTTTTCACCGATTCCGATTTATTGATGATGGTTTCGATATCTTGGTTTAATGAACGGAAACCTTCGATATTCATTAACGCCTCTAGTGTGGTTTCATTTTGCATTAAGCGTTGTAAGGTATCATTATCGACATTGACCAACAGCGCACTTTCCCAACGTCGAGCCAATAACGTTGCCGTCGTGCCGCTCATCGCCATGTCCAATACGCCGGCGGCGTCGATTTGCTTCATTGAACTGCCGTCATAGGCAAGCACCGCTAAAAAACGGATAAATTCCGCCACTTTGATTTCGGGGCTGGTTTCGTCGACATTCAAGCGGTAGCTATAATCGCTGATTTGGCGTAATGCGCGATCCGGTGCGAAATCAAAAATATAACATTCATGCTTAACGATTAATTCATGGTTGGGATCATTGGCATCGTGTCCGCGCAAGACCCAAGGCGTTTGCACACGGAACGCCGCCTGAAAATAGGTTTCCGGACTGGAGGCGTTGCGCAGCATAAAAATGCCTGTCCACGGCGGCACCGAAACACCGGTGGTTAATTTGCCGCAAGACAAGGTGATGGTTTTACTTTCCAGCGCATTGCCCATGGCGTTTTTCACCGGCGGTAGCGCATCAACGCCGATACCGGCTTCAGCGCCTGCGGCGACAATCACTTGATAACCGGCATAAAACTGATTTTGTTTTTGTTTCAACAGATTGCGCATCGCATAACAAGAAGCGACCGTCGGCAAAAACCAAAAGGTATGCAACAAACTGTCTAATAACTCCACGTGGGAAAACGGCATCGGCGGTTTTTGTGTGCCGAGTTTCAGCGTGTCCGTCGTGGTTTCCGGCAAGGCATTGCGGATTAAATCCAGCCATTTTTGCACTTCCTCTTGATAAGTAAAGGTCGCATGATCGCCCTCACCTTGCGCAGAGAAAAAGGCGTTCAAATCAAATTCGTTAAATTCCCCTTTCAGCGCAACATCATGAATACTGTCCGGCAATTGATAGGTCATCATCACCATGCGCGGCAACGTGCGGTACGGATTATCGTCTCCTTTCCAAGCGATTTTCGCTTTTTGTTCGTCGGAATAGGTCCAGTTGAAAATCTGTTCTTCGATAAACTCACCGGAGGTAATCGCCCGAAAAGGCGTGCCGGATAAGTAGAGGTAATGATTGGTGGTGATCGGCAAATTGTCTTCGTCGAAATAGTCGGCGGCTTCGCCTTCGGCAAACGCCAGCTCACGTTTCTCTTCCGCGGCAAACAAATCTTTGGCGTTTTCACGCCAAGCGCCGTAGTGATATTCATCAAAAATCACGCAATCCCAGTTGATGGTATGCAGCCATTCGTTCTGCTCTTTGATGCCGCCGGCTTTATTTTTGCCCAAAAAATCTTGGAATGAGCCGAAACAGACCAGCAGCTTGCTTTTGTCGCAATCCTGATAACGCAATTCGCCTTCACGCACCACAAACTGCCAATCCTGAAAATCCACATGCTTTGCAAATCTTCCTGCCATGCGCTTTGTACCGCAGGTTTAAACGTCATAATCAAAATCTTTTGCCAGCCCATTTGTTTTGCCAATTGGTAGGCGGCAAAGGTTTTGCCGAAACGCATTTTGGCGTTCCACAAAAAGTGCGGTGTTTTGCCCTGATTTTTCGGGTCGGATTGATAACGTTCAAAATAGGTTTTGGCTTTTTCCACGGCGGCTTGCTGCTCCGGCCGCATGGCAAACGACAGCGTGCGTTTCTGTTTGTTTTTCTTGCCGGTTTTGACTTCCCATAATGCGGCTTTGACGGCATTCAAATCGCAAGCGAACCATTCGCCGTTTTTACGTTCGATATGGTGTTTTTTCAAGACCTTATGCACGTCTTTATCGGTAAACAGCTCACCGTTGTTGCGCACGGCGATTTCGTCTAATTCAATGCGGTAAGATTGCTGCGGTAACAAAACGGGATATTGCTCTTTGATCCGCTCTTGAACACGTTTGGTGGTATACCCCACTTTTAAACAGCCGGGGAAACGGCTGTCGGAATAGGCATAAATTCGGGGCGGATTTAACGGGAAAAAAGGGATTATTCATTGCTCAACTCCATTGGGCGAATCATCGATTCGATAAAGGCGATTTCGTCTTCACTTAAACCATATTTTTATACAGCTCGGCATCTGTCCACGCTTTGGAAAAGTCTTGCATTGGGACGAATTGATAGACTTTTTGGGTGGTATGTTGAGTATTCTTTTTTAATCCGAGCATAAAATGGAAAAATTTTGTTTTGATATATGAAATAACATTCATACAAGTTTTTTGATCAGAGAATGGACCAATAACTAAATAAGTTTCAGAACAACAACTATTTGGTTCGGAATAAATTGGTTTCACCAAATCTGTTTTGGAATCGCCCGAACCAACAGCATAAGGAACAATTACTTTATGCTGATCAATCCATGATGGATTTCTGGAAATAGCCGCTCTGGCAACATAACCGACATTTCTATTGGCAAAGATTTTTACTGATTCGGAAAATGGATTGGGTTTTCCTTTAAAAAACGTCCTGAATCCAAACGGTTTTTGTGAGCTTACGATGCTACTAAAACTTTTTTCATTAAGTTTTTTAATTTTATGCAAAACGGCAACACCTTCATTTTGACGAATAAAAATATCAACGCCTTTTTCTTTTATCGGACGCCGCATTTGAGAAACACATTGATGATTTTCATAGGTTGAGACCAAGCAATCGCCGCAATAATCTTTCTGCCAAAGAAAATAATTGACGCCGCCTTCGATTACGACACCGGGAAAACAATCTGCGGCATTTGGGTAATCATGAATTTCCTTAATCCGTTTATCCGCCAGCATATTCGCTCTAAACGTATCCAACCCTTTTCCGCCGGCAAACCAGCGTGACGGCGTAATCATGACTAAATAGCGCGGATTGAGTTTTTTCGCTTGTTCTACGAATTTATGGTAAATCGGCGATGCACTGGCTTGCGCACCGCCGTCACTTAATTGATACGGTGGATTAGTAATAATGACATCAAATTTCATGTGTTTTATTGTCGCCAATTTCGGCGTGGTATTGTGGTGGATAAAACCATAGGCGTGGTTTTCAAAATGGTTTTCCCGCAGATAGACGTTTTCCGTGGCGCCGCAGGTTTTGCACTTTCCGTTTTGCCAATGGTGTTCTGCCGGTGTGTAGACAATATTGCCTTGCTCGTCCTCAAATTCGGTGCAAAGCGAATATTCGCCGTCGGCACGTTTGGCACAATACACGCTGCGGCGGGCAAGCAAGCCGGTCATTTCAGTGATGGCAATGCCGTACAGCTGATGTCGGAAAATATGATTCAACCGCACTTGCAGATCGGGAAAGTGCGGTTTTAAGCCTTCGATTAACCGTTTGGCGATTTCACGCAAAAACACGCCGGATTTACACGCCGGATCCAGAAATGTGGCGTTCGGATCTTGCCAAAGGCTCGGCGGCAGCAGATCCAACATGCGGTTCGCCAACTCCGGCTCCGGCGGCGTAAAGACTTCATCGTTGGACAAATTGGCAAGGCAGTTCAATACATCGGGATTGTAATTAATCGATTCCGCCATTTGCCACCTCCAAGAAATGAATTAACGGATAGTCTTTTATCGGTTTGGGGATAAATACATCGTCGATGGAATCGGGCGCACGCCGCACGGTGTGGGATTCGGTACGTTGTACGAGATTGTCATAAACAAAATCACGCCGTTTCAATGAATTCACGCCGACAAGCGACCATTCGGAAAAGATAATCGGCTGATCATCGGCAACCCTCCGCAGTGTCAGCGCATTACCATGCAAAATATTGCACGATAAAATATAGTCGACCGATTTCAAAAACCGTTTGCAATTGCGGCCGTGGTAGCCGAATAAGCGAAAATATTGGGATTCTACAAGCTTGAGCAAGCGTTTGCGGCAATGATCAACGTTGTCTTGTAACAGTTCAACGCCATAAAGGCTGCTGACCGCCAACACTGCAAAACGCTCATAATCCGATTGGGATTTGCGATAACGTTCCGCCACGACCTGTAATTTACGACATAGAATTTACGACATAGAATTTCCGCCAGAAAATTCCCTGTACCGCACGCCGGTTCTAAAAAACGGGAATCAATGCGTTGGGTTTCATGCGTAACTAAGTCTAACATGGCATTGACTTCTTTGGGGTGGGTTAGAACTTCGCCGTGGTCAGCCACTCTCCGCTTAGATACTACCTGAATCGTCATGATTTCCACCCCTTGCTTGCGTAACTGTCAACGGGTAATGATAATTTAACGAGATGAATGAGAAAGAACGATTTTCGGAAAACTTAAAGCGCGCCTTAATTGCCAACGGCTATGAACCTAAAGCCGTGATTTTGGAGCGTGAGTTTAACTTGCGTTATTACGGCAAAGGGCTCAGTTTACACGGGGTAGCGAAATGGTTACGCGGTGAGGCGATTCCGTCTTTAGATAAATTAAGGGCGTTGTCAACGTGGTTGAAAGTCGATTTGACGGAACTGGTTTACGATTCCACATTGCGCAAACTGGAAGAGAATGAAAAAAGAAAAACGCCGGCAAAATATTATTGGGAAAGTGCGGCAAGTTTTCAGGAACAAGCGGTTTTTGAGGTGTATTTAAGTTTGCCGCCGGCACAACGCAAAATTGTACGGGAAGTGATCATTGCGTTTCATAAAGCCCGCATAAAGTAAATGATGATGTGATTTAAAATACTGTTTTTTCCATTAAGCAACCGCATTCAACAGTCCGTCAGCCCGCCCTTATCGCAATCAACAACACCGCAATCAATAACATAGTGTAACAAAACCGCACTTTATCTATATCAGCCATAAAGTGCGGTCGGGTGGGTTGGTGATGCCGCTTATTTTTGCAGCGCCATTGCCAACAAGGTGATCGGATGTAGGCATTGGCGGCTGGTCGACATATCGATCTGCCATTTACAGGTTTCGCAATCGGATACGATATAGTCGAATCCGCCCTGCTCGATTTGTTGAAACAAGCCGTTGCCGATCGCCTGTGCGGTGTCGTAGTTTTCTTTTTTGAAGCCGTATGTGCCGGCAATGCCGCAACATTGCGAGTTCAGCATGACGATCTCCAGTTGCGGAATATTGCGCAGAACTTCAATGGTATAAGGCACCCAACCGCTCTTTTCCATGTGGCAGGCGGTATGGTATGCCACCCGCAGCGGCATCGGTTTCAACGGCAGGGTTTTGCCTTGTTCGAGCAAGGTGTAAAGATAACGGGTGACCAATTGAATATGCGGCCGCACGTTGTGGTTATCCAACCCCAGAATATGTTGATATTCGTCACGCAGGGTTAAGGTGCAGGTGGACGATGTGCCGACAATATCGAGTTTGCGCTCGCTGACGGCTTTTTCCAGCTGCTGAATGTTGAATTCGCCCTGTTTTTTCGCCCGCTCAGGAAAGCCGTTGACCATCAACGGCACGCCGCAGCATTTCTCTTTTTCCAACAGCACCACGCCGATATCCATGGCGTTGAACACCTCGATTAATTCTTTGCCCAGTGTCGGGTTGTTGTAATTGACGTAGCAGCCGTGATAGTAGCCGACTTTTTCCGCATACTGTTTTTGCTGCTCCGCCACGTTGCCGTACCACCGGCGGAACGTGCCGAACGAATATTTCGGCAAGCTGCGCTGTTTGGCGACTTTGAGCGTTTTGTCCAATAAAAAGCGGGTGGCTTTCAGGCTGGTGATGGTGTTGACCACCGGTGCAAACGGCGAAGAGATCGAGCCCATAATATCGGTGTTGCTCAGCACGGCATCACGCAGTTTTTGAATGGCGGATTTGTCTTTGCCTTGCCCGTAACGGTTTCTGGCACGCACGATGATATCGCCGATTTTAACATCGGACGGACACGCCACTTCACAGCGTTTGCAGTTGGTGCAATACTTCAGCGCCTCATCATAAAACGCCGCACTTTTCAGCCGCAGCCGTTCGCCGTCGGGGCCGGATTGTTTCGGGCCTGGATAAAACGGGTTATTGCGAGACACCGGACAAACAGCGGTACAGGCGGTACATTTGATGCAGCTTTCAAAGCTGTTGTCGATGTGCGTTTGCTGTTGAGTCTGCTCCGCTTGCTGAATCAATTGTTGTAAATTCATGCCCTTTCCCCCTGCAAAATCTGATCGGCAACATGAAGTGCGGTGACCACCGCCACGCCGGAACCACAGCCTTGATGAATGGCGTCATAGCCGCCGACCACTGCGCCGACAGCGTATAAATTGTCGAGACTTTCGCCCTGTTTTTGCGCTTGGCAGCGCGCATTGATTTTCACCCCGAAGCGTTGGTACGGCTGCGGCTCGGAAAAGCGGTGGTGCGTCCATTGACTGCGGGATTCGTCATACCATAAATCCAGTTGGAAAATCGGTTCGATCACGTGATCAAAGGTTGCCGCCAAGCCGTTACTGAAAAAACTGCCGCTTGCCAGTACATAGTGGTCGGCACGTAATGCCGCTTCTTCGTTTAAGCGGGTATAAAGTGCGGTCACGTTGCCGGCATGAATTTCTGCTCGCAGGGCATTGTCGCCTTTCATCATGATTCCGCCCGCTTTCTCAAAGGCTTTTTCCAGTACCCGATGTTGGCGAATGCCCAATAATGACGGCGGCAAGGTCGGCAGTTCAAACAGGTGAATGCCGCTGGTTTGCTGTAATTGCCGCAGAAAATCGTCGTTGTCCAGTCCGAAACAGGCCGGCAGGAAAACCGTATCGGCGCCGTTTGCCGCATTTTTCAGCTCGTTCACCAATTGGGTAAAGTTGAGCTTATGCTCCAGCGCCTGCGAAATGTTGATACTGCGGAATTCTCTGGCATCGCCGCGCAGATGATCCAATTCGGGAATATGCAGATAACCGAAACTAATTTGCCATTGGGCAAAGTGCGGTAGTTGTTTTAAATTTTCACACAATAACTCGGGCTGAAAATCGTTAAACCCTTCAATGCCCAAGACGGCGACTTTTTTCAGCGCCAGCGGTTGCAGCGGATCGGCAAAAGTCGGCACACTGTTCGGTGAAAGCCAAGTCGGGCGTAATGCGCCCAACGGGGTCAGGCGCAAATGGTTATGCTTGCCCCCTTGTTTCACATTCAGCGCCAGTGTCGTCGCCAAGCGTTCAAATTCCGCCGCTTTTTGTAATACGGTTTCCGTGCCGATGAGGCTGTAGGGATGAAACGGCTGCTGTTGTGCTAATTGTTGCAGACCGTCGGTAATGTTTGTGATCGCAATGCCGTTCTCGGCTTGACTCAATAAATCAAATGAACCGGATGAAAAATCCAGTGCGCTTTGGCCGTTGCTGATAATGGCGCAACGCTGCCCGCTCTGCTGCAAACGGATTCCGCAGGTCAGCCCCGCCAATCCGCCGCCGATAATCAACGTATCAAACTTCATTATTGTCTGTTCCTTGTAACTGTTGCGTTGCCGGTGGCATCACATCGTTCAACCCCAATAAACCGTAATATACCCATGAGGTAAATTCCGCTTCACGCAGTGCGTCGCCCCAAGCGATCGGTTCGATGCCGCGCCAGCGTTCTTCCATGAAAGACGCCAGCTGGGTGGTGGATTGCTGCGCATTGGCAACCTGAAAACGAGCCATCAAGCCGGCGGCGCGGCAGGCGCACAGTTCGCCTTGGCAGGTTCCCATCCCGACACGGGTGCGGCGGCGTAAATCCACCAGATTGTTCACTTTCAATTCATCGACGGCATAACGGACTTCGCCTGCGGTGACGGCTTCGCATTCACAAATCAGGCTGCGATCCAAGCGTTCTTTCTCCAATAATCCCGTTGCACGGGAGCCGTGCCGGTAAACGGCGGACACTCGCAGCGGCGTCGGCAGCGAGATCACTTTTTGATGGGTTTCGACCGCACTTTCGTTCGAGCCGGGCAGCGGAATTTCCGCCGTGCTGCAAGCTGCGGTTTTGTTCAGTTTTTTACAGGCTAAATCCGTTGCCCATTCCGCCATTAAACGGTAAGTGATTAATTTTCCGCCGGTAATCGTGATGAAGCCGTCCAGCCCGTCCCGTTCGGCATGATCAAGTAGAACGATACCGCGGCTGACATTGCGCCCGGACGGATCGTCATCGGTCGCCACCAGCGGCCGTACGCCGGCATAAGCCCGCAGCACACGGGTATGGCGCAGACGCGGTGCCAGTTTTTCGCCCTCTTCGATCAATAAATCCACCTCTTGCGGTGTTACTATCATATTGTCGATTTGATCATAAGGGATTCGGCTTGAGGTGGTGCCGATCACGCTGATGGTATCGCCCGGCACCAGAATATCGGCATCGGCAGGTTTGCGGCAGCGGTTAATCACCATATTGTTCAAACGGTGTCCCATAATCAGCAGTGCGCCTTTTGCCGGGAACATTTTAATTTTCAAATCCGCATATTCGGCGATGCCTTGCCCCCAAATGCCGGCGGCATTGATCACCACCGGCGCAAAAAATTCCCGTTCGAGTCGGTTTTTGTGATCATAGACACGAACACCGATAATGCGGCTGCCTTCACGGATCAGCTGCCGCACTTCGCAGTAGGTGAAAACCTGTGCGCCGCGTTCTTTGGCGTCCAGCATATTGGCGGAAGTCAAGCGAAACGGATCGATACTGCCGTCCGGCACAACGATGGCGCCGATTAAATCGGGGTTGACCGACGGCTCCAGCCGTCTCGCCAAAGCGGGTTCGATTTGCAGCGCGTCAATGCCGGCACGTTCACACGCCTGTAAAAACGGCTGTTGAAACGCCAGATCGTCCTCCGGCAAGGTGATGAACAGCCCCTTGCAATCGTCAATACAGTGTTTGGCGATTCGTTTTAGAATATTATTTTCTTCAATACACTCTTTTGCCGATTCGGGATCATTAACCGCATAGCGGCCGCCGCTGTGCAGTAAACCGTGATTGCGTCCGGTTGCGCCGGTGGCGATATCGCGCCGTTCCAGTAAAATCGCACTTAGCCCTCGCAGCGCACAATCTCGGGCAATGCCCGCACCGGTTGCGCCGCCGCCGATAATGATTACATCGGTCTGTAGCCGGGAAGAAAATGGCGATGTCATCGATCAGCCCCCACATTTAATAAATTCGAATACGAAACTAGTTAGGCGGTATTTTAAGCCATCAAATCCCTTTTTGCTACAGAATGTTCGAAAACAAACATTAAAAGTAAGGGTTTGATCACAGTTTAGAAAAATATGTGAAAAGAATGCCGCAGAAAATCAGCCAAGTGCGGTTAATTTAAGATCGATATAATGTGAAGGGCAACGGATTTTGCATTCGCCGCAACCGTTGCATAATTCGGTGTTCAATTGCATTTTTTGGCTGCCGGCATCAAACGTGATGGCGTGCTGTGTGCAGGATTGACGACAAAACGCACAGTTTCTGCCTTGCTGCTGCAAGCACAGACGGTGAAAGTGCGGTCGTAAGCCGGTATCCGACCGCACTTCGCGGCTTAACGCCCCGCTTTGGCAACTGTCGCTGCATTTGCCGCACAGATCGCAATTGCAATATTCGATTTCCAACACGGCTTTTTGATCTTGAATTTGAATTAATCCGTAAGGGCAGGCTGCAACGCAATCGCCGCAGGCGGTGCAATTCTGTAAAAACAGCGGCTCGGCAACAGCTTGCGGCGGACGGGGCGCGTTACGCCGATAAGGTTCACGGCTGATTTGCCGTTGCGCCTTTTGTCCGGCATGAAAAATCCCACGCAGCAAACCCCGTCTTGAAACGTGGTTATGCTGCATAAAGGCTTGGTAATAACGTTCGTTTTTTTCAGCCATAATCGTATCCGAGATTAGCGGTATAACCGCACTTGCGGTACGGTAAGCTGTAATGCTTGCCGCCAATAATCAAGCAATGCTTGGGCGAATAAGCCTAAGCCGCAATAAAAAGGGTGATGTTGTGCGGCGATCAAGAGCTCTAAGAAGCGCCCCGACCATGGCAAGAGATGTTGTTGTAACAGTTCGTTAAGCCGTTCGGGTTGGTTTTCCGCCATCCATGCCGCTAACATTAACATCAGCCCGATATGATCTTCCGGTTCATTTTGTTGCAGTTCCAGTGTGATGCCGTGCAGGCGCATAAAACGGCGTAATTCCAGTAGCGAATTGCCGAAGATCACCGCTTCCTTATCCAGATAGACCGAGCCCCAAGGGGGGGCGGGCAAGGCGTCGGGGCCGATAAACAGCGCCTGAAAATCCGCTTCCAGGCTTTCCGTTCCTTGTTCGATGCCTTGTGTTAACTTCGCTTGAATAGCCGAACGCAATTCAGGTGATAAAAAATCACACGCTTTCTGCCATTGTGAATCGGCAAACAGCGCCAATAACGGCTGATTTTGCGGCTGTGTCGGCGAACAATAAAACAGCGAACCTAAAATTCGCCCGAATTGGGAAATGGAAGAATGGACTGGCATCATGGTTATGTTCTGTGGGTTGATTGATTTGCGGATACTTTATCATAAGCGGGGAAAAAGCCCTTGCGTTTAGTCAAAAATCCATAAAATATTTGATTATAAAAGCAATAATTCTCATTATTCGCGTTTGATTCGGATCAATGATACTTTTGATTTCCGCCAAGCAACTTGCTCCGGTTGATATTCATCACATTTTCGCCATAACACTTTGTGTTCTAATACCTCTAAATAAGTATGGAGGATAGATGAATGGAAAAATATGAAATTGCCTGCGATGGGAAGCGACGGGCTTTGTTAAAAGGGGTTGGTATGCTGACGGCCGCCGCCGGTATTACATTGCCTTTTTCGGTGCGGGCGACAGATACCAAATCTATATCGACGGATATGCCTTCGGAAGATAAAATCGTATGGAGTATGTGTTCAGTCAACTGCGGTAGCCGCTGTGCGCTTCGCATGCATGTGAAACAAGATGAACTGTATTGGGTGGAAACCGATAACACCGGCACCGATCAATATGGACAACACCAAGTCAGAGCTTGTTTAAGGGGACGTTCAATACGCCGGCGCATGAATCATCCCGATCGTTTGAATTATCCGATGAAAAGAGTCGGTAAACGGGGAGAAGGGAAGTTTAAACGAATCACTTGGGAGGAGGCTCTGGATACCATTGCCGATAATCTGAAACGTATAGTGAAAGACTATGGTAACGAAGCCGTGTACATCAATTACTGTTCGGGCATTGTCGGCGGAAATATTACTCGTTCATCGGCTTATGCTTCTTCTGTTGCCAGATTAATGAATTGCTACGGGGGGTTTTTAAATCAATATGGTACTTACAGCACCGCACAAATAGCTCGAGCTATGCCGTTTACTTATGGTTCGAATATCGGAAACAGTACCTCTGATATTGTAAATTCGAAGTTGGTTGTGTATTTCGGAAACAACCCGGCCGAGACTCGGATGAGCGGAGGGGGAATCACATACTTACTACAACAGGCAAGAGAACGTTCCAACGCCAAACTTATCGTCATTGATCCGAGATATACCGATACTGCCGCCGGACGGGAAGATGAATGGATTCCTATTCGTCCTGGAACCGATGCGGCACTGGTTTCCGCTATCGCTTATGTTCTCATTAGCGAGAATCTGGTGGATCAGCCGTTTTTGGATCAATATTGCGTTGGCTATGATGAAAAAACCTTACCGGCCGGGGCGCCGGAAAACGGTCATTATAAAGCCTATATTTTAGGACAAGGCGAAGACGGGCTGGCGAAAACACCGGAATGGGCGGCGCAGATTACCGGCATTCCGGCCGATAAAATCATTAAACTGGCAAGAGAAATCGGCAGTGTCAAACCTTGTTGTATCAGTCAGGGCTGGGGGCCGCAACGCCAATCAAATGGTGAATTATCCGCCAGAGCAATCGCTATGTTACCGATTCTGACCGGTAATGTCGGCATAAACGGAGGTAACTCAGGTGCTAGAGAAAGCACTTATACCATTACTATAAAGCGTTTTCCGGTATTGGAAAATCCGGTTAAAACCAAAATTCCGGTATTTATGTGGACAGATGCCATTGCGCGCGGTACAGAGATGACCGCTGTTAAGGACGGTATTCAGGGGAAAGAGAAACTTGATGTGCCGATTAAATTTCTTTGGAACTACGCCGGTAATACCATTATTAACCAGCATTCGGATATCAATAAAACACATGAAATTCTACAGGATGACAGCAAATGTGAAATGATAGTTGTCATTGAAAACTTCATGACGGCATCAGCCAGATATGCGGATATTTTGTTGCCGGATCTTATGACGACAGAACAGGAGGACATCATACCGAATGATTATGCCGGCAATATGGGATATTTAATTTTCGGGCAGCCGACAACCAGCCCTAAATTTGAACGGCGTCCTATTTACCACATTTTAAGTGACGTTGCCAAACGCTTGGGAGATGATGTATACGACAAATTTACCGAAGGAAAAACGCAGGAACAATGGCTGCAACAGTTATACAGTGAAATGCGGGGGCTTGATGCCGACTTACCGGAATATGATGATTTGAAAGCAATGGGGATTTTCAAGAAAAAAGATCCGAAAGGTCATTTGGTTGCCTACAAAGAATTCAGGGATGATCCTGATGCAAATCCGCTTAAAACACCATCAGGTAAAATAGAGATCTATTCTTCGCAACTGGCTGAATTAGCTGCCGCATGGGATCTAAAAAGTGATGAAGTTATACATCCGCTTCCGATTTATCATCCGGGCTTCAATGGCTATGGCGATCCGAAAAGCAATGAATTTCCGTTACAGATGGTCGGATTTCACTATAAATCCCGCACTCATTCAAGCTATGGCAATATCGATGTATTGGAAAGTGCCTGCCCGCAAGAGGCATGGATTAATCCGATTGATGCGGCACAACGCAATATTCAAAATGGTGATTTGGTCAGGATATTCAATGAAATCGGAGAAACACGCATCGAAGCCAAAGTCACGCCTCGCATTATCCCGGGAGTCGTCGGCATGGGACAGGGGGCGTGGCATAGGGCAAACATGTGGAGCGATAAAATCGATCATAACGGCTGCATCAACGTTCTCACCACTCAGCGCCCGTCTCCGTTGGCGAAAGGGAATCCGCAACATTCCAATTTAGTTCAGATCGAAAAAGTGTAAGGAGCAGACAATGAGTGAACAATATGGTTTTTACATTGATTCGGATCGCTGCACCGGTTGCAAAACCTGTGAATTGGCTTGTAAGGACTACAAAGATCTGCCGCCGGACGTCAATTACCGCCGTATTTATGAATATGCAGGCGGTGATTGGCAGCCGAATGGCAATTGCTGGCAACATAACGTCTTTGCGTATTATCTGTCGATTGCCTGTAATCACTGCGATGATCCGGCCTGTGTCAAGGTTTGTCCGAGCGGGGCGATGCACAAAAATGCAGACGGTTTCGTGATGGTCGACGAGCAAACTTGTATCGGCTGTCGTTATTGTCATATGGCGTGTCCGTATGATGCGCCGCAATATAGCGTGGTGAAAGGACATATGACCAAGTGCGACGGCTGTTATTCGCGCGTTAAAGCGGGACAAAAACCGATTTGTGTCGAATCCTGCCCGTTACGAGCGTTGGATTTTGCCCCGATCAGGGAATTGCGGCAAAAATACGGTGAACTGGCTAATGTAGCGCCGTTGCCGGCGGCAAGGGATACGCAGCCGAATTTAGTCATCAAACCGAACAAGAATGCGCGTCCGAGTGGCGACAGCAGCGGATTTCTGGCTAATCCGCGGGAGGTATAACATGAACGCCGGATTACATGAATTGCCACTGGTTTTCTTTACCGTATTGGCGCAAAGTGCGGTCGGCGCCACGATGATGACGGCGGTATACCTGCTGTGCGGCAAATCGCCTTCGCCGCAGCGCTATCGGGTTGTCCGCTTGTTTTTTATTCCGTTGCTGCTGCTCGGATTGGGTTTTGCCGCATCTGTCCTGCATTTGGGGTCGCCATGGCGGGCATTCAACGCATTAAATCGTATCGGTTCGTCGGCATTGAGTAATGAGATCGCCGCCGGTGCGGTGTTCTTTCTGCTGACGGGTATTTACTGGCTGTTGCACATGTTGAAAAAAATGCCGGTAGTGTTGGATAAAATTTGGCTGCTATTGCTGATGAGCAGCGGCATTGTGTTTATCTATACCATGAGTTCGGTTTACTTGATCAGCACCGTACCGACTTGGAACAACGGCTATACCGCCGCTGCGTTTATGTTGACCGCCGTTATAGCGGGCTTTACCTTGGCTTATGCCTTATTGCGTTTTGGCGGGGTTGAACCCGCCTCGTTGCGTCCGGTTTTGTGGCTGTTGCTTTTGGCATTACTGCTGAGCGTACTACTGGCGATTTCGCAAGCCTTTTCGCTGGCGGATATTCAAACTTCCGTCCAAAAAGCAACGGCACTGATTCCGCACTATAGTCAAATGGTGATGCTGAAAATCATGCTGCTGTTCGCCGGTTTGGGCTTACTGTATTACAGCGTGCGCAATCCGCGCCTGGCCGCACTTTTACTCTGTTCAAGTGTGGCGCTGATGCTGGCGGCGGAGCTGTTGGGGCGTATTTTGTTTTACGGCTTGCACATGACGAGCGGAACGGCAATCGCCGGCTGATTCGGTTATCAATAACAAGCAACTTATGCGGCGGCGCTAAGTTGCTTTTTTTATACACTTTGACCGCACTTTGCGTTAAAGTGCGGTATGAAAGCGTTAAATGGGGGCTTGGTATGTATCTTCTCAAACGGGTTTATGATTTCAGTACGGCCGATTTGCCGGCGGTATTGGCAGACAGATTGTGGCCGCGCGGGGTTGCCAAAGCCCGACTGGACGGGGTGTTGTGGTTAAAAAGCGTGACGCCGCCCGATGAACTGCGCCGTTGGTTCCATCAAGATCCCGATATGCGCTATGATGAATTTTGTCGCCGTTATCGACAAGCGCTGGCAAATGAAGAGACACAAGCCGATTTACAGCAATTACGGCAACTTCATGCCAGGCAGAATAAACTCACGTTACTCACCGCCGCCAAAACGATTGAGCGCTGTCACTTGCCGGTGTTGCAATGCGTTTTGCAAGGTGAAATTGACATACCGAATGTTTCTGTATAACCGATATTATTAAAAATAAGATGTTAAAACTCAAAATCTATTTTGTCGATTTAGCGGCACAAAGCAAATTACTGATGAAAAATTATCCGTTAGAGATGATTTGGATTGCGCTGTTTTCGTTACCGTTTTTATATATTGACCTAATCCGGCTGACGGATCAGGGGGGGATTAAATACTGGTGTTTCGCACCTGCGTTTTTGGTGGTCAGTTATTTATTGCGCCGCCGCAGAATTGCCTATTGGTTGACGGCCTTCCTTCCGCCGTTGGTGCTGTTTTGGCAGATGAATAACGGGTTGGAAGTGGATAATTACTTGATAGATCGTCGTTTTTGGGCGTTGCAATTGTTGCTGCTGCTCGGTCTGTCGGCGGACGGTTGGCAGCGGGAAAATCGCACGTTTATTGCCGGCTTTTTGCAAACTATGCTGAATATCTGCCGGGCATTGGTGAGTACCGTTATCTGTCTCGCGTTGTTATCTGCGCTATTGGCAAGTGTTGAGTTTTTATTTTCACTTGATCTGCCGTTCGATCAAATTTGGCGGCATATTGCACCGTTTGCTTTATGTAGCGTGTTTCCCCTGTTCTTTTTATTATTTCAACAGAAAAATAATTGTGAAAACAGTGAATTAAATAGTGCCGGCCAATTGCTGAATAATGTCGTGTTTTCGCCGGTCTTGATCATTTACAGCATAATCCTATACCTCTACACCCTAAAAATCATCTTATTGGGTGAATTACCACAGGGACGAATCAGCTATATCATATTGCCGTATCTCTTGGTCGGTTTAGCGTTGAAAGGTTTGCAACTGTTACAAGAATCCCCGAAATGGCAAGGTTTTTACCGTTTCTTCGGTTGGATTGCCTTGTTGCCGTTGGCGTTATTGTGGATGGCGGTTTATCAGCGGCTCAGCCATTACGGTTTAACCGAAGTGCGGATTTATCTGTTGACGATCGTGATTTTAACCACGCTGTTTATTGCGTTATCGCTATTTGAATTCAGCACCCAATACCGCACTTTTGCCGGATTGCTTGCTGTGGCGATAATCCTGTTGGGCTGGGTGTTGAATCCGGCTCAAATGGCATTCGACAATCAATCGGCACGATTTGATCGGCAGCTGCGGCAATGGGATTTATTGGATCAAAAAGGAAAAATCAAACCGTTGCCTGATGCCGCTGCGCAAGCGGATTTTTCCGAACAACAGAAAACGGCTTATCGGCGCCTGTCTGAGCAAGCGGCTAGTCTGTATTGGCAAAGTGAGAACCGCGGGTTGTCAGTAGAGACGCATTATGGGCAACATTTATCCCGTTTGATTGCGCGTGATGAGCCTAAACCGCCTGAAACCGAACCTTTCGAGCGAATCACGTTATCCGATGATCAAACGACAGCGATACCGTTAACACATCGTTACCGCACTTTGTTAAGTCTGGATCGTCATCTTGACGGCGGCACTGCCGGGGAGAGGCGCCATCGGTTTAAGTTTGAGGAGCCGGGCATTACGGCATTCGACGTGGATTTAAACAACGTGATCAATGACATTTTGCTCAAGAACGGCTTTAAACTGAACACCAAGTACCGTTATCAAGATTTGAAACCACTCAGTAACCAATTCTTGATCGTCGAAGGGCAGAATTTTTTATTAAAATTTTCCAGTTTTAGCCTGCGTTATGATGATGAACTGGGGTATGTATTTGAATACGCCGTATTGGAATTGATATTGCAGTAAAAGAGAAACCGCACTTTGCCGTCTGTTGCACAGAAGCGTGAAAGTGCGGTTATGCTACGCTTGTAGTTTGATCGGCTCATCAAACAGTTTCATCCCGCCCTTGACGCCGAAATCCAGCGTGGTGACGTTATAGGCTATGCTGATATTTTCTTGCTCGAAGCATTTTTTCAGCACAATAATTATGTCGCTTTTAGCACGTAAATAGTCGGTGTAGTCGCTAAAAGCAATCCAAAAACGCACTTGGAAATTATAGGTGGAGCTGCCGATATCGGTAAAATAAAAATCGGTTTGTGCTTTATCGACCACGAAATCAAAATCGTTGAAAATGGCCAATGTAACCGCTTTGACTTTGTCTAAATCATCGCCGTATGACACGCCGCTGCTGATAATCACCCGCTGTTTTCCCAAGGCGGAATAGTTGACGAACACACCGCTGTACACCAGTTGATTCGGGACATACGCCAGTTTTCCCTCTATCGTTTTCAAGGTGGTGGTGATCATGCCGATTTCCCGTACTTCGCCCAGATAGTCGTTGATTTTCACCCAATCTGCGATTTTAAACGGTTGTTGTGATTTAATCAGCAGCCCTGAAAAAGCATTCGATGCAATGTCTTTAAAGGCAAATCCGGCGACAATGCCCATGATGCCCGCGCCGGCAAGTAAATGGGTGATCAGATTGGTTAAATTCAATAAATCCAGCACCAGAATCACGCCGGCGAAACAGGTTAAACAATAAACCAGTGTCGACACGATTTTCACCATTTTCAGATTGCCGGGGAAAAGTTTTTGGCAGGCTTGCGATGTTGCACGACGTAAAAACCATGCTAAAAAATAAAACAGTACGGTCAGTGCGACGGCTGAAATTATATTCGGCAATAAGCCGATAAAACGGGTTTGCCACGTTTCCAGTATTTGTGCCGCCAAAGAGAGCCCGTTGTCGTGTTGCATAAAAATCCTCGTCAGTGTTAAGCGCTATATTAACGAAATCTAACAACTCTTACCGCCATTGGCAAGCCTGATGCTTCGGGATAAATTACGCTCTCTATTTTCAATCAAAGACAACAATACGGCAGGGCGCCGCCGTATTGAATTGTCGTCTCGGCGGTCAGCGCCGAATCAATGCAATTTCATTGACGGGCGGATAAAGCGGTTGATTCTGCCGACCAGCATAATCAAACCCGTTTTAAAACAGCCGTGCAGCGCAACTTGGTGCATTCGGTAAAGCGACAGATACACAAAGCGGGCGATTCGGCCTTCTACGGTCATCGAGCCTTTCATCAAATTTCCCATCAGGCTGCCGACGGTACTGAAGCGCGACAGCGACACCAGCGAACCGTGATCATAGTAGGTAAAGGCTTTTAACGGTTTGTTGTTGAGCAATGCCAGAATGTTTTTGCCGCAGGTGGTGGCCATCTGGTGCGCCGCTTGGGCGCGCGGCGGCACGGCTTTGCCGTCTTTTTGCAGCAGTGATGCGCAGTCGCCGACGGCAAAAATGGCATCGTCCAGCGTGGTTTGCAGCGTCTCCTTCACCGCCAGCTGATTCAGGCGGTTCACTTCCAAGCCGTCGAACTGTCGGGTGACGTCGGAGGCGCGAATGCCTGCCGCCCAGACCATTAAATCGGCTTTAATGTTGTCGCCGTCTTTGGTCAATAAGCCGTTTTCAGTGGCTTCGGTGATCATCGTATTGGTGCGCACATCCACCCCCAGTTTTTGTAATTCGTAATGGGCGGCGGACGAAATACGTTCCGGCAATGCCGGTAAAATCTTAGCGCCGGCCTCGACCAGCGTGACTTTTAAACAGGAGTTGTCAATCTTGCCGTAACCGTAGGAAGAGAGATATTTGGCGGTGTTGTATAATTCCGCCGACAATTCCACGCCGGTTGCGCCGGCGCCGACAATGGCAATATTGACGTTGTTCGGATCCACCAGCGGCAGCTTCTGTTGCAGTTCGACCAGATCCGGCGAAGTGCGGTTTTCGGAAAATTTCAGAAACAGCCCCAGCATTTTTTTCTGGAAACGGTGCGCCTGCTCCGGGCTGTCAAGGAAAATACAGTGTTCCGCCACGCCTTTAGTATTGAAATCGTTCGATTTGCTGCCGATCGCCAACACCAGAATATCATAAGGAATTTTGCGTTCGGACACGAGTAACGTGCCGTCGTCGTCGCTGATCGGGGCGAGCGTGACGTTACGGTTTTGGCGTGAAAGTGCGGTAATACTGCCTTGTTGAAAAGAAAATCCGTGATTTTTGGCGTGGGCGCGGTAACTCAGGGCGTCAACGCCGTCGTCCAACGAGCCGGTCGCCACTTCGTGCAGCAGCGGTTTCCATAAGTGGGTTTGATTGCGATCAATTAAAGTGACGCTGGCTTTCCGTTTGCGCCCCAGTTTGCGACCTAAAAAAGTGGCGAGTTCCAAACCGCCGGCGCCGCCACCGACAACAACTATTTTTTGCATAAATAAACACCTGAAAAGTTAATCAATGATTAAGGGGATTTTGCGCTTGTGTTATATTTTTTGCAATTAATTTAATGCTATTTTAGAAATTTGTGTCAAGTGCGGTTTCGATCCGATTGGTGAGGAGGCAAACCGCACTTGGAACGGCGATGCTATTTTCTGACCGCAATCGCTTCGATTTCCACGCCGACATCTTTCGGCAGACGTGCGACTTCAACGCAAGAGCGTGCCGGGAAGTTCGGGTGGTTGTTTTCCTTAAAGAAGGCTTCATATTCAGCGTTCAGGGTGGCGAATTCGTTCAAATCTTTCACAAAAACCGTGGTTTTGACAATGTCTTTCACCTGTAAGCCGGCCTGTTCGACAATCGCTTTTACGTTTTCCAGCGATTGTCGGGCTTGCGCCTGAATGCTTTGCGGTATTTCACCGTTGCCCGGATTGACCGGAATTTGTCCTGAGGTGAGCACCAGATTGCCCAAATCCACGGCTTGTACATAAGGGCCAATGGCGGCAGGGGCTTTTTCGGTATGAATCATTTTGGTCATAGTGTCCTTCTTAATGTTGACGTTGTGAATGAAAAGTGCGGTCAGTCGCCTAACGTTGCGACCATCACCGCTTTAATCGTGTGCATACGGTTTTCGGCTTCATCAAATACGATAGAGGCCTCCGATTCGAACACCTCATCGCTGACTTCCAGCCCGTTCATGCCGTATTTTGCCAGCATTTCCTTGCCGACAGTGGTTTGATCATCGTGGAACGCCGGCAGGCAATGCAAAAATTTGACATTCGGATTGCCGGTTAATGCCAATAGCCGACGATTCACCTGATATGGCTTCATCAAACGAATGCGTGCTTCCCAAGCCTCGGCAGGTTCTCCCATCGACACCCAGACATCGGTATACAGAAAGTCGACGCCTTGTACGCCCTCGTCGATGTTTTCGGTGCAGGTGATGCGGGCGCCGGTTTTGGCGGCGATTTCCGCCACTTCGTCCAATAACGCTTGCGACGGCCAGAACTGTTTCGGCGCTACAAGGCGTAAATCCAGCCCCATTAACGCCGCACCTTCGACAAACGAGTTGCCCATATTATTACGCGCATCACCCAAATAGGCCAGTTTCATTTGATTCAGTCGTTTGCCGTTGCCGTGTTCCAGCATGGTAAGGAAATCAGCCAGAATCTGGGTCGGGTGGAATTCGTCGGTCAGTCCGTTCCACACCGGCACGCCGGAATGATCCGCCAGCGTTTGCACTAATTCCTGCCCGTAGCCGCGATATTGAATGCCGTCATACATTCTGCCCAACACGCGTGCGGTATCTTTCATTGATTCTTTATGTCCGATTTGCGAACCGCTCGGGCCGATATACGACACATTAGCGCCTTGATCAAAAGCCGCCGCTTCAAACGCACAGCGGGTGCGGGTCGAGGTTTTTTCAAAAATCAGCGCAATGTTTTTGCCGCGTAGGCGGGGCTGTTCGGTGCCGCTGTATTTGGCACGTTTCAAATCGGCGGATAAATCCAATAAAAACTGAATTTCATTCGGACTAAAATCCATTAAGCGCAAAAAATGGCGATGACGTAAATTGAGCGGCATAGTTGACCTCTTGTTTGGCGGATTGAGATAAAAATTCGGGTTTTTTGATTCTACCTGAATTATGGCGAAAGTGCAGTCTTGGCGGTGAAAAAAGTAAAACGGACAAAAAACAGACAAAATATCCGATGAAATGTGATGTGGATCGACTTTTAATAAAGATGATAATAATTCTCTTTTAATGTGTGACTGCTTTCCTCTATACTGTCGCCGGACATTAACCCGATAAAACGTTATGGAGAAAATAATAATGAAAAAAAGTCATGTCGCACTGGCAGTGGGTTTGGTTGCCGCAACAGCAGGCTCGGCCTTGGCGGCGGAAGTCAACGTCTATTCTTATCGTCAACCGTATTTGATCGAACCTATTTTGCAAAATTTTGAAAAAGACACCGGTATTAAAGTCAATCTGATTTTTGATGATAAAGGGCTGGTTGAGCGGATTAAACGTGAAGGCGAACTCAGTCCGGCGGACGTGGTGCTGACCGTTGACATCAAGCGGGTGATGGATGTGGTGAAAGCGGGATTGTCCCAGCCGATTCACAGCCACACGCTGGAAGAGAATATTCCGGCGCAATACCGTGATTCCCAAGATCAGTGGTTTGCCTTGACCACCCGTGCCCGAGTGATTTACAGCTCGAAAGATCGTGTCGGTAAACTGCCTGCCGATTTCACCTATTACGATCTTGCCAAGCCGGAATATAAAGGCAAAGTGTGTGTGCGTTCCGGTAAAAATGCCTATAACGTGTCGTTGATTGCATCGATGATCGAACATGACGGCGAAGCTAAAGCCAAAGCGTGGTTGGAAGGGCTGAAAGCCAATTTGGCGCAAAAACCGCAAGGCGGCGATCGTGATCAAGTGAAAGCGATTAAAGAAGGCGTTTGTGATTATGCCATCGGCAACAGCTACTACTACGGCAAAATGCTTGATGACGACAAACAGCGCAGCTGGGCGGAATCCGCCTATATCAACTTCCCGAATCAGCAAAGCGACGGCACACACGTCAATATCAGCGGGGTTGTCGTTGCCAAATATGCACCTAACAAAGACAATGCGGTGAAATTGGTAGAATATCTGAGCGGCGATGCGGCACAAAAACTGTATGCCGAGCTGAACCATGAGTATCCGGTAAAAGCGGGCGTTCCTTATTCGGCGCTGGTGGAATCGTGGGGTACTTACAAAGCCGATGATTTGCCGCTGGAAAAAGTGGCGGACAACTATGATAAAGCGTTAAAATTGGTTGATGAAGTAAAATTTGATCTGTAATTTTCATGCTAATCGGCAAGAGCGGTTGATAACCGCTCTTTGTCGTTTCTGATAAATCGAAAAAATGAAAAATATTCGGCAAATAAGTTGGTTTTTAGCGGCGTTGATGATCCTCGCCTTTTTTCTGTTACCGATTGCAGCGATTCTCTATCAGGCCGTGTCGGCGGACAGCGACAGCGTATCACATTTGTGGCATACGGTGCTGTTCGATTATTTAAAAAATACCCTGTTGCTGATTGTCGGCACGGTGTTGTGCAGCCTGTTGTTTGCGTTGCCGTGCAGTTGGATTGTCTCTACTTTTCGTTTTCGCGGGCAGGCGACATTGCAGTGGGTGCTTTGTCTGCCGTTGGCCATGCCGCCGTATCTGGTCGCCTATCTGTATACCGATCTGCTGGATTATGCCGGGCCGGTGCAGGGCTTCTTGCGCCGGCTGTTCGATTGGAGCAGTTCGCAAGATTACTGGTTTCCGCCAATCCGCACTTTGGGCGGCGCCTGTGTGGTCTTGGCACTGGTACTGTATCCTTATATTTTTTTGCTGACCCGTATCGCACTGATGGAGCAATCGGAGAATCTAAATCACAGCGCCAAAATTCTGGGCGTCAACGGTTGGCAATTGATTAAAAAAGTCACCTTGCCGCTTGCCCGTCCGGCAATGGCTATCGGTACCGCACTGGTGGCGATGGAAACGCTGGGAGATTTCGGCACGGTCTCCTATTTTGCCGTGCCGACCTTGACCACCGCAGTTTATGATACTTGGCTCGGCTTGAATGATTTGGGCACGGCGGCGCGCATTTCATTACTAATGCTGTTGCTGATTTTCCTGCTGTTGACTCTTGAACGTTACAGCCGTCGCAAACAGAGACTTTATCAACGCGGTTATGAGCGCACGCAGCCGCAGCGTGAACTGTACGGTTGGAAATTATGGCTGGCACAGCTTTATTGCTGGGGCTTGGCAGGATTTGCATTTTTTATTCCGCTGGGCAAATTAATGTACTGGGCGTATGACTATTTCGAACAGGCATGGAACGACCGATTTTGGCTATACGCCTATAACAGCCTGCGGGTTTCGATCAGTGCGGCGCTGATCAGCGTGGTGCTGGCGCTGTTTTTGCTGTTCTTTCGTCGTTTGAGCGGGCAACGCAAAGATGCGGCGTACTTTTTGGCACACTACGGTTTGCCTTTTTCCTCTTTGGGATATGCGGTGCCGGGCACGGTGCTGGCCATCGGTTTGATGATTCCGCTGATTTCGGCTGATCATTTGCTGAACAACGCCTTAAAAAGTTTGAATTTGCCGTTGGTCGGGCTGTTTTTCAGCGGTTCAATGTTTGCACTGATTGCGGCTTATATCATTCGTTTTTCCGCCATGAGCCTCGGCAGTATCGACACTTCATTGAGTAAAATCGCCCCCTCGCTGGATATGGCGTCGCGAACCTTGGGTTACAACGGTATCAAAATGTTGTTCAGCGTCCATTTTCCGCTGTTGAGCAAAGGCATGTTGACCGCACTTTTACTGGTTTTTCTGGAAAGTATGAAGGAACTGAATGCTTCTTTGCTGTTGCGGCCGTTTAATTTTGATACGCTGGCAACCCATGTATTTACCCTGACCTCGGACGAACAACTGGAACAAGCCTCGCTGTCGGCGGTTTTTCTGGTATTGGTCGGTCTGTTGCCGGTGATTTTTCTGACCCGTTCCCTGTTATCCTCCAAGAAAAAAGAGAGCCTATCTCGATGAAGTCATTACATATCGAAAATTTGAGCGTTTGCTACGAAAAACAGCCGGTTTTACAGCATCTGGCGTTGGAACTGCACGATGATGAGATTGTCTGCCTGCTCGGTGCCAGCGGTTGCGGCAAAACCACGTTGTTGAAAGCGATTGCCGGGCTGATTGTGCCGACACAGGGCAAAATGTTGCTTAATCAACGTGATTTGGCAACGATTGCGGTGGAAAAGCGCAAAATCGGCATGATTTTTCAAGATTACGCCCTGTTTCCACACTTGACCGTAGCGGAAAATATTGCGTTCGGTCTGGCTGACCACAGCGCACGGCAAAAAGACGGGATTGTAGCCGAAATGGCGAAGTTGGTGAAACTAAGCGCATTTTTGCAACGTTATCCGCATGAGCTTTCCGGCGGACAGCAACAACGGGTTGCGATTGCCCGCTCTTTGGCATGTAAGCCGGAACTGTTGCTGTTGGACGAGCCGTTTTCCAATATTGACAGCCAAGTGCGGTATCAATTGATTGACGAAATCAAAGCCATTCTGAAAAAACAGAAAGTGGCGGCTATTTTTGTCACCCACAGCAAGGAAGAGGCGTTTGTCTTTGCCGATAAAATCGCTTTGATGGAACAGGGCGGAATCGTCCAATTTGACCGGCCCGAGCGGCTTTATCAATATCCGCAAAGCCGTTTTGCCGCCGATTTCCTCGGCAGCAGTAATTATCTGCCGTGCCGCTTACAAGATGCGCACACCTTGGTTTCCGTTTTGGGAACGTTCCACAGCCCGATACCGCTGACACTGGCGAACGGCGGTGCAATCGAACCGGAAAAACCGCTCTTTTGTCTGATTCGGCCGCAGCAATTGCAGCTGGCGCAAAACGCACAGGCAAACGGCACGGTGTCGGGCAGACGTTTTCTGGGGCATACCTTTGAATATCAGCTGCAAATCGGTGACGAGCGGCTACTGGTTCACAGCCGTCGTGCGTTTGCCCTTGAGGAGCAAGTCCATGTATCGTGTCGTGAGCTGACATTCTGTCTGTTTCACTGAAATCAGGCGGTTTAGCCATCATGACAATTAATTAGTTTACTAAAAAAATTTAGCAGATCTTTACCTGACCGGTGTTAAGTGTTAGGCTTGGCGCTGACCCTTTTCTAGTGTGATGTTGATCACAAATACTAAATGTTTTGATTGTTGTGAGATGTTTTTTTGAGTAGTTATCTTAAATCTGCCAAACAGTTAGTAGCGGCATTGGATGAAACCCGCTATCAGAGAGCGCTGGCTGGAGCGTCGGAAGAGTTTCAGCATATTTTTCAATTGCTTGGTTTGCTATTGCATAGTAATGATCCCATTTTACCCGGTTTCGTCAGCGAATCGCCGGCGGGCATTATCGATTTCAAACCGACGACATATCAACAACACTACCTGCAAAACATCTTGCCTCCGGCGGAATACCGCACTTTTCTGCAAAAACAGACGCGTAAAAACGATCCGCAAACCCCGCTATTGGGCGTTTATGCCATGGGCAGTACCGGCTCGATCACCCAAAACAGCCAGTCCGATCTGGATATTTGGGTTTGCCATCGTCCCGAACTGAGCTTGAGCAAGCGCAATAAATTATTACAAAAAACGCTGCAAATTCAAAAATGGGCGCTGGCGCTGGGCGTTGAAGCCAATTTCTATCTATTGGACGAAAATCATTTTCGCAACATCACCTATTCCGAAGCCCTGAACACCGAGCATTGCGGCAGCAGCCAATATATGTTGTTGCTGGATGAATTTTACCGATCTGCCATTCGTCTGGCGGGCAAGCCGTTGTTGTGGCTGCATTTGCCGGTCAACAACGAAGAGCATTACGACACCGTAGTCGCCAAATGGGTTGGTGAGGGCAAAATCCGTCCTGACGAATGGGTTGATTTTGGCGGATTGGGTGCGTTGTCCGCCAACGAATATTTTGGTGCAACATTGTGGCATTTGTTTAAGGCGGTCGATTCACCGTATAAATCGGTGATCAAAATTCTGTTTCTGGAAACACTGATGGCGGATTACCCGAATTCAACGCTGATTTCGAAACAATTCAAGCAGCAATTGTTGTCGGGTAGCGAGGTGAATCACGCTTTTGATCCTTATTTGGCGATGCTGCACAGTGTAAGCGCTTACTTACAGCGTATCAAAGATTTCGGGCGGTTGGATCTGCTGCGCCGCTGTTTTTATATCAAGGCCAACCGCGATTTGGCGGATATGGCGCAAGACAGCCCGCGTCGGCATCAGTTACGGCAATTGGTTGCGGAGTGGAATTGGTCGGCACAGGATATTGCCTTCCTCGATGATCATGCCAACTGGAAGATCAAGCAGGTAAAAAGTTTTTATAACAGTTTGGTCGGACTGTTGATGCAGGGTTATCGTAATTTGATTACGTTTGCCCGTAAACAGAAGATTTCCGCTGATTTAATGCCGGAAGATATCAGTATTTTGACACGTAAGCTCTATACTGCGTTTGAAGTATTACCGGAAAAAGTGACGCTGTTTAACCGTGAGATCGCCGATAATATCACTGAAAACGAATTGATGTTGGTCGAGGTCAGCAATTCAAACGCCGTCAGGGACGGCTGGCATTTGATTAATTGCAGTATGCAGCAGGTGTCGACCTCCAGCGACCGCTATGTAGAATATGCGCCGAATCTGGCCAAACTGGTCGCCTGGGCCTATTTTAACGGGCTATTGGGTGCTAAAACACACCTTTATGCCCGTAGCGATACGATTAGTTTGAGTAAGATACAGCAATTCGCCACTGATTTAAGGCTCTCTTTTGCACAACAAGTCACCCCGCCGAGCAATGATGATCTCAGCCACCCGTGCGAATTGCGCAATTTGTTTGTCGCCGTCAACCTCAACCATGATCCGACCGAATTGATTCAGGGCAATCAGCGGCGTGAAGTGCTGTCGAACGATCTGTTCAATTTCGGGCCGAAGCAACAAAGTCTGGTCGGCAGTATCGATTTGATTTACCGTAACCGTTGGAGCGAGATCCGCACGTTACATTTCGCCGGGCAACACGCCATTTTAGATTGTCTGAAAGTGCTGGCGCACAAGGTGCATCGCGGGTCGAACCCGTTGGAATCGGTGAAAGTCTGCTGTTACAGCAAACGTTACCGTACGGAAATGTTGGCGGCGACCGAAAAATTGATCAAAAAATGTATTAACACACAAGTCAGTGCGATTCTGAATAAACGTTCAATCAACCGGTTACAGGTGGCGGGACGAATTTGGGATTTTGCTTACGAAAGCCGCGGTCTTAAAATCGAAGAAGGCGGTATTGTGCGCAGCACGCCGAATCCGGAAGAACAGACCGCACTTGAGGGCATTTCCCCCGAACATCTGCTGAAACAGCATAAATACCACTTCCCGCACGGCATCGGCGAATTTGCCAGTGAAGGTTTTTTACAGTTTTTCTTTGAAGACAACGATGACAACAGTTTCAATGTCTATATTCTGGACGAACACAACAATCCGGAAGTGTATTACCGTTGTACAGATGAAAAATTCAATAAAATCAAAGAAATCAATAAAATCTATACTATGAGCCGTTTTGACAGCGAAGAGCGGTATGAAGGCTACAGTTTCAATTATCCGCAATTTTACCAATTGATCACCGATGCGGCGGGCGAAAGCAAAGTCGTGCCGTTCCACAGCCAGCAACATTTGCAATATTATGATCAAGGTAAAGTTAATCCGATAAAAAAAGCAGTATAATAATCACCTTTATTCATAAGTGTGGGAAAATTATGTCGCAGTCATATCGTATCCTTATCATTGATGATCACCCGCTCATGCGGCGCGGAATCCGACAATTGCTCGAGCTGGAACCCGAATTCGGCAATATTGCCGAAGCCAGTAACGGGCTTGAAGGCATTCGGCTGGCGCGCCAGACCGAGCCGGATTTGATTATTTTGGATCTCAACATGAAAGGCTTGAGCGGTTTGGAAACCTTACAGCAGTTGCGGCAACACGGCGTGACCGCACGGATTGCCGTTTTGACCGTTTCCGATGCCAAAGCCGATATTTTTGCTTTGGTCGACGCCGGTGCCGACGGTTATCTGCTAAAAGACAGCGAACCGGATTTGCTGTTAAAACAGTTGCAACAGTTGGCGCACGGCGAGGTAGTCTACAGCCCTGAAGTGCAATATCAGCTGCAACAGCGCAAACTATCGCCTGAACCGCTGCTGTCGTTGACCGATCGCGAAAGTGCGGTATTGGAACTGGTCGCCAAAGGCATGTCGAATAAACAGATTGCTGAAACCCTGTTTATTTCGGAAGAGACGGTCAAAGTCCATATCCGTAACCTGCTGCGCAAGCTCAACGTCAATTCCCGTGTTGCGGCCACCGTGCTGTATTTGCAGTATAAAGGCGTTTAATCCGGGCATCAGCCGTTAAGCCGGATTCGAGCCGATTGCGGATTGAGCCGCTTTCGAACCACATCTTAAAAATTTTTTGCATTTGATATAACAAAAAAATCCTTATGCCTCGAGACGAAAATGGTATTCTTGGCATTCCGCTTTACAAATACCGACTGTTTAACAGGGAGAAATCATGCCGACCACATTAACCGATCCGTTACATAACTATGGCGTCACCATTTCTGAATTCGGTACTGCCGAGGTGCTGACACTACAACCGCACTTGCCGCTGCCGGACATCGGCGAACAACAGATTTTGTTGGAAACGCACTATGCCGCCATTAATCCGGTCGATTACAAAACCCGTTCGGGATTGGGCTGGGGCGCAGAAAAATTCAAATCCCGCTTTCCTGCCGTGCTGGGCTTCGATGCCGCCGGCGTTGTGGCAAAAGCCGGTGCAAAGAGCGGTTTTCAAGTGGGCGAACGGGTTGCGGTGCTGACCTTTGACGGCGGTGCATACAGCCGTTATTTTGCCGTTAATGCCGATTTGGCGGCGCGCGTACCGGACGGGGTGTCGCTGCAACAGGCGGCAGCCCTGCCGACCGTCGGCGTGACCGCACTTCAGTTGGTTAAACAAGCGGCTGCGCATACCGGACAAAAAATCCTGATTTCAGCGCCGGCAGGCGGTGTCGGGCATTTGGCGGTACAATTGCTGCAACAGCAATCACTAGAGGTGATTGCTATTTGTTCGCCGTCAAAACAGGCATATCTCAAAACGTTGGGCATTGATCATTTTCTTGACTATACCGCACTTGAGCATTATCCGGCACTGGAGGCCGATATTTTTTTGGATTTGGTCGGCGGTGAAGCGGGGGTCAAAGCACTAAGTGCGGTCAAACAAGGCGGACGGGTGATTTGTGTACCGACGATTCATGTGCCGTTACTGCAACAGGCGGGCGCAAGCCGTCACTTGCAGGTGGAAAAAATTATGGTGGAGCCGAACGCGGCGGATTTAAGCCGAATGTTAGCGTTGCTGGCGGCGCAAAAACTGCAAATCGAAATTGCCGACACCTATCCGCTGGCGCAGATTAAAGAAGCCCATCTTGCGCTGGAACAAGGCCGTACCTTGGGGAAAATTATTTTGGATATGGAGCCACAGGCATGACGGCGTTGATTCTCGAACCACAGATTATCGCCGGTTACAACGGCTTGATTTTCGATATGGACGGCACGTTAATCGACACCATGCCGGCTCACGAAGCGGCGTGGCGTCAAACCGGCGATTATTTCGGTTATCCGTTGCGCGGCGAGCTGATGTATAAATTCAGCGGCGCCACCACTTATATTATTGCCGAAGCGATCATGCGTGATGCCGGTATGCCGTTGACCATGTTGGAAGAGGTTACGCTAAAAAAACGTGAATTCGGCATGAAACTGGTGCTGGAAAGAGCGGTTTTACTGCCGGCATTTTCCGTTGTGCAGGCGTTTCACGGTAAAATCCCGATGGCAATCGGCACCGGTGCGCATCGCATGATGGCCGATATTCTGTTGGAAAAATTTGATTTGCAGCGATATTTCGCTGCGGTCGTGACCTCGGATGAGGTCGTCGCACACAAACCGGCGCCGGATACGTTTTTGCGTTGTGCCGAGCTTATCGGCTGTGAAGCGCACAAAAATCTAGTATTCGAAGACGGTGATTTCGGTATCGAAGCCGCCCATGCGGCAGGAATGGACGTGTTTGACGTACGTGACAACCGCCTGCTGAAAGCTTGATGGTGATGTTCGTCGATTGGCTGTCGGGCTGGTTGCCCGATTGGGCATTGCAAAACCGGTTTCTCCTGATGTTTACCAGTGCGTTTTTAAGTGCCACTTTGTTGCCCGGCAATTCCGAAGTAGTGTTCAGCGGCTTGTTACTGATGAATACTTTCAGCGGTTCTGTTGAGGTGTTTAAGCTTTGGCTGGCTGCCACGTTGGGCAACACACTCGGCGGTATGACCAGCTATGCCGTCGGACGTCTGCTTGTCGTGCCGGAATGGCGGCGTTTGAACTGCCGACAGCAACGGAGCGTTCGTGTGTTATATCGCTACGGCGGCGTGAGCCTACTGCTGAGCTGGCTGCCCGTTTTCGGCGATCTGCTGTGTGTGGCGGCAGGCTGGTTGCGGCTGCACTGGTTTAGTGCTTTGCTGTTCATCATATTGGGTAAAGGCTTGCGATATTTGTTACTCATCGGCTTGAGCCAATTGTAAGAGGATTTTGTCGTGTTACCAAAACTAGATACCGCACTTGCCTGGTTGAAAGAACATCCGCAGGCAGTGCAACATTTCAAGCGTGGGCTGGAACGCGAAACCTTGCGTTTTCTGCCGAATAAACATCTGGCGCTGACACCGCACCCGCCACATCTCGGCTCAGCGCTGTGCAATCCGTGGATCACCACTGATTTTGCCGAAAGTCTGTTGGAGTTTGTGACGCCGGTGCGTGAAACCGCCGGTGAACTGAGCGACTTTTTGCATGATTTGCACCGTTTCACGCTGGAAAATATGGGGCAAGAGCGGTTTTGGCCGATGAGTATGCCGTGTTTTATCGATGATGAAAGCGAAATCGTACTGGCGCAATACGGCAATTCCAATCCGGGGCGTTTCAAGACGTTGTACCGTGAAGGCCTGAAAAACCGCTACGGTGCTTTGATGCAGACCATTGCCGGCATTCATTACAATTTTTCGTTTGATGATAATTACTGGCTTGCCCGTTTCGGCGCAGCCGAAGATCCGCAGCGCAAGGATCAGCTGTCGGCACGCTATTTGAATATCATCCGCAATTATTTGCGTTACGGCTGGATTATCCCCTATTTGTTCGGCGCTTCGCCTGCGATTTGCAGCTGTTTTTTGCAAGGGCGGCAAACCGATATGCCGTTCGAGCAATCGGAACACGGCTTTTTATATCTGCCGTATGCTACCTCGTTACGTTTGAGCGATTTGGGCTATACTACTGATACGCAATCGAATTTGGGCATCAATTATAACCGATTGGAACAGTATATTACCGCCCTACGTGCCGCAACCCGCCGTCCTGAACCGCACTTTGCCCGGATTGATCAGCAGGACGGGCAACATCACCAGCTCAATGCCAATGTGTTGCAGATTGAGGCGGAATTTTATGCACAAATTCGCCCGAAACGGGTCACGCTGGAGGGCGAAAGAGCGGTTGCGGCATTGGAGCGCGGCGGTATTCAATATGTAGAAGTGCGATCGCTGGACGTTAACCCGTATGCGGCGGTCGGCATTAGCCAACAACAGATTTATTTCCTCGATCTGTTTATGCTGTGGTGCGAATTGGCAGAAGCCGAGCCGATGGGCGATGCCGAACAGCAGTGCTGTCGCAAAAACTGGAATAAAGTGATTCTTGCCGGACGGCAGCCGGGGCAAACTGTCGGAATCGGCTGTGACAGTACCGAATATTCATTGCAGGCCATGGGTGAAACGATTTTTGATGATCTGTTGCAACTGGCGCAAGTGGTGGATTGTGTCGGGCAGGAACACGGTTATACGTCGATTTGTCGGGAACTGCGCAAAGCGTTTGCCGATCCGGCATTAACGCTGTCGGCGCGCGTATTGGCGGACTACCATAAAATCGGCATCGGCGCTTTCGGCGAACAGCAGGCGGAAAAATTCAAACAACAGTTTTTAACACAGCCGTACCGTACGCTAAGTCGGCAGCAGCTGCAACAATTGGCGCAACAGTCGGTTGAAAAACAACAGGCAATGGAACGGGCGGACAGTTTGAGTTTTGACGATTATTTGGCACAGCAAAACCGGTTATGACGGACGAAAAAAAGCGCTCTCGAGTGAGAGCGCAAAATAACCTAAGGAACCAACTTAATTATTAGAAAACAACTGCAGGTTGCTTGTATAATAAGACCGAGTAACGAACGAAAAGTTCACCGTTATCCGAAAAATTTTTAAATTAATGCGAAAAAGGAAAAAATATGCCGTTACTGGACAGTTTTACCGTTGACCACACCAAAATGAATGCGCCGGCGGTACGGGTGGCAAAAAATATGCGCACGCCGAAAGGTGATGATATTACCGTTTTCGACCTGCGTTTTTGCCGTCCGAATCTGGAAATTATGCCGATGAAAGGCGTACATACGCTGGAACATCTGTTTGCCGGGTTTATGCGTGATCATCTGAACAGTGAGCAAGTGGAAATTATCGATATTTCACCGATGGGCTGCCGTACCGGTTTTTATATGAGCCTGATCGGGACGCCAAACGAAAAACAAGTTGCCGAAGCTTGGCTGGCTTCGATGGAAGACGTGCTGAACGTGGCTGATCAGAATCAGATTCCCGAACTGAATAAATACCAGTGCGGAACCTACACCGACCACTCGTTAAAGGAGGCGCAGGATATTGCACGCCATATTTTGCAACGTAAAATCGGCATTAATAAAAACGAAGAACTGACCCTTGATCCGAACTTAATCAATATTTAACCGATACCGAGCCGTTGCGCTCGGTTTTTTTTCGCATTTTTAGCGCAACAGAAACAGTAAAGGAAAAATACATGACGACAATCGGAACTCCGTTAACGCCTTCTGCCACCAAAGTGATGCTGTTGGGGGCGGGCGAATTGGGCAAAGAAGTGGCGATCGAGCTACAACGTCTGGGTGTGGAAGTCATTGCCGTTGATCGGTATCAAAACGCACCGGCGCAACAAGTAGCTCACCGCGCCTACACTATTTCGATGCTGGACGGCGAGGCGCTGAGCGCATTGGTCGAAAAAGAAAAGCCGGATTATATTGTGCCGGAAGTGGAAGCCATTGCTACCGATACGCTGCTGGAATTGGAGCGGCAAGGTTTCAACGTGATTCCGACTGCCAAAGCCACCAAGCTGACCATGAACCGTGAGGGCATTCGCCGTTTAGCCGCAGAGGAACTAGGTTTGCCGACATCCGATTATCGTTTTGTCGAGAATTATGCAGATTTCCAAAGTGCGGTAGCCGCCATCGGAGTTCCCTGCGTGGTCAAACCGATTATGAGTTCTTCCGGCCACGGGCAAAGCGTGATCAAATCCGAACAGCAATTACAACAAGCGTGGGACTATGCGCAGCAAGGCGGACGAGCCGGCGGCGGACGGGTGATTGTCGAAGGGTTCGTGAAGTTCGATTACGAAATCACGCTGCTGACTGTACGTCATATTAACGGCACGACTTTTCTGCCGCCTATCGGACATAGCCAAATTGACGGTGATTACCGTGAATCGTGGCAGCCGCAAGCCATGTCGCCAACCGCACTTGCCAAAGCCGAAGCCATTGCCGGCAAAATTACCGACGGTTTGGGCGGGCGCGGCATTTTTGGTGTAGAGATGTTTGTCTGTGGCGACGAAGTGATTTTTAACGAAGTGTCGCCGAGGCCGCACGATACGGGTATGGTCACGTTGATTTCACAAGAGCTGTCCGAATTTGCGCTGCACGCTCGGGCGATTCTTGGTTTGCCGATTGCGCCGATTAACCTCATCAGCCCGTCCGCTTCGAAAGCAATTGTGGTCGAAGGCAAATCGACCCAAGTGCGGTTCTGCAACCTGCAACAGGTATTGGCGGAACCGAACACCGATTTACGTTTATTCGGCAAAGGCGAAGTCAACGGCCACCGCCGATTGGGGGTAATTCTGGCACGCGATCACAGTGTCGAGGCCGCACGGGAAAAAGCCCAACGGGCTTATTCGGCATTACGTGTTGAGTTGTAAAACGGAAAGTGCGGTTTAAAACCGCACGTTGATACGAGCTTACTGTGTCACGGCTCAGGATCGCTGTATTTTTAGGAACGAAAATCCCCTCATAAACGAATTGTCAGGAAGCCTTATCGTTTTGATGGAAGAATTTATTGTACAGGGGTTCGGTGGCTACCGCCCATTCTTTATATTGTTGGTATAATGAAGCGTAGTGTTTAATTCTTTCTTCATCAGGAAAATAGGTTTTTTCCATTTTGCTTGCCATTACCTCTTGAGCCGATTCAACCGTAGGGTAGACTTCAGCGGCAACGGCGGCAAAAATAGCGGCCCCCAGTGCGCAGCACTGATCGGATTTTACGATCTGAATTGGTTTTTCCATCACATCGGCACAGGTTTGCATCACGACCTGTGATTTTCTGGCAATACCGCCTAGGGCAATTATTTTTTCTACCGGGACTTGTTGCGAGATCAGGCATTCCATAATCATTTTTGATCCGAAAGCCGTTGCGACAATCAAAGAGCCGAATATTGCGCTGGCATCGGTTCCCAAACTGATTCCGGAGATGACGCCTTTGAGTTTTTGATTGGCAAAAGGGGTTCTTCGCCCATTAAACCAATCCAGCGTCAGGGGCAAATATTCCAGTCTCGGATTTTGATTCCACTCTCTCGCCAGATCTGACAGCAGTTGCTGTCTAAAACTATCAATTTCTGTCTGCAGGTGCGGGTGCTGGCGTACCAATTTATCCAGCGGCCAGCTCACAATCCGGGCAAACCAAGCATATACATCGCCAAAAGCCGATTGTCCGGCTTCCAGCCCGATTGCATTTGGAATTACGCTGCCGTCGACTTGTCCGCATATGCCTTCGATTGAACGTTTGTTTACGGTATCATAATCGGTAATCAACACATCGCAAGTTGAGGTGCCAATTACTTTCACCAACGTATTTTTAGAGGCTCCCGCACCCACTGTCCCCATATGGCAATCCAGCGCTCCGCCTGAAATAATCACATTTTTCGGCAGGTTTAATTTCTCTGCCCATTCCGAGGTAATGGTACCGACAGCAATGTCAGCGGTTTGGGTTTCGGTAAATAACGGTGTTTGCAAATTCTCTGTCAGGGACGGATGAAGTGCGGTCAAAAATTCGGCTGACGGCAAGCCGTTCCAATCAGGGTGCCATAAACTTTTGTGTCCGGCAGTACAACGACCTCTTTTTAGTTGGGTGGGGTGGGTTGTGCCGGACAAGAGCGCCGGAATCCAATCGCATAATTCGACCCAATTGACGGCATGGCGTCTGACCTCTTCATCAATCGCTTGAATATGCGTGATTTTTGCCCAAAACCATTCCGCAGAGTAAGTGCCGCCGATATATTTGCTATAATCGGGATATTTCCCGCTGTGGCATAATTCGGTAATATCATCGGCTTCTTTTGTTGCGGTGTGGTCTTTCCACAACACAAACATCGCATTGGGATTTTCTTTAAAACGTTCATTCAGTGCTAAAATACGACCTTCCGCATCTATTGGCGCCGGGGTCGAGCCTGTTGCATCAATGCCGATTGCAACAATATTTTTTCGGATTGTTTCATCGATATTCATTGTGATTTCACAAATGGTGTCGGTCATGGATTCGATATAATCAAGGGGATGATGGCGAAACTGATTATTATTTGAATCGCAATATAACTCTTTTTTCCAGCGTGGATAATTGACGACATGTGTCGCTACTTCTTCTCCGCTTTGGCAATTGACCAACAGTGAGCGAACCGAATCACTGCCGAAATCCAGGCCGATAACAAATTTTTCTGACATAATCATGACCCCTTATAATTTTTTCTTTTTGTAAAAAAGTGAATTTGGTATTTTTGCAAGAAAATAAATAGAATTAATAATCCGCCCCATAACGCCATGGTGATATAACTACTTACGCCAATAATATTTAAACCGCTCTCTAAAGTTTGTAGCAACACCAACGCCATCAGAATACCGACTAATTTTCCTTTACCGCCGTCCGGATTGACACCGCCCAATACGGTTGCCAGAATCGCCGTCAGCAGATAAGAATCGCCATAAGAGGATTTGGCGGAATTGAGCTTCGACATCATCAGCAGTGCTGCCGCAACACAAAGCACCGATGATATAATATAGACTAGAATAAGCACTTTCTGGGTATTAATACCAGAAAAATAGGTGGCTTTTTCATTATTGCCAATAAAATAGATCGATTTCCCTAATGTTGTTTTATCAAAGATAACCCATAATAAAAAAGACAATAGAATAAAAATGATTAATGGAAACGGAATGCCGAGCCATGTTCCACTGTTGAGTATCAAAATGGTTTCAGAAAAATTAGAGATAGCTGAACCTTTTGATAGGAGAATATTTAATCCGTTGAGTAATGTCATGGTTCCTAGTGTCGCCAGAATAGGCGAAACCCGAATAACCGCAATTAATATCCCGTTAATCAATCCGATGAGTATTGCCGTGATCAAGCCTAGTAAAACAGCAATAAAAAGTGAAGAAGGGTTATTCATCAGATAAAATGCCATCACTAACGAGCAAGAATTCATGGTGGCGATAATTGATAAATTAATGCCGCCGGTTAGCATCGTGATCGCCATGGATAGAGTCAATACCCCTAAAATAGGCATTTGGGAAGCGATCGATTGGAAATTATTGAGTGACCAGAAAACATCCGGTATCAAAATACTGAATGAAAGTACGATCAACAGTAATAACAGTATTAAATATTTAAAGGAATTGTCATTGCTTTTATTCATAACGATTACTCTCCCACCTTATTTCGTTGACTCCAGGCCGTCATACTGACGCTGAATACAATAATCAAACCGGTTACGACCGTTTGCCAATATGAAGAGATGCCCAACAGATTCAGCCCGTTTTGAATGATGGCTAATAAAATAACGCCCATCATGGTGCCGGATAATGTGCCTTTGCCGCCGATCAGGCTGGTTCCGCCGAGTACGACGGCAGCCAGTACGGTCAGCTCGTATCCCAGTAGTGAATCCGGTGCAACGGTTTGCACGGTATAAGATTGGACAACGCCGGCAATACCGGAGACGAATCCCATGTAGCCGTATACAAAAAGGTGTAGTTTTAACAGATTAAAACCGACTCTGGAGGCGGCTTCGGCATTTCCGCCCAAGGCGTAAATTTTTCTGCCGATACTGGTTTTATTCATGATAAATCCGGTGAGTAAAATCACGGTGAGCAGTAACAGAAACTGGAATGACAGCCCATATTCAAATCCTGTGGCGGTTGTCGATTTGAAAAAAATAATTTCTTCCTGAAACCATGCCGGATAATCATACAACCAAGTACCTTTGGTGATATAAAGCAGCAAGCCGTAAAATATATTCAGGGTCGATATGGTGATAATAATTGAAGGTACTTTTAATCGGTTGACAATAAAGGCATTGATAAGCCCAAGTGCGGTTCCGGAAAGTGTTGAAATTAAAAAGACAATAAAATAATTTCCATCATGCTTCATAATAAAGGAAACCATAATATATTGTGAAATAATGGTGATGGCAGGAAAGGAAATATCAATTCCGCCTGAAATCAGGACAATAAATAACCCGCAAGCCAAAATGGCCAGCATCGCATAACTGTTAATAACATCGTAAAGATTTTCTATTGTTAAAAAATCATCTGTTTTTATTGAGAGGTAAACAGAAAGAATCAATATCGTGATGATTAGAAAGAAACTTTGCGAAATGGATTTATTTTTCATTGATTGCCTCCAGTATTTCCGCTTCACCGGTACTCTCCGCGTTAAATTCATGGCTGATTTTGCCGGATTTCATCACAAAAATTTTGTGGCTGTTATAGTAGGCCTCTTCCACTTCATCGGTAATGAATATTACAGCAATACCCTTGGCGGAGAGCTCTCTGATGATGGTGAATATGCCCTCTTTATTGGCAATATCCACGCCGATGGTCGGTTCATCCAGAATAAGCAGATCCGGATTAATGGCGAGCCATTTGGCAATCGAGACCCTTTGTGCATTGCCGCCGGACAGAGTGTTCACCGGTAATCCGGCATCAGGCGATTTAATCTTTAATTGTTCAATCAGGCGATTGCTGTATTCTGCAACACGCTTTTCATTAATCAGCCCAAATTTGGTTGTGATTTTATTGAAAATAGTTGAAATCATATTATCTTTAATCGCTGAATTCATGACTAGGCCGGTTGTCATTCTGTCTTCTGACACATAGCCTATACCGGCGGCAATAGCATCACGATTGCTGTTAAACCGCACTTTTTGGTTATGCAGTAGAATCTCGCCGCTGTCCGGCGGGGTAATACCGAACAGACTCAGGCAAAGTTCGGTTCTACCGGAACCAAGCAGGCCGATAATAGATACGACTTCGCCTTTATGTACCGAAAATGAAATATTCTGATATTCTTGATGTCTGCAAAGCCGGTTTACCGTTAAAACTGGTGGTGACGGTGGTAATGCCGGTAATTTTTGATAATTGAATTCGATACCGGTCATTAAATAAGCCAATTTTTTTTCATTCATATCGGCTATGGCATAATTACCGACCAAATTACCGTCTTTCAATACGGTGACTTTGTCTGAGACTTTAATGACTTCGTTGAGTTTATGACTGACAAAAATAATACTGATACCGGCGGTTTTGAGTTGCTCGACGATTCTGAGCAAGGCTTGAACCTCCTGTACGGTTAAGGATGCCGTCGGTTCGTCCATAATAATCAATCTGGCATCTTGCACTAATGCCCGGCAGATTGCAACCAGTTGCTGCTGAGCTACCGATAAAGTTTCGGCTGTTGCATCAAGGGCTAGGTTTGCGCCTATTTTTTTCAAAATACCATTTGCAACCGTATTGATTTTATTGCGGTCGACCAGAAAATGGTTATGGTGCAGGTTAATGGCAATATTTTCAGCAACCGTTAGATTCGGAAATAACGAGAGATCTTGATAAATGACTTGAATGCCTTTTTTAATTGATTCTTGTGGGGTGAGTTTGCTATATTTTTCACCGTCGATTTTGATGACCGCACTTTTATCCGGTTGATAGACACCGGATAAAATCTTGATTAACGTTGATTTTCCGCAGCCGTTTTGCCCAGCCAGACAAAGTACCTCACCTTTTTCTAAGGTTAATGAAATATTATCCAAGGCTTTCACACCGTAAAAGGTCTTAGAAATATTTTCCATGGTAATAAACGTCATAATAATCACCTATAGTATTATGAAAATTGAGTCTCAAGAAACGGAGGATTTCCCTCCCTCCATGGAAGAAAATCCGCCCTATTGGGAACGATTAATACAGGTTATCAATATTATCTTTGGTGACTTTTAATACTTTATGGAATTGAATCAAGCGGTTTTCCGAATTAACGCTGGCTTTGCCCACATTCGGAATCTCAAAACCGTCAACAATTTCGTCACCTTTTAACAATTTGGCAGCGACTGCGGCCAAAGCATAGCCGCCGGATGCAGGATCATAGGTAATACCCATGGTGATATTGCCGCTTTTAATGAGTGATGCCGCCTGCGAAGGAATCATCATACCGAAGACAAAGAATTTATCTTTCATGCGTTTTTCTCTGACTGCCAGCCCCGCCCCGATAGGCCCTTGCGAGCCGAAGGAGACTACGGCTTTCAGATCAGGGTGCGCTTTCATCAGGTCAAGCGTTGTGCGTCTTGCGTCATCAATATTTTCAGCAACCGGCATACGCGTAGTTACTTCAAACATTTCCGGGTAATGTTCCTTCTGGTATTTAACGAATAAATCGGCCCAAAGATTGTGCTGCGGAACGGTCAGCCCGCCGACATAAATAACATAACCGCCTTTGCCGCCCATGGATTTTGCCATTTCTTCCACGTTATCGGCGGCAAATTGTGCATTGTCGATGATTTCGATGTCCCAATCCGCACTTGGTTGTCCGACAGATTCATGCGTCAGTACGATAATTCCTTGCTGTTTGGCTTTTTTAAGTACTGGTTCTAACACATTGGCATCATTCGGTACAATGGAAATAGAATTTACTTTCTTGGCAATCAAGTCTTCAATCAGCTTTACTTGCTGAGGAGCATCGGTACTGGAGGGGCCGACCTGATAAGCATTGACGCCAAAGTCTTTTCCGGCCAGCTCAACACCTTCTGCCATTCGATTGAACCATGGCATACCGGCTATTTTAGAAATGTTTACTATTTCAACGTCTTTTGCCATGGCGCTCGGTGCTAGCATCGTCATTCCCAATAGCCCGGTCAAAAATAGATTTTTTATCGTCAGCTTTTTCATTATTCACCTCTTTTATGTTATGAACATGGTTATTTTTGCTACCAACATACTACATTCCAATCGTTGCATATGACTGTGATCCAGTATAATTAATTGATTTTAAATGAATAAATTCAAAATAATATGTACTGGATTTTGAGTCTGCCAACATCATAGGACAAAGTTACAGCATGTGATATGTAAAATCCGGCTATTTATATAGACTATTCGGCAGAAAAGACTTTTTTGTGATAACGGTCACTTGTTTTCAATTATCGGGAACGGCGAAAAACGGAAGGACTGACCCCGCAATATTTTTTAAATACCTTGGAGAAGTAGAGTTGATCGTCAAAGCCTAATTGTTTGGCGATACTCATTATTGAAATATCAGAGGTATAAAGCAGTTTTTTGGCATTTTCCATGCGTTGATTTTCACGCCACTGGGTTAGGCTGATGCCTAACTGTTGTGAAAATAAATGGGTCAGGCGTGAAGTTGAAAGATTGACACGGTTGGCAAAATACTCGATTTTATGGTTTTGTTGCAAGTCATTCAAAATTAAATTACATACCAGATCAATTCTTAAATCCAGCGAGTTGCTTGATTTATGTTCGACATTTTTCGGATCAAGGCCGGCGCATTTGATTAACAATAATTCCAGAAAACACATTGTCGTATCTTTGGCAAAGATTTCATTTGCTTTGGATAAATTTTCGATTTTGAGAAACAAGTCTAAAATTGTCTGGTATTCCTCTTTGTCTTGTATACTGAGGCGGCCGATACCGTTTTCGTTTGAAGACCACCTGAGCCAATCTATCCAGAATGTTCGCGGCCTGAAATAGATCCATTGGTGATACCACGAATAGTATGCCGGTTCTCTGCAATAATGGTGAATTGCCTGCGGTGAAAACAACAGCAAATCCCCTTTGTCTGCAAGAAAAGTTTTTTCCCCGTCGAATACCGCCCCTCTTCCTCTGGTTGTTAAATTGATAATATAGCCTTTCATACCCTGCGGACGATTAATCGTATAGTCAAGGTAATTGTCTTTTTCGATCAGTGTCCGCCCTGCGACCAAATCCATATCGAACGGATAGTCGGATAAGAGCGGCGAGAGTTCTGTCGGATCATTGTCAGCCAAAATGTCTTCCTGATTAACTTTATGATTTTTATAATAATTATGCTGATTGTCTTTTCACTAATTGCATAGGAATAAGCTGCTTTACGACTGAGGGCGTCTTGCCTCCAATATAAGTCAATAATGTTTCTATTGCAGTTTTTGCAATACGGTCATAATTTTGTGCAGCGGTTGTCAATGGAGGACAGGTATAAGCCGCTAGTGGATGATCATCATGGCCAGCAATACGTAGTGCTCCATCGTTGATTCCTACGGGAATATTGGCTTCCCATGCAGCAAGAAAGGCACCATAAGCCAAACGATCGTTAGCACATAGTAGTGCTTGATATTTTGAGCGGTTTCCACTGATCCAGTGAGCTGCCTGAGAATGACCGTAAATTTCAAATTGCCAATCCATTCCGCCGTCAGTCGTTAAAATATATGGCTTTTCTTTATTCTTTTCCATTGCAGTCTGGTAGGCTTGCAGTCTTGTGCTTGCATTACGATTAATTTCGGGCATTGCTAAAAACGCTGGCGGTGTGCCATTTTGACAGAGATAATCAACCAACAGGGTTATTCCTTGCTGATTATCAGTACCAATAAAAGGAGCATTATGCATTGGTGGTGAATCAAGATATACAATCGGAAAACTATCTTCCATTTGCCTCAATTTACTTTGTACCGCATTTCTTCCCAAAGGTACGATTAATGCGCCGGCAACATTCATAGACTGTAATTTTGCAACGGCATCAGCCTCGACACTCAGTTTTCCATTAGACGGTAGTGTAAATGTAAAATAGCCGGATATTTCTGCAATCGTTGATATTCGCGATACTAATTGCATATAAAAAGGATCGGTTACACTGGGAATAATAATACCAATAACCCGGCTTTTACGCCGTTTTAAATTACTGGCAAAGAGATTTGGGCGAAATCCGGTTTCTTTGACGGCCATTTGAATAAGTGTGCGTGCATTATCACTGACTTGTTGAGGATCATTAAAATACTTCGATAATGTCTGGCGTGAAAGCCCGATATAATCTGCAAGTTGTTGCATTGTATTGACAGTTTGGTTTATTTCTTTAACCATTAATTATTTCGCCACGTTTAAAAATTGTTCTAATTCAACCCTTGTCGAAGTACCTTCCATAGGTCCCAGAAATGTGACGGCTCGTGCTCCGGCAATATTGGCATAGTATAATGCTTCTTGTGGTGAGGATCCATTTAACCAAAAGCTGACAAACGCGCCGCCGAAGCTATCACCGGCACCTGTCGGGTCCAATTCGGTTACTGAGTGTGCGGCGACATCAAATCGTTTCCCCTCTGCAAAATAACTTGCCCCTTGATGCCCACGTTTAAGCACGATTTCACGAATACCACGATTTAATAACTCGTTAATTGCAGTATGCTCATCTTTTGCCCGGGTAAACAGAAATAACTCATCACCAGACGGTAAAAAAAGATCGGTTTGTGCCAATACAGCATCAAGATCCGCATGTAATGTCGGCGTCATCATTTCCGCTCGTAAATTAGGATCAAACGAAACTGTGCCGCCATGGGATTTAATCGCTTGAATCGCTTTTAATGCCATTTTGTTCAGTCCGGGAGATGAAAGTGCGGTTCCCATTAAATGTAAATGGCGGCACTGTTGCAATAATTGCTCAATCTCAGAATTTTCTTCCAGTTTGCCACAGGCACTGTTCGCAATATTGAACACGAATTTTCGGCTTCCATCTTCCCGATAACGAATAAAAGCACTACCGGTAGTTTCGCCTTTTGCCATAACAATGCCTGAAATATCAACATGATCAGCGGCTAGACGATTAAGGTTCAGTCTACCAAAATCATCATCACCGACCCGTGAAATCATTGCACAAGGTGTACCCAATTTACCTACTTGATCAATAAAAATTGCCGGTGCACCGGATGGAAATGGACCAATAAACGGTTGTATCTCTAAAAAACCGTTTCCCTTTGTCGTCGCCACAATTTCAACTAAAATTTCGCCGATGGTTAATACTTTTTGACTCATGCTTTGCTCCGTTTTTTCTTTGATCTGATATCCAGCCAAACAGCGATTAAAATAACTACGCCTTTCACGATTAATTGATAAAAATAGGGAACCGACATCATATTCATTCCGTTGTTGAGGATACCGATAATCAGTGCCCCGACTAACGTTCCGAGCATTGTGCCGACACCACCGGCCAAACTCGTGCCGCCAAGGACAGCGGCTGCGATCGCATCGAGCTCGTAGCCCATGCCGGCATTGGTTTGTGCCGAGTATAAACGCGATGACAGCAAAATGCCTGATATTGCAGCCATAATACCCGATAAGGTGAAAATCCAGATTTTAACTTTGGCGGTTTGAATTCCGGAATACTGCGCAGCCTCAATATTGCCGCCGGTTAAATAGGCTTTTCTACCGAAAATTGTGCGTGACAATACAATATGATTGAATAAAAACAGTGCGATCAAAATCCAAATAACCACCGGGATACCAAACCATACGCTATTTCCAATAGCTGTCCAGCTGTTATTGGTAATCATCTGAGGTGCGCCATTTGTCGGCAGGCTGACCATTCCGCGATAAATCCCCATTGTCGCAACTGTTACGATAAATGAAGGTAGGGCGAATTTAGCGGTGAGTGCGCCATTAATAAACCCCATTACGGCACCGGAAAACAGGGTAATGAGCAAAGCGGGAATAATCCCATAGTCCAGCGCTAATATTTGCGCGCCGACCATTCCGCTAACGGCAATAATTGAGCCGATAGAAAGATCGATTTCCCCCAGTAAAATGACCCAAGTCATACCAAATGCCACAATCGCAACAACAGAAACCTGCTGTAAAATATTCATAAAATTTGCGACAGACATAAAGCGATTATTGGCAAACGAAAAAAAGACACATAACACAATCAGTGATAAAAAGATTCCACCTAATTGGCGCACATATTGTGCTAAATGGCGATGTTTTGTCATTGAATTTGTCCTGTTGCTGCAACCATAATTTGCTGCGGACTCAGTAATTTTGTCTCAGCAATGGTCTGAATTCGTTTTCCTGCCATCACCACGATACGATCGGATAGCCCCAAAATTTCAGGTAAATCGGAAGAAACTAATAAGATGGCCGTTCCGTTAGCAGATAATTGCCTGATAATATTATAAATTTCAAATTTCGCACCGACATCGACACCTCGAGTCGGCTCATCCAGAATGAGTATTTTAGGTTGCGTTACCAGCCATTTCGCCAGCACGATTTTTTGTTGATTTCCGCCGGATAGGGTATTGGCGGTAATCTCGGCTGATGGTGTACGAATGGCCAGCCGTTTAATGTATTTATTGACTTCACTTGCTTCAAGTCGTCTATTTAACCAGCCGGTTTTCAAAGTAAAGTGCGGTAGTGCGGCCATTGTTATATTGTGACGAACTGTTGCGGATAGAACCAACCCTTCTTCTTTTCTGTTTTCCGTGACAAACCCAATCCCATTATTAATCGCAATCGCGGCAGAGGTTACACGGACAGTATTACCGTGCAAACGAATTTCCCCTTGGTAAGGCAGCATTCCGAATAATGCTTTCATTACATCGGAACGTCCTGATCCCACCAAACCGAAGAAACCTAAAATCTCACCGGCTTTGATATTAAAACTGACATCATCAACTTTTTTAGTAACACTTAAATGTGTAGCCTCTAAAACGAACTGTCCGCTATCTATAAATGTTTTTACTAATGGCGGCGGATAAATTTGATCCATCTGTCGCCCGACCATCATTGCTATTAACGTATTAATATCCGTTTCTGTTTTTAATACGGTTTGAATATATTCCCCATCACGCATGACGGTAATATCATCGGATAACCGCATAATTTCTTCCATTCGATGGGAAATATAAATGATGGCTTTCCCTGATTTTGTCAGTTGATGAATAATAGAAAATAAAATTTCGGCTTCTGAATCCGATAATGATGAAGTTGGCTCGTCTAATATAATAATATCGGCAGGATGGCTTAACCCTTTTGCGATCTCGACTAACTGTCGTTGAGCAATAGAGAGATCGCCGACTCTAGTATCGGAATTAACCGGTAATCCCAGTTTATTAATCAGTGTCAGTGCCTGCTCTTCAATTTTATGATCATTGATGAATCCGAATCGGCAGGGTTCGTGATTGGCATAGATATTTTGTGCAACCGTTAAATTATTTGCCAAACTCAATTCTTGGAAAACAATAGCTAAGCCTGATGAAACTGCATCTTGCGGTGATTTGGGTTGATATTTTCGATTATTGAGCCATATTTCTCCCGAATCAGCCGAATAAACACCGGCCAGGATTTTCATCAACGTAGATTTTCCGGCGCCGTTCTCCCCGAGTAAAGTATGAACACGGCCGCGCCGTAGAGTAAGGTTCATATTTTTAAGGGCATGAACGACACCAAATGATTTATTGATGCCTTTTAATGTCAGCACAATATCATCTTGCTTTACCATGTTGTCCGCCTCCCATGATGTGATAAAAAGCGGTACGGCACATTTCCACCATAGTTTGCGGCATTTTATTTTGTGTAAACGCCGGGTTCAATCGGCTGTTCTTTTGCTACATTCTCTCCGGCTAATATGTTAACGGCAGTATCAAGCGCCGCTTTTCCCATTTTGTCAGGATATTGACGGATAACACCCACCATAACCGGATCCGCATCAACAGCATCTCTGGCTTCTTGCATTCCGTCAAATCCAATGACTTTAACCTGATCTTGTAATCCGGCTGATTTGACGGCAACGGCAGCCGCTAATGCTGCATCATCACCAAATCCGAAAATACCTTGAATATTCGGATTGGCTTGCAACATATTTTGTGCAACCGCTAATGCTTCGGCGCGGGTAATCCCGGTTTGTTGGGCGACAATTTTAATATCGGGGTAATCGGATAAAGCCTGCTTAAAACCATCAATACGAGCCACGACAGATTGCACCGTCGGGTAATCAATAATAGCAACGTTTCCTTTCCGATTTAATTCTTTTGCCATCAATTCCCCGGCTTTTATACCGCCGGCATAATTGTCTGTGCCGATATATGATGCCACTTCAACGCCTTCAGCAGGGACATCTACGGCAATCACTTTAATTCCGGCGCTTTGTGCTTTCTTGATTGCCGGTAAAACACCTTTGCTATCTACAGGCGAAATAATAATTACTTTTACCCCTTTAACAATGAAATCTTCTACATCCGCCAACTGTTTTCCCAGATCCTGATTAGCAATGGCGACCTCCAAATCTACGTTCCGTTCTTTTGCTTGTGACTTCATTGCATCAGCCAATTCTATATAAAATGGATGCTGTTGGGTTAACAAAGAAGCACCAATCAAATCAGCAGCCCATACGCTGCCACAACCAACGGCCATCACGCAGCCAAGTACAAGGTGTTTAAAACGTTTTTTCATAATACGCCTCTGGTATATTATTCAATTAAAAGTCCTTACCGCACTTACTACAAACGAAAAGATCTAAGTACGGTTCAATTTATAACAATGAAATTTACACGTGTAAAATAAGAAATTTTAGAAATTTGATCTGTATCTCCTTTTTACCATTAAATGGGCGACAAACTAGCTTCAATGCGGTTCACTCCCTTCCTATTAAGTAGTAAACTACCCCCTACCGCACTTTCATAACAAAAAGGTGATTTATGCAACCTTATTTAATTGCTCCTTCTATTCTCTCGGCAGATTTGGCGCGTTTGGGAGAAGATGTCGACGCCGTGTTGAACGCCGGCGCCGATGTGATTCATTTTGATGTGATGGACAACCATTATGTGCCGAATCTGACCTTCGGGCCGGCGGTGTGTAAGGCGTTGCGTGATTACGGCATTACAGCCCCGATTGACGTCCATTTAATGGTGAAGCCGGTCGATCGGCTTATTCCGGATTTTGCCAAAGCCGGTGCGGATTATATTACTTTTCACCCTGAAGCCAGCGAGCATATCGACCGCACTTTGCAGTTGATTCGCAGTTGCGGTTGTAAAGCGGGATTGGTGTTCAATCCGGCGACTCCGTTGTCTTATCTGGATTATGTGATGGACAAAATTGATGTTATTTTGCTGATGTCGGTCAATCCGGGTTTCGGCGGACAGTCGTTTATTCCGTCCACATTGGACAAACTGCGCCAAGTGCGGTCACGAATTGATCAAAGCGGGTTCGATATTCGCCTCGAAGTGGACGGTGGCGTGAAAATTAACAATATCGCCGAGATTGCGGCTGCCGGGGCGGATATGTTTGTGGCCGGTTCGGCGATTTTCGATCAGCCGGATTATGCTCAAGTGATTCAGCAGATGCGGCAACAACTGGCGAGTTTGAAGCCGGAAGTGATTTAAGGAATAAAGATGAGTCAATTTAAAGTTATCGGGTTCGATTTGGACGGCACGCTGGTGGACAGCCTGCCGGATTTGGCGTTGTCGGTCAATCAGGCGTTTGCCGAAATCGGGTTGCCGCAAGCGCCGGAAGCATTGGTGCTGACTTGGATCGGCAACGGTGCCGATGTACTGATCAGCCGTGCGATCGAATGGTCGGGTGCAACCTTGGATGACGTGCAAATCAAACAGCTGAAAAGGCGTTTCGGCATTTATTACGGTGAAAATATCTGTAATAAAAGCCGTTTGTTTCCACATGTTAAGGAGACGTTGGAAAAGCTGAAAGCACAAGGCTATATTTTAGCGGTGGTCACCAATAAACCGACCAAACACGTGCAACCGGTGTTGGCGGCATTCGGAATTGATCACCTGTTTTCCGAGCTGTTGGGCGGGCAGTCGTTGCCGACAATTAAACCGCACCCTGCGCCACTATATTATTTGTGTGGCAAATTCGGTATTTATCCAAAACAATTGCTGTTTGTCGGCGATTCGAAAAATGATATTCTGGCGGCGCACAATGCAGGCTGCGCAGTGGTCGGGCTGACTTACGGCTATAATTATAATATTCCGATCAATGAATCCAATCCGGATTGGGTTTGTGATGATTTTGCCGATATTTTAAAGATAATAAATTGAATTCTAAGGAAGAAATATGAGTAACAAACCTGTGGTATTTAGCGGCGTACAGCCGTCGGGCGAATTGACGATCGGCAATTATCTGGGCGCTTTACGCCAGTGGGCGAAAATGCAGGACGAATTCGATTGCCTGTTTTGTATCGTTGATTTACACGCTATTACCGTACGTCAAGATGCGCAAGCGCTGCGCAATGCCACCTTGGATACGCTGGCGATTTATCTGGCGGCGGGCATTGATCCGCAGAAAAGTACTATTTTTGTTCAATCGCATGTGGCGGCACATGCCCAATTGGCATGGGTGTTGAACTGTTACAGTTATTTCGGCGAAATGAGCCGCATGACTCAGTTCAAAGATAAATCCGCCCGTTACGAAGAAAACGTCAATGTCGGTTTGTTCACCTATCCGGTGCTGATGGCGGCGGATATTTTATTGTATCAGGCCAATCAAGTACCGGTCGGCGATGATCAGCGGCAACATCTGGAAATCACCCGTGATATAGCCCAACGTTTCAATGCGCTGTATGACAACCCGTTTACCGTGCCGGAAGCCTTTATTCCGAAAGCCGGTGCGAGAGTCATGTCATTACTTGAGCCTGAGAAAAAAATGTCGAAATCCGACTACAACCGCAACAACGTAATCGGCTTATTGGAAGATCCGAAAGCCGTGGCGAAGAAAATCAAAAGAGCGGTTACCGATTCCGATGAGCCGCCTGTGGTGCGCTATGACCGACAAAACAAAGCGGGGGTTTCCAACCTGTTGGATATTTTGTCCGGCGTCACCGGCAAAACCATTGCCCAATTGGAAGCGGAGTTTGAAGGGAAAATGTACGGTCATCTGAAAAGTGCGGTTGCCGATGAAGTGTCTGCGATGCTGACCCGACTGCAAGAACGCTTCCGCCATTACCGTGACGACGAAGAGCTGCTGAACCGTATTTTGCGTGAAGGCGCGGAAAAAGCGCAGGCTAGAGCCGTTGAAACGTTGAATAAGGTTTATCAAGCGGTCGGTTTTGTAGCCAAACCTTAAGGGGATCCCATGCGCTATCCGGTTGATTTGCATACCCATACGATTGCCAGCACCCATGCTTACAGTACACTGCATGAATATATTGCGGTTGCCAAACAACGTGGTATCCGTTTGTTTGCCAACACTGATCACGGGCCGGCGCTGGGCGATGCGCCGCATGAATGGCATTTTTCCAATCTGGCGATTTTGCCGCGTTTTATTGACGGCGTGGGCATTTTGCGCGGTATCGAAGCCAATATTCTGAATACCGATGGCGAAACCGACTGTAACGATCGTATGCGCCGTTCACTCGATTTGGTGTTGGCCGGTTTTCATCCGCCGTCGATTCACCCGACAACCCGTGATGATCACACTGAGGCACTGATCAACTGTATCAAGTGCGGTCAGGTCGATATCATCACCCATCCCGGCAATCCGAAATTTCCGATTGATGCCACAGCCGTGGCACAAGCGGCGGCGGATCATAATGTAGCGCTGGAAATCAACAACTCCTCCTTCCTACATTCCCGTATCGGCAGTTATGATAACTGCCTGAGTATTGCCGCCGCGGTGCGTGATGCCGGCGGTTGGGTGAGCATCGGTTCCGACTCGCATTATGCCGGTTATCTGGGCAATTTCGAACACAGTTTGGCATTGCTGGAGGCAGTCGATTTTCCTGCTGAACGGGTGCTGAATCAAAGCCCGCGCATATTACTGAATTTTCTTGAAACTCGCGGCTGGCCGAAAATCGAAGCATTTTCCGATCTGTAAGCGGCTCACTTCATCAAGCAACTTAAAACTAGGTAAGAATGGTTTTCATTTGGTGCCGCTTATTCAATAATAAGCGGCATTTTAATTTTAATAACAGGATCACCATGAAACATACCGTAACCCGAACCGCACTTTCCCTTCTGGCGGCAATTGCCCTGCCGTTTTCTGCCGTTGCCGAGCTGAAAAAAACGCCTGTCGATGATATCGGAAACCTGCAATCCGAGAGCGCTAAGATTTTCTATACCGCACCGATTGAAGCCAATCTGGTTTCGGATCTGGTATTTGCCATTGACGAAATCAACAGCCTTTACCCGAAGCTGAAAAACATCTATCTGTATATCAATAGCGACGGCGGCGATATGGACAGCGGGCAAATTGCCTATTGGGCGGTCAAAAGTTCTAAGATTCCGGTCACTACGGTTAATCTGTCGATGGTCGGTTCTTCTGCGACCATCATGTTCTGCGGCGCACAACAGCGCTTGTCGTTGCCGGGCGGGAAGTTTTTACTACATGCTTCCAGCCTGACCGGCACGGAGGGGTTGTTGCGGCCGGATGATATTGATAACTTGAAAAAAGAATCCATGCTCTATAATCAAGTCTTTTTCAACACTTATAAACAGTGCACCGAGTATTCCGATCAGGAAATCGGAAGATTATTGCATAGTGAAGGCACACGTCTGTTGTTGACGGCTGATGAGGTGAAAAATAAAAAATTGATTGGCGGTATGGCAGATAAAATCGAACAGACGCCAATCAGTTATTATATTGTTGAGAATGCGGAATAGGCGATACCGCACTGTTGCCAAGTGCGGTATCAAACAGCACTATCGGCGGCTTAACCGATAAATCCGAGCAATATTTTGTGCTGTGGAAATTAGGTTTTTACGCCCGTTTGCCAAAGTTGCCTCTAACGTGCCGAGTTGAGTGATGATCGGAAATACGGCGTCAATCCCATGGTCATACACCGCATCGTAGTCATCACGCAGACAGCCTGAAATGGCAATCACCGGTTTGCCGAAGCGCTTGGCGGTTTTGGCAACCCCGATCGGGGTTTTTCCGTGAACCGTTTGACCGTCGATACGCCCTTCTCCGGTGATCACCAAATCGGCATCCTGCAATTGTTGTGCCAAATTGACCGCTTCAAGCACAATCTGCACGCCCGGTTTCAGCGTCACGTTCGGCAGCAGTAATAAGCCTCCACCCATGCCGCCGGCTGCGCCGGCCCCGGCTTTGTCGGCAATATTGACGGTCAGTTGTTGTTTGGCAACTGCGGCAAAATGCGCCAACGCCTGATCGAGTTGTACCACCATTGACGATGTTGCGCCTTTCTGCGGGCCGAAGGTTGCCGAGGCGCCGTGTTCTCCGCATAACGGATTATCCACATCACAGGCGACCTCGATCTCAATCTGTTGCAGGCGCGGATCCAAATTTTCCAGATGAATATTCGCTATCTCGGCCAGTTTCGCCCCGCCGAAGCCCAATTCCTGCTGTTGCTGATCTTGAAATGCCGCGCCCAACGCCTGCAACATACCGACACCGCCGTCGTTGGTCGCACTGCCGCCGATACCTAAAATAATTTTGTCGACCCCCTTATCCAACGCGGATTTAATCAACTCTCCCGTGCCGTAGCTGGTGGTCAACAACGGATTACGTTGTTCGGGCGGTACGAGGTGCAACCCAGATGCCGCCGCCATTTCGATAATGGCGGTTTTGCCGTCGCCGGATAAGCCGAAAAAGGCGGTGGTTTTATCCCCTAACGGCGCCGTTACCTCCACTTGCAGCAGTTCTCCGCCGGTAGCGTCTACCAGTGACTGTACGGTGCCTTCGCCGCCGTCTGCCATTGGAACTTTAACATATTCAGCCTGAGGAAAGATGGTTTTAAAGCCGCTTTCAATCGCTTCCGCCACTTCAAGTGCGGTCAGGCTCTCTTTAAATGAGTCGGGTGCAATAATGATTTTCATAATAAATCCTCGCTTAAAATAAATTGAATACGCCGAAAATCAGGGTGGAGACGATCGCCAGCGTTAAACCAATCAGGGTTTCATACGGAATCAGTTTTAAACGTTCTCTGATATTCATGTTGACACTGCCGCCGGTGGCGTGGAAGAAAGAGCCGTGCGGCATGTGATCGAATACGGTTGCCCCGGCGTGAATCATCGCTGCGCCCGCCAATCCGCTGATACCCAGTTCGATCAAGGTGCTGCTGAACACATTGGACGCCACTACCGTACCGGCGGTAGTTGATGCGGTTGCCAGCGACATCAATGCACCGGAAATCGGCGCCAGCAGATAAGACGGCAAACCGGAGGCGGTCAAACCGTGAATCAAGACGTCTTTCAAGCCGGAATTGGCGATAATTCCTGCCAGAGTACCGGTACCGAGTAACATAATCGCCACCGGAGCCATTTTGTTCAGTCCGCTTACGGCATATTGATTAATATGGTGTGATTTCCGCATCACCAAGGCGCCTATCAGCCCACCAAGCGGTAAGGCGATCAGCGGATCAATGGCGATATCGGCAATCGGCCGTAAAGAGAGCAGCACGATTGCAACCAATGGTGCCGTGATGGCAGCGGCAAAGTGCGGTAAACTGTCGCTGTTTTGTGCCGAAACCTCGTCTGCTTCCACTTTACTGCCTTTGTCGATCAGTCTTTTCGCCAGAAAATAGGTGACGGCAAGCCCGAACAGCCCCGGAATAATCCCTGCCGCCATCAATGAAGTCAGCGGGATATCAAAAGCTTCGGCGGCGGCAATGGTATTCGGATTGGGCGAAATGATATTGCCCGCTTTGCCGCCGCCGACCATTGCCAGTAAAATGGCGGCTTTCGACAGATTGCCGCGTTTCGCTAATGCCAGCGCAATCGGTGACACCGTAATTACCGCAACATCGACAAAGACACCGACGCCGGTCAATAACCAAGTTGCCAGTACCAATGCAAGCAAGGCACGGGTTTCCCCCAGCCTTTTGACGATGGTTTCGGCAATGCTGCTTGCCGCACCGGATTCAATCAACACCCCTGCCAAAACACCGGCCGCCAGAATTCGCATCACGGCGGTGGTAATTCCTTGCGCCCCACCGATCATTAAGCTGACGGTTTCGCTCAGATCGGCACCGCCGATCAGGCCGCCGATAAATGCGCCGACCAGCATACCGTAAGCCGGCGGCACTTTTCTCAAAATCAGACAAATTGCCACCAGCAGTGCAACGACCGCCCCTAACGCAGACACACTCGCCATCATTATTCTCCATAATCGTTAATCAAGTGCGGTTATTATGGGCATAATACAACGGAAAATCTTTGTATAAAAATACAAAAATAGGCTTTTCAAAGATTAATTATTTGTCTTTTTGTCCAATTCAAACTTTCAGTACGGTGGACAGATACAAGACAAATTTTTCATCTATCTTATTGAAAGATAAACCGGTTAATTGTTCGATTTTATTCAGTCGATAACGCAGGGTATTGACATGAATAAACAAGGTTTCGGCAGTGCGAGCCGGATCACAATTTGATAAAAAATAACGTTGCAGCGTTTTATACAGCACACGTTTTTCATCCGCCGCATACAAGGCTTGCAAAGGGCGGGTGATTTCCGCCGTTTTCCATGTCGGCAAGCCGTCCAGCAGTGCCGGCAATTTATATTGTCGGTAGCTGTAGTAATTTTTTTTCGGTGCTATCCTGCGTCCGTAATTCAATACCGACAACGCCGTTCGGTAGGAAAGGGCGATGTCCTGTAAATCGGACACCGGACAGCCGACGGCGATTTTAAATTGATGGGCATGAAGGTGAGATGGTAATAATTGCGCGATGAGTGTGCTTGGTTGTGAAATACTGTCGTTGTTTGCGCTGAGTACCACGATTTCATCAAGTGCGGTTACCGCCACAAGCGGTTTTTGCCGTGATAACTCTAAATATCCGACTAACTCGCGCAGTAATTCCATGCTGCCGTCTAAGAGTTTGATGATAATCGCCACTCTTGTCCGGCGGCTGTCAATGTTAAACATTTCCGCGTATTGTAGGGATTGCGGATCACTTTGTCCTTTAATCAATTGCAACAAAAACTCTTCTTTATAGCGGCGCTGCCAACGCTCCTGTTCCAACAGAATATTTTGCTCGACAATCAGTTCGGCCGTCATTTTGACCAATTCGGCATAATGCCGCACGTCGTCCGGCACACCGGAGATGCCGACTACCCCGAAAGTGCGGTCGAGATAACGGATCGGCAGATTGATCCCCGGTTGCGCCTCATAATTCCATTGTCTGGCCAGTGTCGCATCGATTTCAATCGTGCGGTTTTCACGCAGTGCCAGAATGGCGCCGGTGTGTCGCTGATTAAGTCGGGTCGGGTTGCCGGAGGCGATGATGATCCCGTTTTCATTCATCACATTGACCGATTTACCGATGATATTCATCGTGCGGGTGACGATATGCTGCGCAATGGTTTTATCCAGTTTCATCTGTTTATCCGAACGCACTCATGCCAAAATAAAGGTTTCGATCACCTGTGCCACACCGGAATCGTTGTGGTCGGCGGTAATGTAGTCGGCAATGGCTTTCAATTCTGTGGTGGCATTGCCCATTGCTACCCCCAAACCGGCATATTGCAGCATGTGCCAGTCATTGCCGGCATCACCGCAGCAGATCACTTGCTCGGCGCTGATATTCAGATGTTGTGCCAGTGCCGCCACGCCGGCGCCTTTATTTGCCTGCGGGTGAATAAATTCCAAGAAAAACGGTGCGCTGCGTACCACGGTGTAACGCTGTGCCAGTTCGGGCGGAAGCGCACTTGCCATTTTTTCCAACAATTCCGGCGGATCGATCACCATGCTTTTGATGATCGGTTCGTCATCGTGCAGTTGCTCGAAATCAATTACGCTGAACTCAATAGCGTTGGACTCGGCTTCATGTCGGGTATAATGGCTTGCCTGTGGGGTGATGAGTCCGCGCTCGGGGGAAAAGGCATGGGTGTTCAAGCCCATTTGTCGGGCGTAATGCGCGACCCGTTTGGCATCTTTTCCGCACAGCATTTTACTGTTGAGAACATGACCGTCGGTCACCCGTTCCACGCGCGCGCCGTTGAAACACAGGACATAATCGTTATCGGTCGTCATATTCAGTTGCTGCATATATTTTTTCATGCCGGCATAGGGGCGGCCGGAAGCCAGAATCACATAAACTCCCAATTCGCGTGCGGCGGCGATCGCGTCCCGATTACGGCGGCTGATTTCTTTTTGTGCATCAAGCAGCGTGCCGTCCAAATCCAGTGCGATTAATTTATAATTTGCCATTATTTTCTCCTCATAGGTTGCATTAAGCATAACATTGCCCGTAAGACGGAGAAAACAGAATTCTGTGAGGCAGCACGCAAAATCGGATTTTAGCGCAGGCGCTTCTTTCCAATCCGTTGAGATTGACATAAAATTCAACGCCATACCGTCAGTTAATTCTTATTATATTTGGAGACTTTATGCCGTTAACCAACAAGCCGTTATTACTCGGCGCCGCCCTTGTCGCCGCTTTCAGTGCCAATGCCGCCAATCTGGATTTGCGCATTATCGAAACCACTGATTTGCACGCCAATATGCTGGATTACGATTATTATAAAAATGCACCGTCGGAAAAATTGGGGCTGGCTCGTACTGCCGATTTAATCGAAAAAGCCCGCCAACAGGTGAAGAACAGTGTTTTGGTGGATAACGGCGATGTGATTCAAGGCAGTCCGATGGGGGATTACGCCGCAGCCAAAGGCTTGAAAGCCGGTGAAACCCATCCGGTATTCAAGGCGATGAATCTGTTAAATTATGAGGTCGGCACCGTCGGTAATCATGAGTTCAATTACGGGCTGGAATTTATGCAAAATGCGTTGGCCAGTGCCAACTTTCCGTATATCAATGCAAATGTGATCGATATTGCCGGCGGTAAACCGTATTTTACGCCGTATTTGATCAAGGATTACCAATTTATTGATGAGAACGGGGAAAAACAGGCGCTGAAAATCGGTTATATCGGCTTTGTGCCGCCGCAAATCCTGACTTGGGATAAAAAACACCTCGACGGCAAGCTGCAAGTCGCGGATATTATTGAAACGGCGCAAGCAGTGGTGCCGCAAATGAAAGCGCAAGGGGCGGACATTATTATTGCCTTGGCGCATTCGGGGTTATCGGCGGAGGATTATCAAGTCGGTGCGGAAAATACCGTTGCCGATTTGGCAAAAGTAAACGGCATCGACGCCATTGCATTCGGCCATGCACACGGTGTGTTTCCCGGTCCGACATTTGCCGAATTCGACAATGTCGATATTACAAAAGGCACCATTAACGATATTGCTGCGGTGATGCCGGGCTCGTGGGGCAGCCATGTCGGAATTATCGATTTGAAACTGAATAACGACAGCGGTAAATGGAAAGTTGCGCAAGCACATGCTGAAGCACGCCCAATCTTTGATACGGAAAGCAAAAGTGCGGTAGCGGTAAGCCATCGAGCCATTAGCGACGTATTGGCGGCGGATCACCAAAATACGCTAGATTATGTTAATCAACCGATCGGTAAAGCCAATGCGCAAATGTATAGCTTCTTGGCGCTGGTGCAAGACGATCCGACCATTCAAATTGTGAATCAGGCACAGCAGGACTATGTGCAACGCTTTGTACAAGGCAATCCCGAGTTGGAAAAATTGCCGGTGATTTCTGCGGCGGCACCGTTTAAAGCGGGCGGTCGCAAAAATGATCCGAACGGCTATACCGAAGTGGAGGCAGGCGAGCTGACTTTCCGTAATGCGGCGGATTTGTATTTGTATCCGAATACGCTGGCGGCATTGAAAATCAACGGTGAGCAGCTGCAAGAGTGGCTGGAATGTTCTGCCGGTCAATTTCGTCGCATCGATCCGAGCAAAGCCGAAAAACAAAGTTTGATCGATTGGGAAGGGTTTCGCAGTTATAACTTCGATGTGGTTGACGGCGTGAATTATCAGATTGATATTACACAACCGGCACGTTATGACGGCGACTGCAAGCTGATTAATCCCGATTCGCATCGTATCAGTGAGCTGACATTTAACGGAAAAGCCGTTGATCCGACACAGCAATTTTTAATCGCCACGAACAATTACCGTGCATTCGGCAATAAATTCCCCGCCACTGACGGCAGTCGCTTGGCTTTCGCCGCTCCGGATGAAAACCGCGCGATTTTAGCCGATTATATTCGTCGAATCAGCCAAGAACAGGGCGAAGTAAAACCGAAAGCAGATAACAACTGGCGTTTCAAAGCGATTGCCGACAATAAAGCACAAATTATCTTTGAAACCTCGCCGTCCGACAAAGCCGCTGCGTTTATTCAGCAAAATGCGCAATATCCGATGCAAAAAATCGGACTGGATGATACCGGTTTTGCGCTTTATCAACTGGATTTAAGCAAATAGTGGTTGGAGTAAACCGATTGCACTGTCGGGGTCAATGTCGCGACAGTGCCGTTATGTATTTGCTTTTAATCTGAATTCGGCTGATACCCGAGCAGAATCAATGTTTCTTTATGCCGCAGCATATCGGCGATATCCGGCAGTTCGCCCCATTGTCGGAAACCGCACTTTTGCAGGACGGCAATACTGGCAGGATTGCCTTTAAACACAAAACCGAGCAGGGTAGAAAATTGTAACGGCTGCATTTGCCGTTGCAAAAAGCGTACCAGCTGTGTGCCGATGCCTTTGCCCTTTACCCTATTATCCAAATAGAAACTGGCTTCGGCGGTGATGTCGTAAGCCGGCCGTCCGTAAAAAGGGGAAAGCGTCGCCCAACCGATGAGATGTTGTTCCGCATCACGTACCGACCAAATCGGATAACGTTCGCTATGCCGGTGAAAATCAAACCAGGCTTGCCGATCGGCAACGGAAACCGGCTGTAAGTCGGAAGTAATGTGCCGACAAGCGATAGTTTGATTATAAATCGCTACGATTTTTGTCAAATCGTCTGCATTGGATTTTTCGATTCGAATAGCGGTCATTTTTTTCCTTGTTTGTCTTATTCCAAGCTGTTCGCCAGCCGCAAGTCGATTTCCGTACCGCCGCTTTTCCGTCTGCGGATATGCAGGCTCGCATTCAGCTCCTGCGCACGTTCCTGCATAATATTCAAGCCGTAATGGCCGCTCGGCTCGGTCAGTGACGGAATTCCGATTCCATTATCGCGGATCAAAACTTGATTTTCCCCGTCGCCATTAGTTCGAGCAATCACTTCAATTAATTCGGCTTCGGCGTGCTTAATACTGTTCAGCACTGCTTCACGCACAATTTGCAGCAAATGAATTTGTTGTTGTGCGTTCAACAATTGTGACGGCAAGGCGCAATCCAGCGTAATTTTCGCTTCGGAGCGCGGTTGCAGCGAATCAATCACTTCCTGTAATGCCAGTTTCAGGTTGGATTCGCTCACCGTCAGACGGAATGTCGCCAACAGTTCGCGCAATTGGGTGTAGCCGTCACTCAGTGCGGTTTCGAATTGGCTGAGAATTGCTAAGCTTTTACTTGCCTGCACCTCGCTCAGTTCCTGCAAAATACTGCGTCTTAACAAGGTCAGTTGGATTTGCAGGTATGCCAGCACTTGCGCCAGTGAATCATGCAGTTCGCGTGCGATAATCGACCGCTCTTGCATTAAAATCAGATGTTGCCGCTGGCGTAATAATTGATAGGAATGAATGGCGCGCCCCAGCATTTGTGCGATGCTTTCAATGGTACGTAAATCCGGATAAGCCTCGGTACGCTGCCAATTCAGGCTGCCTAAATTTTGCTCGTTAATCGTAATCCGAGTCGTCTGCCAATTTGCCGTCGGATTTTCTTCCCCGACTTCCAAATTGAACATTTCATTGGCATTGGCGATCAGGCGTACAATCTGCAATTTCTCGTTTTGCCGCAACAGCGTCAGCACGGTAGCCAGATTTTCACGGGTGATTTCGTGCAAAGTGAGTTGCTGTGAAGAGTAATACAGCATCGACAACGTGCGGTTGATTTGGGTCAGGCTGCGGGTTTTCTGGCTGACTTGCGCTTCCAGCGACTGATACAATTTTTGCAGCTGCGCCGCCATTTGGGTAAAGCCGCGCGACAATTCGCCGAGTTCGTTATCGCTGTCAATGTCCAGATCGATATGCCGAAATTGACTGTTTTGTACTTGCTGGCTTGCCGTCACCAGCCGTTGTAACGGCGCTACAACCTGTTTACGGCTGTAGCTGACCAAGTAAAGCCCGAGTACCGCCATCAGCAACAGGCTGAACAGATTGGTATAAATGGCGAAACGAATCCGCTGTTCGGAAAATTGCTGTAATACCGATACAAAATTGTCCACTTGATTGACATAACGTTCCAGATTGCGGCGATACGCCTCCGCATTTTCCTGACGCAAATAGCCTGCCATCACCTGCCAGCTTTTCAACAAAGTGCGGTAAGCCGATTGCACGGAATCCGGCACATAAAACCGCTCCAGATTCATCAAGGTCGGCGTCTGCAAACTGGTTTGGTAGGTATTGATTCCCTGTTCCAGCAATGCCGGCTGATACTGCATTTCATACAGCAAGCGATAGCTCTGCATCCGCAGCGATCCCGACACATTAATCATCTCCGCATCGGAATGATTGCTGATCATAATCAGGGTTGTGACGCAAGTGGATAAGCCCGACAGCATGATAATCATCACTAAATAATAAGCCAGACGGGATGTCACGGATTTTTTGGTTTGCACCGTAGAAGGCTCCTTGAATGTTGCTTTCGCCCATTATAGTGGTTCTGCAAAGTGCGGTATAGCGTGTTTTCATTCCATTTTCTGTGACAAGGAAAATATAAATGAAATAAAACTTTCATTAAAGATCAGGGGTGTAAAATTCGGTTTCCTATCCGTTATTTTTATGAATAAACAGCGAAAATTTGATCTGCATAGCAAAACGGAATATTCAAGATTGCCATACAACAATATGAAACGTATATTTCACAAGTGAAATGCAGTGCTTTGTTTTGTGCTTGACTTAACCGATTGCCACAGATTGATGAGGAAAATATATGCTAGCTTTTATATCATTTGTTGGATTTACCGCACTTGTTGCTTTTATTGCGTGGTGGTACACAAAAAACGACGACCTTAGCCATTCGGAAGGTTATTATCTTGCCGGTCGTTCCCTGACTGCGGTTTTTATCGCCGGTTCAATGATGCTGACCAATTTATCGACCGAACATTTGGTCGGTTTGAACGGGCTGGCCTACCGTTCAGGCTTTATCGTGATGGCATGGGAAGTCATGGCGGCGATTACCATTGCCATGTTTGCATTTTATTTCTTGCCGAAATATTTGAAATTGGGGATTGCCACCATTCCCGAATTTCTGGAAAAACGGTTTGACAAGGGAACGTTGTTAATCACTTCGCTGTTGTTCCTCGGCTGTTATGTCATTTCGTTGTTGCCGATTGTGCTTTATACCGGTGCTTTAGCGTTGGAAAGCCTGTTCAACGTCTCAGAAGTGTTCGGTCTGGATAAAACCACCTCATTATGGATCATTGTCTGGGGTGTCGGCATTTTGGGTTCTATCTATGCGATTTTCGGCGGTTTGAAAGCGGTTGCGGTGTCCGATACCATTAACGGAGTCGGTTTGTTGGTCGGCGGAATCATGGTCACGGTGTTGGGCTTGATGTATGTCGGCGACGGCAACGCTTGGGCCGGCTTAAAAGAAATTTATGAGGCTAATCCGGATCATTTTAATTCGATTGGTGCGTCTGATTCTGTGGTTCCGTTTTCCACCCTGTTTACCGGTTTGATTGTCTCTAATATGTTCTTTTGGTGTACTAATCAATCGATTATACAGCGTGCTTTGGGGGCGAAAAATTTGAAAGAGGGGCAGAAAGGCGTGTTGTTATGCGCCTTCCTCAAATTGTTGGGGCCGTTATTAATCATTTTGCCGGGGATTATCGCTTTCCATATTTTCCAAGGGAAGCTGGACATTCCCGATCAGGCCTATCCGAACTTGGTGCAGCTGGTCCTGCCTGATGCATTGGTCGGTTTCTTTGCCGCAGTGGTTGTCGGTGCGGTATTGTCGACCTTTAACAGTGCCTTGAATTCCTCTGTCACGCTGTTCTCACGCAACGTCTACAAAGTCCAAATTAATCCGAATGCCAGTGATACCAAACTGGTGAATGTAGGAAAAGTGGTCGGAATTATTCTGGCGGTGGCGGCAATGATTGTGGCGCCGTTGGTTGCCAATGCACCGGACGGCTTGTTCTATCTGATCCAACAATTGCAAGGGGTATTCAATGCGCCGATTTTAAGCGTCGTCGTGGTCGGGTTGCTGACAAAACGGGTTCCGCCGATTGCCGCAAAATTCGGTCTGATTTTCGGTATGGCGGCATACATTGTTTGTAACTTTATCCTGAAAGTGGACATGCATTTCTTCCACTTGGTCGGTTTGCTGTTTGTCATCAATGTGGTGATTATGTTGTTGATCGGGCATTTCAAACCGACGGCAACACCATATCAAGAGGTTTATACCAAACAAGTGGATATTGAACCGTGGGCGTATGTCAAACCGGTTGCGCTCGTGATTACACTCTTGTCGTTGACCATGTATATTTTTATGGCGAATAATGTGCCGACATTGGTTTGGGTCGGTTATTACAGCTTCGCCGCCGCTACGGTGCTGTATTTCTTGTATGTGTTTGTACAAGAGCGCAATAAACAGCTAAAAACGGCATAAGTATCTTGCCCTGAAGCAAAACCCCGTTTGTCATCGGAACGGGGTTTTGTTTTTCAGCGAACCGCACTTTCGACCATTTTCCCATCAGCGCATGGTCGGAACCCTAGCGTTGTGAACGTTTATAGACTACGCCCAATTTTTGGGGCTGAGAGCCGAATAGCCGAACCAGTTGTGCCAGAAATAATTCCCCGGCGGCAATGGCATCGCTCAAGGCGTTGTGTGCGACATATTCAGGCAATTGGTAGCGCTGTCGAACCGCTGTCAATTGATAGTTTGGATTCACAATTTGTTGTACTGAGGATACGAATGAGCGCTCAATTTTTAAGGTATCCAGCCACAGTAACGGAAAAGATTGCAGTCTATATTTCATCGCCAGATAGTGATTGATAAACTGCCGTTCAATACCGGAACCATGGGCGATGATAATCCGTCCTTGCATTAAGCCGAACAGTTTCGCCATTACCTCATCGAGACCGACCGCACTTTGCAGCATTTGCGGCACGATATGGTTAATCACGGCGGTATCCTGCTTTATGGTTTGATCGGCGACGAATTGATGATGCGATCCCGATAGTCGTAAGGTTAGTCGATCAATCGGTACTGCCGCCACACTCAAAATATTGTCTATCATCGGATTAAAGCCGGTGGTTTCAAAATCGATCGCCAGATAGCGCAGCTTGCTTAAATCGGTCGGCAAATCGGGATAAGGGGTTGTAAAAAGGGGTAATAATTCCGGCGGACATTGTTTTGAACGTATTAATTTCAGCCGCTGTTTTTCCAGTTTCAGCAACGGATCAAAACGTTGAAGCCAATCCGAGAGGATTTTTATCATCGAATTAACCCTTTCTGTGAAAAGCGCATTTCTGCCGCTTCCTGTAATTTTGCAATCAGGCGAAACGCATCTTTCAGATTATTGCGTTCGAACGACGTTAATTCATCGGGTGCGATATGGTTGGTGAGCGGCACTTGGCGGCGCCACTCTTCCAGTTGGTACTTAAACCGCACTTCGCAGACAAAACGGTAAGCACCTAAAATATCGTCCAGCATTTCTTTGTTGATCGTTTTTTTCTCATAGCAGGCAGTAAACCGCTCTTCAGTGGATTTTGTCTGCACGATTCCGGCAGATAATGCATAAATCCGCCCTAAATCCACCAACAGGCTGATAGCGCGTTTTTTCAGATTCAGTTTGTTTTTATGTTCGCCGTCTTTAATCAAGACAAAATTCCTGAAAATACTCAACGGAGGTTTTACCCGAACGGTATTGGCAACCAGAAAGGCCAGAAAACGGCTGTTATTTTGAATCCGTTCGACAAAAAAACGGCTCAGCTCGCCTGCCAGTTCGCTTGCACCATAAACGGCACGCAAATCCATCAATACCGAGGCATTAAGCAGTCCTTCCCGTTCCGGATTTAAAATCCAGTGTTCAAAATGGTGTTTCCATTGCGCCAATGATTGGCACCATTTCGGATTAGACGCCATATAGCCGCCGGAACAACGTTCATAACCGCACTTGTCCAGTCCGTCATTCACAAATTCGGCTAATTGTGAAAAATAGTGTCGTTCTTCGCCGTTGAGTTCACGTTCGGTAATAATCGCATTATCCTGATCGGATAACGGGTGAATTTCATAACGGGCTTGCGATCCGGCGACAATCCAGCAATAGGCGCAAGGCGGTGTGCCTAGTTGATGTTCCGCCATCATTAACAATTTTTGGTGGAAAGCATCGGCAATCAGGGTCATCACTTGCATCATATTTTGATAATCCACACCGCCCTCGATTAAGGCTTCGAAAATAGCCCCGCGTTTTGCCGAGAGAGTGATTAACAGCGGTAAACTGTCTGCCTGAAAGATGTGGTTAATCATAAAAATGGACTGTGTGCTGTTTTTTTGTACCAAATCGGTTGCGGTCAAAATGCCGATAACCGTGTCGTCAACCATCACCGGCAAATTACGCAGATTGTGTCGCATCATCAGCGAAATCGCATTCAGCACCAAATCATGAGCGGCAACGGTCGGCGGATTCGGTGTCATGACACTGCTGATCGGCAGGTTGACGTCCAATGCTTGCGCTACCACTTTTTTGGTCATATCGCGATCATTGACGATGCCGACCAATTTGCCGTTGTGCATGATTAATGCCGATGATCGCCGTTGGCGGCACATACTTTGTGCGGTTTCGCGGATCGTTGCCGAAGCGGCGACCGTTGCGACTTTACGATTGGCAACCTCGTCCACCGTCTTCATAAAAATCCCGTCTTGATTTTGCAGCCAACCGGATTTGGAAGCATTGTGCAGCCGTACGCCGGCTTCATTGGCAAAATAGGCGGCATATTCGGGGTGCTGCTGAAGAATATCGTTCAGCAGGGTGTAAGGAATTTGATAGATCAGGCAGTTTTCAATCGCACAGGCGGTGTATTTTTCGTCTTCTTTCGGGTTAAAAATGCTAAAGCCGAATACACTGCCGCTTTCCAGACGGGCGCGCAGCTCACCATTGGTTTTTTTCTGATCGATTGCACCGATTCGAATAATATAAAGCAACCGTTTGTCCGTCTGTTCGGCAAAGGCGATCACTTCACCTTGCGGAAGATAACGAATTTCAATATTGGCGGCAATTTGGCTGATTAAGGCTTTAGGCAGGTGGTTAAACGGATCCACCTGTGCAATAAACAGTTCGATATTGGGAATCAGGGAAGCGTCCATCACATCACTCCTGTTGGGATTTGCGCTAATCTTATCCTGTGTGGAAAGGAAAAACACCTTAAATCCAATTATTTAAGGTGTCTTGTGCCGTTTTGCCGTCACGTTTTGATTAAGTGCGGTATTTTTTCCATAATTGAATCAAGCGTTGATAACGTTCGGAAACGGCGGTGATCAATTGTTGATCGTCCAGTTTGCCGGCCAGCCAGTCTGCCGACGGTTCGCCGAAGATAGTGCGTCCGACGGCAAAGCCTTTCACCAACGGCGCATCGGCAGCCGCTTTAAAGGTGTCGTCAAATACCGATTCCGGCGCATCCAGCCCCAGAATCAGGATTCCGCGACAATAGCTGTCGTTTTGTTCGATTAGTTGCGTTAATACCGCCCAACCGTCAGCACTCATACCCGGCAGTTTCCACCAGTCCGGTTTGATGCCCAGTGAATAGAGATGGGCAATAATGTCATGATAGTAGCTTTCCTGCCGTTCCATATTTAAAGGCAGGATAATCTCTAGCAGCAATTCATGTCCGGTGCGGCAACAAGCCTGATATACATCGAGCAGTTTTTGATCTTGCCGTGTTTTTAATTCGGCACTGTCATGCGGGTGGTAAAACGCCAGACATTTTACGACGTGTTCTTTCGGCCAGCTGATCAATTGGCTGCCCAAATCGCCGTATTCCAACGCCAGCGGCCGTGAAGACGGTTGTTCAATCGGACGGCCAATCCACCAGTTTTTACCGGTGACGGCGTTGAGTGCATCCTGCCCGTATGTGGTGTCCGCCAAAATGCCGGACTGTCCGTTATTGATCTGCTCGGCAAGTGCGGTCTGTTCGGCGGCTTGCAGCAGCAGGGTTTTTAGTTTTGGAATCCGTTTTAGATCCGCACCGCACTTCGCTGCCATATCTTCCAATTGTTTACGGTGGTCAAAGGCAAAAATGCACAGATTTTGCCATTGCTGTTTGCGTGTGGTTACACGGTGCAAATGGTTCAACGATTCGTCAATATCGGGACGCGGCACCGATGCGGCACGGGCGAGGTAATCGTCCAATTCCTTTTTGGTCGGCATCGCCGGCGCACAGCCGTGACGGGAAACCACCAATGCGCCGCAAGCGTTGGCATAACGGCAGGCTTGCTCCCAGCCCTCGTTATTGATATAGCCGCGCAGTAAGCCCGACATAAAGGCATCGCCTGCACCCAATACGTTCAACACCGCTACTCTCACGCCGTAGACATTCAAACCGCCGTCCAAATCGTTCGGAATTTCGCCTTCAAATACCGAGCAGCCTTGTGCGCCGCGTTTGCAAACCAAAGTTGCTTTGCTGCATTTGCGTACATTCTTAAGTGCAGTCAGGGTGTCGGTCGATCCGCCGGCAATGTGGAATTCTTCTTCGGTGCCGACCAACACGTCAAAATGGTGCAGCACTTCCTGTAATGAATCGGTTACCGCTTGCGAATCGATATAACGGGTTTCGCCGTCACCGAGTGAAGTCAGCCCCCACAACACCGGGCGATAATCAATATCCAACAATCGTTTTACACCGTTGCGGCCGGCATACTCAAGTGCGGTCAGCACAGCCTGTCGGGTTTTCGGGTGGGAAAGGTGCGTGCCGGTAATCGATAAGGCTTTGGCGGAGGCAATATAATCCTCCGTGAAATCATCAGCGGTGATTGCCATGTCGGCGCAGTTGTCGCGATAGAAAATCAGCGGAAAGGTTTCGTTGTCTTTAATTCCCAGAATGACGAGGGCGGTCAGCCGCTCTTTGTCGGTGATCAAATGGCTGGTATCCACGCCGACACTTTGCAATTCTTCGCGCAAAAAGCGCCCCATATGCTCATCGCCGACCCGTGCCAGCATTGAAGATTTCAGCCCTTGAATCGCAGTGCCGTATGCCACATTGCCGGATGACCCGCCCAAATATTTAGCGAAGCTGGTGACATCTTCCAAACGTGAACCGATTTGTTGACCGTAAAGATCAACCGCAATCCGTCCCAGACAAATTAAATCTAAAGGTTTCGACATAATGCTCTCCTGTTGGCATTTTGCTAATGCTCGGTAATCAAAATAAAACATTTAACGCTATTTATTTTAGAATAAATATTTCATTTTGCTATTATCCTCACTCTTTTTTGCGATCTTGATCCCAAAAAATTTTTTCGAATCCATTGACTTATTTTGAAAAAATCAGAATTTTCCACTTTTTTTGATAAAGAAATTGATCCCGCTCGCAAAAATGAAATTTACATTTCACTTTTTATTTAATTGAAATTTATTTTGAGTAGAATAGCCACAGTTGGATTGATTCACGCAGGAGAGAATATGAAAACACAACGATTAACCGTGGCGCAGGCATTGGTAAAATTTCTGGATAATCAATATGTTGAATTCGACGGCAACGTTACTAAATTTGTTAAAGGCGTCTTCGGCATTTTTGGTCACGGCAATGTACTCGGTTTGGGACAAGCGTTGGAACAAGACAGCGGACAACTGATTGTGCATCAGGGGCGGAATGAACAAGGCATGGCACATGCGGCTATGGGATTTGCCAAACAGAAAGCGCGTAAACAGATTTATGCCTGTACCTCTTCTGTCGGCCCCGGGGCTGCTAATATGATTACTGCCGCCGCAACCGCCACGGCTAACCGTATTCCGTTGTTGTTATTACCGGGGGATGTCTTTGCCACCCGTCAGCCTGATCCGGTACTGCAACAGATAGAGCAAAGTTATAATTTAAGCATCAGTACCAATGATGCCTTTAAAGCGGTCAGCAAATATTGGGATCGCGTCAGCCGTCCGGAGCAACTGATGACCGCTTGTATCAATGCGATGCGGGTGTTGACCGATCCGGCGGAAACCGGTGCCGTTACGATAGCCCTGCCGCAAGATGTGCAAGGTGAAGCCTATGATTTTCCTGAATATTTCCTGCAAAAACGCATTCACCGCATTGAACGCGGTTTGCCGACCGAACCGATGCTGAAACAAGCGGTTGAATTGCTGCAAGGTAAGAAAAAACCGTTGATCATTTGTGGCGGCGGCGTGCGCTATTCCGAAGCGGCAGCCGAGCTGACAGCCTTTGCCGAGGCCTATGGCATTCCGTTTGCCGAAACTCAGGCAGGCAAAAGTGCGGTTGTGTCCGAGCATCCGCTCAATGTCGGCGGTATCGGCGAAACGGGCTGTTTGTCGGCTAATTTATTGGCAAAAGAAGCCGATTTGGTAATCGGTGTCGGTACTCGTTACACCGATTTCACCACCTCGTCGAAATGGATTTTCCAGAACCCGCAAGTCGAATTCCTGAATATTAATATTGCCCGTTTTGATGCGTATAAGCTGGACGGCGTGCAAGTCACCGCCGATGCTGCGGAAGTACTGCGGCAACTGCAACCAAAATTAGCCGAGATCGGTTATCAGGCGGCTTGGGGCGATCGAATCACACAAGCCAAACGGCAGTTCGCTGAAGAATTGAATCGGGTCTATGGCGTGACTTATAGCGGGAAAGATTTTGTACCGGAAGTGAATGATCGCCTTGATACCGACAGTGTCTATCAAGAGTTTCAGCGTATCACAGGTTCCTGCCTGACCCAAACGCAGGTACTGGGTATTTTAAACCGCACGTTGGGCGAAAACGATATTATCGTTGCCGCTGCCGGCAGCCTGCCGGGCGATTTACAGCGCACTTGGCAGAGCAAAGGGGAAAATACCTATCATTTGGAATACGGTTACTCCTGTATGGGCTATGAAGTCAATGCCGCTTTGGGTGTCAAGCTCGCCGAGCCGGAAAAAGAAGTATACGCCTTTTTGGGTGACGGTTCTTACCTGATGCTGCATTCCGAACTGATCACCTCGATTCAGGAACATAAAAAAATCAATATCATCCTGCTCGACAACATGACCAACGGCTGTATCAACAATTTGCAAATCGGACACGGTATGGACAGTTTTTGTACCGAATTCCGCTTTAGAAATCCTGAGAGCAACAAGCTGGACGCCGGCTTTATTCCGGTGGATTTTGCCATGAATGCGGCGTCTTACGGTTGTAAAACGTATAAAGTCAGAACGGTGGACGAATTGAAAACCGCACTTGAAGCGGCGAAACGGCAAAAAGTCTCAACCTTGATTGATATTAAAGTATTGCCAAAAACCATGGTGCACGGTTACGGCAGCTGGTGGCATGTCGGGGTGGCGGAAGTGTCGGAAAAAGAGCGGGTGCGTGAAGCCTTTAAAAATGCCGAAATCCAAATCAATCGGGCACGCCGTTATTAACGGATAGACAGAAAACAGAATTTCAAATAACCCTTTTCAAGGAGAAAAACATGAAAGCAGAAAACGTAAAACTGGGCATTGCTCCAATCGGCTGGACAAATGACGACCTGCCGGAATTGGGCGCAGAAAATACCTTTGAACAATGCGTCAGTGAAATGGCGTTGGCGGGCTATGAAGGTTGCGAAGTCGGCAATAAATATCCGCGTGATGTCAAGGTGTTGAAACATAAACTGGATGTGCGCGGTATTCAAATTTGTAATGCGTGGTTTAGTACCTTTTTTGTGGACGGTAAAAAAGAACAAACGATAAAAGATTTTACCGATCATATGAATTTTCTACATGCTATGGGGGCTAAGGTAATTGGTTGCTCGGAGCAAAGTCGTAGTATTCAAGGGCAGAAAAAAGCCATTTTCAAAGAAAAAACGGTGTTTAGCGATGCCGAATGGCAACTTTTGGCAGAAGGCTATAACGAACTGGCAAAAATTGCTGCCGAAAAAGGCATGAAAGTGTGCTTGCATCACCATATGGGCACCGGCATCCAGACGCCGGAAGAGGTGGATCGTTATATGGCAGTGACCAATGACGATGTTTATTTATTGTTCGATTCAGGTCATCTGTATTATTCCGAAGGTTCGCAGCAAGCGATGCTGGACGTATTGGAAAAATATATCGACCGTATTGTCCATGTCCATTTGAAAGATGTGCGTGATGAAGTGGTTGCCGAGGTAAAAGCCAATGATTTAAGTTTCTTGGAAGGGGTAAAAAAAGGCACGTTCACGGTACCGGGTGACGGCGTGATCGACTTCAAACCGATTTTCGCTATTTTGGAAAAACATAATTATCAAGGCTGGATGGTCGTCGAAGCGGAACAGGATCCGGCATTGGCAAATCCATTTGAATATGCGCTGAAAGGCCGTAAATACATCAAAGACGTGGCAGGAGTTTAATATGATTAAAGTAGGCATTATCGGCGCAGGCCGTATCGGACGTGTGCATTCGGAAAGTATCGGCAAATACGTCAAAGGGGCGGAAATCAAGGCGATCTCCGATATTAAAGTCACCGATGAATTGCAGCAATGGGCGAAATCGATGGGCATTCCGAATGTCTATGACGATTACAAGCAGATTCTGCAAGATCCGGAAATTGACGCAGTGCTGGTGTGTTCGTCCACGAACACTCATGCGCCGATTTCGATTGAGGCGGCACAAGCGGGCAAACATATTTTCTGTGAAAAACCGATCGATGCCGATGTCGGCAGAATCAAAACGGTATTGGCTGAGGTGGAAAAAGCCGGGGTGAAATTCCAAGTCGGCTTCAACCGCCGTTTCGATCACAACTTCAAAGCGATTAAAGAGCGTGTGGCGGCGGGCGACATCGGCGAGCCGCATATCATTAAAGTGACTTCACGCGATCCCGATGCGCCGCCAATCGAATACGTTAAAGTGTCCGGCGGCATGTTCTTTGATATGACGATTCATGATTTTGACATGATCCGCTATCTTTCCGGCAGTAATGTAACCGAAGTGTTTGCGGTCGGCAGTGTGTTGGTGAACCCTGAAATCGGTAAAGCCGGTGATATCGACACCGCTGTGATTACGTTAAAACTGGAAAACGGCGCTATCGGCGTGATCGACAACAGTCGTAAAGCGGTTTACGGCTACGATCAGCGGGCGGAAGTATTCGGTTCGAAAGGGGCGATTCAAATCAGTAACGATACGGGCTCAAGTGCGGTATTTTCCGGTGCAAACGGCGTGGTGGCGGAAAAACCAAAATATTTCTTCCTTGAACGCTATATGCAATCCTTTGCTGATGAAATCGCCTGTTTTGTCGATTCTGTGGTCAACGACAAACCGACCGTAGTCAACGGTGATGACGGGTTGCAACCGGTATTAATCGCATTGGCGGCGAAAAAGTCGATGGAAGAGGGTAGACCGGTTAAGATCAGTGAGGTGAATCCATAAACCGCACTTTTCATTTCTAAACGATAAAAGGCATGATTTTCATGCCTTTTTTGCCGCTATTCAACGGTTTACGAGGACTTGCCATGTTGCAGTATTTTGTGAAAGAAAATAAATGTTCCGTATTTGAGAACGGTACCCTGCCCCAGCTGCTTTACTTGTGCAATACCGAAACCATGCAAGAGTATTTTCCGCGTTTAATGCATAAGCATGACGATCGGGTGGAAATTGTTTTTATCGTGAAAGGCAAAGGCAGTCACTTAATCGGTAATGAAAAATACCAGACCAAAGCAGGGGATATTTTGATTTTCAATCAAGGCGTGCTGCATGATGAAGTCGCGGAAATCGGTTCGGATATGACGGTTTATTGTTGTGGTATTAATGGATTGAAGATAAAAGGAAAAAAACAAAACTGCCTGCTCGATCTTGAGTATCCCGCCGTATTACAATCCGGACAATATGCTCCCCGGATCAATACGATACTGGATATTATGGATACGCAAATCAAGCATAACCTACATGCTGGTACTGAAATTTGTCGTTATTTGTTGGCTGCACTGATCACCATTATTTTGCAGCTTCCGCAAAAAAATATCAAAATGCAGAATAATACCTTGGTTTTGATTCGTCAGGTCAAACAGTATATCGACAGTCATTATTGGGAGGCGATATCCTTGTCTGCTGTTGCGCAGCAATTCAATATTAATCCCTATTATTTATCCCATTTATTTAAACGGAATACCGGATTTTCCTTGATTCAATATACCCTGCGCCGAAGAATCGGCGAAGCCCAATCACTGTTAATCAACACCGGCTACAGCGTGACCCAAATTGCCACGCTGGTCGGTTACGACAATATCAATTATTTCAGTACCGTCTTTACCAAAATGATCGGGATTTCGCCGAGTGCTTACCGCACTTACTGGATTGGACAAAACAAATAAATCCGCCGATCGCAAGATAATGAAGGTTATGGCTGCAAAATGTGATTTTATTAACAAAATATTAACCTTTCCCGCAGTGAAAAAAGCAAGATGTTAAACGCTTGCAAGTGAAATTCTTCCTATACTCTCTCCATGACATAATCGAAACGGAGTGATGTGTATGAGCATTCAAATTTGTACCGCGCCTTGCTGTTGGGGCGTTGATGATCCCAAAAATCCTTATTTGCCGAAATGGACGCTGGTGCTGGCAGAGGCTGCGCAAGCCGGTTATCGCGGGATTGAACTCGGCCCCTACGGCTATTTGCCGATTGAGATTGAACGCATATCGGCAGAACTGGCGAAGCAAGGTTTATTCATTGTTGCCGGCACGATTTTTGATGATTTGGTCGCGGTTGACAATCAAACCAAACTGGAACGGCAGGTGCATGATATTTGCCGGTTAATCACACGGCTTCCGCAACAGCCGCCTCAACCGCAACAAAAATTCCCGACACCTTATCTGGTTATTATTGATTGGGGGCATGACGAGCGTGATTATGCCGCCGGACACCCTGACAAAGCCCCACGTTTAGCCCAAGCCGAATGGAATCAGATGGTTGCCCATATCAAAAATTTGGCTGAGATTGCCAAAAGTTATGGCGTAAGAGCGGTTATCCACCCTCATGCCGGCGGTTATATTGAATTTGCCGATGAGCTTGAAAAGATAGTGCGGGATATTCCGTATGAGCTGGCAGGGTTATGTTTGGATACCGGACATCTCTACTATTCCAACATGGATCCGTTGACATTCTTAAATCGATATTGGCCGAGCATTGATTATCTGCATTTTAAAGATATTAACCTCGATGTTTATCAGCAGGTTATGAAGGAAAAAATTCGCTTTTTCGATGCCTGCGGCAAAGGCGTGATGTGCCGAATCGGCGAAGGTGTTATTGATTATCCTGCCATTCACCGTTTCTTGCATGAAAAAAATTATCAGGGCTATATCACGGTTGAACAAGAACGGGATCCGCGCCATTCGGATTCAAGCCTCGACGATGTGAAAAGAAGTCGTGATTACTTACACCGTATTGGATTTTAAAGGAGAACAACATGATTTACGGCGAAAAACGGGTTGAAAGACCTATTCGTTGGGCGATGGTCGGCGGCGGTAAAGGCAGTCAAATCGGCTATATTCACCGTTCGGCCGCATTGCGTGATTTTTGTTTTGAATTGGTTGCCGGCGCTTTTGATTTAGATGCCGAAAGAGGGAAGGCATTCGGGCGACAACTGCACGTTGATCCTGAACGCTGCTATCCGGATTATAAAACGCTGTTTGCTCAAGAAGCAATGCGCCCCGACGGCATTGAGGCGGTTTCGATCGCCACCCCGAACGGCACACATTATGAAATCTGTAAAGCGGCGCTTAAAGCCGATTTACATGTTATTTGTGAAAAACCGCTTTGTTTTAGCGTGGCGGAGGCGGAGGAACTGGCGGCGTTGGCAAAACAGAAACAACGTATCGTCGGCATCACTTACGGCTATTCCGGGCATCAGGTTTTGGAGGAAGGGCGTCGTTTGATTGCAGACGGTATGCTTGGGGATATCCGCATTGTAAAAATGGAATTTGCCCATGGTTTTCACAATATTGCCGTAGAAAAAAATACGGAAAGCACAAAATGGCGGGTTGATCCGAAAATGGCGGGGCCGAGTTATGTCTTGGGCGATCTGGGGACGCACCCGTTGTTTATTTCCGAAGTATTGTTACCGCACTTGAAAATTAAACGTTTGTTATGTTCCAGACAAAGTTTTGTCGCAAGCCGTGCACCGCTGGAAGATAACGCCTTAACCTTAATGGAATATCAAACCGGTGCGGTCGGCAGTGTCTGGTCGAGCTGTGTGAATGCCGGTTCAATGCACGGGCAACGCATTCGAATTGTCGGTGAAAAAGCCAGTATTGAATGGTGGGACGAACAGCCCAACCAGCTGCGATTGGAGATTCAGGGCGAGCCTGTGCGGATTTTAGAGCGCGGTATGGGCTATTTGCACGATAGCGCCTTACAGGAAGATCGTATTGGTGGCGGACACCCCGAAGGATTATTCGAAGCCTGGTCAAATTTATATGCTCGCTTTGCCGAAGCGATTGCCGCTCAAGAGATAGGCAAACCGTTTGAATTTTGGTATCCCGATATTGATGCCGGCGTTGAAGGCGTGCGTTGGGTTGAAAATTGCGTGCGATCCGCCGATGCAGGGGCGATTTGGGTTGATTACCAATAGCACATGAAATGAAAAGTTTATATTACGATTCAGTAACATAACAAGAGGTAATATTATGAAAATTGCATTTGACGTTGATGTACTCGCTAAACAAATGAGTATTTCCGATATGGTTCACCAAGTGGCGGATTGGGGTTACAAATACATTGAACAATCACCTCATCCTCGGATTAACCCGTTTTACAAGCACCCGTTATTTTCGAAAGCGTGCGAGCAGGAATACCGTACCGCACTTCAGCGCACCGGCGTGGAGATTTCTTCCTTTATCGTGGTTTACCGCTGGTCGGGTCCGACGGAAGAGCAACGCCTTCATGCGGTTGCCAATTGGAAACGGATGATAGAAATTGCCGACAGTATGGATGTACGTGTGATTAATACCGAATTATCGGGCGATCCGCACCAGCCGGAAATCTGTAACGGTATGCTGTTTCGCTCTTTAGATGAATTATTGCCGCTATTTGAACGATACGGCATTCGTTGTGAAATTCAATCTCACCCGTATGATTTTTGTGAACTGAATAATGAAACGGTCGATATTGTGAAATCTTACCGTACCGATTATTTGAAATACGTCTATTCCAGTCCGCACGGTTTCTTCTATGACAAAGGCAAAGGCGATGTGCGTGCGATGCTTGATTATGCGGGAGAAGATTTGTCCCATATTTTATTCGCCGACACCCATAATCATACTATTGATTGTCGCTACATCATGAACCCGCCCGGTTGCTGCTCAACTATCCATCAACATTTGCCGCTTGGCGAAGGCGAGGTGGATTTTGACGGGATTTTTGCAAGCCTGAGAAAAATGAACTTCTCAGACCGCACTTTTGCCGTCGGCGGCGAATCGATCGCTTGTGTCTCTATGTTCGGTTTTCCGGAAAAAATGGCGGTAGAAGCACCAAAAGCCAGAGAACGAATTGAAAAAGAGTTACTTGGAAAATAGCCGTTTTATGCTTGATAAGCTTTACTCACCACACATTGAGGAGACTCTCCATGAAAAAACTGGTTTTGTTACTGGGCGCAACACTCGCCTTGAATGTCGCGGCAAAAGATGAATTTGTGACATTCAGCTCTCCAAGTTTATACAGTCCGTTTCAGATAAAAATGAGCCAGGCTGCGACTGAAGCGGGCAAACAATTGAATTTTAAAATGCAGGTGCTGGACGGACAGGACAGCTCGACCAAGCAGGTTTCCGATGTGGATAATGCCGTGACCCGAGGAGCGAAAGCGATTTTAATTGCGCCTAATGACGTCAATGCAATTGCATCGGCGGTAGAAGATGCGTTGGATGCCGGTGTTATCGTTGCTACAGTAGACCGAAAAGTCAGCAGTTCACAAAACATACCGCACTTTGGTGCCAATAATTATCTGGGCGGGCAGAAAATTGCGCAAGAGGTGAAGGCAAAATTTCCGGATGGCGCCAATATTATCCTGTTGACCGGACAGCCCGGTTCAACCTCGAATATTGAACGCACACAAGGGATTCGCGACGAACTGAAATCGTATGGCGACGGCTATAAAATTCTGGTGGATCAAACCGGCAACTGGTTGCGTTCTGAAGGCCTTCGGATTGTTGAAAGTGTGCTGCCGACATTACCGGTGAAACCGGACGTGATTTTATCCGCCAATGACGATATGGCGATGGGGGCTATCGAGGCACTGCGTGCACTGGGCTATAAAGCCGGCGATATTATGGTCACCGGGTTTGATGCCGGCCCGGAAGCCTTGTCCAGAATACAAGATGACTGGCTGTATGTGACCGCTGACCAACGTCCGAGTTATGCCGTTAGCACCGCACTTGGTCAGATCGCCGGAAAATTGCGTCACGGAACCGATATTCAAGGACTCGATTTTGCCCCGATGATCATTAAAAAAGAGAATGTGACTGAAGCGGAAAGAATAGTAGAATTGAAAGAGTAGTATTATATGGTTAACCGCACGGAAGTTTTCAGTCACTAAAGTGCGGTTGATTATTTTATTGTGCTACCCTCTTTTTCAAACGGCGGATTAACACCGTTGCACAGCAAAATCCCAATAGGCTGAATATTGACATAATATAAAAGACGTTATTGTATCCGCTGATGCCGGGATAAGTATCCAACATATAACCGTAAAGCGTATAGCCGAACATAGACGGCATATAACCTATCAAGCAACCCAATGCCATTGACGATCCGGCATATTCGCGCGGTACGCCAATTTCTTCCATCGGTGCGAAGAAAACCGCTCTTTGGGTGAAGATAATCGCACCGAAACCCAATGTTGCCGCCATGCCTAAATAAACGCTCATGGATTGATGCGGCAGCTGAATAAAAAGTAGCATACTGATGAAAGCGACAATGAAAGCAAGCTGTAAATATCGCAATGGAGAATGAAAAACTTTATCTGCCAAAAAGCCGCCGACAGGCCCGCCGACCATTTTTAAACCGTATTGATTGATAATGCCGTAAGCCCCGATTAAGGCGACCGGTAAGCCGTAAATATCTTTTAAGAACGGAATAAAGTAGGTCAGACCGGTATAAGAAGCGTAGACGAAGAAGATCACAAACGCAGCCAACCAGGTATTGGCGTCTTTTATAACATACAAAATTCCGGAAAAGACTTTGGCATTGGCGGATTGATCTTTTTCCGTCACCTTAATGTGATCTTCATCACCAACCAGAAAGTAAGTGATCACCCCGACAAGTGCGGTCATTGCGGTATAGTAGATAAAGCCCGCTTGCATACCGGCTTTGCCTTCGCCGAACAAAACAAAAATACCCAGCGCACCAAAAGCGACAATTACATCAACAATGCCGCGTCCGGCTTCCAAGAAACCGAATAAACGCCCTTGTTCTTCTTTTGTCCCCAACAGTCGTACCGCTTTCAGCAAGACCGGCCAGTATACGACTTCACCAAAGAAAGCCAAGCCGGCAAAGGCGAAAACATAACCGGTGAATGACGGCAATGTGGAGAGATAAAGCCCGCAGGCGGCAACCCCCAGCAAGCCTGCCGGAAGCAGATATTTTTTAGAAAAACGGTCGGCGAGATACATCGAGTAAAAATAGCCGATTGTTTGCACAATTGCATAAAACGTAAAACCTAAACCGATTTCAGTATTACTGAGTCCCCAATCTTGCTGCATCGGCACGTAAAAAACATCTTTGATACTGGATAATTTATAAATTGTGCCGCCACCCAAAACCAAGAAGCCCAATTGAACCCATTTATTGGCAAAAAGCCCTGTTGTTCTGTCCATACTCAATTTCTCCCGAGATAAGCAACCGCTTCGATTTCGACTAAGACATCTTTCGGCAGGCGTGCGACTTCAACACAAGAGCGTGCAGGGTAATCACCGGCGAAATAATCGGAATAAAGTTGGTTAAACAGCGTAAAATCCGCCATATTTTTTAGAAAGCACGTGGTTTTAACGATATCATTCGGTTTGGCTCCCGCGGCGTGTAATACCGCACTTAGGTTATTTAACACTTGTTTCGTTTGTGCTTCGATAGTGCCGTTGATGACATTGCCTGTTTCAGGTACGACCGGAATACACCCTGAAATATAAACCCAGCCCGCTGTTTTCACGGCTTGTACATAAGGCCCGATGGCTGCCGGAGCCAGTGATGTACTGATTATCTGTTTCATTTTGTCACGTCCTGTTATTGACAATATTTGTGTTTTAAAGCGGAGAGGGCATCGGTGGATATTTTCAGCCCTTCGAGTTGTGCTTGTGTTAAAACGGCTAAGGCTTGAGTCGAGATGTTATGCGGGTAATAATAATCCAGCGGTTTTATCAGACTTTCCGGAAAAATCGCCGGTTTAACACGAAAAGCACCTTCTAATGCATCCACACCGCCGGTTCCTTTCGGGCGGGCAAATTGAGCGCAGTAAGGGTAACAATTTTCGATATTGATGTGGGTGACGGGAGAATGGTCGTATAAAATTTTAAAGCATTGATCAATATCGATACTGCCTTGCCCGATAGGGACACCGCAGATAACCGGCATATCATCGTGCATCACCACGATATGATCTTTAAAATGTGTCGAATAGGTATACGGCGCTAATGCTCTCACGGCATTGATGGGATCCTCCCAAGCCATCATAGCATTGCCGATATCGCAATGCGCCCCAACCCAAAGGCTGTTTACGCTTTCGATAATATTGATGATTTCATGTGATGTTTCATGTTCATGATTCTCCAATGTCAATTTAATCCGATATTTTTTCAATAAGGGGACAACTTGTTTTAAGTCGGCAGGCGCCCGTTTCATTCTTTCGGGGTTAAATTTGCCGTTACTTACATAGGTTCTGACTATGTCGGCGCCCAGTTCGTTTGCAATCGCCAATGCCGGTTGTAAATTCTCGATATCACAGAAACGGGTATCGATCTCACAATAGAGATGATGTCGTTCAATCTCGTCTCTGATTCGATGTAAATACCGTTTTTTATCACTGTCGAGTACACCGAAACGAGGGTGTAGATTAAGATCAGGAATAATATTTAGTTCAACCCCGTCTAAACCCAATTCCCATGTTTTTCTGATAAATGAAAAAACATCCATTTTCTTGTGTTGGAACAGAAGATGGCAGGATTCGGTTTCCAAGCCTAATTTCATGATGGTTTCCTTTACTTATCGGCGCAATTGCGCAGGTGCAGATATACGGTGTGCGTAGAAATGCCCAATAGATCTGCGATCGCTTTGGTTGCGCCTTTAAGCTCAAAAAGTCCTTGCTGATATAGCGCGGTAATAATGGATTTATTTTTATTGTTGGCGCTTATAGTGGGATCATTGCTGACTTTTGCGATGACTTTTTCAATTGTGTGGTGGAATAAATCGTCCATATTTTCGGCAAACAGCTCTTTTTCATGGTTTTCGTCCGTTCCTTGCCCATACTTTTTATGATCGTTGGGGTTTAATAAAAAAGACATAAAATCTTGTAACGGCGTATCAAGGTTTAAATTGACGCAAATTAAGCCGATAATTCGTGCATTTTCTCCTCGAATGGCTTGTGTGATAGAACGCATTTTTTGACCGCTCTTGCTGTGAGTGAAGTAGGCTTGCGTAACAAAAATTTGTTCTTGGTGCATTTTCTTCAGCATATTTAATGCGGTACTGGTGATCGGAGCACCGATACTCCGTCCGGTAAGGTGTGAATTGACAATATGTACAACCGATTGTTGTAGATTTTCTAACGAATGGAGAACCACTTCACAATCATCGCCCAATAAGTTGTTCAACATATCTAAAACGGGTTCGTGAGAACGGAGAATTAATTTATCTACCTCTGTTAAAGGGGTATGGAGTGTCGGAAACGAATCATTTCTTTTCTGGTTTTTCATTTTTAATATACTCAAATATATTTTATTCTAATAGAAATTGATTAATTAAAGTTGATTTTATAATTATTCACAATCAAAATTTGTTTATTATGTGATCGATATCTATTATTTTTTTGAGTATTGATGATTTATTCTATTTTTATGATAAGCCGTCGGCGGTTGTCTACCTAGTGGAGGCAATTCTTATCAACGTCGATAAAGATAAAAAAGCCGAATAAAATGATTTTTATTCGGCTTCAATAATGATTGGCCGGCTTAAATTACATTGCACCTCTGCGGCTTTTCGCATAGGTATCAAACGATACCGCAAGAATGATAATGGCGCCCATGATGATTTGTTGGTAGTAGGCGGAAACGTCCATCAGCACCAAGCCGTTGATCAGCACCCCCATGATAATCGATCCGAAAATAGTGCCGGTGATCCGACCATAGCCGCCCATCAGGGAAGTACCGCCGATAACGACCGAGGCAATCACCCGTAATTCGAATGCCACGCCGGCAACGGATTCGGCACTGCCCAAACGGGCGCTGAGAATAAAGCCGGCCAATCCGGCTAAGGCACCGATAACGACATATACGCTGACCAAAGTGCGGTTGATGTTGACACCGGCTAAACGAGCAGCTTCAGGATTACCGCCGACGGCGTACACATAACGCCCCCAGCGGGTTTTATGCAATGCGATATAACCCAGAATAGCGACAATGGCAAAGATGACGACCGGTACCGGTACGCCCAGTAAATCGCCGCGTCCCCACCAGCGGTAGCCTTGATCAAAACCGGCAATCGGTGCGCCGTCATTGATAACCAAGGTGAGACCGCGCCAAATGGTCATGCCGCCCAGTGTGACGATAAAAGGCGGAATTTTCAGTTTGGTTACGCCCAAACCGTGCAGCCAGCCGATAAAGGTACCCATCGCAAGGCAGATCCCTAGGCCGACCAACCAGCTCATGCCGCCCCAAGCGCCGGGTTCGACGGTGACGGCATTGTCACCTTTGATGATATGGGCGGCAAAAATGGCGCAGACCGCCAGAACCGAACCGACGGAAAGATCGATCCCCGCAGTCAAAATAACAAAGGTCATGCCGACGGCCATAATGCCGAAAATCGACACTTCAGTCAGAATATTGAAGATATTGCGTTCGGATAGAAACGCACTATTTTGAAACTGGAAAAAAATAACTAAAAAGACTAAAAAAACCAACACCCCGAAGCGTTCAAAAAACGCAATCGGATCTTTTTTACCGTTTTCATCTACAATACCTAAATTTTTTAGCATATTCTCAAACATAATAATTTCCTTATCTTGCAAGGCTGATTAATGCCGGTTAACACCGATAGCCATCATTGACATGAGTTTTTCTTCTGTTGCGTCGTCGCCGTGTATTTCACCCGTGACTTTTCCTTCCGACAGGGTGATAATCCGGTCGGAAATCGCCATGATTTCAGGGAGATCCGACGAAATAACCAATACGGCAACACCTTTTTTCGCCATATCAAACAGAACTTGATGGACTTCGGATTTTGCCCCGACATCGATTCCGCGTGTCGGCTCGTCAACAATCAATACTTTGGGATTCAAAGACATACAACGGGCAAGAATGATTTTTTGTTGATTGCCGCCGGATAATTTGCGGGCTTCCAGTGATGAACTGGCCATTTTGATGCGTAGTGCCTGACGATAAGATTCAATGACATCGCTTTCTTTGGTTTCATTCACAAACCAGCGCATACTGAGGAGATTTTTCAAATTAGATAAGGTCATGTTGGTTCTGATCGGCAAACCGAGTACCAGCCCCTCTTTTTTACGATCTTCGGGAACCAGAGCGACTCCCTTGTCTAAAGCCTCCAACGGAGAAGCGGCATGATAGGCTTCGTCGTTCAAGGTGATTTTTCCGGATTGATATTCATCCGCGCCAAAAAGGCAACGGGCGATTTCGGTTCGTCCGGCGCCGACCAGTCCGGCTATCCCCAGCACTTCGCCTTGATGAATATCAAAACTGACATCATGTAGCGCAATGCCGTGCGGATCCAGCTGCGGTTTTTCTTTTTTCAGGTTGCGAACGGACAGCACTACCGGTTTATCTTTATGTTGTGTTTCACTTGCCGGGCGGCGGTTAAACATGACGTTCCTACCGACCATCATGCGGATGATTTCGTCTACATTGGTTTCGGAAACATTGCCTTGTCCGGTATATTTGCCGTCTTGAAAAACAGTAAAACGATCACAGAGTGCAAACACTTCGTTTAAGCGGTGGGTAACATAAATAATGCTGACACCGCGCTGTTTTAAATCCCTGACGATTTGGTGCAGCGTTTCGACTTCTTTATCGCTTAATGCTGCTGACGGTTCGTCCATAATAATCAATTTGGCATTCAGGGTAAGGGCGCGGGCAATCTCCACCATTTGCTGTTTTGCCACACTTAATGAGGCGACCTGAGCATTCGGTGAAATATTGAGTTTCAGATTATCCAGTACCATTTTGGCTTCTTGTTCCAGATTTTTGCGATCGACAAAAATGCCGTTATGTAGTGGCTCTCTACCAAGAAAAAAGTTTTCCGCCACCGTCATGTTCGGTAACAGGTTAAATTCTTGATAAATGGTAACGATACCCTGCAGTTGTCTGGCGTGTGGGGTATCATTGATATCCAGTGTTTTACCGTTAAAAATAATATCGCCGCTGGTTTGCGGCTGCGCACCGGACAAGGCTTTCAGCAATGTTGATTTGCCTGCGCCGTTTTCTCCCAACAGCGCATGGACTTCACCGGCGGCAACGTCCAACTGTACGCCGTTCAATGCCATCACGCCGGAGAAACTTTTACTCAGGTTCTGGACTTTTAATAAAGGAACTGACATATAAACCTCACGGATTCGGCCTTTATATTTCACTATATAAAGGCCAAAATTTAGCTTCTGATTATTTTACTTCTCCGATTCGCTCAGCATCGTTCAGGTTGCTTTGAGTAATAATGGTCGGTGCAAAATCAAGTCCCTGAACATCACCTTCACCGCGAGCTTTGGCAACAACCTGCTCAAGTGCGGTTTTTACCGCATAGCTCGGACGTTGATCCGCCGTGGCATACAGCCAACCGTCTTTGATTCTGGATAATGCTTCAGGGCCGGCGTCAAAACCGGTCACTAATATATCGCCGGCTTTGTAGCCCAATCCGGTTAAGGCTTCGATGGCGCCTAACGCCATGTCGTCATTGGCGGATAAAATTACGTCCGGTTTTTGTTTCAGAGTCGGCAGCACACTTTCAATAATGCGTAAGCCTTCTGAACGCAGCCAGTTACCGGTTTGATCGACTAAAATGGTATATTTCGCCTCTTTCAGCCCTTCACGAATCCCGTTCATCCGCTCGATATTAGAGCTGGATCCCGGTTGCCCGCTAAGCAGAATAATATTGGCACCGTCCGGAAATTGGGATTTAACAACATTGGCGATTTCTTGCCCGCCGGTATAGTTATTGGCGCCAAAGTGGGCAATCGGCTCGCTGCTTTGCACTTTGCGATCCAGTGTGGCGGCTGGAATTTTTTCATCGATAATTTCTTCTACCGCCGCTGCAATCGCATTGACATCATTCGGGGCGATAATAATGCCTTTAGCGCCTTTGGTGATGGCATTTTCCAGATCGGCAGCTTGTTTGGTGGAGCTGCTTTGGCCGTCTAATACCTGCAAGTTGACTTGCAATTCTTTGGCGGTATTCATTGCGGATTTGGAAAGCTGGACTTCAAAAGGGCTGGATAAATTCGGCAGGCTGAAAACGACCAGCTCATCTTGCGCGTAAACGCTAAATGCCAATGTGCTTGCCAATAAAGAAAGGGCCAATTTACTGCATTTTTTCATATATTCACCTCATGATATTGAATGTGGCATCATACGATTAGAAAAAACATCAATCATAGATACGTCATTTTATTTATCGAATAATTAAGACGTGTAATGTGATTTATTTAATACCGAATAAAAAATCAAGATATTAAAAATATGAAATGTTTAATTCATTTCATGGGGTGAGAATAGCATGCAGTGGCTTTCTGTCAATTGAGATTGGAAATTATGTTTCATTTCTGTTAAGCAGATCATAAAAATGATCTGCTTATTTCATTTAGGAGGGGTTAATCGATTTGGCCGACATCAACCCAACGTTTGATTTCAGCCGATTTGGCAATAGCCTCCAAGATTCGAGAAACTCTATAACCTTCGGCGAAATCCGGCCACATCGGTTTATTTTCAGTTAAGCCTACTATCAAATCCCGTACTTCAACGGTTTTTTGATCATTAAAGCCGATACCGTGTCCGGCACTGACACAGAACGGTTTGTAATCGGGGTGTAGCGGGCCGGTCAAAATCGTTTTGAAGCCTTGGCGTGCAGGGTCGTTATCGTGCAGATACAATTTTAATTCAGCCATGCGTTCTTGCGTGTAACTGATGGTGCCTTTGGTGCCGGTAACGACATAGGTCAATCCCATTTTTCTGCCACAGGCGATTCTTGAGGTCTCGATCGTCCCCATCGTACCGTTGGCAAAACGCAATAAGGCACTGGCTTGATCTTCATTTTCTACATCAATCAGTTTAGTTTTATCTTGCGGATCAGGGCGTTGTTTGATCACGGTTTGTAAATCGCCGCTGACACTGACAATCTCTTCACCCAGCAAATATTGCGCCATATTGACAATATGGGCGCCAATATCCCCCAATGCGCCCAAGCCGGCCTTGGCGCGGTAGCAATGCCAATCAATCGGGGTATTCGGACTGGCAAGATAATCTTCGTTATGAGTACCGTAAAAATGAATTACATCACCGATTTCGCCATTAGCAATGATCTCTCTTGCCAGCTGGCTGGTCGGATTTTTCATATAATTAAAGCCGACTAAGGTTTTGATTCCCGCTTGTTCCGCCGCATCATACATCGCTTTGGCTTCAAGTGCGGTCAGCGCCAGCGGCTTTTCGGAATAAACATGTTTGCCGTGTTTAATCGCTGCTAATGCAATTTCTTTATGCAGAAAATTGGGGGTACAAATATCCACCACATCAATATTCGGATCACTGACCACTTCGCGCCAATCGCCGGTTGAACGTTTAAAGCCGAATTCCTGTGCTTTCTGCGCCGCCAGCTCATCAGTGATTTCTGCTAAATATTCCAGTTCCAACTTTCCTTGAAGGTTGAATACGGTTGGTGCCTGGGCATAGGCAATTGCGTGGCAACGTCCGATATAACCGGTGCCGATAAGCCCCACTCTGACTTTTTTCATGATTTCCCCTTTTATATTTTTCCTTCCAAAATCAACAGGCAGATATTCAACC
>NZ_JSUM01000002.1 GCF_000772535.1 Chelonobacter oris
TCACGCTTATGCAAAAAAGATAAAACGAACAATTGATAAATTAAAAAATCATATGAATAATACAACTCAACCGCTATCAAGGATGCCGCAACATGAATCACATCAAGGAAAACATACTTAACCCGCACAGCATGAGCGAAGAGGAGATGCTGGCAAGAATTGCGTGGTTTTACTATCACGATAATCTGACCCAAAGTGAAATCGGCAAGCGGCTGGATATTCCCCGCTTAAAAGTGTCACGCTTACTGGAAAAAGGCCGTCAAATCGGATTAATAAAAGTACAAATCAATTCTCGTTTTAAAGGATGTTTGGAACTGGAAGAGGCGCTGCAACAATTTTTCGGTTTAAAGCACATTCGGGTACTCCCGGCACTTGAGCAACATGAAATCAACACAAGATTAGGAATCGGCGCTTCACAAATGCTGATGTCTCTGATGCGCCCCAATCAACTGCTTGCGATTGGCTTTGGTGAAACCATTATGCAAACCATCAAGTACAGCAATGAATTTATCACCCATAACCAATTAAAATTAATCACGCTTTCCGGTGGTGTCGGCCCATATATGAAAGGGATCGGCGAGTTGGACGGCTCTTGCAGCATCAGCATTATTCCGGCGCCGTTAAGAGCGTCCTCGATCGAAGCCGCCAAATTATTCAAACGGGAAGCCTGTGTCAGGGATATTATGCTGGCGGCCGAAGCCGCCGACCTTGCAATCGTCGGGATCGGCTCAACGCAACAAAAAGGCCAAGCAACCCTGCTCCGTTCCGGCTATATCAATGAAGACAGCCAACAGGATTTACGTAATAAAGGTGCGATAGGCGATATTTTAGGTTACTTCATGCGCCAAGACGGATCTATTCAAGCGGATATTCCGCTGCACGACGAATTAATCAGCGTTCCATTGGAAAAACTGGTGAAGATTCCAACGGTTATCGGCATTGCCGGTGGGGAAAATAAAGTCGATGCGATTTTAAGTGCACTAAAAGGAAAATATATCAATTCACTGGTAACGGAAGAAATAACGGCAAGAATGATACTCGCAAAAATAGTGTAGTGACCAATCACAATCACAGGAGAAGTTAAATGGAAAATAAACCCGCATATCTGATGGCACTCGATGCAGGTACCGGAAGTATAAGAGCCGTTATTTTCGATTTGGACGGAAATCAGATCTGCTCTGCACAAAAAGAGTGGACCCATTTAGCTGATCCTCAAATACCCGGTGCGATGGATTTTGATTTGCAAACCAACTGGCGATTAGCCTGCGAATGTATTAAATCATCGATTCGAAACGCACAACTGGACGAAAAGCAAATCATTGCAATATCAACCTGTTCAATGCGCGAAGGTATCGTACTTTATGACGATAAAAAACAGCCCGTTTGGGCATGCGGTAACGTCGATGCCCGTGCCGTAGAAGAAGTGCGGTATCTTAAAGCGATCAACAACCGCACTTTTGAAAAACAGGTGTATGAGATATCAGGGCAAACTTTAGCACTGAGTGCCATTCCCCGTCTTTTATGGCTTGCCAAACACCGACCCGCACTTTACAGTCGAGTGTGTTCAATCAGCATGATCAGTGACTGGCTCGCCTTCATGCTGAGCGGCGAACTGGCGACCGAACCGTCCAATTCCGGAACAACGGGAATACTGAATTTAAGCACCCGAAACTGGCAACCCGACTTGTTGGAAACGGCAGGCCTAAACCCCGCTATTTTACCGAAAATAAAAGAAACCGGCACGGTATTGGGCAAAGTAACGCATGAAGTTGCGGCATTGACCGGTTTGTCAACGGCAACGACTGTCGTTGTCGGCGGCGGAGACGTACAGCTGGGTTGTCTCGGGCTAGGCATTACGGAAGCCTCACAGGCTGCAATTATCGGCGGCACTTTCTGGCAGCAAATCGTTAATTTACCGTATGCGACAACGGATCCGGACATGAATATCCGTGTCAATCCCCACGTTATACCGCCGCTGGTACAGGCCGAATCGATCAGCTTCTTCACCGGATTGACTATGCGCTGGTTCAGAGATGCTTTTTGTGAAGCGGAAAAAAACCTTGCCGCACAGCTGGGCATCGACACTTATACCCTGCTGGAACAAATGGCGGCTCGGGTTCCGGTCGGTTCAAACGATATCGTCCCTATTTTCTCCGATGCCATGCATTTTAAATCTTGGTACCACGCCTCACCGTCGTTTATCAATTTATCGATTAATCCCGATAAATGCAACAAAGCTGCCCTGTTCAGGGCATTGGAAGAAAACGCCGCCATTGTTTCCTCCTGCAATCTGGATCAGGTAGAACAATTTTCTGCGGTAAAACTGAATTCGATCGTCTTTGCCGGCGGCGGCTCAAAAGGCCGCCTTTGGAGCCAAATTTTATCGGATGTTACCGGATTGACCGTCAACATTCCGGTTGTCAAAGAAGCAACCGCACTGGGCTGCGCCATCGCCGCCGGCGTTGGCGCCGGCGTCTACTCTTCATTGGCTGAGGCCGGTAAAAAATTGGTTAAATTTGAACGGCAACACCGGCCGGATGCTGCAAACCATGCCCTTTATCAGGAACATAAAAAGAAATGGATTGAAATTTACCACCAACAGTTGCGGCTTGTCGATTCCAACCTCACCACATCACTCTGGAAAGCGCCGGGGCTATAACATTCTAATCCCGGTTGACATAACGGAACCGGGATATTTCCCCGCACAATAACGTCTAATTTATATCATCTGATTATTTTACTTTTTCTCAAAAATTTGTAGTATAACGCTATACATCATCACATTGGACATAGGAGCACATTCATGTGCCAACTACTCGGAATGAATTGCAACACGCCGACCGATATTGTTTTCTCGTTTGAGGGATTTCGTTGTCGCGGCGGCTTGACCGATTCGCACGCAGACGGCTTCGGGATCGGTTTTTTTGAAGACAAGGGCGTGCGCCTGTTTCATGACGATAAAGCCAGTGCTACGTCGCCGGTCGCAGATTTAGTGCGTAACTATCCGATTCAGTCAAAAAATGTGATCGCCCATATCCGCAAGGCAACGCAAGGGCGGATTTTGCTTGCCAACACGCATCCGTTCATGCGTGAAATGTGGGGGCAATACTGGCTGTTTGCCCATAACGGCAATTTGAAAAACTTCAATCCGGCGAAAGGGCAATACTACCGTCCGGTCGGTAATACCGATTCGGAAACCGCCTTTTGTTACCTGATGGAAACCTTACGTCAAAAATTTGATCATGCGCCGAACATTACACAAATTTTTGCCGAAGTGGATCATATTGCACAGGAATTACGCCGATACGGTCTGCTCAATTTTCTGTTGTCAAACGGAGAATGGCTGATTGCGCACACCGGTTCTTTGCTGCATTACATTGTGCGCAAAGCGCCTTTCGGCGAGGCAAAACTGGTCGATGATGATGTACGGATTGATTTTGCTTCGGTGACCACGCCGAACGATCGGGTGGCGGTGATAGCAACCCTCCCCTTAACCGATAACGAGAATTGGCATCAACTGGCGGTCAACGAATTAACCTTGTTTCAGGACGGGGAAATTTTATTGCGCCGCACTCCGAATAATCCCTATTATCCGAGCGAAATCGAAGGGCTGGACATGGCTCGTCAAGCGCTGTAAACCGCACTTATGCCTGCCCTTTCCCTTGACGATCAGCAACGGCTGCGCCATCTGACCATTCAGATCGCACGCCGCCTGCGCAGCTGTCTGGATCTTGCCGAACGGCATTTTAACCGCACTTTTATCGTGCCGGACTTTAATTTTAGGCTGCGTGGTCTAAAAGCCGGCGTCGCCTACCTGCAACAAAATGAAATTCGCCTGAACCGCACTTTACTGCTGGAAAACAGTGACGCCTTCTTGCAACAAGTTGTGCCGCACGAATTGGCGCATTTGCTGGTTTATCAGATCTACGGCCGAGTGAAACCGCACGGCAAAGAGTGGCGGTTCGTGATGGCGCAATTATTCCGTCTGCCTGCCGATACTTGCCACCAATTCGACATTCAAAATGTGCAAGGCAATACCGTCGCCTACCGCTGTGACTGCCAAACTCACCAACTCAGCTTGCGTCGGCACAATAATATCGTGAAAAACAAAGTGCGGTATCACTGCCGCTTGTGTAAAACACTGCTGGTAGCGGGATAACTCGGTTTTAATTTTACGGTCTTGATCGCAAAAAAAGTCCGACGTTAGAAAGTAGGCGGAAAGAAAATATTGCTCAAACTGTATTTGCCCCCTATTTAAATGTCAGCAAAAACATCGTTTCTGATTGGAAGCGAGGTGCAAAAAAGCCTAGTAGAACCGCACTTAAACTTCTCATCTTAGTGCAACAAACGGGCATTGCCGCCATTGCCTGAACCGTGTCTACTTCCGTTTTGCCCGAGGATGGGCTGCATCATACACATCCGCCAAATGTTTGAAGTCAAGGTGAGTATAAATTTGGGTGGTGGATAAATTGGAATGCCCCAACAGCTCTTGTACCGCTCTTAAATCAGAACTGGATTCCAACATATGGGTGGCGAAAGAATGGCGTAACTTGTGCGGGTTCAAATGGGTCGGCAGCCCTTGCCGTTGCCCCCAAACCTCCATGCGTTTTTGGATCGCACGGTGGCTGATGCGCTTTCCCCGCTGGCTGACGAATAACGCATCGTCTTCTGGATTAAATAAAATCCGCACCGACAGCCACTTTTGCACCGCCTGTGCGGCAAATCGCCCGTAAGGCAAGATCCGTTCTTTGTTGCCTTTGCCGATGACGCGCAGTTCACGGGTGCGGCTTTGTAAATCCTGCACATTCAATTGCTGTAACTCGTTCAAGCGCAAACCGGCGCTGTACATTAATTCCATCATCGCCAAATCTCGCAGATCGATCGGTTCTTTGCTTTGACTGTCGAGCAACTGTCCGACCTGTTCCGCTTCGATATTTTTTGGCAGTCGCTTAGCCTGCTTAGGCGCCGACACCGCCGTTGCCGGATTAACGTCAATAACACCTTGCCCCAACAAATAATTTAAAAACCCACGCAAGCCGGACAAACGCAGAGCCAGACTTTTGGCATTTAATCCCTGTTGCCGACTGACAGCCAGAATATAGCGCACCACACTGGCATCGACTTGGCGCCAGTTCTCGATTTCCTGCGCTTGCAGGATCATAATGATTTGCGCTAATTGATGCCGATAGTTCGTGAGCGTATGCTCGCTTAAGCGCCGCTCAATCCGCAGAAAATTCCAATATCCCTGTAGCGGCTGCGAAAGTGCGGTTTCTGCTGTCATCTCCATTTATTACAGTTTCTCGATCAGCCAGTGATCCAAATGCTGTTCTACCATTTCGGCCAATTGATGTAAAAACGACGTTTCCTGATTGCGATGAAAATGGCGTTCGTCTTTGGCGGCAAAAACCAGCACTGCGGTGTAAGGATGGCGCGATTTCCGTTTGCCGAGCAGACAGAACGCCACGGATCCCAACGGAAAATCCTGCGGTAAGAACATCAAAGTTTTTTCACGGTGAGTGAGTATGCCCAAATAGTGCCGCTGTAATCCAAAACGTTCCAGACGAATAATCTCAAAAGCGGTTCGATCCAACCAATGTGCCGCCGGAATTTCGGCACTTTCCAGCCAACTGTCGCGGAACAGCAATACCGTTCCTTTTTGCAGCCCAAGTGCGGTTGTCCACTCTTGCAACACATTTAGGCCGTCACTAAACTGTTTCGCTTGAGTAAACTGCTGCTGTAACGGCAACAAACTGAAAAACATGCGTTCATTATGTTCGGCCATTTTATGGATTTTATCCAGCTCAAGCTGCTGGCGCCGTAGTTGATCTCGTTGTCGCTGCAATTTGGCTTCAACCAGCGACAAAATACCTTTCTCCGAATGGGTGACTTGCAGCTCGTCCAATAAATGCGGGTGGTGCTGAAAAAAATCGGGGTGCTGCTGCAAATATTCCGCAACCGCACTTGCCGTTACCGCTTCACTCATCAAATTCTCCTATAAACGAATATAACCGTCGAACAGATGGGTGGCGTCACCGGTCATAAATAGTGGCCGCCCCTCCCCCTGCCATTCGATGAATAATTTACCGCCGGGCAATTCAACCTCGACACGATTGTCCAACGTGCCCTGCATAATACCGACCGCCACCGCAGCACAGGCGCCGCTGCCGCAGGCTTGGGTTTCGCCGGCGCCGCGTTCAAACACGCGCAATTTAATGTATTGACGGCTGATGATCTGCATAAAACCGATATTGGCACGTTCCGGGAAGCGTTCGTGACTTTCCAATAATGCGCCCAGCCGTTGCACCGGTGCCGTCGCCACGTCATCAACGGTCAAGACGCAATGCGGATTGCCCATCGAAACCACGCCGCACAGCACCGTTTCCAGATCGGTGCGCAAAATATAATTTTTTTCAAATTTATTGGCGCTAAACGGCACTTTCGCCGGCTCCCAAACCGGTTCGCCCATATTCACCCGAATTTGCTCGTCGTCTTTAATGCTCAACACCATTTTGCCTTTGGCGGTACTGACCTTAATCTCTTTTTTATTGGTCAGTCCTTTCAGCTGTACAAAACGGGCGAAACAGCGTGCGCCGTTGCCGCATTGCGCCACTTCGCTGCCATCGGCATTAAAAATACGGTAATGAAAATCCATCTCCGGATCATAAGGCGGCTCAACCAGTAACAGCTGATCAAAGCCGACACCGCGATGGCGATCGGCTAAACGGCGAATGGTTCCCTCCGGGAAATAAACGTTTTGCGTGATGCCGTCCACCACCATAAAATCGTTTCCCAAGCCGTGCATTTTTGAAAATTGCATTTTACTATCCTTAAATTCTAAGCATATCGGCATTATAGAGCGAAGCCTGCGGAATGTCTAAACGGATTGTCGGGGTTTAAGAAAAAAGCCGATTGTGATAGCATTTGCGAGAGTTTTCTTCGTATGGAAGTCATGATGGACTATCTGAAAAAATTACAGAGGATGCGTATCGACGGCATCGGCTGCTTTGTGACGGTGATTGCCGTTTTCTTGTTCGCATTACCGACCGAGCAGATAATGGATTATCTGACCGCACTTGGTGCATGGCTCAATGCCGGCACTACCGTCGGTATTTTCGCACCGGCTTGTTTGCCGGTCTTCGTCAGTACATTATGTTACTGGATTTATTACCGGCTCAAAAACGGATAAAAAATGGCAAAACTCTATTTTTATTATTCATCGATGAATGCCGGAAAATCCACCACTTTGCTGCAATCGTCCTATAACTATCGGGAACGGCAAATGAACACGCTGGTTTATACCGCCGCTATCGATGATCGTTTCGGCACTGCCAAAGTCACATCGCGTATCGGCATCAGCCAAGAGGCATTGGTGTTCACTGCTGAGACGGATTTGTATCGGCAAATCAAACACCAGATTCAACAGCAGCCGCTACACTGTATTTTAGTTGACGAAGCCCAATTTTTAACCAAAGCACAAGTCTACCAGCTTAGTGATGTAGTCGATAAACTACACATTCCGGTACTTTGCTACGGGCTGCGCACCGATTTTCAGGGCGAATTGTTTGAAGGCAGTCAATACCTATTGGCATGGGCGGATCAACTGGAAGAGCTGAAAACAATTTGTTATTGCGGCCGCAAAGCCAATTTTGTATTACGCCTGAATGCGGACGGCGAGGCGGTTCAGGCCGGTGAGCAGATCCAAATCGGCGGCAACGACAGCTATCTTTCCGTTTGCCGCCGACATTACAAAGCACGGTTGAAAAAATAACCGACAAAAAACCCACCTTGCGGTGGGTTCACGATTTGATCTGCCTGAAATTAATACAATTTACGTGACGTTTCAAACCAATCGGCTTTGAACGGACGCTTCATATTGGTAATGGCATCAATAATGTCATGGTGTACCAATTTTTCGTTTTGAATGCCGATACAACGTCCGCCGATACCTTGTTTCAACAATTCGATCGCATAAACTCCCATACGGGAAGCCAGAATACGGTCGAAGGCACAAGGCGCGCCGCCGCGTTGAACATGACCGAGTACCGTCGCACGCGTTTCCAGTTTAACCCGATCTTCGATTTCTTTCGCCAGTTCATTCACATCACAGATATATTCGGTAATCGCAATAATAGAATGGCGCTTCCCTTTCTGAAAACCGTATTCCACTTTTTTAATCAGAGCTTCACGTTCAAACGGGCGCTCCGGCACCACGATAAATTCACAACCGCCTGCAATCGCTGCGCCCAATGTCAAATCGCCGCAGTGGCGCCCCATGATTTCGACAATCGAAACCCGTTGGTGCGAACTTGAGGTGTCACGCAAACGGTCGATCGCTTCCAATGCGGTTTCAAGTGCGGTCTGATAACCGATGGTATAATCGGTTCCGGCGACATCATTATCAATCGTTCCCGGAATGCCGATACACGGGAAGCCGTATTCTTCGGTGATTAATTTAGCGCCCATATACGAGCCGTCGCCGCCGATAACCACCAGCGAATCAATTTCGTGTTGGCGCAGATTTTCCACCGCTTTGGCGCGCACCGCCGGATCTTTAAATTCAGGAAAGCGGGCTGAACCGAGAAACGTGCCGCCGCGGCTGATCACATCGGAGACAGAAAAACGTTCTAATCTCTTGATATTATTATTATATAATCCTAAATAACCGTCATATACGCCGTAGACTTCCATGCCTTCAAACAGTGCCGCCCGAACAACACCGCGAATGGCTGCATTCATGCCCGGCGCATCGCCGCCACTCGTTAATACCGCAACTTTTTTTACCATGCTGAGTTACCTTCCATTTAATTTTGATTGAAAAATAAATTTGTGTGTAGGGTACACGATCCCTTATTCAGTCTCTATAGAAAAATGTTTTTTTCGTTATATTTTTCTCGTCTTTTAACATTTTACCTATTTTATGTTTCGATTTTATGACAAACTCAAAACACTTTATTGTTGCTGCAATCCAAGCTCTTGCTGCACCACCGAGGTCGGCTCCTGATGGATAATAATATCCGACATCGGAAAAGCCAGCAACAGGCGGTTTTCCAAGTTATCGGTAATCTGATGCGCTTTCCACAGCGGTAAATTATCGTCCAATTCCAAATGCAGTTGGATAAAACGAATCGCCCCCGATCGGCGGGTGCGCAAATCATGAATACCGATAATGTCCTGCTGGCCGGAGACGATTTGCCAGATGGTTTCTATCTCGTCCTCCGGCAAAGTGCGGTCAAGCAGGAGTTGTATCGCATCGAACAGCATTTTCAGGGCACTGCTTAAAATATACAGTGAAATCAATAAGGCGAAGATACCGTCGGCATAGACATAGCCGAATGCGCTTAAGCCTAACGAAGCCAAAACCGCAACATTCATCAGTAAATCGGTTTCATAATGCAGTTTGTCGGCGCGAATGGCAGGGCTTTGTGTTTTGCCGATGACATAATGTTGATAGCGGATCAACATAAAGGTCAACAGTAGGGTTATCAGTGTCACCGTAATGCCGATTGAGGCGGATTGAATCGGTTGCGGATTGATGAGCCGCTCGATGCCGTGCAACAGCAGAAAAATCGCCGATCCGGAAATAAAAGCGCCCTGAATCAGGGTCGCCAACGATTCCGCTTTGCCATGCCCGAAAGAGTGGTTATCGTCCGCCGGCATTAAGGAAAAACGCAAAATAATCATGCTGGTAAATGAAGCGAGCAGATCGAGCAGCGAATCGGTAATCGAGGCAAGCATCGCCACCGAACCGGTCTGCCACCACGCAATTCCTTTTATCACAATCAATAAAAGTGCGGTACAGACTGCCAATATTGATGCACGCCGCACCAGTCGACCATATTTTTCATACATGATGTGCTACCTGATTAGCTGCATTGCCACAACCACGGCTGTTGTTGCAGGTGTTGGCGATACTGACGGGCGGCAGGATAGATTATTTTGGCAAGAAATGCCGTTTCCGCATTGGGCGACTGTTTTTTGCCGTTCACGCCATAACTGTATTGGAATTCCAGAAAGCCGCAATCCGCAATATTTTTTCCCTTGGTTACTTCCACCCCCCAATAAGCAAACTGTCGGCTTGGGCGGTAAATCACGGTGGAATATAAAGTTTTATCGTCAATCGTTAATTCGGCCAGTGTATCGGCACTCTGCCGGTAGCTACGTTGGCGCAGTGATAAGCGTTGCGACAAACTGAGATTGTGCCTGTTTCGGTCAAAAAACAGCGTCACTTTTTCCCTTGAGGCGCTATCGCCGTTCGGGTTATAGATATATCTGACCATTTCCGTCAAATCGGCGGTTTTCGCTAGGGCAAACGTCTTGCCGTTAAAAGCAATCTGTTCGGTTGCCTGAAAAGATGGGGTTTGCTTGACACTGCAACCGACCGACAACAGCGACAGCACTAATATGAAAAACCTTGTCATCACACCGTCCCGTTAATCCTGCGAATCCCGTTTAAACACCAATTCATGTTGGTTTGAATCGCTTTCATCAAAATAATAGCCGTCCAAATCAAAAGTTTTAAGCCCTTCCGGCGTTGAAGTGCGGTTTTGAATAAGGTAACGGCACATCAAACCGCGTGCTTTTTTGGCGTAAAAACTAATCACTTTATAACGGCCGTTTTTATAATCCAGAAAAATCGGCTTAATGATACGCGCCTTTAAATTTTTCGCCTGCACGGCTTTATAATATTCATCAGACGCCAAATTAATCAAGAGATCGTCATTTTGTTGCTCAAGTGCGGTCTGTAGCTGTCGGGTAATCACGCTCCCCCAAAATTCATACAAATTTTTGCCTTTCGGATTATCCAGTTTCGTTCCCATCTCCAAACGGTACGGCTGCATCAGATCCAACGGTTTCAACAAGCCGTATAAGCCGGACAGTATACGCAAATGCTGCTGTGCATAGAGAATTTCCTCGCGGCTTAAACTTTCGGCGCCCAATCCGGTATAAACATCGCCTTTGAAAGCATAAATCGCCGCTTTGGCGTTTTGTTGGTTATGATCTTTTTGCCACTCGGCAAAACGGGCGGCATTAAGTCCGGCAAGTTTGTCGCTGATATGCATCAATGATCCGATTTTTGCCGGCGTCAACTCACGGCAAACATCAATAAGCGCTTGACTGTATTCGGTTAATTCCGGTTTGGTAAAATCAAATTGAGGAACATCGGACTGAAAATCCAGCGTTTTCGCCGGGGATATAATTGCTAGCATAAAGCTTCCGTGAATAAAATAAACAGGGTGCGATTATAGCAAGATTCGCACCGTTTCTCTAATCTTCAACCGCACTTTCTTCAACAATTTACGCAACAACCGGCGGCAAACGCCAGTCAATCGGTGATTGCCGCTGTTGTTGTAAATAGGTATTCGCTTTAGAAAAATGGCGGCAGCCGAAAAAGCCGCGATATGCCGACAGCGGTGACGGATGCGGCGCCGTCAGCACACAATGGCGCCGGCGATCAATAAACTGCCCCTTGCGCTGTGCGTGACTGCCCCATAATAAAAAAACCAGATTGTCGCGATGTTGATTCAGTTGGGCAATCACTTGATCGGTAAAGGTTTCCCAACCAAAATTGGCATGAGAATGCGCCTGACCGCGTTCGACCGTCAGCACCGTGTTTAACAGCAGCACGCCCTGCTGCGCCCAGTGGCTCAAATAGCCGTGCTGCGGAATCTCAAAACCGTCAATATCGCTCGCCAGCTCTTTATACATGTTCACCAAGGAGGGCGGCGGCGCAATCCCCGGCTTCACTGAAAACGCCAAGCCGTGTGCCTGATTCGGCCCATGATAAGGATCCTGCCCTAAAATCACGACCTTTACCTGCGAAAATTCGGTCAACCGAAATGCGGTAAACACCTCATCATGCGGCGGATAAACCGTTTTACCGCACTTTTTGGCTTCTTCCACCTGTTCGATAATCCGTAAAAAATAGGCTTGTTGTTTTTCTTGCCCGATAGCCTCATGCCATGTATTCATTTTCTTTTTCCTGTCGCGTAATCCGCCATGCGATAAAATTATAGGCAAAGACCATGCAAAATCCTAGTGTTGTTTTATCGGCGGTTTTCTATCATCAAATCGAACCAAATGTTATTTAAACGTAAACAAAAAATAAATTAAACGTTAATTTAGACGGCTTTTATTTTCTTATTTTTTGATGTGGGTCAAATAAATCAATTTGAAACGAAAATAATGACTTGATCTAGGCTAATTTTTCCTAAATTTATTTGAAACTTTCAACCAAAGTGATAAAATTCTGAGCAATTAAATTAATCCACCCACTATATTGGAGTTCTATTATGATTAAAGGTATTCAAATTACACAAGCCGCTAACGATGATTTATTAAACTCTTTCTGGTTACTGGACAGCGATAACGGTGAAGCCCGTTGTTTATGTGCAAAAGGCGGTTTTGTCGAAGATCAAGTGGTTGCCGTCAACGAATTAGGGCAAATCGAGTATCGCGAATTGCCGGTTGATGTTGCCCCGACAGTGAAAGTTGAAGGCGGACAACATCTGAACGTCAACGTATTGCGCCGCGAAACATTGGAAGATGCGGTAAACAATCCTGAAAAATACCCGCAATTAACTATCCGCGTATCCGGTTATGCCGTTCGTTTCAACTCATTGACTCCGGAACAACAACGCGATGTTATCGCCCGTACTTTCACTGAAAGTTTATAATCTATAATCAGCCAAATTCGGCTTTTTATAAAAAAACAGACCGCACTTGTTTTGATAGCAAGTGCGGTTTTTTTATGACTGATTATAATAATATTGGCTTAACCACGATTTTTAGGAGATAGATATGCGATATAACAAATTCGATCAGCCTATCGGAAAAGAAATAGACGGATATACTGTCGGCTCACTTCCGGAACAAGATAGATTTGACGGCAAACTCTGTGTACTCGAACGCCTGGACTATGACAAACATCATGAACGGATTTATGACTGTTACCTTAATCACATGACTGTTCAGGACTGGACCTATCTCCCCAACCAACCACTTACCGAAAAACAGCAAGTCCGTACGATAATACGGCAATTTATTGATGCTGACGATCTCTATTGTTTCACAATTATCGATAAATCAAATCAGCGTGTGCTCGGTACATTTTGTTTAATGCGTGCCGATCCCCTCAATCGAAGTATCGAAATCGGCTGGGTTATCTATTCCAATCTCCTGAAACGCAGCAAAATAGCAACTGAAGCGCAGTTTTTAATGATGCGTTATGTATTCGAAACGCTGCAATACCGTCGTTACGAATGGAAATGTGATGCCCTGAATACGCCTTCGTACAAAGCCGCCGAGCGTTTGGGTTTCACCTATGAGGGTACATTCAGAAATGCAGTCGTTTATAAAAATCGTAACCGGGATACCGCTTGGTTTTCAATCATCAGTGAAGAATGGCCGCTAATCAAAAGCGGATTCGAACACTACTTGTCAGAATCTAATTTTGATATGCAAGGTAACCAATTAAAGCCGCTGCGTTTTTTCTCAACCAAAAATCGCTCCGCAATTAATCGGTAATGTTGCCACGGGACGCTCCTCACAATTTCTATTTTAGAAATTATGAAATCACAATTGATAAATTTACTAGAAACTAAAGCCGCTTATAATGTTTCCATCGTAATCAATAAAAAAGGAAACCGATATGAGTAAAGCAATTTCACGCCGTCAATTTATGCAATCAAGTGCGGTTGCAAGTATAGCCCTAGCAACCACTGCCACACCATTTCTTGCACAGGCTTCTTCTGCTGCACTAACTGAAGGAAAACAAACTATGCCAGAAACACTCAGCCAAACCTGGGACAAAGTATTCCCGCAAAGCAGCCGTGTCGACCACCGCAAAATCACTTTTATCAACCGCTTCGGCATCACGCTGGCGGGGGATTTGTATCTGCCGAAAAACCGTCGCGGCAAATTGCCCGCCATTGCCGTGAGCGGCCCGTTCGGTGCGGTGAAGGAGCAGACCTCTGGGCTGTATGCGCAAACGCTGGCCGAGCAAGGTTTTGTCACTTTGGCGTTTGATCCGTCTTACACCGGCGAGAGCGGCGGCGAGCCGCGCGGCATGGCTTCACCCGATGTCAACACCGAAGATTTCAGCGCCGCCCTCGATGCTTTGGGCATGCTGCCTGAAGTCGACCGCAACCGTTTGGGCATTCTCGGCATCTGCGGCTTCGGCGGGCAGGCGCTCAATGCCGCTGCGATGGACACCCGTGCGAAAGCCGTGGCCACGTCGGTGATGTACGACATGAGCCGCTCTATCGGCTGGGGCGTGGGCGATCAGCAAAACGGCTATACCCCTGAACAGCGGCAGGCGGTGAAAGAATATCTGAATAATCTGCGTTGGGCAGATGCGGAAAGCGGCCGCCGAAATATCGGTCTGCACGAATTGAATGTGGATGCCGAGGGCAATGTCACCAGCGCCCAACGCATTTTGCCGGAAACCCTGCCGGCCAATCCACACCCGATATTGGCGCAGTTTTTCGATTTTTACCGCACCGGCCGCGGCTACCACCCGCGCAGCATCAATTCCAACACCACTTGGCTGGCGACCATGCCGCTCTCTTATGTGAATATTCCGATGATGAGCTACATCAGCGAAATTTCACCGCGGCCGATGCTGATTATTACCGGCGAAAAAGCCCATTCGCGCTATATGAGCGAAGATGCTTTCAAAGCGGCGGGCAATAATCCGAATAAAGAATTGCTGATTGTGCCCGATGCCACCCATGTGGATTTGTATGACAACCGTTCCGGCAAAATCCCGTATGACAGGCCGACCGCGTTTTTCCGCGATCATTTGAAATAAACCGCCAAGCAGGCATGAGGCCGTCTGAAATGCACTTTTCACCAACGCATTTCAGACGGCCTTTTTAATATCACAAACAAAATGTTGTATCCATAAGCCGCTTTATTTAAACTGAAATCATCTTGCCCATCACCTTTATCAAGGAGCCACATGATGATGAATTTTAACCGTTTATGGCTGGCGGCGGTATCCGCTTTATCGGCGTCTGCATTCGCCGCTGATGCCGATTTCCAGCGGCAATGCCTGGCGCTGAAAGGCGACAGCAGCCTTTACCGCACCGACATCACCCGCGCCGAATGGGTCGGCGGCGGCGACATGCCGTCCGACCGGATGTCGGCCATGACCGGCGCCGCCGCACGCAAACTGCCAATGCCGCCGCACTGCCTGCTTGAGGGCAGCATCGAGCCGCGCAAAGGCGCCGACGGCAAAGATTACGCCACCACGTTTCAACTGCGCCTGCCCGCCGAATGGAACCGCAAATTCCTGTTTCAAGGCGGCGGCGGTATGGATGGCTTTTTAGCACCGGCGGTCGGCTCGATACCGTTTCGGGGCGCCACCGCACTTCCCGCCCTGATGCGCGGCTATGCCGTGGTGAGCATGGACGGCGGCCACCGCGGGCGGGATGCCGCTTTTGCCGCCGACCAACAGGCACGGCTGGATTTGGCTTATGCCGCCACCGGCAAAGTCACCACCGCCGCCAAACAGCTGATCGGCAGGCTCTACCGCAGCGAGCCGCAAAAAAGCTATTTTATGGGCTGCTCCAACGGCGGGCGTGAAGCCATGATGGCGGCACAACGCTATCCGCTTGAATTTGACGGCGTGGTGGCGGGCAACCCCGGTTTCCGACTGGCATATGCGGCGGTCGGCGAAGCTTGGGACAACCAACACATTATGGCGGCAGCCCCCCAAAATGCCCGCGGCGAGAAAATTTTCGCCAATGCGCTTAGCAAAGCGGATTTAGATGCCGTATCACAAGCCGTTTTAAACCGCTGCGATGCCAAAGACGGCCTCAAAGACGGGCTGGTAAATGCCTGGGAAAGCTGTGATTTCAAACCGGAAATGCTGCAAAAACAACTCGGCGCCCACAAAGTGAAGCTGCTCAACACCCTTTTCGGCGGCGCCAAAAACAGCCGCGGCGAACAAATTTACGCATCATGGCCTTATGATGCAGGCATCAACAGCGAAGGCTGGCGCCAATGGAAACTCGGCAGTTCGCAAACCGCACAGCCCGACGCCCGCAATATCGTGCTCGGCGCCGATTCGCTTGCCGGCCTGTTTATCACGCCCTACAGCCCGAATTTCGACACCATGAAATTCGATTTCGACCGCGATACGGCCAAAGTGCGGCAGATGGCCGGCATTTTCAACGCCGATTCGACCAACTTAACCACCTTCAACCGCCGCGGCGGCAAAATGCTGCTGGTGCAGGGCGTATCCGACCCGGTGTTTTCCACCCACGATTTGCGCGACTGGTATCGGCAGCTGCAAGCCGATACCCCCAATACGCCCGACTCAACCCGCCTGTTTATGGTGCCCGGCATGGCGCACTGCGGCACCGGCCCCGCGCTGGATGATTTCGACCCGCTCACCGCGCTGGAAAACTGGACCGACAACGGCATCGCCCCCGACCGCATAATCGCGCAAGGCAAAGCGTTTCCCGGCAAAAGCCAGCCGCTTTGCGCCTACCCGAAAACAGCCGTTTATACGGGCGGTGATGAAAACAAGGCTGAAAGTTTTGTTTGTCGTTAGCGAAAGTCGGCGATTTGTTGTTTAACAGCCTATTTTACTTGACGAATAATTTTTACACTGACAACAGCTTGCCGCTTGTATTAAAACTCAAATACGCCATAATAGCCAAAGCTGCCTTAAAGGCGGCTTTTTTGATCTTATCAATAATTTATGGAGCTTTTATATGACGAAATCGTCATTACCCGACATCGGTAGCCCGATGTTTTATACCGTCTTTTTTATCATCGTGACGATTATGCTCGCAATTGATTTGTTCAGTCTGAAAAAGAGCGGTACGCATAAAGTCAGTGTCAAAGAAGCCATGGTATGGAGCGTGGTGTGGGTGACGACATCATGCCTGTTTGCACTGTGGTTGTATTTCGAATTGGCATCAAATCCGCTTTTCGGTAAAAAAATCGCTATCGAGAAAGTGATGGAATTTCTGACAGGCTATGTGTTGGAAAAATCCCTTTCCGTTGATAACTTATTTGTGTTTCTGATGATTTTCAGCTATTTCAAAGTACCGCCGATGTACCAGCATAAAGTATTGCTATACGGCGTACTCGGCGCCATTATTATGCGTACTGTGATGATTGCGATTGGCGCTATATTGATTCGCGAATATGAATGGGTGCTCTATATCTTCGGCGCATTTCTAATCTACAGCGGCGTAAAAATATTCACCGCCAAACATGGTGGCGACGGTGAAGATCTCTCGAAAAATGTCTTATTAGGCTGGCTGCGCCGCCATTTACGTCTGAGCCGGCAATTCGACGGTGAAAAATTCATTACCGTAGAAAACGGCAAAAAACTGTTCACGCCGCTAGTCTTGGTATTGATTATGGTAGAATTGAGCGATGTCGTGTTTGCGGTAGACAGTATCCCGGCAGTATTTGCCGTGACAACCGATCCGTTTATCGTGCTGACTTCGAATATTTTTGCCATTCTCGGTTTGCGAGCCATGTATTTTGTGCTGGCGGATATTGCCGATCGATTTATTTATTTGAAATACGGTTTGGCGGTTATTCTGATGTTTATCGGCATCAAAATGCTGCTGGTCATGGGCGGCGTCCATTTACCGATAACCCTGTCGATGAGTTTTGTCTTTCTGGTTCTGATCTTGTCGGTAGTGCTGTCGTTACGCCGAAAAGTGCTGTAAATATAAAAAACCGCACTTGAAAGTGCGGTTAGCCTGCTTAAAACACTAAGGCTCTGTCGCCGTTTTCATCTCGAATCCGATTCGGCAGCCCCATGCGGTTGAGTAAATTAAGGAACGGTTTAGGATCCAGTTCTTCCACGTTCACCATTTTTTCTACATCCCAAATACCCTGTGCGACCAAAATCGCGGCAGCTACCGGCGGGACACCTGCCGTATAAGAGATCCCCTGACTGCCGACTTCTTGATAAGCTTCTTTATGATCGGCAACGTTATAAATAAAAACATCTTGCTCTTTGCCGTCTTTACGACCTTTAGCGAGTGTGCCGATACAGGTTTTCCCACAGTAGTCCGGCGCCAGCGAGGACGGATCGGGTAAGACGGCTTTTACGACTTTCAGCGGCACGACTTCCAGCCCTTCTGCGGTTGTTACCGGCTGTTCGGACAGTAATCCCAAATTTTTCAAGATCGTAAAAACATTAATATAATGATCACCAAAACCCATCCAAAAACGGATGTTCGGGACATTCAGGTTTTGCGACAGAGAATGAATTTCATCATGCCCGGTCATATATGAGGTTTGCAGACCGACCACCGGCAAATCGTCGGTACGTTTGACTTCAAACATTTGATTACTGGTCCATTGACTGTTCTGCCAGCTCCAAACCTGTCCGGTAAATTCACGGAAATTGATTTCAGGATCAAAGTTGGTTGCAAAATAACGGCCGTGGCTGCCCGCGTTAATATCAATAATATCCAAGCTATCGGTTTGATCCAAACAGTCATTGACCGCAACGGCGGCATAGGCGTTCACCACGCCCGGATCAAAGCCTACGCCCAAAATGGCGGTAACGTGGTTCTGTCGGCAGGCTTCACGGCGTTTCCATTCGTAATTATTGTACCAAGGCGGCGTTTCACAAATTTTATGTGGTTCTTCGTGAATTGCCGTATCCAAATAAGCAACACCGGTTTCAATACACGCCTGTAACACGGACATATTCAAAAATGATGAACCGACATTGATGACAATTTGTGATTGGGTATCTTGGATAATTTTTTTGGTTGCGTCGATATTGAGAGCATCCAGTTGATAGCAGGCGATTTCAGCCGCTACTTTGAACGCTTTTTTGTCAATCACGCTTTGTGCGATGGCTTGACACTTTTCGATGCTGCGGGAAGCAATAGAGATAGAACCGAGAATATCGTTATGTTGGGCACATTTATGGGCGACAACTTGCGCCACGCCGCCGGCACCAATAATCAAAATGTTTTTTTTCATGTTTGCATAATCCTCCTTAATGTCAAATCATCACCGCACTTGGCTTAAAAGTGCGGTCATAATTGGCATGAGTGTAATATTTTATCCCGTTGCGGATAAAACCTGATTGATTCGTTGACACCGTCCGTCAAGACAGGCTGTCAACGTAATCGTCAAAATTGAATTGCTTGATTAATTTAATCTCGCCATTCAATTCTTTCATGGCAATAGACGGCATATTAACGCCATTGAACCAATTCTTTTTCACCATCGTATAACCGGCAGCGTCACAAAATGACAGGCGATCACCGATTTTCAATGGTTTTTCAAATGCATACTCGCCGAAAATGTCGCCTGCCAGACAAGACTTGCCGCAAACCATATAAGGATAGTTACCTTGATTCGGCTGTAGTTTAGCGGTTTGACGATAAATCAATAAATCCAACATATGCGCTTCAATCGAACTATCTACAATCGCCAGATCTTTGCCGTTATACAGGGTATCCAATACCGTCACTTCCAGACTGGTGCTGAGCGTAATCGCCGCTTCGCCGGGTTCCAAATAAACCTGTACGCCGTATTGCTGCGCAAACCGCTTCAAACGATCGGCAAATTGATCCAACGGATAATCAGCGCCGGTAAAATGAATGCCGCCGCCAAGACTGACCCAGTCTACTTGATACAATAACTCACCGAATGCCTGCTCGATATGCCGCAACATCTCATCGAAGCGATCAAAATCCCCATTTTCACAATTATTATGAAACATCAGCCCGTTAATCAGCGGCATGACATCACGAATTTTGGCAATATCCCATTCGCCCAAACGGCTATGCGGCCTTGCCGGATCCGCCAACGTAAAATCCGAAGTGCTGACGCGCGGATTGACACGCAACCCCCGCTGAATCTGCCGTGCTTTATCGGCAAAGCGTGTCAGCTGGCTGATAGAATTAAAAATAATTTTGTCGGCATTTGCAATCACCTCATCGATTTCCGTATCGCTGTAGGCAACACTGTAGGCATGGGTTTCGCCGCCGAATTTGGTTTGCCCCAATTTCACTTCATACAGCGAAGAGGACGTCGTGCCGTCCATATAGTCGCGCATAAAATCAAACACGCCCCAAGCAGCAAAACATTTTAACGCCAATAATGCCTTGGCGCCCGAGCGTTCGCGCAAATACGCAATTTTCTGCATATTTTCCAGCAGTTTGCTTTTATCGATCAAATAATAAGGAGTCGCTAACGGTTCTGTCATATCGGTTTTATACTTTTACACAAAATAAAAAGCGACCGAGACAACGCCCCGGTCGGGATTTATAAATTTACTCGCGGCAAAGTGCGGTTTCAATTACCAGCCTTTAACCACGGAATCTTTAAACTCTTGCTTGGCTTTATCATAAACCGCATCAGAATTATAGGCTTTAACAAAATTCACCACATCCGGATCCGCTTTATTGTCTTCACGGGCAACAATGATATTAACGTAAGGCGAATCTTTGTCTTCTACGAAAATCGCATCGGTGCTTGGATATAATCCCGCTTGTCCGGCAAAGGTGTTATTGATAATCGCCAAATCGACCTCTTCCAATACTTTCGGAATTAACGGCGCTTCCAATTCACGAATTTTCAGTTTTTTCGGATTTTCCACCACATCAAGTGCGGTCGGTGTCAAGCCGGTGCCTTCTTTCAGTTTCAACAATCCTTGAGATTGCAATAATAGCAGCGCACGGCCGCCATTGGTCGGATCGTTCGGAATGGCAACCACGGCACCGTCCGGCAGTTGATCAACCGCGCTATGTTTTTTCGAATACGCCGCAATCGGATAAACAAACGTATTACCGACAATCACTAAACCTTTCAAACCGCGCGCCTCCACTTGGGCATCCAAATACGGCTTGTGCTGAAATGCGTTCGCATCGATTGATTTTTCTTCCAATGCCACATTCGGGGTCACATAATCGGTAAACGGTACTAATTCAACCTCCAGACCGAATTGATCTTTCGCGACTTGTTTTGCGACTTCAGCCACCGAAAATTCAGGGCCGGTTTGAATCCCGACTTTAATTTTTCCGTCTTTTGCCAAAGCCGAAGTGGAAAATGCAACCGTTGTCGCCAACGCAGTCAACGTAAAAATGTTTTTTAATTTCATGGTATTTTCCTTAAAGATAAATAAAGTTTAACGGTGATCGACATAGCGGACCAATGAGTCCCCTGTAAATTGGATTAACTGCACCAACGCTACCAGAATCACGACCACAACGGTCAGAATCTCAGGTACGTTGGTTTGGTAACCGTAACGAATCGCGACATCCCCCAAACCGCCGCCGCCGACGATGCCCGCCATCGCCGAATAATTGACCAGTGCAACCAAGGTAATGGTGATACCGTTGATTAATCCCGGCAATGCTTCCGCCAACAGAAACTTGGTGACAATCTGGAAATTGCCTGCGCCCATTGCCCGCGCCGCTTCGGTCAAACCGCTTGGAATTTCGATTAATGCCCCTTCCACCAAACGGGCGATAAACGGAATCGCCGACACGGTCAACGGCACAATCGCCGCTGTTGTCCCGATCGAAGCCCCGACAATTATCCGGGTGAACGGAATAATCCAGAATAACAAGATGACAAACGGAATCGCACGCCCGATATTGACCGCCATGCTTAATATGCGATAGAACTTCGGATTTGCCTTAATCTCACCCGGACGAGTCACAAACAGCAGAACCCCGAGTGGAATGGCAAACAACGCCGCCAAAAAACCGGAAGCGAAAACCATATATACCGTCTCGCCGGTTGCATCCAGAATCATCTGCCACACCTGTGGCGTTAAGCGATCAAACATAACCTAACACCTCGACTCGTACATTATGTTCCATTAAATAGATTTTTGCTTCGGTAATGGCATCTTCAGCCCCTTCGACTTCGGCAATCGTAAAACCGAATTTAACGCCGCCGATATAATCGATTTGCGAGACTAAAATACTCAAATCAACCCCATATTTTTTCGAGGTTTGCGATAATAACGGCGCATCAACCGAGCGCCCGGTAAATTCAAATTTGATAATCGGATAGGAATTCGGCCCTTTCGGCGACGGTGAAAGCTGATCCATATACTGTTTCGGCAAATTGATCCGGAAAGTCGATTGGATAAACCGTTTCGCCAGTTCGGTTTTCGGATTGGAAAACACTTCGCTGACACTGCCGGACTCCACCAATTGCCCTTTATCGATCACCACCACTTGATGGCAAATCTGCTTCACGACCTCCATTTCATGGGTGATCAGCAAAATTGTCAAGCCGAGTTTTTGGTTAATCTCTTGCAGTAATAACAAAATGGATTGTGTGGTCGCCGGATCCAACGCACTGGTTGCTTCATCACATAACAACACTTTCGGCTCCGATGCCAATGCCCGCGCAATCGCCACCCGCTGTTTTTGTCCGCCGGAAAGATTGCTCGGATAGACATTTTTCTTATCGCTTAACCCGACTAACGCCAACAACTCATCGACACGTTTACCGATTGCCGTTTTATCAACGCCGATTAACTCCAACGGTAACGCCACATTGCCGAATACCGTACGGCTGCTGAGAAGATTAAAATGCTGGAAAATCATACCGATATGGCGACGTGCATTAACCAACTCCGCCGAATTCATCGCCGTCAACTCCTGCCCGTCGACAAACACTTGCCCGCTGGTCGGCTGCTCCAGTAAATTGGCACAACGGATCAAGGTACTTTTTCCCGCACCGGACGCACCGATTACGCCGCAAATCTGTCCTTTCGCAATCTCCAGATTAACATTATCAAGTGCGGTCAGTTTTTTACCATTTGCCTCGAAAATTTTATTAATATTTTTTAGCTTAATCATGTAAGCCCTTTATTATCGGGATCATTAAAATTATTTTGCTATTTTAGACGTCCAGATTGCCATGTCAACCGGTAGTTCATGCTTTTTTATAGCAACGAGTTATAAGCCAGATTTTTTATCTCTTTTTCTGCCATAAAAGTGCGGTATGATCCGTTTTATGCCTTATTTTGCATTATAATCCGTCTGATAATACAAACAGTTTACTCAGCGAGGCAAAAATGAACAAAGCCATTTTTTTGGATCGGGACGGAACCCTGAATATTGACCACGGCTACGTGCATGAAATTGATCAATTCGAATTTATTGACGGCAGTATCGAAGCGCTGCTCGAACTGAAACAAATGGGCTATTTACTGGTGCTGGTCACCAACCAGTCCGGCATTGCCAGAGGGTATTTCAGCGAGGCGCAATTTTTGCAACTGACGGAATGGTTCGACTGGTCGCTAGCCGATCGCGGCGTTGATTTTGACGGCATCTATTATTGCCCTCATTTACCGGACGGACAAGGCGAATACCGCCGGAATTGCGATTGCCGTAAACCGCAGCCCGGTATGCTGTTACAGGCCGCCAAAGAGCTGAACATCGATCTCAACCGCTCTTTTATGGTCGGTGATAAAATCGAGGACATCATGGCGGGTAAAGCCGCCGGGGTGGCGCACAATATTCTGGTTCGCAGCGGTAAAACCGTCACGTCTGAAGGGGAAAAACTGGCGGAAGCCGTTCTGGATTCGGTAGTGCAACTGCCGCATTATCTTAAAGGAATCCGCTAAAAACAGCCGTAAGCAACGGTGTGCTTACGGCCACGGATTAATGGAACAAAACAAACGTTGCCAGCAAAACGGTGATGAGCGCCAACGCCATAGGAATGGCCGTTCGCTTGATAACCTCAAATGGTGAAACGTTAGCAACGCCCGACACAGCCACGATTACAGCGGTAATCGGCGACACGCTGCGTGCGATCCCGGCCACCAGCTGCATCGGCAACAACATAAGCACACTCGGCACACCGATCGACGTTGCCACTTTCGGCGCCAGTGCAGCAAAAGCAAAAAACGGCGCATTGCCCGACCCCATCACAATTGCAGAAAGGGCGATAATGCCGACCATCACGCTTGTCATAGTAAATGCGCCCAGCCCGGATGTTTGTGCGCCCGAAATAATCATATCAATTGCACCAATTGCCGTTAATCCTTTGGCAAAGGTTTCCCCGGCAACAATCAGTGTAATGACAACCGCAAACTGTTTGCCCATGCCGTCAAAAAAAACCTGAATATCGGCAAATACGCTTTTCATATCCCGTTTTCGGATTAACTCAAACATCATAGCAGTAAACAAGCTGATCAGCATTGCCGTCACCACATTCATTTTGATACTTGCAAACACCAGTTTACTGAAAATCAAAATTAAAAAGAGCGGCAGCAAAGGCAGCAGGATATAGACAAGTGGCGGCGCATCGTTAGACATCGTGCCGGTTTTCTGTTGCGCCTGAATTTCAATGTCGGTTTCAGTTGCCAATTGCCGTTTATCAAACCACTTTTGCACCAAGACATGCGAAATCGCAACAACCAACATAGTCACGATTGCTACCGGCAGCTGGTAACTCACAAAATAGACGGCAATATCAATTTCTGCTGTTTTCGAAGCCAACACGGCATTGCCTGATGCCGGTCCTAAATCTAAGCAAGCCGTCGTGCCGATAACCGCCGTCGCCCCTTCCCGACTTACGCCCAAACTGACCAGAACCGGAAATAGGGTTATCATTAATAAGAGCCCCAAGCCTGAGGCACTCGGAATAAAAATATTCAGCAATTGCCCGATAATATAAGCAAATCCTAACATTAAATAAGGCGCTTTAATATTTTTCAACGGCTTAATGGCATATTTAACCAACGTTTTACTTGCCCCGATATGATCCATATAGCGGGCAAATCCGCCAACCGCCATAATCATCAACCCGAGATCGGCAACCCTCGAACTAAACACATTTTTGATAAATTCAAAAATATCAAAGCCGACCCAGCCCGTTGATTTATCCGGCGGCAAAATTTCGCCTAGTCCGAACAGGACGGCAAAGCACATCAAAATAATTCCCGCACATATCAAAACGACCTGCGCCTTATATTTCTTAACGATCAAATAACCGACGGCAATTGTGACGATAACTGCAATAATCAAACCTAACATAATTACGTCTCCTCATGGTGAGATAAGCAGAATTTTACGGTTTCATACAACAACGCCGTACGCGGAATAATGGAATCCAGTTCCAAATACTCTTCCGGACTATGGTATTTTCCGCCGACAAGCCCCATGCCATCAATTGTCGGTATTCCCAACGCTGCAAAGAAATTTCCGTCGGATCCGCCACCTGTCGAAACCCAATCCGCTTTAATCTCAAGCCGCCGTTTGATTTGATCGACCGCCTGACAGAATATCAGCCCGTCTTCTGTTTTCGCCCACGGCGGCCGAGTGACTCCCCCTTGGACGCTGATACGAACGTTTTCTTCCGTTATTTTGTCATCTAACGCCTGAATGAACGAATTCAACCTTTCGGCTTCTTCCGGCAAGATAAAACGGCAATCCACCTGAATTTTGACATAGGCCGGGACAGTGTTCGGTGTAGTTCCTCCCTCGATAGTCCCGATATTCAACGTTGTCCCTTTTTCAGGGGCAACTTGATTGAGTAGTGTTTGACAGGTATAAATACAAGCATTAACCGCATTTGCGCCGGCTTCCGGATTTACCGCCGCATGCGCTTCCTTACCAAAAAATTCGATAACATACCTGGCAACGCCTCGGCGTGCATTAACCAAATCCCCATTTGCCCTAGCTGCTTCCAAAACAATGGCATAACGTGCTTTAGCGGCAAATTTTTCCAATAAGGGACGAGAATAAACGGAACTAATTTCTTCATCGGGATTAAAAATCACACAAATATTTCCATCGCCGATTTCATTATTTTCAGTCAGTTTTTTACAAACATGGTAAGCTTGAATCAACCCTTGTTTCATATCACAGACACCCGGCCCGTAAGCACGATGTTGATCTTTACTGAACGGCCGCTCGTTGGTGGTACCCGGTTTAAAAACAGTATCCATATGCCCTGACAACAAAACGTCAAACCGATCTGCTTTTCGATTCATACAAACCAATGCGGAGCCGACTGAATCGTCAAGCGGAAACACCTCAATATGCCAGTTCAGCGCTTGAAATTTTTCACGAAGGAATTCCACAACATCTGCTTTTCCTTTCGGATCGCAGCTATAGGATTCGATATTCACAATAGTTTCTAAATCGTTTACAAACGTTTTTAAATCGACAATCGACATGGCTATCTCCTCGTAGAATGGTTGGAAAATCATGTTACATAAAACATACTCCTGCTCAAAAAACAAACTACAACAACCGTAAATAGAGATATCCTAAATGTCAAGAATAGCGAAATATTTAATATTATGAATATATTAACTTGTGAGCGAGATCATAAAGAACAGCACTTTTTCCTAAAAACTTCAACCGTTTTCAGGTTTATACAACCAATCCGGCTGTATAAACCCGGCTATCTTTTTTATCGAAATAGGGAAAAGCCCGGATCCGATTACCCCTTTTCGGAACGCATTCCCTCTTTACGCAAATAATCATTCAACTTAGCTAAAGCTTCCGCTTTTTTCTCCGCCGGCAACAAAGAAATAGGTAGGTTTTTCAGCGCTGCCACCAAATTCCAATAAAAATCCAGCGTAACGGAAAAGCCCTGCTTTTTGGCACGAATATATGCCATTTCCGCACCAATTTTTTGCAGCTGAATCACATCATGAATATTAATTTTGACCAATAACCGTTCGTGCTTAATGCTTAGATTACATAACTCTTTAATTCGGGTTTTCTTTGCCAGCTGAAAATCAATTTTCTGCTGTTTAACCTGCTCAATGGATTGTAATATCAGGCTCTTATACAGAGCATCATCTTCCGTCAACTTTGCCGGTAAATGGTAATAACGTGATAACGACAGAGCAAGGTTACTTCGGCTGTACGGACAAGGCAATGCACCATGCCTTTCCAACAATCGTGCCAACTCGTCTTCCGCGCGCAGATAAAAAATACTGTTTTGCATAATACCGAACATATGACCAGCTTGATAAAAGCCATAGCCGGAAAATAAACTGTTTACCGTAACCCCTCCAATTAAACGATTCAGCTGCTTTGCCGTCAAATCCACATGTGACCGTATAGTATTCATAAGTAAATTTACTCCATATCAAATCAAAGTTAGTCATATGGAGATATGTTAATTTACAATTAGAAATAAGCCAGAAAATAAATATTTTTTTTGTGAACCATATTCCTAAATTCGTTTTTTTATCACTTCTTTTTATTAATAAGACTCAACTTTTGATCATTTTTTAATCTAAAAAATTATTTCAAAAAACGAAAATAGTCATAAATAAAAAACCGAACAGACTCGCTGTTCGGCTTTTTCACATAGGGTCGCTGTTTTACAATTAACGTTTCAAGCTGCGATAAGTCAAAAAATAATAACTCAACACCGAAACGAATGTGCAGAGAAACATTGACAGCAACATTGGTACAGCGCTGGTAATCGGCACCAGTGAAATCAAGAAACCGACTATGGCGCCGGTGCCGAAACGGATCGTGCCGGCAAGAGAATTTGCCGTGCCCGCCACTTGCGGAAAACGATCGAGAATTGAAGCCATGGCATTTGAGCCGATAGTGGAAAGCATACCGACGAATGCGGAAATTCCCAGTGCCATCGGCCAAAAGCCCAGATCAAAAATCGCCACGGACAATAACCAACAGCCGGCCAGAAACTGTAATGTTAAACCGAAACGCAGCATTTTTTCTGCACCGACTTTCACCACCATGCGCCCATTAATTGAGGTAAATAAAATCATCACCGTCATATTCATAATAAAGAAGTAGCCAAAATTTTCTGCGGCGACGTGATAAATATCAATATAGACGATTGAACCGGAGGTCAGGAAAGAGAACATGCCGGCAAAAGAAAATGCGCCTGCCAAAACATATCCCACCACCGCTTTTACCCGAATCAAAGAGGCGAAATTGCGCAATACGGTTTTCAAACTGAACGGAATCCGCTTTTCCTGCGGATGCGATTCGGGAATTTTCCAGAATACTAGCAGACAGCTCAAAATGCCGAAGAACGCCAAGACGTAGAAAATCGAATGCCAATGGAAAAATTTCGCCAGATAACCACCGATAAACGGTGCCAACAGCGGCGCAATCATCGAAACCAACATAATCATCGACATCATTTTGGAAAAATAGTTTTTGGAAAACAAATCACGCAGCAATGCGCCCAGTACCACCGCAGGTGCTGCGCCGAAAAAGCCTTGAATAAAGCGCAACAGCAGGAAATCTTGGATATTGTCCACCTGCGTCAGGAAAAGTGCGGTACCGGCAAAGACCAACGTGCCGATTGCAATCGGCATTTTCCGTCCGAAACTGTCCGCTACCGGCCCCCACAACAATTGCCCGAGCGCAAACCCCAAGGTAAACAGCGCCAGCGTATTTTGCACGCGCTCGGAATTCACCTTCAGATCGCGGGCAATATCGAGAAAAGAAGGCAAATACATATCGATCGCCAACGGCGGCAACATCGCCAGAATCCCTAAAATTAATACAAAGACAGGGCTTTTTTTCACCCGTCTGATAGTTTCCTTTTGTAACATTGAGTTATCCATTTTCTCACGGTGATTATTTAAAACACATTATTTCATTTTGGCTTAACGTGCGATATTCCCCTTCTTGCAGGTTATCATCCAGCACAATCTCGCCGATACGCCAGCGATGCAGCCCGATCACTTTGTTGCCCAATGCGGCAAACATACGTTTCACTTGGTGATAACGCCCTTCGCTGATAGTCAGATTCAGATTGTAATCATCGAGCATTTCCAGCTTGCCGGGTTTAGTCGGCGTTTTTTCACCACGCAGTAAAATCCCTTGCTCGACCGCACTTTGATAATCCGCTTCAATCGGATCGACAAGCGTGACCAAATAGGTTTTTTCACAGTGAAATTTCGGTGACGTAATACGGTGCGACCACTGCCCGTCATCGGTCAATAACACCAAACCGGTGGTGTCCACGTCCAATCGCCCGACCGAATGCAATTTGGTGCGCAAGGGGTAATCAAACAATTGATATACCGTCGGGTATTCGCCGTCATCGTGCGAGCAAATATAGCCTTGCGGCTTATACAGCATAAAATATTGCCCGTCTTCGATCCACGCCAGACGCTCGCCTTCAAATACGATTTCGTCCTCGGCGGCTACTTTTGTCGCCCCGGATTTGATCACCTCTCCGTTAATTTCCACCGCACCGCTACGTAAAACTTTGGTGACCTGCGAACGGCTCAAACCGCTTTGTTCCGCTAAAAATTTATCTAACCGCACTTTACTCAAAACCTTTCTTCTGAAAACAGGTTATTGTACCTGTTTAAATGCAAATATACAGACGAGATTAAATTTCATCGGAAAAAAATCTGTGTGCCGTATCACATACTCCTTGATGGGTTTTTAAATTTGTAAAAATAAAGCGTATAATTCCGCATATATTTTTCACCGATTTAACATCTGTTAATTTTTGTTTTCATTTAATAAGGACAGCCATAATGGACAAGCAGTTAAACCAAGCCGCACTTGATTTTCATGAATTCCCGGTGCCGGGAAAAATTGAAGTGACCCCGACCAAATCCCTCGCCACCCAACGCGATTTGGCATTGGCCTATTCGCCGGGCGTTGCCGTCCCTTGTCTGGAAATTCAGGCCGATCCTTCCGCCGCTTATCGCTATACCGCACGCGGCAATCTGGTGGCGGTGATTTCCAACGGTACCGCGGTGCTTGGGCTGGGCAATATCGGGGCATTGGCAGGCAAGCCGGTGATGGAAGGTAAAGGCGTTTTATTCAAAAAATTCGCCGGTGTCGATGTATTCGACATTGAAGTGGACGAAAGGGATCCCGATAAGCTGGTTGAGATTATTGCAGCGCTTGAGCCGACTTTCGGCGGTATTAACTTGGAAGACATTAAAGCGCCGGAATGTTTCTACATTGAGCAAAAACTACGTGAACGCATGAAAATTCCGGTCTTTCATGACGATCAACACGGTACGGCGATTATCTCCGCCGCCGCCGTGATTAACGGCTTACGCATTGTGAACAAAAAAATCGAAGATGTGCGTTTGGTGGCGTCCGGTGCCGGAGCTGCCTCGATCGCTTGTTTGAATTTATTGGTTTCACTGGGTATGAAACGTGAGAATATCACGGTGTGCGATTCCAAAGGCGTGATTTACAAAAACCGTGATGAACACATGGACGAAACCAAAAAGCTGTACGCCATTGACGATAACGGACAACGCTCGCTCGCCGATGCCGTGCCGAATTCGGATATTTTCTTGGGCTGTTCCGCCGCCGGCGCATTGACGCAGGATATGGTAAAAACCATGGGGCCAAATCCGTTAATCTTGGCGCTTGCCAACCCTGAACCTGAAATTCTGCCGCCGCTTGCCAAAGCGGTTCGCCCTGATGCTATTGTTTGCACCGGCCGTTCCGACTATCCGAATCAGGTCAATAATGTGTTGTGCTTCCCGTTTATCTTCCGCGGTGCGCTGGATGTGAGTGCAACTACCATCAATGAAGAAATGAAGCTGGCCGCAGTCTATGCGATTGCCGATCTGGCGCTGGCCGAACAAAGCGAAGTGGTCACTTCCGCCTACGGCGATGCCGCCGAACTATCTTTTGGGCCTGATTATTTAATCCCGAAACCGTTTGATCCGCGTTTAATCGTGAAAATCGCACCGGCGGTGGCAAAAGCGGCAATGGACAGCGGCGTGGCGACACGCCCGATCGACGATTTTGATGCCTATATCGAGAAACTCACCCAATTCGTCTATAAAACAAACTTATTTATGAAGCCGGTTTTTGCCCAAGCCAAACAGGATAAAAAACGGGTGATCTTAACCGACGGGGAAGAGACTCGCGTCTTACACGCAGTACAAGAAATCGCCACACTCGGCATTGCCGCCCCGATTTTACTGGGACGCACCAATGTGATTGAACAGACGATTAAAAAACTCGGACTGCATATTGAACAAGGACGTGATTTCGAGATTGTCGACATTGAAAACAATCCATACTATGAAGAATGCTACAGCGCATATTACCAAAAACTAAAACGCCAAGGGATGACGTTGGCGGGTGCAAAACGCAAAATGATGCATAATCCGACCGCACTTGGCGCCATGTTGCTGGAGTTGGGCAAAGGCGATGCGATGCTGTGCGGACTGGTCGGCCCCTATGCCTCGCATTTAGGCAGTATCAAAGATGTGATTGGCGTTAAAGCGGATCTCATTCCGGCAACGGTCAACGGTCTGGTATTACCGACCGGCAACTTGTTTATTGCCGATACCTTTGTCAATCAGAACCCGACCGCTGAAGAATTGGCGAATATCACCATCATGTCCGCCGACGAAGTGCGCCGTTTCGGAATGGAGCCGCAAGTTGCCTTGGTTTCCCATTCAAATTACGGTACATTCGACGATCCAAGTGCGGTAAAAATGCGGCGGGTATTGCAACTGGTAAAAGAAAAAGCGCCGGATTTGATTATTGACGGTGAAATGCACTGTAACGTGGCCTTGACCGAAAGCCTGCGCAAAGACATTATGCCTGACAGCCCGATCAAAGGTGCGGCAAATTTATTGATTATGCCGAATATGGAATCAGCCCGCATCAGCCTGAACTTGTTGCAAGGCACTGCAACACCGATCACAATCGGTCCGATTTTAATGGGCACCAATAAAGCCGCCCATATTTTAACGTCGGTTTCATCGGTGCGCCGAATTATCAATATGGTCGCCGTAGCGGCGGTGAACGCAGCGAAAAGCCGTGCCGAGTAAAGTGCGGTCTTCAACAAAGAGCGGATCGTATGATCTGCTCTTGTCGTGTGTTAATTAACAAAAAATAAACATTTAATGATCTTGATCAATTTATTTGCTATACTGATCTCGACAATTCAATCCGCTTTTCCTAACGAAAAGTCCCTTTTGACAGCATTTTTTATTCAACTGATGAGGAAATGAAAATGGCTTATACTCTACCTGAATTACCTTATGCATACGATGCACTGGAACCGCACTTCGACAAAGAAACCATGGAAATTCACCACGCCAAGCACCATCAGGCATATGTCAACAATGCCAATGCCGTTTTGGAAACCTTGCCGGAATGGCAAGATAAATGCCCTGGTGAACTGATTTCCAATTTGGACAAAATTCCAGCAGATAAACGCACCGCACTTCGCAACAATGCCGGCGGCCATGCAAACCACTCTCTGTTCTGGAAAGGATTAAAAGTCGGCACTACCCTGCAAGGCGCATTGAAAGATGCCATCGTGCGTGATTTCGGCTCTGTAGAAGCATTCCAAACGGAATTTGAAAAAGCGGCAACAACCCGCTTCGGCTCAGGCTGGGCATGGTTAGTGTTAAATGACGGCAAACTGTCCGTTGTTTCCACCGCCAATCAAGACTCGCCGTTAATGGGGAAAGAAATCGCCGGCGCCGAAGGCTACCCGATCCTAGGCTTAGACGTTTGGGAACACGCCTACTACCTGAAATTCCAAAACCGCCGCCCGGACTACATCAAAACGTTCTGGGACGTGGTTAATTGGGACGAAGCCGGCACTCGTTTTGAGAAAAAATTGGCAGACTGCGGTTGCCAAAGCAAATAAGTTATTTAAATCGGTAAAAGCACTCTATTGAGTGCTTTTTTATTACCTTATAATTTGGCGTTAGTAAGCCCCCCGCCCCCTAATAACCACATTTGCAGTTTTAGCCAAAATCGCAATATCATTCCACAATGACCAGTTCTTCACATACCAAGTATCCAAATAGACCCGAGTCCGATAATCCGTATCACTACGCCCGCTCACTTGCCATAAACCTGATAACCCAGGGCGCACCATATAATAATAGGCGACATCATCACCATAAAATTTTAATTCTTGACGAATCACCGGTCGAGGGCCGACCAAGCTCATATCCCCTTTAAAAACATTCCATAATTGCGGTAATTCATCCAAGCTGGTTCTCCGTAAAAAATGGCCGATGCCCGTTATGCGCGGATCATTTTTCAGCTTATAATCCCGATACCATTCTTCCCGTATTTTTTCATCTGTAGCTAATAAGTTTCGTAATATTTCCCCTGAATTCATCACCATCGTTCTAAATTTATAACAATGGAATGCTTTGCCGTTACGGCCAATTCGGGTTTGGCTATAAGTTGCGCTTCCGCCTTCCTGACGAATTTTAAAAAACAGGTAAAGAAACAGCGGACTGCTTACCAACAGTAAAACTGCAGAAACAATAATGTCAAAAGTGCGCTTAATTAAGCGTGAAGAACGCTTAGCCAAATTATTATGAATTCGTAATATAATTGATTCATAACTGAAAAAATGCGAAATCTCCGCGCCATATAAAGGAATACCGTGCAAAGGCGGAATAATAGATACGTTTCTGAAACCGCACTTGGTGAATTTTCTGATCCAGCATTCCATTAACTCGCTTTGGCTTTTTTCCAAGGCAATAAATACTTTTTGATATTCAGCCAAATGAGAAAACAGATAATCTTCGGTAATATAGCCTGTTTTTTCAGCTATTACGGGTATTTTTCCCAAAGGATCAACAAAAGCCCCCACCTTATAACCCAGATTTTTCTCACTGCTGATTGCCCGATAAGCACCACGCGCATTTTCCGAATTTCCGATAATCACACATGCCATATCCCACGTCCCCAAACAACGAAGCAGTTTCTTGCACATAAAACGAAAAAGCGGAAAACAAACAAAAAGAATTGCGGCAATATATAGCCAAGTATCTAATGATGGCGAAGTCTCAATAAATACCAACAACGCTAAATTAATCAGCAATACAATAAACAGAGTCGAATAAATATCTTTCAACTCATCCCAAAATGGTTTTCGATAGGCATAATGCCGATGAACAATCCAAATCCAACCGATAGTAATAAACGCCATCAGACTAAAAGCCCCCAAGCGAGTAAACGAGCCGTCAAAATCTAACTGTTCCATTGAAAAATCATCTAACGGTGATAAATAATAAGCCAGTGAAATCGCAAAAAAATAGGCGAAAAAATCACAGCTTATCAAAACAAGCTTGTTAATTTTGGGCGCTATTTTAGGATTGTTTATCATTTTTATCGCCAACTCAAAGGAAGTAAACTCGATTATACAAACTTTCTTTTTAAAAAATTTAATATCTTAGGGACAATATTATTTCCTTCGATATTAACAACCTTTAGCTCCTTAGAATTGATATTATTTTTAAGGAGCCAAACATTAAATAACCGTTCTGCAAGAAAACCAAATACTCGCTTTTGATATTGATCATAATTGGATAAATCAATCTCTTTCTCTAGCTTGAACAAAATATCAAATAGCCATGAACAATAGCTATCCAATAGGTCAACACGCATAACAAACATATTATAAAGATGAATTGTTTTACCATTCATCACGCTATCAAAAGAATCTAAATAGTCAGGATAAAACTGAATAATAATATATCTAGTTTTATCCAAATCTCGCTCATAATGCGCATGTTTATAATGGCTATATACCGTTTCTATAAAATAGTTCCTTTTTTTAGGCACGATACAATCATAACTCTCTAAAATAGATGATAATTCTGCTTGAGAAGCTATCCTTCTATTTTTTAGCTTTATATCTTTCCCAAAAAAATAGCGTCTATAATGCACCAAACCAAAATAGGAAACATCTTTAAAAAAGCCATTTTTCCATGCCCAATATAACCCTGTCAGCTCACAAAAATAACTATTTTTCGAAGAAATATTATCGCCTAAATCATCTCTCAACATATTCAATTTTACAGATGATGTTAATGCACCAACTTGTATCGGAAAATACATTTCATCTCCTGGTATTTCATATGATTTATGTGTTGCAATAATTATTTTCATTTATCACGGTATTTTCAAATAAAAGATCAAGTATCCATATCAACATAGAAAGATTTTAAGGTTTTTAGTTGGAAAATTTCATTCTTTATTTCATCTACAGTTTCTAATGCCTCTTTAATCGTCACATCCATATCCAAATAACGATATGTACCTAAACGCCCAACAAACGTAACATTAGATTCTTTTAATGCTTTCGCAACATACTGTTCTAATAATGCTTTATCTTTCACTAATCGAATTGGATAATATGGAACATCATTTTCACCACACAAACGACTATATTCACGATAGCAAATTGTTTTCTCATGTGATTCCCAAGGGGCGAAATGCTTATGTTCTGAAATACGGGTATAAGGTACTTCTTCATCACCATAGTTGATAACTGCATTGCCTTGATAATCTCCTTCATCACGGAAAGCCTCAAAATCCAAAGTGCGGTAACCCAAACGCCCAAGATCAAAATTAAACCAAGCGTCCAGAGGACCAGACCAGAAAATATGATCAAATTTTGTTTTCATCGTGTCTGTAAATTCAGTATTCAGTTTCACAATAATATTTTCATGCTTCAAAATATTTTCCACAATTATCGTATAACCGTCTTTTGGCATTCCCTGAAATTTATGCACAAAGTAATTATCATCATAATTAAAGCGAACAGGCAAGCGCTTTAAAATACTGGCAGGAAGCTCTTTAGGCTCAACACCCCATTGTTTTTTGGTATAACCATAGAAAAAGGCTTTATACAAATCCTTTCCAACAAACCGCATCGCCTGCTCTTCAAATGTCTGCGGATCCATGATCGACATATCTGCCTGACTTTCAATAAGCACTCTAGCTTCTTTGGGCGAACATATTTTCCCGAAAAATTGATTGATAGTATGCAGGTTAATCGGTAATGAATAAACTGCGCCTTGACTAATCGCTTTTACACGATTCACAAACGGCATTATCTCACCAAAACGATTAATATAATTCCACACTCTTTCATTATCGGTGTGAAAAATATGAGGCCCATAAACATGCACCATTACATTCGTTTCACTATCACGCTCAGAATGGCAGTTTCCAGCTACATGTGAACGTTTATCAATTACTGTAACTTGATACCCGGCTTCTGCTAATTCTCTTGCAATAACTGCATTAGAGAAACCGGCACCAACACATAAAAATTTTCTCATATTAAATCCAGCTCTCTCTAAATGTTACAACTTATTTTTTAAATACTCTTTCAATTTATTTAATCTGACTTTCATAAATGATGGCATTTTTTTCCATATTTTTCTAGAAACTTTCCATTTCAATGATTTAGATGGCACATTAATCATAATATTATTTTCTTGTGAGTTACTCTTCTGTGAAAACATAACAGATTCATACCAAAATGTAGTTCTTAGGTAATAAAAATAAAACTCATTAAATTTAGCATTAATATTATTCCATGGTTTTGTCTCATAACCGGCATAATGAATTATTTTGGGATTTAATATTGCCCCATCTAGTTCTTTCAATTGCCTATCAGATAATCCGTTTCTAACTTCATCACCACAATTAACCACATTCCATTTTGGTTCTAAATATTTAACATTTCCTAAGAAATATTTATTCAAAATATCCTGATCTAAAAACCAATATTTTTTGTCCATAAGAGATTTCATCATTACTTCTGATAAATCTAATTTTCTAAGTTTATCTAAATCAAATAAAATCACACCTGCTTGGAAATATTTATCCCAATTATCCTTTAAGCCGACATAATGTTGTAAATATTCTTTTGACTTAATGCTTCCTATTGTGCTGATAGAAGGCACACCAGTTTGGCAAAAATGATGCATGATATAATCAAATACAGCACCAATCGCTTTATCTTCTAAATCTGTAAAAAATAATTCGCTTAAATCACCTAATACAATAGTATCACAATCAATATATAATACTTTTTCTCTATCCTGAATTAGGCGCTCTAAGATTAACCTATAAAAAGTAGCTTTTGAAAAATGCATGTGTACTGATTGACTAGAAAATTCTGATTTCAAATCTAGAAACTGTATTTCAGCGTCTTTAACAAGCATTTTAGACAATAGGAATCTATTATGCTCTGAAATTCCTCCATCTAGTATGATTAAATCAAGAAAAAACGCTTTAGAAATATTACTTTGGATTGAAGAAATAAGCGAACCTAAATGAGCCACATAATTATTATCTGACGCAATAACAATACTTACAATTTTCTTACTTGTATTGGGTAGATTTGTGCACCATTTTTTAGCAGTTGTATCATGCACAAATACTCTTCTTAAGTAATTTATCTTCAAATTCTTTTCATCGATTACTTTCTTATATAACCAAATATTTAATAATCTTTCTGAAAGATATCCAAATACACGCTTCTCTTGCATATCATAACTAGAAATATCGATCCTTTTCTCCAACTCGAATAAAATATCAAATAGCCAATCCGAGTATTCATCATGAAGTCTTCTTTTCATAATGAACATATTAGTTGTAACTCCCATATTCTGATTCATTACTTTATCAAAATAAGGAATATATTCCGGGTAGAGATCCTGTATCACTCTTCTTACTGCATCGAGATCTCTTTCATGATGAAATTCTGATGTAATATAATTATGTTTAATATTTTTCCATCCGGCAGCCTTAACATCCCATTCAAATGGAAGAATAATATCAAATGGTTCTACCTGCATTCTTATGTTTGATTCAGATAACCCATATTTTTTTACAAAATCAAGCGTAAATTCATTCTCTTCTAAAAGTCCATAAATATTAAGATCCCTATCTTCCTGCGAATTAAAATCAAAATATCGTCGATAATGCATAATACCAATATAATCAGACACTAAATCATTTTTCCATGCCCAATACTGAGCCGTAAGCTCACAAAATGTTGCATTTCTATCTGAAATATTATCCCCACGATTATCTCGAAAACAGATACCTGGAATATCACTCTGATTACCAACTTGAATAGGTTTTATATAATTATTCCGAATAATATGAGACGGTTTATGATAAACACTGTATAAAGAAATTAGATTATCCATAAGAATTTCCTAAATAAGCTTGATTATAATTAATAACGATATCTTTAATAAAAGATATTAATCTCAATCGAGATATTAAATTATGCCCCCATGCTCTAAATGAACATGTATATTACACACTCGTTTTGCCAATTCATGATCATGAGTTGCCATTACTAAAATACCGGCCTTATCAACGAATGTTTCCAATCTTTTAGCGGCTTTATCCCGAAAACTCTCATCGCCTACACTCATCCACTCGTCCATTAATAAAATCTCAGGATGAACGCAGGTTGAAATTGCAAATGCCAATCTTAAAACCATACCACTAGAATAAGTTCTGACCGGCATATTGATGAAATCTCCCAACTCGCTGAAGTCAACAATCTCATCGATTAATACTGATGTTTGTTTTGGCCGTAGTCCAAGAAAAAGTCCCCTTAATTTGATATTCTCAACACCCGTGGCCTCACCATCCATTCCCAACATAGAGTCAAGTAAGCTGGTAACTTTACCTTTAACATCAATTTCACCTTCTACCGGAGCATAAACACCGGACAATACTCGAAGCAAGGTTGTTTTGCCTGAGCCGTTATGTCCAATCAGGGCAACCCGCTCCCCCTCTTTAATGTCTAGATTAATATCTTTTAACGCTTCAATTTCGGTGAACTTACCAATATTTCGGACAATTTTTCCACCGGTTGCCGCATTTAACATTGTTTGCTTAAATGAACGCTGTTTCGCATCATAGATTGGAAAGCGAACAGAGACATTTTCTAATTTAATATGCATATATCAGTACCTATAACCAGTATGTAATTCTATGCCGAGTTCTCATTAAAACCAACAGTGCCATCATAATTCCTACTATAGCCATCATAATTCCAACAATCCAATGATTGAACTCCGGTACTCCGCCTAACAAAGGTTTTCTTACCAGATCCAATAAAATACTGAGCGGATTCCAATATGCTAAAAAACGTCTGTCTTCAGGTAATTGTTCCATACTCCAAATTATAGGGGTAACAAAAAATAGTAATGTCGTAATACTACTCACAACAGGCCCCATATCACGATAACGTGTACAAAAAATAGAGATGATAATACCAACCCAGAATAAATTAAGCAGTACAATAAAAAAAGCCGGGATAACCAAGAATGCATCTAAAGAAATCGGTTTCCAAAAAATAAGCATGATTATCGGATAAAGTAAAATATTATGGAGAAATACAATAAACTGTCTGTATAGAACCCGTAAAATGAAAACGACCGGCGATATTTTAATTTGCTTTAAATAATGTGCTGATTCCGCATATGCAACAGCAAACTCATTAATAGAAGTTGCAATTAAAGCCCAAAAGATCATACCCAAAGCAAGATGAGGAATAAAATCAGTCAGGGTATTACCAAATAGAGAGCCATATAAAGGCCCCATTGCGCTCAATGTAATCGCCATACTCAATGTAATCCAAAAAGGCCCAAGTGTAGAGCGGCGATATCTGGCTAATACATCATACCAACCAAGAGTAGTCCACAAATAGTACTCTTTGAATGCTACTCGCACATCCGAAAGCACATCTTTAAAATTACTCATTTTTATTACCTTTATTTTTCAATTTTATGCGTATCTTGCTTTGCAAGCGTTACATCCGTTTTTTTCAAATAGATATTGTTGTAACAATAATTTGTTGCTTCCATATAGCCTTCAACACTACCACAGTCAAATCGTTTTCCTTTAAACTTATAAGCTATAACACAGCCATTCTTAGCTTGCTGTAATAACGCATCCGTTATCTGAATTTCACCATTTTTACCTGCCGGTGTATTTTCGATTAACTCAAAAATATCCGGTGTTAAAATATAACGTCCGATGATTGCTAAATTACTTGGTGCCGTACCTAATTCTGGCTTCTCAACCATATTTTCCACTCTAAAAAGATCGTCACTTAACTGAGTTCCCTCAATAATTCCGTATTTATTTGTTTCATTTTCAGGTACTTCTTCAACCGCAACAATAGTGCAACGGAATTGGTTATATAACCGCACCATTTGTTTTAATACACCATCACCCTCATTAATGCAAAGATCATCAGCAAGCACAACGGCAAACGGTTCATCCCCTACAAGCTCTCTTCCGACTAAAATCGCATGCCCCAAGCCTAGCATTTCCCCTTGACGCGTAAAAGTAAATGTAGCCGAATTCATAATTTTTCGAATATCATCTAATAAAGATTCTTTATTAGTACCTTTAATTTGATGTTCCAATTCATAGTTTTTATCAAAATGATCCATCAAGGCGTACTTACCGCGCCCTGTGACTATGCACATATCTTTCATTCCGGCTTGAATAGCTTCATCTACACCATATTCAATCAATGGTTTATTCACAACCGGCATCATCTCTTTCGGCATAGATTTAGTTGCCGGTAAAAAACGCGTGCCATAACCGGCAGCCGGAAATAAACATTTTTTAATCATAAAAACTCCACTGGGATTCCAAATCTCATCATTTTTTATCAAGTAATATAATCTATTTTTCTTTTATAATACGCAGCAAATACTGCCCGTATTCATTCTTGCTCATCATTTTAGCCAAGCTTAAAACCTGCTCAGTAGACAACCAACCGTTTCTCCAAGCAATTTCCTCTAAGCTTGCCACCTGCATACCTTGCACATTTTCGATCGTACGTACAAATGAAGCCGCTTCATGCAGGCTTTCATGGGTTCCGGTATCCAGCCAGGCAAAGCCACGGCCTAACAATTGAACATTCAGGGAACCGTCTTCCAGATACATTTGATTGATTGAGGTAATCTCCAACTCGCCACGATCAGACGGTTTCACTTGTTTGGCAAATTCAACGACACGATTATCGTAAAAATACAAGCCGGTTACCGCCCAATCAGATTTTGGTTCAGAAGGTTTTTCTTCAATTGATAACGCTTTATAGTCTTGATTAAATTCAACGACGCCGAAGCGTTCAGGATCTTTCACTTGATAAGCAAAAACGGTTGCCCCGTTTTCTCTTCCAACCGCACTTTGCAATAGCGGCGTAAAGGATTGTCCGAAGAAAATATTATCGCCCAATACTAAGCAACAACCGTCATCGCCAATAAAATCTTCTCCAATCAAAAATGCTTGTGCTAATCCGTCCGGACTGGCTTGAATTGCATAACTCAACGTAATCCCAAAATTACTGCCGTCACCCAGCAACCGTTTAAAACTATCGTTATCTTCCGGCGTGGTAATAATCAAAATGTCACGAATCCCAGCCAACATTAAAACTGATAACGGATAGTAGATCATCGGTTTATCATAAACCGGCAGTAACTGTTTAGAGACGCCACGGGTGATTGGGTATAGCCGAGTACCGGAACCACCGGCGAGAATAATGCCTTTCATCATATTGTCCTTGCTATTTCTGTGCGCCCAAACGCTCTAAACTATAGGAACCGTCCAATACACGACGCCACCATTTTTTATTGTTTAGATACCATTCCACGGTTTTGCGAATGCCCGATTCAAACGTTTCTTCCGGCTTCCAACCCAGCTCTCTGCCGATTTTGCCGGCATCAATCGCATAACGTACATCGTGCCCCGGTCGATCGGTCACATAAGTAATCAAATCCTGATAGTTTTCCACACCTTGCGGTTTGTTCGGTACCAACTCTTCCAATAATGCACAAATGGTTTTTACCACCTCGATATTCGCCTTTTCATTGTGACCGCCGATATTATAGGTTTCGCCGATTTTCCCCTCAGTCGCCACTTTATACAATGCTCCGGCATGATCTTCGACAAACAGCCAATCACGAATCTGCATTCCATCGCCATATACCGGCAGAGGCTTACCGTCCAACGCATTTAAAATCATCAACGGAATCAATTTTTCCGGAAAATGGAACGGGCCGTAATTATTGGAACAGTTGGTGACAATAGTCGGCAAGCCATACGTACGAAGCCAGGCTCTGACCAGATGATCGCTCGATGCTTTTGACGCAGAATATGGGCTGCTTGGCGCATACGGCGTGCTTTCAGTGAACAGTTCATCCGTCCCTTCCAGATCACCGTACACTTCATCAGTTGAGATATGATGAAAACGAAATGCCTGTTTTTTCTCGCTATCCAGTCTGTTCCAATATCCTCTGGCGGCTTCTAATAAGGTGTATGTGCCGACAATATTGGTTTCAATAAAGGCTGCCGGCCCGTCAATAGAACGGTCGACATGACTTTCTGCCGCCAAATGCATAATAACGTCCGGTTGATATTGCTGAAAAATACGTTCAAGTGCGGTTTTATCGCAAATATCAGCCTGCTCAAATGTATAGCGAGGATTATTCTCGATGGATTCCAATGATTCCAGATTGCCGGCATAAGTCAATTTATCCAAATTAATAACACTATCATCCGTGTGATTAATTATGTGGCGAACAACTGCCGATCCGATAAAACCAGCGCCGCCGGTAACCAAAATGTTCATCAAATTCCCCAATCAAAGTAAAAATATGCAGTAAAACACCGATAATAATTTATATTTAACCATGCTTTATCCACGAATAAATTCGAACTATTCTAGAAGAATTTTAAAATAACCACAATTTATTTATATTGATACCGTGAAACGCTGCCGATAAATAATAATGTCTCTCATTACTGTGCGAGACAAAACGGCTTATCACAACAAAAAACTTCCCGAATCCGCCTGATACGGGTATAATCTGCGCCTTGTAGCAGAAATGAATTTACTGAACTGCGTTGAAGTGCGGTTCGAATTTTCTGGTAAATAAATGTATTCAAGATGAAAAATTTCAGAGGAATGAATGGCTAAAGAAGACAGCATTGAGATGCAAGGGACGATTTTGGAAACCTTGCCGAATACCATGTTTCGGGTTGAACTGGAAAATGGACATGTGGTAACGGCGCACATTTCAGGCAAAATGCGTAAAAACTATATCCGTATTTTGACCGGGGATAAAGTGACTGTTGAGCTGACCCCTTATGATTTGAGCAAAGGACGCATTATTTTCCGCAGTCGTTAATTCTCAATTTCTTTTCGCTAAAAAAGCGCTGACCATCACTTCGGATTAGCCAGCGCCTTTATCTTAGACAACCCCTTTTATTTTACGCAAGCTTGCTGTAGCAGTTTGCGGCGGAAAAGTGCGGTGAAAATATGCAATAACAGTAAGACTAACGATAAGAGATATAACGGTTTGTCGCCGAATGTCGTATAAGGCGTGGTTCGGCTCTCCGTTTTTAATGTTGTCGTCAGTGTCGTTGCGATAAATTGCGGCGCTTGCTCGATAACCTTGCCGTCGGCACCGATAAAAGCGGTAATGCCGGTATTGGTGGCGCGAATCACCGCTTTGCCGTTTTCTAACGCCCGCATTCTTGCCATTTGGAAATGCTGCCACGGGCCGATAGAATCACCGAACCAAGCATCGTTAGAGACCGTCAGGATAAAATCACTCTGTTTATTTTGCGCCAAATTTTGCTGTAATTGGCTGCCCAGAACAATTTCATAGCAGATAGCCGCCGTTAATTCCAGCCCTTTTGCCTTGAGCGGGGCTTGCAGATAGTCGCCTTGTTTAAAGTTGGACATCGGCAAATTGAACATACTGCCTAATGGGCGCAAAATACTTTCCAGCGGCACATATTCGCCAAACGGCACAAGATGGTGTTTGTTATAGCGGTTTTCGGTTTCTAATGTATAAGGCTGCTGCGGGTTGCCGAGAACAATCACCGAGTTATGAAACCTATCCGACAGCGGATTGTGATATACCGTGCCGACAATCAACTCACTGCCGTGCTCCGCCGCCGCAGTTTGCCAACGTTGCAACAGGGCGGGAACCCGATTTTCCAAAGTCGGAATTGCCGCTTCCGGCAGAATAATCAAATCACTTTTGCCCAAGTACGGTGCAATCAACTTTTGATAAATATTAATGGTATGACTGAAATGATCCGGATCCCATTTCAGATTTTGTTCGATATTGCCCTGCACCAGCGTGATCGTCAGTTCTGCTGAGTTATTATGCTGATTTTTTGTTCGATAATCCGCTTTCTGCCCGAGATAAAATGCCGCTCCGCCGACCAACAGTAACATCACGACAGCACTTACACTCAAGGCAGTGCGATTGACTGTCGGAATCAACCAATATTTGATTAAAGCAACCGACAGTGCCGACATCCAAACCACAAAAAATGTCACGCCTTGTACGCCGAACAGCGGCGCAAGACCAAAAAACGGGCTGTCGATTTGCGAATAACCGAATTGCAGCCAAGGAAAACCGGTCAATACCCAGCCGCGCAAAAATTCGGTGAATGTCCATAAAATCGCAAACAATACCGCACTTTGAATTTGAAAACGCTGCACAAGGTAAGCGAACAGTAGCGGGTAAAGCGATAAGTAAGCGGCCAATAACAACACCGCCAAATAGCTCAACAGCAGCGGCACGCCGCCAAACAGGTTAATGCTGACGTGTATCCAGTTAATGCCGAATGTAAAAAAGCCGAGAGCCCAGAAATAAGCGCTATAAAGTGCGGTTTTGCGTTCGCGTTGCGTTGCCAGAAAAATCAGTCCGCCCAGACTGAAATACGCCATGCCCCAAAAATCAAAGGGGGAAAAAGCAAGCACGCCGCTTGCCCCTAACATCATACTCAGCAGAATTCTGCTTATCGGGTGAGAGAAGAACGACATCACTGGTTACTTTCCGTCTGTTCCGGTTCCACCTCGATTTCATCCGGCACTCTGACCCACAGCTGGATAATTTTCCGACTGTCCGCCGAAACCACTTTAAACTGCAATCCTTCCAATTCAATTTCTTCATCACGGTTCGGTAGATAACCGAAAGCCTGCATAATCACGCCGCCGATGGTATCGACTTCTTCCGAATCAAAATGCGTACCGAATTTTTCGTTGAAATCCTCAATGTCGGTCAACGCCAGTATGGAATAGGTATGGCGTGAAAGTTGGCGGATATCCGCCGCTTCTTCCTCGTCAAATTCATCTTCAATATCGCCGACAATCTGTTCCAAAATATCCTCAATCGTCACTAATCCGGAAACAGCGCCGAATTCGTCGACCACAACCGCCATGTGGAAACGCTCGGAACGGAATTCTTTCAACATGCGATCGACACGCTTGCTTTCCGGCACAATCACGGCGGGGCGCAAAATGGACGACATATCAAACTCTTCCGCATTGGTGCGTGAAAACGGCAACAAATCTTTGGCGAGCAGTAACCCTTCAACATTATCCCGTTCATCACTGACCACCGGAAAACGGGAATGTGCGGATTCAATGATCACGTCTAAACAGGAATCCAACGACTGATCTTTATTAATAAACACAATCTGCGCACGCGGAATCATAATATCACGCACCCGCAACTCCGAAATTTCCATCACGCCTTCAATCATTTCTCGGGTATCCTGATCGATCAAGTCATTCTGTTCGGAGTCCCGAATGACTTCAACCAGTGCTTCCCTGTTTTTCAGCTCGCCCTGAAACAGCCCGCCCAGCAGCGAATGGAAAAACCCTTTTTTCGTACTTTGTTCCTGATTGTCGTTCGTCGTCTGTTCGTCACTCATAATCTTTTATATTATCACTCTGGTTTATTAAAATAAGCATTCTCAAACTAGCATATTTTATAAGGCTTCGCCAGCCGTTTGCGGTTCAACCAAACAAAAAAACCAACCGCACTTTCCGTTTGGTTGGTTGTTGTTCAAGGCGATACGCTATATATCACTTCACTTTGTTCTGCGCTCTTTTGCCTAAAACGACCGTGACCGAGAAAGCCACCACAAATGCAATCAGCATACCGATAACATACATGCTGATATCGTTCGGTTTAATCGAAATGATACCCGGCAAGCCCGCCGCACCCAACGCTTGTGCTTTGACATTAAATAATGCCACAAACGCACTGGCACAACCGGCTCCGACCATCGCCCCGATAAACGGATAGCGGTAACGCAAGTTCACCCCGAACATTGCCGGTTCGGTAATACCCAACAGCGCACTGATGCCGGACGGCAAGGCGATACCTCGGGTTTTCACGTCTTTCATAATCACAAAAACCGCCAGACAGGCCGCGCCCTGCGCAATATTGGACATCGCCGCAATCGGGAAGATAAACGTACCGCCGGTCGTGGCAAAATCCGCCAACAATTGCGTTTCAATCGCAATAAAGGTCTGGTGCATACCGGTGATGACAATCGGTGCATACAACGCACCAAACAGTGCTCCGCCGATAAAGCCCGCCGTATCATACAACCAGGTTAAGCCCGCACCGAGTAAAAAACCGGCTTCACGGGTGATCGGCCCGACAAAACTGAAAGTCAGTAAGCCGGCAATAAACAATGCCAATAGCGGTGTCAGCAGATTATCTAATACCGACGGCACCACTTTGCGCAATGCTTTTTCCAACGTAGCCAAAATCCAAGAAGCTACTAAAACCGGCAAAACGGAACCTTGATAGCCGACACGTTCAATGTCAAAACCAAAGATATTCCAATAGGCGAGTTTGCCTTCCGCCACTACACTGGTGTAGTTCCAGCCGTTGACTAAATCCGGATGAACCAGCAACATCCCCAATGCCGCCCCTAAAAACGGATTACCGCCGAATTTCCGTGTTGCGGAAAAAGCGATCAAAATCGGCAAAAAGACAAACGGTGCATTGGCAAAAGTGTTAATCATTGCCGCCAAATCCGCCAATTCCGGGTGAGTGTCAATTAACGACATGCCTTCGACAAACAGGTCTTTTGCCATGAAAACATTGGCAAGCCCCATTAACAAACCGCCGGCAACGATTGCCGGAATAATCGGAACGAAAATATCCGCCAAGCCTTTCACCAGCCGCTGCAAGAGATTCTGATTCTGTGCGCCGGCTGCCGCCACATCATTTTTGGTCATATCGCCCATGCCCAACATGGCGCTCATTTCCGCATGGACTTTATTGACCGTGCCCGAACCAAAAATAATTTGATACTGACCGGCAACCGAAAACTGACCTTTCACGCCGTCAATATTTTCGATTGCTTCTTTATCGACTTGCGCTTCGTCTTTCAAGACAATCCGCAAACGGGTCGCACAGTGCGCCAGGGCGCTGATATTTTCTTTCCCGCCGAGTTTTTCAATGACCTGCCGGGCAATTTTTGGAAAATCCATCATTTTTCTCCTGTTTATTCGAGGCTGACTATAATCTGCACAATTTTAACTAAAACGTTTTAGTTAGGCTATCATTTTAACTAAATCGTTTTAGTCCGATTTTATTTTTGTGATCCGGTTAACAAAAAACCTCGCGTTAAGCGAGGTTCTCTCTTTTTGCCGATACAGCAATGGCGACTAAAAACGGTAAGATACGGAGAAATCGAAAGTGTTCAGTTTCAGCTTATCATCGCCGTGTTTCAGATTGGAGCGGATATATTCCACCCCCAATTCAATATCGGAATCCAACGCATAACGCACGCCGGCACCATAGCCAAAACCTTTAAAATTACGTTTATCGTTATTTAAATTCTCAAATTTAATCTCGGAATAGTTGTAATTCAATTTGCCGAAAGCAAGTAAATTCGGGGTAATCCGATAGCCTTGCGCATAACCCAATGTGTAATGATCACGCTGTTTGATCTCCGTGCCGGAGGAATTACTGATATTGAGCGTGTCGGAACGCCCCAATTTGTCACCGAACAGTTTAATCGAGGCATAAGGCAGACCGACAAAATCATGCCCGTAATCGAAACCGTAATCACCAATCAAGTTCAACGAGGTAAAACGTTTGAATGACACCTCACTGCCGGTGCCTTTATTGGTCGCCAAATTCAAGCCGACAGAGGGGCCGACAAACGTTTGCCCCGCCGGAGCCGCCTGTACCGCACTTGATGCGGCAACGCCAAGAACGAATAGTGTTGGAACGAATAATTTTTTCATGTTGTTCTCCTTTTCAATTATCAAAATAAATCGTGTCGATTTGATACGCTTCTAGCCGTTTTCACTTTTTCCTATCCGATCTGAAGAGATTGCGTGGTGCGAAAACAGCAGGGTAAAATCTTCAAACATCGGCCAAACATCAGCATCAAAATCCCGTTTGAGCTGCCGTTCGATTTGCGCCAATTTTTGCAGCAAACGGAATAAGTCGGCATACCGCATTCGCTGCATGGCTTTGGTAAAAAATGGTCTGCGATTTTGCCAAACCCGCAGTCGGTCGAAATGTTGCCGCAAGTTGTGCAACGGCAGTGGCGCAGCCGTGTTGACGACACGCTCTGCACCGGCGAGCTGTAAAATCGTATTCAGCTCTTTTTGAGCACTGCGCAGCAAAATCAACGGCTGCACGTCCTCATTTTTGAGCGAATACAAAATCCGCACCGCTCTTTTGGTTTTCCCTTCCAGCATCGCATCAAGCCACTGGTAAGGCGTGAACACCGAAGACTGCTCCACACAGGCTTTGGCTTTCAGGTAATTTATCTTACCCTCAGGATAAACCAGCTTGAGCAGATTCAACAGTTGCTTGAGCGCCAGCAAATTGCTTTCATAGCTATACGCCAGCAATTGCAGCGCTTCGCTGTCCAACGTCAATTGCAACGCTTTGGCACGCTGTTGAATCCATTGCGGCAGCTGTTCCGGCGTCGGCGTTTGGCAATTGACTAAGACGCTTCGATTAGCCGAATACTGTTCCAATGCGCTAAACCAGCCCTGTTTTTCCGTTTGCAGATTAAAGCGCGAAAATTGCAGAACCAGCAAAATATCAGCGTGCAGCAGCCCGATCAATGCCGATAATTTCTTCTGTAGCGACTGGTTCAGGGTATCCGGCAACGTCAGCAGCAAAACCGATTTTTGATAAAACAAGCCTCGGGAATGACAACGTTGATACAGATCGTCCCAATCGGCGGCATTATCGACCGCTCGCTGCAAAACCTCATCAAACTGCTGCTGTCCGGCATATTGAATCAACGCCTGACGCGATTCGTCCAACAACAGCGGATCTTGCCCCGCCAGTAAATAACCGGGTGCAAGCCCTTGTTGCAACAGGGGATCCAACTGGACGGCTTGAATACGTTTCACAACGGCAAATCGAATTTAAGGGGTTATAGACAGCTGTTTTTGCAGGCTGATTATTTTGATAATCAACTGCCGCGCCGCCTGCGCCCGCATATCGTTATGAATCACATCTTCTTCCGCCGATTTCGCCAGTGCCGCACGGGAATCGTCAAAAAATGTCCGGCTGTTACGCACCGTCAACGGAAACTCTCCCCGCCCGGGAATATACATTGTCGCATTCAGATTGAGGGTCAACAATTTTTCCGCTTCGCGCCCCTGCTTAAAAACAGAAACCACGTTGGACGAAATCGATTGTCCTTTAATCCGCAATTCCGGCACATCACCGCTTTCTACAATATTCACCTGATGCAGCCGCAACTGACTGCGGACTTCACGACTCAAATAATCATACGGATCCGCACTTTGCAGTTTTAGCGTTTGAAATTCTTTCTCGATTCCGCCCTGATTGGCAAACTGAAAACCACAGGCGCTTAACAACGCAACCATGCCGCAAATCAGAAACAAATAACTTTTTTTCGACACACTTTGTATCCTTCTGTTGAGGTTAAAACCGCACTTTATAAAGCGACAGATAATGGCGGACAGATAATCCGCCTCTGCGATTATGGCTTATTTTGCCACAAAACTGAATAACTTGCCTGCGACATAAATGGTCTTCACGATAGTCAAACCGTCCAGATGGCGCGCAACGTTTTCATCGGCAAGTGCGGTTTGCTTAATCGCCTCTTCCGCCGCATCGGCAGCAACCGTCAATTTGCCGCGTACTTTACCGTTGACCTGAACCACGATCAATTTCTCTTCGTCAACCATTGCCGCTTCATCGGCTTGCACCCACGGCGCAAAATCAATGGTATCCTGATTGCCCAGTTCATGCCATAAAGTGAAGCAGATATGCGGTGTGATCGGATACAGCATTCTCACGACCGCACTTAACGCTTCCGCCATCACCGCTCGATCCTGCTCACTCTCCAGTGAGGCGCGGGTCAGTTTATTCATCAACTCCATAATTGCGGCAATTGCGGTATTGAACGTTTGGCGACGACCGATATCATCACTGACTTTCGCAATGGTTTTGTGTAGATCACGGCGTAACGATTTTTGTGCGGCAGATAGCGCATTAATATCTAACGCTACGGTTGCCGGATTGCGGTTATATTCAAACACTAAATTCCACAAACGACGCAGGAAGCGGTTTGCCCCTTCAACACTGGCTTCCTGCCACTCCAGCGTCATCTCGGCAGGCGAGGCGAACATCATGAACAAACGCACAGTGTCGGCACCGTATTTCTCCACCATTTCCTGCGGATCGATACCGTTGTTTTTCGATTTCGACATTTTGGTCATGCCGGCGTGTACCAGTTCACGCCCGTCTTTATCCAACGCTTTGATAATCCGCCCTTTTTCGTCGCGCTCTACGCTGACATCGGTCGGCGAAACCCAAATACGTTCGTTACTGTCGGAAATATAGTAATAGGCGTCCGCCAGCACCATGCCCTGACACAGTAATTTCGTCACCGGCTCATCGGCTTGCACCAGCCCGGCATCACGCAACAGTTTGTGATAAAAACGGAAATACAATAAATGCATGGTGGCGTGTTCAATGCCGCCGATATATTGATCGACCGGCAACCAGTAATTGGCTTCGGCCGAATCCAGCATGCCGTCTTGATATTTCGGACAGGTATAACGGGCGTAATACCAAGAGGATTCCATAAACGTATCAAACGTGTCGGTTTCACGCAAAGCAGGCTGTCCGTTATAGTGGGTTTTCGCCCAGTTCGGATCCGCTTTAATCGGGCTTTGCACGCCGTCCATCACCACATTTTCCGGCAAAATAACCGGCAAATCTTCCATCGGTACCGGCACCACATCACCGTTTTCCAGTGTTAACATTGGAATCGGTGCGCCCCAATAACGCTGGCGGGAAACGCCCCAATCACGCAGGCGGTAATTGACCTGACGCTTGCCCGCACCGATGTTTTCCAGTTCGTCGGCAATCGCATTGAACGCCTGTTCAAAATCCAGTCCGTCAAATTTGCCCGAATTAAACAGCACACCGGGTTCGACAAATGCCGCTCGGCTGATATCAAGTGCGGTTTCGTCTAGCGGACGAATCACGGCATTAATCGGCAGATGATACTTCCGTGCAAATTCATAATCACGCTGATCATGTGCCGGCACAGCCATCACGGCACCGGTTCCGTAGTGCATCAAAACGAAATTCGCCACCCAAACCGGTACTTTTTCACCGGTGAGCGGATGAATAACATCCAGTCCGGTCGCCATGCCTTTCTTTTCCATCGTGGCCAAATCGGCTTCCGCTACTTTGGCATTCTTGCTCTCGGTAATAAATTTTGCCAATTCGGGATTATGCTGTGCGGCTTGCGCAGCCAACGGGTGCGCGGCGGCCACCGCCACATAAGACACGCCGAAGAACGTATCCGGACGGGTGGTGTAAACCGCCAGTTTTTCATCACTGTCGGCTATCTGGAAGCTGATTTCCACCCCTTCGGAACGACCGATCCAGTTGCGCTGCATACTTTTAACCTGATCCGGCCATTGCGGCAAGTTGTCCAATCCTTGCAGCAATTGTTCGGCATACTCGGTGATTTTCACAAACCACTGCGGAATCTCTTTTTGTACCACCGGCGTATCACAGCGCCAACAGCGGCCTTCATCGACCTGTTCGTTTGCCAGCACGGTTTCATCATTCGGACACCAGTTCACCACCGATGTTTTCTTATACACCAGCCCTTTTTTATATAGTTCCGTGAAAAACCATTGCTCCCATTTATAGTAATCCGGTTTGCAGGTGGTCAATTCACGATCCCAATCGTAACCAAAACCCAGTATTTTCAGCTGCTGCTTCATGTAGGCGATATTTTCATAAGTCCAAGGTGCGGGCGAGGTTTTATTTTTAATCGCTGCATTTTCCGCCGGCATACCGAATGCGTCCCAACCGATCGGCTGCAATACGTTTTTACCGTTCATGCGTTGGTAGCGGGCGACCACATCACCGATGGTATAATTACGCACATGTCCCATATGCAATCGGCCGGACGGATACGGAAACATGGAGAGGCAGTAGTATTTTTGTTTGCTGAGGTCAATTTTGGCGGCAAATACTTTGTTATCCAGCCAATAATTCTGCACTTTCGGTTCAATCTGATCCGGACGATATTGTTCTTGCATAGCGAAATTACCTTTTAATCAATACAAAAAACCGCAACTTTGCGGCTAAATATAAAATGGGATATAGCATAGCCTAGAATGGCTTAGAATAACAGGATTTATTGAGGAGAAAACGAGCCGACAGCCCATCGTCTGGCGCAATACAACGGGCTGCTGAATCGGGGTTGTCGAATATGCAGTCCGTTAGTCTGCGGAAACTACCGCCGCCGTGTAATGCAAACCGTCCATTGCCTGAATCAGCCGTTGGTGATCAAAATCTTTTTTAACGATAACGTTCACCAACTGGGTTTTTATGTTGGCTTTGGTTGAAACTACCCCCTCCAGATTGCGCAATTCTTTGTTCACTAAATAAGCACATAACTGGCAATTCATTTCATTGACCTGCAACATAAGCTGCTTTTCATCGGTTTCAATCGTCGCATTCGCCGCGGCAAATGAAAAACCGCTCAGCAAGCTATATAACACCATGAAAGATAATATTTTTTTCAGCATAAAAATCTCTTTTTTATCCTTTATTCCAAAAACCAAGGCAACAATATCGGGTATGACAGAAAAAACAGGATCAGCACGAACACGAGACAATACAATACCATCAAGCTGCGATGAGATAAATATCGGGTGCAAATCACCTTATTTGAAAACATCAATAACCAAAAACCATAGCCAAAAAGTGCCAATGACAAAATCAGCATCGGAATTTGTAAAAACGCCAACTGATTGAGTCCGATTAAAAACGGGGAAGATATGCCAAACAGCAGATAAACCAACGGCGCAATACAACATAACGTCGAGGTTACCGCTGTTGCCAGTGCCGCCATGCCGGCGGCAATAAAGCGGTGATTATAATTTTTTGGAAATAAATTCATATTTGAATTCTTTCGGATCAAAGAAATTTAATGGATCACCGCCGATTTCGGCATACGGATAGCCGAAATTATTCAACGGCGTCAGCTCCGGCATAGGGTACAAGTCAAAATCACGCCCGTGATTATACCCCACCCAGTTCATCTCCCAGTTGCCGAATAAATAATCGGCTACCGCATTAACATCCGCATCATCAGCCGCTTTTTTCTCTGCCAAACGCATTTTTGTCACATCTGCCGAGTCCACCGGAACCCAACCGAAACCGGCTAAATAGAACTCGGCACGGCAATGTTGTCCGCCGCTGACGTTGGCAATGTGATTCTCATCAGCACTGCCGAATGCGGTTTTTGAATATTTTTCCATTTTCGGTGCGGCACCTAACCGCACACCAAAGACTTCCCTTGCCGGAATATCCACTGCACGCGCCAACGCCACAAACACCGAGTTAATATCGGTACATTTTCCACGCAGCACGCCGGTTGTTAAAATTTTCTCTACATCACCGTCACCACAACCCAGCACCGAATTATCACGTTCCATATTATTCACAATCCAGTGATGAATTAATGCCGCTTTTTTCAGCGGATTGGTTTCGGCACCGACAATTTTATCGGCATATTCTTTCACAATGCCATCGATTTTGATGTGTTGGGTCGGTTTTAAATATGGCAAAACATCAACGGAATAATGAATTTTTTCAGGCGGTTGATAATTATCTAAAGTACCGCTTTTGCGCTGTTCGCGATCTTTGGTTTGAATAACCAGCGTGATTTTTAAATCCCGTTTTTCGGCATTGTCAGCCCATGTGGCATACAACGTTTTTGCCCCGTAAACATTATTTTCCGTGATGTAAGCTTGTTGATAATTGCCTTCATATTGAATGAATTTCACATCTTGGTAATCATTGTTAAACGGAATCGGAACCCAAAGTCGGGTTTCACCGCTTGAGCCTTTCGGCGCAACAATGTCGAATGTTTTGGTGAGTTCAAAAGTGTGGGAATCGGTATTGACGCTGTTTTGTAGAACAGCCGCATTAGCACTGCCGACGGCACAAGCCAGTGCAGTGGCCAGCATTAATTTTTTCATTGGCAGAATCCTGTATTGATATAAACAAAACTTGTTATATAACCCTATGCTTATGGTATCAGCCCAAATAAGCATAACTAAGGATAAGGGAAAATAACCAAAAAGCAAATCGCTTTGCGCATTATTTATCAAACGATAGATAATTTTTTACCGCACTTTGGTAGAAAAACTGCTGATCGTCCCAACGCAGCATGGTCATATAATTGCCCCAAACACAGCCCGAATCCAGTGCATAAATGCCTTTCGGGGTGGATTCGCCCACCAGGCTTGCCCAATGTCCGAACAGAATCGGTTGCTGCTGATAGGTCGGGTTATCCAGCTCATACCACGGAAACAGATCGGGCGGTGCGTCCGCCAATGTGGCTTTAGAGTCGAAATCCAACCGATGATCGGCATAACAAAAACGCATTCGGGTAAACGCATTCAAAATATAGCGTAGCCGTGCTTGCCCTTGCAGCTGTCTGTTCCAACGGGCAGGTTGATCACCGTACATATTTTTAATCAAAGTGCGGTAGTCTCCGTGCCGTAACACCGCTTCCACTTCGGCAGCGCATTTTTTGGCACGGCGCAAACTCCAATCCGGACTGATGCCGGCATGGCACATTAAAAAACCGTGCTGCGGATGTTGGCGCAATAACGGCTGATGACGCAACCAGTCGATCAGTTCCTGAAAATCATCGGCGGCAAAAATCGTATCAACCCGATCTTTTTTCTTGATCGATTTCAAGCCAAGTGCGGTCGCAATCAAATGCAGATCGTGATTGCCTAACACGGTTTTTGCCGCATTGCCCAGCCCCTTAACAAAGCGTAGACATTCCAACGATTTGTCGCCTCTGGCAACTAAATCGCCGACTAGCCAAAGCTCGTCCTGCTGCGGATCAAACCCCACCTTATCCAATAGCAGCCGCAGTTCGTCAAAACAGCCTTGTAAATCCCCGACAATATAGGTCGCCATCGCGTTCCGCCTATTCGCCGTCCGCCGGCTGTTCACGTTCGGCTTGCGGCGGATTATCGCTCAACCAGTTTGCCAGACGGGCATAATCGGCAACCGACAGATTTTCGGCACGCGCATTTTGATCAACCTCAAGTGCGGTCAACTGTTCCGCACTGAGCAACGTGGAAAGCGCATTACGCAATGTCTTGCGCCGCTGATTGAATGCTTGGCTGCAAACTCGGTTCAACCAATACAAATCCTTGACCGGATGCGGCAAAGTGCGGTGCGGAATCAGGCGCACCACCGCCGAATCGACTTTCGGCGCCGGTTTGAAAGCGCTCGGCGGCACGTCCAACACCGGCATAATCTGACAAAAATATTGCGCCATCACCGTCAAACGCCCGTAGGCTTTACTGTTCGGGGCGGCGCACAAACGCTTCACCACCTCTTTTTGCAGCATAAAATGCATATCTTGAATGCAGTCGTAATACTCAAACAGATGGAACATCAACGGTGTAGAAATATTGTACGGCAAATTGCCGAACACCCGTACTTTCTGCCCGACTTGCTCAGACAAGCGACGAAAATCGACCGTCATCGCATCTTGCTCGATCACGATCAATTTTTGATGTAAAAACGGATGATGGCGCAGGCGTTCCGCCAAATCCCTATCCAGTTCAATTACGGTCAAACGCTCAATCTGCTCGGCAACCGGTTCGGTCAGCGCCCCCAATCCCGGTCCGATTTCCACCAGACAGTGATCGTTTTGCGGGTGAATCGCCGCCACAATATCTTGAATAACCTGTTGATCGTGCAAAAAATTCTGCCCGAAACGCTTACGGGCGGTGTGCCCTAGATGTTTTTTTGAATTCATGAGTCGTCTGTCCGCTCGAATAAAATTGGTGCTAAGTATAAAACAAAATCCCGACAAGTGCGGGATTTTGTTGTTCAAGTGCGGTCGGATTAATCCAGAATCTTGATTTCCGCCCGTTTACGCAAACCGCTGACCCAGTTGCGCGCTTCTTCCTGCGCCTGCTTGTTGACGATCTGCTCATAAGCTTTTTGACGATAGAAATCATCGGTTCTGTCGCCTTTTCGCGTCTCGGTAACTTGCAAAATATGCCAGCCGTGTTCGGTCTTAAACGGCTGTGAAATCGTGCCTTGCTTACTGCTGCGTACGACTTTGGCAAATTCAGGCACATAGATCTCAGGGAAAGCAAAACCTAAATCCCCGCCTTTATCACCGGACAAATAATCTTTCGAATTGGCTTTTGCCGCCGCTTCAAACGTCGTTTTTTTCGCCAAAATATCGGCTCGGATTTTACTTAATTCCGCTTTGGCTTTTTGATCGGTCAAAATCGGGTTGGTTTTCAAGAGAATATGGCGGACACGATATTCCGGCGCCAGTTGTTTTTTCAGCTTACCGCTCTTTTCAGCCTGCTGTTGCAGGCTGTTACCCAGTGCGTCCACTTCCTCACGGGTTACACTGATACTTTTGCCGATATTTTGTTGACGGACTTCGTTCATCAACAATTGATGGGCAATCTGGTTGCGGTATTGGTGATAATTCACGCCCTGATAATCCAACACGTCCAGTAGTTGTCCCCAAGTCAGGCCGTTACTGTCGGCAATGCTTTGAAATACTTGATCAACCTGCCCGCTGCTGATACGTACACCGGATTCCCGAATGGCCTGCTGTACCAAAAGATCATCAATCAATCCGTCCAGCGCCTTCTGGCGGTTGGCGGCATTATCCGCCTTTTTACCCAGCTCTTTTTTCACCTGACTCGCCAGAATAGGGCTGCCGTTAACCGTTGCCACCACTTTTTCGGCGGCCACCGCCTGCACAGGTAAATAAAAAGCAAACAGTAACGCCAGACTACCAATAAATTTTGCTTTGATCTTGTTCAATTTCATTGTTTTTCCAATTCTCATGATTAAAAAGCTACTTTGCTTAGAACCTATTTTTACCAAAAAATTCCAATTTATGTTGATAATTCACAACAGTTGCCTAATTGTTCAACAATTTTTAACCGAATATCACGATTAGCAGCCTACTCAGCCGCATAGCCGTCCGCCGCTAACGGCTGATTATCCAGATAGGCTTTGTCGCTATGCAGGCATAATCTTCCGTCACAAAACCAAGCAACCACCAACGGATAAATTTGCCGCTCTTGGGCTTTGACCCGATCGACGACATCGGTTTGTTGATCATCGCTGAAAATCGGCACTTTTGCCTGTAACACGATCGCACCGCCGTCGACGGTTTCATTGACGAAATGCACCGTGGTGCCGTGTTCGCGATCACCGGCTTCCATTGCCCGACGATAGGTGTCCAAGCCGGGATATTTCGGCAACAACGACGGATGAATATTCAAAATCTTACCTGCAAAACGCTGAACGAAGCCTTCGGTCAAAATTTTCATATAACCGGCCAGCACGATCAGGTCAACTTGCCGTTGTTCCAAGTAATCGGCGACAGCACAATCCATCAACCGATTATTTGCGTAATTTGAACGCAAAAAAGTGCGGTTTTCAATCCCGACATCGTGCGCCCGCTGCAAGGCGTAAGCATCACTTTGATTACTGACCACCGTGACGATTTTCCCGTTAATGCTGCCGTTTCGGCAGGCATCAATCAATGCCTGCAAATTACTGCCCTCGCCGGAAACCAATACTGCGATGTTGATCATACGGCCGGCATCACCACTTGTTGGGTTTCATCATGACCTAACGCATCAATATGCCCGATCACCCAGGCCTTTTCTCCGGCTTGTTGCAGTAGGGCAAGTGCGGTTTCCACATCTTTTTGCGGCAGCGCAATCACCATACCGACTCCGCAGTTGAAAGTGCGGTACATCTCATGACGATCGATATTGCCCTGTTGCTGCAACCAATCAAACACTGCCGGCCACTGCCAGCTGTTTTCATTGATCACCGCTTTGACGTGCGCAGGCAGCACGCGCGGTATATTTTCCCAGAAACCGCCGCCGGTCAAGTGGGAAATTGCGTGTACATCAACATGCTTGATCAATTGTAAGACGGATTTGACATAAATTTTAGTCGGCGCCAGTAAATGCGCCGCCAGCGGTTTGCCGTTCAGCAATTCCGTTGCCGCCTCAACGCCGCTGACTTCCAAGACTTTGCGGATTAACGAATAACCGTTGGAATGCGGCCCGCTGGAACCTAATGCAATCAGCGTATCGCCCACTTTCACTTTGCTGGCATCGATAATTTCGCTTTTTTCCACTACGCCGACACAAAAACCGGCCAAATCGTAATCACCACGATGATACATACCCGGCATTTCCGCCGTTTCGCCGCCGACCAAGGCGCAGCCCGCCTGTTCGCAACCGTCGGCAATGCCCTTAATCACATCCGCCGCAACATCAACTTCCAGTTTGCCGGTTGCATAATAATCCAAGAAAAACAGCGGTTCGGCGCCTTGCACCACCAGATCATTGACGCACATTGCCACCAAATCAATTCCGATGGTATCGTGTTTGTGCAAATCTATCGCTAAACGCAACTTCGTGCCGACACCGTCGGTGCCGGAAACCAGCACCGGTTCTTTATATTTTGCCGGAATGGAACATAGCGCACCAAAACCACCCAATCCGCCCATCACTTCCGGACGGCGAGTCCGTCTGACGTCTTCTTTGATTCTGTCAACCAAGTCATTGCCGGCGGTAATATCCACGCCGGCATCTTTATAACTCAATGCTTTCTTTTCCACGATAAGTTCCTGTTTCTGTTGTTTAGCAAAAGCCATGGTTCCTACGAGCGTTACTGCTCATTATTCAAACGGTAACGATTGTAACATGCCCTGTCGATTATTGGCGATAGCTAAATTCAGGAATCGTTGTGCTTTCATGTTTTCGGTTTTATTGTGTGAAATTCTCTTCGCTTAACATAAAAAGCTATTAATTCTTTGACCTATCCATTAAAATTTAGCGGATAAATCTTCAAGGAGCTGAAAATGAAACTGGTTCAAGTCAAACACCCGCTGATCAAACACAAACTCGGCCTGATGCGTGCCGCAGAAATCAATACCAAAAACTTTCGTGAACTGGCAACCGAAGTCGGCAGCCTGCTGACTTATGAAGCCACGGCGGATCTGGAGACCGAAACCGTGATTATCGACGGTTGGAACGGTCCGGTAGAAGTGGAACGCATCAAAGGCAAAAAAGTGACGGTTGTTCCGATTCTGCGTGCCGGTCTGGGCATGATGGACGGCGTGCTGGAACATATTCCCAGCGCCCGCATCAGTGTGGTCGGCATGTACCGCAACGAAGAGACTCTGGAGCCGGTGCCGTATTTTCAGAAGCTGGCGGGCGATTTAGAAGAGCGGTTGGCAATCGTGGTTGATCCGATGCTGGCAACCGGCGGCTCAATGGTTGCCACCATTGACTTGCTGAAAGCCAAAGGCTGCAAACAGATCAAAGTCTTGGTGTTGGTTGCTGCGCCGGAAGGGATTGCGGTATTGGAAAAAGCCCACCCCGATGTAGAATTGTATACTGCGTCCATCGATGATCACTTGAATGAGCAGGGTTATATCATTCCGGGTCTGGGCGATGCCGGTGATAAAATTTTCGGCACTAAATAACCTATTTTTTCAGCAACGGGAAATCCACCATGCAAAATTCCATTCCGGCACATGACGATCTACCGACACAAAGTTTGGTCAAACAGGCGTTCGTCGGGCTGCAAATGCTGTTTGTGGCATTCGGCGCCTTGGTTCTCGTGCCGTTGATTGTCGGGCTTGACAGCAATACCGCACTTTTGACCGCCGGTGTCGGCACGCTGCTGTTTCAACTCTGTACTCGTCGCCAAGTCCCGATTTTTCTCGCCTCTTCTTTCGCTTTTATCGCCCCGATGCAATACGGTATCGCCACTTGGGGATTAGCGGTGACGATGGGGGGATTAATGGGCGCCGGTTTGGTTTATATCGCGCTGAGTGTCTTGGTGAAACTGAAAGGCGCGGCAATTCTGCAACGGGTATTCCCACCGGTCGTCGTCGGCCCGATTATCATCATTATCGGCATGGGCTTGGCGCCGTTGGCGGTCAATATGGCGATCGGCAAAGGCGGGGACGGCGCACAACTTTATCCCTACGAACAAGCCGTTTTAGTGTCGATGGCGACCTTGATCACCACCTTGGCGGTTGCCGTTTTTACCAAAGGCTTGATGAGGCTGATTCCGATTATGTTCGGCATTGCCGTCGGTTATGTTTTGGCGCTGACTCTCGGCTTAGTTGATTTTACCGCTATCGGCAATGCCGCTTGGTTCAGTATGCCGACACTCACCACACCGGAATTTAAATTGGAAGCGATTCTCTATCTACTGCCGATTGCTATTGCCCCCGCCATTGAACATGTCGGCGGTATCATGGCGATCAGCTCGGTCACCGGTAAAGACTTCCTAAAAAAACCGGGGCTGCACCGCACTTTGCTCGGTGACGGGATTGCCACCTCCGCCGCCTCGTTTTTAGGCGGTCCGCCGAACACAACCTATGCCGAAGTCACCGGCGCAGTGATGTTGACCCGAAATTTCAATCCGACAATCATGACTTGGGCGGCCTGTTGGGCTATCGCCATTTCATTCTGCGGCAAAGTCGGCGCATTTTTATCCACTATTCCGACAATTGTTATGGGCGGCATTATGATGTTGGTATTCGGCTCAATTGCCGTTGTCGGCATGAGTACCCTGATTAAGGCGCAAGTGAATGTATCCGAACCGCGTAACCTGTGTATTATTTCCGTGGTCATGACATTCGGTATCGGCGGCATGATGTTAAATGTCGGCGAAGTATCGCTAAAAGGCATCAGCCTGTGCGCCATCGTGGCGGTGATCATGAATTTGATTCTGCCGAAGGGTGAACAAGAACCCGTTATATAATTCCAAAAGCAGGTGAACGTTTGACAACCGCAGTACAACTGACATTGCCAATCCAACAGATAGACGATTTGACGCTACAGAATTTCTATGCCGAAAATAATCTGTTGCTGTTGGATGCATTGCGCCGCCATCTACTGCAACAACAGCAACAGTTCTTTTATCTGTACGGCGAATCCGGCTGCGGCAAAAGCCATTTATTGAAAGCCTGCTGCGACTATCTGTTTGATCGCGGCGGTAACGCCAGTTTTATTCCGCTCAAGCAAGCCGTGCATTTTTCGCCCGATGTCTTGGACAATCTGGAAAATCAGGATCTGGTCTGCATCGACGATCTGCAACGGATTGCCGGACAACGAAAATGGGAAACCGCACTTTTCGATTTATACAATCGTATCAAAGAACAAAAACGCGCTATCCTGATTCTCAGTGCCGACGTTTCCCCCCGCCATCTTCCCGTTTCACTCAATGATTTACGCTCCCGTCTCAGTTGGGGCGAAGTACACAAACTACAGCCGCTCGACGAAATACAGAAACTGAAAGCGCTGCAACAGCGCGCCCGTTTGCGCGGCTTGGAATTGCCGGACGAAGTGGGATTGTTTTTACTCAAACGGCTGGAACGTGATACCCAGAGCCTTTTCGACACCTTGCAACAGCTCGATCAGGCTTCGTTACAGGCTCAGCGCAAATTAACCATTCCTTTTGTCAAACACTGCCTGAATTTATAAAATTTCCAGCACCGCTTGCGGCGGACGCCCGATTCTTGCCTGCTCGCCGTTAATCACAATCGGACGTTCAAGCAATGCCGAATGCTGTGCCAGCGCCGCCAAAAGCTGTTGCTGCGTCAATGCCGGATTGTCTAAGCCCAAAGTGCGGTACAGCTCATCATTCACTCTCATCATTCGGCGTACATCGTCAATCCCCAAACGGCGGCAAAGCGTTTGCAGCTCCGCCACCGAATAGGCTTTCTGCAAATAGACTTCCACCTCAGGTGCAATCCCACGGCTCTCCAATAATTGCAGCGTTTCACGACTTTTCGAACATGTCGGGTTATGCAAAATTTTTACCTTGCCTGTCATTACTTACTCCTTGTTAATTTTATCGGCTTCATCATGGTTTTAATCTTTCATTAAGTCAATAACTTGTTATAATCAAAAAGTCTGATTTATTTGACCATAGGAAAATACTGATGTGGGAAATGTTTCAAAAATGGTATAAACGCCGCTTTACTGATCCACAAGCCCTCGGGCTGTTTGCCATTTTATTTTTCCTCTTTGTGGCGATCTATTTCTTCAGTGATATTATCGCCCCGTTACTGATTGCACTCGTTTTCGCCTACTTACTGGAAACACCGATCACTTTCCTGTCGCAAAAGTTGAAACTGCCGCGAATAGCGGCCGCTGCTATTACGCTACTGCTGTCTGCGACTTTGATTATTTTCATTATGATCGTGGTCGTGCCGCGCTTATGGACACAGACTATCTCGCTGGTACAAGACTTGCCGAACATGATCAATCAATTGCATGAATGGCTGTTGACCCTGCCAGAACATTATCCCGATCTCATAGACTATCCGATGCTCGACGCCCTCTTCAGCAACGCCCGCACTAAATTGCTGACCTTCGGTGAATCGGCGCTGCGCTATTCGCTGTCCTCACTGCTCAGTCTGGTGACTATCGGCATTTACGCATTTCTGGTGCCGTTAATGGTCTTTTTTCTAGTGAAGGACAAACAAGAGCTGATTCAAGGCGTAATGCGCTTTATGCCGCGCAACCGCACTTTGGCTTCACAAGTGTGGACAGAAATGCAAAGCCAGATTTCCAACTATATCCGCGGCAAATTTCTGGAAATCGTGATTATCGGCGCAATCACTTATATTTTATTCCTGTTCTTCGGTCTGCGTTATCCGTTACTGCTATCGGTCGGCGTGGGCTTATCCGTTCTGGTGCCTTATGTCGGTGCGGTGTTAATCACCATTCCGATTGCGTTGGTTGCGCTGGTTCAGTTCGGCGTTACCCCGACCTTCTGGTATTTAATGCTGGGTTACCTGATTATCCAAATTCTGGACGGTAATCTGTTGGTGCCGGTCTTATTTTCCGAAGCGGTGAACCTACACCCGCTGATTATTATTTTGGCTGTCCTGATTTTCGGCGGATTATGGGGATTCTGGGGCGTCTTCTTTGCCATTCCGCTGGCAACACTGGTCAAAGCGGTCGTAAACGCTTGGCCGTCGAATGACGATGCCGAACCCGCTTAAATCGCCATCAAGTGCGGTACAAACCGCACTTTAGCTTGATTTCCGCATTTCAGCCTAAAACCGCACCGAAATCACATTTTGCCGCATTACGCCTTGTCCGCCGACAGCGGCTTCCTTATACTACTCTCTCTTGTCGGAGTGCCAATGATCTATTGGCTGAGACCGTAAACCGGGATCCGTGGAACCTGCTCGGGTTAAGACCTGCGAAGGGAACAAGTCAATCATCTTACGTTTCAACCTGATGATTTACCAAGATAAACAGACCGCACTTCGGTTACTGCAAACCGTATAAAGTCCGTTTATTTTCTTCCACCACCTCTTTTCCGCTCCGGACAAGCACTCCTGTTTATTATTTTGACTATAAAGGAATTTGCCATGTCTGACACCAGCATTTATGTGACCAAAACCAGCCGCCGTCACAAACGTGAATCGGCACAACAATTCATCAGCAATTTAAAAGGCACGCCCTATCCCGCTTCAAAACGGATTTATCTGCCGGGCTCGCGGCCTGATATTCAAGTACCGATGCGGGAAATTGAACTTAGCCCGACATTGATTGGCGGTGATAAAACCCATCCGCAATTCGAGCCGAACGAAGCCGTTCCGGTGTACGACACCTCAGGCGTTTATGGCGATGAGAGCCAAACCATCAATGTTAAGCAAGGGATCAGCGCACTTCGCCGACAATGGATTGCCGAACGACAAGATAGCGAAGCGTTAAGTGCGGTCAGCTCGCAATATACCCAATCACGCCTACAAGACAACACCCTTGATGAATTGCGTTTTCAACGGCAAAGGGCAACGTTACGTGCCCGTAAAGGCAAAACCGTTACCCAATTACACTACGCCCGTCAAGGCATCATTACGCCTGAAATGGAATTTATCGCTATTCGGGAAAATTTGGGGCGAACGCGCATTAAAAGTGCGGTATTGCTGCAACAACATCCGGGGCAAGCCTTCGGCGCAAACCTGCCGGCTGAAATCACGCCGGAATTTGTGCGCCAAGAAGTGGCGGCAGGACGGGCGATTATCCCGTGCAATATCAACCACCCCGAATCCGAACCGATGATTATCGGGCGCAATTTTCTGGTGAAAGTGAATGCCAATATCGGCAATTCCGCCGTCACCTCCTCGATCGAAGAGGAAGTGGAGAAACTGGTTTGGGCGATCCGCTGGGGCGCCGATACCGTGATGGATCTCTCCACCGGCCGCAACATTCACGAAACGCGCGAATGGATTCTGCGCAACAGCCCCGTTCCAATCGGCACCGTGCCGCTGTATCAGGCATTGGAAAAAGTCAACGGCATTGCCGAAAATCTAAATTGGACGGTGTTTAGAGATACCTTAATCGAGCAGGCGGAACAGGGCGTAGATTATTTCACCATTCATGCCGGAACCTTATTACGTTATATCCCGATGACCGCCAAACGGCTGACGGGAATCGTCTCGCGCGGCGGCTCGATTATGGCGAAATGGTGTTTGTCGCACCATCAGGAAAATTTTCTTTATACCCGTTTTCGGGAAATTTGTGACATTTGCGCCGCTTATGATGTCGCACTTTCGCTGGGTGACGGCTTACGACCGGGTTCGATTCAGGATGCCAACGACGAAGCACAGTTTGCCGAACTGTATACGTTAGGCGAACTGACCAAAATCGCTTGGGAATATGATGTGCAGGTGATGATCGAAGGGCCGGGGCATATTCCGATGCATATGATCCGGCGCAATATGAACGAGGAGCTGGAACATTGCCACCAAGCGCCGTTTTATACGCTAGGGCCGCTGACCACCGATATTGCGCCGGGTTACGATCATTTCACATCCGGCATCGGCGCAGCGATGATCGGTTGGTTCGGCTGCGCCATGCTGTGTTATGTGACACCGAAAGAACATTTGGGGCTGCCGGATAAAGAAGACGTCAAGCAAGGCTTGATCACGTATAAAATCGCCGCCCACGCCGCCGATCTCGCCAAAGGTCACCCTGCGGCTCAAATTCGGGATAACGCCATGTCGAAAGCAAGATTTGAATTCCGCTGGCAGGATCAGTTTAATTTATCGCTCGATCCCGAAACCGCACGCGCTTATCACGATCAAACACTGCCGCAGGAATCCGGCAAGGTGGCGCATTTCTGTTCGATGTGCGGGCCGAAATTCTGCTCAATGAAAATTTCGCAGGAAGTGCGGGACTATGCCGCCAACCTCACGCCAGAACAACAGGCCGGCTTAGCCAAAATGTCGCAACAATTTAAACAAAAAGGCGGGGAGCTTTACCATAAACCGCAAGATTTAACTCAGAAATAATACCGCCGCTCACGGCACGCCGTTTAAGGCGGCGTGCCGTATAGCCTGCCGCCCGAACCGCACTTTACCCGTTTAAATAATCCAACACCACTTGTGCATGATCTTTGGTTTTAAACTTGTCGAACACCTGTTCAATCACGCCGTTTTCATCAATCAAAAAACTGATACGATGGATTCCGTCAAACGTCCGCCCCATAAATTTTTTCTCGCCCCATACGCCAAACTGCTCCGCCACTTGATGATCCGGATCGGACAGCAGGGTGAAATTCAACGCTTTCTTTTGCTCAAAACTGCGTAATTTTGCCGGTAAATCAGGACTGATACCCAAAATCACCACACCCAATGCGTCTAATTCGGTTTTGGCATCACGCAAATCGCAAGCTTGCGTAGTACAGCCCGGGGTCAGCGCTTTCGGATAAAAATAAACCAATACTTTTTTCCCTTTGAAATCACTTAACGCGATACGGTTTTCATCTTGATCCAATAAACTGAATGTCGGTGCCGACGCACCTTTTTTTAATATCGATAACATTATTTTCTCCAAAATTAAGGACTGATACCGCACTTAAGCTACCATTAAATCAGACCTTTTTCACTTTTTTTGATTTATGTGGAAGAAAATAAAAAAACAACTTGCAAACTGCGACAAATTTGGCAATCTAGAATAATCAGTTATTTCATCAATAAAACAACAAGAAACGTACAGGAGAAGTTTTATGTCGGCCAGTAACCCTTTATTTTCAGGCAGTATCGTTGCGCTTATCACTCCGATGGACAGTTCCGGCGAAGTGAACTATACCGAATTGGAAGCGTTGGTGAACTTTCATATTGAAGCGGGCACGGATGCGATTGTTTCTGTCGGCACTACCGGCGAATCCGCCACGCTCAGTATTGATGAAAATGTTAAGGTAATTCTGAAGACCGTCGAATACGCTGCCGGCCGCATTCCAATTATCGCCGGCACCGGCGCCAACGCCACCAGCGAAGCAATCACTATGACCAAATTACTGCACGGCAGTGGAGTTGCGGGCTGCCTGTCGGTTGTGCCTTACTACAATAAACCGACTCAGGAAGGCATGTACCAACACTTCAAAGCGATTGCCGAAAGCACCGACTTGCCGCAAATCCTGTATAACGTACCGGGGCGTACCGGCAGCGATCTGAAACCGGAAACCGTTGCCCGTCTGGCGAAAATTCCAAATATTGTCGGCATTAAAGAAGCCACCGGCGATGTCAGCCGTGTCGGCAAAATCAAGGAACTGGCAGGGCAAGATTTCATTATTCTGAGCGGCGACGATGCCACCGGATTGGAAGCCATTAAAGCCGGTGGTGAAGGCGTGATCTCGGTGACCAACAATGTCGCCGCCGCCGATATGGCGAAAATGTGCCATTTCGCCCTGAAAGGCGATTTCGCCCAAGCTGATGAAATCAACAACCGTCTCATGCCGCTGCATAAAGATCTGTTTATCGAATCCAACCCGATTCCGGTCAAATGGGCGTGCTACAAAATCGGGTTGATCAGTGAACCGTTTCTGCGCCTGCCGCTGACCGTGTTAAGCGAAGAAGCGCAACCGACCGTCAGTGCCGCCTTGAAAACCGCCGGATTATTAAAATAAGCAAATTCAACCATATTGTCTGAGTAATCCGATAAAAAAGGGCCGACATCAATGTCAGCCCTTTTTCACACCACTCAATATTACGCTTGCAGCAACGAAATATCCGCCACTTGCAGGAATAATTCCCGCAAATTATACAGCAATGCTAAACGATTTTGGCGTAATGCCGGATCTTCAGCATTCACCATCACGTTATCGAAGAATTTATCCACCGGCTGACGCAGAGCCGCCAATTGTTCAAGTGCGGTTTGATAATCTCCGTCCGCAAACAGCGGCTGTAATTTTTGTTGCAATTCCGCCACTTGCGCAGCCAAGGCAATCTCTGCCGGATCCTGACATAAAGTGCGGTCGACCTGTGTCGGCAATTGCCCTTCCACTTTCGCCAAAATATTGAAAACCCGTTTATTGGCAGCCGCCAGAGCCTCAGCGGAATCCAGCCGGCGGAAATAAGATACCGCTTTCACACGGGCATCAAAATCCGCCGGTTTGGTCGGACGGCGCGCCAACACCGCTTGAATGACATCAACGCCGAAACCTTCGTCTTGATACCAAGCACGGAAGCGGGCGAGCATAAAATCCACCACTTCTTCAACAACATTTGCATTAGTCAGTTTGTCGCCGAACAATGCCGCCGATCTTTGCACCAGATCGGTTAAATCAAGCGGCAAATGTTTCTCCACGATAATCCGTAACGTCCCCAATGCCGCACGACGTAGCGCAAACGGATCGGCACTGCCCTTCGGTTGTTGCCCGATGCCGAAAATTCCGGTCAGGGTATCCAGCTTATCCGCAAGTGCAACCGCACTTGCCACCAATGAGCGAGGCAAATCATCGCCGGCAAAACGTGGCATATATTGTTCATTCAATGCCACTGCAACTTCTTCATCTTCACCATCATGACGGGCATAGTGCATTCCCATTACACCTTGCGTATCGGTAAACTCAAACACCATATTGGTCATTAAATCACATTTTGATAATAAACCTGCACGTTCCGCTTTTGCTTTATCTGCGCCGATTTGTGCCGCAATTTCACCTGCCAGCGCTTCAATTCGCTTGGTTTTATCGAGCAGTGTACCTAACTGCTGTTGGAATAAGACCGTTTCTAAACGAGGCAAATTATCTTGCAAACGCTGTTTCAAATCGGTTTTAAAGAAAAACTCGGCATCGGTCAAACGTGGCCGCACCACTTTTTCATTCCCTTCGATAATCGCCGTCGGATCATCGGGATTGATGTTCGAGACAAAGATAAAGTGCGGTAATAAATTGCCGTTTTTATCATAGATCGGGAAGTATTTTTGGTCGCCTTTCATGGTATAAACCAATGCTTCCGCCGGCACCGCCAAGAAACGCTCTTCAAATTTAGCGGTTAATACATTCGGATATTCCACTAAAGAGGTAACTTCATCTAATAAATCGTCTTCAATATCCGCCACGCCGCCAAGTGCGGTCGCTTTTTGCTGCGATTTTTCTAAAATTAACGCTTTACGCTCGTTGAAATCCGCCACCACCGATCCTTTTTCTTTCAGCAGTGCCGGATATTGATCCGCATGTGTAATTTGAAATTCACGCTCACCTAAGAAACGGTGTCCACGAATGGTTGTACCGCTCTTCACGCCTAAAATTTCACCTTCAATTAATTCATCACCTAATAGTAAGGTAACAGTATGCACCGGACGCACGAATTGTTCCGATTTATCGCCCCAACGCATGGTTTTCGGAATCGGCAGCTTTGCCAACGCATTGCTGATCATTCCCTGCAACAGGTTTTTGGTCGCTTGCCCCTCAACGATCGCACGATATACCAGCCATTCGCCTTTATCGGTCAGCAAGCGTTCCGCTTGTTCTACACAAATCCCGCAACCACGCGCCCAACCTTCAGCGGCTTTGGTCGGCTTGCCTTCCGCATCAAACGCCGCCGATACCGCCGGCCCGCGTTTTTCAATCTCTTTGCTCGTTTGACGGGTTGCCAACCCCAACACTTTTACCGCCAAACGGCGCGGCGCCGCAAACCATTCGACGTTTTCAAACGCCAATCCGGCTTGGTTTAGTTCTTGTTCGATATTCTCGGCAAACGCCGTTGCCAGTTTCTTGAGTGCCTTCGGCGGCAGCTCTTCAGTGCCGATCTCGGCGAGGAAGTTTTCTTTCATTACTCAATTTCTCTTCTTAATATTTTCTCAACAGGAATGGCACTCACGACTTCCCAAATTCAGTCTGCAATGTCGAGATGTCTAAAATCACACCGTCATCAGCCAACACTAACGCCGGAATACCGATATAGCCGTTTGTTTTTGCATTATTGAATGCAGGGTGGTTATCTCTTAATTTGAGGAAACGTTTGAAATTGACCAAATTTTCCAATACTTCAACCGCTTGATATTCCACGTTTAATGCCTGCAATTCTGCGACAAAAGGAGCTGTATCCGGACAGGTTTGTGCAAAAAATAAAACTGGTTTGGTCATAATAACGTCCTTATTTTTTACACCCCGGAAAACCCAATGCTTCACGGCTCGCATAGTATGCTTCCGCCACGCCTTTGGTTAACGCACGGATTCGCAAAATATAACGCTGGCGTTCGGTAACCGAAATCGCTTTGCGTGCATCGAGCATATTAAAACTGTGCGCCGCTTTTAAAATGCGTTCATAAGCCGGCAACGGCAATGGTTTCTCCAATGCCAGCAGCTGTTGCGCTTCTTTTTCGTGTTGCTCGAAACAATAAAATAAAAACTCGGTGTCGGCATATTCAAAGTTATAAGTCGATTGTTCGACTTCGTTTTGATGGAACACATCGCCGTAAGTGGTTTTACCTAGCGAGCCGTCCGACCAGACCAAATCATAAACAGAGTCCACCCCCTGAATATACATCGCCAAACGCTCCAGACCATAAGTAATTTCGCCGGTTACCGGTTTACATTCCAAACCGCCCACTTGCTGGAAATAAGTGAACTGGGTCACTTCCATGCCGTTCAGCCACACTTCCCAGCCCAGCCCCCAAGCGCCCAAAGTCGGGTTTTCCCAGTTGTCTTCCACAAAACGGATATCATTTTGCGTCGGATCAAAACCTAACATTTTTAAGCTGTCTAAATACAATTCTTGAATATTGTCCGGTGACGGTTTAATCACCACTTGAAATTGGTAATAATGCTGTAAACGGTTCGGATTTTCGCCATAGCGCCCGTCGGTCGGCCGACGCGACGGCTGCACATAAGCAAACGCCATCGGCTCAGGCCCCAACGCACGCAGACAAGTCATCGGGTGCGATGTGCCCGCCCCCACTTCCATATCAAACGGCTGCACCACCGTACAGCCCTGTTTTGCCCAATAGTCTTGCAAGGCAAGGATCATTCCCTGAAAGGTTTTAATGTTAAATGTTGAACTCATATCGGCTTCTTTTTGTAGATAGAAAATGGCGGCTATTATACTTGAATTCGGACGAAAGGTCATGAATTTGCGCAGGGAAAATACAAAAGTGCGGTCTAAAATGATTTCTGACCGCACTTTTCAGATTAGAGTTTATAAACACCGACCAAATAAGCTTGCTCCAGAATATGCCCCTGCATCGCAAAATGCAGCTCATTAAAGCCGAATCCCGCTTGTAAATCCAAGTCACAATCCAACGCATATACATATAATTCATAGCGGTGATCGGCATTCGGCGGCGCCATGCCGCCGTAAAACGAAGCTTCTTCTGCCGATAAACCGCCTAGCTTACCTGACCAACTGTTTCTGCCTTGCACATAATCAGTGGCTGAAATACTGTCGTTTTCCGGCAGCGAAGTGCGGTGTAAATTAGCGACCAGCCAGTGCACCCACACATACCCCGCCGCCCCGACCGCATCTTTATCTTCCAACACTAAGGCAAATGACTTAGTCCCTTCCGGTGCATCCGTGATCTCCAATGGAATTGAGTAAGTCGGCATTCCGTTCGGACTAAACTGCTCGCCGCGTTTACCATATTTATCTTCAAAATGACCGTTCTGAATTGCTGTTGTGGTTACTTTCATCAATCTACCTCCATCTAGTCTTGTAATATTCCGCTATTGAACATCGGCAAGCCTAACACGCTTAAACTATCACGATAAATTCCCATTAAATCTTTTGTGCCTATTTGCTGTAATTCCGCTAACGGTTTATCCAAAGCCGCCACTGACTGAAATTTAATGTCTTGCGGCCCTGACTCCCAAGTTGCGATTTCAAACAGCGTTTGGCCTCGACGGACATGACTGCCCGAACTAACCAAAACAGCTTGTTTGATACCATGTTTTGCCAACGCATAACGAGAATATAAAGCGTTTTCTACAGTAGAAGTTGCGTAATTATCCGCATAAATTCTATTATTATCAATACCATGTTCTATTAACCACTGTTTCATTAAATTTGCTTCCGTTTTATTATTCTTCGGAACTCCGCCAGTAACAATAATTAACGTATTTGGATTTTGATTCGCCAATTCTAAGGTTTTTTCTAAACGCTGAATCAGAATATCATTCATGCTGCCGTCCGGATAAAGTACATAGCCTAATGTGACAATAGCTGATCGCGGCGGTAATGTTTCATCTAATTTATCTACAATTGGTTGCTGTGCGATACGATCAATTGTAGAAAATATTTTCGTGAGTGCTATTGCTTTTTCTGGGGATAAGCTTTCCAAGCGTGAAAAATATTTTTTACTTTCCACTTCATTCTTTGCAAAGTGATTCCATACCGCCAAATAAATATGCGCTTTCACATCATCAGGCGCAACATCCAGCACCCGTTTATATAACGCTAACGCTTGCTCTACATTACCATTGTAAATATTCGCATTTGCTGCGCCAAACAGAAAGTCAACTCGATAAGGTTCTAATTCATAAGCCTGCAACAAAAGTGTAGCAATACTCTCCATATTGCTAGGCAGTTTGGCTGTAAAGCCTGCGTCAGATACTCTTGCCGGGGATTTTTGGAAAACAACCGCCTGCTCCAGCAATTCATCGACGACTTGCCGCTGAGTCACAAGCTGTTCGTAATGGATTTGTGGCTGTAAAGTTTCAACTTTAGTTGTATTAGCATTAGCCGCTGCATTAAACGCCAAACAGAGTATAGGTAATACGAATATTGATTTATTCAATCGGTATAAATATCTCATTGTAATTTTCCCCATATAACTCACCAAAATTTAATATTATCACTAAATAATTTATGCTTTATCTATTTGACAGTAATATATGATCCAGTTCAAATTTCTTTGAGAAAATCCTTGTATAACTTCAACTATTTTTATAAATTACCCTTTCACTAGTCGGGGTGCTGCGCTTGCTGCCAAAAGCGAATGCGGCTGAGATTAAACCCGTGAACCTGATCCAGATAATGCTGACGTAGGAAACTATCAAGATGACTTCTATCCAAACCGCACTTTGCCTTTTTTCCGCCTGTTTTTCTGCTACTGTCGCTCTGCATTCGTCACACTGATTATTATCGGACGCACGAAAAATGAATGCGGTTGAAATTCATGCTTTAACCCTTGCTTTTAACGGGCAGCAACTGTTCGGCGAATTGAATTTCGCCTTGCCGAAGGGCGAATGGACGGTACTGCTTGGGCGTTCAGGCGTGGGGAAATCCACCCTGTTGCGTGCCATTGCCGGTTTGGAAAAGCACGCCGTTCAACAGGGGCAAATTCACTTTCCGCAACCGCTTAAACTCGCTTGGCTGGCACAGCAGAATTCGCTCTATCCTTGGTTGTCGATTGTCGATAATGTGCAGTTGGAACAACATTTGAACGGCACTAAAAATGCCGAAACGCAAGCCAAAGCCGAATATCTTCTGACGGCGGTACAAATGACGCCACATCGGCATAAACCCTGTTACCAATTATCGGGCGGACAGCGACAACGTGTCGCCCTTGCCAGAACTTTAATGCAAGATGCCGATCTGATTTTAATGGACGAGCCGTTTTCCGCACTGGATGCCGCCACCCGTTTACAGTTGCAGGAGCTGTCGTGTCGCCTGCTGGCGGGCAAAACCGTGCTGCTGATCACCCATGATCCGCAAGAGGCGATCCGTCTCGGCGATCGGATTTACACCTTGCAAAACACGCCGAAACCGCTGAGTCGCGCCTTGCTTCCGCCTGGGCAAAAGCCGCGCAATTTAACCCAACACGCACTACTGCCGCTACAACAGCAGCTGTTTAAGCAATTATTGTCGGGAGAAGACTATGAATTGGCTTAAACCCCTCGGCAAAACTGCGCTGCTGACCGTACTTTTACTGCTGTTATGGCAAAGTGCGGTCAGCCTGTGGCAATTGCCGCACTACATGTTACCGACCCCAAGTGCGGTCTGGGAACAGCTGCAACACCGTCCGCTGTTGCTGTGGCAACATGCGCAAATCACCGCACTTGAAATGCTTATCGGGCTGCTATTGGGCTTTTTGCTCGGTTTGGGGTCGGCGTTGTTGCTCTCGCTTTCTGCGCCGGTTTCCGCATTTTTAATGCCGCTGTTGGTGATGTCACAGGCGATTCCGGTATTCGCCGTTGCGCCGTTGTTGGTGTTATGGTTCGGTTACGGCATGGCATCAAAAATTGTGATGACAGTACTGATTATCTATTTTCCCGTCACCGCCGCTTGTTACGACGGGCTGCGCAACACGCCGCAGGCTTGGCTGGATTTGGCTCGCACCATGCAAATCGGGCGTATTGCTTTGCTGTTCAAAGTACGCTTGCCGGCGGCACTGCCCGCCTTGGCGTCCGGCTTGCGGATTGCCGTTTCGGTGGCGCCGATCGGCGCTGTTGTCGGTGAATGGGTCGGCTCGTCACAAGGGTTGGGCTATTTAATGCTGCATGCCAACGCACGTATGCAAGTGGATTTAATGTTTGCCGCACTGTTGTTATTAATTTTGATGGCGCTGGTGCTGTATTTTGTCGCGGATCGCCTGCTGCGCCGCATAATACCGTGGGTCTCCCACCTACACTGACAAAGGAGAAAACATGTCTATCTGCCGGCGACTTATCGCCAATGCCGAACCGTACTGGTCTGCTTATACCCGACACGAATTCGTGTTGCAACTGACGACCGGTAAATTAAGCAAAGTGCGGTTTCAACATTATTTAAAACAGGATTATCTCTATCTGTTTCAATACAACCGTGCGCTGGCGCTCACTCTGTTCAAAGCGGAGAATTTCGCACAAATGGCGCAGGCAAATCAAGCCATTGCCACCCTGCTGCAAGAAATTCAACTGCACGTTAATTTTTGCAAACAGTGGGGCATTTCACCAACGGCACTACAACAAACCCCGGAATCTTCCGCCTGTGTCGCCTACACCCGTTATGTGTTGGATTGCGGCATCAACGGCAGCTTGGCGGATCTGTATGCGGCGATTGCCCCTTGTGCACTCGGCTATGCCGAGATCGCCCGTTCGATTGTCGAACAACGGTTAAGCCCGGTCGATAACCCGTATCAAGCGTGGATCGACACCTATGCTGCGGCTGATTTTCAACAAGCGGCGGCGCAAGTCGGCGAACTGTTAGACACGCTATGTGCGGATCTTAACGCCAAACAACTCGCCAAAGTACAACAAATTTTCACCACTGCCACCCGCATGGAAATTGCCTTCTGGCAAATGGGGCTGGATTTAAGTTAAACCGTCCCCACTAAAAATAAGGAAAACGACATGAAGAAACTCCTCACCCTTTGTACCGCACTTTGCCTGTTAAGCCAACCGCTGACCGCTAAAGAAAACGTCACGTTACTACTGGACTGGTTCGTCAATCCCGACCATGCCGCACTGATTGTAGCACAGCAAAAAGGCTTTTTTGACGCCCACGGCTTAACGGTCGAGATCATCGAACCGGCCGATCCGTCCATGCCGCCGAAACTGGTCGCCGCCGACAAAGCGGATTTAGCGGTCGATTATCAGCCGCAATTGCAAATGCAGGTTGCCGAAGGCTTGCCGCTGGTGCGAATCGGCACACTGGTTTCCACGCCGCTCAACAGTGTAGTGGTGTTACAACGCAGCAATATCAAATCGGTTGCCGATTTAAAAGGCAAAAAAGTCGGCTATTCGGTCAGCGGCTTTGAAACCAGCCTGTTACAAGCAATGCTCGCCAAACACGGCTTAAACGCAAGCGATGTCGAGATGATTAACGTCAACTGGTCACTTTCGCCCTCGCTCATCAGCGGGCAAGTCGATGCGGTGATCGGCGCTTTCCGCAATTTTGAACTCAATCAAATGGCATTGGAAAAACAGCCCGGTCTGGCGTTTTATCCGGAAGAACACGGCGTTCCGGCTTATGACGAACTGATTCTGGTTGCCAATAAAAACCGCCTGTCGGACAAAAAGCTCAGTGCTTTTTTAACCGCACTTGAAGAAGCGACAATCTACCTGATTAACCACCCCGAACAGGCATGGCAGGATTTTATCAGCTACAAACCGAATGAACTGGATAACGAACTGAACCGTCTGGCATGGCGCGACACCCTGCCGCGTCTGAGCCTGCGCCCACGCGCCTTAGATAACAGCCGCTATCAAAAAATGGCGCAATTCATGCAACAGCAAGGCTTAATCGACAACGTGCCGAACTTGGCCGATTACGCAGTACAACTGCCCTGAGGACAAAATATGACCTTGAAAACCAATTACTTAAACCGCATTCGTCAACAAAATCCGCTGATACACAATATCACCAATATCGTTGTTGCCAATTATGTCGCCAACGGCTTATTGGCGCTCGGCGCCTCACCGATTATGTCAAGTGCGATCGAGGAAATGGAAGAACTGCCTGCGATTTGCAACGCACTGGTGATCAATATCGGCACACTGACCGCCGAACAGGTCAATGCCATGCTGAGCGCCGGGAAAGCCGCCAACCGCCACCATATTCCGGTGGTGCTCGATCCGGTCGGTGTCGGTGCCACCACTTTCCGCCGACAGATCGTGACTCGCTTATTGGCAGAGATCAGTTTCAGCGCCATTCGCGGTAACGCCGCTGAAATGGCCTGTCTCGCCAATGCCGATTGGCAAAGTAAAGGCGTAGACGTCGGCAAAGGAGAGGCCGATTTAAATGAAATCGCCAATACGCTTGCACAACAATATCAATGCACAGTGGTTATCAGCGGCGAAGTCGATGTCGTCAGCGACGGCCGACAGCTTGCAAATATCCGCAACGGCACCGCACTTTTCCCGAAAATCACCGGCTCGGGCTGCCTGCTGAGCGCGGTTTGCGGCGCCTTTCTAGCCGTTGCGCCGCAAGACGGCTTCAATGCCGCACTCGAAGCCTGCACTGCCTATGCCATAGCCGGTGAACTGGCGGCACAGCCGCTGCTCCCCCAGCAGCACGGGCAGTTTTATACCGCACTTTTAGATCACTTGGCGGCACTGGACAGCAGCCAAATACACCGATTGGCGAGGATTTCCCATGTATAATATTCCACAGGCTTTAACCATTGCCGGCTCCGACAGCGGCGGCGGTGCCGGCATTCAGGCCGATTTAAAAACCTTTCAAATGCGCGGCGTCTTCGGCACAACAGCGATTACCGCCGTCACCGCCCAAAATACACTCGGCGTTTACGATATTCATGCCGTTCCTCTTGCCACTATTGAGGCACAGCTGAAAGCAATTGCTGAAGATTTTCAGATTTCCGCCTTTAAATTGGGTATGCTCGGAACAGCGGAAATCATCGAATGTGTCGCCGAATCCCTGAAAGCGCACACATTCGGGCTGATGGTGTTGGATCCGGTGATGATCGCCAAAGGTGGGGCGCCATTGTTGCAACAAAGTGCGGTCTCAGCACTCAAGCAACATTTGTTACCGCTTGCCGACATCATTACCCCGAATTTGCCCGAAGCGGAAACCCTGACCGGCATTCGGATTATAGACGACAAAAGTGCCGAACAGGCAGCACGCTACTTACAAGATCGTGGCGTCAAAACCGTGGTTATCAAGGGAGGCCACAGCCAACATTCCCAAAGTGCGGTTTGCCGTGACCGGGTATTCACGCCAAGCGATACTTTTATGCTGGAAAGCCCGCGCTATCAAACACCGCACACACACGGCACCGGCTGCACGTTTTCCGCCTGTATTACGGCAGAACTCGCCAAAGGACACAATCCGAATATTGCCATTCGGCTGGCAAAGCAATTTATCACCGCTGCGATCAGCCGTCCGTTAAATATCGGCCACGGCCACGGCCCGACGAATCATTGGGCGTTCTCTTCTATTCCGCGACAAGGGTTAGGCTAATATGACGGACATTCGCAACATGTTATCCGTCTATTTCATTGCCGGCACACAAGATTGCCGCCATTTGGACTTGCCGCCGCAGACCGCACTTTTAACCATACTGGCAGAAGCGTTAAAGTGCGGTATCAGCTGCTTCCAATTTCGGGAAAAAGGTGCTTTTTCACTGCAAAATCGGCAACAAATAGCGCAATTAGCCATACAATGCCGTGATCTATGCCGCCGATACCACGTGCCGTTTTTTATTAATGATGATGTAGATCTCGCATTGAAAATACAGGCTGACGGGTTACACGTCGGGCAAGACGATCGCCCGATTGAGCAAGTGATCGCCCAATGCCAAGGCAAGCTATTACTGGGATTATCGATTAACACGCTGCAACAGGCGCTCGCCAACCGCACTTTGCACGCAGTCGATTATTTCGGCATTGGTCCGATTTTTGCCACCCAATCGAAAGCCGATGCCAAAACGGTGGTCGGCTTAGATTTAATCCGTCAAATTCGCCAACAAGGCATTAATAAACCGCTAGTGGCGATCGGCGGCATCACTGCCGAAACCGCACTTTCCGTCCGTCAAGCCGGCGCCGACGGTGTGGCAGTCATTTCCGCTATTGCTCAAACTGCCGATATGTCTTCTACTATCCAACAATTACAGAGAAACTAAATGAAATCATTAAGCAAACAATTCGGGCCGGGCATCATCATGGCATCGTCCTGTGTCGGCGGCTCGCACATTATCGCCTCCACTCAAGCCGGCGCTTATTATGGCTACCAACTGGCGCTGCTGATCGTGGCAGTCAACCTACTGAAATATCCGTTCTTTCGCTTCGCTTTTGATTACAGCGCACTCAATAACAAAAGCGTACTGCAAGGCTATGCAGAAAAAGGAAAAGGCTATTTATGGCTGTTTCTGATTTTCAATCTGTTCGCCACGATGGTGAACGTTGCCGGCGGAACGCTACTGTCGGCCGTGCTGCTGGCAATGCTTATACCGTTTGAAATACCGATGAATCTGTTAAATATCATTGTGTTGTTCAGCTTTCTGTTTATTCTGTTCTCACGCCAGTATGCCCGTTTGGACAAAGTATCCAAAAGCATTATGTTTCTGCTGTCGCTGATCACCTTTATCGCCCTGCTGATCGCTTTTACTCGCCCGAGCACGCCGCCCCCTGCCGAATTTATTCCGCCATCGGCTTGGACATTGACGGCGATTCCGTTTCTCATCGCTCTGATGGGCTGGATGCCGGCGCCGATGGAACTTAGCGTTGCCGGTTCGTTATGGGTGGTGGAAAAAAACCGGCTTGATCCCAACTATCGCCACCGCCGCCTGTTGGATTTCAACAGTGGTTATGTCGTAACCATTATTCTGGCTTTAATGTTCATGGCGCTCGGCGCACTGGTGCAATACGGTAAACCGATTCCGACCTTAGCCGGCGGGCAATTTATCCGCCAGTTTGTCGACATGTACGCACTCAGTATCGGCGAGTGGACACGCTGGTTTATGGCGCTGGTCGCCTTTATCTGCATCTACGGCACCACCATTGTCGCTGTAGACGGTTATTCACGCTGCAATCAACAAACAGTCGTACTCCTACGCCAAACCGATACGGCTCCAAGTACGGTTGAACTGCATTCGGAAAAAGCCCTGCGCTACGCCATGCTGTTCACCACCTTATCGGCCTTTATCGTCATCCAGTTTTTCAGCAATGCCATCGGCAAAATGATCCCTTTTGCCATGACCGCCTCCTTCCTCTCCGCCCCTGTTTTCGCTTGGTTAAATTTCAGCCTGGCAAAGCAATACGACAACAAACCGCAGTGGCTGCTCTACCTCGCTTGGACAGGATTGATTTATTTGATTGGAATGGCGGGGATTTATTTTTTGTATCGGTGAGTTAATATTTAGATTCGCATACGCGGCTGGATACTAGCCTCTCTTACGTTTCGCTCCGTAATCCATTTCAACACACGCTCCCGCATTTGGATCGGCTCAATGATATAAGCTCGTTTACAATGATTTAATTGTTTCAACACTCAGCCGCCCGCAGGCGGCTGGTTGAGGTAACAAAAAACGCTTTATTCCGATTAATTGTTTCAACACTCAGCCGCCCGCAGGCGGCTGGCCAGACCCAACCAAGTATGTTGCACTGTCGGACATGTTTCAACACTCAGCCGCCCGCAGGCGGCTGGACAGTAAGCTGTTGCGACTGCGCAATGTGATGCAGGTTTCAACACTCAGCCGCCCGCAGGCGGCTGGAATTTCTACCCTAAGCGTGAGCGTTGGTGCAACGAGTTTCAACACTCAGCCGCCCGCAGGCGGCTGGCAAGTACCTATGGTATCGCCTATGATGACGTTACGTTTCAACACTCAGCCGCCCGCAGGCGGCTGGCTAACAGATAGTCCATCTCATTGCTCCTTAATCAGTTTCAACACTCAGCCGCCCGCAGGCGGCTGGTTCCACTTCTTCGGCAAAGTTCCAACACGTTAAAAGTTTCAACACTCAGCCGCCCGCAGGCGGCTGGTTACCTTTTGATGCAACTCAAGCAGCAGAATTAACGTTTCAACACTCAGCCGCCCGCAGGCGGCTGGGCGATTTTTCGGGGACGATTTCGTTGAAAATCGTAGTTTCAACACTCAGCCGCCCGCAGGCGGCTGGTAAATGCTCGCTTTTACCTAAAAGATGATAACCTAGTTTCAACACTCAGCCGCCCGCAGGCGGCTGGGGCGAGACGCTCGCCTTGATCTGATTTAACGCTACGTTTCAACACTCAGCCGCCCGCAGGCGGCTGGTTGCTGTGCCCCGTATGGCTTACGAGCAACAACGGTTTCAACACTCAGCCGCCCGCAGGCGGCTGGCATTTTTTACCACCGGTCAAAATGGGGGGTAGCTCTCGGTTTCAACACTCAGCCGCCCGCAGGCGGCTGGTGCCTCCTCCCAAACCCTTAGTCCACAAGGCCTATTTGCCCCTGTTTCGCTAACGGTTCCGGCAGAAAGCACTTCGTCGTTACTATAGCACATTCAAGCAACGATTTATTTCAAATTGTTAAAGAAATCAAACATCGCTAACCTTCCTGTGTTTTGATGAGTACTACAGATTAGCGCGCTATACAATCAAGGTGTCTTTAAAGATATCTACAGCGGCTTTGGCGCCGTGATGTTCTACTTTACGCCGCCACTTGCTGCCCAAGTGATAAAACCGCAAACTGTCGGTTTCTGGTTGGTAAGTTTCCAGTAATTTGGCTTTCAGCTTCACCCATTGGTCGGGGGCAACGTCGCATTCAAACACCGAATATTGCACGCGCACGCCGTAGTCGAGGCAGTGTTTGGCGACTTTTCGCAAGCGGGCTTGTCCTTCGCTGTCTTCGAGTGAAATATCGTAGGTAATCAGCATTAACACGATGTTAGCCCCCCGCCAGCGCTATTTTTTTCCACTTGCGAATTTTGCCGCGGAAATTGGTGAACGGCGCAACGGTATTGATATGTACCCATTTCCATAATGGCCATTTTGCCCGATTACTTGCCCATTGCCGCTGCTCCGGCTGAAATAACTCTTCGTTATTCAAACCGACCACCCAAATCCCTATTTCAGCCACCGATTTTTTCAACATTTGTTGCTGTTCAAACAATGTATATTGGCCGTACGCTGCATAAAAATACTGATATAAATCACCCAAGTTGTTCCATTGATATCCTTGCATTGGCGTATGCACAACATTACCGGCTTGTTCGCCTTGCTCCCATTGTAACAACAAATTCACCCAACCTAATTGATAGCTCAAATGTTCAGACGGCGTTTTGTCACCCTCTATTGCACGATAATCTTTCATTGCTTCGGGAATATTGGCAAATTCCTTCAAATATTTCTGCAATGCCGCCTGAATAGCAAGATTTAATTCAGAGCCATCAGTATAAGATCTCATGTTCACCTCATCAAAAACGGCGGATATTCAGCCAAATCGCCGCGCAAATGCCGTGCCAGCAGCATCGCCTGAATATAAGGTAGCAGCCCGATTTCCACCTCTTCTTGCAAGAATGGATGGATAATTTTTTCCTGCTTTTTCGCCTGCAAACTTTGAAACAACAATTTACGCGCGTCGGGCTTGATATTGACTGCGCCGCCGGCTTCAATCGTAAAATCCTGCGGCTTGATTTGCCCGCGGTTAATCAGGCTCAGCACCAATCTATCCACCCACCACGCGCGGAATTCTTCCAAAATATCCTGTGCCAAGCTGTCGCGCCCGGGACGGTCGGCGTGCAAAAAGCCGACTTGCGGATCCAAGCCCACGCTTTGCAAGGCGCCGCTGATGTCTTTGCCGAGTACACTATAGAGAAATGACAGCAGGGCATTCACGGGGTCGCGTGGTGGACGGCGGTTGCGGCCGTCAAACACAAAACCGCACTTCTCCGTCAGCAGATGCTGAAACACGCCGAAATAACGTGCCGCCGCATCGCCTTCAATGCCGCGAATCAAGTCGAGCGAATCCGCCCGCTGCAATTGCTGCACACTAAAATTCAGCGCACGAATGGCCGTCTGAACCTCAGGATGTTCGCCATGATTGCGCTGCCGGCGCTGCAACACGCGTTTACCGGATTGGATTTTGGCGGCGATAATATGACGCGCAATCGCTACAGGCCGGTTTTCAGAAGTGCGGTATTGCGCACGCCGCAGCAACACATTGCCACTCTGCCGCCCTTGCAGCCGCCCAAGATAACGGCCGTTTTCGGTAAAAAACGCCAGATTAACGTTATTCTCCCCGCAAAACCCCATCAAAAACGGCGACACCAGCACATTGCCAAAACAAAAAATATGCCCGATGGCGTGCACGGGAAGCTGTGCTACTTTTTTCCGCTCCTGCTCAATCACCAACGTTTCACGCTTTTTGTGCAGATAACTGCCTTGCGTGGTGATGTAGAGCGTGTTTTGCAGTTTGCGCATGGTAAAAATCCCTTAATTTTAACCGCACTTTTATCGCTGTTTTATCGACTGTCATAAAATGCCAAACCATATTGATAGGTTAATTCAACAACAGTGATGGCTAACGCTTATTCAAACAACCCCTTCACATACCCCACCGATCGATCCTTCCCCATCACCTGCGGTTGGCAAATCTCCAGCAGTGAACACGCCTTGCAATGCTTGCCATAAACAGGTGGCGGCGTTGCGCCGCTTTCCAGCAGTAACCGCACTTTGGAGATGACCGCCAACGTTTCGGCTCTAAGGCCGTCTGAAAAAACCACCGCTTCACGGTGGCGGGTTTGCCCATACCACAACGCTCCTTCACTCACCGCCTGCCCGCTCATTTCTTCCAAACACAGGGCTTGAGCGCAGAGTTGGATTTTGTCCCAATTATCCGCCTTAGGTTTGCCGCGTTTGTACTCAATCGGTTTCAGACGGCCTGTATTCAGCTCATGTTCAACCATATCGAGAATGCCGCTGATGCCAAGCTTTTCCACCGATGCATGCACGCTACGCTCAAACCGCACACCTTTGCGGGTTTCAGGCTCACCGCCGTCCACCCGCTCATGCAACACCCTGCCCTGCGCGGTCAAAAAATTCTCCGCCCACGCCTGCTCATTGTGTATCAGCGCACATTGGCGCGGACAAAAGGCGTAATGCTGTAGAGCGGAAAGCGGGATTGGGCGCATGGTTACAATAACTCTTCTACACTCACGCCATTGAGGCCGTCTGAAACCACGCTGATTTGATAATCGCTGTAAGCCGCGGCAGGTGTGCCGCTCTCGCCGTGTACGCGTTCGACTTTGACCGCCTCAAACAGCTTGTGGGCAGGCTGGCTACCAAGTGCGGTATCGTGTTTGAATACAATGAGTTTGCGCGCAGCCATTTCACCACGGGCGGCGGAGCGGTCGTGTTCGAACATCAGCGTGAGTGCCTGCCACAGTTTTTGCAAATCGTCGTCGCTAAAGCCGGTTTTTTCAGCCAGTTTGGCAGAGATAAAGCCGTGCACACGATAAAGCGCATAAGGTACGATGTATTTGCGCCCCATGGTACGCTCTTTTTCGAGGTCTTTTTCGTTGGTAACAGCCATGCGGGTAATGGAAATTTCAAGCGGCACAATCGGGTCGATGGATTGGGCAAACGCCAGTTGCACGGGGCCGCGCACTTGGCCGCTGTTGACTTCGGTGGTCATCACCGCACCGAATGTACGCACATCAAAGAAATTTTTGCACATCCAGGCGGTGATTTCACGGGCTTTGGCTTCGTCTCCGGGTAATTTTTTGGCTACGGACTCAACGCCCAAGGCTTCATAAGCCCGTTTGTTTTGCAGGTTTAATACGCTTTTTTCTTTGACGTAAATTTCATAGCCTGCGGTGTTTTCTTCGCTCATTTCGATAAAGTTGCGGATTTTGCGTTTTAAGCAGACATCGGTCACCAAGCCTTTGCTCGATTCGGGATCGAGGCGGGGCATATTGCCTGCGTCGGGGTCGCCGTTGGGGTTGCCGTTGGTAACATCAAAAAAGAACACAAATTCATAACGGTTTTGAATAGACATTTTTATTCTCCTTGAGATTCTGCGGATTTTTTGGTGAAGTAATGCTGTTTTTGCTGGTAGTAACCAATCGAAAACCGCCCTTGCTCGTCAATATTAAAATGACGGGGATAGGTCTCAGGCAGTTTGCCGATGATTTCGCCCAAGTCTTTTTCCAAATTTACCGCCATGCCTGCTTTGTCTTTACGCAGTCGTGATAAATGGTGTTTTGCCCCCGCCAGCAAACGCGGAAACACCGAAAACGGCACCGCCGATGCCGAACCGTAATAACGGTCGCCAATGCCGGCGTTAACATCGCCCAATGCCTGCAACTGAATGCGTTCTAACACTGCAAACAACCTGCCAAGCAAATAAGCCGTATGTTGGCTTTCTTGATTTAATGCCATTGGAACTTCCTCCTTAATCAAACCCTTACGATAACGTCGCTGTAAAACAGCTTTGATGAGCGCCACTCGCAAACCGTTGACATCACCGTCTGCCCGAATGCGGGTAATCAGTTGCGTTAACAGGCTGAGCGGATACGGCGAGCCGCTGATAACCGCTCTTGCCATTTCGCCCGCCAATATGGGAGAAATGGTCTCTGCTTTTGGCTTTTCATAACGACCTTCATTATTTTTAAACTTAATTGCTGTTTCAAGTAAAAGCCCGAACATTGACGGCGGTGTTCTCCATGCACAAGGCTCTAATGCCAAATCCTGCCAGTGTTGCGCTATATTTTCCGCTAACTGCCCAAAGCGGGTATCCAGCCAAAATCGCACTGAAATCCGTGCCGCATTGGGCGATAAACCCAACACATAAAAACGGGTATCGGGCGACAAATCGGGGGCGACTTCCTGCATGGGCCGCCCTTTGGCGATTTGTTCCAGCACGTTGAACAGCTTCCGACTTTCCTGCTCGTCTGTTGGCGGTTTGAGCAAGGCGGCAAAAAAGCCCTCTGCCGCTACCGCACTTTTCGTATTTTTTGCACCATCAGCTTCCGCCCAAAATACCGTGCTGGCATCACCGATGTTGAGGCAATGCCCGTTTTCACGCCGAAGCAGATAATTAAGTGCGGTGGTGTAGGCAAAGGCGGCCGCTTCCGACACCGGCGCATTCGCCCCCTGCTCTTTGCCAAACGAAGCAAACGATTTTTGATTAAACGAAATAATCGAACCGCCCGAACTCTGCCCGCCAACCACGCCTTTAATCGCGGGGTGCAAACGGGCAATCGGTGCTGCCTCACCACTAATCAAACACAAACCCTGCTCAGCTTCATCGTTTTTCAGACGACCTGTCCACAAGCTTTGGGCTGCCGGTCGTTTGTGAATCAAGTTAGAGGGCATATCAAGGGCAAATACCACATTGGCATCCAGCATTTCAGATAAGCAGCGTGGGTGCTCGGAAAATTGCTTAGGTTGCCACTGTTCTAAAAACTTACGCAACGCCAAAAGTCCCGTGTCTTCGCTGTCTTTTAAAATATCCAAATGAAACTGCTGAAACGCCAGAAAGGTTTTTTCAGACGGCATCATCGGCCGGTCTTTGGCGCTTGCCTTGTCTTTATTTGCTTCTACACCTAAGGCATAAGCGGTTTTGTCCCATAAAAAATTCGATTTCACGCCGGAGGTGCGTTTTTCAGGACGCGGTACGTTCATCAGCTTAGGTTGCGGTTTTTTATCGGCAGTAAAATTCGGCACCACATCGACCAATATGCCGTCTGAATTCAGCACCAATACCCAACTGATTTTCTGCTCGCTAAAGCCATAGGGCGGTACTTTAGGGTTGCCCATTTCATCAGTCTGCTCCGCCAAACGCCTGCAATAACGGACAAGAGAAGCTAAAATCATACCTTCACCTCTTCAGCATAAAACGGCGGCACGTCAATCGCACCACCCTGCATTTGCGCACGAAAAAAACGGGGCAAATTATCCCCGTCAAAATCAATATCGTGCAACATCCAGCCCAAATCACGGTTTAGCTCGCTTTCAGGCAGGCAAGATTCAGGCAGCGGATCGTGATCGTCAAGCAAGGCAAAATGCGCCGGAAATTCACGCACGCCCATACACGGCTGCTGAAAACACTGTCCCTTACCCGCGCGGCGTTTAAACATCTCGATATGCTTGGTAATATTGTCGCCCTCACCCGCTTTCGGTGTCATCACAATATGCGCTTCAATCACATACGCCACCTCCTTCAACACCGTCGCCGCCCGTTGCTGGCGATCATCATCAATCACGGTGTACAAATCCTGCACGCTTTTACGTCTCATCGCCCCGCTGACTTTGCCGGCAGAAATCTTACTGCCCAATTCATTACGCCGCACCGACTCAAACCGAATCGGCTTCAATACATAAATCTTATCCACCACCCAACGAATCGCCGGCTTCCAATGCACCGCCGCCAACACCCCGCGCGCCGCGGACGGCGTAATCACATCATAAGACACCCGCTCCACCTTCATTTCAGGACGGGTAAAGCAGGCGTGTTCGCCCCAGATGTGTAGACGCACTTTATTCATGCATTCTCCTTCATTATTATACGTTTATCCACTTATACTTTATGACTAACACACGTCCTCACAAGAAGGACGTTCTTTTTACTGCAAACCATACAAAATTATTTCAACACACAGCCGCACAAGGCAACTGAGGGAATACAACAAGGAAAAACACCTTCAATCAATTCATTATTTCAGCATAGACAGCCAAACGACTTAACACCAAACTAACGACTTAACACCAAACTTAAGCTAAGCCGTAGTACACACTTTATGGATATGTAAGTTGTTTTGCTCCGACTCTATCAAGCTAGTAATAATGTTCTCAACAAACTACTTTTTATCTTTTGGAGGATGCGGATCGTTACCATAACTATTACCCGCCCGAATTCTGCCATCCAGACCATGCACCTTCGTATCAGATTTCTGATTTCGTGCTATTTCTTCCGCACGGCTAATCGCCTTTTCTTGCGTTGAATACACCGCTGTTGCTTTTGCATTCCCGTCCCCTTTTACTGCCCATCCTTCAGGATGGGGAACAACATGTTGATTTTTTGACATAACTCACTCCCAACAATTTACCTTACTTACTAAATTAAATAGTAATCTATACCCTTTCCAATCAAAGGTCAACTTTTTAACTTCAATTTAGTATGAAAGGAAGAATTAGTTGTATACTGAAACCTAGAGATGCCTGGGCTAAACAATACAATCACGCTTACGTTTCAACACGATTAATAACTTAAATTATTTAACCTATGTAAACTATATTTACAATAACTATTAAATTTAATAAAGCACATTACCCTCCTGTTGGACAATACTTAACCTTAGATACTATCCACCACATTACAAGCATAGCCCGTAAAAATAAATCTCTTTTAAAATACAGATTGTTCAGAGGCAATAAAATCAGGATTATCCCAACTCAACCCCGCCACCTCATCATACAAATCCAACCCAATCAGGCTGTAAAACTGCTTGCCGAATTTCGGCTCATTCACTGCTTCTATCTGCCCTGCTTTATAGAGTGCTGTCAAAGCATTTTCGGGAATTTGCACGGTGTAAGGTTGCAGTTTGCGCAAGATGCCACCGATTTGGTCGGCGTGGTGCAGGCGGTTAATCAGGGCTTCGGCTTCGTTATCAAACGGGATAATCAGCGGCTGCATATGGGCTTCGATCATGCGGAATTTTGGGGCGATGGTTTGGAAGGGGAAATCCATGCTTTGCCCTGCATCTTGATGGTCGGCTAAAATCTTTTTATGGTCGAGCTCGCTGCCTTTTTGGGTGTAAACTTCTTTGAAATAGGCACTGATTGCTGCTGTGGAGAGCAAATCATCGGTGTATTGGCGCACCACCCCGCGCATTGCCCCTGCGAGCAAGCCCAATTCGGCAGGGGCTTTCCACTCTGCTTCAGGCTGGAATACCCAAACAAAACTGCTTTCAGACGGCCTCTTGCTCTCCCGATTGCAACGTCCTGCGGCTTGGGCAATGCTGTCGAGCCCGGCTTCAGCACGCATCACCAAGGGAAAATCCACGTCCACACCTGCTTCAATTAAGGAAGTGGCGATTACACGACAAGGCTTGCCGCTTTTCAGACGGCATCGGATTGCGTCCAGCGTTTGGCTGCGGTGTTTGGCACACATCAAGGTGGTGAGATGAAACACGCCTTCTAGTGATTTGGCGTTGTCATACAGGCTGCGGGCGTGACGGCGGTTGTTGACGATAATGAGGATTTGCGGGTGTTCGGCGAGCTTGGCTTGCAGGTCGACATCGGTTTGCAAGCCGATATGCTGCACGGTGGTGCGGCGTAATTGGGCAAAAAGTGCGGTCGGATTGGGGGCGAGTTCGCGCACGTTGTCAAAACCGCGATAAAAGCCGTGTTCGCTCTGCACCGCGGGTTGGGTGGCGGTACACATCACCACGGAGCAATGATAATTCTGCGCCAGCTCTTTAATCGCCTGCATAATCGGCAACAACAAATGCAGCGGCAACATTTGCGCTTCATCAAGGATAATCACACTGCCGGTGATGTTGTGTAACTTACGGCAACGTGATGAGCGGTCGGCAAACAGCGATTCGAAAAACTGCACCGCGGTGGTAACCACAATCGGCTTGTCCCAATTCTCTGAAGCCAACCGCAGCTTGTCTTTGCTGTGTTCGTCTTGCAGTTTGGCATCATCAAAGCTGCTGTGGTGTTCAAGCACCGCACTTTCGCCCAAATCGCCAAAGGCTTTGCGAAACTCGGCAGCGTTTTGCTCGATGATGCTGGTAAACGGTATCACATAAATCACCCGCCGCATGCCGTGCTGTTTGGCATGCTCTAGAGCAAATGCCATTGAGGTGAACGTTTTGCCGCCGCCTGTCGGCACGGTAAGGGTGAACAAGCCTTTTGGCTGCTCGGCTTGTGCAACGGCATGGTCGAGAATGTCGCTGCGCAGGCGGTTAAGCGCGGCATTGCGTTGTTGCTCCGGAGTGTTGTTGGGTGCTGTGGCAATCCGTCGTCTGAAAGATGTAATAAACTGATTGAACTGTGGTTGCAAAGCGTTTAAATCAGGCGAATCACCCCGTAAAACAGGCTTGTTCTCAAGCTTTGCGTAAAAGGCTTCGGTATCAAGAAAATCAGCGTCCACCAAACAGGAATACAACATACGAGTGAAGAAGGCAAACGAGAACAACGGTTGATGTTGATCGGCTTTTAGATTGGGTTCAGGTAAATTTTCAGGCAAGATAATTTCTTGTTGCCAAACCTTATCAAGCTGTGGAATGTGTTGATTAAATTGCAAATCCAAACGCTGCTTTAAGGTGCGGCGGTTGTCGCCTTCACCATCGCCGTTTGCCAAACCTGCATGATGACCGGCAATGCAAAATGCCATCAGTTTGCCGATGTACGGGTATTTTTCAAATGCAATTTTTGCCCCTGCTGTGGCATGGTCAACCTTTTTACCGCCATGCAGACGGGCGTTGAACTCAGGCGCATATTTACCCACATCATGCAATTGCCCGGTATAACGCGCCATTTCTTGCGCACCGAAAAAAACGGCAAACCCTGCCGCCAGCTCACCCACATTACGGGCATGGCTGCGCAGGGTTTGCCAGTCACAGTGGTCTTCACGCTTTCCTGAGTGGGCGTAATACTTAATAGGCTTGCGCATATTAATTTCTCCAGGTAATACTCAAATGAATTTTAATATTTTCAAAATTAATTTTGTCACTTTAAAAAACACTTTGTCTTAACACAACATCAAAGTTGATATTAAATATAGCAATTATAATAACTAAAATATACTCGAAATAATTCATGCCTTAATTATACATCATCAACTTTATTAATAATAACTTTTTCCCATTTATCTCCATAAAGATCGCATTAAAATAAAGTGCGGTTCACACTAGGAAAACTCGCCATCCCTCACATGTTATAGGAATGATTTTAGGCACAAGCAGAGAATATTTGAATGGCATTAAAAATAAAAAATCCGCACCTTAATAAACGGAATGATGGATCCGATTTTAGGGTGCAGATAAAAAATTGATGAGGTTATGAATATAGCAGTACTTTTAACTTTCCGGTTTTAATTTTTTATCCGGACAATATTTTTCCTGTCCGGATAAAATCAAAAAAAGCAAAACACTGTTATTTAAATTACTATCCTTCACGACGTCCGCTACGACGCGGTTTACGTTCAAAGCTTGGTTTTCCGCTGCGATCGGAACGTGCCGGGCGGAATTCCGAACGACCGCCTTCACGGGTATTACGCGTACTGCGACCAAAGCCGCCTTTGCGCTCACCACGTCCGCCAAAACCGCTGTCGCCTTTCACTTCTTCCACAAAACGCATTTGCATCGGCTTGTTCAGAACACGGGTTTTCCCGAAATGTTGCAACAGCTCTTTCGGCATCTCCTTCGGCAATTCGATTGTAGAATAATCATCATGTAACTTGATGTGTCCGATATAACGACTGTCGATATCCCCTTCATTGGCGATTGCCCCGACGATATGTTTCACTTCCACGCCGTCCGCACGTCCGACTTCGATACGATATAAATCCATCGGCATTTGCTCACGTCCCGAGCGAGAGCGCTCTTCACGTTCAAAACGGCCGCCGCGTCTATCGGCAGAACGCGGATTCTCCTGACGTTCCCGTTCACGGCGTGGTTTAATGATCGGATCCGGCGGTAAAATCAGTTTTTGTTTGCCTTGCAGCAACATCATCATTGCGGCGGCCAGATCTTCATGATCCTGATCAGCGGTAAACATATCTTCCAGCAAACTGCGGTATTTTTCCAAATCATGATGTTCCAACTGTGCCGAAATTTTTTGCTTAAATTTCTCGCGGCGGCTGGTTTCCAGCGTTTTGTGGTTCGGCAATTGCACTTCATCAATCTGTTTCTTGATCAAATGTTCTACGTTACGCAACAAACGTCTCTCGCGAGATTCGACAAACAGTAACGCACGACCTGCACGTCCCGCACGACCGGTACGTCCGATACGGTGCACATAAGATTCGGCGTCCAGCGGAATATCATAGTTAATCACCAAGCTGATACGTTCTACATCCAGACCACGAGCGGCAACATCAGTGGCAATTAAAATATCCAAACGGTTGTTACGCAGGCGATCCAGTGTTTGTTCACGCAATTGCTGGGTCATATCACCGTTTAATGCCGCAGCACTATGACCGTGTTTTTCCAGTAAGTCCGCCAAATCCAGCGTTGCCGTTTTGGTACGCACAAAAATAATAGCCGCATCAAACTCTTCCACTTCGAGGAAACGCAGCAATGCTTCGTTTTTACGCACACCGTTAACATACCAACAGCTCTGAGTAATATCCGGCAAATTTTGTTGGGTCGCCTGAATTTTCACCTCTTGCGGATCTTTCATAAAACGGCGTGTAATACGGCGAATCGGCTCAGGCATAGTAGCGGAGAAAAGTGCGGTCTGATGCTGTTCCGGCAATTTGCTCATTACCTCTTCGACATCATCGATGAAGCCCATGCGCAGCATTTCATCGGCTTCGTCTAACACCATAAAACGCAGTTCGGATAAATTCAAGGTTCCGCGGCGGATATGATCCAAAATACGCCCCGGCGTGCCCACAACCACTTGCGAACCTTGGCGCAATGCACGTAATTGAATGTCATAACGCTGTCCGCCGTAAAGGGTGACGATATGCATTCCTTTGATATTTTTGCTGAATTGCTCGCAAGCATCGGCAACTTGAATCGCCAATTCACGGGTCGGCGCCATCACCAGCATTTGCGGCGTACGCACGTCAGCATCGATTTTCGCCAGTAACGGCAACGAGAATGCTGCGGTTTTGCCGCTTCCGGTCTGAGCCATGCCCAAGACATCACGGCCGTTCAGCAAATGCGGAATACAGATTTGCTGAATCGGCGACGGTGTGACAAATCCCATTGCGGTAACGGCGGAAATCAGGGATTCAGGCAATCCCAACTCGTTGAATGTTAAAGTTGTTTCAGTCATTTTTTACTCAATAGTAGAAGGCGGACTCAAAATAAGGCCGCTGATAAATCATAAATTGTTGCGTGATAGAATAATGCGCCTTGCGCGAAGTGATATATGAAGTGCGGTTTGCAAGCCTGCAAGCCGTCATCAAGCAATCCCAATCAAGACGATAACCAACTTAGTTCGTATCAAATACAACCGGTAATGTCTGACTCTCATTCAAGCGTAAACGCGAGAGTTCAAACAGGGCAAAACGATACTCAACAAAGTTAAATACTTGATTGGCCATAGCCAACTTAAACAAAGCGGTTGCTTCGTCAACCTTCCCCAGATTGAGTTGTTGTTTTGCTAGATAAAAATAGGTTTCTGTTAAAATTTCAGCATATTGGGGCGCATACGGCACGGAAAAATCATCGATTTTCTGTTTCAAATCGTCATATGACAATTCGCCCAAATAGTAGTGAACAATATTGGTTCCCCAAAACTCGTTGGACAACCCTTTAGCACGCTCCGCCAAATTTTGTTTTGCTTCGTGCGGTTTATATTTCAATTCATTCAGATACAGCCACAAAGTGCGGTACGGATCGCTCGGATCCGCCTGATAGAATGTTAAAAAATCACGCTCGGCCAACCCATAACGGCCGACATAATAGAAATTCAAGCCCCGATTCAAATAAGCGTATTCGTAATTCGAATCCAAATGCAGAACCGCATTAAACGCATCTAACGATCCGTCGTAATCACCGTCCAGCAAGAGATAAAGTCCCAAATAGTTATAAATCGGCGCTAATTTCGGTTGAAGCATCAAGGCTTGGGTAAAATCATAACGGGCTAATCCCCATAAGCCTAAACTGTCATACAATACACCACGCTCAAAGTGTAAAGAGGCCCGTTCGTTTTTGTCCAGATTACCAACCAACAACACTTGCCCCAAACGGGCAATCATCACTTCCTGATCAAAATGAAGCAACGGATTTTGTTCGGCCAGCGCAACATGATTATCGGACATCAACGGAATGGTCGGACGCATAGAACAGCCGGCTGCAACAAGTAAACACGCCAGCACACAAAACGATTTTGTGTAATCAACGAATTTCTCGGCAATCTTCATTTTATGCCCCCGGATAAAAATTCGGACTGCCGATGCTAATCGCACGGCAGCCGAAACATTTTATTGCTCGTCGTTTTGCTCGACAGTGATTTCTTCAACGGTTTGACCGTTTGCAATATCACGCATGGTTAAACGAATACGGCCTTGACGATCGATTTCAACCACTTTCACCGCCACTTCTTGGCCGACTTGCAAGTAATCGGTCACTTTCTCCACCCGCTCTTCCGCAATTTGAGAAATGTGCACCAAGCCTTCTTTGTTACCGACAATCGCAACAAAAGCACCGAAGTCGGCAATACGCGTCACTTTACCTTGATAAACACGATTCACTTCCACATCGGCGACGATGTCTTCGATACGTGCCATGACCGCTTTTGCCGCCAAATTATCGGTCGCTGCGATTTTCACCGTGCCGTCGTCGGCAATATCAATCGAAGTACCGGTTTCTTCAGTCAGAGAGCGAATCACTGCGCCGCCTTTTCCGATCACGTCTTTAATTTTCTTCGGATCGATTTTCATGGTATAGATACGCGGTGCAAAATCGGAAATCTCGCCGCGCGGGGCAGAAATTGCCTGTTCCATAACGCCCAAAATATGCATTCTGGCACCTTTGGCTTGGTTCAGGGCGATTTGCATAATCTCTGCGGTAATGCCTTCGATTTTAATATCCATTTGCAGAGCGGTTACGCCTTCACGGGTACCGGCAACTTTAAAGTCCATATCACCCAAGTGATCTTCATCACCCAGAATATCGGACAACACCACGAATTTCTCATCGGATTTCACCAACCCCATCGCAATCCCGGCAACCGCAGATTTAATCGGCACACCGGCGTCCATCAGTGCCAAAGAAGCACCGCAAACGGAAGCCATTGAAGAAGAGCCGTTGGATTCGGTAATTTCAGACACCACGCGCACTACATACGGGAACTCTTCGATAGTCGGCATCACCGCCATCACACCGCGTTTTGCCAAACGGCCGTGACCGATTTCACGGCGCTTCGGCGAACCGATCATACCGGTTTCGCCGACTGAATACGGAGGGAAATTATAATGGAACAGGAAGTGGTCGGTTCTTTCACCGGTGATATCGTCAATAATTTGTGCATCACGCTCCGTACCCAACGTGGCAACCGCCAACGCCTGAGTTTCACCACGGGTGAAAATCGCCGAACCGTGCGTGCGCGGCAGTACGCCGGTGCAAATGTCCAAAGCACGGACGGTATCAACGCTACGACCGTCAATACGCGGTTCGCCCGCCAGAATACGGCTGCGCACCACATCGCTTTCCAGTGCGCCCAAAATATCGGCAAGGGTGTTTTCATTCACGTTTTCATCGGTATTTGCCGCCAATAAGGCAGCAATGACTTCCGCTTTAATACTGTCAACCTGCGCATAACGTGCTTGTTTTTCAGTAATGCGATAAGCTTCGCCCAAACGGCTTTCCGCCAACGCTTTTACTTGATCGACAAGTGCGGTATTGACCGCCGGCGCCTGCCAGTTCCAGCGCGGCTTACCGGCTTCCTTGACAAATTCCTTAATGTTTTCAACGACAACTTGTTGCTGCTCATGACCGAACACCACCGCAGCCAACATTTGTTCTTCGGTTAAAATGTCCGCTTCCGATTCTACCATCAATACGGCTTTATCGGTACCGGCCACCACCAGATCCAAACGGCTGTGTTTTTGTTCCGCCATGGTCGGATTCAATACGAATTGCTCGTTGATAAAGCCGACCCGCGCCGAACCGATTGGGCCGTTAAACGGCACACCGGACAAGGAAAGTGCGGCTGACGCCCCGATCATCGCCACGATATCCGGGCTGATTTGCGGATTAACGGAAACCACCGTAGCAACGATTTGGATTTCATTATAGAAACCTTCCGGGAACAACGGACGAATCGGACGGTCGATTAAGCGTGCGATTAGTGTTTCTCCTTCGGACGGACGGCCTTCACGGCGGAAAAATCCGCCCGGAATACGACCGGCGGCATAAGTCCGTTCTTGATAGTTCACGGTCAACGGGAAGAAATCCTGCCCTTCTTTGACCTCTTTTTTCGCTACAACGGTCACAAAAACGGCGGTGTCGTCCATGCTTGCCATCACGGCGGCGCTCGCCTGACGCGCCATCGCGCCGGTTTCCAATGTTACGGTATGTTGACCGTATTTAAATTGTTTAACAATCGGTGTCACAGGTTTTTCCTTTTCAATAAGTGATAAAAAATAAGCTTATCTCTTTATTTGCGACTAGCAAAAATAATCTGCGTCGGGGTGTTGAATTTGGGTAATAGGGATAAAAATGGTTTTCAGATAATTTGAACAGATCATTTTTGATAGCCGCACGCTGACAAAGAGTATAAGCGGTTTCATTATACAGATATTTTGCCTAAAATCGCTAATAATTTATCATATTAGCGCAATATATCGTTTAAACCGCCAATCCGGGGAATTATAAAAACAGATCTGGCTGCAAAAACGGCGCCATTGCCAGAATAACCGCTTGTTGATAAACGCCTTGTCGGCTGGCATTGCCATGTGTCAGCAAACTCATTGCGCCGCCTTTCTGTTTGATGTTTTCGGTTTGAAACAGCTTATCCAAAACCGTCCCCAGCTCGATGTTCGGACTCAGCTGTTCAAAAATATGCAACGGAATCGGCAATTCTGCGCTGCGTCCGACTGACAACCGCACGTTATCGCTGATGACGATATAGGCGCAAGTTGCCGCCCCATAATCAAAGCGTTCGACTCCGGCCTCAATCGCAACATAAAAATCCGCCGCAGGGTAATGCTGTCGGCAATAGCGGATACGATTCACCGCACCGCACTTTGTTTCCGCCATGCTCATCGGCTGATCAGAAACGCCCGATTCGGATTTTGCGCCGATAAATTCAAACGCGTCATCGGCGAAAATTTGCGCCAAGGCCGCCTTGACGGCATTGATTTTGACCGGGTTAGTCGATGCGATTACCACTTGTTTCATTCGTATTTCTCCATTGCTGCCGCAGTAAAACGGGCTTTCAGCGGCATTCGCTCGGCAATCCGTTCACGGTTTAGCCAAAGTGCGGTTTCTGTCGGCTGATAATCCAGCCATAACGACGAATCCGACGGTAAATTCTGTGGCCAACGGTTGTTGACCTTAAAGCCGCGCGCCAAACATTCTTGATGTAATGCCTGATAACGGTCATGCAGAAACGTCAGTTTATTCATGAAAAATTTCACATGCCCCGTACCCAATTTATAATCAAGCGGTTGGCCGTCAAGGCTGTATTTCCCCTTAACGATCGCATTCGGAATTCGGGTCAGTTCGCGGTGTTCAGCCAGCAGATGCTGATCACACAATTCCTGCGGCGGCACAACATTAATTCGAGTCATCGTCGCCTGCCTATGCGCGCACCAATGGCGCGAGTTTGTCCATAGAGGCAATCCGGTAGGTCGGTTGGATAGCGGTAGTATTTTCCTTGCCGTGGCTGAGCCAGCAGGTATCCAGCCCGCTGTTTTGTCCGCCCAGAATATCGGTTTCCAACGTATCGCCCACCATCAGCACTGCACTTTTCTCCGCACCCGCTAAGCTCAGGGCGTGTTCAAAAATGCCGGAATGCGGTTTCGGCAAGCCGATATTTTCCGAAATCACCACAAACTCAAAGTGCGGTTTCAAACCGGTGCGCTGCAAGCGTAAATCCTGTAATGCGGTGAAACCGTTGGTGATAATCCCAAACCGCACTTGCCCCGCCAGCTCGCCCAACATCTGCTCTACACCGTCCAGCGGCCGGCATACATCCGCCATTGCGATCAAGTAGGCATGGTTGAGCTCGCGCGGATCACGGCTCAATTGCTTCGCCCATTGATTAAAACGGGTGGTTTGCAGCTCATCGGCACTGATTTTGCCGTGGTGATAAGCCTCCCACAACGGTTTGGTCAGGGCGCGGTATTGCTCAAAATGGTGTGGTTCGAAATCCACACCGTATTGAGCGAACATTCGGCGTAAACCACTGAATGCGTCAAACGAAAACAGGGTTTCGTCGGCATCAAAAAAAATCCAATCGTATTTCAACATGAGTCCTTTAGTGTTTGGTAAAGTGCGGTTTGGCGTTCGACCTCAGCTTTCAAGCCGGCATAACCATGTTCGGTTTTAATCAACTCAAACAGTTGTTTTGCCTCGACATATTCTTTCTCTAAATAACGCAGCCACTGTTTAATTCGTGCTGCATGATAAAAGCCGCTGTCGTCCTGTTTTTCCAGATTTACATATTGATACAGCAATTGCAACGCCTCAGCCCATGCCAATTTGGGTGCGTTATATTTCACCACTCGGCTGAGATTGGGAATATTCAATGCGCCGCGTGCGATCATCACCGCCTTACAGCCGGTTACCGACAGGCAATCCTGCCCGTCCTGCCAATTCCAGATTTCACCGTTGGCGATCACCGGAATGGTTAACCGTTGCCGAATTTCACCGATTTTCGCCCAGTTAATTCGTTCGGCACGATAACCGTCGGTTTTGGTACGCCCGTGAATAGTGATTTCATCGGCACCGCCTTGCTGCACCGCATCGGCAATTTCGAAGGCTGCGGCATCACTGTCCCAACCTAACCGCACTTTAACACTGACAATCTGTTTTTTATCAACGGCGGCACGAATCGCCTTGGTCGCTTGATAAATCAGCTCCGGCTGTTTTAGTAATGAAGCGCCGCCTTGACTGTTGTTTACCGTTTTTGACGGGCAACCACAATTCAGATCAACACCGTGCGATCCCAACTCGACCGCTCTTTGTGCATTTTCCGCCAGCCAGTCGGGAAACTGCCCCAATAACTGCACCCGCACCGGCGTGCCGCCGGCGGTATAACCGTGTTGGTTGAGCTCCGGACAAAGGCGGTAGAACGCTTTTTTCGGCAACAGTTGATCCACCACCCGCACGAATTCTGATATACATAAATCGTAATCATTCACTTGCGTCAGTAAATGACGCAGCAACGGATCCAGTACGCCCTGCATAGGGGCGAGAATCACACGGGTCATGAAAACGTTTTATCCGTACGTACCAGATAAAACAAGGCAAGTGCGGTCAACGCCCCGAGCGTATCGGCCAGAATGTCTTTTTGCGCGTCCCATTCATCGCCCTGCGATCCCAAAAAGGCAATGCCGTCATCACCGCCGGCGATCACCGCATATTGCCACTCAATCAGCTCATAGCCGGCAGCAATGCTCATAATGAAAAACAGGGAGAAAAACCCCGCCAACACCGGCCCGCACAATTTTCGGCGCAGCAGCCACTCCGCCATCGGAAAGCTGTAGAAACCGATAATAAAATGCGCCGCCCGATCAAAATGGTTGCGCTCTTCACCCAACCAGCCGCTAAGCCAGCGGTTCGCCCATTCGAACGGCACCAATTCAAACGTATAATGCGCACCGATTAAATGCAGAATCAGCCACAAACTCATTAAAATATAAGCCCAATGGCTGAATTGAAAGCGGCGATAAGTGAAAATCAACGCAAAAAATACGATAAAAATAGGCGTAACTTCCGCATACCAAACCGCTCTGGAATAGGGTTCGATACCCGACCAAAGCGCAACCGCCGCAATGCATAACGCCAAAAAAGGCGGGAACCATTGTCGTTGCGACATCATTTCCAGCCTTTACTTTTGCAAATCATGTCATATGCCGCCTGAATTTTTTGCGCTTTCTCTTTTGCCATTTCCATCATCTCCGGCGGTAAGCCTTTCGCCACCAGTTTATCCGGATGATATTCGTTCATCAGCTTGCGGTATGCCCGTTTCACGACAATCTGTTCATCGGTGGCGCTCACGCCCAACACTTGATATGCCGCTTGCAGATTATCGCCATGAGAAGTGCGGTAAGACCGCCCGCTTTGATAACCGTTATCTTGCTGCTGATAGCCGCCTTGTTGATAATCGCCCTGTTGATATTGCCCGCCGGCAGCAAACTGCTGCGAGGCATAAATCATCGCCATCATCTGCTCAAACTGCATTTGCGACAGCCCCAGCTCTTGTGCGATCACACCTAATAATTGCTTTTCACTCTGCTCCAAATGGTTATCGGCAAGCGCGGTCTGGATTTGAATATCCAGAAACATCCGCAGCAAATCAGGACGGCGGCCACAGCCGAAACGAAATTCACGAATCACCTGACGAATCGGAAAATCCGCCTGCTTGCCGCGATTAAATGCCTCTTGCGCCATACGACGAGCATTGGCGTCTAAGTTCAAACGGCTCATAAAGCCCTGCGCCAGTTGAATATCTTCTTCTGTCACCCGCCCTTTTGCTTTGCTTAAATGCCCCATCACCGCAAAGGTCGTTTGCAGAAAAAGCTGCTGTCTGGTCAGGCTTCTACTAAAAAACGAGGAGCTTACGCTGCCCATTTCGTAGATTTTTTTATCGGCAAAATGCCCCAGCACCGTGCCGAAAATCGCGCCCCAAAAACCACCGAAACGGTAGCCGAGAATAAAACCGATAATTTTTCCGATAAAGTTCATTTTTCTTTCCAAAGCCAATCAAAGTGCGGTTATTCTACCTGATTCACGCGCGGTTAGAAAATGTTTCTCTCGTCGGTTAACCGCACTTTGCCTGTCCGACAGCAGATAAAAACAAAAGGCAACCCAAAGGCTGCCTGATTGTGAATAAACTCGACATCACGAAATATAAATAACAAAAGTAGGGGCGGATATCAAATCCGCCCCCTATTTTGAAATAAACTAATGCTTCAATAAGTTACTGCAATTCCAAACCGCACTTTAGGCTTGGTCGCCAATCAGTACCGATTCCAATGCAATTTCAATCATTTCGTTAAACGTCAATTGACGTTCTTCGGCGCTGGTTTGCTCGTGAGTGCGGATATGATCGGAAACGGTGCAGATCGTCAGCGCTTTAGCACCGAATTCCGCCGCAACGCCGTAAATACCGGCGGCCTCCATTTCTACGCCCAAAATGCCGTATTTCTCCATATAATCAAACATTTCCACATCAGGCGTGTAGAACAAATCGGCGGAGAACAGGTTGCCGACCTGCACGTTTACGCCTTTTTGTTTCGCCGCTTCAACTGCGGCGGCAACCATGGAATAATCCGCAATGGCGGCAAAATCATTATCTTTAAAACGGATACGGTTGACTTTGGAATCAGTACACGCCCCCAAGCCGATCACCACGTCGCGGATTTTCACATCGTGACGTACTGCGCCGCAAGAGCCGACACGAATGATTTTCTTCACGCCGTATTCGGTGATCAGTTCTTTAGCATAAATCGAGCAGGACGGAATGCCCATGCCGTGCCCCATAATCGAAATTTTACGCCCTTTATACGTGCCGGTATAACCCAGCATATTACGCACATTGGTTACTTCTTGTGCATCTTGTAAAAAAGTTTCCGCAATGTATTTGGCACGCAGCGGATCGCCCGGCATTAAAACAACATCGGCAAATGCGCCGTCAGCGGCATTGATATGTGGTGTGGCCATAATAAATATCCTCGTTTCAATAAATTAGTGTGAAATTAGTTTTTTTGAAAATCAATTATCGTCGTGCCGTAATCCATCGCCGACACGCCGAAATAATTGGCAAGAGTCTGTCCGATATCGGCAAAGGTTTCACGTTTGCCCAAGAAACCTTTCGGTACATCACTGCCGTACAACAATACCGGAACATGTTCACGGGTATGATCGGTGCCTGTCCAAGTCGGATCGCAGCCGTGATCGGCGGTGATGATCAACAAATCCCCTTCCTGCACCAGCTTCAACACTTCCGGCAAGCGGGAATCAAAATATTCCAGCGCTTGGGCATAGCCCGCCACATCTCGGCGATGGCCGTAATCGGAATCAAAGTTGACAAAATTCGGGAATACAATAGTGTTGTCCCCCGCCGCTTGAATTTCGGCGATGGTTTTGTCGTAAATCTCTTCCAAACCGGTCGCTTTCACTTTGCCGGTAATGCCGGTGTGTGCATAAATATCGGCAATTTTGCCGATAGAAACGACCTCGCCTTGCTTTTCGTCCACCAGTTTTTGCAACACCGTGGCTGAAGGCGGCTCAATCGAATAATCATGACGGTTGCCGGTGCGTTTAAATTCACCGGCTTTCTCGCCGACAAACGGTCTCGCAATCACACGCCCGATATTATAGCCTTCCAGCTCTTCACGTACGATATGGCACAGCTCGTACAATTTTTCCAGCCCGTAGGTTTCTTCATGACAGGCAATTTGAAAGACCGAATCGGCAGAAGTATAAAAAATCGGTTTGCCGGTTTTCATGTGCTCTTCGCCCAATTCGTCCAGAATGACCGTGCCGGAGGAGTGGCAATTGCCTAAATAGCCCGGAATACCGCTTTTTTCCACGATACGATCCAGCAACGCTTGCGGAAAGCTATTCTGATGATCCTTAAAATACCCCCAATCGAACAATACCGGCACACCGGCAATCTCCCAATGACCCGACGGGGTGTCTTTACCGGACGAAATCTCTTTGGCAAAAGCATAACCGCCGATAATGTCGGCTTCGGCGTCCATGCCTGCCGGCACACGCCCCGTCGATTCTTTCGCCGCCATTGCCAACCCCAGTTTGGTCAGGTTAGGCAGTTTTAGCGCCCCGCTGCGGTGTTCATTGTCCGCTTTGCCCGCCGCACACTGTTCGGCAATATGCCCTAAAGTATCGGATCCGACATCACCGAATTTATCGGCATCTGCCGCTGCGCCGATGCCAAAGGAATCCATCATTAAAATAAATGCACGTTTCATGGTTTTTTGTCCTTATTATTAATATACAGTTGCTGAATTAGACTGGGTTTCAGCCCCCAAAGTTCCCAATAAATCGGTTAATAATCCCGAAGCGCCGAAACGGAAATGTGTCGGGTTAATCCACTGTTCGCCTAAAATATCCGCCGCCAACTGCAAATAATCGCGTGCGTCCGCCGCCGTGCGCACACCGCCCGCCGCTTTAAAGCCGACATGCTGCCGCACATTCAGATCGGCAATGGTCTGCAACATGATTTTTGCCGCTTGCGGCGTGGCATTAACGCTGACTTTGCCGGTTGACGTTTTGATAAAATCTGCGCCGGCATTGATGGCAATTTCAGAAGCTTTGCGAATCAGCTCCGCCGTTTGCAGCTCGCCGCTTTCAATAATCACTTTCAGTAAGACGCCGTTTTCCGCACAGACTTTTTTACAGGCGCCGACCAGATCGAAACCGCACTTTTCATTCCCTTTCAGCAAAGTGCGGTACGGAAACACCACATCCACTTCATCGGCACCGTAAGCGATCGCCGCCCTGGTTTCAGCAACGGCAATCTCAATATCATCATTGCCGTGCGGAAAATTGGTGACCGTGGCAATTTTCACTTGCTCCAAACCTAACGCTTTCAGGGTCTTGCGTGCAATCGGGATAAAGCGCGGATACACACAAACCGCCGCAGGCGCCCCAAAATCGGTTTTCGCCTGTCGGCAAAGTGCGGTAATCACCTCATCGGTATCATTTTCATTCAAACTGGTTAAATCCATTAAACCAAGCGCCAGTTCGGCAGTCTTGTTCAAGTCATCGAATGTTGTCATATTTACTCCGTTTTTTATGCTATTCGATAATGACAAACACCACGTCAAGCGTGGTGTTTAGCGTTATGTTATTATTGATGATTAGCCGACCAATGCGATCCCGGTCAAGCCGATAAACAAGCCTGCGATACAAGCACTCATCAAATTGGACAAGGAACCGGCAATAACCGCTTTAATTCCCAAACGAGACACGTCGGAACGGCGATTTGGCGCCATCGTGCCCAAGCCGCCGATTAAGATGGCAATCGAACTGAAATTGGCAAAGCCGCACAGCGCAAAGGTGATGATCGCTTTGGTTTTTTCACTTAATGCCACCGGTGAATCCGCCCCGAGATATTGTACGAAATCCAAATAGGCCACAAATTCGTTAATCACCAGTTTTTGCCCGATCATCGAACCGGCAATATTCGCTTCACTCCACGGTACACCGATAATGAAAGCCAACGGTTGGAATACATAGCCGAGCAACATTTGCAGCGTCAGATCCGGATTGCCGAACCAGCCGCCGATACCGCCGATAATCCCGTTCAGTAAGGCAATCAATGCCACGAATGCCAATAACATCGCCCCGACATTCAGCGCCAATTGCAAACCGGAAGAGGCGCCTGCCGCTGCGGCATCCAACACATTGGCCGGTTTTTCGTCCAAACCGTCACGGTCGATATCGTCATGCGGATTTTCGGTTTGCGGAATCAAAATCTTAGCAAACAATAAACCGCCCGGTGCAGCCATGAAAGAAGCGGCTATCAGATACGGCAACGGCACGCCCATTTGCGCATAACCAATCATAACCGAACCGGCAACCGACGCCAAGCCGCCGCACATAATCGCAAACAGCTCCGACTCGGTCATACGGGCGATATAAGGCTTAACAATCAACGGCGCTTCGGTTTGACCGACAAAAATATTGGCCGCCGCCGACATCGATTCGGTTTTCGAGGTTTTCAATACCAATTGCAAAAAGCCGCCGATAATTTTAATCACCCACTGCATCACGCCGATGTAATACAGAACCGAAATCAAAGAGGCAAAGAAAACAATCGCCGGCAATACGTGCAAGGCAAAAACAAAACCGCCGCCGCCAAAGACTTCGAACATTTTATCGCTGACCAAGCCGCCGAACAGGAAAGCCGTGCCTTCCTTGCCGTAATCAATAACCCGCTGCACGCCTTCCGCAGCCGACAACAGGACTTTTTGACCGGCTTCGACATAAAGAATCAGGGCGCCGATACCAATCTGAAGGGCCAACGCACCCAATACGGTACGCAAATTAATCGCTTTGCGATTATTCGATAACAGAAATGCAATTGCCAACAGCGCAATGATTCCCAAAACACTCATTAATGAGTCCATATTAACCTCGAAAACATAAAATAATTTTTAAAATTTTTGCTACCAAAACATCAAACTCACTATCGATAAAAACGTATGTTTATGTTGATAGTTTTTTGATTTTGCTCACTATACCTCTTTTTTCAAAAAAAGCTGAAAAGATTATTCATAATGCGATCAAAATCAACTTTTTAGAAAATGCGTCGGCTCGAATGAACAAAAAATATTCGTTTGAAGCTCAATAAACCGTAACCACCCTTTCTATACCGCACTTTGCCGCATGCTCTGCCAAATGTGCCATCGCTTCGACCTTCGGGGTCAATCTTGCAATACCTTGCGGATCACGGCAGCCTTTGCTGTGAACCCGAATCAGCTTTAACACCACGTCCGGATAAGGCTTCAGCAATACCGCTACGTTTTCCACCAATTCATAAGCATCAAAAAATCCGTTCACCACAACCAGACGGACTTCTTCAATTTTACCCAGCGGCAGTAAACGACGTAAATTCTCCATATTACGCGCTAAGTTGGCGGGCTTGATTCGCTGTTCGCCGAGCAGGTTATCCGGCACGATACCCTGTTGGTTTTTTCGATCAAAACACAAGCTCTGTAAGCCCAATCCGCTGCCTTTCAGATCAAATAAAAATTTGTCGGTCACGCCAATCAGACTCCGCATGGCGTCGAATTCAAAAAAACCGCTCGAATCCAAATAACAGCTCAAGCCTAAATCATGCACGGCGTGAAATAACGGTACTAATTTACGGTGATGAATTGTCGGTTCCCCGCCCGACACGGTAATCCCGCGAATAAACGGCATTGACGCCTGTATCTGTTCGTACAGATATTGCAAACTGACCGCTTTGCTTTCGGCGGTATAACGGGGAATGGTTTCCGGATTATGGCAATACAAGCAATTCAGCTTGCAGCCCTGCAAAAAGAGACTGATGCGATTCCCCGCACCTTCCACATTGGAAAACGGAATAATTCGGTGCAACGGCACAAACAGATTGCAAAGTGCGGTTTGAATACCGCACTTTTCATTTTTGTACAGATGCTTATGCGGCATTAACATCGTCCGTATCGCGCAATTGGCGATCGAACACTTGTGCGCACTCGTCTGTTCCCGAGCCGAACCAGGTTGTATCACGCAGTACGGCTTCACCTTTGCGAAAACGCTCTACCTCGCTTTTCTTGACCAGATAGCCTGTCACCCGAATCAAATCGGTATTTTTCAGATAAGTCGTGATATAGCGGTAACCCAAAGCAAAAGCACCGTCGATAATATCGACAACGGCATCCAAGTGATCGGTATACGTTTGATCAAATGCAAACAAATCGCCGGTTCCGGACGGGAAATATTGGTGATACGGCGCCGACTGTTTTAAGTGTGCCAACAAAGTCGGTTCCTGACCGACTTTGATACGGTGCGCCGGCGTATTGCCCTTATCTTCCTCGTGATTACTCGCACCGACTTGAGCGTGCAATAAATAACGCCCGCTCGTTCTCTGTGCATATATGCCGTGATGTTCATTGTTAATCGCTTGCAGTTTTTCCATAATCGCCGTAGCTATCTCTTCGCCGCGCGCACTCTGCCCAAAGGTTTCCGTCAATCCCTCTTGTTGCAACAGGTGATTAGTTGCATCAGCCAACCCGACTATCGCAAACATACCGCTGAAATTGGTTTGTTTGATAAAGCCTTCCTGTGCCAGAAAACTGGACTTGAAAAAGTGGCTCTGTTCTACGATGAATTTATGCCTTTTATCCATGGTCGACAGCGCCAGTTTGGCGACTTTCGGTAATAAATGTTCAACCATTTCGTCCACCGACGTACACGCTCTGGCAATCGTCCCCAGCCGTAAACGGGTCAAGGTATAAGCGCCGCCGCACTCCGGCAGTGCATTGTAGCAACTTGCAATGCCGTATTCTTCACCTAAGTCGGCGGTATAATAAGCATCATTGGCAAAAGACGGCTTCGACACCAGCAAACAGGCTTTTGCCGCCAATTCGGCAAATCGGCGTGATGTTTTCTGTTTGTCATAGCGAATCGTCATGTTCGGCGTGGTGTTTTCCAATTCAATCACCGCCTGTAAAATCAGTTTGCCGGCGGTGGTTTCATAAGGGCCGACATTGGCATGGCAAAATGAATCTGGTACGGTTTTATCAATATGATTTAAGAAGCGTTTGATTTTGACGTAATCCTCCGCCTCGTTGGTCATAAACGGTTCCAGCAGACTGTCCAACCGCCCGATATAGACCGGGAATGTGGTGATCGAAGGAACATGGGAATAAATAATCAACAGCCCGTCCAACACCTCATCCAGTGTTGTCGGCACAGGCAAATCCAGAAACCGACATCCGTTGGCGAGATATACCGAATAGTCCGGCAAAATATAACGCGGCCGATAGATTGCATATCCTTCATTCAAATCGCAAATCATTTGATTCTCAAGATAAGCCCACTCTTCTTCGCTGTAGCCGAGCAGCTCTCTGGGATCAATCAAGCGTTCGGCAATATTCCCCAACGTCATCAATTTTTGTTGATAGGTTAAATTTTCCGCTTTCACCGTATCCAAAATATCCTGTAATGTTGCCAACATGCATGCTCCTTGGTTCAATCCATAAAAATTCTGTTCTAAAATACTATAACTAGCCGACTAATGCGACACCCGTCAAGCCGATAAACAAACCGGCGATGGTCGCACTCATTAAATTGGAGAGTGATCCTGCAATTACCGCCTTAATGCCCATGCGGGCGATATCCGCCCTACGGTTTGGCGCCAACGTGCCGATACCGCCGATCAGGATCGCAATCGAACCTAAATTGGCAAAACCGCACAGTGCAAAAGTAATGATCGCCTTGGTCTTATCGCTCAATATCATCGGTGGATTTTCACCTAAATAACGGCTGAAATCCAAATAGGCAACAAACTCATTAATCACTAACTTCTGCCCAATCATGGCGCCGGCAACTTGCTCATTAATCACTAACTTCTGCCCAATCATGGCGCCGGCAACTTGCGCCTCACTCCAAGGAATGCCAAGCAGATAAGCCAACGGCTGGAACACCCGTCCTAAGATCATTTGTAAACTCAATTCCGGTTGACCGAACCAAACGCCAATTCCGCCGATTAATCCGTTCAATAATGCAATCAGCGCAACAAAAGCCAACAACATAGCCCCGACATTCATTGCCAACTGCATACCGGATGAAGCCCCTGCCGCAGCGGCATCCAATATATTCACCGGTTTGTCTTCGGCAGTATTGTGATCAATATCATCATTCGGCTTTTCAGTCTGAGGCACTAACATTTTGGCAAATAACAGCCCGCCGGGGGCAGCCATAAATGAGGCGGCAATCAAATACGGAACCGGCACTCCCATTGCCGCATAGCCGGCTAAAGCAGAACCGGCTATCGAAGCCAAACCGCCGCACATAATCGCAAATAATTCAGACTGTATCATCTTGGCAATATAGGGCTTAACCACCAAAGGGGCTTCCGTTTGACCGACGAAAATATTGGCCGCCGCCGACATCGATTCCGTTTTGGAGGTTTTTAACGCAATCTGTAAGAATCCGCCGATAATTTTAATGATCCACTGCATGATACCGATATAATAAAGCACCGAGATAAGCGAGGCAAAAAAGACAATGACCGGCAATACTCTCAAGACAAAAATAAAACCGCCGCCATCAAAAACCTCGAACATTTTATCACTGACCAAACCGCCGAATAGAAATGCTATCCCATTATTTCCATAATCAATAACCTGCTGCACGCCGTTCGACATTGCCAATAAAGCGTCTCTGCCTGCCGGTACATAAAGAATTAATGCACCGATTCCGATTTGCATACTCAAAGCGCCCAAGACTGTGCGGTAACGAATGGCACGGCGGTTACTCGATAATAAAAACGCAATCAACAATAAAACAACAATACCGACAATACTGAGAAAAGAACTCATAGAAACCTCACTGAACAGATGAACACGCTATTGACGACAGCTCAAGCCATTACCTCACACCTTCCCGACTCATCAACAAATTTGATGGTAATATACGGCAATTTTTGCGGCTAATTTCGCATTATTAAACACCAGATTAATATTGGAATTGAGACTTTCTCCTCCCGTCAATTCTGCGACACGCGCCAACAAAAACGGCGTACTCTCTTTGCCAACAATACCTTGCCGCACCGATTCCTCAACGGCTTGTTCAATCGCCGCATTAATTTTCTCTTCCGCCATGGCAAATTGCACCGGAATAGGATTGGCAATCACCAAACCGCCCTTTAAGCCTACCGCCCATTTTGCCGTCATGGCTTCGGCAATAGATTCTGCCGAATCCAACCGAATACCGACATCAAAAGCACTGCTTTGCGTATAAAAAGCCGGCAATCTATCGGTTTGATAACCGATTAACGGTATCCCAAAAGTTTCTAAATATTCCGTGGTAAGCCCCAAATCCAAAATGGATTTTGCCCCGGCGCAAACAACCGCAACGTCCGTATGCGCCAATTCTTGTAAATCCGCCGAAATATCAAAGGTATGTTCCGCGCCTCGGTGAACGCCGCCGATACCGCCCGTTGCAAATACCCTAATCCCTGCCATAGCCGCGATGATCATGGTTGCCGCGACCGTTGTCGCCCCATTTTTTTTGCCGGCAATGACAAACGGCAAATCTCTGCGGCTGACTTTTTGCACGGAATGCCCCTCTTTTCCAAGCAATTCAATTTCCTCTCGCGACAGCCCCGCTTTTAATTTCCCCCGTATAATGGCAATCGTTGCCGGAACCGAACCATTGTCACGAATCACTTTTTCAACTTCCAATGCGGTTTCAACATTCTGCGGATAGGGCATACCGTGCGAAATAATGGTCGATTCCAGTGCCACGACAGGGATATTATTCGCTAACGCTTGTGCGACTTCCGGCGAAACATCAAGATATTTATTCATAATTGAACCTCTAAAAGTTTTTTAACACTATCGTCAGACAGGTTGGGATTGTTAGTCAATTCAGAAGATAACGCCATGGCGGAACAGCCTTGTGCGTAACGGATACTGTCGGCAAATGTCATATTTTCCAGCCAACAACACGCTAAACCGGCCATCATCGCATCGCCGGCACCGGTGACATTAATAATGTTCACTTTTAAGGGTTCCGCCCAACCTGAAACCCCGTTTTTCTCGCTAAAATACACGCCTTTCACGCCCATGCTCAGTACTAAACGGGTGAGCCCCTGTGCATGAAACCAAGACGCCGCCTTCAACACATCGTCATCGGTCTTAATTTCCAGCCCACTCAGCGCTTCGGCTTCCAAACGATTAGGTTTTAGCGTGTGAATATGTGAAAGCCAGTGCTTAATTTTCATCGCCTTAAAGGTCGATACCGGATCAACAAATATCGGAATACCATTGTTATTACTCAAGATCCATGCCAACGTTTTCTCGCTTAAATTACAATCCAATACAATCACATTCGAATGCTGAATAAAATCGAGGCGTGAAGATAACAAAGCCGGTGTTAGATGATTTAAAATCGCCATATCATTAATAGCAACAACCATTTCACCATGATTATCCAGTAATGAAAGGTAAGTCGATGTTGCTTCATGATGTAATTTATAACAACGATCAACATAAGTGCCGGCCAATTTGGTTCGCTCCAAGACGGTTTCACCATAAAGATCGTCGCCTACCACGGAAATCAAATGCGATTCTTTGCCTAACATCGCAATATTTTGCGCAATATTCCGCCCTACCCCACCGGGGGTACATTTTATTTTACCCAAGTTCGAATCGGAAAATACGATATTATTCAAAGAATAACCGGCAATATCCATATTAGTTCCGCCGATCGTCACAACACGTTGTTGAGGAGATAAAATATAGCCTTTGCCTCGAATCTGCCCTTTCCGCATTAAATTCATAATATAACCGGCCACACTGGAGCGGCTTAATCCTAAAATATCGGCAATCTGTTGTTGGGGAATTAAAGGATCTTTGCGTAACAATTCTAAAATTTGTTGCTCTCGGCTCATAACCAACACCTGTTTATTTTCCAACTTTTGTTTGATTATCAAATTTAATTTCATAAAATAAATAAGCCGTTATTCATTCTGTGAGCGATATAACAAATTCAGAGTGGAAAAAATAAAAAGATGTGATCCGATACACAAAATGCGGTTTATATCAAAATATAAACCGCACTTTATACATAACGCCGTCTCCTTTATTTTTGAAATTATCCTTGTATTTTAGATAGGCAGATAACGAAGCGGAAAACGACAACACAGCCCGCTAAAATACTTTTTTCGTCCTTCCGTCTCCGTTTCGACACAATAAGCATAATTAAGACAAAAAAGTTATTTTCCGGATTTCCTCATATTGCTATACAATTTTGCCAACACGACAGCATTAGCGAGAACCACAAAAACCATGCAAAAACAATATGCGGTTTTGCCGAAAACCGAATGGAGCGCCAGTCGGCTGTGGGAAGTCAAATTCCACAGCTTCGTGCCGTTGTGTCTGTCATTACTGTTGGTCGGACTTGGGGAAGGATTTTTGCTGGTTTCCAATCTTGGGTCGGCGCCTTGGACCATTTTATCGCAAGGCATCGCACTCCAAACCGGCGTCAGCGTGGGCGTCGCCTCGTTTATCGTCAGTTGTGCAGTGATGTTGGCGTGGCTGCCGTTACGGCTGAAAATCGGCTTGGGTACGCTGTTAAATATTATTTTGATTGCCATCGCCCTCGGGCTTTGTGCCGCCGTCATGCAGACGCCTGAAACCGCACTTGGTCGTTTTGTTTACGCACTGATCGGAATTTTGCTGATGGGCGTCGGATCCGCTTTTTATTTGACCTGTCATATGGGATCCGGCCCGCGCGACGGACTGATGGTCGGCTTGTGCCAACGTTTTAAATTAAAGGTCGGCGTGGTGCGCACGGCAATGGAAAGTGCGGTTGCGATTATCGGCTTTCTGCTCGGCGGCACGCTCGGCCTCGCCACGTTACTGTTTGCATTTTCTATCGGCTGGGTGATTCAACTCACCCTACACTTTTTCAACACCGCTGCAAACAAACGATAATTTTTGCAAATAATACTTGCATAATAAAAACAGATTCAGTATGTTAACCACATCTGCTTGATAGGAATTGACAAAAAATGAAAATAATCCGTACCGCTCATCACCATCATCCCTGATTCTTCTTTCAGGCGTTTGGTGTTGCTTGGAAGATAGGCCTCTTCCGAGTCAAGTACGGTAAAACAATGACGACCCCTCGGAAGGATACTTTCGAGGGGTTTATTTTTATATACGGTTTTAAATTTGAAATAATGAGGTGTTTCTATGTTGAATAAAAAACGTTTACGCATCGCCATGCAAAAATCAGGTCGTTTAAGCAAAGAATCACAACAATTGCTGAAACAATGCGGAGTGAAAATCAATTGGAACGAACAGCGCCTGATTGCCTATTCCGAAAATATGCCGATTGACATTTTGCGGGTGCGTGACGACGATATTCCCGGACTGGTATTTGACGGGGTGGTCGATTTGGGGATTATCGGCGAAAACGTGTTGGAAGAAGAGGAATTAGGGCGTTTGTCTGCCGGCGAAGATGTGCAGTACAAAATGCTGAAACGCCTTGAATTCGGCGGTTGCCGTCTTTCCCTTGCCGTGCCGCGCGATATGCCTTACAGCAGCGTGCAGGATCTGCAAGACGCACGCATCGCCACCTCTTACCCGAATCTGTTAAAACGTTATATGCAGGAAGAGGGCGTGCCGTTCAAAAACTGTCTGCTGACCGGTTCGGTTGAAGTCGCCCCCACCGCCGGACTGGCAAGTGCGATTTGTGATTTGGTTTCCTCCGGCGCCACGCTGGAAGCCAACGGTTTGCGGGAAGTCGAAATCATCTATCAATCCAAAGCTTGCCTGATTCAACGTGCCGCCGAACTCGATTCGGAAAAACAAGCGTTAGTGGATAAACTTCTCACGCGTATCCAAGGCGTTCAACAAGCCAGTGAAAGCAAATATATCATGCTGCACGCCCCGAAAGATAAATTGGAAGAGGTGACCGCACTTTTACCCGGCGTAGAGCACCCGACGATCCTGCCGTTGGCGCATGATGACAGCAAAGTTGCCATGCACGTGGTCAGTCAGGAAAATTTGTTCTGGGAAACCATGGAACAACTGAAAGAAGTCGGCGCCAGCTCGATTCTGGTATTGCCGATTGAGAAAATGATGGGCTAAAACCGCACTTGATAGTGAATGACAGACAAGCAAAAGGGATAACAATGAAGACCTTAATTTGGAACAATTTGAGCGATGAACAAAAACAGCAAGCGCTGACCCGTCCTGCCGTTTCTGCCTCCGGCGATATTAAACGTGCGGTCGAAGCCATTTTAGACTCGGTTACAACCGACGGCGATACTGCACTGTTTGCCTTAAGTGAAAAATTTGATCGCGTCAAACTCGACAGTCTGACTGTATCAAAACAGCAAATCGAACAAGCAACAACACGCATTCCCGCAGAATTGAAACAAGCAATCCAAAACGCCAAACGCAACATCGCCGCTTTCCACCAAGCACAAAAACCGCAAGCAGTAGATTTAGAAACGCAAACCGGCGTGCGTTGTCAGGTTGTGACCCGTCCGATTAACCGTGTCGGTTTATATATTCCGGGCGGCAGCGCCCCGCTCTTTTCAACCGTATTAATGTTGGCAATTCCGGCGAAAATCGCCGGTTGTAAAAAAGTGATACTGTGTTCGCCGCCGCCGATTGCCGATGAAATCCTTTATACCGCCAATCTCTGCGGGATAGAAACCATCTATGCCGTCGGCGGTGCGCAAGCGGTGGCGGCAATGGCGATCGGCACAGAAAGTGTGACCAAAGTCGATAAAATTTTCGGGCCGGGCAATGCGTTTGTGACCGAAGCCAAGCGTCAAGTCAGCCAACTGACTCACGGTGCGGCGATTGATATGCCCGCCGGACCTTCCGAAGTACTGGTGCTGGCAGATGAATTTGCCGATCCCGATTTTGTCGCCAGTGATTTACTTTCACAGGCGGAACATGGTGCCGACAGTCAAGTGATTTTGGTTACGCCGAGTGAAAAGCTGGCGGCGGAAACCGCACTTGCGATTGAGCGTCAATTAACCGCCTTACCTCGCGCCGAAACCGCACGCAAAGCCCTTGCCCACAGCCGCACCTTTATTGCTCAAGATTTGCAGCAATGTATAGCAATCAGCAATGAATATGCCCCTGAGCATTTGGTGGTGCAAGTGGAAAACGCCCGTGAATTATTACCGCACTTGGATAACGCCGGCTCAATTTTCTTGGGCGCTTATTCCCCTGAAAGTATGGGCGATTACGCCAGCGGCACCAACCACGTGCTGCCGACTTACGGCTACACCCGCACTTATTCCAGTTTAGGCTTAGCCGATTTCAGTAAGCGAATGACGGTGCAGGAGCTGACACCGCAAGGCTTTAAAGATCTGGCAAAAACCGTGGAATTAATGGCAAGTGCGGAACAGCTGGACGCCCATAAACAAGCGGTCAGTATTCGCTTGGCGAAATTAGGATCATGCTGAAAGTGCGGCTGTGCTTTTAGAAGATGAGACTGGAAAATCAAATTGAAATTTATACCCGTGAAGATGGCAATATTGCCTTACAAGTTTCGTTTGAACAGGAAACCGTTTGGTTAACACAACTTCAAATGTCAGCCGTGTTTAAAACAACACCGGAAAATATATTAAAGGACATAAAATGAGCATTTCACAACTCTCACGCAAAAATATTCAAGCGCTGACGCCCTATCAATCGGCTCGTCGTTTGGGCGGCAAAGGCGATGTTTGGTTAAATGCCAACGAATATGCAACCTCGCCCGATTTGAATTTAATCAACCGCACTTTTAACCGTTATCCTGAAGCACAACCGGAAAATGTAATTAACGCCTATGCCAAATATGCCGGTGTCAACGCCGATAATGTGCTGGTTACTCGCGGCGGCGATGAAGGGATCGAGTTGTTAATCCGTGCCTTTTGCGAAATCGACGATGCGATTTTATACTGCCCGCCGACCTACGGCATGTATGCCGTCAGTGCCGAAACGTGCGATATTGCGATTAAAACCGTGCCGTTAACCACGGATTTTCAACTTAATCTGACTGAAATTGAAGCGAATCTGGCAAACGTTAAAGTCATTTTTGTCTGTAGCCCGAACAACCCGACCGGCACGCTGCTTAATCGTGCGGATCTGATGCAATTATTGGAAATGACAAAAAATCGTGCGATTGTGGTGGTCGACGAAGCCTATATCGAATTTTGCCCGCAAGCCACAATGGTTAACGAACTGGTTAACTACCCGCACTTAGCGATTATCCGCACTCTATCGAAAGCCTTTGCCTTAGCCGGATTGCGTTGCGGCTTCACCTTAGCCAACCCTGAACTGATCGGCGTCTTGCAAAAAGTTATCGCCCCTTATCCGATTCCCGTACCGGTTTCCGATTTGGCGGCGCAAGCGCTTGCGCCGACCGGTCTACGACAAATGCAACAGCGGGTTGACGATGTACTGACAAACCGCACTTGGCTACTCGAACAATTGCAATCCCTCCCGCAAGTGGAGCATATTTTCAATAGCGAAGCCAACTATCTGTTGGTCAAATTCCCAAACAGCGCAAAAGTATTTAAAACCCTCTGGGATCAGGGTATTATCTTGAGAGATCAAAATAAGGCCTTGGGCTTGGCGAATTGTGTGCGGATTACAATCGGCACAGCCGATGAAAACCGTCAAGTCATTGACGCAATTAAAAAAATGGAGAATAGATGATGACCCCGCAAAAAATTCTGTTTATCGACCGTGACGGCACGTTAATTGATGAGCCGAAAACCGATTTTCAAATTGATACGCTGGAAAAGCTGAAGTTTGAGCCGAATGTCATTCCCGCTCTGCTGAAATTACGCGATAAAGGCTTTCGTTTTGTGATGGTCAGTAATCAAGACGGTTTGGGTACGGATTCCCTGCCGCAATCTGATTTTGATCTGCCGCATAATTCGATGATGGATCTGTTCTGCTCACAAGGGATTGAATTTGATGATGTTTTAATTTGTCCGCACCGTCCGGAAGATAATTGTAGTTGTCGTAAACCGAAACTAGGCTTGCTAAAAAAATATATCAATAAAGGACTCTTTGATCCGAAACACAGCTATGTGATCGGTGATCGCTCTACCGATATGCAATTAGCGGATAATTTAGGTATTACAGGGCTTCAATATCACCCCGAAAATCTGAATTGGGATTTAATCGTTGAAAAAATCTTGGCAAAACGCATTCGCAAACCGGGATTTAAGCCGCGCCATGCCGCCGTAACCCGCACCACTAAAGAAACCGATATTCGGGTGGAAGTCTGGCTGGACGAACAAGGCATGAACGAAATTAAAACCGGTTTGGGGTTCTTTGATCATATGTTGGATCAAATCGCTACTCACGGCGGTTTCAAAATGAAAGTTACGGTAGACGGCGATCTGCATATCGATGATCATCATACCATTGAAGATACCGCACTTGCTCTTGGAGAAGCGCTAAAACAAGCATTGGGCAACAAAAGGGGAATCGCTCGCTTCGGCTTCGTGCTGCCGATGGACGAATGCAAAGCGGAGTGTGCGATGGATCTGTCCGGTCGCCCTTATTTGAAATTCAAAGCGAAATTCACTCGTGACAAAGTGGGCGATTTCAGCACCGAAATGGCGGAACACTTCTTTATGTCACTCTCTTATGCCTTGGCATGTACGCTACACTTGAGTGTAAAAGGCAAAAATGCCCATCACCAAGTAGAAGCGATTTTCAAAGCCTTCGGGCGCACCTTGCGTCAAGCGATTCGGATTGAAAGCAATGAATTGCCGAGTTCAAAGGGTGTTTTATGAGCAACATCACCATTATCGACACCGGCTGTGCCAATCTTTCATCGGTTAAATTTGCCCTTGACCGCTTAGGTATTGCCGCAGAAATTAGCCGTGATCTGAATAAAATTCAAGCTGCCGATAAACTGTTGTTGCCCGGCGTAGGTACTGCACAAGCGGCAATGCGCAATCTGCAAGAACGTAATTTGATTGACGTAATCCGAAATGCGACACAGCCAATGCTGGGGATTTGTTTGGGAATGCAATTAATGACCGAATATTCAGCTGAAGGCAATCTACCAACCCTTGCGTTAATGGATGGGAAAACTGAATTATTGCCTGACTGTGACTTGCCACTGCCACATATGGGTTGGAACCAAGTGCGGTATGAGGCGGATCATCCGCTATTTGCCGACATCGAACAAAACAGCCATTTTTATTTTGTACACAGCTATGCCGTGTTGCCGAACGACAATACTATCGCCACTTGCGATTACGGCGTCCCGTTTTCTGCGGCGTTAGGCTTTAAAAACGTCTATGGCGTCCAGTTTCACCCTGAACGTTCCGGCAAAGCCGGTGCGCAGCTGTTGAAGAATTTTGTACAGAACATTTAACTACCCTAGCGCAATTGACTACCCTAGCCAGATAAGGAAAGCAGATGAAAAAATCCATAATTATTCCCGCGTTAGATCTGATCGACGGGCATGTAGTTCGCTTGCATCAAGGGGATTATGCCAAACAAACCACTTACAGCGATGACCCGATTACCCAGTTTGCCGATTACATTCGTCAAGAAGCCGAACAATTGCACTTAGTGGATCTGACCGGGGCGAAAGATCCGCTCAAACGGCAAAACGCACTTATCGGCAATATCATTGAAGCAACCCAAAGCCGGATTCAAGTCGGCGGCGGCATTCGCAGCGAACAAGATGTGGCGGATTTGTTGGCTGTTGGGGCGAACCGTGTCGTAATCGGTTCAACGGCGGTCAAACAGCCTGCCATGGTAAAAGGTTGGTTTGACAAGTTCGGCGCAGAAAAATTTGTGCTGGCATTAGACGTCAATATCAATACGGACGGACAAAAACAGATAGCGATTCACGGTTGGCAGGAAAACAGCGGTGTAACCCTAGAAGAACTGGTGCAGGATTTCCGCGCTGTCGGCTTACGGCACGTTTTATGTACCGATATTTCCCGTGACGGCACATTGCAAGGCTCAAACGTGAATTTATATCGTGAAATCTGTGCCGAATTCCCTCAGATCGACTTCCAGTCATCCGGCGGTATCGGCTCGCTTGCCGATATCGAAGCACTCAAAGGCAGCGGTGTAAAAGGCGTTATTGTCGGACGTGCGCTACTGGAAGGAAAATTTACTGTCACGGAGGCAATCGAATGTTGGCAAAACGGATAATCCCGTGTTTAGACGTGCGTAACGGGCAAGTGGTGAAAGGCGTACAATTTCGTAATCATGAAATTATCGGCGATATTGTTCCCCTTGCCAAACGCTATGCGGAAGAAGGCGCCGATGAACTGGTTTTTTATGATATTACCGCTTCGTCAGACGGTCGCACGGTGGATAAAAGCTGGGTTGAACGGGTAGCAGAAGTGATTGATATTCCATTCTGTGTAGCCGGCGGGATAAAAACTATTGAGGATGCGGAGCAGATTTTTGCCTTCGGTGCGGATAAAATTTCGGTCAACTCCCCCGCACTTGCCGATCCCGATCTCATTTCCCGTTTAGCAGATCGCTTTGGAGTACAAGCGATTGTCGTCGGGATTGACAGTTGGTTCGAGCAAGAAAGCGGAAAATATTGGGTCAACCAATACACCGGTGACGAAAGCCGCACCCGCCAGACCAACTGGCAGTTGTTGGATTGGGTAAAAGAAGTCCAGCAACGTGGTGCCGGTGAAATCGTATTGAATATGATGAATCAGGACGGCGTGCGCAACGGCTATGATTTAAAACAGCTAAGTGCGGTTCGAGCGGTATGCCGCGTGCCGTTGATTGCCTCCGGCGGTGCCGGTGAAATGGCGCACTTCCGTGATGCGTTTCTTGATGCCGACGTTGACGGCGCACTGGCTGCCAGTGTGTTTCACAAACAGATTATTAACATCGGCGAACTCAAAACCTATCTGGCGACAGAAGGTGTGGAAGTGCGTCGATAACACAAGCCAAATAGGAAAATAAACATGTTGGATATACAAAAAATCAATTGGCAAAAAGTCGATAATTTACTGCCGGTAATCGTACAAAATGCCACCACTTGCGAAGTATTGATGCTGGGGTATATGAATCAACCCGCTTTGCAAAAAACTCTTGACGAGAAAAAAGTGACTTTTTTTTCCCGCACCAAACAACGCTTATGGACCAAAGGGGAAACGTCCGGCCATTTTCTAAATGTGGTTGATGTCAGTTTAGATTGTGACGATGATACGTTATTGATCCTCGCCGATCCGATTGGCGAAACCTGTCACACCGGCGCAGAAAGCTGTTTCCATCAGTTTGAAAACGCTTGCCAACCCGACTGGATCTTTTTCAGCAAATTGGAGCGCCTGATTGCCGAACGCAAAGGGGCGGATCCGGCAAGCTCCTATACCGCCCATTTATATTCGCGCGGCACCAAACGCATTGCGCAAAAAGTGGGGGAAGAAGGTGTGGAAACCGCACTTGCGGCCACCGTGAAAGATCGGGAAGAAACCATTTGCGAAGCCGCCGATTTGGCATATCACTTGACGGTGTTATTGCAAGATGCGGATCTGTCTTGGGCTGATGTGATTGGGAAATTGAAAGAGCGGCACGCCAAATAAAAACAAACAAGCCTGACAGCACATTATCAGGCTTGTCCTTCATATTATTTCAGTAAATCCTCTTTTTTGGCATGTGTCCACTTACCTTTTTTCTTATCGATATATTGAAAATATTCATTGGTAAAACTGCCTTGAATGGCGGTGAACTTTTCCGGCCGGACACTCATTTTTTTATCGCCGATTGCGGTATTAAACGGAACGGGACCGGTCAGATTATAAACGCCGTGTTCAATTCGGCGCTGCTCGATATTGTCAATCACGATATCCAGCGTATCCTTTAAAATCAGGTTCCCTTTTGCGCAAGCAATAAAAAAATTGTTATATCTGCCTTTGCGATAAATCAATACTTCATCATCATTTTCCGCAATCATTTTCGACAACGGCCATACCAGTTGCCCGTCAATATCCATATAAATGCCGCCAATTTTGTACAAGACCAGTAAACGCCAAAAATCGGCTTGCGCCGCGCCGTCCGTCAATTTACTGTAAGCGGCAAACATTCGCTCGTCCGCCTGTTCACGGATAAAGGTTTCTCGCTCTTCGGTACTGACATAACGATAGTCAAAACTTAGCGACATTAAACGGTTAAACAAATAGTTCAGATAAACCGGCAAACTGACTTCATTGGTATAATTGGTCTGCCAAATTGTTTTATTGATTTTAGTGGGTTTATCCGATTTAAACTTCGCCGGGCTGAACGACGGGATTTTAAAGCGTTTTTTAGGGAAAGCGGCATGAAACGGATAGCAGAGTGTTTTACAGATATTGCCCAACAAGCGACTGCAACGATTGGCAATCAGAATAGCGGTTTTATTATTGATTTTATTATATTCCATTATATCACCGGATTTTTAGATTATTTGAATTTACACGCAATATAGCATAATCGGCTTGAATAGTGATTGTTTAAATGGATATTTTAGTAGAAATGCTAATTGAAAAAAATTGGTGGGCGATACCGGTCTCGAACCAGTGACCCCCTCCTTGTAAGGGAGGTGCTCTCCCAACTGAGCTAATCGCCCGTACTGTGAAGTGCGGTTTGATTTCAGGCTTAAGTGGTGGGCGATACCGGTCTCGAACCAGTGACCCCCTCCTTGTAAGGGAGGTGCTCTCCCAACTGAGCTAATCGCCCACTTAAGATTACCTTGAAATCTTGGGTAAGTTTGTGCGGAATTGGTAGGCGATACCGGTCTCGAACCAGTGACCCCCTCCTTGTAAGGGAGGTGCTCTCCCAACTGAGCTAATCGCCCGCACGGTCAAACTTATCAACAAACAGATACTTTAGAAAAAGTGGTGGGCGATACCGGTCTCGAACCAGTGACCCCCTCCTTGTAAGGGAGGTGCTCTCCCAACTGAGCTAATCGCCCGTTTGTTGTGAGCGAGCATTATAATTGGTGCTGTATTTCAGTCAATGCTTTTTTACATTTTTGGCGTCGATTGTTGTAAAAATAAACATATAAGATCAATTTTCGCTATCAATAGCCCTCAGTCATAGTACAATAAACGCCGTTCATCGAATTTTTATATTTAGCGAATTTACAAGGTCAATATATGGATATTCAGCCCCTATTCAATTTTAATCCCGACACCAAGGTCAGAACCCGTTTTGCCCCTAGCCCGACCGGCTTCCTGCACGTCGGCGGTGCCCGTACCGCACTTTACTCTTGGCTCTATGCCCGTCATCATCAAGGCGAGTTTGTACTGCGTATCGAAGATACCGATTTGGAACGTTCTACCCAAGCGGCAACCGATGCGATTTTGGACGCCATGTCATGGCTGGATCTACATTGGGAACATGGCCCGTATTACCAAACCAAACGCTTTGACCGTTACAACCAAGTAATCGACCAAATGCTGGAACAAGGATTGGCTTACCGCTGCTACTGTAGCAAAGCACGGTTAGAAACCCTGCGTGAACAGCAAGAACAAAATAAAGAAAAACCGCGTTACGATCGCCATTGCCTGCATGATCACACTCATCAAGCAAACGAACCTCACGTTGTGCGCTTTAAAAACCCGACGGAAGGCTCTGTGATTTTCGATGATGCCGTACGCGGCAAAATTGAAATCAGCAATCAAGAGTTGGACGATCTGATTATCCGCCGCAGCGACGGCTCCCCGACCTATAATTTCTGCGTTGTGGTGGACGATTGGGATATGGGCATTACACATGTAGTGCGCGGTGAAGATCATATCAATAACACCCCTCGCCAAATCAACATTCTGAAAGCCTTAGGCGCTCCGGTTCCTGTTTATGCCCACGTATCGATGATCTTAGGCGATGACGGACAAAAACTGTCCAAACGCCACGGCGCCGTCAGCGTGATGGAGTATCGTGACAACGGCTATCTGCCGGAGGCGCTAAACAATTATTTAGTTCGACTAGGCTGGGGACACGGCGATCAGGAAGTATTTAGCCGTGACGAAATGATCGCCTTATTTGATCTGAAATCGGTCAGCCGCTCCGCCAGTGCATTCAACCACGACAAATTACTGTGGCTCAATCACCACTACATACGCGAGCTGCCGACCGAAAAAGTTGCCGCTCATCTGGCATGGCACATGCAAAACCAACAAATCAATACCGAAAACGGCCCGAGTTTGACCTACATCGTTGAAATATTGGCCGAACGTTGTAAAACCTTGAAAGAAATGGCGGCCGCCAGCCGTTATTTCTTCGAAGATTTCAGTGAATTTGACGAAAGTGCGGTAAAAAAACACTTTAAAGCGGCGGCGATTCAACCACTCACGCTCGTCTTGCAAAAATTGACCGCACTTAGCGATTGGAACGCCCATGACATTCACCAAGCCATCGAACAAACGGCTGCCGAACTGGAACTTGGCATGGGTAAAGTCGGTATGCCGCTGCGCATTGCCGTCACCGGCGGTGGGCAATCGCCGGCATTAGACACAACTTTGCTCGGTATCGGCAAAGAACGTAGCTTAAATCGTATCCAAAATGCGATTGAATTTATTCAAAACAAATACAACTGATTTAATTTTAGCCATTCAAACCAAGAATCACGGAAATCAGATTGACAGATTCAAGTGCGGTTATTAATATAGCCGCACTTTCATGATGACTCACACAGAACATCATAAAAGCCATTCTTATGGGGATATAGCTCAGTTGGGAGAGCGCTTGCATGGCATGCAAGAGGTCGTCGGTTCGATCCCGTCTATCTCCACCAAAATTTTCGCCCGTATTTCTTCTTTAAGTATTGCGCTATTGTATTTTCAACCTACCTCAAGTAGTATTTCCTTTCAAGTCGACACACCTATTCAGGCATAACTTCCTATGGCATTAAGAGAAATTTTACAGTTTGTTGCTGTGGAACACAAAACTGAGGCAGAAGCCTTTCTGGTTAATTTCAGTGCGGAACGAAGAGACATGATGACAACGCGTTATAATCAATTGAACTCACTGACCAAGCAGAATCAGATCGTATTTTTAGGCGACTCAATTACCGAAGAGTTTCCGATTAACGAAATGTTGCCTGAGATGGCTATCTATAATCGGGGAATCAGCGGCAATGACACCTATGATGTGATCAGGCGTTTGCCGCAACATATTTATCCGCTACAACCTCAAAAATTGTTCTTACTGATCGGCGTCAATGATTTGGCAAAATACCCGAATGACAGCCCGCAGCAAGTCAGTGAACGTATCGCCCAGATTCTCTCCTTATTGCAACACCATTTGCCGACTTGCCGGCTTTATCTGCTGTCGGTATTGCCGGTAAACAAATCAAAAGCGGATAAAATTGATCAGGTGATGATGAGCCTGAGTGATAATCAACGGATTAAGGCGCTTAATCATCATTTACAACTCGTGGCACAGCAACACCATTTGCCGTATCTGGATCTGCATAGCCGATTTTTAAATGCGGAAAACGAATTAATTTTAGACTATACCCGTGAAGGGCTACACCTAACGATAGCCGGATATCAACACTATTTGCAAATTCTGTTACCATATCTGAAGGACAATAAGCAAGATTAATCGATGATGATGACAGAAAAACAGAAAATGTCGGCGGGGCTGATTTATGACGCGAATAATGATATTGCGTTGATCGAAGAGCGGCGACGCTGCAAAGAGCAGTGTTACGACTATAACCAACTGCGCCCGTCCGCGACCGAGCAACAACAAATCCTCATTCGCAGCTTATTCGGCAAAACCGGTACAACATTCACCATTACCGCACCGTTTTGGTGTGATTACGGCTATAACATTAGCATCGGCGAAAACTTTTATGCAAACCATAATCTGGTAATTTTGGACGGGGCACACGTCACTTTTGGCGACAATGTCTTTGTCGCCCCCGATTGCGGTTTCTATACCGCCGGGCATCCGCTGGATGCCGAGCGGCGTAATCAAGGACTGGAATATGCCTACCCGATCTGCGTTGGCAATAATGTCTGGTTTGGCGGTGGGGTCAAAGTGATGCCCGGCGTTACAATCGGCAACAATGTGGTTATTGCGGCCGGCAGTGTAGTAACCAACGATATTCCGGATAATGTTCTGGCGGGCGGAGTGCCTTGCCGCGTTATCAAAAATATTGAACAAACCGATAAAAACCGCACTTGAGCCCGTTAACACGCTATTCAAATCCATACCCGTACTGCTTAAACCGGAATCGGATAATCTCACGGCAAATAAAATACAAATTATCGATAAATAAAAAGGCTGCCGAAATCGCTTCGACAGCCTTTTCATTATCTGACTTATCAATCTAAAATCAGCCCATACCGTATTTTTTCAGTTTTTTGCGTAGCGTTCCACGATTGATACCCAGCATATTGGCTGCACGGGTTTGATTACCGCGAGTATACTGCATCACCATATCCAGCATCGGATGCTCGACTTCGGACAATACCAACTCATAAAGATCATTCACATCTTGCCCGTTCAATTGAGCCAAATAATTTTTCAACGCTTGTTTAACGGAATCTCTTAATGGTTTATTGGTAATTTGAGACTGCGCATTTAAAGTTGAAACTGTTAATGCATCTGAATTGCTACGTTGTTCTAACATTGTTATGTGTTCCATTTAACTAAAAAAATCACCCCAATCCTATCGGACTGAGTCAAGAAACTCTTTCAACACAACTAACTGCTGTTTAGGATCAGTAATCGTGTTAAAAGCACATTTAAAAGCAGAATCTGGTTTGATGTTATCCAAATACCAACTTACGTGTTTACGGGCAACCCGATAGCCTTTCTGCTCGCCGTAGAAATCGTGCAAGCCTTGAATATGCTCGAATGCCACCTGACACTTTTCCGCCAAATCAGGCTCCGCCACAAGCTCGCCCGATTGCAAAAAAGCATCAACCTGTCGAAACAGCCACGGCTGACCGAGAGAACCCCGCCCGATCATCACGGCATCCGCTCCGGTATAATCCAGAACGTATTTCGCTTTTTGCGGTGATGTCACGTCACCGTTCGCAATCACCGGAATAGAAACCTGCCGTTTCACCGCACGAATATGATCATATTCCGCTTCCCCTTCATATAAACAATGACGGGTTCTGCCGTGTACGGTCAACGCCGAAATACCGGATTGTTCCGCTATTTTAGCGATCTCAACGCAATTCCTATTGGTTTTATCCCAGCCTGTCCGAATTTTTAATGTCACCGGCACATTCACCGCCGAGACCACAGCTTGCAGAATTTTTTCCACTAAATCAGGATATTGCAACAATGCCGAGCCCGCCATTTTGCGATTTACCTTTTTAGCCGGACAGCCCATGTTAATATCTATCAACTGTGCGCCGAATTCTACATTCAATGCCGCCGCTTGTGCCATTTCCTGCGGATCACTGCCGGCAATCTGCACCGCATTGATCCCGATTTCCGCATGGTGAGCCACTCGCAAGCGAGATTTCTCCGTGTGCCACACATCACGATTCGCCGACATCATTTCAGAATAACTCATCCCCGCATTATAACGGGCACAAAGTCTTCTGAACGGCTGATCGGTTATTCCCGCCATTGGTGCCAATAATACGCGATTTTTTAATTGAAATTTTCCAATACGCATAGAATCACCACAGCAACAATAAACAGAATCGAAACAGAACCATCATCGAACAAGGGGGGCTATAATACGCACTTTTTGCCAATTAGGGAAGCACATTTTTTATACAAATTGCGTTTTTTTGCATTTTTTTGATCTGGTTAAAAAAACAACGAAAAGAATGCTTAAGAAAGTGCTCGGTATCCTGCAAATTTGATCCGCCTGAAAAACAGAATACGCTTGATTGTCATTCTGCTGTGCAGGCTATCCTTAAACTTACCGTAAATCGGATAAAAAAATTATCTAATAAATTAACCGATTCTATCAGTTAAATATTTTTTACAATTAAAATTGTCCCTAAAAAAATTAAGAGCGTATAGATAATTTTATGGTAATTCAATTGATATTTATTCAGTAAATTATAGGATAGCATCCCCAAAGACACACCAATTAAGAATGCAGGAATAGCTTGGCCAACATACTTTAATACACCACCTGTCAAGAGATCTTTAAACCAAAAACCGACAATAGCTCCTATCATTTGCAGCATAAAGAAAAATACTAAAGTAGATTTTGTTTCATGATTTGTCCAAGGTAACATTGATGTATATGCAATAACAGGCGGACCGGGTTCACCGACACTTGCACCTAATGCACCGGAAAAAAAACCAACGCCGAGAGAAATCGGCTTTGAAGCTGATTTAAATAGTGTATTTTTCGATGTAAAGGAGTAAAGACCCGATAGAACCAAAATGACGCCCATGGTAATCAAAATAATATCTGACGGCAGATGTTTTAGAATATCCGCACCAAGATACGATCCCGGTAAGGAGCCAATAAATAAAATAACTGCCGTTTTCCAGTTAACATAGCGCCGCATTTTATATACGATAGGAAAAGTGACAAACCACCCAAAAATTCCAGCTAACGGTATAGCCACTTTCACATCTATAAATAAAGATAATAGTGGAACCGAAACCAGCGCTAATCCAAAACCAGTGAGGCCTTGTACGAATCCTCCTAGCGCTATAATTATAGAAATAACCACAAGTTCCATAAAATATTTTCCGTCTTATTAAATTGATTAATCATTCAGCAACCATACTAAATTGATGAATTGTTCGCTCATCATAAATCTGCCCCGGATTCAACTGAGTAGTTGGAAAATGTATATGATTCGGGCTATCTGGAAAATGTTGAGCTTCAAAACAGATCCCCATAAAAGATTCATAACGCCGGCCATTTGATCCAATCCATATCTTATTTGATAGCTTTGAGGCATTATAGATTTGAACTCCAGGCTGTGTTGTAATCATTTTCATATATCTTCCACTATTTGGATCGTAAAGCTCAATTCCTTTTTTAAATTTTCCATATTCAAGATCACCTCTTAAAATAAATGTATTATCTATACTTTTATCTTCGATTTTCTGCATATTATCACCAATGACAGTAATTTCTCTAAAATCAAAACCGGTTTTCTTTACACTCAAAATTTCACCGGTTGGCAATGATTGGTGATTTGTTGGAAGATAAAAGTCGCTATAGACTTTCAGTTCATGTTGTAGAATATTTCCATTATTCATTCCCGATAAATTATAATAGCTATGATTAGTTAGATTAAGAATTGTTGGCTTATCAGTTTTTGCCTTGAAATAAAAATAAACTTGGTTATTTTCATCAAGTCCTATAGTATGAATGACATCTAAATTACCGGGGTAGCCTGATTCTCTATCAGGGGAAGACCGCTGAAAATGAATCATTATCGACTGTAACCTTTCTTCAATAGAATATTTCCAAATATATTTATCAAATCCTTTTATACCGCCATGAATATGATTACCCAGTTCTCCTTCATTCTGCTCAAGCTTGTGTTTCACTCCATCCAATTCAAATTCACCACCTCGAATTCGATTCGCAAATCGACCAACGACAGATCCAAAAAAAGGATGACCTTTATAATACTCATCAATTAAATCATAACCCAAAACGACATTATCAATTTTTCCATATCGATCCGACACTCTAAGCGCAGTCAAAATACACCCATAATTAGTCACACTGATACTCATACCGATATTATTAACTAAAGTAATTAAAACAACGTCTTCATCGTTGACTTGACCAAATTTATCAATCTGGAATTTCATACACCCTCATTATCAACGCTATATTCCACTACTAAATATAGACTTCAATAAAAGAAGTATCACATTAAATTATAATCTTTTGATTTTGACATCATACTTCTTATTATATGAAATACATCTCAATAACTATAATGCTGCTTTATCTTGCTCTATAATTTTAGCCTCACAAGACTGGATTATCTCTTCAAATCTTGTCAACCATCTTTTACTCTCATCATCACTATCTTTAATATAATTATCCATCACAGAAACTGACATTAGTTTAAATGCTTCTTTTTCTTTATCAGTTGGATTATAAATTTTCCCACCTGATTTCTTGAATTCTTCATACGCCTCATATTCTTTCCATTTTGGATAAGCACGAAGATATTGATTTTGTGCTGTAACGGCATCAATAATCACTTTTTTCAAATTATCAGGTAATGAGTTAAATTTATCATTATTCATAATCCATGCACCTCCCATATATGCATGGCCATCCAAAATGATATACTTCAAACTTTCATGAAATTTCATTTGAACAATATCCACGATACCATTTTTAGTGCCATCAACCATTCCAGTTGAAAGTGCGGTATAAACCTCAGGCCAAGCAATAGGGGTTGGAGATCCACCCAAGGCAGTAACCAATTTTTGCTGGATAGCGGCCGGTACTGTTCTTAGTTTCAATCCTTTTATATCTTCAGGGTTATGAACCTTTTTTTTGGTTGTGGCAACGTTTCTCCACCCACCGGAATTAGAGATCATCATTAATCTCAATCCATTGGTTTGCTTCAACACATTATCTCTAACATCATGCATAAAATCCTTATCATCATATACACATTCAGCGACTCTATCATTAGGCAATAAATAAGGTAAATCAAATCCTTCCATAGGCTTCCAATAATAAGCTAATTCAGGAACCGTAGTTTGAAAATAATCAAACATACCTGATTGTACGCCGGCAAGACACTCCTTTGCGTTGCCACATAATTGGCCGCTTGGATAAATATCCACTGAAATTTCACCATTAGAATAAGATTCTGCTATATTTTTAAAAACCAAAAGTGATTGATAATTATAGCTGTCCGGATTAGTAACAATCGGCACTGTAATTTTATACGAAGCCGCTTGAACCATAGCCGATACCGACAATGCCAATAGAGAAATTGATAATTTTGTTTTAAGGTTCATAGAAATCTCCTTTTATATAAAATAAGTTTAATAAAAACATCACATTAAATTTAATATCTTAGGTAATCCGGTTACCAATATCGGAAAAAAAGAAATTAGAAATATAATCAAGAACTCTACAAATAAAAACGGTAGGATTGCTTTTGAAATTTTTTGTAGCGGAACGCCTGAAACACCGGATGCGACAAAAAGAACCAAACCCATCGGCGGAGTTGCCAGACCAATCGATAAATTGGAAACCATTACTACACCAAAATGAACCGGATCAATACCAACATTAATCATAATCGGCGCTAAAATTGGGGCGAAAATTAAAATAGCAGGACCAGCATCAAGAAACATTCCGACAATAAATAAGAAAATATTAATGATGAAAATTAATATATATTTATTATCCGTGATTGAATATAAGAAAGACGTTATCTCTTTAGCAACACCGGATAAACTTATTGCAGAAGCGAAACCACTTGCAGCAGCTACAATAATAAGTATCGCAGCGGCATTAATCCCTACTCTTGCACACATCGGGAAAACTTCACGAAATTTTAAATTCTTCATTATCCATACAGATAAAACCAATGCATAAAATACTGCAACTGCTGCCGCTTCTGTTGGGGTGAAGATACCACCATAAATCCCGCCCAATATAATAATTGGAGTAAATAACGGTAGAATAGCTAATTTAAATCCAGCGATACGTTCTGATCTAGATGCCCGAGAAAATTGCTCAACCTCCGGATATTTCTTCATTTGAATTTTATTAACAACCATCAATCCGATACACAGGATAATACCTGGAACAACCCCACCCATAAACATCGCAGCGACCGAAGTATTCATCACAAATGCATAAATCAGCATAATTCCACTTGGCGGAATAATAGTACCCAAAACTGTTGCGGCAGCAGTGAGTGCCGCTGCATAGGTACGATCGTATTTGTAACGTACCATTTCAGGTATCAGCATATTGCCAATAGCTGATGTTGCGGCTACCGCAGATCCTGTCAATGCACCGAAAAGAGTGGATGCCAAAATAACAACATGCCCCAAACCACCACGCATATGCCGTACCATTGTTTGAGAAAACGTAATGATACGGGTTGTTATACCACCACTTACCATAAACTCACCGGCTAGCATAAAAAACGGTAACGCCAGTAATAAAAAGCTGTCTAATCCGGAGTAAAGTCTTTGATAAAGCATGTTAATAAATAAAACTTTATCATCTTGAAATAGCGCTATTGCCGGAGACAGTCCTAACGCAAATAGAACAGGAACGCCAATTAATAATAGAATGAGAAAATAAATAACAAAAATAGGTGAGACCATATTCTAAACTCCTTCATTTTCATTATAACTCTTAGAACTATTAAAATTCATACAGTTATTGAAAGCACTGATAATTTTCTGCAACACAGCAAAAATAGTAATTGAAAATAATAATGGCGGAGCGATATACACATAATACATTTTAAACGGCAAACTATTTGCCATTACATTGCCTCTTAAAAAGAAATTCCATCCAAAATAGATCCAAACCAATATAGTTGCCAATGCAACGATGTGTATAAAAATCATAAGAATATGATATAATTTATTTTCCTTTGTTTTTTCCAATAAGAATGTCATTGCAATATTTTTATCTTTTAGATAGATAAACGGCATACATAAGTAGGTCATATATATCATTAAATAACATGACAACTCATCGCTCCATCCTATAGGATTATTAAATATATATCTAAAGACAACTTGAAATAGAACAATTATCGTCATGATGATTAATAATAGCCCAGCAGCCAATTTTCCAAACCTTGCAATAGGCGTATTAATTTTTGACAAAAATAATTCGATATCCTTCAAAATCATGATAAATCCCTCTATCTAGCCGACTATTAATTACTTAAATCATGTAGCAAATAGAAATCTATCTAATTGCTATTTCATATTATGATCGAGTAATCCTTGCGCTAAAGCCGGCGCCAAGCCAGGTGTTAAAGGTAATCTTGGAATAATTAGACAATGCATTAAATGATAAATATCCTGCTTTCCATCCCATACTTTATTTGATACTTCATTATTAGCATCTAATTCCTGCCACCAAGAACATCCCTCATAGTCCATCAGATATGTACGGCAATAATCCCAAAAACGCTGATAATATTCCTCATATTGCTTATCACTGGTAACTGCATATAATGCATAAGCAGTTCCTATCGCTTCAACGACAACCCAACGTATTCTCTCTCTGACAACGGGTTTTCCATCCCAATCAACCGAATAAACAAAGCCGGGCGCACCATCTACGGACCAAGCATCTCGAATACCTGCAGCAAATAACTTTTCAGCATCCTCCAACAGCCATTCCGGCGCCTCTGCACCTATAGAAATTAACGTTTCACGAAGATGCAAAATTAGACGCCCCCACTCTATCCAATGCCCCGGAGTACCGCCATAAGCGCGAAAATGACTTGCCGGTTGCTCTTTGTTATAATCAATTATAGGTTGCCAGTTAGAATCAAAATGTTCATTAACCCGATAATGATTGTTTTTAGCAAAATGATGAATAATCACTGAAGTAATACGCAATGCCCTGTCTAACCATTTTTTATCTTTTGTTACATCATAAACAATCAAAAAAGCTTCTACCGCATGCATATTTGCATTACCGCCACGATATTCTTCCGTTTTGGTAAATTGCTCGTCCCATGACTCAAGACACATCTGCTCTTCTTCATTCCAAAAATATTTTTCTATAATATCAATGGCTTCAGCCAAAAGTGTTTTTGCCTTAGGGTGTCCGGTCATGACCGCACTTGCCGCCCCTAATAATACAAAACAGTGTTGGTACCCTTGCTTAGATGCATCTATCACAGCGGAATCACTAACCGTTGCATACCATCCCCCATAAATTTTATCTTTCAAAGGGCCTGCTAATGCATTAATGCCATGCTCAACAAGTTCATAGGCTCCAGGTCTTCCCATTAATGCCGCCAAAGAGTAAACATGTAGCATCCTTGCCGTGATCCATAATTGTGTCCCCATTTCTTCTCTGATTTTTCCCGTATTACTTAACCAACCAAATCCCGTCGGTATAACCGCTCTTCTTCCAAACTCAAAAATTCGATCCGCTTCCGTTTCCAACCAAGAGTTATGCGCTTTAGTATTAATCCATCTCATACAACTGTTACCCCTTATAACAATGGAAAACAATATTTCCCGATCTAATTCGAATCAATAATGACAAAAACGAAAATAAAAACAACAAAAAATGACAAATTTTGTGAGAGAGGTCAAATTTTTATGGATAATTTGGGTGGTGTTTGTTTTGCGGCGAATGCTTTTTTATGATCACATTTATAAGAAAATAAACATTTATTCAATTGATTTTGAATGATTTTAAGGAAAATTCTTTATCCGAAAAAATATTAAGATAGAAGAATACCGTGCAAAAAGCTTAAAAGTCAGATATCATTTTTAAATGAAATCCCACCGCAAATAATAACAGAGTAGAAAAAGTAAAAATTTTTATATAAAAAATATATTATTTATCAGTTAGATATAGTTCAACCTTATTCATCTTTAAAAGATCCATAATATATGTCGGGGGCTTTTTATCCGTAAAAAGGAGATCAACTTGATTCAAATGGCTAATTTCAACAGCTGCCGAAGTATGAAATTTAGAATGATCTAAAGCTAAAATCAGTTTTTTTGAGTTCTCAAGCATAGATTTTACGACAGCAACTTCATTAATATCAAAATCCAGTAAGGTTCCATCCTCAGCAACAGCCCCTAAACTCGTGATCAAATAATCGGCTCGGAAACTATTAATTGAAGAGACAACATTAGGGCCGATTATCCCGCTGTTATGCGCTCGAAGAACCCCCCCAACCGTAATAACCTCAAAATTCTGATTCTGATATAATACATTTGCGACACGCAAACTATTAGTTATGATTCTTAGATTTTTCCTTATTTCTAACGCTTTTGCTATAAATTCAACAGTCGTTCCAATCGTAATAAATAGTGTAGATCCATCAGGAATATAATCAGCAATCTTCTTTGCAATCGCTTCTTTCTCTTTAATGTGCGATGTCTCCCGCACAGAAAATTCGGTATTACTTATACTGGAAACCCGCCCTGCTCCGCCATGGTGTCGAGAAATCAGTTTCATTTGACTTAATACTCTGATATCTCTACGAATAGTTTGTGTTGTAACATTTAAAAGATTAGCCAATTCTTCATTACTAATATAGCCGTTATCCATGACCAAAGAAATTAATCTATCATGTCTTGGGTTTCCGGTGATTGCAGTATAGTCCAAAATATTTCCTTAGCTTGTAATACTTATCGTCGTTCTTAAATTATAACTTATCCATTAGCGTATAGCATAAAATTTTCAACCTCTTGCAGGCTAGGAATACCGTCACGTCCTCCCTCAGCCGTACATTTTAGCGCCGCAACCGCATTCGCAAATACCACGGCTCTCTTTATAGCGTATTTATTGGCAATTGCATAAGCAAAAGCACCATGAAAAACATCCCCGGCGCCGGTTGTATCAACGACGTTAACTTCAAAGCCTTTATAGCTGGACGGGATATCACTTACAATCCAATCACATCCCTCGCTGCCTTTTGTAACATACACTGTACCGCCACAAATTTTCTTTGCAAGCATCAAGGCCTTATTTAGGTCTTTTTCATTAGTCATTTTCTCCAATCCCGGCGCAGAAAATATTACGTGATCCGCTAATTTGACCAAAGGCTCTATATTTTGCGGAGTGATATCCGCATCAAGAACCGTAGGAATCCCAAGCTTTTTTGCTTTCTGCAAACAGTATTCCGCACCAAGGTGCCAACGTACATCACAGAGAACAACATCATATTGGCGAAAATCAATCTCTTCAAGCCAATCTGGATGTTCTGATAAATCAGGACTAGGGTAATTTACAATCACTCTTTCCCCGCTATTGTCAACGAAAATAGATGACTGTGATGATTTAGCCTCTCTGTATACTTTGATTTTACTTGGGTTTACCCGATAACGGCTCAACTCCGAAATAATAGCAGAGCCTATATCATCATCCCCTAAACGACCTATAAAATCGACTTCGACACCAAGTTTTGCTATAGCTACTGCGGCTGTCGCTGCCGGCCCCCCGCCGACTTCTTTATAGTGATGAGCGACAAATTTTCCGCCACCCGCTTGCGGCATTTTGTCCAAATAATAAATTCTATCCTGTACCGCAATGCCAAGACATGCCACTTTTACCATTACTCCTCCTAATATTACCGATTTGCGCCAATGTACCGACCAAATTGTACTGAATTATAATTTTTAAAAAAGTGATCCGCATCACTTTACTTAATTAAAAATTACAAATATGATAATAAACGAAAATAAACGAATATAAAGGAGTTTAAATGTCTACTATAGCTTTCATCGGTCTTGGGCAAATGGGTAAACCAATGGCTTCTAATCTAATCAAAAAAGGACATTCATTAACCGTTTACGATGTCAATAAAACCGCAATAGCCGAAGTGCAAGCTTTAGGCGCTAAAAGTTCAACCTCACCTAAAGATGCTGTAAAAGACTGTGAGTTCATTATTACTATGCTGCCTAACGGCAAATTAGTTGAAGAAGTCATTTTTGGGCAAAATGGAGTGATTCATACAATCAGAAAAGACGGCCTAATAATCGATATGTCAACTATTCATCCTCTTGAAAGCGATAATTTGCGTAATAAATTAACGATGCAGAATATAGAATTTATGGATGCACCGGTTGGACGAACTTCAGATAATGCCGTCGTCGGAACACTGCTCATTTTAGCCGGAGGAACGTCCGAACAAATCAAGCGTGCATCACCAATACTACGCTGTATGGGATCAGAAATAATAAATGCCGGAGGTCCCGGACAAGGAATTAGGGTTAAATTAATCAATAATTTTATGAGTATTGCTCTTAATGCACTATCAGCAGAAGCGGCAACGCTTTGTGAAGCTCTGGGGCTTCCTTTAGATGTGGCAATAAATGTGATGAAAGGTACTCCGGCAATTAAAAGCCATTTTACAACAACTTGGACCAATAAAGTCTTAAAAAATGATTTAACTCCTGCTTTTATGATTGATCTAGCTCACAAAGATCTGGGTATAGCAACCGATGTCGCTAACCAGCTCCACGTTCCTTTATTGATGGGCGCGGCAGCCAGAGAAATGTACAGCCAAGCAAGAGCGATGGGAAGAGGAAAACAAGACTGGACCGCTATATTAGAACAAGCTCGAATGAATTCCGGATTAAAAAATAATTAACCACTATCCAATATAATCCTCTAGGAGAAACCAAAATGACAAATAATATTTATACACTAAGGGATATTGCAAGACCATCCGGCGGTTTTGCAATGTTGGCAGTTGATCAACGTGAAGCGATGAGAAATATGTTTACTGCCGCCGGCATGAAATGTCCGATCGCTGACAGTATCTTAACCGACTTTAAAGTCAATGCCGCTAAAATCATTTCACCATATGCTTCGGCAGTATTAGTCGACAATCAATTTTGCTACACAGAAATTGTTAGACAAAAAGCGATTGCCGAAAATTCAGCACTGATTGTAGCCGGAGATCAGTTTATTCCGGGAAATGGAATACCTGTTGACAGTGTATGCATTGATCCTGATATCAGTGCCAAAGAAGTCAGAAAAAATGGCGGCAAAGCATTAAAACTTCTGATTCTTTGGCGTCAAGATGAAGATGCCCAACAACGAATCGACATGGTAAAAGAATTTAATCAAAAATGTCACTCAGCCGGGCTACTCAGTATTATTGAACCGGTAGTCAGACCGCCTAGAATCGGCGATAAATTCGATCGCGAACAATGTATTTTGAATGCGGCAAAAGAATTAGGTGATTTAGGCTCAGATTTATATAAGGGCGAGATGCCGTTATTTGGCAAAGGCGATTCAAAAGTACTATTCGATGCGGCAAAAAAACTGAATGATAACATTAATATTCCTTGGGTGATTTTATCTTCAGGCATTCATGAGAATCTATTCTGCCGCTCTGTCAGAATTGCAATGCAGGCCGGCGCTTCTGGTTTTCTTGCCGGCCGAGCCATTTGGGCATCAACGATAGGCTTACCTGATACAGAATTAATGCTGCGCGATATTTCTGCACCTAGGATGCAATATTTAGCTACTATTGTTGATGAAATCATGACGACAAGAAATAATTGAAACGATATTTTTCAACTTAGCCATAAATTTCCGCCAAATAAATGAGGGTAATCATGAAGCTCAAACAAATCGACAATGGATTCCAACTAATTCAAGATGCGCAAATATTACTCAGCCATACCCGTGAAAATCCAGCATTCTTTGTAGGGATAGGCCGTGAAAATATAGTAGCTTATCGCGGAAATTTTGATATACAAGATCACTTAATTGAACGGATTCCCTTAACTCATTATCAATTATCGGATGATCACATCACCCTTTCATACCGACAAGATACGCCCCCACTATTGACGTTGATGTTTAGCTTATCAAATGATCATCATCTAACATTATCCATTAAAAACAACAAATCGGAATTAAACCGCTTCTGGATTCGGATCAATGCTATTGAGGTTGAGAAAGTATGGGGATGCGGCGAACAAATGTCTTATTTTAATTTACGCGGCAAACACTTCCCATTGTGGACTTCAGAGCCGGGCGTCGGCAGAGATAAAACAACGGAAATGACGTTCTTGTCTGATAAATATAACAAAGCAGGCGGAGACTATTACAATTCGAATTACCCACAACCCACTTTCGTGTCTTCTCGGCATTATGCCTGTCATGTGAATAGTAGCGCTTATGCTGATTTTGATTTCAGAAACGCCACTTATCATGAATTACAAATTTGGGAAATTCCTGAATCAATTGAATTTTTTATTGCCCCTACTTTCTTATCTCTCATCGAAAGGCTCAGTTTGCGTTTTGGCCGTCAACCTAAATTACCCGAATGGATTTATAATGGCATTATTTTAGGATTAAAAGGCGGGGAAGAAAATTCCTTTTCAAGATTAGAGCACACGGTAAACAGTGGCGTTCCGGTTGCCGGACTATGGTGTGAAGATTGGGCCGGAATACGGGAAACCTCTTTTGGAAAAAGATTATTTTGGGATTGGAAATGGAGCAAAAAACGCTACCCTAATTTAGACCAAAAAATAAAATTATTAAAAGAAAACAATATCCGTTTCCTTGCTTATATCAGCCCGTATCTCTGTGAAGACGGTGAATTATTCACCATTGCAAAAGCAAAATCATTATTTGCGTTAAACAGTAAAAAAGACGTTGCTTTAATCGATTTCGGCGAATTTAATTGCGGTGTATTGGATTTTACTAATCAAGCAACAAAAGAATGGTTCAAAAAAGAAATTATCCACAAAAATATGCTTGATTTAGGGATATCGGGCTGGATGGCTGATTTTGGAGAATACTTACCAACTGAAGACCTATTTTTGGCTAACGGAATGAGTTCAACCATAATGCACAATGCTTGGCCGCCACTTTGGGCAAGCGTCAACGCCGAAGCCATTGCTGAAAGAGGGCTAACCGGCGAGATCATGTTTTTCATGAGATCCGGATTCACGGGTACACAAAAATATTGTCCAATGCTCTGGGCGGGCGATCAATGCGTTGATTTTTCCCGTCATGATGGACTCAATACCGTTATCTGCGGCGCACTTTCCTCCGGCCTATTAGGTAATGCCTACCATCATAGCGATATAGGCGGCTATACCAGCCTTTTTGGAAATCGGCGCACAAAAGAAGTCTTTGAACGCTGGGTAGATATGGCAGCCTTTACCCCAATGATGAGAACCCACGAATGTAATCGCCCTGATGAAAACTTCCAATTTGATCATGATGCAACCACGATTACCCACTTGGCAAGAATGGTTAAAATCTATAAACATCTGACCCCATATTTAAAATATCTTTCAAATGAAGCCCATACGAAAGGCTATCCGATACAAAGAGCCTTATTCCTGCACTTTGAAAATGATTTCAATACATATGATATTCAAGATCAATATCTTTATGGTTCAGAATTGCTCGTTGCGCCGGTACACCAGCAAGCTGTACAAGAATGGAAAGTATACCTGCCTGCGGACGAAACCTGGATTTATATCTGGGATAAAAAAGAAATTCAAGGAGGACAGGCTATCATTGTACCTGCGCCAATAGGCAAACCGCCGCTATTTTATAGAAAAAACAGCCAATGGGCGGAACTCTTTGATGGTATAACCAACATTCAATAGCATTATCTTTCACCGGTATATTGCTGAATTTATACAAACAGCAAAACACATATAGTAGATAAAAACAGATCTTTTTATTCTGTTTTTATCTACCATGCGCTAACAAAACATTACCGCTAAAATCGAACGCCGGTTATTCGACACCACTCATCCTGTTCGGTTATTGGTTCCAACCGCACTTTGCTTTGATAGGCTTCGCAAACCGAGGAGGCCTGGTTTGCCAGAATCCCCGATAAACCCAAATCGGCATTCGGTTTTAACAAGGCGATAATCGGTGCCGCCAGTTCTTTTAACGGGCCGGCGAGAATATTGGCGACCACCACATCGGCTTGCAAATCCTGCGGTTGATCTTTGGCTAAAAACAGCTGCAAGCGTTCTGCAACGCCGTTACGTTCGGCGTTGTCGCGGCTGGCGAGAATAGCCTGCGGATCAATATCAATCCCGATCGCCTGTTTAGCGCCCAATTTCAGCGCTGCAATCGCCAAAATGCCCGATCCGCAACCGAAATCAATCACGGTTTTACCCGCTAAATCCAACCCGTCCAGCCATTTCAGACAAAGTGCGGTTGTCGGATGTGTGCCGGTGCCGAACGCTAAGCCCGGATCCAACATCACATTAACCGCACTTTCATCCGGCACCGGCCGCCAGCTCGGACAAATCCATAACCGTTTGCCGAATTGCATCGGATGGAAATTTTCCATCCATTCCCGTTCCCAGTCTTTGTCCTCAATCTGTTCAATTTTATAGCTGACATCACAACTTAAAATATGCTGTGCCGTTAATTCAGCGACAATGTGCTGCATATCGGTTTCCGCATCAAACAACGCAATCACGTCAGTATTGCCCCACAGGCGGGTTTCGCCTGGCAACGGTTCGAATACCGGCGTATCCTGACTGTCAACGAAAGTCACTGAGACAGATCCGAGTTGTTCCAGTACTTCGCCGATATTTTCCGCATGTTTATCGTTACTGTTAAGTCTAATTTGTACCCAAGGCATAATTTTTTTCCGTGTTATTAAGTTGTTTTTCACCGAGCTTATTGGCAATCAAGAAGGCTGCCAATCCAAACACCAGTGACGGCACGATGGCATGAAAGTCGAATAATTTGACGGAGGCCACCGTTAAGCCGACATAGCTTGCCAGCCCGATTACCATCGAGGCAATAGCACCGTAGGCATTGGCTTTTTCCCAATATAATCCCAAGACTATGACCCATAAAAATGCCGCTTCCAGCCCGCCAAAAGCAAACAGGTTCAACCAGATAATCATATCCGGCGGGTTAAGTGCCGCCAATACCAAAAGTGCGGTCAGAATCAGGGTTGCCATCGAAGAAAAAATACCGATTTTCTTTTGATCATTGGCTTTTTCCGGTTTGGCCGCCAAATAAATATCTTTGACGAAGATTGCCGACGACTGAATCAACTGGGCATCAATGGTAGACATAATCGCCGACATCGGTGCTGCCAGAAAGATTCCGGCGACAATCGGCGGCAATACCTGCAACATTAAGGTCGGGATCACCTGATCCGGAATGGTTAAATCCGGTAAAATCGCACGCCCCAGAGCGCCCGATAAGTGCATACCCAACATGATGATACTCAGCACGCCGGTACCGATTAACATGCCGCCGTGCAACGCTTTACTGTCTTTAAACGCCATACAGCGCACCGCCGTATGCGGCAGCCCGACCACACCGAAGCAAACCAGAATCCAGAATGACGCCATAAACTGGAAATCCAGCATCTCGTTAGGCCCGTAAGGGCTGATCAATTGCGGATCCCGTGCCGCCAATGCGGCGACCGCACTTTCGACACCGCCGGCGGCATAAATTACCGCCACCAGTAGAATCAATGTCCCGAAAATCATCACGGTTCCCTGAATAGTGTCGGTCAACACCACCGCCCGAAAGCCGCCGATAAAGGTATAAATCCCGACGGTCAGCGCAAAAATCAGCAGCGCCTGGGTATAGCTGATGCCGATCGTGGTTTCCAGTAATCTGGCGCCGCCGATAAACTGTACGGTCATCGCGGCAAAAAAAGCGACCAGCAGAGCAATACAGGCTATCCAGACCAAGTATTTATTTTTATAGCGGTGCAGCAATAAATCATTGATAGTGAGCGCGTTACTTTCGCGCGACAGTAAGGCGAATTTTTTCCCCAATGCCCCTAATGCCAGCCAGACAGCGGGAACTTGAACCATTGCCAACAATACCCAACCCAGCCCAAATTTATAAGCGGCGCCCGGTCCGCCGATAAACGAGCTGGCACTGGCATAGGTCGATGCGGTTGTCATCGCCAACACCCAACCTGTCATGGAACGGTTGCCGACATAATATTCGGTCAAAAAATCACCTTTACTGCGTTTAATATAGGCATAAATCGCAGCACCGAAGACAAATGCCAGATACAAAATCAGGGGTAACACAATACCGAGGTTCATTGTTTGCCTCCGTCGTCTTCCGCCTTATGTTCCAAATCGATATCTTGATAAATGATTTTGACGATCCAATACGCCACAACGATAAACAGAATCGGCAGATAAATACAGGCCAACTCAAACCATAACGGAAACCCGATTGGCCCCAAAGTGCCGCCCGGCAAATAAGCGCACAAACACCAGCCGACGACATATAACAGGGTCAATCCCAACGCCCAACGTGCTTCTTTACTTGCTTGTCGATACTTTTGCTGCAACTTCATATTAGCCCTCATATCCAACCGGAAAAGCATGCTGTTAAAAAAAGTGGAATCATTTGATTCCACTCTTATCCTGCCGTTTCACCTTCATGGTAAATTAATCGTGCATACCCAATTTTTTTTCAAGGTAGTGAATATTAGTACCGCCGCGCTGGAAGTTAGGATCTTCCATAATCAATTCATGCAACGGGATATTGGTTTTCAATCCTTCAATAATAATTTCCGATAACGCATTACGCATTCTGCTGATTGCTTCTTCCCGATTTTCACCGTAGCTGATCAGCTTGGCAATCATTGAATCATAATGCGGCGGTACAGTGTAGCCGTCATAAATATGCGAATCCCAACGAATCCCGAAGCCGCCCGGTGTATGCAGACGGGTAACTTTGCCCGGTGACGGCAGGAAATTTTTCGGATCTTCGGCATTGATACGGCATTCGATCGCATGACCTTGAACTTTCACATCGTCTTGAGTAAAAGAGAGTGGTAAGCCGGAAGCAATACGCAATTGCTCTTTTACCAAGTCAATCCCGGTGATCATTTCAGTCACCGGATGTTCAACCTGAATACGGGTATTCATTTCAATAAAATAGAACTCACCGTTTTCATACAGGAATTCAAACGTACCGGCACCACGATAGCCGATTTCCACACAGGCTTTGGCACAACGGCTGCCGATATCACGGCGTAATTCTTCGCTGATGCCCGGTGCCGGCGCTTCTTCCACCACTTTTTGATGACGGCGCTGCATTGAACAGTCGCGTTCCGCCAGATACACCGCATTACCGTGCGTGTCGGCCAACACCTGAATTTCTACATGACGTGGATTTTCTAGGTATTTTTCCATATAAACCACATCATTATTAAATGCCGCTTTCGCTTCGGATTTGGTCATCGCAATCGATTCTTCCAACTCTGCCGCAGATCGCACCACACGCATACCCCGACCGCCGCCGCCGCCGGACGCTTTAATAATCACCGGATAGCCGATTCGCTCCGCAATCTCTTTATTCTTTTTAGCATCGTTGCCGACCGGCCCGTCCGAGCCCGGTACGCAAGGCACGCCCGCCGCTTTCATTGCGTTAATGGCGGACACTTTATCCCCCATTAAACGAATAACATCCGCCGTAGGCCCGATAAACACAAAGCCGGAACGCTCGACCTGCTCGGCAAAATCCGCATTTTCCGACAAAAAGCCGTAACCGGGATGAATCGCATCAGCACCGCTCACTTCCGCCGAGGCAATCAGCGCCGGAATATTCAAATAGCTTTTACTGGAGGGGGCAGGACCGATACAAATACTTTCATCCGCCAACAACACGTGTTTCAGCTCACGGTCTGCGGTGGAATGAACCGCGACGGTTTTTATGCCCAACTCTTTACATGCACGCAGAATTCGCAACGCGATTTCACCGCGGTTGGCAATCACAACTTTTTCTAACATACGATTATCCGTCTACTCTTTGAAATGTTGTCGCCGTTAAACATCAAGTGCGGTCAACGGCCGTTGATAATCCGATTATTCGATAATGATCAAAGACTGATCGAATTCGACCGCTTCGCCGTCATTCACCAAAATGGCCTTCACCACCCCGGCTTTATCGGCTTCGATGCGGTTCATCATTTTCATCGCTTCTACAATACACAACGCATCACCCACTTTAACGCTGCTGCCGATGTCGACAAACGGCGAAGCTTCCGGACTAGGGCTGCGATAGAACGTACCGACCATTGGCGAACGAACCGCATGACCGCTGACTTCCGCCGCCACTGTCGGCGCAGCTACCGCCGGTGCGGGAGCGGCAACCGGTGCGGCCGGCGGTAAGGTATATTGAACGGCAGCCGGTGCCGGTGTACCGCGGCTGATGCGAACCGACTCTTCACCTTCGGAAATCTCAATTTCCATAATGCCCGACTCTTCTACCAATTCAATTAATTTTTTGATTTTACGAATATCCATGTTTTGATTCCGCCGATTAAATTTAAATGGACATTTACCGTCGCCGATACCTTTGGCAATAATAGAGCGACGATAAAGTGATACTGATTTACATTAAACGCAAAGATTACCTGAATTCTTGCTTTTTTGCGATAAAAATCTGCATTTTTGCGCCAAATTTGTTGAAAATCACTGATTTTCCGCCAAGTAGCTCTGTGCGAATTCCAACCCGAATCGATAACCCTGCGCCCCCAGACCACAAATGACACCAAGCGCTTTATCACTCAAATACGAATGGTGGCGGAAAGGTTCACGGGCATGGACGTTAGAAAGGTGAATTTCGATAAACGGAATATTGACCGCCAATAACGCATCACGCAACGCCACGCTGGTATGGGTAAACGCCGCCGGATTAATCAAAATAAAATCCACCCGTTCAAAGGCTTGATGAATTTTATTAACCAGTTTTTCCTCACTATTGCTCTGAAAGCAATCCAGCTCCAGCCCAAGTGCGGTCGCCTGCTGCTGTAACTGCCGTTCAATGTCCGCCAAGGTCAGGCTGCCGTAATGTTGCGGCTCGCGTTTCCCCAACATATTCAGGTTAGGGCCGTTTAATAACAGAATTCTGTTTGCCATATTCGCTTTCTCACTTATCGCAGATACTTTCAAAAAGTGACTATTGCGGCATTATAACAATATTTTGCCGAATAGCGCCTTTTTATATTATTTTTTCCACCCGCTCACAGCCCAGCTCAAGCAGCGGCAATGTTGACCCCGGCCAAGGACGAATCAATTGAAAATCCATCAGATCAAGCGTATCCAAGCCCGGTATCACATTCGGCGTGTACTGTTGTGCAATACGGGCAAGCTGAGTCAGACCGAAACTGGATTCAATCGATGAGCTGATCACCGCCATGATGCCTTGCTGCCGTGCCTGTTGAATCAAAGCAATACACTTTTGCAGCGAACCGACTAAGGTCGGTTTAATCACGATTGCCGCCAAGTGCGGTTCGGCTTCAACCTTAAAATCCGCCTCACGCACGGATTCGTCCCACGCAATCGCAATGCCGCTTTCGGCGGCAAATTGACGGCTTTCTTCAGGCGTTTTACACGGCTCTTCCAAAAACTGAATACGGGTACGATGTTCCGGCTTCACATATTTGGCAAACATCTGCGCTTTTGCGGCTGTCCAAGCGCGGTTGGCATCAAGCCGCAGCCTTAAATCCGGAACGGCTTCCAGCAACATATCGGCAATCAAACCGTCACGATTGGCTTCATACAAACCGACTTTGACTTTTGCTACTTTTTCGCCCGGCATTTGTTCAAGCTGATCGTACAATTCGTCCGGATCGCCATAACATAACGGGGCGGTCTGATAGTTGCCCGTTTCACCCAATTCGCCTTTCATTTCCGCCAAGGCACAGCTCAAGCCGAACGCCACCGACGGATATAAACCGTCGAGCGATAATTTTTCATTACGACTGCGTGCGTCGTCCCATTGCTGCAACCAAAGTGCGGTCTGCGCCTGCGCCTGCTCAAGGGTTTCTCGGCTAAACTCCGGCAACGGCGCAATCTCGCCCCAGCCTTCATGCCGACCGCACTTGATCTGCACCAACAATCCCTCACGCTTTTTCAGAAAACGGTTGCGCAGCACCACTTGCGAATCCACCGGAATCGAATAGCGGTAAAGATGGTAACTTCGGATTGTCATCAGTACTCCTTATTACTCATAAAAAGATCATTTCCCTGTATAAACCCGATACCGCACTTCCCTATGCAAAGCTGCGATAACGATTATGTCCATACATCGGTCGCTTGATCATTACGGATTACGCTTGAATTTGCTGAAATCCGGTTCGCGTTTCTGGTTAAATGCGTTACGTCCTTCTTGCCCTTCTTCGGTCATGTAGAACAGCATGGTGGCATTGCCTGCCAACTCTTGCAAGCCCGCCTGTCCGTCACAATCGGCATTCAGTGCGGCTTTCAGACAGCGCAGCGCAATCGGGCTGTTCTGTAGCATTTCACGGCACCAGCGCACCGTTTCTTTTTCCAATTCGGCATAAGGCACGACGGTATTCACCAGCCCCATATCCAATGCTTCCTGCGCATTGTACTGACGGCACAAGAACCAGATTTCACGCGCTTTTTTCTGACCGACAATCCGCGCCATATAAGAAGCGCCCCAGCCGCCGTCAAACGATCCGACTTTCGGCCCGGTCTGTCCGAAGACCGCATTGTCCGCCGCAATGGTCAAATCACACAGCATATGCAAAACATGACCGCCGCCAATCGCATATCCGGCGACCATCGCCACCACCGGTTTCGGGCAACTGCGGATATCGCGCTGGAAATCCAGTACATTCAAATGATGAACGCCGGCTTCATCTTGATAACCGCCGTAGTCACCGCGTACCTTTTGATCGCCGCCGGCACAAAACGCCTTTTCGCCCTGTCCGGTCAACACTATCACCCCGATCTTTTCATCAAAACGGGCATCGGCGAAAGCAGTGATCATCTCTTTCACCGTCTGCGGGCGAAACGCATTGCGCACCTGCGGGCGGTTAATGGTAATTTTGGCAATGCCGTCGGCAGATTTATGATACAAAATATCGTCAAATCCGTTACTGCAATCTTGCCACGCTATCGGGGCATATAAAAATTCTTCACTTGGATATAACATAGTCGTTCCTTTTGGTCATGAATCAGGCTAAAAGTGCGGTCAACTGTGCCGCAAATTCGTCCGGATTTTCGGCATGGGCATTATGCCCCGCCTGTTTGATTAACGTTAACGGGAGTTGGTGCTGTGCCGCCTGACGGCGGAATTTTTGATCACGCTCGCCGCAAAAAAAATAAATCGGCCATTCGGCTGACCGCACTTTTGCGGCAAAATCCGGCTGCTTTGCCAGTGAGGTCGCCAACAACATTTTGGCAATATTTTCACCGCAATTGGGCGCTCGTTTTTCGATTAATCGCTGCCGTTGCCGCACCGTTAAATCGGCAAATACCGCTTGTTGATACCAATCGTTCAAAACCGCACCGGCACTTTCAGCAGCAAAACGTTGCGCCCAGTGTTGATCATGTTGCCGGCGTGCTTGTTTTTCCGCTTCGCTTGCCAGCCCTAAATTTGCCCCTTCCAACACCAGTCCTTGCAGATTTCCTTTTGCAAGTGGTGACTGCAACGCGTAATAGAGCGCAATTCGTCCGCCAAGCGAATAACCCACCAACCAGTAAGGCTTGTCACCGACCGCACTTTGAATTTTTTGCCGCAAATATTCGCAAGTTTGCGTAAAATCAGCGACGTTTGTTGTTTTTTCTTCACCGTGCAACGGCAAATCCAGACTGATACAGGCAAAGTGCGGCAACCGTTCCGCTACCGCTTGCCAGTCCTGTTTTGTGCCGAGCAAACCGTGCAGAAACAGCAGTGTCGGCGGTGGTGCATTAACTGCCAATCACCGCCCCTGCAATCTGCTCGATTAACGATTTGTAAATTTTGCTGCCGTCACTCGGGTTGACTTTAATTTCAATCAGTGTTGTTTCTTTGCGCCCGTATGCCTGTTTCAGCACCGACGTCAAATCCGCCCAAGTATAAGGTCGGCTGTAATTGATGCCGAACATGGCTGCCGCCTGTGAGAAATCCAAGCCGTGTCCCAAACGATAGAACTGCTCTTTCACCTTTTCATCAACCGGCAACATATCAAAAATCGCACCGCCGTTATTGTTAATCACAAACAGAATTGTCGGCTGATTGACTTGTTTAAACAGCGCTAACGAGTTGAGATCGTATAAAGTTGAAATATCGCCGATCATTGCGACCAACGGCTGATTGGTGCCGACCGCAATCCCCGCCGCCGTTGCCAATAAGCCGTCAATGCCGCTGGCTCCGCGATTAGTATAGACCGGATAACCTTCCGGCAGTTTACATAAACCGTCCACCAAACGCACAAACAGACTGTTGCCCAAAAACAGTGAACCGTTACTCGGCAGCACTCGACTGACGTGATGCGCCAACGAGGCTTCATTCAAATTGCCGCCGATTTGCTGCTCAATAAACGAGGCACAAAATTGCGACAAGGCCAGCGGCTCGAGCAACCACGGGCGCTGGCGCAGCGGCGGGTGCGCCCGCAACCAGTGATGCACTTTGACATTAAAACGGGTATGCTGATGATGATAGGGGTTCAAATTTTTATTGGACGCTTCGATCAGCCAATATTCGCCTTTAAACTGTTGCAGAAAATGATTCACCCGCTTGCTGATAATCTGACTGCCGAACTGCAACACGATTTCCGCTTGCAGGAGTTTTTGTTGTACGATTTCGTTTGCCAGCCAAATATCCGCATACGGCAATGGCGATTCCAAGCCCGATTGAATATCGGTAATCACCACCCAGCCCATTGTTGCCGCCCAAGCCGATATGCCCATGCTTTGCTCTTGCGGCAATTTGCCGACCACAATCACGCCTTGTTTACTGCGCCAATAATCCCAATTCTCGTGAATCAATACATCGTTTTGCTGTTCGGGATATGCAATCCACGGCTGTTTTTTGCTCAGCCAGCGGTTAAATTCCACCAGTGCCGGAAAATATTGAATCGCTTCTTCATCGGCAAGATACAACGGCTCGGCAAACGGCAGATTAAAGTGCAGTACACCGTGATTGATACGCTGTTGCCGACATGCCTGATCAATACGGCTTAACAGCCATGCGGTCGAATAATCTTCACTAGGGCGTGGAAAATTGATGCTGGCAATCGGGTAATCGGAGAAAAGCCCCGGCTGTCGAATCGCTTGATTTGCACCGCAATCGATTAACTCCGGCGGACGATCCGCCGTTAAGACAATTAAATCGTGTCCGCTTTGGCTGGCTTCAATAATCGCCGGATATAAATTAGCCGCTGCCGTGCCGGAAGTCACAATAATCGCAACCGGTGCATTCGCGGCTTTCGCCAGCCCTAAGGCGAAAAACCCCAAACCTCGCTCATCAAAATGGCTATAGCAGGTGGCACGATGCCCGTCTTCAAGCCGCACCGCTTCCAGTGTCAACGGTGTTGAACGAGACCCCGGCGCGATACAAAACTGTTTCACCCCGTTACGCACCAAACTTTCCAATACCACTCTCGCCCAACAGCGATTAAATACCGCAACTGACATTATTTTTCTCCACTTTCTTCAGCCGGAAACAGGGACAGGATCCCCATCGCTTTTCTTTCGATCTCCTGCCATTCTAACAAGGGAACAGAACCGGCAACAATACCCGCACCGGCGAAAATCGCAATTTTCTCCTTGCCCGACTTATCTTTACTTAACCGGGTGGAACGAATCGCCACACAAAACTCGCTGTCTTGCGACGACATCATCCCCAACGCACCGGCATACCAATCGCGCTTGAAATTTTGCCGACCGGCAATAAAGTTCAACGCCGCCGCACAGGGCAAACCGCCGACCGCCGCACTCGGGTGAATCGCCCGCAAGCAGGCTTGATCATTTACCTCAGTTTTGAGCTCCGCCTCGATATTGCAGACCAAATGCTGCACATAGCTGAGCTTACGGCTACTCAATGGCGCAACATCCACTCGGCAACTTAAAGACGAGAGCTTATGGCAAATATCATCTACCACCAAGCGATTTTCATGGATATTTTTTCCGTCTTGCAATAACCATTGCTGCTGCTCTTCGCCGCACGCCGCCGTGCCGGCCAGCGCTTCGGTGAGTAACCGCCGCTGTCGGCGCCGGTACAACCGTTCCGGACTCGCGCCGAGAAAAACCTGCTGCGCCGATTGCGCCCATAAGAAATAGTAGCAAGCAGGGTGGCGGCTGCGAGCCTGTGCCAACAAATCATGCGGATCGAGCGTCTTATCCGGTGCAAACGTCTGTTTCTGCGCCAATACCACCTTGGTAAAATGCCCCTGTTCGATATTATTCAACGCTTCCCGCACTAAATCCAACCACGCTTTTTGAGTATAATGCCGTTCGATTAACGTCAGTCCGGCATCGATTGCCGCCAGCGGTTCAGCGGATTTCAGCGCATTTAAAAATGCGTAAACCGCACTTTGAATATCCTCACGACAAAGTGTGAGGGTTACGGTTACAGTGGTGCTATCGCTATCCTGCGTCAACAGTAAGCGTGGTAAATAAAAACAGGCCTCACCTTCAAACGTCACACCGCCGACCAGACGCAGCGATGACGAGTGCGGTTGCGCCAAAAACTGCTGCGCCTCGCCAAGCCGGGTAAAATGACGAGCTTGCCCCAGCACCGCATACTGGGTTTCCGCTTCACGCGCCTGCCAGAAAAAACGGGGATAATGACACTGCCCTTTCAGCCATGCCAACAGTGTTGTCTCGGCCGACGGCAACGCAATCTCAAGCCGGTATTGCGTTATGTCGTCACCCGTCCCAAACGAATGCGCCTTCAACAGCTGTAATAATTGTTGTTTTATCTGTTGCCAACAGTCCATTATTATCCCAAGACCTATTTTGTACTATGTCGCCATAAAAACTCGAAACGTCAATTCTACCGCACTTTAAAAGAAATATTGACCGAAATCTTTTCATTTTTCGCAAATCAGCGTAGAGTAAACGAGAGATTTTTATCACACATTGAATTTGAAGGTTTCGTATGGATATTTTTCCCAAATCCAATAAATTAGAACACGTTTGCTACGACATTCGCGGGCCGGTGCATAAAGAAGCGCTGCGGCTGGAAGAAGAAGGCCATAAAATTTTAAAATTGAATATCGGCAACCCCGCGCCGTTCGGTTTTGAAGCGCCGGACGAGATTTTGGTCGATGTTATCCGCAATCTGCCGACGGCACAGGGCTATTGTGATTCCAAAGGGCTGTATTCGGCACGTAAAGCCATTGTACAGCACTACCAATCACGAGGCTTGCGCAATCCGTCGGTCAATGACGTGTATATCGGCAACGGCGTTTCCGAGCTGATCACCATGTCGATGCAGGCGCTGCTGAATGACGGGGACGAAATTTTGGTGCCGATGCCGGATTATCCGCTCTGGACGGCGGCAGTCACCCTTTCCGGCGGTAATGCCGTTCATTATCTCTGCGATGAAGAAGCCGACTGGTTTCCCGATCTGGCGGATATTAAAAGCAAAATCACCTCACGCACCAAAGGCATCGTCATTATCAATCCGAACAATCCCACCGGCGCCGTTTACAGTCGTGAATTATTATTGGAAATTGCCGAAATCGCACGGCAAAACAAACTGATTATCTTCGCCGATGAAATCTACGACAAAATTTTATATGACGATGCCGTTCACCACAGTATGGCGGAAGTCGCACCCGATTTATTGACAGTCACATTTAACGGCTTGTCGAAAGCATACCGAATCGCCGGTTTCCGCCAAGGCTGGATGCTGCTTCACGGGCCGAAACAGGCGGCAAAAGGGTATGTCGAAGGTCTCGATATGCTGGCGTCAATGCGGTTGTGCGCCAATGTGCCGATGCAACACGCTATTCAAACCGCACTTGGCGGATATCAAAGCATCAATGAATACATTCTGCCGGGCGGTCGATTATTGGAACAGCGCAACCGAGCCTATGAATTATTGAATCAAATCCCGGGGATCAGCTGTGTGAAACCAATGGGGGCACTGTATATGTTCCCGAAAATCGACATTAAAAAATACAACATTTATGACGATGAAAAAATGGTATTCGATTTGCTGACCCAAGAGAAAGTACTATTGGTACACGGGCGCGGCTTTAATTGGCAGCAGCCTGACCACTTTCGTATCGTGACCCTGCCGTATGTCAATCAGATTGAAGAGGCATTAGGACAGTTTGCCCGTTTCTTAGAAACCTACCGCCAATAAACCGCTTTCCTTGACAAAGGCATAAAAGGCATAAAGGCATCAATCCGATGCCTTTTTTATTTACCGCAATGCTGTTGCAACCAATTTCTGACCGGCGCAAACGTTTTGCGATGCTGCGGCAGCACGCCGTAGAGATGGAGTTTTTCCAAGTGAAGTGCGGTCGGGTAGCCTTTATGCTTTGCCAAGCCGTAATGCGGATATTGCCGATCCAGTTGCGCCATCTCTTGATCTCGCGCTACTTTGGCAAGAATCGAGGCCGCACTGATTTCCGCCACTCGGCTATCCCCTTTCACCACCGCCTGAGCCGGCATCGGCAAATGCGGTAATTTATTGCCGTCGACCAAGACAAAGTGCGGTTGCAGCGCTAATGCGGCGACCGCTCTTTGCATTGCCAACAGACTGGCTTGCAGAATATTCAGTCGATCGATTTCTTCCGCTTCGGCACGCCCCAAACTCCAAGCCAATGCTTTTTGCTTAATCTCTTCCGCCAAGAGCAGACGTTTTTTCTCTGATAATTTTTTTGAATCCGCCAAGCCGATAATCGGACGCTGCGGATCCAGAATCACCGCCGCCGTCACGACCGCCCCGATCAACGGCCCTCGTCCGACCTCGTCCACGCCGGCAATTAGCCCGACATTTTGCGGATATTCAAATTGTTCCATTTAACACCTCCGCTACGGCTTGCGCCGCTTGTTCATCGGCATCACAACGAATCCGACGATGCAATTCGGTAAAGCGCCGTTTCAGAACCAAAGTGCGGTGCTGTGCCGCTTCGCTCTCATCGAGATAATCCGCCAACGCCTGCGCTAAATTTTGTGGCTGACACTGTTGCTGAATCAATTCCGGTACTAGCATCTCATCCGCCAGCAAATTGGGCAAAGAGACGTAAGGTGTTTTCACCAATCGTTTTGCCAGCCAATAGGTAAGCGGTTTCATTCGATAGCCTACAACCATCGGCGATTTACATAACATACACTCCAACGCCGCCGTACCGGATGCCAACAATGTCGCCTCTGCCGCTATCATCACGTTTCGAGCCTGCCCGTCAAGCAGGTGTAGCGACAAATTCGGCTCAATACGTTGTTTAACCTGCTCAAACTGATGACGACGCTTTGCGTTAATCAACGGCACTAAAAATTCCAGCTCAGGAAAACGCTGTTTCAGCAAAAGTGCGGTCTGTAAAAACGGCTCGCTCAAAAACGCCAGTTCCGAAGCACGACTGCCGGGCAAAATGGCGACATAACGTTTATCGCTGTCCAGCCCCAGCGCCCGACATGCTTGAAGGCGATCGACCTGCAACGGGATCGCATCCGCCATGGTATGCCCGATAAAACGGCACGGCACATCAAAACGATCATAAAATGCCTTTTCAAACGGCAAAAATGCCAGCACTAAATCAGTGGCTTTCGCAATTTTATAAATTCGCTTTTGCCGCCAAGCCCATACCGACGGGCTGACATAATGAATGGTTTTAATCCCGTTCCGTTTCAAAACAGCTTCCACACCGAGGTTGAAATCAGGCGCATCGATACCGATAAAAACAGCCGGCTTCTCAGATAATAGATTTTGGATCAACTGCTTACGGATTTTCAGCAGACGAGGCAAGTGTTTCAACACTTCCACCAACCCCATCACCGCCAGTTCTTCCATATCGACATAACTTTCTGCCCCCTGCGCCTGCATTTGCGGGCCGGCAATACCGATAAAACGGGCGTTCGGATAACGTTGGCGCAATGCTTTAATCAACCCTGCGCCGAGAATATCGCCGGAAACTTCCCCGGCGACAACGGCAATGAGCGGTGATTTTTGTTCTTGAGGCATCAAAGGCTCCTTAAAAAATAACCGCACGTTAAAAGTGCGGTCAAAGTAGAGGCAAATCCCAATATTCGGCTATTTATGAACCGACAAAGATAATTTCGTCGGTGCCCGTAATGATGGTAATTAACGGATAATACCACGAGTCGAACGTTTAAAAAACGACAGAAAGAAGCTGACCGACGCTTCGGTCTCCGCAATCCGCTCAATTTCAGGAATCACTTCATCCAAGGTTTTACCACTGCGGTAAATCAGTTTATACACATTACGGATAGCGTGCATTGCCGGTTTGTCGAAACCGCGTCGCTTCAAACCTTCCAGATTGACACCGAACGGCTGCGCATGGTTGCCTTGTGCCATTACATAAGGCGGCACATCTTGACTGACCATCGAACCGCCGCCTAACATAACGTGTGCCCCGATCACCACGAACTGGTGAATAGCGGACATCCCGCCGACAATCACAAAATCATCAAGTTCGACATGTCCCGCCAAAGTCGCATTATTAGCCAGAATACAGCGGTTTTTAACCTGACAGTCATGTGCAATGTGCGCATTAATCATAAACAGATTATCGTCGCCGATACGCGTAACACCTCCGCCCTGTATCGTCCCACGGTGAATGGTCACGCTTTCGCGAATACGGTTACGATCGCCGATAATCGTTTTGGTCGGCTCGCCGTTGTATTTCAAATCCTGATTGACTTCGCCGATACTGGCGAATTGAAAAATCTGATTGTCCCGTCCGATTTTGGTATGCCCTTTGACCACAATATGCGAATGCAGCACTGTGCGTTCCCCGATCTCGACATCCGCCCCGATAATGCAAAACGGACCAATGACCACATCGGCTCCAATCTTGGCACCTTCTTCTACAATCGCTTGCGGGTGAATCTTTGCTGTCGGGTCAATCATCTTAAAATCCTCTACGGGCACACATTAATTCGGCTTCACACACGACTTTACCGTCTACCGTGGCGACCCCGGTAAAACGGGTAACACCGCGGCGCTCTTTCACAAAATGCACTTCCAAGATCATTTGATCGCCCGGCTCGACCGGACGTTTGAAACGGGCATTATCAATCGCGGCAAAATAGTAAAGCTCATCGGTCGGCAATTCCAAAGTTTTAAATGCCAGTACGCCCGTTGCCTGCGCCATAGCTTCCAGAATCAGTACCCCCGGGAAAATCGGTTTATGCGGAAAATGCCCGGTGAAGCACGGTTCATTGACGCTGACGTTTTTAATCGCTTTCAACCATTTGCCTTCTTCAAAATCAATGACCCGATCGACCAATAAAAACGGATAACGATGCGGTAATAACTGCATGATTTCATTAATATCGACAATTTTCGCTTGTCTTTCCTGCTGCTGAGTTTCGTTAGTTTCAGTTGTCACAATAGTTCCTTTAATATTATTCCGTTGCCGAGACAAAAATGACAGGACGGCGGAAACAATATCCTTAATAAATTATGATTTGTCGTTATTCCGTTCCAGCGCTTTCAAGCGGCGGTTCATCTCACTGATATTCATGGTCAGTGCCGCCGTTTTACGCCATTCTTTATTTGTTTGCAGCGGAATACCGGAAGAATAGACACCCGGCTCGGTAATCGGTCGCATCACCATTCCCATGCCGGTTACGGTCACACCGTCACAAATTTCCATATGTCCGTTAATGACGCTGGCACCACCGATTAAACAATAACGTCCGACCGTCAGACTGCCCGCCATGATCACTCCGCCCGCAACAGCCGTCCCCGTACCGATATGTACGTTATGCGCAATCTGACAGAGATTATCAATAATCACGTTATCTTCAATCACTGTCGCATCGAGCGCACCACGATCAATACAGGTACAGGCGCCGATTTCAACCCGGTTTCCGATGATGACCCGACCGCGCTGAGGAATTTTTATCCATTTGCCTTTATCATTGGCATAACCAAAACCGTCACCGCCAATCACGGCTGAAGATTGAATCAGGCAATCTTGCCCGATTTCCACTTCGTGATATACCGTGACATTCGCCCAAAGTTGGGTGCGGGCGCCGATTTTGGTATTTTTCCCGACAAAACAGCCGGCACCGATAACCACGTTATCGCCTAATTCAACACCGTCTTCAATCACTGCATGGTGGCCTACCGAAACATCTTTGCCCAATACGGCACAAGCCGATATAACCGCACTTGAAGCAACTCCAGTTGCCGCCGGCGGTGTCGTATCCATCAATTGCGCAATCAAGGCATAAGCGATATAAGGATCATTGACAATAATAAGATTACTGTCGGCATGACAAAATGCCACATCGCCTTCCTTCACTAATAAACAGCCTGCCGTAGCCGTCGCCAGCAGATCGCGGAACTTGGCGTTTGAAATAAAGCTCAGTTGATTTGTCTGCGCTTTATCCAGTGAGGCAATGCTGTCTACCACCGCATCGGCATTGCCCCGCAATTGTCCGCCCACATGCTCAGCGAGTTGTCGTAATAGGTATTGTGCCATAAATCCCCGGATTATTTTTTAGCGTCAGCCGGTGCCTGCGCCGCCGGTTTAATGGCTCTTAATACTTCTTCGGTAATATCTTTTCCGGCAGAGGCATACACAATCGCATTGGCATCGATCACATAGCTGTAGTTTGCTTTGGCAGCCACCTCATTGGTTGCCGTTTGAATACCTGCCAATAACTTCGCTCTCTCCTGATATTGCAACTCTTCGTTTTTGGCTTGCAACTCTTCCGCTTGTTTTTGGTAGGTTTCACGCATTTTATTGATTTCGTCTTCACGTTTTTGAATATCGGCCGCACGCAGTTTCGGCGCTTCTTTTTGCAGTGCTTCGATTTTAGCGACAATCGCTTTCTCACTGGCTTGCAATTTTTCTGCCGGCGCTTTTAACTCCGCATCGATTTTCGCTGCTGCAGCATCACGATCCGGGTGATTTTGGAACAGATAGGCGGAGTTGATAAAAGCGATGTTTTCCGCTGCTGTCGCCAATGAAGAGGTCAATGCCAATGCTAAAGAAAGACCTGCGATTTTTAATGCTTTTTTCATACAAAAATATCCTTTTGGGTTAAGATGCCGGATTATGATCATAATCCGGCCTGTTTAGTAATATACATTCGACTACACGGTCAACCGTTATTAAAAACTGCCGCCGATACTGAATTGGAATTGTTCGATTTCATCACCTTCGTATTTTTTGAGCGGTTTGGCATATGAGAAAACCAGCGGTCCAATCGGCGAATTCCACTGAAATGCCAGCCCGGCGGATGCCCGAACCCGGCTCGGATCGCTATAATCAACGATCCGCTGCGGTACATTGCCCTGCGTAAACAGTTTGGCTTTATCCTTGCTCCATTCGGTATTCCAGACGCTTGCCGCATCAACGAACAGAGAGGTTCTGACGCTATTTTGATTTTTATCGCTCACAAACGGTGTCGGCATAATCAATTCGACACCGGCGGTCGCCATGGCATTACCCCCGACAACATCATAGTTAATGTTGTTGTAATCCCTGGCGGGCGCATTCACCGAAGCATTTTCTTGCGTATTGTAAATCGCTCTAGGGCCTACCGCACCATAGGCAAATCCGCGCAGACTGCCTATCCCGCCGGCGCTGTAGTTTTGATAGAACGGTAATTTCTTATTGCCGAACCCATTGGCGTAAGACAGCCCTGCCCGTCCGGACACTACCCAAGTTTGATCATAATTAAGCGGATAATAACTAACGATATCCGCACTCAATTTATAATATTTGTTATCCGATCCCGGAATCGTAACTTTTCCGCCGATACTGGCGCGGGTTCCGTTAGTCGGCAAAAAGCCGCGGTTCAGGGTGTTATAATTCCAACCGAGGCTGAATTCGAAATCATCACTTTTAATTCCCCAACCGTCAACGCCCATCGAACGCAAATAACGGGCACGATTATATTCCGGATACATATTTTTCAATTTGTTATGGACATAGCCGAGTCCCAGATAGTAAGAGTTGTTTTCATTCACCGGGAAACCCAACGTACCGTTGATGCCGTAACTGGTCCGTGCATAGGAGGCGGTTGTATCGCTGTCCTTATAATCGTAGTTATCATAGAAAATATTGCCGCCCAGACTAACGCCGTCACGGGTAAAATACGGCTCGGTATAGCCCAGATTCACACTGGTTGCATACTTGTTTTTCACACCTGATAGACTGACAGACGATCCCATCCCCAAAAAGTTATCCTGTTTAACGCTGGCTTGATAGCTTAATCCGCTTTCGGTACCGAAACCAATTCCGAAGTTGATACTGCCGGTATTGCGTTCTTTCACTTTATATACTACGTCCAGCTGATCGTCCACACCGGGCACTGCCAACGTCTCGCTTTCAACCGTTTCGTAAAAGCCGGTTCTTTCCAAACGGTATTTGCCTTGTTCGATTAACGATGTCGACAGCCAAGTCCCTTCCTGCTGACGCATCTCTTGGCGCAACGTTGAATCGGCACTGACGTCATTGCCTTCGAAACGAATCGAACGGACATAGTAACGGCGTCCCGCATCGACCACCACAATCAAATCAACCGTATGCTCGCTATCGTTAAATTCCGGCTGAATATTAATTTGCGGATTGGCATAGCCGCGGGCGCCCAACGTATCTTTAATACCGTCTTCGATCGTTCTGACCGTATTGCCGCGGAATTGTTCGCCGCGTTTGACATTGGCCAGCAACTGATTCAATTCTGCCCCCATGCCGGCGGTATCACCGATAATCCGCACATCATTAATCGTATATTTTTCCCCTTCATCCAGCGTCAGATTTAGCGTAATGTCTTTTTTATCCTCACTATAACTGACATCGCTGTCGACGATTCTGAATTTGGCATAGCCCTGATTCAAATAAAAATCACGCAACGTATTCAGATCTTTTTCATATTTTTGTTCGGAAAACTTACTGCTGGAAAAAATATTCCACCAAGAGACATCGGGTTGGATTTCGATTTGGTCAAGCAATTTGCTGTCACTGAAAGCCTGATTGCCGGAAAATGCTATCTGCTTCACCAAGGCGGCATCGTTCTCTTTAATTTCCAGCTTTAATGCGGCACGTCCCTGCCCCAGATCATCAACAACCGTATTGATTTCTGCATTCGGATAGCCTGCAGATCGGTAATAATTCAATAATTCCTGCCGGAAAGCGGCCAGCTTGTCCCGTTCCAGAATTTCGCCTTTGGCGATACCGTTTTCACGTAAATTATTTTCCAGCGCATCTTTCGGAATCTGTTTATTCCCTTCGATTTCCAGTGAACTGATATAAGGGCGTGCCTGAATCCGCAGCACCAACGCATTACCTTCACGCACCGCCTCTACGTTTTCATAACCGCCGCGCAAGAACAGCGTGCGTACAATTTGGGACAAATCCTGATCCGTTGCCCGTTGTCCTACGCTGACCGGCAAGCCTGCAATAATATTTTGTGCGGTGACCGGATCAGTGCCTTCCACACGGATATCCTGCACCGTAAACGGTGCAGCCAGTACACCGCCACTACTCAAGAGTAAACTGGTCACGAGGAGTTTTTTCATTGTAGTTTTCCTGTTCAATAAGCCTTGTTAAATAAATGTTAATCCAAGCAATCTGATGACATCTTCGACATCAAATAAAGCGTATAATATCATTAAATACGGCAAAAAATGTCAGCATAAGCAATAACACCGCGCCGATTTTGAAAAAAACCTGCCTGACACGCTCGGTTACCGGACGTCCGCGCACGGCTTCAACCGCCAAAAACAGCAAATGTCCGCCATCCAATACCGGCAAAGGAAATAAGTTCATAATGCCCAGATTAACGCTGATCAATGCCATAAAACTGAGGTAATACACCGCTCCGCTTTCCAACGAAATGCCCGCCCCCTGTGCAATTGAAATCGGACCGCCCAGATTGCTCAGCGAAATATCACCGCTCAATAATTTCCCCACCAGTTTTATTATGACACCGGTTAATTGCCAGGTTTTTTCAACCCCTTGTTGCAAGGCGCTTAGAATATCATATTTTAATTCGGTGCGGTACTCTTGCGGCAACGGATGAAATGTCGGTGAAAAACCGATATAAGTACGTCCTTCTTTATTTGCCTGCGGGGTAATCGCCAGTTCAATTTGCCGTTGGTTGCGCTCAATCAAAAAATACAGCGGTCGCTGCAAATGATCGGCAATCGTATCGACTAACTGTTGCCATGCCATCTGCCGCCCGTTAACCGACAAAATAGTATCCCCGACCTGTAGCCCGGCTTGTGCCGCCGGTGAGTCCTCACTGATTTTAGACACTTTCAGTTCAATCTCTCCGCTTTTCGGCGAAATCCCAAGTGCGGTAAAGGCCGCCTGTTGCTGCGGATCATACTGCCAGCCGCTTAAATCCAAACGTTTCTGCACGCTCGGTTGCTGCGGTTCGCCAAACGGAGACAGCGTTAAAGTCACTTGCGGTGCGCCGACCTTGGTTGTCAATAACATATTGACGTGCGTCCAATCTTCCACCGCCGTACCATCAATCGCCCGAATCTGCATACCCGGCTGCAATCCGGCTTGTGCCGCTATCGAATCCGTATTCACACTGCCGATAACTGGTTTGACCGCCGGCACACCCAGCATATAAATCAGCCAGTATGCCGCAATCGCAAACAAAAAGTTGGCTATCGGACCCGCCGCAATCACAAACGCGCGCTGTCTGACCGATTTGGCGCTGTAATCCTGTCCGCGTAACGCTTGCGGCACATCTTCGACTTTACTGTCCAACATATTGACATAGCCGCCGAGGGGAATCATTGAAACGGCAAACTCCGTACCGTGCCGATCGGTTTTGCTCCATAGCACCTTGCCGAAACCGATGGAAAAACGCAGCACTTTGATACCGCACTTGCGTGCCGCCCAAAAATGCCCGTATTCATGTACAAAGACCAGTACGCCGATAACGATTAAAAAGGCGAAAACATACCAAAGAGACGACATCCGTGCGCTTCCCTATAGAAGATAAAAATAAAACATAGCACAAAAAAACGGCAATGCGGCCGTCAGGCTGTCAATGCGATCCAACACGCCGCCGTGTCCCGGAATCAAACGGCTGCTGTCTTTAATGCCGACGTGGCGCTTGAACATGCTTTCGGTCAAATCCCCCAGAATCGACACCACTATCGTCCCGAAAGAAACCGCTAACAGCAACGGCAAAGGAACCGCTCTCAAAATAAAATCCGTCGGCGTCAGCAGCACAAACAGCACGCCGATAATCAGTCCGGTTAACACCCCGCCAAAAACGCCCTCCCAGGTTTTCCCCGGTGACACTTTAGGCGCCAGTTTATGCTTGCCGACTGCTTTGCCGAAAAAATAAGCGCCGGAATCGGTACTCCAGACCAATACCAACACATACAATAGCAATAATATCCCCTCGTGACTGTTTTGATTGTAGTGATACAGCCGCAACGCCAGTAATGCCAGCATAAAAGGAATCAAGGTGCAGAAGGCAAAAATCAACTGTAACAATGCCGGTTTCTGCCAATATCGAGTGGAGTGCGGATAACGGCTCACCAGTAGAAAAGCAACAAACCACCAAACAAGCGCAATCACCAACAGCCACGATGTGCGGCTATCGAGAACAATCCCGGCATTAATGTAATCACGCGCCGAAAACAGCACGACAAATAAAAAACAGGCTGAAAGTGCGGTAATCAGCCAACGCCAAAGATCATGCCCGAGACCGGCAAACCGGCACCATTCCCACACCCCGAGCACCACGATCAGGGCGATCGTCAATGCAAAAGCATAAGGCGAAAACCAAAACAGTGCGGCAATCACCAATAACAATAATACGGCTGCCGAAATAATACGCTGTTTAAGCACCTGAAATTCCCCTTTAATCTATCTTAATCCGTTGCACCAAAACGGCGATCACGTGCCTGAAACGCAATAATCGCCTCGGCAAACGCATGTTCATCAAAATCCGGCCATAACACCGGGCTGAAATAAAATTCAGCGTATGCCGCCTGCCATAATAGAAAATTACTGATCCGCTGCTCACCGCTGGTTCGAATCAACAGATCCACCGGCGCCTGCCGCTCCGTGACTAAATGTTGCTGCAATAGCGCCGGCGTAATCTGATCCGGCTGCAATTGACCGCACTTGACCTGCTTTGCCAATGCTTGCGCCGCCTGTACAATATCCCACTGCCCGCCGTAATTGGCGGCAATATTCAGAATCAGTCCGCTATTCTCGGCGGTCAGCGCTTCCGCTTCGCTGATTTTGGCTTGCAATGAACGGCTAAATTGACCGATATCGCCCAAAATCCGCAATTTGATATTGTTTTTATGTAATTTGCCGACTTCACGGTTCAATGCCAGCATAAACAGATCCATCAAACCGCTGACTTCACTTTCCGGTCTTGACCAGTTTTCACTGCTGAAGGCGTATAGCGTCAAAGATCGGATATGGTGCTGCGCCGCAAACGTCACGGCTTTGCGCACCGCCTGCACGCCGTTTTTGTGCCCGACCAGACGCAGCTTCCCTTTTTCTTTCGCCCAACGCCCGTTACCGTCCATAATAATGGCAACATGTTGCGGCATATTTTGTCGATCAAAAGTGAAATGTTTATCCATAATCGTCCAATTCAAGCCTTTTCGTCGGCTCACTATATCATAAGCCGGAAATAACTTAAAAAGTTAAAATCAGCCGCGCGGCCGATTCTCTGGCTTTTCGATCAATTTCAATCACATCTTCGACTTGTGAGATCACGGCGCTCGGAAATTCCGCCACCGTTTGCCGATTGACACGCTCAATATCGGTAAAACGAATCCGCCCCCGCAAAAAAGCCTCGACCGCAACTTCATTGGCGGCATTCATCACCGTGGTGGCATATTGTCCGGCGGCAAAACAGTCGATCGCCAACTTCAAACAAGGATAACGTCGGTAATCCGGCTCAACGAAAGTTAACGCATTGATTTTGAAAAAATCCAGTGCCGATACCTCGGCAAAAGTGCGGTTCGGATACGCCATACTATGGGCAATCGGCGTACGCATATCCGGATTGCCCATTTGCGCCAAAACGCTGCCGTCGGCATAACGCACCATCGAATGAATAATCGATTGCGGATGAATAATAATTTCCATCTGTTCTGCCGCAGCATTAAACAACCAACGGGCTTCGATATACTCCAGCCCTTTATTCATCATGGTTGCCGAATCGACCGAAATTTTCTGCCCCATCGACCAATTAGGATGGGCAACCGCCTGTGCCGGCGTGATACGATCAAAATCGCAAAGTGCGGTATTCCGAAACGGACCGCCCGATCCGGTTAAAATAATTTTATCGATCCCGCTGTCATGTAAGCGGCAATGTCCGATCCGTTGCTGCTCGCTTTGCGGCAACGCCTGAAAAATCGCATTGTGTTCGCTGTCGACAGGCAACAGGGTTGCGCCCGATTTCGCCACTTCATCAATAAACAGTTGTCCGCAAGTAACCAGCGACTCCTTATTCGCCAATAGAACCCGTTTCCCCGCCCGAATTGCCGCCAATGTCGGCAGCAAGCCCGCCGCCCCGACAATCGCCGCCATCACCGTATCCGCTTCCGAATGTGCGGCAATTTCACAAATCGCCTGCTCTCCACACAACACGTCGGTTTTGAGGGTTTGCGCCAACCGCACTTTCAACTCGTTTGCTGCCGATTCGTCTGCCATAACGGCAAACTGCGGTTGAAATTCCAAGCACTGCTGCGCCATCGATTCGGCATTGCGCCCACCGACTAAGGCAAATGCGCGGTACTGTTCGGGATTGTGCCGAATCACCGATAATGTGCTGTTGCCGATAGATCCCGTAGAACCTAAAATCACGATATTTTGTTGCATAGTTCACCGTATAACATTAAATATTTTCCGTTAAGCAAATTCACTTTAAACGGCAACCGGCGGAACAATGGCAAAAGACTGTGCATAAATGCTCAATCTGCCGAATACGATTACCGAACAGTCGAAAAAAAACCAAAAGTGCGGTTATCAATTCGTCTGACAACCGCACTTTACGATCAAAAACCCGATGAATAAAAATTAAAATTCCATCAACTCTTTTTCTTTTTCCGCCAACGCTTCATCAACTTTTTTGACATAAATATCGGTCAGTTTTTGAATCATGTCCTGTGCTTTACGCTCATCGTCTTCACTGATCGCTTTGTCTTTCAGCAATGCCTTAATCTGATCATTGGCATCACGGCGAATATTGCGCACGGCGACTTTGCCCTGCTCCGCTTCGGCACGCACGATTTTGGTCAAATCACGGCGGCGCTCTTCGGTCAATGCCGGCAACGGCACGCGAATTGTCGTGCCTGCCGAAGCCGGATTCAACCCGAGATCGGAAGTCAAAATCGCTTTTTCCACCGCCTGAATCAAAGAGCGGTCAAACACGCTGACAGCCAGCGTTCGGGCATCTTCCGCCACCACATTCGCCAATTGGCGCAACGGCGTTGCCGCACCGTAATATTCCACCTGAATGCCGTCCAGTAAACTCGGATGGGCTCGGCCGGTTCTGATTTTGGAAATCTGAGACTTAAACGCCTCAATACTTTTTTCCATGCGTTGTTCGCTATCTTGTTTAATGTCGTTAATCACGCTGTTTTCCTTTGTAATGTTAATCAAACGGCTGCAAACCGCTATTTTTATACTATTCCGAGTGACAAATCAAGGTTCCCTCGTTTTCACCGAGGATAACACGTTTTAAAGCGCCCGGCTTGTTCATATTGAACACCCGAATCGGCATATTATGATCGCGCGCCAGCGTAAAGGCGGCCAAATCCATCACTTGCAGTTCTTTTTCCAGAACGTCCTGATAACTTAAATTGCGATACAGGTTTGCATCCGGATTTTTCGCCGGATCGCAATCATACACCCCATCGACTTTGGTCGCTTTCAACACCACGTCCGCTTCGATTTCAATCCCGCGTAAACAGGCGGCGGAATCGGTGGTAAAAAACGGATTGCCGGTTCCGGCGGAGAATATCACCACCTGTCCCTGATTCAACAAGCGGATCGCCTGCGCCCAACTGTAGGTATCACAAACACCGTTGAGCGGAAACGCCGACATCAGTTTTGCATTCACATTGGCGCGGTGCAGGGAATCGCGCATCGCCAAGCCGTTCATCACCGTTGCCAGCATGCCCATGTGATCGCCGACTACACGGTTCATACCGGCTTTAGCCAGCTTAGCGCCACGAAACAAATTGCCGCCGCCGATAACCAGCGCCACTTGCACATCCAATTCAACCAGTTCTTTGATTTCAATCGCCATCCGATCAAGCACCGACGGATCGATACCAAATCCTTCATCGCCTTGCAGGGCTTCACCGCTTAATTTCAATAAAACACGCTTATAGGTCGATTGTGTATTCATTTTTTTCTCTCCTCGCTGTCATCAAAGTGCTGATCAAATAGTTTAGTGTTACGATTTATTTGATCACCATTTTGCAATGTCTATCCGTCATTTACTAAAAAGGCGAGTTTCCTCGCCTTTATCGGTTTTATCAGACTTTTTGCATCGCTGCCACTTCGGCGGCAAAATCGGTTTCGACTTTCTCGATCCCTTCACCCACTTCGAAGCGGATAAAGCCGGTCACATCGGCACCTTTCTCTTTCAGCAAATCCCCGACGGATTTGGACGGATCCATAACGAACGGCTGACCGGTCAGAGAGACTTCGCCGGTGAATTTCTTCATACGGCCTTCCACCATTTTCTCGGCGATTTCACGCGGTTTGCCGGATTCCATCGCAATAGCCACCTGAATTTCACGCTCTTTGGCGACGACATCGGCAGAAACGTCTTCCGGTTTGACAAACTCCGGACGGCTTGCCGCCACGTGCATCGCAATGTGTTTCACCAATTCCGCATCCGCATCTTTTGCCGCAACCAACACGCCGATTTTCGCCCCGTGCAAGTAGTCGCCGACAACATCGCCGCTAATCGCCGCAACACGGCGGATATTCATGTTTTCGCCGATTTTTGCAACCAGTGCCGCGCGCTCTTCTTCAAATTGTGCTTTCAGCACTTCGACATCAGTCACTTTGCCGGCTAATGCCGCATCTGCAACTTTATTTGCCAACGCCAAGAAACCGGCATCTTTGGCAACGAAATCGGTTTCACAGTTCATTTCGACCAACACGCCGAAACCGCCGTCAACACGCGCTAAAATCACCCCTTCAGCCGCAACGCGACCGGCTTTTTTAGCCGCTTTTGCCTGTCCGGATTTACGCATATTGTCGATCGCCAATTCAATGTCGCCATTCGCTTCAACCAATGCTTTTTTACATTCCATCATACCTGCGCCGGTACGATCACGCAGTTCTTTAACTAATGCCGCTGTAATTTCAGCCATTTTAAAATCCTCTTGTCAGTGCCGTCTGCCTGACCGCACTTTGAATAAAAAAGCAGGGAACTCTCACAAGCCCCCTGCTAACCAATTAATCACTGGTGGTTAATAAGGGCAAATTGCCTTATTACCAATAACATTATTCCGCTGCCGGTGCTTCTACTGCGGCTTCCGCTTCGGCAAAGCTTTCTTCTGTTACGGTAGGGTTAGACTGGGAACGGCCTTCATTTACCGCTGCCGCCGCTGCGGTCAGGTACAATTGAATGGCACGCGCAGCATCGTCGTTACCCGGAATGATGTAATCCACGCCGTCAGGATTGGTGTTGGTATCGACAATCGCAAATACCGGAATCCCTAAATTGTTGGCTTCTTTGATTGCAATGTGTTCGTGATCCGCTGCGATAACGAAGATAGCGTCCGGCAGACCGGCCATATCTTTGATTCCGCCCAAACTTAATTCCAGTTTGGCCATTTCACGCGCACGCATTAACGCTTCTTTCTTGGTTAATTTTTCAAAAGTGCCGTCTTGAGATTGCGCTTCTAAATCTTTCAAACGTTTGATTGATTGACGAACGGTTTTCCAGTTTGTCAACATACCACCCAACCAACGGTGGTTTACAAAGTATTGGTTACAGCTTAATGCCGCTTCTTTTACCGCTTCGCTTGCCGCACGTTTGGTACCGACAAACAACACTTTCCCGTTGTTGCCCGCCACTCGGGTCAATTCAGCCAACGCTTCGTTGAACATCGGAACGGTTTTTTCCAGGTTAATGATGTGAACGCCGTTACGCGGTCCGAAAATGTAAGATTTCATTTTTGGATTCCAGTAGCGGGTTTGGTGACCGAAATGTACGCCAGCTTGCAGCATATCGCGCATTGAAACTTGTGCCATAATAATTCCTTAATAAATTGGGGTTTAGCCTCCACATATCCTGTCGCATCGACCGTTTGGCACCCCGACTGACAGTAAGTGATATGTGTGTGAAGTCTGAATTAATCATAACGCCATGCCGACCATTCGGAATGACGGCGCATTTTATACCATAATCGGCGCCAAATAGCCAGCAAATTTAGCGTACTTATGCGTCCGCCCCGATTCCGATACAAGGTTGAGACGGTTTATTTTGCTGAGATCACCACTCTGCGGTTCGGCTTCAGACAATCGCGCAACGCCTGCCCTTGCTCGTTTTCACACGCCGCCACTTGATCCGCTTTGCCGTAACCGACCGCCGTCACCGCACTTGGTGCAAAACCTTGTTCTACAAAGTAGGCTTTCACCGCTTCCGCCCGTTTTTGCGACAATAATTGATTATATCGCTCAGAACCCAGACGATCGGTGTAACCGGCAATTTCCACTGCCTTCACATTCTCGGCCCGCAAACCGCCGATCACGCCGTCCAGTGCCGATTTGCCTTGTATCGTCAAGCCTGACGCATCAAAATCAAACAAGAAATCCCCCGACAGCGCAAACTGATTGTTACAGCCGAGCGGATTCCAGAAGAAAGATTGGGCGTTCATATCTTTATCAAACAACACTTTGTACTGACAGATTTTATGTTCTCCGTTTTGACGGTAATTGAACACATAATCCCATTCACGCACCGCAAACAGCCCTTCGGAAAAGTGCGGTCTGCCGATCAAATAATACAACTGATCTTTGTTCATGCCTTTTTCGATCATGCGCACATTGTCCCAGTTAGGCCAAATGCCGTATTGCGAACCACTGAAATTAACACCGGCATCTTCGATTTTCGGCCATACCGGCTCGTCGGTGGTGCCGTCGGCTTTCACATCGCTCAAACGACAGCCTGCCAGCGCCATGGCGACGATCAGCACTAAAACATATTTGGTATACTGTTTCATTTTATGTTCCTTTTAATATTTCATTATCCGTTATAAACGGGGGCAGACCGGTTTGACAGTCGTGAACGCCCGTTCAACTGCGACGACGATAACGTGTTGATTACCATTGATAAGCCACACCGACTCCGGCAGTGGCATCGCCACGGCTGTTATGGGCGGCATTCAGTTTGACAATCACTTTACCGTTATCGGAGATACGGGATACCCCCAACGCCAGCGCATTTTGTCCGCCATGCGCACCGCCCGACACCGCAACGGCAGAATGTCCCGGTAAATAGGCTTGCGGCAGGCTCGACATTGCCGCAGCCGTCGCACCGACACCGTCAATATCTTTCGCCAGCCCGTCAATACGATTATTCACATGATTAATCGCCTGATGGGTGGCGTGCAATTGGCTGCCGTTAACCGCTTGTTTGGAGGTGGCGGATATTTCACCGTCAGCCACATTGTTGACTGTTTGATTGTTGGCGTTAATACCGTTGCCGTCAATATATGTCTTATCGCCCACGTTATAGCGGTTTGCAGTAATCGTATTGAATGTCGGTGCTTCCGCCATCTTCACGCTGATATTCCCATTAGCGTCAACCGAAGTAGAAATATTGTTTCCGTCCCCTTTGACGGCAATCGAGCTGCCCAACTTGGCAACATAACTGCCGGTATCGGTTTCAAATGTTAACGGTTTTTGCACCGCAGCGCTTAAGTTATTGATCGCATCGCCAACCGTATAAACCTGAACCGAATTACCGCTTGCCGGATCCCCGTTGACCACGTTATAAGTCGGCGCCGTAATATTGCCGCCGGCATCCATCGTTGCACCGCCGCCTAACGTTTTGGCAATAGACTGTGCATTGTTATACAACTGACCGGTGGTCGCCGCATCGGTTCCGCCTTGTTTGATCTCTGCCGCTTTCACATTGCCGATCACGGTATTGCCGGCATTAATACCGTCTTTGGATACGGTAATATCACCGACCTTGATGCTTTCATTGGCGGTAATCGTGTCGACCGTTACCGATTTATTCAGATCAAAGGTTACATTGTTCTCTGTTTTGCTGATCACAATGTTTTTATCAACATTATTCAAATCAACCGTTGCCGCCGGCGCAATATTACCGGCGTTAACCCCATTGTTCACCGACAGATTCCAGCCTTTACCCGCCTGCTCGGCAGCTGCATTGGCTTTCTCGTTTGCGGCTTGAATCGCATCATTGAGATTACGCTTACCGGTTCCGCCAATATTATTGTTGGTATACGAGCCGGTCTCAGGATCATAAACGGTGTTGCCGCCGATGATGTTTTTCACCCCTTCGCCCTGATTAAACAATTGACCGCCGTTGACGGCATCTTTGCTCCCTTGTGCAATCGTTCCGGCATCAACGTGGCTGATTTTCTTATCGCCGGCATTGATACCGCCGGCAGAAATCTCAACATCACCTGTTTTCACGCTATCCACGGACAAGTTTTTGTTCAGTGCCACTTCATAAACAGCCTGACCATTCTCACCCACACTCGGCGTTACCGTCACATTGGCTTCATCGTCAGCCGCTTTAACTTCAGTCTTGGCGGCACCAATTTCCGCTTTTGCTTTTTCCGACAGGTCAATCTTATAATCGGTGACGTTGCTCGCCTCGGTTGTTGCAGAGGCTACAGAAACCAAATCCGAACCGGCTGTAACCGTACTTTTCTCCGCATTGACCGTATAAACCGTGTCATTCGCATCAGCAGGATTAACACTGCTTGTTACCGTGGTGTTGTTTCCGGCTTTTACGCTGGCGGTTTTCGCATTATCCACCACATTTTTAACGGCATCGTCCAATTGTTTTTTATTCACTGCATCAGCATCGTTTTTGCCCGCACCGATATTACTGATGACATTTCCGCCGTTATCCAAACCGTTTTCCGTCAAACTAACGGTCGGTTTATTCGGATCCGCCGACACAATCGTCATGCCGTTAGCACCGATCACCGTACGGTTTCCAGCCTGATCAAGAAATATTGCGCTGTTCAAGTCCGTCAAATCACGCGCCATTTTCAGGATCAAATCCCCATTAACGTTATCTACACGCAGATTTTTATCGGTAACCTCAGCATCTGCGGCAACGTTGCCTTTAATGCTCAAGGTTTCGTTCAGTTTCTTCGCAATCGCATTACCTGTATCGCCTTGGAATCTCAAGCCGTCGTTTAATGT
>NZ_JSUM01000003.1 GCF_000772535.1 Chelonobacter oris
GGCAAATCCGGTAACCGGCTCTAACTGTGATGCCGTAAGCGGCCGTAAAGCGTTAATCGCTTGTTTGGCGCCGGATCGTCGTGTAGAAGTTGCCGTACAAGGTGCTAAATCTGTTGCGATGTAATCTGTAGACGGCTTAAGCTGTTTATTGAAAACCCGGCTGAGTCCGGGTTTTTTCGTTTTATCGATATGAAATAATCATCAGTAATAAAATAAAAATCAGGTACAATATTTTTATTGGCATATTACATCTATTTAAGGAAGCAAGAATGAAACCGCAAAATACCTTGGGGAAATCGGAATTAAATCCGTTTTTTGCTTTGATTGTGATGAGCGCCGGAGTTGTCATTATTTTGGCGGGCGTTAAAGCGGCGGCTGATATTATTACCCCTTTACTTTTAGCGTTATTTATTGCGATTGCCTGCTCGCCGTTGGTTCGGAAAATGGTGAACTATAAAATACCGCAATGGCTGGCGATTACACTATTACTCTGTTTGATTTTTACGCTCTTTAGTGTTTTTGCTACTTTGGTCGGTGCTTCAGTGAATGAATTTAGCGCGTCTTTGCCGCAGTATAAATTGTTATTGTCGGAAAAAGTCAGCTGGCTGACCGCACTTGCCGACAGGTATAATGTTTCACTGTTGATTCCTCAGCAAAGAATTGTAGAAAATCTAAATCCGAATACCTTGATGAACTTCATGAGCAATATTCTCGGGCAGTTGTCCGGTATGTTGAGCAATATTTTTATTCTGTTTTTAATCGTTGTGTTTATGCTGCTCGAGATACCGTTGGCAAAACGGAAATTGACTTATTTAGCTAATACCCAGCCTAAAGATGAGCAGATTGAGCTTAAAAGTGAAGTTTATCGGGTGATTGACAGTGTGATTCGTTATCTGTCGATTAAAACGCTGATCAGTATGTGTACCGGGATATCGATTTATCTTATTTTGACACTATTGGATGTCCAATATGCCGTGCTATGGGGCAGTGTGGCTTTCCTAATGAACTATATTCCTAATATCGGTTCAATTTTGGCTGCAATTCCGGTTGTTATTCAAGCCTTTATTTTAAACGGTGTCGGTGAAGGCATTGCGGTGATTGTAGCCTATTTTGTCGTCAATACCGTTTTTGGCAATATTGTAGAGCCAAAAGTGATGGGCAAACATCTTGGGCTTTCCACACTGGTGGTGTTTATCTCATTGATTTTCTGGGGATGGTTATTAGGAACGGTCGGTATGTTTCTGTCGGTTCCGTTGACCATGGCGACCAAAATCGCACTGGAAGCAAGCCCGTCAACGGAGAAATTTGCTTATCTACTCGGGAGCGGCGAGTAAAAACACACTTTATGAATTTTATTCATAATAAAAGTGAAAATAACCAGTTTGACTATACTGCTAATACTGATTAATTTAGACGTCTAAACATCCGAAATAAGACGAGGTCAGTATGAGTTATGCCAGAGAGATTGATGCCCTAAATCAAAGTTTGGCGGATTTAAACGGGAAGCTTAATGTTTCTTTTGAGTTTTTTCCGCCGAAAAATGAGAATATGGAAAAGTTATTATGGGAATCCATTGAACGTTTAAACGTATTAAAGCCAAAGTTTGTATCGGTTACCTACGGTGCGAATTCGGGCGAACGTGAACGTACACACGGCATTGTTAAAGCCATAAAACAGCAAACCGGGCTGGAAGCCGCACCGCACTTGACCGGCATTGATGCGACAGCCGAAGAGTTGAGAGCGATAGCGAAAGATTATTGGGACAGTGGGATTCGGCATATTGTTGCATTGCGTGGCGACGAACCGAAAGGCTATGCGAAAAAACCGTTTTATGCCTCTGATTTGGTCGCCTTATTACGCGATGTGGCGGATTTTGATATTTCTGTTGCCGCTTATCCTGAAGTCCACCCGGAAGCCAAATCGGCACAGGCGGATTTATTATATTTAAAACGTAAAATTGATGCCGGAGCCAACCGTGCGATTACGCAGTTTTTCTTTGATATCGACAGCTATCTGCGTTTCCGCGATCGTTGCGCAACAGTGGGCATTGATGTCGAAATTGTGCCGGGTATTTTGCCGGTATCTAATTTTAAACAGTTGCAAAAAATGGCAACCATCACAAACGTAAAAATTCCGGGCTGGATGGTTAAAATGTATGACGGGTTGGAAACTGATCAAGTGTCGCGTAATTTGGTGGCAGCCAGTATTGCGATGGATATGGTGAAAATTTTGTCGAAAGAAGGCGTGAAAGATTTCCATTTTTACACTTTGAACCGTTCCGATCTGACATATGCGATTTGTCATACGCTAGGGGTACGCCCGGTATAACGCTGAAACTCGGGCGAAAAAGCGGCTCATATTTTTATAATCGGAAGAATATTTATGTTTACATTGCGCAAGTTGTTGTTAAATATTGCTTTACCGCCACTGAGTATTATTTTACTGCTGGTATTGGCAATGTTGTGCTATCGCCTCAATTATAAATATCTTGGAAACAGTATTGCAATTTTTACGCTGATCTTTTTTTATTTAATCAGTACGCCGCTTATTGCGCAATATTTACATGCAAGCCTTGCCTCATCAAGTAGGCGTTTGACGACGGAGGATTATCGGCAGGCTGATTTAATTGTAGTGTTGGGCGGCGGTGTGCGTGAGAGTAACCAACAAGTGCGGAATCGACAAAGCAGCGTGACCGCACTTCCGTTGGAGAGAATGCGCTATGCCGCACATTTATATCAGCAAACAGGGTTGCCGATTCTGGTTTCCGGCGGCAGCTGGTCGAAAAATGATGCCGAAGCCGATATTATGGCGCAAGAATTTGAACAATATTTTTCCATTACGGTAACCTGGAGAGAAACCGAATCGGCAACGACTGGCGAAAATGCGCTATACAGCAGGCAATTATTGGATAAAACGGCAGAAAAACTGAGAAAAATTATTTTGGTGACCAATGACTGGCACATGAAAAGGGCAAAATATCTATTTGAACAACAGGGATTTACGGTATTGCCGGCTGCTGTGAAGCGGCAAACGGAGCAGGATATCGGCATCATGTCTTATGTGCCGCAAATGGCGGCGTTGATGGACAGCCAAATTGTGATCAAAGAGTGGATCGGCTATTTGGCGGTACGATACGACATCATGCGATAAGTCGCCGATAAGGCTATAAACTCTCACCGCAATGAATCTTGAATCCGGTATTGATAATTTCTTGTACTTGTGGAATATGGTTCAACCTATCAATGATTTCTTGCGCGGCAATTTTTCCGATTTCAAAGCGCGGTGTAATCACTGAAGCCAGCTGCGGAGTCATGGATTGCCCGACATTGTGACCGTGGAAACCGGCAATGGCAATCCGCTGTGGAACGGCGATGCCTTGTCTTTGGCATTCAAACACGGCGCCGATGGCCAAATCGTCATTGGTGCAGAGAATGCCGTCGGTAACAGGGCGTTGCGCCAGAATCTGGCGCAATTGCTGTGCGCCCAAACTAAATGAGGACGGCTGTTCGGTTATCAATTTATAGGGCTGTAGCCCTTTTGCCTTCATGGCGGTTTCGTAACCTTCGATTTTTTGTAGGGTGCGTTGATCCATTCGAGCCGCAAAATAGACGATATGCTTTCGGCCTTGCCGGATCATGGCTTCCGTCATCTGGCGGGAGGCCGCATGATTGTCAAAGCCGACGGCCTGTGCAACCGGCTTGCTGTGCTGCAAATCCATAATTTCGATAATCGGGATATTGGCTACCTGTAGCATTTTCAGTGCCTGTTTACTGTGTACGTTTTCCGACAGAATTAGTGCATCAACATTATAAGACAACAGCGATTTTATCCGTTGCTCCTCAATTTCCGGCGAATAGCCGAAATGCGCCAACATAGTTTGGTAGCCTGACAATTCCGTGACCGACTCAATCCCTTTAATCACATCGGCAAATACCTGATTGGTCAATGACGGTACCAGCACGCCGATAGCATAGCTTTTGGCACTGGACATAATGCGTGAAGCAACATTCGGAATATAGCCGAATTGTTCGATTGCCGCAGCAATTTTTTCACGGGTCGCCGGGGCGACGGTTCGGGGATCGCGTAAATAACGGCTGACCGTCATTTTGGTGATGCCGAGATGATTGGCGATATCTTGTAAAACAGGGCGTTTATTTTGCATATGATTGGCTCCGACCAAGTGCGGTTGGTGATATTTATGTTTTTACCAAGCGGCTGTTGTCCGTTTTTTCATGCCACGGCGCCACCCAATACAGACAAATCATGCCCGGAATCGCGAGAAAAAAGCAGAACCAGAAATAATCATAATAACCGAAATATTCCATTAGAACGCCGGCTTGCGAGTTAAACAGTGTGCGCGGCAATGCGGACAGACTGGTGAATAATGCCAGTTGGGTTGCGGTGTAAAGAGGATTGGTTTCTCTCGCCATAAAGGCGACAAATGCCGATGTACCAAGCCCGATACCGATATATTCCGCTGCAACCACGATCGTCAAAATGATCAGTGCCTTGTTGGTGATGGTTTCAAAGTATTGATAAGAAGCCAGCCAGGCAAAACCGAGAATCGTCACAATCTGTACGAGTCCGAATAGCCATAACGCCCGATTAATGCCGATTTTCAGCATAATAATGCCGCCGACAATGCCCGCTAAAAACATCGGCCAAACCGAAGCGTTTTTAACGACCAACCCGATTTGCACGGTGCTAAAGCCCATATCCAGATAAAACGGCGTAATCAGTGCCGTTGCCATGCTGTCTCCCAATTTGTACAGAAAAATAAAGCCTAAGATGCCCAATGCAGAGAGTACGCCTTTACGGTTAAAAAACTCTTGAAAGGGTTTGACGACGGTGTCCGTCAATGTGCGGCCGACCGGAAGATCAATTTTGGGTTCGTAGCTTAAAAACAGCGTCATCAGAATACCCGGCAGCATGAAAAGTGCGGTAATGATAAAAACACTGCTCCATGGCATTAACGAGGCCAGAATTAATGATAATGACCCCGGAACAAAGCCGGCGATACGGTAAGCGTTGACATGAATTGAATTGCCGAGTCCCAATTCGCTGTCGGACAAAATTTCTCGCCGATAGGCGTCCAATACGATATCTTGTGTTGCTGAAAAAAAGGCGACCAGTGTCGCCGACGCGGCAATCAACTGTAACCCTCGATGGGTTTGCGGATCGAGAAAGCCAAATAGTGCCAGCGAGATCAGCAATAAAATCTGGGAAATAAAAATCCAGCCGCGCCGACGCCCGAGAAAAGGCGGCACAAAGCGATCAAGTAAGGGCGACCAGAGAAATTTCCAAGTATAAGGCAGCCCTGTCAAGGCAAAAAAACCGATGGTCGCCAAATCAACCTGTTCCGATCGCAGCCAAGCGGGAATCAGGGAAATCTGAATATAGAGCGGCAAGCCCGAACTGAAGCCGGTAAAGATGCAAATCAACATCTTGCGCGTGAAAATCTGAGATATTATGCTTTTTTGTTGTTCTGTCATGGTCAAATCTCAAAATAAAAATGAACCGAACAAATTTCTTGTCGGTTCATTTATCAAGGGCGGCAGATTAATCTCGGTAACCGTTTGGATTGTTTTTCTGCCAATTCCAAGTGTCTTTCATCATCTGCTCCAATGAATAGTGTGTTTTCCAGCCTAAAACATCAGCGGCCAAACTCGGATCGGAATAACAAGTCGCAATGTCGCCCGGACGGCGATCCACCAGTTTATACGGAATCGTGATGCCGTTGGCTTGTTCGAAGGCTTTGACCATGTCCAATACGGAATAGCCGATGCCGGTACCTAAATTATAAATATGCAGTCCGCTGTCGTTTTTATGTTTGGCAAGCGCCTTTAAATGACCGATCGCCAGATCAACCACATGAATATAATCGCGTACGCCGGTGCCGTCCGGCGTATTGTAATCGCTGCCGAAAACGGATAATTGCGCCAATTTGCCGATAGCGACTTGGCTGATGTACGGCAACAGGTTGTTCGGAATGCCGTTCGGATCTTCCCCGATTAAACCGCTCTTGTGTGCACCGACCGGATTAAAATAGCGCAGAACCATCATACTCCAGCGATTATCCGCTTTGGCGGTATCGGCTAGAATTTGTTCAACCATAAATTTTGATGTGCCGTAAGGGTTAGTCGTACCGCCTACTTTGCAGCTCTCGGTGATTGGTATAATCTCCGGATCACCATACACGGTTGCCGAAGAACTGAACACCAGATTAAACACCCCGGCTGTGCGCATTTGCTGCAATAAATTGAGGGTTCCCTGCACATTGCATTCATAATATTCAATCGGTTTTTGCACGCTTTCACCGACCGCTTTCAAACCGGCGAAATGAATGACGGCATCAATCTCGTGTTGTTTGAAAATCCGTTGCAAGATATCGGCGTCTAAAATGTCGCCTTTATAGAATATCGGTTTTTTCCCGCTGATAAGCTCGACACGTTGCAGGGATTTTTCCGAAGCATTACATAAATTGTCTAAAATTACGACATCTTGATTGTTTTCCAACAATTCGACGACAGTGTGCGAACCGATATACCCCGCACCGCCGGTGACTAAAATGGCCATAATGGTCTCCTGAGATTAAAACGTTGTGCCTAGTTTACGGCTTTTTTAATTTGATTTCATGTATTAGTTCCGAATTCGTTGTTTTGTTGCAAAAAAGGTGAGATAAAACAAAATTTTTCCCGCGTTGTAGGGAACTGATAGATTAGACTGCGTTGCTCAGGTAAAATAACGGTGCTTTACCTTTTTTATTTTTTCTCTCTTTTTAGGAACCGATTGTTATGACAACTCAAAATCCGTTATTGGAAAAACGTTTTTTACTCAGTGCCAGAGGCAGTAATTTACGTCAGGAAATGATTGCCGGCTTGACGACTTTTTTAGCGATGGTGTATTCGGTGATCGTCGTGCCGAGTATGTTGAGCGATGCCGGCTTTCCGCCGGAATCGGTATTTATCGCCACTTGTCTGGTGGCAGGGCTGGGGTCGATTTTAATCGGCTTGTGGGCGAACGCGCCGATGGCAATCGGCTGTGCGATTTCATTGACCGCCTTTACCGCATACAGCCTGGTGATCGGGCAAAAAGTCAGTATCCCGGTTGCGTTGGGGGCGGTGTTTTTAATGGGGGTTGTGTTTACCTTGATTTCGGTTACCGGCGTCCGCTCTTGGATTTTGCGTAATTTACCGGGCAGTATTGCACATGGCGCCGGTATCGGAATCGGTCTGTTCTTACTGTTAATTGCAGCGAACAACGTCGGCTTGGTCGTCGGTAACGATGCCGGGCTGCCGGTCAAAATGGGCGAATTCACCTCTTTTCCGGTGCTGATGTCGCTGATCGGACTGGCGCTGATCATCGGCTTGGAGCGTTTGCAGGTGAAAGGCGGCATTTTGCTGGTGATTGTTGTCATTACCGTTATCGGGCTGATTGCCGATCCGACTGTCACCTTTAACGGTAAAATTTTCCAAATGCCGACCTTTGGTGAGCAGTCACTGGTGTTGAGTCTGGATATCGCCGGCGCATTACAGCCTGCGATTTTGCCGATTGTGTTTGCTCTGGTGATGACCGCTATTTTTGATGCCACCGGCACTATTCGTGCCGTCGCCGGACAGGCGAATTTGCTGGATAAAGAGGGGCAGATTATCAATGGCGGCAAAGCATTGACCTCCGATTCTGTCAGCAGCATGATGTCGGGTGTTTTCGGCACTGCGCCGGCTGCGGTCTATATCGAATCGGCGGCAGGCACGGCGGCAGGCGGGAAAACGGGGATCACGGCGATTGTGGTCGGTGTACTGTTCCTGTTGATGCTGTTTTTGCAGCCGCTCGCGTTTTTAGTGCCGAGTTATGCCACCGCGCCGGCATTGATGTATGTCGGTTTATTGATGTTAAGCAATGTCGGTAAATTAGATTTTGACGATTTTATCGGGGCGATGAGCGGCCTGATTTGCGCCGTATTTATCGTCTTAACCGCCAATATCGTGACCGGCATTATGTTAGGCTTCGCCTCGTTGGTGATTGGGCGGATTGTTGCCGGTGAAGTGAAAAAACTGAATATCGGCACCATTATCATCGCCATTGTGTTGGTCGTATTTTATGCCGGAGGCTGGGCGATTTAATCTTTGAACCGACCGCACTTTAACTAAGTGCGGTTTTATTCCTTGATGAAAACCCCCAATCCTGCAATAAGCGTTTCTCCGTAGCATACCAACGGCGTGCGCTGCCGTTGCCATGGCGGAATGTCGGATTGTTGCCAAATTTTTTTGATGTCTTGATTGGCGCGCTCGGCGGCCAACCGCACTTTGCCCGAATAAGCAAAGCGAATTTCGATTTTTTGTTGCGGTGGAGGCGGCGGCAGCACGAATTTGCTTATCTTTTCCGTCTGCCGCCAAATGACGTTCAAGCCGTTTGCCCGCACCTGAAAACAGAGTGTACCCAAATTATCCGGCAAAGTAACCGATTGTTCTAATTCAACTTTGATGATGGTTGTTGAGATATCGGCATAAAGTGCGGTCAGGTATAAACGGTGTTGATGGCGGCGGATAACCCGTTGCCCTAACTGCAACTGCGGTTGACTGTCTCGGCGGGCAAAAATCAAATTGTCGATCAGTTCGTTTAGCTGGCGTTGTGACGGCATTTCAACCGCACTTTGCTCTAGCCAGAGACGTAATAAAAAATGCTGCTTTGAACGTGAATAAGTGTGGAACGGCGCAATATCCAACGTGCGGTCGGCTGTGCGGTAGAGTTGTTGAAAAAGCGGCGACAGCAGTTCTTCAAGCAATTGCTGTTGTTCAAAACAGTGCTGTGCCGAGCGTTGAAAAGTGCGGTCTATTGTCGGCCAGCGTTGGCGCAATGCCGGCATAATACCGTGGCGTAAGAAGTTACGATCGTAATGCGTGTCCTGATTACTCTCGTCTTCAACCCAATTCAAGCCTTGCGCCAGAGCATATTGTTCCAGCTGCTCGCGTGAATAACGGAGCAGCGGGCGGAAAATCGCCATTTGCCAAAGCTCAGACCGCACTTGCATTGCCGCCAGCCCTTTAATACCACTGCCGCGTTTAAGCGCCAACAGCAGGTTTTCACTTTGATCATTCAGATGATGGGCGGTTACCAGTAACTCATTGGGTTGCAAGTGCGGTTTAAAGGCGTGGTAACGTGCGCGGCGTGCCGCTTCTTCCACGCCGTTTGTCGGATTCAAGCGTACTTTTTCGATAATCAGCGCAATGTTGAACTGTTTGCATTGTTGTCGGCAGTGTTGCGCCCACTGATCGGCATTCGGGCTTAAACCGTGATGGATATGGATCGCACGAACAGGCAAGTGCGGTTGCTGTTGCCTTAAACGGGCAAAAAGCGAGAGCAGTACCGTCGAATCCAAACCGCCGCTATATGCCAGCAAAAAGCCGGCATGTTCAAGCTGGTGTTGCTGCAAAGTGCGGTTTAGATCGGCGGCAAGATTCGTCATGCGGTGCTTAAAACGGGACGTACAGTATGGTTGATTGCACTTCCCGACCGTAGTGTTTTAACCGATTTTAACGGCTTTGTATTGACTTTGCGGCTGCATGATCACATGACGGGCGGCAACGATTTGCAGCTCGTATTTACCACGCTGTTGCGTGATGCTCATGACATCGTTAACCGCATTGGCGGTATGTTCAAAGGCGTCCAGATCGGATTTGCCGTTCAGTAAGTTTGCTAAAAAAACACCGCTGGTCAAATCGCCGACACCGACCGGATCGCGGCCGATAAATTCGTGTAACGGGCGGCTGATATGCCAAATTCCGTCTTGGGTTGCCAGCACCATTTCAAATTTATCGGCCTCTTTACCGACTTTGCTTAAATGTTTTACCAACACTTTTTTCACGCCCTTTGCCAGCAGGAACGTGATTGCAGCCAGTGCCTGTTCAAAATTTTCAACCGTCAATCCGGTCAATTCGCGTAATTCCACTAGATTCGGCGCCAGTAAATCGGCGGCCGGCAAGGCATGTTCAACCAAAAATTCCGCCACACCGGGAGCCACGATACAGCCTTTATCGGGGTGTCCCATCACCGGATCACAAAAATAAATTGCATTCGGATTTAATGCTTTAATCCGTTTTACCGTATTTAAAATCTCTTGTCCCTGTTCCGCCGCACCGATATAGCCGGAAAGCACTGCATCACATTCATGCAGGGCGTCAATATCGGCGATACCTTGGGTAATTTCAGCGATTTGTTCTTTCGGAATGACCATGCCTTTCCATTTTTGATATTGGGTGTGGTTGGAAAATTGTACGGTGTTCAACGGCCAAACATCGACACCGAGTAATTGCATCGGCAACACGGCGGCTTTATTGCCGGCATAACCATAAACCACATGGGATTGAATGGATAAAACATTTTTCATTTGCTAAACCTTGCTGAAAAGTGAGAAGTGTTACGGCGGGTTGTTATCCGCCGTTGCTCATTGTTGTTTAACGGTTTTATTTTTGATCGAAACGGCTAAAAGTGCGGTTTGGGCGAACGGTTAATCCGTCCGCTTTATCAACAATAACCGTAATCCATCAGACGCTGATAACGGCGATCCAACAGCGATTCCTGATCCAGTACCTCGAGATCTTCCAGATCGCGCAATAGGCGCTGTTTCAGGGTTTCGGCCATTTGCGGAACATTTCGGTGCGCACCGCCCAACGGTTCGTTGATAATATTGTCGATCAGTTTCAATTCTTTTAGGCGTTTGGCGGTGATACCCATCGCTTCGGCGGCCAATGAGGCTTTTTCGGCGCTTTTCCACAAAATGGAGGCGCAGCCTTCCGGCGAAATCACCGAATAGGTGCTGTATTGCAGCATATTGACTTTGTCGCCGACACCGATTGCCAATGCACCGCCGGAGCCGCCTTCACCGATGACGGTACAGATCACCGGTACTTTCAAGGTCGACATTTCACGTAAATTACGCGCAATGGCTTCCGATTGGCCGCGCTCTTCTGCACCTACGCCGGGATAGGCGCCGGGGGTATCGATAAAGGTGATGATCGGCAACTTGAAACGCTCCGCCAGTTGCATCAAACGCAAGGCTTTACGGTAGCCCTCCGGCGCCGGCATGCCAAAGTTGCGGCGTACTTTTTCTTTGACGGTTCTGCCTTTCTGATGGCCGATAATCATCACCGGTTTGCCTTCCAAACGTGCGATCCCACCGACAATGGCTTTATCGTCGGCAAAAGCGCGATCACCTGCCAACTCTTCAAAATCGGTAAAAATGTACTCGATATAGTCCAGCGTATAAGGACGCTGCGGGTGGCGAGCCATTTTTGAAACTTGCCACGGGTCGAGGTTGGCAAAGGTTTTTTTGGTCAACTCTTCGCTTTTTTTGCGCAGGCGTTTGATTTCATCGTCAAGATTGATTTTGTCATCTTGTTGGGTAACGGCGCGCAGGGATTCAATCTTCGCTTCCAGTTCGGCAATCGGCAGTTCAAAATCTAAAAATTCTTGGCTCATGCGTATTCCTGATTAGTCAATAAATTTATTTCGTCTTAATAGTAGCGTATTTTAAGCTATTTCTTTGCCTATGGCTAAAGTTTCTTTAGTGCGGCTTGGCTATTCGAATTCCAGCTCAACCTGATCCTCACCCAATGTATCATAGAGTTTGTCGAGCAGATTGTCATGCGGCTGAATTCGCCATTGCGTCCCTAATTTCAGTAATGCTCGACCTTGCGGACTTTGGTAGTAGATGTGAATCGGCATCACACCGCCGCTGTAAGGGGCGATAATCTCCTTAAAGCGACGTAAAAAGTGCGGTGTAATTTGTTCTTGCGTCAAACAGATAGCAAGGCTTTTGGCATAGCGGCTGCGCGCCTGATCAAGCGGCAACAGTTCACGGACGTTCATTTTCAGTCCGCCGCTGAAATCGTCGTGGCTGACTTGACCACTGATAATGACAATCTGATCTTTTTCCAGATATTCGCCGTAATTTTGCAACGCATCGCTGAACAGAGTGGCATCAAGCCGACCTGAGCGGTCGTCAAGCGTAATGATGCCCAAGCGGTTGCCCTTTTTGGTCACGGCGATGCGCGAATTGACGATTAATCCGTAAGCGGTGCTGATTTGGCCGCGGTAATTCGGCTGTAATTCATTAATGCGATGCGAGCTGTAATGCGACAGTTCTTTTAAATAGCGGCTGATCGGGTGGCTGCTGAGATAGAGCCCCAGCGTTTCCCGCTCGCCGTCCAAAATCATTTTTTCCGACCATTTCGGGGTATTGGCATAAGCAATTTCGACCGCTTCCGGTGCTTCGGTCAGAACACCGAACATATCCGCTTGGCCGATGGCTTCGTCTTTGGCGTGCTGATCCGAGGCTTTGAGCGCATCTTGTAGATTTTTAGCCAGTGCGGCGCGGTGCGGCCCCAGTTTGTCAAAGGCGCCGGACATAATCAGGCTGTCGAATGTGCGGCGGTTAATTTTTTTCAAATCGACGCGGGCGCATAAATCAAACAGGTTTTTAAATCGTCCGCTTTGATTACGGGCTTCGATAATTGCGCTGATCGGGCCTTCGCCCACGCCTTTGATCGCACCGATACCGTAAACAATTTCCCCTTTTTCATTGACGCTGAAACGGTGGTTACCGTTGTTAATATCGGGCGGTGTGACTTTTAATCCCATGCGCAGACATTCATCGTAAAATCCGACGATTTTATCGGTATTATCCATTTCAGAGGTCATTACCGCCGCCATAAATTCGGCGGGGTAGTGTGCTTTCAGCCACAGGGTTTGATAGGAAACCAGCGCATAAGCCGCAGAGTGGGATTTATTGAAACCGTAACCGGCGAACTTTTCCACCAGGTCGAAAATTTTCATCGACAAATCGCCGTCTATTCCGCTTTTGATTGCCCCCTCTTTGAACACCGAGCGCTGCTTCGCCATCTCTTCCGGTTTCTTTTTCCCCATTGCACGGCGCAATAAATCCGCACCGCCGAGGGTATAACCGGCTAAAACCTGTGCAATTTGCATAACCTGTTCCTGATACAGAATAATGCCGTAGGTCGGTTCCAGAATCGGCTTCAGGGATTCATGCTGATATTCGGCATCGGGATAGGAGATTTCTTCTTCACCGTGTTTACGTCGGATAAAGTTATCCACCATGCCGGATTGCAGCGGGCCGGGGCGGAAGAGTGCCACCAGTGCGATAATGTCTTCAAAGCAGTCGGGTTTCAGCCGTTTGATCAAATCTTTCATGCCGCGGGATTCCAGCTGGAATACGGCGGTGGTTTCTGCTTTTAGCAGCACCTCAAACGCTTTTTGATCGTCGAGCGGAATTCGTTCGATGTTGATCGGCGATTTGTTTTCTCGTTGCAGACGGGCGTTTATCATATCCACCGCCCATTTGATAATGGTCAGGGTACGCAGCCCTAAAAAGTCAAATTTGACCAGTCCGGCATATTCGACATCATTTTTGTCGAAATGGGTAACCGGATGCAAACCTTCCGGATCACAATACAGCGGTGAAAAATCGGTAATCGAAGTCGGTGAAATCACCACACCGCCGGCATGTTTACCGGCGTTACGCGTTACCCCTTCCAGTTTGCGCGCCATGTCGATCAGCGCTTTAACTTCTTCGTCGCTGTTATAAATCTGATCGAGCATCGGCTCTTCTTCGAATGCCTTTGCCAGCGTCATGCCCGGTGTCGGCGGAATTAATTTTGCGATCCGATCGACAAAACCGTAGGGGTGGCTTAATACCCGACCGACATCGCGAATCACCGCTTTTGCCGCCATGGTGCCGAAAGTAATAATCTGGGAAACGGCCTCTCGACCGTACATTTCCGCCACGTGATCAATGACCTGATCTCGCCCGTCCATACAGAAATCGACATCGAAATCGGGCATGGAAACCCGTTCCGGATTCAAGAAACGTTCGAACAGCAGATCAAATTCCAGCGGATCCAGATCCGTGATTTTCAGGGCATATGCCACCAGTGAACCGGCGCCGGAGCCGCGGCCGGGGCCGACCGGAATGTCATTGTCTTTCGACCACTGGATAAACTCCATAACAATCAGGAAGTAACCGGGAAATCCCATCTGGTTAATGACGTCCAGTTCGATTTGCAAGCGCTCGTCATATTCGGGGCGGCGTTGTTTACGAATTTCTTCATCGGGAAACAGTGTCAATAACCGCTCTTCCAACCCCTCTTCGGAACGCTTGACCAGATACTCTTCAGTACTGAGCGTGCCGGTCGGGAATTGCGGCAAGAAGTATTCGCCCAACCGAATGGTTACATTGCAACGTTGGGCGATCAGCAGGGTATTTTCAATCGCTTGCGGAATATCGCGGAACAGCTCGCACATCTCCTGTTCCGAGCGGAAATACTGCTGCGGGCTGTACAATTGCGGGCGTTTCGGATCGTCAAGGGTAAAACTATCGTGAATGGCGACCCGAATTTCATGCGCTTCAAAATCGTCGGCTTTTAAAAAACAGACTTCATTGGTAGCAACCAACGGCAAATCGAACTGTTGCGCCAACGATAGCGCTTGTTGGATATAGGTCTCTTCATCGCGCCGTCCGGTGCGGGTCAGTGTCAGATAGTAGTGATCGGCGAAGTGCTGCCGATAAAACGCAAGTGCGGTTTGTGCCTGCTCCGATTGCTGTTTGAGCAGAAATTTACCGATATCGCCGTGGCGTCCGCCGGACAGTACAATAACGCCGTCGCGGTGTTCCGCAAGCCAGTCTTGTTCGATAATCGGCTTGTCCAGATAGCCGCGTTGGTAGGCTTTGGAAATCAGTAGGGTAATATTTTTATAGCCGTCGTTATTTTTTGCCAGCAGTGTGAGGGCGAACGGTTCTTCCCCGCTCAATTCGCTGTGTACCAACACATCGACCCCGATAATCGGTTTGATCCCGCCGGCAAGCGCTTCGCCGTAGAAACGAACCAGCCCGCAAAAATTACTGAAATCGGTCAGCGCCATCGCCACCATTTGTTCGCCTGCACAGGCTTTGACCAACGGTTTGACTTTTGTCAGCCCGTCGATCATGGAGAAATCGCTGTGTACCTGTAGGTGGACAAAACGTGGGGCAAGTGCGGTTTGGACGCTGTCATTCTGCATATAGTCGCTCATCGGTTATTTAGACAGATAGGCGTTGAGATCGTCATTTTTTCTGGCTTTGGTTTCCGCCGTCGGACGCAGATATTCTTCTTTGTTGGGATCGACCGTTTTCGCTTTTTGAATCATTTTTTCAATCGTCATTCCCTGTACTAAAATCGAAAACATTACCACGGCGTAAGTCAAAACCAGAATCACATCGCGCACGTCCAAACTGCTCTCGCCGATCATCGCCGTCTGTGCAGGAATGGAAAGCGCCATGGCCAATGCCAAGCCGCCGCGCAATCCGCCCCAAGTCATAATTTTCAAGGTGTAGGGATTATAGGTTCTGAAACGGCTGAATACGGTATAAGGTATCAGCAGGCTGATATAGCGTGACGCCAGGCAGATAGGAATGGCAAGCAGCATTAAAATAAAGCTCTGCCAAGAGACATTAATCAGTAATAACGCCAAACCGATGAGCAGAAACAGCAGCGAGTTGAGGAAATGGTCGATCATCTCCCAGAAATGATCCAGATAGCGCTGGCTTTGTTCGGAAAAGCCTTTGGTTCTCGTCCAGTTGCCGACCATAATGCCTGAAACCACCATTGCCAGTGCGCCGGAAACGCCCAAACTGTTTGCCAAAATAAATCCGGCGGTCGGAATGGTCAGGGTGAGTAAAATCTCCATGCTGCCGTCATCGGTTGAAGAAATCAGCAAATGGGCGGCAAAACCGAGCAGAAAACCGAAAATAATACCGCCGACCGCTTCATGGACAAACAGTTCCAAAATACCGCCGATTGTTGGTTCTACACCGCTGAACGCTACCGTAAAAATAGTGATGAAAATCACCAGCCCGACCCCATCATTAAATAATGATTCGCCTTCCACTTGCATCGACAGACGTTTGGGCGCCCGCAGGTTTTTGATAATAGCCAGCACGGCAATCGGGTCGGTCGGCGAAATCAGCGAGCCGAATAATAAACAGTAAATAAAACCAAGCTGCAAGCCGATTAACTGTGCACAAAGATAGATGAGTACGGCAATCAAAAAAGTCGATGCCAATGTAGAAAACAGTGCAAAAACCGTAATTTCCCATTTTTGGTCTTTCAACACCGGCAATTTGATGCCCAATGCACCGGCGAACAGCAGGAATCCCAAAATGCCGTTCAAAAGAAAACTTTTAAAATCAATTTGCTGCATAATACCGGAGGCAATGTTTTCAATACTGAACCAGCCCAGTTTGCCGCTGATCAGTAAAAACAGCGAACCGACCATCGCCGCCGCACTGATAGCAATAGTCGATTGAATCCGATGGCTGACTTTATGGGTGATAAAACCGATTAAAATCGACAGGGCGGAGAGCATACAGATGTAGGTATAAATACCCATGCTAAAAACCTCGGGTAAAAGAGAATGAGCGATAAAATTAGTGCAAATTAAAACAATTCAGCGATCAGATGTAAAGTGTTATATTGTGCCGACCAGATATTTTTGTTGAGCAACGGATGTTAATGAAAAAATTCAGCCGATTATTCTTCTTGCTGATCCTGTGTGTTTCGGGAGTCGGCTATTATTATTTGCAGCCGTTAACGATTTTTGAACAGGCGAAGGTAGAAACCTGGAATTTGAATACTGCGGATTATACGACGGTGGCGGCGCGCGGTGAGAATACGGTCTGTTATGACCGCACTTTGCCGTCAACATCGCAATTGGCGCCAAAAGAGCGGTACAAGTTACTAGTGTGGAATTTGCACAAGGGGCAGGATAACGGTTGGCAGCAGCAGTTACAGCGGTATGCGGCGCAGGCGGATTTTGTGTTATTGCAGGAAGCGACCCAACAAAACCGGCTGGCCGATGTATTATCAGAGCAACATTGGATCGGGATTCACGCCGGCACGTTTGCCTATGCCGATAATATGTCGGGGGTGATGTTGCTGTCGAAGATTGCGCCGCAGCGGTATTGTGTCGGCAGTGAAAATGAGCCGTGGATTCGGATTCCGAAAATTGCTGAAGCGGCGATCTATCCGCTTGATTCCGACCGCACTTTGCTGGTGATCAACCTGCATTTGGTCAATTTTGAATGGAATCCGTCGAATTATTCGCATCAGCTGGAGGAGATGTTTCGTTTGGTCAGCCGCCACCAAGGGCCGATTATCCTTGCCGGTGATTTCAACAGTTGGAGCGAAAGGCGTTTGAATCTGATTCAGGCGTTGGCACGGCAATACGGATTGAACGAAGTGCGGTTTACGCCGGATAGCCGTATGAATTTCATGGGCAATCCGTTGGATCATATTTTTGTCCGAGACATTCGGGTGCTGAAAAGCCGGACCGAAGAGACGGATGCGTCGGATCATAATCCGCTGTTGCTGGAGTTCGGCTTATAATAGCAATTACTGTGCTCGATATTGTGCCTGTTTCTGTTTTATCCGCTGGATCCGCTGCGCAGTAAGTTGTTGCCGAATCTGTTGTTTCTGATAACCGGCGGCGATGATTTGCTGCACGTCGACGGCAACCGCACTTTGATAGTAAGCCAGGGCAAGTTCGGCCTGAGGATAGTCGCAATGTTCAAAACCGAGACGCCCACGGCTGTCAGCGATACAGACGGTGATTAAATGTTGCAGGTTTGACGGTTTGCGCCAGACATCGAGACGATCGAACAGCCTCACGACGGTTTGGGGTTTTAATTCGGCAATGCGGTGGATATGGCTGTGGAAACGGCAGACCAATATTGCCAAATCCCGACATTCATTCGGTGTTTTTATTCGCCGGCACAGCTGTTGTATCGGTTCGACGCCGCGCTCTTCATGCCCGTAGTGGTGCGGCAGGTTATCTTTCGGTGAAAGAGCTTTGCCCAAATCATGGCAGAGGGCGGCAAAGCGAATCGCCACCGCACTTGGGTTGCCGACGGTTAATGCCGCCGCTTGCTGTAACACCATTAAGGTGTGAATGCCGCTATCGATTTCAGGATGGTGCTGCGGCGGATTCGGTACACCGAACAACGCATCGATTTCGGGAAACAGTACCGCAAGCGCCCCACATTCGTGCAAAGTTTGAAAATAGATCTGTGGCGAATCGCTGCTTAATGCTTTTTCCGTTTCCAGCCAAATACGCTCGGCAGTGAGATGTTGCAATTCGCCGCTTGCGCTGATCTTCCGCATGAATTGCAGGGTTTCTTCTGCAACCCGAAACCCCAAACGGGCAAAACGGGCATGAAAGCGAGCCACCCGCAGTACACGCAACGGATCTTCAGCAAAGGCAGGGGAAACATGGCGTAGAATACGTTGTTGCAAATCTTGCAGACCACCGTAGGGATCGTGCAGTTTGCCGTTTGTATCCTGTGCGATGGCGTTTATCGTCAGATCCCGCCGCAGCAGATCCTGCTCAAGCGTGATATCGGGCGTGAAATCGACATCAAAGCCTTGATAACCGTGACCGCTTTTGCGCTCTGTGCGGGCTAAGGCATATTCTTCCTTACTTTGCGGATGCAGAAAAACCGGAAAATCCTGTCCGACTTGACGATAACCGCACGTTAAGAGTTGTTGCGGGGTTGCACCGACCACCACCCAATCACGGTCTTTCACCGGCAGATTGAGCAGGCTGTCGCGGACGGCGCCCCCGACCAGATAGCATTGTAACGGCTGTTTGCAATCTTTCATCGTTACCTTGATTATTATGCCCAACCGTCATTGCGGCGACGGCGGCGAGGCATGATATTCGGCAGAATAAGCCCTAACAGCAAACCGACCAACATTACCGAGCCGCCGTAAATAAACCAGCGAATAATAATTTCCTGTTTTTCGGCGCTGAGCAGGGCTTCATATTCTTTATTTTTACTATCGCTGGTTTCCAGTTGGCGTTTAAGCTGGCTGTTTTGTTCCAGCAGCTGGCTGCTTTGTGTTTCTGCCTGACGGGTGCGGCGCTGCATTTCACTTACCCGTTGCTGCCACTCTTCGTCGATTTTATTCAATTTCAGGCTCAATTCCTGAATTTGATTTTTCAGGGCGGGAATTTGGATGCCGGCGCTTGGTTCCGTCGCCAGATCACTGGTTAGAATCCAAGCCTCACGATTTCGGCTGTCGCGGATTTGGGTATATTTTTCTTTTTGGGAAAGTACGGTGACTTTTTCACCGGATTTAATCGAACCGGCAATACGATATTCGTCGCCGGCGCCACGGCGCAGATAGGTGCTTAATTCATCCGTGACATAGCGCACTTCTTCTGCGGTGGCAGTTTGTGCGCCTAATATTAAAAATGTACCGATAAAAACGGCTTTAACAAGTTTTTTCATGCGTGTTCCGATAGTGTTTGACCGATATGCGAACGCCACACAAGTGCGGTCGTCAAGCGGACGGGGCAGCCCCGTCCGTTCGATTGGCGATTAAAGAAAAACGGCGTTCAGAATGTAGTAGAAGATGATAGCAAAAAATGCACCGGCCGGTAAAGTGACAACCCAAGAGGCGAAAATATTGCGGATCACGTTCAAATTCAGTGCGGCGATACCGCGTGCGAAACCGACCCCGAGCACAGCGCCGACCAGCGTTTGCGTGGTGGAAATCGGTAAACCCGTGCCGGAGGCGATAACCACGGTAATCGCACAGGCAAATTCGGCGGAGAAGCCGCGGCTTGGGGTTAAATCAGTGATGCCGCCGCCAATGGTGCCCATGACTTTATAGCCCATTGCCGCCAGTCCGATGACAATACCGACTGCGCCTAACGGCAGAATCCACCAAGCAAGTGCGGTTTTGCTGCTGATAATACCGCCGTGATCGACAATTGAAACCACGGCCGACAGCGGGCCGATGGCATTGGCGACATCGTTTGAGCCGTGTGCAAACGCCATTGAGCAGGCGGTCAGCAACATCAAAATACTGAAGACTTTTTCCACGCCGCCGAAAGCCCCGCCCTGAACCCGATTTTTAAATGATTCGCTGCGGAAATAGAAATAGCAAAAGACAATAGAAACAGCACTGATAGCCAGTGAGATCAAAAAGGTTTGCAGGCCGGTCAAATGTAATCCGACATGTTTCAAGCCTTTGGTCATGGTTACGATACTGAGGATAAAGCTGGTTAAGCCCATATAAAACGGACCATATTTCTTGGCGTTATCCATCGGATTTTCCGTATCGAAAATCAAGCGTTGGGTGCTGATAAAGATGGTGTAAGCGACGATACCGGAAATAATCGGTGTGATAAACCAGCTGCCGACAATGCCTTTTACCGAGTCCCAGTTAATGGTATGCGGGCCGACGGTTACGCAGGCAAAGCCGATAATCGCACCGATAATCGAGTGTGTAGTCGAAACCGGCCAGCCCATGTAAGAAGCGATTAACAGCCAAGCGCCGGCGGAGAAAAGTGCCGCCATCATACCGAGAATCAGTACTTCGGGTACGGCGGCAAACAGTGTCGGGTCAATGATTCCGCTTTTTATGGTTTCGGTCACTTCGCCGCCGGCCAAATATGCACCGGCAAATTCAAAGATCATGGCGATTAAAATCGCTTGCTTGATGGTGATAGTGCCGGAACCGACGGAGGTTCCCATCGCGTTGGAAACATCGTTGGCGCCAATACCGAATGCCATTAAAAAGCCTGCAATTGCGGTAATGATGACAACGGTTGTGCCATATTGTGCAATGAAGTCCATATCAAATCCTTATTCTTCTTAATTATCAATGACGAATGGAAGCGGTGCTTAAGAACGTGCCAACATCAGTTCGATTCGTGAACCGACACGTTGGGCCTGATCGGCCAAAACCCCGATCCATTCCAAAATTTTATACAGGAAGATGATGTCGACGGGTTTGTATTGATCTTCAATCGCCAGCAACTGACGGCGCAGTTGAATTTGTTGATGATCGGTATCGTCTTCGATACTGTCGAGCTCATTGATCATTTTATTGACAAAGTTCAATTCGCGGCCTTTGAAGCCGGTTTCCAACAGTTCGTCCATTTCCTCAATAACCAGCGAGGCTTGATGGGCGGCATCCAGACTGCGTCTTAAGTATTCCAGAAATTCCGCCTGTAACGGCTGTGGAATACATAAATTGCGACCGATGATGCGTCCGGCAATGTCTTTGGCATAGTTTGCCAGTTTGTCTTGTTGTGTAACCAGTTCCAGCAAATCGGTGCGTTCTACCGGCATAAACAGTCCGCGCGGCAGTTTGAGACGGATTTCACGTTTTAAAGTGTCGGCTTCTTTTTCGGCATCGGAGATTTCTTTTCTTAATGCCTCCGCTTTAATCCAGTCATTATTAAAGGTCGCTTCAAAAAACGGCACCAGAATATCACAGCATTCACTGACTTTATTCGAGTGCTTTTGTAAGGGTTTGAGCGGAGATTGAGCAAATAGGCCCAAGATATTGTTGATTGGCATGGTATTAACTCCAAAATATGCGATAAAATAATAGCGTTGACGTATTAATTAGCTGCGCAATAATACCCGAAAGCGGCGCATAACTCACGATTTTAATTTGAGAAGTCAGCATTTTTTGTTAGATTGTCACCGAATTGTCATAGTTTGATGAGCATTTAAACACCACAGAAGGCCGATGTATGAGCGCAGAAATAGAATTAAAATTGTTGGTCAATCAAGAGTTCGCATCTTTTTTAAGCAAAGAAATGGCAAGTTTTAAAGTCCTGTCCCACACCCAGCATGTTCTGGGCAACTGCTATTATGATACGCCGGATCATTTCTTTTCGTCACACCGCATGGGATTGCGGGTGAGAACCCTCAATGAACGTTTTATCCTGACACTGAAAACCGACGGTCGTGTGATTGGCGGTTTGCATATGCGCCCGGAATATGATGTTGAACTCGAAAGTGCGGTACCGCACTTGCAAGGGTTATGCGGTTTTTCCGATCTCGTATTGTCCCGTCCGTTGGAAGTGCTGGAGGAAGCGCTGACACCGATGTTCAGTACCGATTTTTTGCGTCAGGCATGGGTGATTGAATTGGGTAACGGAGCCAATATCGAAGTGGCGCTCGACCAAGGTGAAATCGAAGCGAATGATCTCACTATGCCGATTTGTGAAGCGGAATTTGAGTTAAAGCACGGCAGTATCGATGATTTGCTAACTTTTGTCGAACAGGTGAGTCTGACCGATGGAATCCGACTTGGTTCCGCCAGCAAAGCCAAACGCGGCTATCAACTTGCCGGCGTGTTACCGCCGGAAACACTGGATTGGCAGGCGGCATGGCGGCAAGTGTTATTTGCGGCTGAAGAGAATGTCGGGCATGAAAGTGCGGTATTGGGCGTATTGTTGGCATATGAGCAAAGCTTGAATGAATATTATGCGCAAGCCTTGTCAAGGCAAGTATTGAGTGAGGCGCAATTGGGGCAAGCCCTGACGGCATTCGCCGTGTTATATCGCTATTACGAACAACACGAAGGATTGCTATGGCAGGCGTATCGACAGCAGCTTGCCGCCAATCGGCAAATCCGATTGGATGACGATCTGGTCGAGGACATCATCGAATCCAATCAGCGCTTAATGCAAAAAATAACCGAATTGCAACAGGTGGCGGATCCTGTCGACACAGCGCAGCGATTATCCGATTTGTTACATCGCGGCAGTCTGGTAAAACGCCAGCTTGCTTTGATTAAACTGACCGTCCGTTAAGCAAATAAGGATAAAACAACTTATGGCAAAAGCCCCGAAAAAAGCTTATGTCTGTAACGATTGCGGTGCCGATTATGCCCGTTGGCAAGGGCAGTGTAGCGCTTGCAAGGCATGGAATACCATCAGTGAAGTGCGGTTGGTGAACACCGTCTCCAAAGGCGATCGTTTCAGCGGCTATGCCGGTGAAACGGCATCCAAGGTGCAGACCCTGTCGGAAATCAGCTTGCAGGAAACGCCGCGCTTCAGCAGCCGTTTCAGTGAATTGGACAGGGTGCTGGGCGGCGGGATTGTGCCGGGCAGTGCACTGTTGATCGGCGGGCATCCCGGCGCAGGCAAAAGCACATTGTTGCTGCAAGTGATGTGTCTGTTGTCGGAACGGATGCCGACACTGTATGTCACCGGCGAAGAGTCATTGCAACAAGTGGCAATGCGTGCCAATCGCTTGGGTTTGCCGAGCGACAAATTGAGAATGCTGTCGGAAACATCGGTAGAACAGATTTGCCGCATTGCCGATCAGGAAAAACCGAAAGTCATTGTTATCGATTCAATTCAGGTGATGCATTTGGCGGATATTCAGTCTTCGCCGGGCAGTGTGGCGCAGGTGCGCGAGTGCGCTGCATTTCTGACCCGCTTTGCCAAAACCCGTCAGGTCGCCATTATTATGGTCGGCCATGTAACGAAAGACGGCATGCTGGCAGGACCGAAAGTGTTGGAACACTGTATCGACTGTTCGATTTTGCTGGAGGGTGATTCCGACTCCCGATACCGCACTTTACGCAGCCATAAAAACCGTTTCGGCGCAGTGAACGAATTGGGGGTCTTTGCCATGACCGAACAAGGCTTGCGTGAAGTGAAAAATCCGTCGGCTATTTTTTTAAGTCGCGGCGAAGAGCAAACGTCTGGCAGTTCGGTGATGGTGCTGTGGGAAGGCACTCGACCGCTCTTGGTCGAAATTCAGGCGCTGGTCGACCATTCAATGCTGGCGAATCCGCGACGGGTTGCGGTCGGTTTGGAGCAGAACCGTTTGGCTTTGCTATTGGCGGTGCTACATCGCCACGGCAGTGTGCAAATGTCGGATCAAGACGTGTTTGTCAATGTGGTCGGCGGTGTAAAAGTGACGGAGACCGGTGCGGATTTGGCGCTGTTACTGGCATTGATTTCCAGTTTTCGCAACCGCCCGTTACCGCAGGATTTAGTGGTGTTCGGTGAAGTCGGGCTGGGGGGAGAAATCCGCCCGGTCAGCAGCGGGCAAGAGCGGATCAGCGAAGCGGCAAAGCACGGATTTCGACGGGCGATCGTGCCGTTTGCCAATAAACCGAAACAGGCAATTGAACATATGCAGGTTTTTACAGTCAAAAAATTATCCGATGCCCTTGCGGTATTAGACGATTTCTAAGGGTAATTTATGAACCGAACAACCAGCGTTTCCGCCGCATTCGCCGATGAAGGCGTTCTCAGCCGCCATATTCACCGCTTTCGTCCCAGAGATGAACAGCTTGAAATGGCACAGGCAGTAGAACAGACGATTACACGGCAAAGTCGGTTGGTGATCGAAGCCGGCACGGGCACGGGCAAGACATTTGCCTATTTAGTACCGGCTATGCTGTCGGGCAAAAAAACAATTATTTCAACCGGCTCGAAAAATTTGCAGGATCAACTGTTTAAACGTGATCTGCCGACCATTCAAAAAGCGCTCGGCTACAGCGGTAAATTGGCGTTGTTGAAAGGCAGGGCGAATTATCTGTGTTTGGAACGTCTCGACAAGTTGATCGCCGATGGGGTTTTAGGCAATAAATCGGTTCTGGCGGCGTTATCCGTGGTGCGAAAATGGGAAACCGCGACGGAAAACGGCGATTTGAGCGAATGTGCCGATTTGCCGGAAGACAGCGCCCTATTGCCGCAACTGACCAGCACAACGGAAAGCTGTTTGGGCAGTGATTGCCCCAACTATGCCGACTGCTATGTCGCTAAAGCCCGTAAAAAAGCGTTGGAAGCCGATTTGGTGGTGGTTAATCATCACCTTTTTTGTGCCGATATGGCGGTTAAGGAAAACGGCTTCGGCGAACTGATTCCCGATGCAAAAATCATCATTTTTGATGAAGCCCACCAATTACCCGACATCGCCAGTCAATATTTCGGTCAATCGATAACGTCCCGTCAATTGTTTGATCTCTGTCGGGATTTGACACTCTGCTACCGAACCGAAATCAAAGACGTGAAACAGCTCGGCACGGCTGCCGACCATCTGCAAAAAGTCGTACAGGATTTTCGATTGATGATGGGCGATGGTAATCAACGCGGCAATTTGCGCGAGCTGCTGACAAAAGAATCGGTGCAAAGAGCGGTGCAGCATTTGCAGGAAAATCTGCAATTTGTACGGGATGTGGTCAAAATGGCGCTTGGACGTTCGCAAACGTTGGACAGTATTTTTGAGCGATTGGAAAGCATTCAGGCACAATTTAACCGTATTCTGGACACCACCGTTACCGGTTATTGCTATTGGTATGAAACCTTTAACCGCCAATTCGGATTGCATCTCACGCCGTTGACGGTGGCGGACAAATTCGGCGAACAGCTGCAACTTCAGAAAGCCGGCTGGATTTTTACCTCGGCAACCCTTGAAGTCGGCGGCAGCTTTGATTTTTTCTGCGAGCGTATGGGCATTCAAGGCGGCGAACGCAAAGTGCTGCCGTCACCGTTTGATTATCGACAACAGTCGTTGTTATGTGTGCCGCGATTTTTACCGGGCAGCAATCAGAAACAGACACTCAGCCGACTGGGCGCAATGTTATTACCGGTGATCGAAGCCAATCAGGGACGCTGTTTCCTGTTATGCACCTCCTATATGATGATGCGCGGGCTGGCGGAGTATCTGCGTGAGCACAGCGAATTATCGGTGCTGTTGCAGGGCGAAATGGCAAAAAGCCGTTTGTTGGAGAAGTTTACTCGGGAAAGCCATTCGGTTTTGGTGGCAACCGCCAGCTTTTGGGAAGGGGTGGATGTACGTGGTGATGCGCTGTCACTGGTGATTATCGACAAACTGCCGTTTACCGCCCCGGACGAGCCGTTGCTGAAAGCGCGGATTGAAGATTGTCGCCTGAAAGGTGGCGATCCGTTTAATCAGGTACAATTGCCAAGTGCGGTCATCAGCCTGAAACAGGGGGTTGGGCGTTTGATTCGTGATGTGACCGATCGCGGAGTGATCGTGATCTGTGATTCACGCTTGGTCATGCGCCCCTACGGTGAAACCTTTTTAAAGAGCCTGCCGAATTCGGCACGTACCCGTGATTTAAACCACGTCATTGATTTTTTACAACGGAAGTAAGCGAAACATGAAAGAAATCCTATTGGCACTGGATACGGCAACAGAAGCCTGTTCGGTTGCATTATATTATAACGGCGACGTATTGGCGCAAGACGAATTGAGTCCGAAAGCCCACACCCGCCGAATTTTGCCGATGGTTGATGCAGTGTTGGCAGAGGCGGGCATTGGTTTGAACCGACTTGATGCGCTGGTTTTCGGGCGCGGGCCGGGCAGTTTTACCGGTGTGAGAATCGGCTGCGGCATTGTGCAGGGATTGGCATTGGGTGCGGATTTGCCGGTGATTGCGGTGTCTAATTTGACTGCAATGGCACAAGCGGCATATCAACGCTTTGACAGTCATGCCGTCTTTGCCGCCATTGATGCCAGAATGGGGGAGGTGTATTTTTCGGCGCTGGCGTATCGGCCGTGCCGAATTGACGGCGAGGATTATGCCGACTGGCAGTTGTCGCTTGAAGAGCAGGTGGCAGCGCCGGAAAGTGTGTTGCGGCAATTGGCAGAGCGATCGTCACAAAGTGCGGTTTGTGTCGGCACCGGTTGGGGGGCTTATCCGCAGTTTGAGCAGGCTAACGTCCCGTTGACAAAATGTGATATTCTATTGCCGTCGGCAAGGTATATGCTGCCGTTGGCGCGTCTCGGCTTAAAGCAAAAACGCTATTGCAGCGCATTGGAAATTGAGCCGGTGTACCTGCGCAATCAGGTTACTTGGAAAAAATTGCCGGGGCGGGAATAGTTCGGGTTCGAAGAAGCATAAAAAGGAGCGCAAAATGAAACGATCTGTCTGGATACCGCTGATGCTCAGCGCACTGTTAAGCGCCTGCCAATTGGCGCCGCAAGGTCTGGATCGCAGCGACAACACTTTAATCAGCTATAACCGGTTGGCGCAAGCCGATTTCGATTGTCGCTGCCAAACCGTGCGCTTGGGCGGCAAAGTAGTGCGTGCCGATGCCTTGCCCCATCAAACCGAAGTGGAAGTGTTAAGCATGGCAGTCGATCGTTTCACCGCCAAACCGGTGTTGGACAGCCACAGTGACGGGCGTTTCATTGCGGTTTTGAACGGTTTTGTCGATCCGCTCAGTTTGCAGGATCAATATATTACGGTCAAAGGCACACTGGACGGCAAGCGCAGCGGCAAGATTGACCATGCGAATTACGCTTATCCGCTGATTAAAGCGGATAACTATCGAATTTGGCGGCAAGTGATGGAGTATTATTACGATGAAGAAGCGTGGTTCGATTATCGCGATTCCTATCGTTACGGCGGATTTTGGGGGCCTTTCCCAAGCTGGAAACCGCGTGCCGCATTGAGATAAGTCACATTGACAAATAACAATAACAAATAGGGATCTTTATGGAAAAAATTTGGTTTGACAACTACCCGGAAGGCGCCGAGCGTGTGATTAAAACCGATAAATACCGCTCTTTACTGGAAATGTTTGAAACCGCAGTGCGCGAACGGCCTGATCAGGCGGCATACATCAACATGGGTAAAGAGCTGACATACCGCAAGCTGGAGGAACGCAGCCGTGCATTTGCCGCCTATTTGCAGAACGTATTAAGATTAAAAAAGGGTGATCGTATTGCCTTGATGATGCCGAATTTATTGCAATATCCGATTGCGCTGTTCGGAGCGTTGCGTGCCGGCATGGTGGTGGTCAATGTCAATCCGCTTTACACGCCGCGCGAACTGGAACATCAGTTGCAAGACAGCGGGGCGGTTGCGATTGTCGTGGTTTCCAATTTTGCCGCCACACTGGAAAGCGTGGTGGCGGAGACCGATGTCAGACACGTTATCTTGACCCGCATGGGGGATCAGCTCTCTTTCGGCAAGCGCAATGTGGTGAATTTTGTGGTGAAATACATCAAAAAGCTGGTGCCGAAGTATAAACTGCCCGGTGCCGTCACATTTCGTGAGGTATTGAGCGTCGGCAAAATGCGACAATATGTTAAACCTCAGATTGGCGTCGAAGATTTGGCATTTTTACAATATACCGGCGGTACGACCGGCGTTGCCAAAGGCGCGATGTTGAGCCACAAAAATATTCTGACCAATATTTTTCAAGCAAAATGGGTAGCAAATCCGTTCATTCAAGATTCTTTAGTGCGGGAAGCGATTATCGCTCTGCCGCTTTACCATGCCTTCGCCTTGATTATCAATTGTCTACTGTTTATCGAATTGGGACTGACCGGCGTGTTGATTACCAATCCGCGCGATATCAACGGCTTTGTTAAAGAGTTGCGCCGCCACCCTTATGTGGCGATTACCGGTGTGAATACGCTGTTTAATGCCTTGCTGAATAACGAAAATTTCAGAGAGTTGGATTTTTCCAAATTAAAATTGTCGGTTGCCGGCGGTATGTCGGTTAATCAATCCGTTGCCGATCGCTGGCACAAACTCACCGGCAGCAATATTATCGAAGGCTACGGCATGACCGAATGTTCGCCGTTAATTGCCGCCTGTCCGCCGCATTCCACCGAACATAACGGCAATATCGGCGTGCCGATCCCGAATACCGATATTAAAATCATGAAAGATGACGGCGAAGAAGCGCCATTGGGCGAGCGCGGCGAATTGTGGGTGAAGGGCGATCAAGTGATGCAGGGCTATTGGCAGCGGCCGGAAGCCACAGCGGAAGTACTGAAAGACGGTTGGTTGGCAACCGGTGATATCGTCATCATGGGGGAAGACAAAAACCTGCGGATTGTCGATCGCAAAAAAGACATGATTATTGTCTCCGGTTTTAACGTCTATCCGAATGAAATCGAAGATGTCGTGATGTTGAACTACAAAGTGATGGAAGTGGTGGCGATCGGTGTGCCGGATATTAATGCCGGCGAAGCGGTCAAGATTTTTGTGGTGAAACGTGATGAAACCTTGACCGCAGACGAATTGCGCAAGCACTGCCGTGAACACCTGACCGGTTATAAAATGCCGCGGGAAATCGAATTCAAAGACGAATTGCCGAAAAGCAATATCGGTAAAATTTTGCGTCGGGTCGTCAGGGACGAAGAATTGGCAAAACGGGCGAAAAGCCAAGAGGCACGCACATGATCTCGTCTCTTTGCCAAGTGCGGTCGCCGGATTATGTCTGGATCAACAATGACGAAGCGTTGCGGACGGCATGTCGCAAAGCGTGTGAAAAATCCGTTGTTGCACTGGATACCGAATTTATCCGCACCCGCACGTTTAACCCGAAACTGGGGCTGATTCAGCTGTATGACGGCGAACAACTGAGCTTGATTGATCCGCTGCCGATTAACGACTGGGCGGCTTTTACCGCACTTTTGGCGGATAACGGTGTGTTGAAAGTCCTGCATTCTTGCAGTGAAGATTTGGACGTATTCCGCTGTTATTTCCGACAATTGCCCGAACCGATGCTGGACACGCAAATTATGGCGGATTTTCTCGGCTTTCCGCCTGCCAGCGGTTTTGCCAAATTGGTCGCGCACTATTTTGATTTGCAGCTGGACAAAGGAGCTTCACGCACCGACTGGCTTGCCCGCCCGCTATCCGAACAGCAGCTGCACTATGCCGCTGCCGATGTGCTGTATTTATTGCCGCTTTATCACAACATGGCGCAACCGTTGTCACAGAGCGAATGGCAAGGTGCGGTGACGGAGGAGTGTGAGTTTTTATTGCGGCGAGCAGCAAAGGTGGCGGATTCGGACACGGCGTATCTGAAAATCGGCAATGCTTGGCGCTTGCAAGGCGTGCAGTTGCTGGCGTTGAAACTGTTGGCGAAATGGCGTTTCAACATGGCGGTGGAACGGGATCTGGCATTAAATTTCGTGGTGAAAGAACAAACTTTGTTTCAAGCGGCGGAAAGGTTGCCGAAGCATACTGCCGAATTGCTGGATTTAGGCTTCCACCCGAATGAAATTCGGCGGCACGGCAAAAAAGTGTTGCAGCTGGTTGCGCAAGCACAAAAAGCGGATCCGGCGCAATACCCTGAACCGATTGAACAGATTGCCGCTTTACCCGGTTATAAAAATGTCTTGAAAAGCTTGCAACAGCGGTTGTCAGCGGTTTTTCCGGCGGAAATCGCCAAAGAGAATCTGGCCGGTCGTAAGTTGCTGCACCAGCTCATCAAATGGGCATGGACGGAAGAAAGCGAACGACACAACTTGCCGCTGCCGCGCTTGCTGCAAGGTTGGCGCAAGCCCTACGGCGAGCAGTTGTTGGCGGTATTTGATCAGGTCAAATCATAACTATGTCGGGCGATTGTCGCCCGACACGGATTTCACGTCACAGAACGGCTAATGCCGCATCATAGTTCGGTTCCTGTTTGATTTCAGAAACCAGTTCACTGTGTAATACACGATTGTTTTCATCTAATACGATCACCGCTCTTGCCGTCAAGCCGGTCAGCGGGCCTGTTGTAATCGCCACGCCCAGATTATCGGCAAAAGTGCGGTTTCTGAAAGCGGACAGAGTAGCGACGTTTTCTAACCCTTCCGCGCCGCAGAAACGGGCTTGTGCGAACGGCAGATCCGCTGAAATGCAAAGTACTACGGTGTTATCCGGATCAGTCGCTTTCTGATTAAACGTTCTCACCGATGTGGCGCACACGCCGGTGTCGATGCTTGGGAAAATGTTCAGAATCTTACGCTTTCCGGCATAATCGCTCAGGGAAACTTCGCTCAAATCATTTGCGGTCAGACTGAAATCGCCCACGGTTGCACCGATTTGCGGAAAAGTGCCTTGCACCTCGATTGGGTTGCCGCCTAATGTTACGTTTGCCATGGTGTTCTCCTTTATATGAAATGGGTAAGTCAGGGTTCTTGATAAAGTGCGGTAAAGACGCCTTTCTCAAAATTGACTAACGGACTGCGCTTAGTTTTGCTTTCCAGATCGCCGGTTGAATATCCGTTGATAAATTGGACGAAAGCAATGCGCTCGCCCTTAGCATTTTGCATGAATCCGGCCAGATTATAAACCCCTTTCAGTGCGCCGGTTTTGGCGATCAGGTTTTTTGCCAGAGGCGCTTGCCCCATCGAACCGCGTCCGCTCAGGGTTCCGTCGTGGCCGGCAATCGGAAATGTGGCAAGCAAATTCAAGCGCTGTTCGTTGGCACTGATGTAGTTCAAGGTTTGTAAAAGTGCGGTCGGGCTGATCAAATTTTGACGAGACAGCCCTGATCCGTCGGCAATCTGGCTGTTGCCGAACTCAATATTTGCCTGACGGCTCAAAATCTGGCGCAGCGCAACCGCACTTTGTTGGAAAGAGACCGGTTTTTTATAATAGTGATAACCGATGCGACGAAACAGGCTGTCGGCAATTTGATTATCGGATTTTTTCATCATGGTTTTCAGTAATTCGGGCAATCTTTTCGAATAGTGGCTGGCCAAGACGGTTCCTTGGGTGGGATTGACCGCCAGCATAATGTTGCCGTTGACCTGAATACCCAGTTTTTTCAGTTGCGCCATGATAATCGCAATGGCATAGGCATCGGGATCCTGCACGGCGAAACTTAAGCCGAACGGTTTGCTTTGCCGCGCGATACAGCCTTTCAGGGTATAACGGTTATTGTCGTTAACGACAACATCAAACGTACAGTTGCCGGCTTCCTGTGCGGGCACAATCCGCACTTGACTGAATACTTGCACCGGAAAGTGAGACGGCACGGTGGCTTGCACCGGCTCTCCGATTTTTCCGCCGGCATTCAGGTCGACTGAAAAACAATTGCCGTCGATGCTGGCGGCGGAAGGCGGTGCATTAAAGCACATGGTCAAATCGTTCCAAATCCAGCCGGCGCCGCGATCGTGGCTGTTAAAAATACGGGTGTCGAGGACGATATTGCCTTTGATGTTATCAATTCCCTGTTGTTTCAGTTTTGCCAGCAGTTGATATAGTTGTCCGCTGGTCAGGGTGGGATCACCGCTGAAACGAATGACCAAATCGCCTTGCAAAGTGCGGTTGCGGATGGTTGCGCTGCTGAGCAAATCAGTGGCGAACTGAAACTGATCGCCCAGTGCTAATTTGGCGGCAAGTGCGGTAAACACTTTCTGGGTGCTGGCGGGCAGCATTAATGTTTGCGGGTTATAATCGGCAATTATTTGTCGGCGGGTTAAATTTTCGGCGACAAAACCGACACTGGCGCCTTGCGGTAAACGGGTGATATAACCGTTAAGGTCGACATCGGCCAGAACAGGCGTATTTATTGACGCCAAGCCGAGTAACGAAAAAGTAAGAGTTTTCAAAAGCTGACAGCGGGATTGTTTCATAATTTGGATAATCAGGAAGTTTAACGGGTGTTTTTGGGTTGCCTTTTTCTATAAGATGTCCATAATAGAGCCATCGGTCAAAGAGGTAAACGATTATTTCAGGATAAATTGTCATTCAATGTCAGCAAACCGCTTCTTTGGCTAAAAACGACCGATTTTGACTACAGCATAAGCGATTATGTTGTAGTTTTGTTTTGTCCGTAGAAAATTGAAAGAGAAATGTGAGAACGTTATGAAACAGATTCCTATGACCGTGCGCGGCGCGGAAAAATTAAAAGAAGAGTTGGACTATCTGAAAAACGTCCGTCGTCCGGAAATCATCAAAGCGATTGCCGAAGCACGTGAGCACGGCGATTTGAAAGAGAATGCCGAATACCATGCGGCGCGCGAGCAGCAAGGGTTTTGTGAAGGGCGGATTCAGGATATCGAAGGGAAATTGTCGAATTGCCAAATTATCGATATCACCAAAATGAAAAATAACGGCAAAGTGATTTTCGGTGCGACCGTGGTGCTGGTGAATGCCGAAACCGATGAGGAAGTCAGTTATAAAATCGTCGGTGACGACGAAGCGGATATCAAGTGCGGTCTGATTTCGGTCAACTCCCCGATTGCACGCGGGCTGATCGGTAAAGAGGTGGACGACAATGCGGTCATCACCACGCCGGGCGGTAAAGTCGAGTTTGATATCGTCGATGTGCTGTATCAGGCGTAGTAAAGTGCGGTAAAACCGCACTTTGGCGGAATCACGGAATCATTTCGGCAGGCGGATTGCCGGTTCTTTGGCAGGGCGATAAAGCACCAGTATATGACCGATTAATTGTACCGCAGCGGCGTCGGTTTCACGCACGATGGCATCGATAATCAATTGTTTGGTTTCACGTTCGGCGCCGGCGATTTTGACTTTTATCAGTTCATGATGGGCGATGGCATGGTCGATTTCAGCGACGACCCCTTCCGTCAGGCCGCCGGCGCCGAGCATGACGACCGGTTTTAAATTGTGCGCCAAGCCTTTTAAATATTGTTTTTGTTTGGTAGTTAAACTGATTGCCATAAAAAATCCTTGTAAAATAGGTATAATTCAAGATAGAAACGGGAATAATCGGTTATTCAGCCTTGAATCTATCAATTTAAGCGCCATATTAACATAATTGCCGCATTATTTCGGTAATTATCTCAAGAGAAAAGAAAATGGGAAAGAAAAAACGTTCGGCCAGTTCCAGTCGTTGGTTAAACGAACATTTTAAAGATCAGTTCGTGCAAAAGGCGCACAAACAGAAGCTACGCTCCAGAGCCTATTTTAAACTGGATGAAATTCAGCAGTCGGATCGCCTGTTTAAACCGGGCATGACGGTGGTGGATTTGGGCGCCGCACCGGGAGGCTGGTCACAATATGTGGTCAAACAAATCGGTGCCAAGGGACGGGTGATCGCCTGTGATATTCTGGATATGGATCCGATCGCCGGCGTGGACTTTTTGCAAGGGGATTTCCGTGAGGAGAGTGTTTTAACCGCACTTTTGGCACGGGTCGGCGCAAGCAAGGTTGATGTCGTGATGTCCGATATGGCGCCGAATTTCAGCGGTACGCCGGCGGTCGACATTCCGCGCGCCATGTATCTGGTTGAACTGGCACTGGATATGTGCCGTCAAGTCTTGACGACAAAAGGCAGTTTTGTCGTCAAAGTTTTTCAGGGCGAGGGATTTGATGAATACTTGAGAGAGATTCGTTCTCTGTTCAGCGTGGTAAAAGTTCGTAAGCCTGAGGCTTCGCGCGGCCGTTCGCGGGAAGTATATATAGTGGCAACGGGTTACAAATTATAGTAATCTATGCTACCGTTTTGTTAAACAAGGAAATAAACGAGGTCAAACCTTGAAAAACGACATGATAAAAAATTTAATTTTGTGGACGGTCATCGGTGTGATTTTGATGTCCGTTTTTCAAAGTTTTAATTCCGACTCGGAAGCAAGAAGCGGGGTGGATTATACGACTTTCGTTTCTGATGTGGGTAATAATCAGGTGACGGAGGCGCGTTTTGACGACAATCAAATTACCGTGACCAAAACAAGTGGCGATAAATACCAAACCGTCATGCCGATTTACGATGCCAAAATTCTGGATGATTTAATCAAGAAAAATGTCAAGGTTTCCGGCACACCGCCGGAAAAACGCGGATTATTTTCTCAAATTTTGATTTCATGGTTCCCGATGTTATTGCTGATCGGGGTCTGGATTTTCTTTATGCGCCAAATGCAGGGCGGCGGCGGCAAAGCCATGAGCTTCGGGAAGAGCAAGGCGCGCATGATGACCGAAGAACAAAATACCACCCGTTTTTCCGATGTCGCCGGCTGTGATGAAGCGAAAGAAGAAGTCGGTGAAGTGGTCGATTTTCTGCGTGATCCGAGTAAATTCCAGAAACTGGGCGGCAAAATTCCGAAAGGCATTCTGATGGTAGGGCCGCCGGGAACCGGGAAAACCTTGCTGGCGAAAGCCATTGCCGGTGAGGCGAAAGTTCCGTTTTTTACGATTTCAGGTTCTGATTTTGTGGAAATGTTTGTCGGGGTCGGGGCTTCCCGTGTGCGTGATATGTTCGATCAAGCCAAAAAGGCGGCGCCTTGTCTGATTTTTATCGATGAGATCGATGCAGTCGGCCGTCAACGTGGCGCCGGTTTGGGCGGCGGTCACGATGAGCGTGAACAAACACTGAATCAAATGTTGGTGGAAATGGATGGTTTTGAGGGCAATTCGGGCGTTATTGTGATTGCCGCCACGAACCGTCCAGACGTATTGGATCCGGCGTTGACGCGTCCGGGGCGTTTCGACCGTCAGGTTACGGTCGGTTTGCCGGATGTGCGTGGTCGGGAACACATTCTGAAAGTCCATATGCGCAAAGTGCCGATTTCTCCGGATGTGGATCCGATGGTGATAGCCCGTGGTACGCCGGGATATTCCGGTGCGGATTTGGCTAACTTGGTGAACGAAGCCGCACTTTTTGCCGCACGTACCAATAAACGGATTGTCACTATGGTGGAATTTGAAAAAGCCAAAGACAAAATCAATATGGGGCCGGAACGCCGCACCATGATTATGACCGAGAAACAGAAGGAATCGACGGCATATCATGAAGCGGGACATGCGATTGTCGGTTATTTGGTGCCGGAGCATGATCCTGTGCATAAAGTGACGATTATTCCGCGCGGCCGTGCGTTAGGGGTGACATTCTTCCTGCCGGAAGGTGATCAAGTGAGTATCAGCCATAAACAATTGGAAAGCAAATTGTCGACGTTGTATGCGGGGCGTTTGGCTGAAGATTTGATTTATGGTGAAGAAAATATTTCTACCGGCGCATCGAATGACATTAAAGTGGCAACCAACATTGCCCGTAAAATGGTTACGGATTGGGGATTTTCGGATAAATTGGGACCGATTCTCTATTCGGAAGATGACGGCGAGGTATTTTTAGGGCGTTCAATGGCAAAAGCCAAACATATGTCTGATGAGACCGCCCATCTGATTGATGAAGAAGTTCGTGAAATTGTGAGCCGAAACTACGGCCGCGCCAGACAATTGCTGATTGAAAATATGGATATTTTACATGCGATGAAAGATGCGCTGATGAAATATGAAACCATTGAAGAAGAGCAAATTAAGCAATTGATGGAACGCCGTGACGTCACCCCGCCGCCGGGTTGGGAAGGGGAAGTGCCAAAATCGGATAACACTGACGCTAAAGCTCAGCCTGAGCAGGCGGAAAATGTGTTGGAAGAAGAAGTGATTTCCAATGATGATAACCGTGGTGATTCAAACGAGAAAGAATAACCGCTGAGTAATCGCCATATGCAAAAAGCCTGTCGCTGTTTAACGTGACAGGCTTTTTTTTATTTGAAAAACAGGAGATTAGCGATTGTACGGAAAGCGTAGAATAACACGGTTGTAAAAACTGCCGTTGATATGGGTTTTATTCAGATGGAAACGGCGGTAAGCGGAAAAGAGATCCATATCAGGCTTGCCGGGATTATGCCAAAATGCCTCAAGTTTTCCTTGGTAAGTTAAACCGGGAATATTATAGTGCGCTCTGCCGAGTATCATAACCGGCATACCGTGCAATAATGCGGAAATGCCGCTGGTACTGTTTAATGTCACCATGCCTTCGCCGTGCCGTAAAAAAACCGGCATCGGCACATCATGGATATAGAACAGCCGCTTTTTTAACGCCGGATTCCGAGCGATATAGGCTTTAATGGTTTTTCCGTAATCAATAAAGCCCCGATCCATCGGGTGATGTTTGACGATCAGGGTTAAATCGGCCGGTGCGTGTTTAACAAACGAATCCAATACCGCAGTCAAAAAAGATTCGACACTGCTGTAATCACTGTGCACCCGCACTTGGCTGTCATCATAAACTTGAAGCGGCAGAATATAGAACCGTCCGAATCGACCTTGTTCGACTTTGCGGGCAAAAGTGCGGTCACGCAAGGCGTAATTAAGCCGTTTAATGCCGGAAATGCCCCATAATTTAATATAGTAGAAGATATTTAAGATTCGATGGTGTTGATAATAAGGGTAGTGGCGGCGTTTGGTATAGGCATTCCAATAATAACAGACGGCTAGTTTTGCCATCGGTAAAAAGCCTTGTGCGACTTTTTCCGTGCTCAGCGGCTCCGGCGCTTGCGGACAGATATGCATAAAAAACGTTTTGTCGCGCGGAATGGTGGAAAAGGCATTAACACCGTTTTTTTCCAATGTGATGTAGTCGGGGCGAAAATACCCCTCTTCAAATGCCCAAAAGGAAATGTTCAACGCACTGCCCACATTTTTGGCAATTTTATGATAATGGCGGTTATCGCCAAAACAGACGATGGCGTGAATATTCTGCCGTTTGCATAATTCCGCCAGATAGTCGGCAAAGTTATCCAACGTATCACGATATGCAAAAGTATTCGCCGTTGAATTCGGATAAAAATACTCGTCACCGGCATTAAAATTAATTTTATAGACTGTTTTTTGCTGTGACTGTAACCACAGGGAAAAATCGTAGAAAAAATGACCTATCGGGCCCTGTAACAGTAAAATACGATCAGCGGATACGATGAGATCATCTAAATTATGATTAATCATACAACTCCAACAGAATAATTATTTTAAATATCTTATCAAATCAGGATAAGAAAAAGAAATTTAACCGCTTATTTTAGAGACCAATACAGATGTTTTAGCTTTGTAAGCTGTTTTTTTAACCAATGTCGATGCAGGCCGCTATTTTTCAACTGTAATTTCTGTTGCTGTAAAATAGCGATGGCGGTTTCGGCGTTAATTATCCGCCGTGTTTGCGGATCGACATATTGCGGATAATAAACCAATGTTGCACAAATAAGTTGCGCCGGCGTGAGTTTGCGCCGTCGTCTTGGCAGCAAAAGGTGATCAACCGTTAAACCCCAATTGGAATAAAACGGTAAACCGTAGCAATGCACTGTTTTTCCTCGCAATAATGCTTCAAAACCGGCTAACGACGTCATGGTATGAAGTTCGTCCACTTGTTGAATACAGGTTAAAATGTTGACGGTTTCAATCACCTCATCGGCATATTCGAGCACAGTATTGACATCGATTGCGCCGATACGGTTACCGCTGAGCACATCAGGGTGCGGTTTATAAAGAATATACGCCTCAGGATTCAGCAACCGCACTTGCTTTAACAAATCCAAATTGGTTTTAATTTGCGGCGAACCGAAACGGATAGAGGCATCATCTTCCACTTGACCGGGGACTAAAATTGTTTTTTGTTGTTGTGTTTGCAGGTGGAAATCGGCATCTCCCACATTATATTTGCCGATATTGGCGGCAATTAACTGCGCTTTTAAGATTTCGGCAGATTGCAAATCCCGATTTGAAAAAGTATGGGTTTGCAATATCTCTTCTAAACGTGACGGGGTTTGCGCATTGAAATAAATACCGAGATCATCAATCACCAAAGAAAGTGGTGCGACCAGATTTGAGCCTAAACCAACCGAGCGGATAAAGCCGTCTTCCATGCGCAACACCGGTAAATTACGGCGGGCGGCAAATTGAAGCACTTCATCTTTGCCTTGGCTCCAAATAAGCAAACGAGCATTTTTTTTCAATGGCTTGGTTCGAAGCTGTTTAATAGAGGAAATAAAATGCAGTTTACAGGAAGGGAGGTTAAAAAACGGTTTAATAACCGCTCTTTTCCAGAGTGACATGCCGATACAATATAAATTGCCGCTCAACCGTTGGTTTAATAATTTGGCTTGATATAGATATTCAATCACATCAAAAATAGAACCCGACTCACCGTTATTCGGATTAATATAACGGCTGTATTGCAAATAGGCAGCCGTAAATAACTGCAATAAAGTGCGGTCGGCACGGCGTTGATGTTGATGTAATTCGTTGATTTTTTCATGGCGATCATCGGTTAATCCCCAACCGCTGAACCAAGGTACGCCAAAAGTCACGACCGATTTTTTCAGCAGCAATGCTTCAAAGCCCATCTGTGAAGTCACACAATAAACTTTATCGACTTGTTGCAACAATGAAAGCGGGCTGACATTTTCAGCCAATAAACGGATTTTGTCATTATCGGTAAGTGCGGTCAGATAGCCTTTTTTCTTACCGCTGATCACATCAGGGTGGGTTTTCACCCAAATTTCAGCATCAGGATTTTCCGCCACCGCACTTTGCAGCATGGATTGGAAGCGTTTGCTGTCGGCTTGCCCGTACTTTACTGCCATATCGCCGACAGTTTGATCAATCACCAACACGATTTTTTTATCACCTGCCGGCGTTGCGGAAAAATCAGGGGCGTGGTTATATTTGGAAAGTTGATACTGACAAATTAAATCAAGTGCGGTTTCGGCTTGTTGTAATTCCGTACCGGAAAAATCGGCATCAAGAATCCGCTGTTCCAAACGTGACGGGCGGGTCGTGTCGTAGTAAATGCCCAGATCGTCATAGACTATTGAAAAAGGCGGGTAACCTTCAACACCTAACCCTAGGGAGCGCAAAAATCCGTCTTCTAACGCAATATAAGGTAACTGATGCTTTTCAGCATAAGCACGTGCTTTTTTCGTTGACGGCCGTAAACCCCAACCGATGACACACTCGACTTTTGGTGAAGCGTAAAAGCGCTTTACTTGAAGCTCAGTTTCAAGCAAAAATGAATTCAAGTGCGGTATGCGCAAAATGCCATGCGAAAAAATAAGCGCTTTTGATTTCATAGGTGATTATCAAGTTGAGTAGAATAGCGGTAGTATAATACAGAAGATGAAGAAAATTTTAGGATTATGAGTATAAAAGTTTATTTTTTGAGATTTTTATCACTATAAATAATAATGCCGAGAATTATCTCGGCATTATTATGAGCAGAAATTATCGAATATCCAATTCAGGCATTGACTTCACCGCTTCGTCAACGGCTTTCACACGGATTAAAAAGTCTTCCAGCAAATTTAACGGTAACGCACTAGGGCCGTCACATTTCGCTTGATCCGGATTAGGGTGCGATTCCAAAAACAGACCGGCTAAACGAGTTGCCATGCCTGCCAGAGCCAAATCCAGCACCTGATTACGGCGACCGCCGGAAGCGGCAGCACCGGCTTCACGCTGTTGCAGTGAGTGGGTCACGTCAAAAATCACCGGCATATCGCCACTGACTTTTTTCATGATCCCGAAGCCGAGCATATCGACCACCAAATTGTCATAGCCGAAATTCACCCCACGCTCACATAAAATCAGTTGATCATTGCCTGCCTCTTTGAATTTCTCCACAATATTGCCCATTTGATGCGGGCTTAAAAATTGCGGCTTTTTGATATTGATAACCCGACCGGTTTTTGCCATCGCATGGACTAAATCCGTCTGACGTGCCAAAAAGGCAGGCAATTGAATCACGTCAACCACTTCGGCGACAGGTTCCGCTTGCCAAGGTTCATGCACATCGGTGATCACCGGCACACCAAATTCTTTTTTCACTTGGGCAAAAATTTTCATCCCCTCTTCCAACCCGACACCGCGGTAAGAATGGATCGAAGAGCGGTTCGCTTTGTCAAAAGAGGCTTTAAACACAAACGGAATATTGAGTTTAGAAGTTACTGCCACGTATTGTTCACAGGCTTTTAGGGTGGAATCCAGATCTTCAAGCACGTTGATACCACCGAAAAGGGTGAAGGGGGATTTGTTGGAAATTGTGAGAGTCTTGAGTTTTAGCATAGTAATGTAGTTCCATTGAATTAAGATAATTAGATTGATTAAGTTAGACAATAAATTCTTGTTCCATTATACTGAAAAAAAGCTTATTAAACAGTTAAAATTAAGGAGAATACATTGAAAGCTCTTATAGTTTTTGGCACTCGTCCTGAAGCCATTAAAATGGCACCTTTGATCGATGGTATGAAAAATAGGGGTATTGATTATAAAGTGTGTGTTACTGGCCAGCATAGAGAGATGTTAGATCAAGTGTTGGAGTTGTTTGAGATTACTCCAGATTTTGATCTTTGTATTATGAAAAGGCAACAAAGTCTTTCCACTATAACATCTTCTATATTGGAAAATATACAACCAATAATTGATCAATATAAACCAAGTATCATTTTTGTTCATGGTGATACTGCTACTACCTTAGCGACCTCCCTAGCTGGTTATTATAATAAAATTGATATAGCTCACGTTGAGGCTGGTTTAAGAACTCATGATATCTACTCGCCTTGGCCTGAAGAAGGTAATAGAAAATTGACAGGAGCTATAGCGAAGTATCATTTTACACCCACATCAAGTACAAGAGATAATTTATTAAGAGAGGGTGTATCTAAAAAAGATATTTTTATTACTGGTAATACAGTGATAGATGCCTTGCTCTTAGTTTCTAGAAAATTAGATAGTTCTCCAAGCTTTATTAAACAGTTTACTAGTAAATTTAGTTTTATAAATGAAAAAATAATATTAATAACGGGGCATCGTAGGGAAAATTTTGGTAGTGGATTTGAAAATATATGCCATGCCATAGTTGAATTATCTTATATGCATCCCGAAGTACACTTTGTCTATCCAGTACATTTAAACCCTAATGTAAGAGAGCCTGTCAATCGCATTTTATCAAAACATAAAAATATACACTTAATTGAACCCTTAGATTATCTTACTTTTGTTTTTCTAATGAAGTCTTCATATTTAATTCTAACGGATTCTGGCGGAATTCAAGAAGAGGCTCCATCATTAGGTAAACCTGTGCTTGTTATGAGAGAAACTACAGAACGTCCAGAAGCAGTTGAAGCGGGAACTGTCCGCTTAGTTGGAACTGATACTAGAAAAATTGTTGAGGAAGTTAATTTATTATTAACTAATAAAGTTGAATATAATAGCATGTCTATGGCTCACAATCCTTATGGTGATGGTAAGGCGGTAGAAAAGATTCTTAATGAATTAATTTAAAATTTTGAGGGGATTATGATTTTATTTAGTGATGATTTTAATTTTAAAAAAGAGAATTTTCCAGAATTATATGCATGTTTAGAGAAGCATGGTTTTAGTTTTAAGTTTGATAAAGGACATTCAGAAAGAAAGAAAAAGTGGGGAGACTATACTAAATATATAGTAAATAATATAGAATCAATTTCATTAAATAGTTTAGATAATAAATCATATAAAGGTTATAATATTAAATCAATTATCTATATGGAGTTACTCTATGCGTGTGCTTCTACAGAATTATGGAGACGTGTGGAAAATATAGATGAAAATACATTTTGGAAATATATTATTGAATATTATCCACACTATATATTAGGTGCCGTGAATGAGGCAAAATTTTGGATAGATTATTGGATAGAAAATATAAATTTCACTAAAATATCTGTAGGATTATGTTTTGGTGGTAGCACAATCTATACGAGAGCTTTTTGTGAGGTTATGAAATTAAATAATAAGCCGGTTTTTTGTATGGAGCACTTTCTTACAGGGAGGGATTTTTATTTTGAATTAAGGTATCAATCTCTACCAAATAATACCATGCTGCAGAGTGATCTTTATTACAAAAATATCTTAATTAATCAATCTAGCTCTTTAAAATATGATGATGTCGCTCTAAAATTTGATAATAGAAATAATAAAAATGTCAAACAACCTGCATATACGAGTGTGATAGAGGAGAATTATATTTTAATTTTGGCACAAGTTAGTAATGATTTTTCTATTTGTTCAGAAGGTAATCTGTATAAGAACTCGATTTCTTTTTATAAAAATATTATCGATATTATTCTAAATAATAGCAATAAAGATATTATCATTAAAACACACCCTTATGAAAAGAATAAGCTACATAAAGGAGTTAGTAGCACTTACCAAAATTTATCTGATTTTATTTCTCAAAAATCAGGAAGCTTTCAGAAACGTATCAAGCTTTATGAGGATAAATCTATAGAGGGTCTACTGGATAAATGTGATTATGTTATTACACTTAATTCCCAATCTGGATTAGAAGCATTGTATAGAAATAAAATTGTTGCAACATTTGGTTCACCTTTTTATAGAAATAAGGGATTTACTTATGACTTCACTGATCTTGAAGAATTCAAGGAAAATATTAATAATATTAAATTAAAGACTGAACACATTCAGAATTTTTACAAATATATGTCAGTTTTCTTTGGCGAGCTAATAGGAAAAGGGGAGAAAGAGAAAGTTTTTGAGAGGATAAAACCATTTATTAAATTGAATAATACTGTTTCTACTTCTTTATCTAATGATGACCGTAAAAAAAATAGTAACAAAGAAATAAACAATAGTGGGGCTAAATCTATTAATAAGTCTAAGTTAGTTGGTGGTCAGCCTAAATTGACAAGAGATATTAGTTATAAGAATGAGAGGGTTAAAAATAATGTTAGTAAGAACAAGAGATTACTGAAAAAACTAATAAAAAATCCAAAGGCTTTTTTGTTAGATAGTAAGTTTGGTTTTTTAAGATTTTTAGGAGGATTCTTTAAATGAAAAAAATAATTTATATTAATGGTGTGATATCTAAAGATTATCGTTCCAATCTATTTAGTCTCTTCTCTAAAGAAATTACTAATAATATGGAGATTTCATCAAGTTTTATTGGTTTGGATAATAACATATTTCCAATATTTACTAATGTGGGAAAATTCGAATTTGATATTTTAAATAAAAAGAAAATAAGTAAATATGGACTTATTTTAGATTCTGATAATCTAAATAATCTTGATAAAATTAGCTATGATTTTATTTTGGGAGCTGATTTTTGTTATATCTTTGGTGTTATAGATAAGGAACTTAATAAGGATATTGCCACATTACTTGAGAATGTTAATAATTCTTATGCTTACGATGGATTAATACCAAATTTTAGTAATAAGTCCCTTATTGATAGGAAGAATAATATCCTGACTGATTTTTCAAGTTTACCGGATCTTTATGAAGAACTAATAAAAAATAAAATAACTCCTTTAAGAAAAGAAATAATTGTGATTTCATCAATTAAAGATGTTTCTTTAGATTTTTGGAAAAATAGATTTTCAGAATTGAATTTAGAGTTAATATTTATACAAGCTACTAATGATATTTATAAAGAGCTATTGTTGACTTATAAAGATGGTTTCTTTACAATTAATAATAAAGTTAGATTGGATGCTTGTTTAGTAGATGAACCAAGCTCATTGTGTGTAAATGAACTTCTTGACAATATTCAATTATTTACATCTAATTTAGAAATTAAAAAAAATAATATAATAAATATAATCTGCTATAAGCCATCATATCTATTTAAAGATCTTGTTGAACGTTTTGTTAATATTGGTTGTGTGCATTCAGATTTTCCAATTGAGAATGCAGATGCCTATATATGGATGAGACCACAAGAAATATGGCATATTGAATATCTTATTAATAATCAATCTCATGCCGAAATTTCTAAAATGTATGAACAGGATTTTAAATCAAAAAATCTATATTTAAAATTTGATGAAATTAAAAAGCGTTCAGTAGCAATCCATCATGGAACATGTTTTGAACCTTTATACCAATTTGATTATATGAATTTAGCACGTTCATTGGCAACTGTTGGGATGGTTGTTGGTGTGTGTGAGTTTGAAGAATGTTATGGACCAAGTTTGCCTATTGCAAATAAAAATAATTATAAATTTGTACCTATCGGATATGATCACACTATTTTCATTAAAGATTTAGTTAAAAAAACGGATAAAAAGCCCAAAAATAAATTAAAAATAGGGTTTGTAGGTCGAGCTTATGGAACTACTGACAGGGCTTTATTGAAGAAAAGTAAAATGGCTGAGCCTAAAGGATATAGGAAAGGAGGTGATTATTTATTCGATATAGCTTCAAGATTGAAATTATATAATTTTGATTTTGAATTGCATATTCTAGGTCAAAACTGGGAGTATTTAGTTGATGAATTAGAAAGATGTAATATTGATGTGGTTTATTATGCTAGGGATAAAAATATTACTTATAAAGAATATCCAAAGGTTTATAGCCAATTAGATGCGTTACTGATAACAGCTAGATGTGAGGGAGGACCTGTTAGTGCGATAGAGGCTCTATCTCTAGGAGTACCTGTTATTAGTACCGATGTAGGGGTAGTGAAATTTTTAGAGCAACATTTTAAGAAAGATAATTTATTTGGCTGTGCTACTTATATGTACGATAAGAAATGGCATATAGCGGATATTCCAAAAGCAATTCAGTTAATTGATGAATTATATTCTCTAGAAATATCTATGTCAGACAGAATTCGTATCCGCAATAAGGTAGAAAACTTTACTACTGATAGTTGGGTGGAATCTATTTATACAGAAGCAAAAGGTATTGATTGATGAATGTGGAATTTATAGAAGTAGAAAATAGTACGGACTTAATAATTATTTTTTCTAGTCATAATCAACCTAATTTTTTAGGTTATAAATCATTGACAAATGCTATGAAAAATTATCCAAAAATATCATTGTTATTTCTTTCTGACCCTGAAAATATGTATTACTTAGGTTTTGATGGTGGTAAGATTAATAAAGAAATAATACGTAAGTATGTGAATAAATTTCCTCCTGAAAACATAACTTTTTTTGGTTCTTCAATGGCGGGATATGCTGCAATATTTTTTGGCTCTATTTTTAATGGTAATATATTTGCATCTAATCCCCAGATTAATTTTGGTGTTACCAGTGCACTTTCATGGAATACTTTGCGAAATAATATTGCTAGAATACCGATTAAAATAGATCTTGATTTACATTTGAATGCTTTCTTAAATGATAGTGTTATTTATATAGTGCATGGATTACATAGGTTAGATATTGCTAATATGGGACTATTAATGACAACTCCCTTGAGAAAATCGAGGATTTTTATAGAAAGAATCGATGATGAGTCACATGGATTTTATCTGCCATCATTGATCAAATTATTTGAGATTCATTATGTTTTAATTCTTTTAAGACATAAGAAAATCACAGGTATTAATTTAATAGCTCAGCAAAATATTAACAAAATCATTTCAGAATAATTTATTTAAAAATATAAAGGCTAATAAATGCATTGGATAAATTTTAGTAAGTTATCAATTGGAATGTTGGTAGCATTATCAGGGTGTTCATTAATGCCGACTTCGGGACCTAGCCAAAGCCGTGTGATGGATTTGCAGGATCAAGGTGATGAAAATCTGCCGACTGTCGAGGTCGTTGAGGTTCAAGATGCGGTGGCGACCGCACTTTTTAATCAGCAACTGGCGCAGTCGTTCAGCCATTTTGCCAATGCGAACAGCTATAACGGCGCAGTAAGTGTCGGTGATACGCTGGATGTAATGATTTGGGAAGCGCCGCCGGCGGTGTTGTTCGGCGGGGTGCTGAATCAAAGCGGCACCGGTGGCGCGCAGTTGACCAGTTTGCCGGAGCAGATGGTGAGTGAAAGCGGAAAAATCACGATTCCGTTTTTGGGGGCGATTTCCGTCCATGGCAAAACGCCGGAGCAGATTCAGAAGGATATTGTGCGCCGTTTGTCACCAATGGCAAACCAACCGCAGGCAATGGTGCGTTTAGTCAAAAATAATTCAGCCAATGTTACGGTATTGCGGCAGGGTAACAGTATTCGCATGCCATTAACTGCACACGGTGAACGGGTGTTGGATGCGGTGGCGGCGGTCGGTGGTGCAACGGAAAATGCGTATGATATTTCGGTGCAGCTGACCCGGGGCAACCAAGTGAAAACGATTTCATTGGAAAAATTAGCGTCTAATCCGACCGAGAATATCAAATTGCGTTCCGGTGATGTGATTTCGCTGTTGAATAATCCGTTAAGTTTTACCGCACTTGGGGCGGTGGGCAGTAATCGTGAAGTGCGGTTTTCGGCGAAAGGGTTGACGTTGGCTGAGGCTATCGGACGGATGGGCGGTTTGATTGATACCCGTTCCGATCCGCGCGGGGTGTTTGTGTTCCGTTATTTGCCGTTTGAAAAATTGAATGCGGAAGAGAAAGCGACTTGGCAGGCTCGTGGTTATGGTGTGGGCATGGATGTGCCGACCGTTTACCGGATTAATTTGTTAGAGCCGAAATCGCTGTTTTGGTTACAACGCTTCCCGATTCAAAACAAAGACATTGTGTATGTTTCCAATGCGCCGTTGGCGGAATTCCAAAAATTCTTGAGAATCATTTTCTCGATTACCTCGCCGGTGACCAGTACGGCTAACAGTGTCAATAATTTACAAGATTAGTGGAGCAAATAATGACGGAAACCACTTTAGTTGCTGAAAAACCGGCACAATTGTCGCCGCCGCAAGGTAAGAAATATGCGAAGACCCTTTGGAAAAAATTTAATCCGCTCTTTTGGATTACGGTGCTGATTCCGACTTTTTGTTCGGTGTTCTATTTCACTTTTTGGGCTTCGGATATTTATATTTCGGAATCCAGCTTTGTGGTGCGTTCCTCTCGTAGTCAGGCTTCATTGAGCGGATTTGGTGCATTACTGCAAAGCGTGGGCTTCGCCCGTTCGCAGGACGACACCTATACGGTGCAGGAGTTTATGCGTTCGCGGAATGTGTTGGAACAGCTGGAAAGCGTATTGCCGATGCGATCTTTTTATGAAGATGAAGGCGATTTCTTCAGTCGCTTTAATCCGTTGGGATTAAACGATGAACAAGAAGCGTTCTATCGTTATTTCCAGACACGGGAGTCGGTAAATCTGGATTCGGTTTCCGGCATTGCAACCTTGAGCGTTCGGGCATTTAATGCCGAAGACGGGCAGAAAATCAATGCGGAATTATTGCGCTTGGGTGAAACATTGATTAACCGTCTGAATGAACGGGCAAGAAGAGATACGATTATCTTCGCCGAGCAGTCGGTGAAAGATGCGGAACAACGGGTGACGGATTCTGCTTCGGCATTAAGCGAATATCGGATCAAAAACGGGATCTTTGATTTACAGGCGCAATCGGAAGTTCAGTTGACTTTGATTTCCAAATTGCAAGATGAGCTGATTAATATCCAAACCCAGTTGGATCAGGTGCGGGCGATTTCTCCGCAAAACCCGCAAGTGAAGACCTTGCAGGCGAGAGAGAAAAGTATTCGGGCTGAAATCCAACAACAAATACAGACGATTTTCGGCGGTGGCGATTCGATTGCCAACCAAACGGCAGAATATCAACGTTTGGTATTGGATAATACCTTGGCTCAGCAGCAGTTGAGTACTGCGATTACGTCACTGCAAAATGCAAAAGAGGAAGCCGAACGACAACAATTATATCTGGAAGTGATTAACCAACCGAGTAAGCCGGATTTAGCGTTGGAGCCTTATCGCATCTACAATATTTTCGCCACGTTGATTATCGGTTTAATGTTATATGGGGTATTGAGTCTGTTATTAGCCAGTGTAAGAGAGCATAAAAACTGATGCAATACGGGGATAAAACAACACTGCGACAATCGTTTGCTATTCAACAGCGGGTGATTGGCGCTTTATTGCTGCGTGAAATCATCACTCGCTATGGTCGTCAAAATATCGGTTTTTTGTGGTTATTTGTAGAGCCGCTATTATTGACATTAGTGATTGTGTTGTTGTGGAAATTTCTACGTGCGGATCGGGTGTCTACACTCAATATTATTGCCTTTGTCATTACCGGCTATCCGATGGCGATGATGTGGCGCAATGCTTCCAATAAAGCGATTGGGGCGATTTCTGCCAATATCAGCCTGTTATATCACCGCAATGTACGGGTATTGGATACTTTGTTTAGCCGAATGTTATTAGAGGTTGCTGGTGCGACTATCGCACAAATAACGATTATGGCGGTGTTAATAGCAATTAATTGGATCGATCCGCCGCAAGATATTTTTTATATGTTGCTGGCTTGGATGTTAATGGCCATGTTTGCTACGGGATTGGGGTTAATCATTTGTTCTATTGCCTACCATGTCGAGCCGTTCGGTAAAATTTGGGGAACCCTTAGTTTTGTGATGTTGCCGCTGTCGGGCGCTTTCTTTTTTGTGCATACTCTACCGCCGCAAGTACACAAATATGTTCTTTGGATCCCGATGATCCACGGCACCGAAATGTTCCGCCACGGTTATTTCGGTTCAACGGTGACCACTTATGAAAATCCATGGTTTTTGTTGGTGTGTAATCTGGCAATGTTGTTGATAGGCTTGCTTATGGTGAAAAACTTTAGTGAGGGAATTGAGCCATCATGATTAAGGTACAAGATGTCAGCAAACGTTATTTAACCCGTAGCGGTTGGCGCACTGTGTTGCACAACATCAATTTCGATCTGGAAAAAGGTGAAAAAATCGGGATTTTGGGACGTAACGGCGCAGGAAAATCGACATTGATTCGTTTAATCAGCGGGGTAGAGCCGCCGACCAGCGGCATCATTGACCGGACCATGAGCATTTCTTGGCCGTTGGCATTTAGCGGTGCGTTTCAGGGCAGTTTGACCGGTATGGATAATTTGCGTTTTATCTGCCGGATTTATGATGTTGATATTGATTATGTTAAGCGTTTTACGGAAGAATTTTCCGAACTGGGGGACTATTTGTATGAGCCGGTGAAAAAATATTCGTCCGGTATGAAAGCCCGTTTAGCATTTGCATTGTCGCTATCGGTGGAATTCGATTGTTACTTGATTGACGAAGTAATTGCGGTGGGAGATTCTCGCTTTTCAGCCAAGTGCAAATATGAACTGTTTGAAAAACGCAAAGATCGTTCGATTATTCTGGTGTCTCACAGTCCGGCGGCTGTTCGTGAATATTGCGATAATGCCGCAGTGTTGGAGAAAGGCTATATGCACAACTTCCCGTCCATTGATGAGGCGTATAACTATTATAATGAGAGCCAAAAGACATAATTTATCAGGTGGCATGACAGCCGCCTTTTGACCGCACTTTAGTGACAATACCGCTAATTTTTCTTTCCATGTAACCCCATATTTACCTATATCTGTAAAACATTTTATTGCCTTAATTATGTGAACTAAAAATCAATATATTACTAATTAAATGTATTACTAAATATCCGGATTAACAGCAAAAAACAGTGATAAGTTACGGGTAAGAAAAAGTCGAGAAAGTTGATTCTCTAGGCTTTTCCGATAAGCTATGCTATATTTTTTGGTGGAGCTGGCGTCTCTGTAATTAGCTATTCATATCATTGATTTTTAAAAGCATTTGAATTTTACATTTTATGCGGGGTTTTAAAAAGTAACTATAAATCTCAATGATGATAGATCTATGCCATCTATATAATTTATCTCTTTCATATAACATCCATTTTATATGGTACTAAGTGGCAAGCAACAATAAGTATTATAAATGTTTACCGCAGTGTAATAAATAGATATGCTTACATTGACCTACCGGCATTAATCCAAAATAAATTCTGGAATGGTATTTTAAATTATCAGCATGGTTACTTGCATTTATCTTCATATGAAACTCACAGTTGATCTGTCTTTCAGTTCCATCATCAAGTTGGATAGTAGGGGAAAGGTGTCTCTTATTTGTTCCCTGTGGAGAACATCTAAAACCTGATTCTGTATGTATCCAATCCATTGCTTCTTGAATATTTCTTATAGCAGGATCCAATCTATTTAAGATGGTAAGAGCGTTTGTAATTGGTATTGAGAAATCAGTAATCCCCTGATTGTTATCTAAAGTTGAAAGTGTATTAGGGAAATTATTGGAGAATTTAACTTTATCAAAAATCTGCACACATCTTAATGCATAATCTTCATTTGACCCTCAGGGTGAGTGCTTGATTATTATACAAAGTGCGCGCTTGCCCTGAATAAAAGATAAATAAAAATTCACAAGCCGTGACAAGATCTGTATAATCCGAGCGCAATATTTTTACTTTCATTTTTCACCTTTTCAAAAAAGAGAGATATTGCCATGCTGAGAGTCGTTAAAGAAGCCTTGACATTCGATGATGTTTTACTGCTTCCCGCCCATTCCGCCGTTTTGCCGAACACGGCAGATTTATCCACCCGATTGACCAAAGATATCCGCTTAAATATTCCTGTTTTGTCGGCGGCGATGGATACCGTAACCGAAGCAAAACTGGCGATTTCTCTCGCACAAGAAGGCGGTATTGGTTTTATCCACAAAAATATGACGATTGAGCGTCAAGCCGATCGTGTGCGCCGTGTGAAAAAATTTGAAAGCGGCATTGTTTCCGATCCGATTACCGTTCGTCCCGAGATGACTTTGCGCGATTTGGAAGCGCTGAGTAAGAAAAACGGCTTTGCCGGTTATCCGGTCACCACTGAAAGCGGTGAGTTGGTCGGGATTGTAACCGGACGTGATGTCCGTTTTGTCACCGATTTGGATCGTCCGGTTACATCGGTTATGACCCCGAAGGCGCGATTGGTGACGGTGAAAGAAAACGAACCGCGAGAAGAAGCTTTTTCATTAATGCATGCCCACCGTATCGAAAAAGTATTGGTCGTTAATGACGATTTCAAACTGGTCGGTATGATCACCTTAAGAGACTACCAAAAAGCCGAAAGCAAACCGAATGCCTGTAAAGACAATTTAGGGCGCTTGCGGGTCGGTGCCGCCGTCGGCGCCGCACCGGGTAATGAAGCGCGGATTGATGCGTTGGTTGAAGCCGGTGTCGATGTGTTGTTGATCGATTCTTCACACGGCCATTCCGAAGGCGTGTTGCAGCGGGTGCGTGAAACCCGTGCTAAATATCCGGATTTACCGATTGTTGCCGGCAACGTAGCGACCGCCGCCGGTGCTATTGCCTTGGCTGATGCCGGCGCAAGTGCGGTTAAAGTCGGAATCGGGCCGGGTTCAATCTGTACCACCCGCATTGTAACCGGTGTCGGCGTGCCGCAAATCAGTGCCATTGCCGATGCCGCCGAAGCACTGAAAGATCGCGGTATTCCGGTGATTGCCGACGGCGGAATCCGCTATTCGGGGGATTTAGCGAAAGCGATTGCCGCCGGCGCGTCTTGTGTGATGATGGGATCGATGTTTGCCGGAACGGAAGAAGCGCCGGGCGAAATCGAACTATATCAGGGCAGAGCGTTTAAAGCCTATCGAGGCATGGGGTCCCTGGGGGCGATGACCAAAGGCTCGTCCGACCGTTATTTCCAATCCGATAACGCCGCCGATAAGCTGGTGCCGGAAGGCATTGAAGGGCGCATTCCGTATAAAGGGCTGTTAAAAGAGATCATTCATCAGCAAATGGGCGGTTTGCGCTCCTGCATGGGATTAACCGGCTGTGCCACCATTGAAGAACTGCGCACTAAAGCCGAATTCGTTAAAATCAGCGGCGCAGGGATCAAAGAGAGTCATGTGCATGATGTTACCATTACCAAAGAAGCACCGAATTATCGAATGGGGTAATTTCAAATCATTTATTTGTTGCTTATAAATTTGAATCAATCAGCAATAATTGCTGATTGATCAGTTGGCAATAGTGGGAAATACCCTAACTTTTAACTACAAGGGATAACATGAATAACATTCATCACCATAAAATTTTGATTTTGGACTTTGGTTCGCAATACACTCAGCTGATCGCCCGTCGGGTGCGTGAAATCGGAGTGTATTGCGAGCTGTGGGCGTGGGACGTTTCCGAGCAGGATATCCGTGATTTTAATCCGACAGGCATTATTTTGTCCGGCGGACCGGAAAGCACCACCGAGCAGGATAGCCCGAGAGCGCCGGACTATGTGTTTAATGCCGGTGTACCGGTATTGGGAATTTGTTACGGTATGCAAACGATGGCAGTGCAACTGGGCGGTGATGTGAACAGTTCGACCGAACGTGAATTCGGCTATGCTTCGGTGGAAGTGGTGCAAAATAATCCGCTGTTCAAAGGGTTGCAAAATGCATTGTCGGCGCAGCAACAACCGTTGTTGGACGTATGGATGAGTCATGGCGATAAAGTGACTCAAATTCCACCGCACTTTGAAATCTCAGCGGCAACAGATTCTTGCCCGATTGCGGCAATGGCGGATAAAACGAAACATTTTTACGGCGTGCAGTTTCACCCTGAAGTGACTCACACCAAGAGCGGTCTGGAATTGCTGCAAAATTTCGTGCTGAAGATTTGTGGTTGTGAAAATCGCTGGACAGCAGAAAATATCATTGAAGATGCCGTTGCACGGATTAAAGAACAAGTCGGTGACGACGAAGTGATTTTAGGGTTATCCGGTGGTGTGGATTCATCTGTAACCGCACTTTTATTGCACCGTGCAATTGGGAAAAACCTGCATTGCGTGTTTGTCGATAACGGCTTATTACGCTTGAACGAAGCCGAGCAAGTGATGGAAATGTTCGGTGATAAATTCGGCTTGAACATTATTCATGTTAATGCAGAAGAGCGTTTCTTAACCGCACTTTCGGGCGTATCCGAGCCGGAAGCCAAACGCAAAGTCATCGGCAAAGTGTTTGTCGATGTGTTCGACGAGGAATCACAGAAACAGGCGAATGTGAAATGGTTGGCGCAAGGCACGATTTATCCGGACGTGATTGAATCCGCCGCCTCAAAAACCGGCAAAGCGCACGTGATTAAATCACACCATAATGTCGGCGGCTTGCCGGATTATATGAAATTGGGCTTGGTTGAGCCGTTAAAAGAGCTGTTTAAAGATGAAGTGCGCAAAATCGGCTTGGCGTTGGGCTTACCGTATGAGATGTTGTACCGTCACCCGTTCCCGGGGCCGGGCTTGGGCGTGCGTGTGTTGGGTGAAGTGAAAAAAGAGTATTGCGATATTCTGCGCCGTGCCGATGCGATTTTTATCGAAGAATTGCACAAGGCCGACTGGTATCATAAAGTCAGTCAAGCATTTACCGTATTCCTGCCGGTAAAATCGGTCGGTGTAATGGGAGACGGACGCAAATATGACTGGGTCGTGTCGATCCGTGCGGTGGAAACCATTGACTTTATGACTGCACACTGGGCGCATTTACCGTATGATTTGTTAGGACGCATTTCCAATCGTATCATCAACGAAGTGAACGGCATTTCACGGGTGGTTTATGATATTTCCGGAAAACCCCCAGCAACAATCGAGTGGGAATAACATTTTTTATTTCAAATGATTTCTTTAATAACGCTTTGTACTTCAAGGCGTTATTTATTTTATTACCCCACGTCACGGGCAATGACGCCATAGTTATGGCGAAGCGTCCTCGATAACATTTAATTTATTCAACTATTGTTGAATTTATCAAAATTTGTTACATTGAGAACGGTTTTTATTCGGAGAAACGATATGAAAGTAGTGGTTTATAGTACCAAGAAATATGATAAAAATTATTTCGAACTGGTGAATGTAAAATACGGTTTCGATCTGGAATTTTATGATTTTTTACTGAATGAACGTACCGTAAAAATGGCGGAAGGTGCGGATGCGGTTTGTATTTTTGTGAACGATGTTGCCAATCGTGAGGTTTTACGCAGCCTGGCGGAAATGGGCGTGAAGTTTATTGCCTTGCGCTGTGCGGGCTTTAATAATGTCGATTTGCAGGCGGCAAAAGAATTTGGTCTGAAAGTCGTCAGAGTGCCGGCATATTCGCCGGAAGCGGTGGCGGAGCATACGGTGGGGTTAATGCTGGCATTAAACCGCCGCATTAATAAAGCCTACAACCGTACTCGCGACGCCAACTTTTCATTAGAAGGTTTAATCGGCTTCAATATGCACGGGCGTACTGCCGGTGTAATCGGCAGCGGCAAAATTGGTGTTGCGGTGATGCGGATATTAAAAGGCTTCGGCATGAATATTTTAACCTATGATCCTTATGTCAATCAGGCGGCAATTGAGTTGGGAGCGGAATATGTCGATTTGGATACACTGTATGCGCAATCTCATGTGATTACGCTGCATTGTCCGGCAACGGCAGAAAACCATCATTTATTGAATAAGGCGGCGTTTGCCAAAATGCGTGAAGGGGTATTGATTGTCAATACCAGCCGAGGCTCGCTGATTAATACTACTGATGCCCTACAAGCACTGAAAAGTCGCAAAATTCGAGGATTAGGCATTGATGTGTACGAAAACGAACGCGATTTGTTCTTTGAAGACAAATCGAATGATGTGATTCAAGACGATACGTTTTCATTATTGGCCGCTTCTCATAATGTGTTGATGACGGGGCATCAAGCGTTTCTGACTGAAGAAGCGATTACCAGTATTGCCGAGGTGACGTTGCATAATATTGCGGATTTAGTGCGTAATATTGACAGCCCGAATGAAGTCAAAGCTTAGCCAAAGTCTTGACTTTATGCGGATTAGCGTAGCGTTTCCTTTGTAATTCATTGTTTTATATTATTTTTATATAAAAGTTGCAAAAAAGTTATAGGATTATTTACGGATATACCTTGAAAATTGATAAGGAAGTGCTTATCTTAAGCAAACAGAAACAGACAACCTAAGGAAAATAAAATGAGTGAAGTAGTACATGCAACCGATGCCAGCTTTGAAAGTGATGTTTTACAATCCGGTCTCCCGGTGGTATTGGATTTCTGGGCGCCGTGGTGCGGCCCGTGCAAAATGATTGCGCCGATTCTGGACGATATTGCCACAGAATTGGACGGCAAAGTGAAAGTGGTTAAAATTAACGTAGATGAAAACCAACAAGTTGCAGCTCAGTTCGGGGTTCGCAGTATTCCGACACTGGTGATTTTCAATGAAGGCAAAGCCGTGACGACACAAGTGGGTGCGTTGCCGAAAAATCAGCTAATCGCATTAATTGAAAAATCGATTGCATAATTGTTATTAAGTTCAATATCAGCCCTTGTATCAATAATACAAGGGCTTTTTTGTGGCAGTGAATCAATAACTGACGCTACAATCAAGGCAATAAAGATACTGTCCGCGCGGATCGTTTAATTGCTTCAATACACCAAGCCGGTTTTTAAGCTGTTTGAGCGGTTGCTGCGGTAAGCCGAAAGCGTTAAATACCGCACTTTGTATGCTTGCCCGCCCGTGGCTGAACAAACGGCTGATCATATCCTGAGGCTCATCGACAAACCATTGTGTCGGCAGGAAATCAAACGGTGTTTCCGCTTCGGTCAAGTTTGCATTGACCAGTTTCAGGGCTGCATTGACGGCAACATCAAAATCACCTAATTCGTCCACCAGATGTTTTGCCGCGGCATGTTCCCCGAGCCAAACCTGACCTTGGGCGACCGCATCGACTTGTGCCTTGTTCAAGTCACGACCATTGGCAACCAGTGTTAAAAATTGTTCATAACCGTGTTCAATATTCATTTGGATAGCCTGATTCAGTTCGTCCGGTAAGGATTGGGTTAACGAAAGCCGACTTAACGGGCCGGTATTGACGCCGTCACTGTAAATACCGCCTTGTTTCAGCGTATTTTCTAACGTGAACAGGGCGGCAAAAATGCCGATAGAGCCGGTAATGGTGTTCGGAGCGGCAACAATATAATCTGCGTCGGCTGCAATCCAGTAACCGCCTGACGCCGCCATGCCGCCCATTGAAACCACAATCGGAATGCCTTGCAATTTCAGCTGTTGCAGTTGCTGGCGGATAACTTCGGAAGCAAAGGCGCTGCCGCCCGGCGAGTTAATCCGTAAAATCAGGGCACGCACGGCGCGATCGTTTAAGACCGCTTGCAATTGCGCTACGATAGTATCACTGCCCGCATTATCGTCGCTGATGCCGTCTACAATTTCACCTTCTACATTTACCACCGCAATTTTGGCGGCGGCATCGCTGTAAGTGCGGTCGCCGATGAGGGTTAAATAATCCGACATAGATACTTGATTATACTGTTGTTCCGTTTCGTTATAACCGAAGGTTGCCGCCAGTTCGTTTTGAATTTCCCAATCGCTTTTCAGTTCATCAACCAATGATTGCTGAAGCGCATATTCTGCGCTATTACCTTGAACCGCTTTCAGTTTTTCTAAAAACTGCTTTGCCTGCGGCAAAACCGCACTTGGCGTAATTTTTCGGTTTTCGGCGATGGTTTGTTGGTAGTTCTGCCACATTTGATTCAGCCATAAACGGGTATTGTCTTTGGCTTCCGGCGACATATCGTTACGCATGAAAGGCTCAACGGCGGCTTTGTAGGTGCCGACACGGAAAATATGCGGGGTGATTTCCAGTTTCTCGATTAATGATTTGAAATACAGATTATTTTGCGCCAGTCCGGTGAGCCCGACTTCGCCGTGACTGTTCAGATAAATATGATCGGCATAGCTTGCCAGCAGATATTGCGCTTGTGAATAGCTTCGTCCGATGGCATAAACCGGTTTGTTATTCTGTTTGAATTGCTTTAAGGCTTTTCCGATAAATTGTAACGACGGCATATCCCCACCGCTGAAATAGTTTAGATCCAGCACAATACCTTTAATTCGTTCATCAACAGCAGCATAGTTTATAGACTGCACAATATCGAACGTAGAAATTTGTTGTGGAATTTGGCGATCGTCAAGTTCGCGCAACACATTGAACAAATTGTCCTGCGGGCGGTTGTCGGCCAGATAGCCGTCAAGATTGAGCAATAGCGCCCCTTCTTTAATTGCTGTAGACGGAGATGATTGTAGAAATAAGCCGAATACGCTGAGACACAGCAGGACAAACAGCAGAAAGACGATATTCATTACTAAATCACGTACAAAGCAAAGCCCTCGCCATAAGGTTTTAAGGATGGTCAGCAAAATCTTCATTTGATGCTCCGTCAAAAAAGAATAATTCTTAATGAGATAAAAATGAGATATATTGTAACAATAATTTTCTTGGAAGAATGCAAAAAGATAACCCGATCGGAGATAAAAATGGATGCATTAGAATTATTGTTAGGCCGCCGTTCCAATAAAAAATTAGTTGCGCCTGCGCCGCAGGGGCAACAACTGGACAATATTTTGCAAGCGGCGCTGCATGCGCCGGATCACGGCAAATTAACCCCTTACCGCTTTATCATTATCGAAAAACAAGGGCGTGACGTGTTGGAAAAACTGTTGAAAAGTGCGGTTGACGAACTGAATTTGGGCGAAGAACGTAAGAAAAAAGCGGAAGGTGTGAGCCATCGTGTGCCGATGATTATTGCCGTAATCGCCAAAATCAATACCGATATTCCCAAAATTCCGGGTTGGGAGCAGATGCTTACCGCAGGCTGTGCAACTTACGCCATGCAGCTGGCTGCCAATGCTCAGGGATTTGATAATGTCTGGGTGACGGGGCCTTGGATTGACGGCACTGAATTGCGTAAAATGTTCGGCTGTGGCGAGCACGATAAAGTCATTGCATTATTGATGTTGGGCACAGCGGAGCAGAAACTGGAAAAAGCCAAAACCTATGACTTGGCGGAATACGTCAGTTATTTATAAATTTCCATTATTTTTATAGCCTCGTCTTTCGGCTTGTTGTAGCAATCGAAAGGCGGGGTATGTTCATTGGTTATCAATGCAGACGGCAAAGTCAAAATTGCCTGTCGTTTGCATAATCAGTCTTTTATTGATACCGCACTTTTGATAATTCCTGTCTACAGTCTCTGATAAAATCACAAAAATCGACTACCGAATAGTTCACCGCTTTAGAATAGCGCATAAAAATGCTCGGTTAATATAGAATCGTAAATAATTAATGTGCAGTAAATTCTTCAAAAGAAGCGGGAAGGCATATGGCATCTTGATTTGTGTCTGCCATATTCAAAAATTCGATTGCCGATTCGTTACAATATGGACGTTAAATACAGATGCGTGTAAAACAATAGGGCGTTAATGATTTTTTTATGCAGTATATTTAATTGAATTATAAAAATTATCCTTAATGCAAAGTATAATAATTGTCCTTTACTGCGCAATAAAATAAGATTATAAAAACAATACCTTGACGAGTTTATTTTTTATAAAATAATTTTTTATAAAAAGGAGTTCCAAATGAACTATAAATCTTTATTAGCAGCAACATTAGTCGGCATGGCCGCAGTGAGTGCACAAGCAAACGATCTGGAACAGCGCCCTATTGACGGACGCATGGACGGGTTTGACTTGACAACAAAAGGCGGTATGCCTGATTTGGAACAGCGCCCTATTGACGGACGTCTGGACGGGTTTGACCCGACGACAAAAGGCGGTATCCCCGATTTGGAGCAGCGGCCTATTGACGGACGTCTGGACGGGTTTGACCCGACGACAAAAGGCGGTATTCCCGATTTGGAGCAGCGGCCTATTGATGGACGCCTAGATGGATTTGACCCGACAACAAAAGGCGGACATTAATCGATAGCTTAATATTCTAAAAGAAAAACCTTTCCAAAGCCTGTTGATTAACAGGCTTTTTTCTATTCTCCGTTTAATATCGGTATTTGTAATGATAGAAAAATAAAGAAGTGGTTTGCATAGTATGCAAACGTATTTTTGTACTGTTAATATCAGTTAATAACTGAGCAGAGTAGTTGCCTAAATGCCCGATCGTTAATCCGTTAGTGAATAAAATTGCTATGTTTATTGCTTCATCTAAGGTTATTGGCCGCAATATTAATATTTTCGGCTAAACCGTTTTTGCTTTTCTAATGTTGGAATAAAGAAATCAGTTGTTAGTAGCACTGATTGTGTATCATGCACACTTCACTTGTAGTTACCCCTAATCCTCTCGCAATAGTCTGAGCCAAGTCCATAACAGAATTAAACTCCTGACCACGGAATACCCCAGACGCCAATGATTGTCCGAATTGCATTAGCGCTGCTTGCGCCGATGCCGCACTTGCACCGGAAATAGCCACGGCTTTTGATACGGTTTCGGTCAGGCTTGCAACTTTTGATTGACTAATTCCGAGCTGTTGCGCATTTTGCGCAAAACGTTGATATACCTGACCAGTTGCGTCAACACTTTGGTTGGTACGCATTGATATATCAAATACGGCTTGCATTGCCCGCGCACTTTCCACTGAATTTGAGCTAATCAGTTTCATTCGGTTACCGATTTCGGTGTAAGAATCTGCATAATGAATAAATTTTTGCGCACCGCTTGATAAAGAATTAAACCCTAAATTTCCAATAGCGCTAATAAAGGACCAGTTAGTTGATCTATTTATAGACTGCGCTGCTTTTTCAATGTTACCTAAATATTGGGTTGTTTTATCTGAAAACTGTTTTGCTTTTTGCTGTGCTTTAGTAAGGTTTTGTTGGAACTGAACTTGATCCAGAGCTAATTGAATATTTAATACACCTAACGAACCCGCCATTTTCTTCCCCCATAAAAAAAGCCCGCCGAAGCGAGCTTTAGTAAATTTTAACTTTATTTAATAATGAAATAGTGGACTTTGTTTTTTTCTTCCTCTGCTTTTTTTCGCTTGTCACCTTCTATTTTTACACTTTTCACAATCCTATAAATTACAATCGCTGCGAAACTCAGTAAACAGACTATTCCCCACAAGACGTATTGCCAACTAAAAACAAAGAGTAAGAGATATAACAATACGCCAGCCGCTGCAATTCCCACTAAAATTGAAATCAAGGCAACCTCGATTTTAATGCTGGTGACAAACACTTCGCCTAAAAATTTATAAGTGTCTCGCATTGCATCTCCTATTTCTGTTATTTTCATGCTGTCAACCTACCACAAAAGCCCGCCGAAGCGAGCTTTTCAAGCAAATATTTAATTAACCGAAGAAATGTCCAATTAGACACAGTACAAGTATAGGGGCAATAATGACCCAAAATCCAAAAATCAAACGATCTATCATATCCATACCATTCTCCTGTCCATCATTTACCATGCCCTAATGATAACAGAAAGTATCTACCTTATAAATAAAAGCCGGTATGTTTTTCATTCGTGTTGGAGAAATGTACCGTTTTTATTTCCTTTATCTATTCGCCAAAAACGCCTCACTACCGTCGTCTTCATCGTCACCCGCACTTTTATCCGCAAAGAACGGCATAAAATCCGTGAGCTTCGGTGGCGATTTTTTCGGATCGGCTTTTTCTTCCAACTTGAGCAAAATACGGCGGATTAAATCCCAGTTGCGTTTCATATATTTATTCTCTTTTGCTTGGCTTCCGCTGATACTTTGCATTTCTTAATCAATGAGTTGTATTTTTGCAAGTTCAGATTGACAACGTGTAATCACTCATTTACGGTGTATGCCGTCCCGCTAGTTTAACAACTTTAAGGTTTGAAATCAGTCATCCCAATTCGTTTTTAAACGTTCAATATGTTGGATCGTAACATCGAGTGAGTGAAGTGGGTAAAATTAAAATCATCTAACGGATGCTTTTGTGGTAAATAAATGATTTTTGGCTCTAGCTTTAAAAACGGCGGCAGATAACCACTGGCATATTTTTCAATTTCCAAGTGGGCGATGATATTGTCGTAAGATTCCACATTGACATCTTTAGCCTGATTCACGCCACAATATTCGAAAAAACATTTATACAGTGTGTTCGGGTATGGTTGAGGTAAATGGGCTAACATATACTAATTTATGAAATTTTTAAGCATATTATTTAAATACCATTTTTTATGGAATTCATTGAAATCTTCCATTTGTGCTTTTGTAACCCCAAGCCAACCACCGGTCCATTCGCTAAATGCTTTAGAACCGTCTGGATTATAGACATTCTCAGGAAATGTGCGGATAGTATAGACTGGATTTTGAGTGCCGTATTCATTTCCCAATAAACGGTAATAACTTCCGTCAATATAAAATTTAGGTTGGTTTCGATATGCTAAAATTACTTTTTTATATGATTTACTAGTTTGACCAGCTGCAAATTGTAAAAAACACGGAAAACATCAGTCATACTATTTCCACCTGATATCCGATCAATGCTAAATATCAGTGCGTTTGGATTTATATCATTTTCATAATGATTCGTGTGGGACGGTTTAAACAATTTGGTTATTTGTAGATAGTAAAAGGGATTAATAAATGTTAAAACTATGTGGAATTGAGTGATTCTTATGAAAAGGGTAACGTCAAAGAAGTTTGTAGGAAATTAAAGTGGCGGAGGAAGTGAGATTCGAACTCACGGAGGGCGTAAACCCTCGCCGGTTTTCAAGACCGGTGCCTTCAACCGCTCGACCATTCCTCCGCACGGTTGACTCTTAACGAGTGGCGCAGATAATACAAAGTTCACGGAATCAAGTCAATAAGGAATTTGCGATATTTTTTTAATTGAAGAAATATTAAGCGAATAAGGAATTTATTGAATAACTTGTGAACAGATTAAGCTGTCTTTTATGCAAAGTGCGGTTTTGTTTCTAGATGACTACGATAAAAAAACCCTGCTGTGCAGGGTTTTGGAATTAGAAAAGCTGATATTAGCGACGTAAACCTAAACGTGCGATAGTTGAGGTGTAAAGCTCAAGATCGGTACGTTTTAAGTAATCCAACAATTTACGACGACGGGAAACCATGCGTAATAAACCACGACGACCGTGATGGTCTTTTTTATGAACACTGAAGTGTCCTTGTAAGTGGTTGATTTGTGCGGTTAATAGTGCGATTTGAACTTCTGAAGAACCGGTATCTTTACCGTCACGCCCAAATTCGGCAACGATTTTTGCTTTTGCTTCTGCACTTAGAGACATAATAACTCCTGAAAAATGAGTGAAAAATACATCAATAGCCGATCTCTAATTCAGCTATGACAGGGAAAGCGCATTCTACTGTGACTTACCGATGATTGCAACTGTGGTTGGCAAAAAGTGAGAGATAAATCGATTTTGCCATAACTGATAATCATTATCAAAAATAAATTGATTTTTTACTAATGAATTGTGCTTATTTTTATATTTTATTTAAAATATGATGGATTGATATAAAAATATTTTGACTGAAATCGCATTTTTTCGTATTTTCTAACGATATTCTAAAAAAGAAACGTGATATTAATACAGGAAATTTATTATGCTTTATAACCGTGATGAAATCAGGGAAAACTGCGGTTTTGGCCTGATAGCCCATTTAGAAGGAAAACCCAGCCATAAAGTGGTGAGAACCGCAATTTTGGGCTTGTCCCGTATGCAGCATCGTGGAGCGGTGTTGTCCGACGGAAAAACCGGGGACGGTTGCGGTTTGCATATGCAGATGCCGAAGCGCTTTTTCCGTTTCTTGGCGGAGGAACAAGGCTGGCGTTTAGGCAGGGAATTTGCCGTAGGGCAGATTTTTTTGCCGACGGATCCTCAGCTGATTGAAGAATATACGGCGATTATTAAAGAAGAACTGACCCGTGAAACCCTGACCATTGCGGCTTGGCGTGATGTTGCGATCAACAAATCGGTGTTGGGGGAAATTGCCGCCTCCAGTTTGCCGGCGATTAAGCAGGTATTTGTCAATGCGCCGGCCGGTTGGGGGCGCACCGACATTGAACGCCGCCTGTTTATGGCGCGTCGTCGTATTGAAATGCGAATTGCGCATGACGATTTCTATATTTGCAGCTTGTCCAGCCAAGTGATTATCTATAAAGGTTTGTGTATTCCGCGTGATTTGCCAAAATTTTATCTGGATTTGGCGGATTTACGCATGGAAAGCGGAATTTGCTTGTTCCATCAGCGCTTTTCTACCAACACGCTGCCGCGTTGGAAATTGGCTCAACCGTTTCGTTTTTTAGCGCACAACGGTGAGATCAACACGATTTCCGGCAACCGTGCTTGGGCGAGGGCGCGTGCCTACAAATATCACACGCCGTTGATTCCCGATTTACAATCGGTTGCACCGTTTGTGAACGAAAGCGGATCCGATTCCAGTTCGCTGGATAACATGTTGGAGCTGTTTGTCCACGGCGGCATGGATTTGTTCCGCGCCATGCGTTTATTGGTGCCGCCGGCATGGCAATACAATCCGGATATGGATGATGAACTGCAAGCATTTTATGATTTTAACTCAATGCATATGGAACCGTGGGACGGCCCGGCCGGGATCGTGTTGAGCGACGGTACTCACGCTGCCTGTACGTTGGATCGTAACGGTTTACGTCCGGCGCGTTATGTCATCACTCAGGACAAGTTGATTACGATTGCCAGTGAAGTCGGCATTTGGGATTACGCCCCTGACGAAGTGGTGGAGAAAGGGCGTGTCGGGCCGGGCGAGCTATTGGTAATTGATACCGAAAACGGAAAATTAATCCACTCTGATGAGATTGATGCCGATTTAAAACTGCGCCACCCGTATCGTTCATGGTTGAAGAAAAACGTTTTGCGTCTGGCGCCTTATGAAAGTCTGCCGGACGATAAAATCGGCAAGGCGGAACTGGATCAAACCGCACTTTTGATTCGGCAAAAACAGTTCGGTTATGACAAGGAAGAGCTGGAAAGTCTGATTCGTGTTTTGGGCGAAGACGGGCAGGAAGCTGTCGGCTCAATGGGGGATGATGCCCCGTTTGCCGTGCTGTCGGAAAAACCGCGCGTGATTTATGATTATTTCCGTCAATATTTTGCCCAAGTCACCAACCCGCCGATTGACCCGTTGCGTGAAAAACATGTGATGAGTCTGAATACCAGCATCGGGCGTGAGATGAGCGTGTTTTTTGAAACCGAAGGAATGTCGCATCGTGTCAGCTTTAAATCGCCGATTTTGCTGTATTCCGATATAGAACAGCTGAAAGGATTGGAGCCGACGTATTATCAGCACAAGGTTTTGGATGCGACCTACGACGTTGCTGCAACATCACTCAAAGCAGCATTGCTGGCATTGTGTGATCAAGCGGAAAGTGCGGTACGTCAAGGCTCGGTGTTGCTGATTTTGTCCGACCGCACTTTAGCGAAAAACCGCTTGCCGATTCCTGCGGTATTGGCAGTCGGGGCGGTGCAGCAACGTTTGGTGGATACCAATTTACGCTGTGACGCCAATATTGTGGTGGAAACCGGATCGGCGCGCAATCCGCACCATTTTGCAGTGTTGATCGGCTTGGGGGCGACGGCGATTTACCCTTATTTGGCGTATGAAAGTCTGGCGCAAATGATTGCCGAAGGGGCGATTAAAAAACCGCTGCGCACAGTGATGGCGAATTTCCGCGACGGGATTAATAAAGGGCTGTATAAAATTATTTCTAAAATGGGCATCTCCACGATTTCCTCTTATCGCTGCGCGCATTTGTTTGAAGCGGTCGGTTTGGGTGATGATGTGGTGGAACTTTGTTTCCGAAAAATCCGTTCCCGTATCAAAGGCGCCGGCTTTGCCGAGTTGGAAACGGATTTGAAAGCGTTGAACAAAGCCGCTTGGCGTGCCGGTCAGGATCTGGATAACGGCGGCTATCTGAAATATAAACCGCAAGGTGAATATCATGCCTACAATCCCGATGTGGTCAACTATTTGCAGCAGTCGGTCAACAGCGGTGATTATTCGATTTATCGTCAATATGCGGAAACGGTCAACAATCGCCCCGCAACCACGCTGCGTGATTTGCTGAAACTGAATATTGATCCCGAGAAGAAAATTCCGCTTGATGAAGTGGAACCGGCCGAGGGATTATACAAGCGTTTTGACTCGGCGGCGATGAGTATCGGTGCTTTAGGGCCTGAAGCGCATGAGGCGTTGGCTGTGGCGATGAACCGTTTGGGCGGCTATTCCAACTCCGGTGAGGGGGGGGAAGATCCGAAACGTTACGGCACAGAAAAAGTGTCTAAAATCAAACAAGTTGCTTCCGGTCGTTTCGGCGTGACGCCGGCGTATCTGATGAGTGCGGAAGTGATTCAGATTAAAGTGGCACAAGGTGCGAAACCGGGCGAGGGCGGACAATTGCCGGGTGACAAAGTGACGCCTTATATTGCGCAATTGCGTTACTCCGTGCCGGGTTCAACCCTGATTTCGCCGCCGCCGCATCACGATATTTATTCGATTGAAGATTTGGCACAGTTGATTTTCGACTTGAAACAAGTCAATCCGAAAGCGATGATTTCGGTTAAACTGGTTTCCCTGCCGGGTGTCGGTACGATTGCCACCGGCGTGGCGAAAGCCTATGCGGATTTGATCACCATTGCCGGTTATGACGGCGGTACGGGGGCAAGCCCGTTATCCAGTGTTAAATATGCCGGTTCGCCGTGGGAGCTGGGCTTGGCGGAAGCACAACAAGCCTTGGTGGAAAATAATCTGCGCCATAAAGTGCGGTTACAGGTTGACGGCGGTTTAAAAACCGGACTGGATGTGATCAAAGCGGCGATTCTGGGGGCGGAAAGTTTCGGTTTCGGTACCGGACCGATGGTTGCCCTCGGTTGCCGTTATTTACGGATTTGTCATCTGAACAATTGTGCAACGGGGATTGCCACACAAGATGAAAAATTACGCCAAAACCACTATCACGGCTTGCCGGAAAAAGCGATGAATTACTTCAAATTTATCGCACAAGATGTGCGTGAACTGATGGCGGAGCTGGGCGTTACCAAACTGACCGACCTCATCGGCAGAACGGATTTGCTGTCAATCATCGAAGGCAAAACCGCCAAACAGAACGCCTTGGATCTCCGCGGATTACTGTATGCGCCGAAAGTACCGGCAGGCAGTGCGCGTTATTGTATCGAAGCCAATCAGACCATGGATAAAGGCGATTTGAACCGTGCGATTGTCGCAGACGTGCAAAAAGCCTTATCCGATGAGGCGCATTTGGATCTGACTTATGATGTACGTAATACCGATCGTTCGGTAGGGGCGACGTTATCGGGGCTGATCGCTAAGCAATACGGCAATAAAGGCAACGATAAACAGCGGTTTGATATTCGCTTGAACGGCACGGTAGGACAAAGTCTCGGGGTGTGGCTGGCAGGCGGCATCAACCTTTATTTGACCGGCGATGCCAACGATTATGTCGGTAAAGGCATGGCCGGCGGCAAGATTGCCGTTCGTCCGCATAACGGTACGATCTTTAAAGCGGAAGAATCCACCATTGCCGGCAACACCTGCTTATACGGCGCAACGGGCGGAAAACTGTTTGCTTCCGGTCGTGCCGGAGAGCGGTTTGCGGTGCGCAATTCCGGTGCAACGGCAGTGATCGAAGGGATTGGTGACAACGGTTGTGAATATATGACCGGCGGTGTGGTGTGCGTATTGGGCAAAACCGGTATCAACTTCGGTGCGGGTATGACCGGCGGCTTTGCCTATATCCTTAACAGCGACGGCAAATTTGAATCCCGTTTGAATCCTGAATTGATCGAAACATTGTCGATATCGGATTTAGTGACTCATCAAGAGTATCTGCGCGGTTTGATTGCCGAGCACGTTGAAAATACCGGCAGCCCGTTGGGCGAGCGTATTTTGGCGAATTGGGCGGACTATATCGGGCGTTTCCTGCTGGTGAAACCGAAAGCGAAAGATGTGAATTCGTTACTGGGACATCAGCGTCGTACAGTAGATGAATTACGTGTGGTTACGCAATAGCCATTCGATAAGCAAGACAGCAAAGTGCGGTCTGACCGCACTTCAGACAGATTAAGAGACAGGAAATAACAGTATGAGTCAGCAGGGAAATATTTATCAGTTTATTGATTTGCCGCGAATTGATCCGCCGAAAAAAGGATTGGCTGATCGTAAAACGCAATTTATTGAAATTTATCAGATTTATGATCAACCACAGGCGGCTTCACAGTCGGATCGCTGTTTGGAATGCGGGAATCCGTACTGCCAGCACAAATGCCCGTTACACAATAATATTCCGAACTGGCTAAAGCTGGTTTATGAAAATCGGATTATCGAAGCCGCCGAGTTGGCGCATGAAACCAACACGCTGCCGGAAATTTGCGGTCGGGTTTGTCCGCAGGATCGGTTGTGTGAAGGCTCCTGCACCCTGAATGCCGAATTTGGTGCCGTTACCATCGGCAGTGTGGAAAAATACTTGACCGAAAAAGCCTTTGAAATGGGGTGGCGACCACAAATCAAAAATATACCGCATAGCGGCAAAAAAGTGGCGGTAATCGGCTCCGGCCCGGCCGGTTTGGGCTGTGCCGAACTGCTGATTAAAAACGGCGTATCCGTTACCGTGTATGAACGCGAGCCGGAAATCGGCGGTTTGTTGACTTTTGGGATTCCGTCGTTCAAGTTGGAAAAAGAAGTGATGATCCGTCGGCGTGAAATATTCAGCGATATGGGCATTGACTTTAAACTGGGTGTCGAAATCGGCAAAGAGATTTCACTTGAGCAACTGGCTGCCGATTATGATGCGGTATTTTTAGGTGTCGGCACGTATCAAAGTATGCAGGCGAAGATTCCGAATGAAAATGCGCAAGGGGTTTATTCGGCATTGCCTTTCCTGATTGCCAATACCAAAAATGTAATGGGGCTGCCGTGTGATGAATTTGTGTCGATGGCGGGGAAAAAAGTGGTGGTGCTGGGCGGCGGTGATACTGCCATGGACTGTGTGCGTACCTCGATTCGTCAGCAGGCGGCGGAGGTAACCTGCGTTTATCGACGTGATCAGGCCAATATGCCGGGCAGTCGCCGTGAAGTGCAAAATGCCAAAGAGGAAGGGGCGAATTTCTACTTTAATGCGCAGCCGGTTTCGATTGAAACCGATGCAAACGGCAAGGTGATCGGCATTAATATTGTGCGTACCGAATTGGGTGAACCCGATGCAAACGGTCGCCGTCGTCCGCAAATCGTGCAAGGAAGTGAAGAGCTGATGGCGTGTGATGCGGTGATCGTAGCATTCGGTTTTGCGCCGCACGCCATGCCGTGGCTAAGTGCGGTCGGCGTGACTACCGACAATCGAGGACGGATTGAAGCCAAAGGCGAATTTAAACAGCAGACAGCAAATCCGAAAATTTTCGCCGGTGGCGATATTACTCGCGGTTCCGATTTGGTCGTTACCGCAATTGCCGAAGGACGTGATGCGGCACACAGCATTATGGCGTATTTGGATATTTAGCGTTTGAATTTTACTGCTAAAACCTGCCGTTATATTCGAACGGCAGGTTTTTTATGGAGCTGACCGCCTCAATGCTTGAGTTTTTTCTTAAGATGGATTATTGTAACTATATTAATACAATCGATGTATAAAAATATTTACACAAAAGTTAACTTAAGGAATCGCAATGAACGCAGTTGCCCATAAAGACACGATTCATAACGTCAATATTCAAGATGAAAAAGTGTTGCTTACCCCGCAAGAATTGAAACAAAAACTCCCCTTGTCATTAGCGTTGAAGAAACAGATTGAACAATCGCGTTATGATATTGCGCAAATTATTCATAAAAAAGACAATCGGTTACTGGTTGTTATCGGGCCGTGCTCGATTCACGATCCGGCTGCGGCAATTGAATATGCACACAAATTAAAAGCACTGGCTGAGGAAATTAAAGAGACGGTTTATATTGTTATGCGGGTCTATTTTGAAAAGCCGAGAACCACGGTCGGCTGGAAAGGACTGATCAACGATCCGCACTTGGACGGCAGCTTTGATGTAGAGTATGGTTTACAGTTGGCACGGAAATTGTTGATTGATTTGGTCGGCATGGGATTGCCGTTGGCAACCGAGGCGCTGGATCCGATTTCACCGCAATACATGGCGGAGCTGTTCAGTTGGTCGGCGATCGGCGCGCGCACCACCGAATCTCAAACACACCGCGAAATGGCTTCAGGCTTGTCAATGTCGGTCGGCTTTAAAAACGGCACCGACGGCAGTCTTGCCACGGCGATTAATGCCTTGAAGGCCGCTTCAATGGGACACCGTTTTATCGGCATTAATCAGCAAGGGCAGGTCAGCCTGCTGCAAACCGCCGGTAACAAAGACGGGCATGTGATTTTGCGCGGCGGTAAAAAACCGAATTATGAAACCCCGTTCGTACAACAATGTGAGCAGGAACTGGCTGCCGCCGGTTTGGAACAGTCGATTATGATCGATTGCAGCCACGGCAATTCCAACAAGGATTACCGCCGCCAACCGTTGGTGGCGGAAGATGCGGTGCAACAGATTCTTAGCGGCAACCAATCCATCACCGGATTGATGCTGGAGAGTAACTTGTGTGCAGGCAATCAAAGTTCCGAACAGCCGTTTGACCAGATGCAATACGGCGTCTCGATCACCGATGCGTGCATTGATTGGCAGACAACCGAGCAATTATTGCGTAAAATTCATCAACAATTGTTGAATCGGGCATAATTAAGCAGGAGATGACATTATGCAGCCATTGCAGGTATTGCGTGATGAAATTGATCAGGTTGATCGCGACTTATTGAAATTATTGGAAAAACGCTTGCAGCTAGTGTCGGAAGTCGGGCATGTCAAACACCGGCACGGCTTGCCGGTGTACGTGCCGGAACGAGAAGCGGAAATGCTGGCTGCCCGCCGTCGGGAAGCGGAAAAAATCGGCGTGCCGCCGGATCTGATTGAAGATCTATTGCGCCGAATTATGCGTGAATCCTACCAAAACGAGCATAAAAAAGGGTTTAAAACCGTCAATCCGGACATAAAAAAAATTGTGATTGTCGGGGGAAAGGGCAAACTGGGCGGTTTATTCGGGCGCTATTTTCAGCTGTCGGGATACCAAGTCGAAAATCTGGGGCGTACGGAATGGGAACGGGCGGATCACATTTTACAAGATGCCGATGTCGTGATCGTAACCGTGCCGATTCGCAGCACACTGGAAACAATCGAACGCTTGCAACCGCACTTGCGTGAAAATATGCTGTTGCTGGATTTCACCTCGGTAAAACGTCAACCGGTGGAGAAAATGCTGCAGGTGCATAAAGGAGCGGTTTTGGGACTGCACCCGATGTTCGGCCCGGATATTGCCAGCTTTGCCAAGCAGGTGATTGTACGGTGTGACGGGCGCTATCCGGAACGTTACCAATGGATTTTGCAGCAAATGCAGATCTGGGGTGCAACCCTTTATACCATTGATCCTGCCGAACATGATAAAAATATGACCTATATTCAGGCGTTGCGCCATTTCGCCACCTTTGCCAACGGGTTGCATTTATCACGCCAACCGGTGGAACTGGCACAGCTGTTGGCACTTTCATCTCCGATTTACCGCTTGGAATTAGCGATGATCGGGCGGCTGTTTGCACAAGACGGGGAATTGTATGCCGATATTATTTTGGATAAACCGGAAAATCTGGCGGTGATTGAATCACTAAAAGACAGCTATCAGGAAGCGTTGCAGTTTTTTGAACGGCATGATCGGGAGGGATTCAGCCGTGCCTTCAAGCAGGTCAGCGACTGGTTTGGAGATTATTCCGAGATATTTATGAAAGAAAGCCGTCAGTTATTGCAACAGGCGAATGATTATAAGCAGTTTTAATAACGGAAAGGCTACTTTTAGGCAGCCTTTCGTATCATCGTTTTTCATCTTTTTTAATGGCGTTTTTGACCGCACTTTTAATAGCAAGCAGGATGCCGATGAAAAAGGCAAGCATAATCAATAAGATAATAGCTGTTTCCATTATAACTCCTCTTTTGCAAGCCGATCTTGATGTTTTCGTAATTCTTTGCCGCCTAGAACCGCACTTAACCTTTTTCCCTTTCTGCAACAAAGAATAAATACTCTTCCAGATTATCAATCGCATCTTGACAACGTTGTTTACGTTGTTCGGTCTGCTGAATTTTCTGTATCAACGCGGAATGGTGCTGTGGAGCGGCTTGTAATAAGGCGTCATTTTGTTGTGCGACCAGATCGTTTAATTGACGTAAGAATTGATAATACTTTTCCAATCGGGCTTTAGGCGGCAGATCATGCACGTGATGTTTGTTTTTGATTGGGGCGGGCTTTGCGGCAAAGTGCGGTTTCTGCGAGTGTGATTGGGTGAGATCAAGCAAGGCATGATATTGTGCCACCAGTTTTTCCGCATAAAATGCGGCTTGCGCCGTTTCTTGCCCCGTATGTTGTAAAATCGCTAATGTTTGCCGCGCTTGTGCCAAACATTGCCCGACAGTTTCGTGTTCGATTGAAAACAGACGAGAATCCAACGGCTGGGTAATCGGCTTGTTTTCGTATTTTGCCAATGCTTGAAAATAACATGCTATTTTATCGAAGTGTGGTTGCATACGGCGGTTTCCTGCTTGCTTCAGTTTTGCGATCCGAATCGGGAAAAGTTGATCGGCAACGGGTGAAAATGACATCTATTTTAGAGTAGCCTTTCTTTAAATACAATTGAATAACATGATTCCCCGTTTAATCTTGCTAAACAATCGGCACTAACGCAAGCGGATAAACAGCGTGCGCTATACCGCACTTTTGCTTTTTGCGGGCAATAGAATTTTGCTAATAAATCATTAAATTATCAATTAAAGCCGAATTTTATCTCAGAACTTTGATCTGAATCACACAAAAAATCTGAACTTTGTCAATCGTAATAGATTTATTTTTTATGGATTTTTTATTTTTATAAAAAAACGATTAAAAACAAATGGATAGCGTGATTGCGGGGCGTTTTTTATCTTGATCTTTATGAATAAAATACTCCAAATCAGTAGAATAAAAGTATGCAGAACCGTCATGAATAAGTGTTCGTTTATTTTAATATATTGAAATAATTAAAAATTTTGTTTTTTTGACAGTGGCTATGCAGGCTTGACAGCCAAAATGGATTCTGTCAGTATGTCCTCGGAAATTAAAAACAGGGTTGGACAACGCTGTTGCGTGAAAGTTCAATCTAAGTTCCGTTTATTTATGCACTAGCGAACATAAATAAATTAACGTTAAACTTAAGTAAAAAGGCAGACTATTATGAAAAAGACATTAGTAGCTTTAGCAGTAGCGGCAGTAGCGGCAACTTCTGCAAACGCAGCAGTCGTTTATGACCAAGACGGTTCTAAAGTTGAAGTGGGCGGTTCTTTACGTTTACTCTTAAATAAAGTAACCGGTGAACGTGCGGATCTAAAAAATGACGGTTCCCGTTTGCAATTCAAAGGCAGCCAAGATCTGGGCAGCGGTTTAAGTGCCATTGCTGGAATTGAATTCCGTTTCAGAGGCAATGACAATACTTATAAAAACGGTCCGGGTCAAAAAAACAGCAGCAGCGATTTTGGTGAAGTTAACACCGAACGTTTATGGGCCGGTTTTAAACAAGACGGCGTGGGTACCTTGACTTTCGGTCGTCAACTGACCAATGGTGATGCAATCCAGTTGGCTAACTTCATCAACTATAAAGACGGTAACGTTAACCTGACTGACTATGCCAACAAATCTGTGAAATTCGTTTCTGACAGTTTTGGTGGTTTCAGCTTCGGTTTAGACTATATTTTTGGTAATGAAAATAAAGATGATACATCACGTAACTATAAAAACGGTTACGGTGCAGCCTTGTACTATACCGGTGATTTGTCACAAGATGTGAAATTTAACTTCAGAGCCGGTTATACTCAAGACCGTTTCGATACAGTTGAAACAACCAGACGTGACAGCTGGCGTGTAGCGGGCGAATTCGTTATCGATCAAGTGACTTTCGGTTATAACTACGGTCAATCACGTAATAAAGAAGACGGTGTGAAACAAGCGAAAGAAACTTACCATATGGCGGGTGCGCAATACCGCTTCTCTGAGCCGGCAGCGCTGAACCTGCAATGGAAACGCTTTACCCAAGGTGATGATAAAGTGAATACTTACATTGTCGGCGTAGATTATAAACTACACAAAAATGTGTATACTTTCATCGAATATCACCATGACAGACCGAATGAAGGCGAAAACAACAATGATGTTGGCGTAGGTTTACGCGTATTCTTCTAATTTAACGATACCTATCGTTGATTAAAAAGCCGAGTGTTATTACAACACCCGGCTTTATTTATTTCTGCGTGTTCGGGATTATCTTTACTCTTCCGATACACTCAAATTATCAGCGCTGCAAACGAATGATCGCCTGTACGCTTTCGCCTTGCTGTAATGGGCGGCTGATGCGTGATGTTTCAACACACAACATGGTTTGATAGCCGTTTTGCGACATATTGCCGGTTGGCTTTTGCCACGGATTCCAGACTACAATATCGGAAGCATTGAGATGTTCCACGTCGATAATTCGTTGCTGCGCTTTGTCATCAATATGGCTGATCGGATTTTCTGCGCTGTAGACGGCGTCGACTTCTTGTTCAAACGTGCGGGGGGAGGGCACACAGACTTGCTGTCCGCTTAAGGTATCAAGTGCGGTTTTCGGCAAGCCGTATAGCGTAGTTTGCGCAATATCGCCGATGTTGAAATAGCTGTGCAGGGCAAGTTGGGCGGGTTCGGTGCGATAATGGGTAAAGGTCAGACGGCATGCTTCGCCGAATTCCATTTTTAATGACGCTTCGACCAGCTGATGTTCATCAAGCAAGCTGAATGTCAGCGCCGCATTTTCGGCATCCATTTGCCATTGGCTGAGTTGCCAATTTGTGATTCGGGCATAGCCGTGCGCCGGTGTGCCGTTATCTTTAAACCACGGATAGCAGACCGGAATGCCGCCGCGAATGGCGGAACCGAGTTTAAACGGTTCGATTTCGCTTAACCACAGCAAATCCTGTTTGGCAAAGTGCGGTTGCCAGCTAAGCAAATGCGCGCCTTGCAAAGCGATAACCGCTTTTCCGACAGCGTGCTCAAGTACGATAACCGGAATTTCATTAAGCTGTTGCAGAGAAAGCGCAGGGTGCAGCTGTTTGATAAAAGTTGGTGTGTGATGAAACATAAAGAATTCCTTATTCAGATGATCGTCAACATTTTACGCTGATTGCCCGACTTGGCAATCGGATATTCCTTGTTGGTGAGGCGGTGTTTAACTGAGAACAATCATCACGCTTTCTTGTTGTGGTGCCAAGCCGGTTCGGATGCCAGAATTTTGGCATAAATCGGGCAGTCGGGTTGATGGGCGCCTTGCAGGTAACCGCAGCTCATCAAAAATTCATTCACGATTTCCTCACCGACAAATTTGAATTGTTTTTTGAACAGTTTGACCCAATCGGTCAACGGGCGGGGGTGATGGTAATCGAGCCAGTTTTTAAATGAACCGTATTGTTGCTGCAACTGTAAAATTTGACTGGCGTTATAGATTGCGGCATTGACCTTCAATTTATTACGCACAATGCCGGCGTCATTTAACAGACGTTCTCTATCGACATCAGTGTAGGCGGCTACGGTTGCAATCTCAAATTGCGAATAAGCATTACGGAAATTTTGTTGTTTTTTCAGCATCAATGTCCAGCTTAAACCAGCCTGATTGATTTCTAACACGAGCCGCTCAAATAATTGATTATCGTCGGAAATTGGATAGCCGTAATGATGATCATGATAGATTTTGTTCACTTCATCTTGCTGTAGCGGTAGGGTATTGACGTAATCACAGTAGCTCATAGTAAGATCCTATTGGTTGATATTGCTGCGAATGCGTTGCATAAACATCGGCAGATCGTCGGTCAACACGCGTTGTACCATCAGATCTTGAATGCGTTCCGCACGGAATAACGCTTTTTCCGCTTTTTCGCCGACAAACAGCTCATTCACCGTTTGACGCCAATGTTGCAGCCAAACCTCGAACATATCACGGTTCATCGGTCGGCGTTTGTGCAGTTTAATGTGTTGCAACATCGGGTTGCCTTGATAGCTATTGAGCTCAAAAAGGTTACTTTCCCAAAAGCGATACATTTTTTCCAAATGTTTTTGCCAGTGACTGCCTTGAATATGGTTGAACATATAGCCAATATGTTCGTCAGCCAGTACTTTGTCGTAAAAACAATTAACTAATAATTCGATATCATCACGATTTTCTAGCGGTTTAGGAAAAATAGTTGCTTGCATATTTTTTTCCTGTCAGAAGGGAATCGTTATAATGGTCTTGAGGTGTCGGCTCAAGACCGTACTACATACAGCCGCCGCAACTGCCGCAACGCCAATCTTCTTTGTTAACGGCATGATAGAAATAATGAAAGTATTTTTCATCAAGCGGAACACCGGCATTGATAAAAACATCAGCCAACCAGTCGGCATTTTCAATAATCCATTCATCTTCATACAGTCCTTCACGAAACAGTTCTTCTTCCGGATCCATAAAGCTATAAATTCCATTGGTACCCATATCATGTTCACGCTTCGTCTCCGGTAGGATTAACGGTAATCCTTGAAATGTAATTTCCCAATGTCCCAGACAGAGTGTGTTTCCCTGTGCTGTCCAACGAGCATTAAATGGATTCGACATCATCGGCTGAACCTCTTGTATAACAAAATTTGAGCATTATGTTACACCGAATCAAGGGAATATTAATGCCTCATAATCGGTATTTTACGATCGATTATTTATTCGCCAAAATAACCGCTCTTTTCGGTGCCGGATAGCCTTCGATAGTTTTATTGTGATCGTATGGATCCAGAAAATCGATTAATGATTCGTTTTCCAACCATTCCGTTTTACGTTGTTCTTCGAGCGATGTGATTTCTACGTCAACACAGCGCACCTGTTTAAAACCGCACTTTTCCAGCCAATTGATCAATGCGGCAACCGACGGAATAAAATAGACGTTTTTCATTTTGGCATAGCGATCGGCAGGCACGAGAACATCATTGACGTCGCCGTCAATCACCAGCGTTTCCAACACCAGTTCACCGCCGTTGACCAATTGATCCCGCAGCTGCGACAGATGATCGAGTGGTGATTTGCGGTGATACAATACGCCCATTGAGAACACGGTGTCGAATGCCGCCAACGGTTGCATTTGCTCAATGCCTAACGGAATCAAATGGGCGCGGCGATCGTTATTCAGTAGTTTGCGCACCGCTTCAAACTGGCATAAAAACAGCTCGGTCGGATCAATGCCGACCACCATGTTTGCGCCTTCACCCACCATGCGCCACATATGATAGCCGCTGCCGCAGCCGACATCCAGAATCGTCCTGCCTTGCAGCGGTGCCAAGTGCGGTAGCACGCGCTCCCATTTGAAATCGGAGCGCCATTCGCAATCTACGTAAATGCCGTGCAGGTGATACGGGCCTTTGCGCCACGGCATCAGTTGCTTGAGATGGTAGATAATCCGCTGTTGTTCGCCGTCGGAAAGTGGTTGATTAGGTACGGCTTCGACCGCACTTTGCAGATTAATCTGCTTTGCCTGTAAATCAGGCAGAAAATCCACCACTTTCGCCCATTTAGCATAGTCGCCGTGGGCGTTTTTTTGCCATTGCCGCAATTGTAGCGGCAGGGTTTCCAACCAGTCGGAAAGGGGGGAGGCGGCAATTTGTTGGTAAAACGGACGAAAATCAATCATAAAAAACCTTGCTTATTTAATCGCAATCATTGAACCGAAATTAAAGCATTGAAACCAGACTTCGGTATGTTCGAATCCAATCTGCTGCAACCGTACTTTATGCTGCGAAATCGAATCGGTGCGCATCACATTTTCCAGGGCGGTGCGCTTTTGGCTGACTTCCAGTTCGCTATAGCCGTTGGCTCGTTTGAATTCGTGGTGCAGATCAATTTGCAGTTCATTAATCACCGGATCGTCAAAACGGAATTTTTCCGACAGTACCAAGACACCGCCCGGATTCAAGCCTTGATAAATCGTTTCCAGCAGTAAAGTGCGGTCTTGCGGCGGTAAAAATTGCAGGGTGAAATTGAGGATCACCATTGAGGCGTTGTCAATCTTGATATCACGAATATCGGCACATAAAATGTCGACCGCACTTTCACCGTGGTAGGCATCGATATGGCGGCGGCAGCGTTCTACCATCGCCGGCGAATTGTCTACGGCGATAATAGCCACATTCTTTTGTTTAATATTTCGACGAACAGACAATGTTGCCGCACCGCGTGAACAGCCCAGATCATAAACCTGTGTATCCGGCCGTACAAAGCGCTGTGCCAGCATACCGATTGCGGTGATGATATTCGAATAGCCCGGCACCGAGCGTTGGATCATATCGGGAAAGACTTCGGCAACGGCTTCGTCAAAAGTAAAATCACCGATTTTTTCAATCGGTGCGGAAAAAAGGGTGTCTTTGTTCATGGTGTTTTCAAAGCTGGTCAAAGTGCGGTTATTGTAGTGAAAAGCCGACGATGCGACAAATGATTTGTTTGCATGTGTGCGGCATATTTCTATATACATAGTAAAAAACTATGGTATTTTGTTTTCAATTGAAAATGCGTTTTATTGAGTGAACGGTATTAAGGAGAATAGCATGAAAAAATCGGGATTGGCGGTCGGTATTGTCGGTGTGTTGGTTGTCGCTTGGGCGGGCGGAACGTGGTATACCGGCAAAGCGCTGGAAGAAAAATATGCGGCGCAAATTGAAGCGCTGAATAATGAGATCAGGCTATATTTGCCGCCGACAAGCGAGATTACGCTGGAATTTGCCAATGTCGGCTATCAGCGCGGTTTTTTCAGCACTGAAATCCAAGATAAAGTGGTATTACGTGATAAAAACGGTGAGCATGACGTGCGGTTTGACAGCACGGTTCAACACGGCCCGTTGCCGCTTTCCAATCTGGTAAAACTGAATCTGAAGCCGGTAATGGCGACAGGGCAAAGCCGACTGGCTAAAAATGCGCTGGTGGAACAATGGTTTGCGGTGAGCAAAGGACAAAACCCGTTTATCTCTGATTTCAGCATCGGCTATAACGATACTGTGGTGGCGAAAACCCGGATTGCCGCCACAGAATATAGCGAAGATAACCGAGAGTTTAAAAGCAGTGAAGTCGTGATCGATTCGAATACCAATTTGCGCGGAATCGGTGATTTGACGCTGAATTTGGATCACGTTTTGTTCCAAGAAAGCGCCAACGGAGAGAATGTTCCGAATACGACGAAAATTCAGTTTGACGGGATTAGCCTGCATAGTGCTCAGCAGACAAGCCAATGGCAGGATTTAAGTACCGGCATGCAAACGTGGACGGTAAAAAATATCGACTTCGATCTTCAGCCGGGAGAGCCCGGTGAGGAAAAACCGCTTAAAGTAAACATCAATGATTTTGTTATTGCCGGCGATGTCAAATTGAACGGCGATCTATTTGATATTTTATCTAAAATTCAGTGGCAGAAATTGAATATCGGCGGGTCGGATTTCGGTAAGTTTCAGTTTAATTTCAACCTGAATAAATTGGACGGAAATGCACTGAACGAGCTGGTTACACAGTTTAAAGCCATGCCTGCCAATGGCGAGTTTACTCCCGAACAAAACGATAAAGCTGAGGAGGCGGTGATGGCGCTGTTGAAAAAACAACCTGAATTACAAGTGTTGCCGCTTTCATTTACCAATAGCGCCGGCGCCAGTCGGTTGAATTTGGATTTAGGGCTGAATTTTGCCGATGAAAGTAGTGAAAATTTACTGGATTATCTGTCTAAATTCGAATTGAACGGCGAGATCAACAAAAAAATGCTACAACAGCTGATTGAACAGGTGAATGGTGTTGTTGAGGAGCCGAAAGATCCACAGCAGGTTTATCAAGAAATCGTGCAGCAACTCATCGAAAGTGATTCGTTTGTGGAAACGCCGGACGCATTTACGGCAAAATTGATTTTGGAAAACGGGCAGCTGAAACATAACGGCGAAGTCGTGCCGCCGGAAAAAGTGGACGAGTTTATTGTGACGATGATGATGGCGGCGGCATTTTATCAGCTGGATGACGGTGATTACGATCTCGATTATGCCGATGATGATGTCGACTTTGATGAAGCCAACGGTGAATTTTCGCCGAATGAATCCTTTGATCTGGCTATTCCTGATTTATCACCGTCCGATTTAGAGGGCTTGCCGCCGGCAGCACCTCAGCAATAACCTTTCTCTTCCATTCCCCTTCCAAGTGCGGTCAGGCGACCGCACTTTTGCGTGAAGAGCGGCTATCAAAGTCTGGAAAAGCATATTTAATAATTTAATGTCATTTGAAAATTATTTTGTAAATAATTATACTAAAACACGCCAAATTAACCTAAGCTTATCAAGAGATTAAAATTTATGAAAAAATTGACGCTGACAGCCGCTTTGCTGGCATTAACAACCGGTTCCGCGCAGGCGTATACCGCTTTTGACAATAATGATACCAAACTTGAACTGGACGGTTCGCTTCGTTTGAAATGGACGAGTACCTCAAATAAAACGGAAACCGCAGACGGTGAAAGTAAAGAGCATATCAACAGACCGGTACAAAATAACGGGTCGCGCGCCGGCTTTAAACTCACTCAACAATTAGGCAATGATTTTTATGCCCTTGGTCGAATGCAATTCCGTGCCCGTGGTGCCGACAGTTACGGCCGTTCCGATTCGCAGCACGATTTCGATCATCTTTACACCCACTATGCGTTTGCCGGTATCGGGCATAAGCAATACGGTGAACTGACTTACGGTCATCAGCTTGCTTACACCGATTATGTTAAACAAACCGATTTGCCGAATACATTAAGTATTTCAGACGGGTATTACAACACCGCGCAACGCAACTCCCTGCAATACGCCTACAAAGGCGTTGCGGGATTGACCTTGGCGGCATTTTATGGATTTGAATCGGATCGTAATTCCAACATGACCCTGCGTTCAAATCGTCGTATCGACAGTTATGGCGGTGCGGCAATTTATAAATTTGAGCTGGCAGCCGATCAAAAAGTGACGTTGGCAGTCGGTGCCGATCGTGAACGTTATGAAAATGCTAACGGTTCCGGTTATAGCCGTGGCGTGTATTCTTTCGGCTCGGCTTATACGGTTGCCGACACCACCTTTGCATTGGATTTGGATCAACGCATTATTGCCAATCAACAAGTGAATAATGCCGGCGATCTTCGCCGTACCACCGACCGTGAAGTGCGCGCTTTGGTTTTCCACCGTTTAACCAAAGATTGGAATATTTATACGCAATACGGTTATCATACGACTAAGCGCGAAAGCGATACCTTGGCAAATGCGAAAATCAAACGGGATAAATATATGGTCGGAACGGAGTATGTATTGCTTCAATCGAGCGCCGATCAACCGTTTCGTGTCAAAACGTTCCTTGAAGGGCAATATATCCATGCCAAAACCTATAATGCCAATGATACCAAAACGATTGACAGCAAAGATAAAGTGGCGGTAATCGGTTTGCGGGTTTATTGGTAATATTTTGATAAACCGCTAAAACCCACCGCACTTTGCTTATTTGACCGGTAAAGTGCGGTTATCGTTAGCGATAGGTTGTTTTTGAGGGCATAGTCAACACACGCAACCGCACTTCCAGAAACCTGTTCATTCCTCAGCAAAATTCCGCTATAATTCGCCAATTCTCTATTCTAATAATGTCAAAATAAAATCAGCAAGGAACATAACATGATGCGTACACATTACTGCGGCTCACTGAATCGAAGCCATGTCGGACAGGAAGTAACACTCAGCGGCTGGATTCACCGCCGTCGCGATTTCGGGGCGATGATTTTTGTGGATTTGCGTGATCGTGAAGGCATCGTGCAGGTCTTTTTTGATCCGGCACAGCAGGCGGCGTTTGAGGCGGCAGCGGCGTTGCGTAATGAATTTTGCGTACAGATTCAAGGGGATGTGATTGCCCGCAGCGAAAAAAACATCAATCCTGAAATGGCGACCGGTGAAGTGGAAGTCTTGGCGAAATCCCTGAAAATTTATAACACCGCCGCTGTGTTACCGCTGGATTTCAATCAAAACAATACCGAAGAACAGCGTTTGAAATATCGTTATTTGGATTTGCGCCGTCCTGAAATGGCAGAGCGGATCAAAACCCGAGCTAAAATCACCAGTTTCGTGCGCCGTTTTATGGACGAACACGGCTTTTTGGACATTGAAACGCCGATGTTGACCAAAGCAACGCCGGAAGGTGCGCGCGATTATCTGGTGCCGAGCCGAGTGCATAAAGGCAAGTTTTATGCGCTGCCGCAATCGCCGCAGCTGTTTAAACAATTGTTGATGATGTCCGGTTTCGACCGTTATTATCAAATTGTGAAATGTTTCCGTGATGAAGATTTGCGTGCCGATCGTCAGCCTGAATTTACCCAAATCGATGTGGAAACCTCGTTTATGACGGCGGAAGAAGTGCGTGCGGTGATGGAACGATTGGTTCACGGTTTGTGGCAAGCAACAATCGGTGTCGATTTGGGGCAGTTCCCGATTATGACCTATGCTGAAGCCATGCGCCGTTTCGGTTCAGATAAGCCGGATTTGCGTAACCCGTTGGAATTGGTTGATGTGGCCGATTTACTGAAAGAGGTTGAATTTAAGGTATTCAGCGGCCCGGCAAACGATCCGAAAGGACGCGTGAGCGCACTTCGTGTGCCGAATGGTGCAACCTTGACTCGTAAACAAATTGATGAATACACTCAGTTTGTCGGCATTTACGGGGCGAAAGGCTTGGCATGGCTAAAAGTTAATGACTTGTCGGCAGGTATTGACGGCGTGCAAAGTCCGATTGCCAAATTCTTATCGGCAGAGGTGCTAAGTGCGGTATTGGCACGCACCGAAGCGCAGAATGGTGATATTATTTTCTTTGGTTCCGATAAATACAGTATTGTCACCGATTCGATGGGGGCATTGCGGTTGAAAGTCGGCAAAGATTTGCAATTGACCCGGTTGGATCAATGGAAACCATTGTGGGTGATCGACTTCCCAATGTTTGAAATGAGTGAAGAAGGCGAATTGGCGGCAATGCACCATCCATTCACCTCACCAAAAGATTTTACACCGGAACAACTGAAGAATGATCCGACGAGTGCGGTAGCCAATGCTTACGACATGGTGATTAACGGTTATGAAGTCGGTGGAGGTTCGGTACGGATTTTTGATCCAAAAATGCAGCAGACCGTATTTGGTATTTTGGGCATTAACGAACAGGAGCAACAAGAGAAATTCGGTTTCTTGTTGGACGCATTGAAATTCGGCACGCCGCCGCATGCCGGTTTAGCGTTCGGTCTGGATCGGCTGACTATGCTGTTGACCGGTACGGATAATATTCGTGATGTGATTGCCTTCCCGAAAACTACGGCGGCGGCTTGTTTGATGACCGAAGCGCCGAGCTTTGCCAATCAACAGGCGTTAAACGAGCTGGGATTGACGGTCGTAAACGCAAAAGAATAACACATGCCGAATTTTAAACGCCCCGAATCGGTTCTGATTGTGGTTTATGCCGTTGATAGCCGGCGTGTGCTGATGTTGCGGCGCAATGACGATTCGGCGTTTTGGCAGTCGGTTTCCGGCAGTCTGGAGCCGGACGAAACCGCACTTCAAGCCGCAGAACGGGAAGTGGCGGAAGAATTGGGTATCTCCATTGTCAGACAAAATCTGACGTTGGTCGATTGTAAAAAGTCGATTGATTTTGAAATTTTTCCGCAATTTAGACATAAATATGCGGCTAATATCACCCATTGTCATGAGCATTGGTTCTTATTACCGCTTCCTAATGAATGCAAAGTGCGGTTGACGGAACATTCGGATTACCGTTGGTTCAGCCCCGAAAGTGCGGTTAAGCTGACAAAATCATGGAATAATGCGTTAGCAATTGAAGAATTTTTATTAAAAAAGATAACTCAGAAAAGAGGTAATTTAAATGGCAGGCCATAGTAAGTGGGCAAATATTAAACACCGCAAAGCGGCGCAAGATGCGCAGCGCGGAAAAATTTTCACCAAACTGATTCGTGAATTGGTTACCGCCGCCAAAATCGGCGGCGGTGATGCGGCGGCAAATCCGCGTTTGCGTGCGGCGGTGGATAAGGCGTTGGCAAGCAACATGACTCGCGATACTATTAATCGTGCGATTGAGCGTGGTGTCGGCGGCGGCGATGACACCAATATGGAAACCCGTGTTTATGAAGGCTACGGCCCGGGCGGCACGGCAGTGATGGTCGAGTGTTTGAGCGATAACGCCAACCGCACGATTTCGCAAGTTCGTCCCAGCTTTACCAAATGCGGCGGCAATTTGGGCACGGAAGGTTCGGTCGGTTATCTGTTCAGCAAAAAAGGCTTGATTCTGATTGCGCACGGTGATGAAGATGCGCTGATGGAAGCGGCGATTGAAGCCGGAGCGGACGATGTTCAACCGCAAGATGACGGCAGTTTTGAAATTTATACCGCTTGGGAAGAGCTGGGAACCGTGCGCGACGGCATTGAAGCCGCCGGCTTTAAAATTGAAACGGCGGAAGTCAGTATGATTCCGTCCACTACAGTAGATTTAGATGCGGAAGCGGCGCCGAAGCTGCTGCGCTTGATCGATATGCTGGAAGATTGTGACGACGTGCAAAACGTCTATCACAACGGCGAAATCAGCGACGAAGTGGCGGCGCTGCTGTAATGCTTGAAACGTGAATATTGAGGGCGCAATTTGGCGCCCTTCATTTTGTTCACGGCGATTTAAGGCGACTATGTTAAGGCGACTATGGCAATTATTTTAGGCATCGATCCCGGTTCACGTGTTACCGGTTACGGCGTGATTCGACAAAACGGGCGTAAATTGGAATATCTTGGCAGTGGTGCGATTCGTACGGTGGTGTTGGATTTGCCGACACGGTTAAAACGGATTTATGCCGGCGTCAGTGAAATTATCACCCAGTTTCAGCCGCAAATGTTTGCGATTGAGCAGGTGTTTATGGCGAAAAATCCGGATTCCGCTTTGAAGTTGGGGCAAGCCAGAGGCGTGGCGATTGTCTGTGCCACCAATTTTGATTTGCCGGTATTCGAATATGCCGCACGCTTGGTGAAACAGACGGTGGTCGGCAGCGGCTCGGCGGATAAGACCCAAGTGCAGCATATGGTCACCCGAATTCTGAATTTATCCGCCGAACCGCAGGCGGATGCCGCCGATGCGCTGGCGATTGCCATTACTCACGCCCATACGGTTCAACATTCATTGCAGATCGGGCAAACGGCTGCCGCACTTCAACACGGCAAGGAAAGCAGCGTGGTATTGAAAACCCGTTACAGTCGCGGACGTTTTCGCTTAAAAACGGAAAAATAACTGGTTATTTATACAGTTTTATTTTATGCTATCCGCATTCTTAATTTTCACTCCGATAGAAAGAGAATCCGAATGATTGGACGTTTGCACGGCACGATTATTGAAAAACAGCCGCCGGAAATTTTGATTGATGTTCAAGGGGTCGGCTATGAATTATTGCTGCCGATGACCAGTTTTTATCACCTGCCGGAATTAAATGAAACGGCAACGTTGTTTACCCATCTTGTGGTGCGTGAAGATGCGCATTTGCTGTTCGGTTTTGCCAGTAAGCAAGACCGCACTTTATTCCGCGACTTGATTAAAACCAACGGTGTCGGCCCTAAGTTAGCCTTGGCGATTTTGTCGGCGATGTCGGTCGAGGAGTTTGTTTTTGCCATTGAACGGGAAGAATTGTCGAAACTGGTAAAAATTCCGGGTGTCGGTAAAAAAACGGCGGAGCGCTTATTGGTTGAACTGAAAGGCAAATTCGGTCATGTGAAAAAAGCTGATTTCTTTATTACGGAACAACACGGCATCTTGAACCCATCTTACCAAGACAGTCCGCAAGAAGATGCGATTGCGGCATTGATCGCCTTGGGCTATAAACCGGCGGATGCGGAAAAAATGATTAAACGGGTTGCTGCAACGGATTTGAACAGTGAACAGTTGATTCGTGAAGCCTTAAAAAATGCCCTATAATTTATCAATAGATCGTATCACTTCAATAACAGGATAATGTAGCCATGATCGAAGCCGATCGTATTATCAGCGCTGTAGAAATCGGGGAAGAGGATATCCTTGATCGTGCGATTCGCCCTAAACTGTTGAAAGATTATGTCGGGCAGGAAGCGGTACGTGAGCAGATGGATATTTTTATTCAGGCGGCGAAGCTGCGCAAAGATGCCTTGGATCACTTGCTGATCTTCGGCCCGCCGGGATTGGGGAAAACGACGCTGGCTAATATCATCGCCAATGAAATGGGGGTGAACATCCGTACCACCTCAGGGCCGGTATTGGAAAAAGCCGGTGATCTGGCGGCAATGTTGACCAATCTGGAGGCGTATGATGTATTGTTTATCGATGAAATCCATCGTCTTTCTCCAGCGATTGAGGAAGTGCTGTATCCGGCAATGGAAGATTATCAATTGGATATTATGATCGGTGAAGGGCCGGCGGCACGTTCGATTAAGCTTGATCTTCCGCCTTTTACGCTGGTCGGCGCAACAACCAGAGCAGGCTCGTTAACATCACCCTTGCGTGACCGTTTCGGGATCGTACAGCGGCTGGAATTTTATTCGGTAGCGGATTTAACCTTGATTGTTACGCGCAGTGCCAATTGCCTGAATTTGCGAATTGAGGACGGGGCGGCATTGGAAATTGCCCGCCGTTCGCGCGGTACGCCACGGATTGCCAATCGCCTGTTACGTCGGGTGCGCGATTATGCCGATGTCAAAAACCACGGTTTTATCAGTATTGAGAGTGCGCAAGCCGCGTTAAAAATGTTGGATATTGACGGTAAGGGATTTGATTATATGGATCGTAAGCTGTTAAGTGCGGTCATCGAACGTTTTGACGGCGGGCCGGTTGGTTTGGACAGTTTGGCGGCAGCGATCGGTGAGGAGCGTGAAACAATCGAGGATGTGTTGGAACCGTATTTGATTCAGCAGGGGTATTTACAGCGGACACCGCGCGGACGTATTGCTACATCAAAAACTTATCTGCATCTCGGTATGGATACAGATAAGTTTTAATCAGGAAAAGGAAGGGCTATTAAGGCTGGAGTTGTTGCTTCTTGATGTTATTCAATGCGATTAAACCTTTATCACAGCTTTTGATTTGTACCTCGCGTTCCAGTGCTAAAATTTGCTTCTTGCTTTGGGAAAGTTTACTTTTAATATTGACAAATTGCGTATGGGTGCCGGGTTGCTTTTCTGCTTCTTTAATTAATTGTTCCGTTTCGCTAAAGAGTTGATTGCATTGGTGCGGCATAGTGCCCGTTTCCGGTGTTAGTTTTGTTTGCGCGGCGGCTGCTCCGGTGCTGAACAGTAATGCCAAACCGGTAGCGACAACGATGTTTTTTAACATTTCCTTTCCTTTTCCTTGTTGTTAAAAAATGATGAAAATACGATATTTTGCCTATGATTTTTATCGCCTTGAACGAGAATATTTCTTAAATATAAAAAACCTTCCACAACATAGCAAAAGAATATAAAAATGTCTATAAATTCGACATGAAAATTTATTTAAATTTATTTAATACCCTACTTTATTAATAGGATATGCGTACAAAAAATAGCAATATTTTCAATAAATTGATTTGTATCAAAAAATGAATTTCAGTAGAATATCGTGTTTTTTGAGCTACCTCCCAAAATGTGAATGAAATATTAAATTTTCTGTTTTTAATGCTTGAATTACAGAGTATTATAAGCAGGAATAAATCGGCTGTTGCTGAAGATTTATCTAAATGTGCCGCTTTGGTCGTTTAGATAAATGGTCGGGACGGTCGATTTGGGCGGCACCGACGATTTGTTCGGTGTCATGGGGTGATTACGGACGTAATCAATGTCAGAGGAACTTGTAGCATATACAAGGAGTTGAGATGTTAGATATTGTTGAACTCTCGAGATTGCAGTTTGCATTAACTGCTCTGTATCACTTTTTGTTTGTACCGCTTACATTGGGGCTTTCCTTTATTCTGGTAATAATGGAAACGCTGTATGTGGTGACAGGCAAAGAAGTGTATAAAGATATGACCAAATTCTGGGGTAAATTATTTGGTATTAACTTTGCTTTAGGGGTGACTACCGGGATTACCATGGAATTCCAGTTCGGTACCAACTGGTCTTACTATTCACATTATGTCGGCGATATCTTCGGTGCGCCTTTGGCAATTGAAGCATTGTTGGCTTTCTTTATGGAGTCGACTTTCGTGGGCTTGTTCTTCTTTGGTTGGGACAGGCTGTCCAAAGGAAAACATTTGATGGCGACTTATTTGGTGGCGTTCGGCTCCAATTTGTCTGCAATGTGGATTTTGGTGGCGAACGGGTGGATGCAAAATCCTATCGGTTCGGAATTTAACTTTGAAACCATGCGGATGGAAATGACCAGCTTCATGGATTTGTGGTTGAATCCGGTAGCACAGAGCAAATTCTTGCATACATTGTCTGCGGGTTATGTCTGCGGTGCGATTTTTGTGCTTTCCATCAGTTCGTACTATTTGCTGAAAGGGCGTGATATCGGCTTTGCCAAACGTTCTTTCTCGGTGGCATCGTCTTTCGGAATTATTGCCATTATTGCCGTATTGTTGATGGGTGACGAATCCGGTTATGAAATCGGGCAGGCGCAGCCGGTCAAATTGGCGGCAATGGAAGGGGAGTGGCACACATCTCCGGCTCCGGCAGATTGGAATATGGTTATTATTCCGAACGAAGCCGAAATGAAAAATGATTTTGCAATTCAGATTCCTTATGCGGCAGGGATTATCGCTACCCGCTCTTTGAGCAAAGAAATTACCGGGTTGAAAGAATTGCGCGAAATTAATGTACAGCGCGTCCGTAACGGTGTGGTTGCCTATGATTTGCTGCAAAAACTGCGCAGTGGGAATGCAACCGATGCTGAAAAGGATCTGTTCAAAGTTTATCAGAAAGACTTGGGATTCGGCTTGCTGTTGAAACCGTATACCGATAATGTGATTGATGCGACCGAAGAACAAATTCAGCAAGCGGCAAGCGATACTATCCCGAAAGTCGGTCCGACGTTCTGGTCGTTCCGGGTGATGATGCTGGCGGGCGGTTTGATGCTGTTATTATTGATCGGTGCCTTCGCTCAAACCGCACGCAAAACCATCGGTACGCGTCCACTGTTGCTTAAAGCATTGTTATGCGGCTTGCCGTTGCCGTGGATTGCAATTGAGAGCGGTTGGTTCTTGGCTGAATACGGTCGTCAACCATGGGCTATTTATGAAATGTTGCCGGTCGGTGTGGCAAATTCAGCACTGACAACCGGTGATCTGTGGTTCTCAATCGGTTTAATTTGTGCGTTATACACAGTTTTCCTGATTGCAGAAATGTATCTGATGTTCAAATACGGACGTTTGGGCCCAAGCTCATTGAAAACCGGCCGTTATTATTTTGAACAAACAGCGAAATAAGTAGGAGCCTAATATGATTGACTACGAAATTCTACGCTTTATTTGGTGGCTGCTTGTTGGGGTTTTACTTCTCGGCTTCGCAGTGACAGATGGCTTTGATATGGGGGTTTTGACCTTGTTGCCTTTTGCGGGTAAAAAAGAGGTTGAAAAACGCATTATGATCAACTCGATTGCACCGCACTGGGACGGCAATCAGGTTTGGTTGTTGACTGCCGGCGGTGCAATGTTCGCTGCATGGCCGATTGTTTACGCAACGTCTTTTTCCGGCTTTTATATTGCCATGATTCTGGTTTTAGCGGCGTTGTTTTTCCGCCCGGTCGGATTGGAATATCGCGCTAAAATCGATAATCCTAAATGGCGTACCGCTTGGGATTGGGGCTTGTTCATCAGTGGTTTCGCGCCTTCGTTGGTATTCGGCGTTGCGTTCGGTAATCTGCTGCAAGGCGTTCCGTTTGAATTCAATGATATTTTGCAGGTGAAATACACCGGTTCGTTCTTTGAATTGCTGAATCCGTTTGCATTGCTGTGCGGCTTAGTCAGCTTGTCGATGTTGGTAACCCAAGGTGCAGCTTGGTTACAAATGAAAACAACGGCGGAATTGCGTGACCGTGCCCGAGTGATCACTCAGGTCGGCGCATTTGCAACCGTGATCACCTTTGTATTAGCGGGTGTTTGGCTATTGTTCAAAGACGGTTATGTCGTGACCAGTGTGATTGATAAAAACGGTCCTTCAACGCCATTGGGTAAAGAAGTGATACTGGAAACAGGCGCTTGGTTTAATAACTTCAGAGAAATGCCGATTTTATGGGTACTGCCGCTTCTGGCAGTCGGCGGCGGCTTATTGAACATTGTGTTCTCTAAAGCCAACCGTTCAGGCTTTGCATTTCTATTTTCGTCATTGACCATGGCCGGTGTGATTTTTACTTTCGGGGTTTCCATGTTCCCGTTCATCATGCCGTCAATCACTAATCCTAACACCAGTTTGCTGATGTGGGATTCGACGTCAAGCCATTTGACATTGATGATCATGTTCGTGTTGTCATTGATTTTCGTGGTAATTTTGCTGGCTTACACCATCTGGGCATATGCGAAAATGTTCGGACGTCTTGACAGCGGCTTTATCGAAGAAAATAAAAACTCACTGTACTAACAACACCGGAAAAGAGGAATTATTATGTTTTATGTAGCTTGGATTTTAGGTGTGTTATTAGCGGTTTTCTTTGCAGCTATTATTACGATCAGTATTGAGAAAACCGGCAAATTTGATGAGTAAATATGATTGAACGACTCTATCAATTATTCAACAAGGGCTCTTATCGAGCCCTTTCATTTGTGCTTGCCGTGGCATTGATGTTTTCCATTTTCTTTAATGCAAAGAAATTTGCATTGGAACTTGGCGGTCCTTCACCGTTATTTACCTTATTTTTGATCTGGGGAACGTCGGTTTTGTGGATTCACGGTATTGGCTTCACTATTCAGAAAAATCGTTGGAAAGGTTTTTTTAACCCGTTAATCGGTTATCTGGCGGCGTTAGCCGGATTCGGTTACATTTATTTCAGTTGAAATTTTTGGATTTTTTATCAAAGTGCGGTCTGTTTGATTGGAGCAGACCGCACTTTGCCTGTCAGCCGTTTGTTATCTAAATATCATTTTCTTGCTTGAGAATAGAGAACGAAATGATATTTTTTACCTTGGTAACTGTTTTAGCGTAAAAATATTCCTGCCGATTCCGATTGCTATCACTAGACAAGTATCGAACAATTCTTGATAATAGCAACTTTGAAAATCATGAGGATGAAGCGATGCAGCAGATACCCGTCAGAATTTATTATGAAGATACTGATGCCGGTGGAGTGGTTTATCATGCGCGTTATCTGCATTTTTTTGAACGGGCGAGAACGGAATATTTGCGACATTCGGGGTTTGAACAACAGCAGTTGTTACAGCAATTCCAATTGGCTTTTGTCGTTCGCAGTATGCAGATTGACTATCGTATCGCCGCTAAACTGGATGATTATTTGACGGTTAAGACGGAAATCAGGCAAATCAAAAAAGCAAGTATCGTCTTTGAACAGAAATTATTTAAGCAGGATGAATTATTGTCAAATGCAACTGTCTTAGTTGCATCGGTTAATTTATCCAAGATGAAGCCGGCGCCGATCCCTGACATAATCAGAACGGCACTGGTAGGAAAGTAATTATTTTAAAATGGACTAATCGGGGTTATCGATGTCGACTGAGTTAAATTTTTTGGCGCTTTTTTTAGATGCGAGTATTATCGTACAGATTGTTATCGCTATCTTAATCCTTTTTTCAATCATTTCATGGGCGATTATTATTCAGCGTAGTGCAATTTTACGTCAGGCGTTAAAATCGTCGGCGAGTTTTGAAGATCGTTTTTGGTCGGGCGAAGATTTGAATAAACTGTATGAAGGCATGGATAACCGCCGCGACGCCTTAAACGGCAGCGAACAAATTTTCTATGTCGGATTTAAAGAGTTTTTACGCTTACAGCAAACCGCTTCCAGCACTCCGGAGTCAATTATTCAAGGTACCAGCCGGGCAATGAACCTGACTTTAAATCGTGAAATCGAAGAAGTTGAAAACCGAATTCCGTTTTTGGCGACGGTCGCCTCAATCAGCCCGTATATCGGACTTTTCGGTACGGTATGGGGAATCATGCATGCCTTTATGGCGTTGAGTAATGTTAAACAGGCCACATTGCAGATGGTTGCGCCCGGGATTGCTGAAGCGTTGATTGCCACGGCAATCGGTTTGTTTGCAGCGATTCCGGCCGTTATGGCATATAATCGCTTGAGTTTGCGTGTCGGTAAGCTGGAACAGAACTATACTAATTTTATTGACGAATTTACCACTATTTTACACCGTCAGGCTTTTGCCAAGAAAAATACTGACTGATTTCCGGACAGCATAGCATAAAGTATAAGAGGATATTATGTCGTATAGACGCAAACGCCGTGATATGAAATCAGAGATCAATATTGTGCCGTTTTTGGACGTATTATTGGTATTATTACTGATTTTTATGGCAACGGCGCCAATCATCAGCCAGAGTGTACAGGTTGAACTGCCTGATTCCGTCGACAGTCAATCGGTTTCCAATGAGGATAAAACCCCGGTTATTCTCGAAGTATCGAGTATCGGGTTATATACTTTGGTGATCGGCGGTGAGCGCCATGAAGAGCTGACCACCGACATGGTGACGGAGATGGCGAAACAGGAGTTTGATAAAGATAACAATACGCTGTTTTTGGTCGGAGGAGCAAAAGAAGCGCCTTATGAAGAGGTGATTAAGGCATTGAATCTGCTTCATCTTGCCGGCATCAAGTCTGTCGGTTTAATGACCAATCCTTTATAATGACCATTACGGGACAAGCAGTGAAGACAGAGAAAAATCAGAAATTAAATCGTGCGGTTTTGATTTCCACCGTCCTGCACGGATTACTGTTTGGAGTCTTGATAATCGGTTCCTTATGGTATAAGTATATGCCGGCTGCCGGGGGCGGTGAGGGGGAAGGCGATGTGATGGGTGCCGTGATGGTTGATACCGGAGCGGCTGCTCAAGAGTGGGGGCGAATTCAACAACAGCAGAAAGGCGATATTGAAAAAGCGAAGCAGCAAGAATTGGAACAACTTGCCCAACAACGCCAACAAGAACTTGAACGACAGCGTCAGCAACAAGAGAAACAACAGATCGAACAGCAAGAAGCACAGAAGCAAGAGCGACAAAAAGCTGAACAGCAGCGACGGGAAGCGCAGGCAAAGCAAGAGGAGATTGCAAGACAGCAGCGAATCGCCAAAGAAGCCGAAGCAAAACGTATTGCCGAGCAGGCAAAGTTAAAAGCGGATGCCGAGGCCAAGCGCTTGGAAGCTGCGGCAAAAATAAAAGCCGAACAGGAAGCTCAAGCAGCTGCTGCGAAAGCGGCAGCTGAAGCAAAAGCCGCTGCGCAAGCTAAGGCAAAAGCAGACGCCGAAACAAAAGCCAAAGCTGATGCAGAAGCCAAAGAAAAGGCTGCACAGGCTAAAGCTGCTGCACAAGCGAAAGCGGATGCCAAAGCAAAGGCCGATGCGGCAGCAAAAGCAAAAGCTGCGGCAGAGGCAAAAGCTAAAGCGGCAGAAAAGGCGGCGCAACAAGCGGCATTGGATGATTTTATGAATAGCGGAACGATTGGCGGTGGTTCCGCTGCACGCGGCGGCAATCAAAATCGTGGCGGTACTACCGGCAGCGGTGCGGGAACCGTCAGTGGTGCGGATGGTGCCAGGGCCGGTGATGAATATGCCGGCGTGATTAAGCGTACGATTCAACGGCGTTTTATTCGTGATGCGAGTTTTGCAGGCAAAACCTGCAGCGTCAGAATTTCATTGGCAAGAGACGGCACTATTTTGAATTATCAAAAAATTTCCGGACCTGATGATATTTGTAACTCTGCATTAAGAGCGGTAGCCAATACTAAAAAAGTACCGGCGGCAGCGTCCGATGCGGTTTACGGCAGATATAAAAATCCAATTATTGATTTTGATTTAAAATAAAAATCAATACTGGTGGTAGTATTCTTAACATAGGGGATTTAAATGAAATATATTACTCGGATAACGGCAATATTAGTATTTATGTTACTGTTTGTCAGTAATACGATACGGGCTGAGGAAGTACGTATCATCATTGATGAAGGGATAGATAGTGCGCAACCGATCGCAGTGGTGCCGTTCAAATGGAATGGACCGGGTGCTGCGCCGGCGGATATTGCAGATATTATTTCTGCCGATTTGAGACATAGTGGTAAATTCAACCCTATTCCGGTCAGCAGAATGCCGCAAACCCCGTCTTCCGTAGCGGAAGTGAATCCGGAAGCGTGGGCTGCATTGGGATTGACCGAAATTATCGTCGGACAAATTACGCCGACCGGTTCGGGTTATAATATCGCCTATCAACTGGTGGATACCATCGGAGGTTCCGGGGCGGCCGGCTCGGTCTTACTGCAAAACAGCTATACGATTCCGAATAATAGCCAACTGCGTTATGGCGCACATACCGTAAGCGATGAAGTATTTGAAAAACTGACCGCTATTCGCGGCGCTTTCAGAACCCGTATCGCTTATGTTGTACAGCGCAATGGCGGCAGTAATCCTTACGAGTTACGCGTTTCCGATTATGACGGACATAATCAATTTGTCGTCAACCGCAGTTCACAGCCGATCATGTCGCCAAGTTGGTCTGCCGACGGGAAAAAGCTGGCTTATGTTAGTTTTGAAAACCGCAAATCACAATTGGTCGTACAGGATCTAGGTTCGGGTTCACGTAAAGTGGTAGCCTCTGCACCGAGACATAATGGGGCACCGGCATTTTCACCGGACGGGACGCGCTTGGCGTTTGCTTCTTCGCGTGACGGACAGTTGAATATTTATGTACATAATCTGGCAAGCGGGCAAGTGACCCAATTGACCAGCGGTGCGGGCAATAATACGGAGCCGAGCTGGTCGCCTGACGGTCAGTCTATCGTATTTACTTCTGATCGTGGCGGCAGTCCGCAGGTCTATATGATGAGTGCTTATGGCGGCGGCGCAAGCTATGTCGGTGCCGGCGGCAGAAGTTATAGCGGTCAGATTACTTCTGACGGCAAAAGTCTAATCATGATTTCTGCTGACCATATCGTCAAAAAAGATTTGGCGAGCGGCAGTGTGGAGGTGTTGGGCTCAACTTTTCTTGATGAAAGTCCGAGTGTATCACCCAACGGAATTATGATTATTTATAGCTCTACCCAAGGGCTGGGGAAAGTGTTACAATTGGTGTCCGCTGACGGACGCTTCAAAGCTAGGTTACCAGGTGCGGACGGGCAAATTAAGTTCCCAGCTTGGTCTCCGTTTCTTACTAAAAACTAAGGAGTAATTAAAAATGAAAAAACTTGCAAAAGTTCTGATGGTTGCTGCACCTGCATTCGTATTGGCTGCATGTAGCAGTTCTTCTGACGATTCTGCTGCTCAAGGTCAATTATACGGTAACTATACGGCTGAAGATTTACAACAGCGTTATAACACTGTGTACTTCGGTTTTGATCAATACAATATCGAAGGTCAATACCAACAATTGCTGGATGCCCATTCACTATACTTGACAGCCACTCCGGCAAGCAAAGTGTTGGTTGAAGGTAATACCGATGAGCGTGGTACTCCTGAGTACAACATCGCATTGGGTCAACGTCGTGCAGACGCCGTGGTTAACTACCTGACAGGTAAAGGGGTTTCCGGTTCTCAATTGTCAACCGTTTCTTACGGTGAAGAAAAACCGGCTGTTTTGGGACACACCGAAGCGGATTACGCGAAAAACCGTCGTGCTGTATTGGCGTACTAATTCGTAGCGTAGCTTAAAAGCAGTAGAAACAACCCCGATCTAGATCGGGGTTGTTTTGTTTTGGCTATTTGTCAGAGCGTTCAGATTATCACCATAATGGCGAGTCGCCGGGTTATATTGTAGATAATTCAGGCAAGCGGAAAAAAATTTAAAATTTTTGATTGATAACTTCCGCAAAATGAGTATTATAGTGCCTCGTTACAAACGAGGGTCGTTAGCTCAGTCGGTAGAGCAGCGGACTTTTAATCCGTTGGTCGAAGGTTCGAATCCTTCACGACCCACCACTTAAATTTGTAACAGCCGCTTATTGTGGGTCGTTAGCTCAGTCGGTAGAGCAGCGGACTTTTAATCCGTTGGTCGAAGGTTCGAATCCTTCACGACCCACCACTTAAGTTAAAATCCCTATTTTGCATAGGCGAGGGTCGTTAGCTCAGTCGGTAGAGCAGCGGACTTTTAATCCGTTGGTCGAAGGTTCGAATCCTTCACGACCCACCACTTAAGTCAAAAAATCCCCCTATTTTTTATAGGCGAGGGTCGTTAGCTCAGTCGGTAGAGCAGCGGACTTTTAATCCGTTGGTCGAAGGTTCGAATCCTTCACGACCCACCACTTCATAGCAAATTCCCTGATTATATTTTTAACCTTTTTTAAACTATTGATATTCTTTGTATTAACAGATTTTTATAGAACTGTGATTTTACTGGCAAATTTTTTATCGGATTAATGCCCACTGTTTTTAATCGTCATATAATACACGCCTATGTCGTTATTAAAGGTCACTTCAGATGTTCGCGGTTACAGAAGCATTCAAGAGCGGTTTATTTACGCGCAGTCATTGGTTAAATAATATTATTGCCGGCATTATTGTCGGTATTGTTGCTTTGCCCCTGGGAATGGCGTTTGCGATTGCTTCCGGCGCTAAACCGGAACAGGGGATTTATACCTCGATTATTGCCGGGTTTTGTACTGCGGTATTCGGCGGCAGCCGTTTGCAAATTAGTGGTCCGACCGGGGCGTTTATTGTGGTGTTGTCCGGTATTACGGCGCAATACGGCATTGAAGGGCTTCAAGTCGCCACCTTGATGGCCGGTGTGATTTTACTGGCATTCGGTTTAACCCGAATGGGGGCGATCATCAAGTATATTCCGTCGCCGGTGATTGTCGGTTTCACGGCAGGAATCGCCGTGATTATCTGGGTGGGGCAGTGGCAGGATTTTTTCGGTTTGCCGAATGTCAACGGTGATCATTTCCATTTAAAACTGTTTCATCTGCTGCAAGCATTTCCGCAGTTTCATTTTACGACCGCACTTTTAGCGGTTTTTGCCCTGCTTCTGGTTTTGTACAGTTCTAAAATACCTGGTTTTAAACGCATTCCCGGCCCTTTGATTGCCTTATTGGTTATCAGCCTTATTCAGTTTGTTTTTCAGTTTGACGGTGTGAAAACCATCGGCAGCGCATTTGGCGGTATTCCGCAGGGATTGCCCGAATTTAAAATACCGAGTTTGAGTTGGACAAATATGATTGAACTGATCGGACCGGCGTTTACGATCGCCATGCTCGGCGCGATTGAATCCTTGTTGTCGGCGGTGGTGGCGGACGGAATGGCCGGAACACGGCACAATTCCAACCAAGAATTGGTCGGACAGGGGATAGCCAATATTGCCGCACCGCTCTTTGGCGGCTTTGCGGCGACCGGGGCGATCGCCCGCACAGCAACCAATATCCGTAATGGCGCCACAAGTCCGTTGTCAGGAATTATCCATTCCGTAACGCTGGTTGTGATTTTATTGGTGCTTGCGCCGCTGGCGGTACACATTCCGTTGGCGGTGTTATCCGCAATTTTATTTGTCGTGGCATGGAACATGAGTGAAGCGAAACGCTTTCTGAAAATGATCAAACGGGCGCCGAAAAGCGATGTGGCGATTTTGTTGATCACGTTCGGATTGACTGTATTCGCCGATCTAGTGGTGGCGGTGAATATCGGGGTGATTTTGGCGACCTTGCTGTTTTTACGGCGAATGGCAGGCAGTGTGGAAGTCAAACGGCTTTCGCAGGCGGATTTATTGGCGAGAATCGGCATAGAGACGCTGCCGGAAGAGTTGTTGGTGTTTACGGTGGACGGCCCGTTTTTCTTTGGGGCGGTAGAAAATTTTAATCGCGCATTGGGAGACAGCCAGACCTATCCGAAATATCTGATTATTCGCTTGAAATGGGTTCCATTTATCGATATGACCGGCATTCAAAGTCTGGAAAATGTGATCGACAATTTGCAAAATCAGGGGGTGACGGTGATGTTGTCCGGTGCGAACCATAATGTCACGCAGAAGCTGCGCCGTGGCGGCATTATTCAGCTGGTCGGCGAGCATAATACCTTTAAGTTGTTTGATGATGCGTTGCGCACGGCACAAAGCGAATTGAAACAGATCGAAGATAATCAGGCTTAACAACGCAAGTGCGGTTTGACCGCACTTGCATTTTTGCGAGGATATTTACAAATTCATATTCTGAAACAAATTTAAATTATCAGGAATCAGATAAACCGCTTCGCCGATATGGTAATTTTCCCGCCGGAACTGATCTTTGGTCAGAATCACTTCGATCGGTTGCCGGCTTTGACCGCTCTGTAATTCTACCCGCGTCAGAAAACCGATATTGTAGATATGCGTAATCTCGCCTTTTGCCAGTGCGTTCCGGCTTTGGCGGGACAGCGTCAATTCATAAGGGCGCACATAGGCGGTGGCTGAACCGTTAGCATGATTCGGCTTGCCGTTGGCTTTGATTTGGTGGACAAATTCGCCGACAATTAATTGATCCTGATCCAGATGACCGTGAAAAATGTTGTTATCGCCGACAAATTCGGTCACAAATTCGGTTTGCGGCGCATAATAAATATTGGACGGGAAATCCACTTGTTCCACCTGCCCCTGATTCATGACTACCACGCGATCCGACACTTCCAGCGCTTCTTCCTGATCGTGGGTGACGAATACCGTCGTGATATTCAGCTCATGCTGTAAAGTGCGTAACCAACGGCGCAGACTTTTCCGCACTTGGGCGTCTAATGCCCCGAAAGGTTCATCCAACAGTAAGACTTCCGGTTTAACCGCTAAAGCGCGCGCCAGTGCAATCCGTTGGCGTTGTCCGCCGGAAAGCTGATCGGGATACGAGGCGGCAAGATGCGCCAGTTTAACCAACTCCAACAAGCTGAATACCCGTTCCCGAATGGCTTCTTTTGTGGGCCGCTCGCGCTTTGAGCGCACTTGCAGTCCGAAAGCCACATTATCAAAAATCGTCATATGGCGAAACAGCGCATAATGCTGGAAGACAAAGCCGACTTTGCGCCGAGCGGCGGTCAGTTGTGTGACATCACGTCCGGCAAACAGAATATGACCGGAGTCGGCAAAATCCAGTCCCGCGATAATTCGCAATAATGTGGTTTTGCCGCAGCCGCTTGGCCCCAAAAGTGCGGTCAGTTCACCTTGTTTCAATTCCAGATTAATATTTTTCAGGGCAGTAAAACTACCGAAATGTTTATTTAAATTTTTAATGACGACAGACATAACAACCTCGTTAAATCATAATCAGGCGGTTTCGTCGAGCACAATATAATCGCTCAACGGTTTGGTTTTATGGTGCTTGATTTTTTGCAGATAGCCGACCAGATTCTGTAATAACAGCGTTAAAATGGCGATCAGTGCCAACAGGCTGGCGCAAGCAAACGCCGCGGTGAACTGATATTCGTTATAAAGAATTTCAACGTGCAGCGGAATCGTATTGGTCAGATTGCGGATATGTCCCGACACCACACTGACTGCGCCGAATTCCCCCATCGCACGCGCATTGGCAAGGATTGCACCGTAGAGCAGCGGCCATTTTATTTTCGGTAAGGTGATTCTGAAAAAAATATGCCAAACGGAAGCGCCCAAGGTTAATGCCGCCTGTTCTTCGCTGTTGCCGAGGGCTGTCATATTGGGCAGCAGCGATTTTACCACCAATGGAAAGGTGACGAACAGGGTAGCTAAAACAATGCCGGGCAGGGCGAAGATAACCTGAATATTATTCGTATCCAGCCATGAGCCGAATAGCCCGTTGATGCCAAATAACAAAACAAACATTAAGCCGGCAACGACCGGTGACACGGATAAAGGCAGATCAATCAGCGTTGCCAGCAACTGTTTTCCTTTAAAATCAAAATGTGCCAACAGCCATGCCATTATCACACCGAAGACAATATTGATCGGCAGGGTAATCACTGCCACGATTAAGGTTAATCGGATTGCGTGCAGTGCTTCGGTTTGCGAGAGCGATTCAACAAATACCGCCCAGCCCGCCGCCAGCGCTTGGTAAAAAATGGCCGATAGCGGCACAATCAACAGTAAAACCAGAAATGCCAGACTAATGCCGATTAAAAGCAAGCGTAACCAACGGGCTTCTTGATATTGTTCATTTATCATACTGAGTACTCCGCTTGAGTTTTATTTGTTACTGTCATGACGGTTTAAATACCACTGCCACAGATTAATCAGCAGCAATACCAGAAATGAAATCAGCAGCATCAGAAAGGCGACCGCAGATGCCCCCTGCATATCATAAATATCCAGTTTTGCCATAATAATCAGCGGGGCGATTTCCGATACCATCGGGATATTGCCGGCGATAAAAATGACCGACCCGTACTCGCCCAGCGAACGTGCCAGCCCCATGCCGGCGCCGCTGATCATGGCAGGGTAGAGTGCCGGCAGAATGATGCGCCGCAGGATGGTGAAACGGCTTGCGCCCAGTGTGGTGGCCGCCTCTTCCAGCGAACTGTCCAAATCGTTCAACACCGGCTGAACGGCGCGCACGATAAACGGAAAACTGACGAAAACCAATGCAATCGCAATACCGAACGGGGTAAATGCAACCTGAATATCAAAACGGGCAAACCATTGTCCGAACAGGCCGTTGGGCGCATACAAGCTGGCAAGCACAATGCCGGCGACGGCGGTCGGCAAGGCGAAAGGCAGATCAATCAAGGCATTGAGGAGTGATTTTCCGCTGAAGTCGTAGCGCACGAGAACCCAGGCGGTAAGCGTGCCGAAAACAAGATTCACTAAGGTGGCGATAAATGCCATTTTAAAAGAGAGAAGAATGGCGGCGACAACCCGTTGATTGGTGATGATCTGCCAAAAGTCACCCCATTCCAATTGAAGGGTGGTAATCAATAACATGGCAAACGGCAGCAGCACCATACCGCCAATCCAAAACAGGCTTAATCCAAAACTGGTTTTGAAACCCGGCAAAACCGCGCTTGAATTTAAGATCTTCATTTTATTACACCTATAACACAAAGAATTTGATTCAGGCTGTCACTATGGCGGAGGACAAGATGAGAAGCAAAGAACATAAAGTTCTCATTTATTGCCAAACGGAATAAACCGAATCGAAAGTGCGGTTTAGCGGTTTTTATAGTCTTAAAGCAACTAATTTATAACTTTTTATTATTTTCAGGCATAAAAAAATTATTTTATAACTATCAACCATAGCGAATGCGGGCTTATTGTCGGCGAATTTGGACTGGAAAGTGCGGTGGGGGCGGAATGAAGATTCAAACGAGATGGCGGCTGTTGCTGCCGATATTCTCAGCCGTTGTAAGCGGCAACGCACAAGCGGACAGTTCGCTGTTGGTCGTCTCTTATGATGTCATTCGTGATTACTATAAGCATTACAATTCGTGGTATATCGATGCTTATCAACAGCAACACCGACAAACGCTGACTATCGCACAGTCTTTCGGCGGCGCCAGTAAACAGGCGATTGCGGTGCGCAACGGGCTGCCTGCCGATGTGGTGACCTTAAATCAGCAAAATGACGTGGATTTATTGGCGGAAAGCGGATTGGTCGCAAAAAACTGGCAGCAGCAATATCCGAACCAAGCGAGCCCGTTCAGCACCGTGACCGTGTTTCTGGTACGTAAAGGCAACCCGAAACGGATTCGAGATTGGGACGATTTGGCGCGTGAGGACGTCGGTGTGATTTTTGCCAATCCCAAAACATCCGGTAATGGGCGTTATGCCTACCTCTCCGCTTTGGGTTATGCCCGGCGACACTATGTCGATCAAGCGCAAATTGACGGATTTATGCGGCGGCTGTTGAAGAATATTCCGGTATTTGATGCCGGCGCCAGAGCGGCCAGTATTACGTTCACGCAAAGAATGGTGGGCGATGTGCTGGTTACGCCGGAAAACGAAGCGGGTTTGGCCGCACATGCGCTGGGCAGCGATCAGTTTGAAGTGGTGTATCCGAGTTACAGCGCCCGTGCCGATGTCTTTGTGGCGGAGGTCGGCCGCAACACGGCAAAACATCAAAACAGCCGAACCGCACAGGATTTTATCGCCTCGTTGTGGCAAGCGCCGGCGCAGCGGATTGCGGCGGAGAATTATTTTCGACCGAGCGATCCGCAAATTTTGGCGGAGTATAGTGTGCGCTTTCCTGACGTCGAAACCTTTCATGTCAATCGGCTTTTCGGTGATTGGCAAACGATTAACCAACAGCATTTTGTTGACGGCGGCTTGTTCGATCAACTCTATTTAAGCGAATAACAAGGTAACAAAAAATGGACTATTTACCGATTTTTGTCGATTTGAAACAGCGTCCGGTGCTGGTGGTCGGCGGCGGCCATGTTGCATTGCGCAAGATTGAGGCTTTGCTGAAAGTTGGCGCACAAGTGCGTGTGGTGGCTGAAAAGTTACATGATGTACTGCAACAATTACAGCAACAAAAACAAATCGACTGGATCGGACAACGCTTTACGACCGAACAATTGCAATCGGTTTATCTGGTGATTGCCGCAACGAATGACAGCGTTTTGAACCGTCAAATATTTTTAGCCGCCGAGGCTAAGCAGAGACTGGTGAATGTTGTCGATGATCAAGCGCATTGCAGCTATATTTTTCCGTCGATTATTGATCGTAGTCCGGTGCAAATCGCCATTTCCAGCGGCGGTACGGCGCCGGTGTTGGTTCGCTTGTTGCGTGAAAAACTGGAAGCGCTGCTGCCGCAGAATTTAGGCATGATGGCAAAAATTTCAGGACATTGGCGCGAAAGAGTCAAAGTGCGGTTTACGCACTTGACCCAACGTCGCCGCTTTTGGGAAAAATTGTTTACCAATCAAGAATTTCAGCGCACAACAGAAAATCAACAGCCTGAACAGGCGGCGTTGGTTTTAGCACAACAGCTCAATGAAGAGAGCCCGATTCAGGGCGAAGTCGCACTGGTCGGCGCAGGTCCGGGGGATGCCGGCTTATTGACGTTAAAAGGGCTGCAAACCATTCAACAGGCAGATGTGGTGCTGTATGACGCACTGGTTTCCGAACAGGTGCTGGAGTTGGTACGGCGTGATGCGGATAAAGTGTTTGTCGGCAAGCGAGCCGGTAAACACAGCGTAGCGCAAACTGAAACCAATCAATTGCTGGTGCATTATGCCAATCAGGGCAAACGGGTGGTGCGGTTGAAAGGCGGCGATCCGTTTGTATTCGGGCGTGGCGGCGAGGAGTTAGAAGTGCTGAAAGCCGCCGGTATTCCGTTTACGGTGGTGCCGGGCATTACCGCCGCACTAGGTGCAACCGCTTATGCCGGCATTCCGTTAACACACCGTGATCATGCGCAAACGGCAATGTTTATCACCGGTCACTGTCAAGCAGACGGCAAACCTCTGCAATGGCAAACATTGGCGCAGGGCAACCAAACACTGGTGGTATATATGGGCACGATCAATGCGGCGGAATTAAGCCGACAGCTGCAATTGCACGGGCGCCGTGCGGATACGCCGGTGGCGGTGATCAGCCACGGTACGCTGCCGCAACAGCAAGTGCGGTCAGGCAAATTGAGCGAATTGGCAATATTGGCGGAAAGCGCTGAAAAACCGGCGTTGATTGTGATCGGCGAGGTAGTGGCGCTGCAACCGCACTTGAATTGGTTCGGCGCACAGGCGATTCAATTTGTTTCCACACAAGATACGTTATGGCAAATGCAATCGTATTCAACGCCGTTACAGCAGGTGGCGTAAGGAGCAATAAGCAAATGTTTAAACCGAATTTATGGCAAATCCCGACAATTGAACGTGCGGTACAGGCGGATTTGGCAAAGCGAACCGCCATTCTGCAACAACGCCTTGAACAGATTGCCGGGCGGCATCAGGCTGTGAAATTTGCCAGCAGTCTGGCGGTGGAAGATATGGTGATCACCGACATGATTGTCAAAAGTGCGGTCAAGATCGCAGTGTTTACACTCGAAACAGGGCGTTTGAATGCCGAAACGTTGGCGCTGATGGATCAAATTGAAGCGGCATATCCGACACTGAATTTACAGCGCTATTTTCCTCAAGCGCAGGCGGTGGCGCAATATGTCGGGCAATCCGGCAAAGATGCGTTTTACGATAGTGTCGAATTACGCAAGCAGTGCTGTTTTATCCGCAAAGTCGAACCGCTCAACCGCGCATTACGGGGAGCGGATGGCTGGCTGAGCGGACAGCGGCGCGAGCAGTCGGTTACCCGTACAGAATTGCCGTTTTCTGAGCGTGATCAGGCGCGCAACATCGCCAAATACAACCCGATTTTCGACTGGTCGGAGCAAGACGTTTGGGCATATATTTTGACGCATAACGTGCCCTTCAATGAATTGTATCATCAAGGCTATCCGAGTATCGGCTGTGAACCTTGCACCCGCCCGGTTAAGCAAACGGAAGACATTCGTGCCGGACGTTGGTGGTGGGAGAACAAAGACAGCAAAGAGTGCGGCTTGCATAAATAAACGTGAACGTAAAATAAGGAATCAAGAGATGACACAAATCGTAGCGCAACAGTTACAAGACAGCCATCTGGATTGGCTGGAGGCGGAGTCGATTCACATTATCCGTGAGGTTGTCGCCGAATGTGAAAAACCGGCGTTACTCTTTTCCGGCGGGAAAGATTCGGTGGTGTTGCTGGCATTGGCGCGCAAGGCTTTTCAGCTGGAAGGACGCGGACTGATGCTGCCGTTTCCGTTGGTGCATATCGATACCGGACACAACTATCCCGAGGTGATCGCCTTTCGGGATCAGCAGGTGGCGAAATTGAATGCCCGTCTAGTGGTCGGGCATGTGGAGGATTCGATTAAAAAAGGTACGGTGGTGCTGCGTAAAGAGACCGATTCTCGCAATGCCGCACAAGCGGTCACATTACTGGAAACCATTGAAGAACATGGTTTCAGCGCTTTGATGGGCGGCGCGCGGCGCGATGAAGAGAAAGCACGCGCCAAAGAGCGGATCTTCTCGTTCCGTGATGAATTCGGACAATGGGATCCGAAAGCACAGCGACCGGAATTGTGGTCGTTGTATAACGCCAAACTGCACAAAGGCGAAAATATGCGGGTGTTCCCGATTTCCAACTGGACGGAACTGGATATTTGGCAATATATCGCCCGTGAAAAGCTGGAATTACCGTCAATTTATTACGCCCATCAACGGGAAGTCGTGCGTAAAAAAGGGTTATTAGTGCCGGTCACCTCGATTACGCCGAAAGCCGCCAATGAGACCAGTGAAGTGCTTTCCGTGCGTTTTCGCACCGTCGGCGACATCAGTTGCACATGTCCGGTCGCCAGCACCGCCGCAACCGCACTTGACATTATTAAAGAAACCGCCGTAGTCGAAATTTCCGAACGCAGCGCAACACGTTTAGACGATCAGGTGAGTGAAGCGGCTATGGAACAGCGTAAAAAACAGGGCTATTTCTAACACAATTCACTGTGCCGCGCTTCGGTTTTTAATCCGTCGGCGCCGCAACAGTGGATTAGGCGAATAAAAATAATGATCAAAATAAATTTTGCAGGAGTCGACTATGATTGACCAAATTTCTTCTATCAAAACTCAAGCCCCGCTGCGTTTTATCACCGCCGGCAGTGTTGATGACGGCAAAAGCACCCTGATCGGGCGCTTGCTGTATGACAGCAAAGCGCTGTTAAGCGATCAACTGCTGAGCTTGGATAAATCAAAAAACAGTGCGGAAGTGATTGATTTTTCCATTCTGACCGACGGGCTGGAAGCCGAGCGTGAACAGGGCATTACCATTGATGTGGCATATCGCTATTTTTCCACCGCCAAACGCAAGTTTATCATCGCCGACACGCCGGGGCATGAACAATATACCCGCAATATGGTCACCGGTGCGTCCACCGCCAATGCGGCGGTTGTCCTGATTGACGCTTCACAGCTGGATTTTGCCCGGCAACCGTTACAGTTACTGCCGCAAACTAAACGCCATTCTGCGATTTTAAAACAGCTGAATTGTCCGCATATTTTAGTTGCGGTAAATAAGATGGATTTGCTGGATTTCGATCAACAAAAATTTGATGCAATTTGCACGGCCTACCGCACGTTGGCGCAGCAGTTAGGTTTACGGCAGGATCTCCGCTTTGTACCGGTTTCCGCCTTACAGGGCGACAACATCGTTCATAAAAGTGATAACACGCCATGGTATCAAGGCGAGGCGCTGTTAGGGATTTTGGAAGTGTTACCGGGTTATGAAAACGTCTCGCTGGAACGGGCGACCTTTCATTTTCCGGTGCAATTGGTGAGCCGTTTGGACAGTGATAAACAAGACGATTTCCGCGGTTATCAAGGGCGGATTGAAGCCGGCAGTGTGCAAGTGGGCGACGAAGTGCGGATCGAACCGACAGGGCGCCACAGTACGATCCGTGAAATTTTTAGTCCGAGCGGCAGGGTGCAGCATGCGATCGCAGGCGATCAAGTGACGATTTGTCTGGCGGACGATATTGATATTTCACGCGGCGACACGTTGTTAGCGGCGGATTCCGTTACCTCGGCCAGTAAAAAGCTGACGGCGACACTGTGCTGGTTTGATCAGCGTCCGCTGAATCCGGCACGAAAATACCTGTTGAAGCATACAACGCAAACCGTATTCGCTAAAGTCAGCCGTGTGAATCATGTTTTGGACGTGCATACGCTGACCAATGTTACGCAATCCGACACCCTGAATATGAATGATTTGGGCGAGGTCGGGATAACGCTGCAAAAGCCGATTTGCTGCACCACCTATCAGGAAAATATCGCCACCGGCTCGTTTATTCTGATTGATGAAGCCACTTACCATACCGTGGCGGCCGGTATGATTCTGAATTTTGAATAAATGGATTTCAATAGATTTGATTATGTGGGGATATTTAAACGATGACAAACGAAACAATAACGAATTTTCCGCTGCCGCCCGAACTGGTAAAAACGTTGGCGGCGTTCGAACCGTTACAGTTGGCTTGGCTGTCGGGTTACTGTTGGAGTGAAGCGCAAAATCGGCAAACCGGACAACTCGCGGACGGCAGTGGTGTTGCTGCGCAAGGCACTTCCGTCCTTGAACAAACGGAAGCGTTGCGGATTACCGTTATTTCGGCTTCACAAACCGGCAATGCGCGCAACGTGGCGGAGCGGCTGAAAGCCAAATTAGCCGCAACCGCACTTGATGTCCGCTTGATCGCCGCCGCCGATTATAAACCGAAAAATCTGGCAAACGAAAAAATCGTATTATTGGTCACATCTACGCAAGGCGACGGCGAGCCGCCGGAGGAAGCGGTCAGCCTGCATAAATTTTTGTTCGGGAAAAAAGCGCCGCAACTAAACCAAACCGAATTTGCAGTATTGGGATTGGGCGACAGCTCTTATCCCGATTTTTGTCAGGCAGGCAAAGATTTCGACAGCAAGTTGGCGGAATTGGGCGGCAGACGTCTATTAGACAGGCAGGATTGCGATCTGGATTATCAGACGGCGGCAGAAGACTGGATCGAACGGATCGGTGATATATTGCAACAGCGGCAAGCCACTGCAAGTGCGGTTGCCGTCCGACAAACCGGCGAGCAACAACCTGCGGTCGGTACTGCCGTCTCGCCATACAATAAAGAAAAACCGTTTCCGGCAACGCTGTCCGTACGTCAGAAAATTACCGCACGCAATGCCGAAAAAGATGTGCGCCACTTGGAGTTTGATTTATCCGGTTCAGGGTTGCACTATCAACCGGGCGATGCCTTGGGCGTTTGGTTTAAAAATGATCCGACACTCGCGGACGAAATTTTGCAAGCGGTATCGCTAAGCGGCAGTGAACGGGTTGAGATAAACGGAAGTGCGGTCAGCCTGAAAGCGGCGCTGATCCATTCGCTCGAAATCACGCAAAATACACCGCACTTTGTTAAAGGTTATGCCGATTTGGTCGGCAATGAAGCCTTGTCTGCCAGCACGGCCAGTGCCGCAGCGATTCAGGATTATATTCAGTCAACACCGATTATCGGCGTATTGCAAACCTATCCGTTTGCGCTGACGGCGGAACAGCTTGTCGGTTTGCTGCGTCCGCTCACGCCGCGTTTATATTCGATAGCCTCTTGTGCCGATGAAGTCGGTGAAGAAGTCCATGCTACTGTCGGCGTAGTGCGTTATCAATATGACGGCAAAACCCGCAGCGGCGGCGCATCGAGTTATCTGGCGGATCGTTTGCAAGAAGATGCGGAGGTCGAGGTGTTTATCGAGCATAACGATAATTTCCGCTTGCCGCAAGACAACAAGACACCGATTATTATGATCGGTTCCGGTACCGGCATTGCGCCATTTAGAGCGTTTGTGCAGCAAAGAGCGGTCGAGGAAGCATCGGGCAAAAACTGGCTGATTTTCGGCAATCAACACTTTACCGATGATTTTTTGTATCAAACCGAATGGCAGGCTTTTGCCAAAGAGGGCTACTTGCATAAATACCATTTTGCCTGGTCGCGCGATCAAGCCGAAAAAATTTATGTGCAGCATAAAATCCGTGAACAGGCTGAGGCACTGTGGCAGTGGCTGCAACAAGGGGCGCATATTTATGTTTGCGGCGATGCCACAAAAATGGCGAAAGATGTTGAACAGGCGTTATTGGACGTTATCGCCCAACAAGGCAAGATGAGTGTGGAAGATGCCGATGAATATCTGGACGAATTGCGTCAGAAAAAACGTTACCAACGTGATGTGTACTAAAATTTGAACTTGGAGTGAATAATGAGCGATAAAAAAACCGATTGGAAAGACAAACCGTTAGCGGATAACGAACGGCTGAAAGGCGAGAGTGACTATTTGCACGGCACGATTGCCGATGATTTGAACGAACAGCTGACCGGCGGTTTTGTCAAAGACAATTTTCAGCTGATCCGTTTTCACGGCATGTATGAACAAGACGATCGCGATATTCGTGCCGAACGGCTGGAGCAAAAACTGGAACCGAATAAAAATGTGATGCTGCGTTGTCGCTTGCCGGGCGGCATTATTGCGCCGAAACAATGGCTGGGGATTGATGAGTTTGCGACACAGCACACCAATTACGGCAGTATCCGTTTGACCAATCGTCAGACATTCCAGTTTCACGGCGTATTGAAACACAACATCAAACCGATGCACCAATGGCTGCATCATTTAGGGCTGGACTCGATTGCCACCGCCGGCGATGTGAATCGGAACGTGTTGTGTACCTCCAATCCGGTAGAAAGTAATCTGCACCGTGAAGCCTACGAATGGGCGAAGAAAATTTCCGAACATTTATTGCCGAAAACGACTGCATACGCCGATATTTGGTTGGACGGGGAAAAAGTGTTCACCACCGAACTGTCTAAACCGCTGTTAAAAGAATCACATGATAAAACCGAACCGGTATTGGGTAAAAATTATTTGCCGCGCAAATTCAAAACCACCGTGGTGATTCCGCCGCATAACGATGTCGATTTACATGCCAATGACCTGAATTTTGTCGCAATCGGTGAGAACGGCAAGTTGATCGGGTTTAACGTGTTGGTCGGCGGAGGGCTGTCAATGGAACACGGCAACCACAAAACCTATCCGAACACCGCCAGAGAACTGGGTTTTATCGGGCTGGAAAATGTGTTGGCATGTGCCGAAGCCGTTGTCACCACGCAGCGGGACTGGGGCAATCGCAGTGATCGCAAAAATGCCAAATTGCGTTATACCATCGAACGTGTCGGCATGGACGTATTTACGGAGGAAATTGAAAAGCGGATGGGGGCAAACCTGGAACCGATCCGACCGTATCACTTTACTGAACGCGGCGATCGCATCGGTTGGGTGCAGGGTGAAGACAAAAAATGGCACTTAACGCTGTTTATCGAAAACGGCCGTTTGCTGGATTTCCCGAACCGACCGCTCAAGAGCGGTATGCGTGAAATTGCCAAAGTCCATAAAGGCGATTTCCGTCTTACCGCCAATCAGAATTTGATTGTTGCCGGTGTTTCTACCCGTGATAAAGCCAAGATAGAACGGATTGCACGTGATCATAAATTGATTGATGATGCCGTCACACCGCAGCGGGAAAACAGCATGGCCTGCGTTTCGTTGCCGACCTGTCCGCTGGCCATGGCGGAAGCCGAACGTTTTTTACCGCACTTTAGTGATCAAATTGATGCATTGATGCAAAAACACGGCGTGGCGCAAGATCATATCGTGCTGCGTGTCACCGGCTGCCCGAACGGCTGCGGTCGGGCGATGTTGGCGGAAATCGGCTTGGTCGGCAAAGCGATCGGGCGCTATAACCTGCATGTCGGCGGCAATCCGGAAGGAACCCGCATTCCACGCTTGTTCAAGGAAAATATTACCGAAAACGAAATTTTGGCAATTCTCGACAGCTGGATCGGTGACTGGGCAAAAAATCGCCGGTCGAATGAAAGTTTCGGTGATTTTGCCGTACGTAGCGGCATCATCAAACCGGTGGTCAATGCCGCAATTGATTTTTGGGATGTCAGTAAAGTGGCATAACAAATACAAATTATCCTGTTAATCGGGCTGAAACGCCCGATTTTTTTCTACCCGTTTATCCTTCAGTGTTGCTTTCGTAAAATCATTTGCTTTCTTGAAGTATTGTCATCTTAGTGCTTTTCTTTGATGTCTGTCACAAAATTAGAATTTTCTGCATTGACCTGTCATAAATAACTTGATTTAATCTGCGTCCTTTGTACAAAGAAATGATAACAATTATCATTAATTATAATTCTAAATTTATTTTCAACTTATTTCAGGTACTACAATGAGAAGCAAGCAAGAAGTGAATAAAAGGTTCAGAATCAATCTGTTAACCCATCTTGTCGCATATGCGTTATTTGGCAGTCTTGCCGTACCGCTGAGCGCTTATGCCGATGAAGAACTGGAAGAAATTCAGGTCAGTGCAAAAGCCGGCGGTGAAAGCAGCAAAGCGCAGCGTAGTCTGACCAGCGTGCTTAAAAGTGCGGATCAAATCAAAAAAGAGCAAGTGACCGATATTCGCGATTTAACCCGTTATGATCCGGGCATTGCCGTTAATGAGCAAGGATCCGGGGCATCGGCCGGTTATTCCATTCGCGGGGTTGATCGTGATCGGGTGGCGATTACGGTCGACGGGATTCCGCAAGCACAAAACTATACACCGGAATCTAATGCTTCGGGGCGTTTTAGCGGCGCCAAAAACGAGATTGAATTTGAAAATATTAAAAGCGTTGAGATCAGCCAAGGGGCAAACTCGGTATTGTCGGGCAACGGTGCGCTGGGCGGTGCGGTGATGTTCACATCGAAAGATCCTGATGACGTGATTAAGCCGGGGCAAAATTATGGCTTGGATATTATCAATCGTTACGGCAGTAAGGATGAACGTTGGAGTAAATCGATTGCCGCAGCGGCAAGAGTCGGCGGATTTGCCGGCTTGATACAATATACCCGTCGTGACGGCAAAGAGATAAAAGCCCATAAAGATACGCCCAATCAAACTATGACGAGAATGTTTCCGACGGAATACCAATATCAGGATTTGAGAGCCGGCGGTTGGAACGTAACGCGGCCGGCATATTTTCCACAAGGTGAAAATTGTCTTGGCAAAGAATTACCCAGCGATTGCTTTGCGACGCTTGATCTGTCTCCGAATGAGGTTTACGGCCCGACACGCGGTGCGGCAGACCCAATGGACTATCGTTCTGATTCGTGGTACGGCAAATTCCAGTATGAATTTAACCCTTCCCATAAAATCGGCGTGTTGTTTGAAAATACGCAGCAGTTGCGTGAAATCGAAAAACGTTCTGAAAATGCGTTTTACCACAGCTGGAAAGAGGCTAATCCGAATTGGAACCACTCTTATCCATACCGCACTTTATTTCCGACCTACCAGTTTGTTGATCATGATCACAGCAAAAAACGGGTAGGCATATTTTATGAATATCAGGCAGAGAACAGAAATGCGCTGTTTGATCGCTTGAAAGTGGAGTTGGATCGTGATCAAACGGTGATTGAATCCCGCTACACTCACTCTTCTTGTACGTTGAGAGGTAATCAACCGGAGCGTGATTGTCGTATTTTTGCCTATCAGGGGAACATGCTGACCGATGTAAATCGTGATCCCGACAATCCATTATATGGGGCGCCGCTGGGCATCGGGGTAAACAACCATTCCGAGTTTCAACTCTGGAGACGGACGGATACCAAACTGGACGAGAAATATAAACGGCTGCGTTTTAATGCCCAAAAACAGTGGGATTACTGGGGAATCAAACATGATATCGATCTGGTAGCCGGTATCGGACGCTCAAAATTTGATCTCAGCGAAACGTATCTGCACAAAGGGTATCTCAAAAATTTTGACGGCTCGGTCGATATTTATGCCACCGGATTACTGCCGGACATTATTACCATGCCGAGAGTAGACACGCAAACACCATCGCCGAATAATTATCCGATTCATGGAAAATCTTATTATTTGGGCGTCAGCAATAGCTGGCAGGTAGGGCGTTACCTTGATTTAATCGGCGGCATCCGTTACGACAGCCATGCCTTTAATTCGCAATTACCGCACTTTAAAAATGATCACTACAGCAATCTTTCATGGACGGCGGGTGCAAGCCTGAATTTAAGCGAGAATTTCTCGCTGCATTATAAATCCAGTACCGGTTTTCGCGTGCCGAATTCACAGGAAATGTACGGCACGGATGTGATGCGGCGACTTGAGCGCCTCGATAACACGCTTGGGGCGGAACGTGAAAAAATCAAACAGGAAGAGGCGTTGAACCATGAAATCGGTTTTGATTTACACGGCAATGTCGGCTATTTAACCCTGAATATTTTCCGTACCGATTATAAGAATTTTATTACCACAAAATCGAAGCTGGTTGACGATAGACGAGTCAATTATATCGGAAATCAAACCGAAGCTTTTTCAGAAGGATTCAATATCAAGGGTATGATTGATTTTCATACGTTGTGGGATAAGATTCCGGCCGGTTTCAGCGGTATGGCAGCCTACAGCAAAGTGCGGCCGCGTAAAATAGGCAAGCTGTCGGGAGACAAATCAAACTGGCTTGAAAGTAGTTTTGCCATGGATACGCTGCAACCCGCCAAGACGGTGCTGGGGGTTGATTATGATGCGCCGTCGGGCAAATGGGGCGTGGGTGTGCGTTTCACACGTTCTGATGCCAAAAAAGCGTCTGAGCTGGTTACGGTGCTGCCGAATATTGATATTCGTGGCGTGCGCCAGAACGGCATTGTACGCAAAACCAGTAAATCTTGGTACATCTGGGATCTCACCGGTTATACCGAAATCGGCAAAAATGTCACCTTGCGCGGCGGTGTCTATAATTTGATGAATGCCAAATACATCACTTGGGAATCTTTGCGCCAAGTGGGAAAAGCGGGGATTTCGACAGCCGATCAAGTCGAAGCCTACGGACACGGCTACAATCGCTTGACGGCACCGGGGCGGAATTTTGCCCTCAGTTTGGAAATAAAATTTTAATTAATAATAAAAACAGGAAATCAAGAACATGAAGCAGAAGAATATAGCGTTGTATGCGATGCCGTTGTCACTGGTATTTTTGCTGACCGCCTGCGGCGGAGGCGGCGGAGTCGAACACTATGACCCACCGGTGGAAATACGTCCTGTTACCAAGCCTGCGCCGGTATCCACAGGCGGTAATGAGCCGTCAACACCGGTAAATACGCCTAAACCGGCACCGGTTTCGATTGAGGAGTTGGCGCCGGTAGACGTGCCGAAACCGCAAGACGAGCCTGAGCCGGAAGCGGAAAGCACGCCGCCGGTGACACCGATCAACGAAGAGCAGACGGCGCCTTTGCCGGCAGCCAATAAGGCAAAAGCACAGGCTGGGCATTTCTTAACTCCGAATTTTACCTATAACGAATTCACCTCGTCGATCGTACGTTTGCATCATTCGACCGTTGACGGTGAAACCGAAAATCGGGTTGAATTTAAAGTGAAAAAAGGCGGTACGGGCGATATCTATTTTGCCGGATTGCGTCACGTGACTTACAGTGAGGACGGAAAATTATCGGCTATCTTAACCGGTGCGTCAAAACCGTTTGCGCTGTTTAGCCATAAGCTCGGTGAAAAACTTGAACATGTTACAACTTACCGCCCCGGAATTGACGGGCAAGACGGACTCGATGGCGGGTTGAAAGCCGGCGGACAATACGCCGGCGTTTATACCAGTAATGCCAGTCCGGCCTATTTCTTTCGCGATCCGGCAGTGGCTGATTGGAATTACCAAACATACGGCAGCTTTAAGGCAACCGGGAATATCGAAGCCGACGCCGTTTACCAAAGTATCGGTGATCAAACGCCGGTTGCCAGCCTGCCGACACAGGGGCAAGGCGAATATAAGGGGATTTCCAGCGGCACTAAACATCGTTCGAACGGAACGGATCTGATTACGGCTGATGTCACGGTAAAAGCGGATTTCGGCAAACGAGAGCTGGAATTTAAAACGGATAATACCAAGGTTTATCAATTCGACAAAAATGAAGGAACCGAGAAAGCCGATTTGGATTTATCCGGCACGGCAAAATGGCATAGCGCAAGTAATAATTTCAAAGGCGAAATTAAAACCGCCGATCAGAAAATGACCGGACAGGTTGACGGGCGCTTTTACGGCCCGAATGCCGACGAAATCGGCGGTGTTTTCGGCGTGAGCAACAGCGATAAGAGTGAAAATTATCTGGGCGGCTTTGGCGCACGTCGTGAATAACGTTTAACCGCACTTTTATCTGACACAAGGGATAGTCTGTCCCTTGTGTTTTTTCTTTTTTATTGGATTTATGATTATGCGCTGTTCTTTTCTCTTCAACATCATTGTTTTGACCGTACTTCCGCTGTTGTTACAGGCACAAAGTGCGGTTGCGTTTCCGGCAGAAAACTTACCGCAACCGCAACAATATCAACCCCATACCGCACTTGAAGCCTTGTTGCCGCAACAAGCCGCGCGGCCGAATCGACACACGCTTGCATTAGAAAAGCAGGTGCTGCCGCCAGTGCTGGATTTAATGAAAAACGGGCAGTGGCAACGGGCAAAACAAGCATTGACGCCATTGTTGGTACACACACCGCCATCGCTGCACGGCTTGTTTCTGGCAGGGCAGATTGCCGAACAGCAGCAGGAGTGGCAAAGTGCGGTCGGCTATTACCGTAAAATGTTGGCGATTGACAGCAATCTGCATCGTCCGCGCCTTGAGTTGGCAAAAGTTTTAGCAAAATCAGGCGAGATAAAAGCCTCGGAATACCAGTTTAATTTAGCCTTAAGCCAGCAGTTGCCGCAAAATGTGGAAAGTAACGTTTATGCCATTCTACAGCATTTAAATGCGCAAACGGCTTATCTCAACTTGCAATTTGCATTATTACCGAACAGTAATGTTAATCAGGCAACAACGCAGCGATCGGTCATTTTTCAGGGAAAAGAAGTGGTGCTGAGCGAGAATAGCCGTGCCAAGCGCGGTATCGGTTTGCAATTCTCCGTTGACGGTGAAAAGCGTTTCGGGAAAGAATATAAATGGTTTGTCAACGGCAGCCTGTTTAATTTGGATTATGCTAATCGCCGTAACGATCAAACCGCAACACGCCTGATGATCGGACGCAGCTTCGGCAATCAGCGCCGCCATTCGCTTGATATTGCTGTCGGCGGGCATCATTTGCTGTATCGGCACAAAGGGTTGTATCAGGGCGTGGTCGGACGGGCGGATTACAACCGACGTTTGCGACCGAACTGGAAATTATCGCTGTCGTGGGAAACACAACAGCTGCATTATCGTCCTGAATATGCTTATCAGCGTGGCTGGCAGCATTGGCTAAATACGCGTTTAACGCATATTTCACAAGGTAAAACGATCTATTATTGGGGAATACAGCAAGGTTTTAACCAAGCGGCAGAAAAACGTTATTCCAATCGCAGCTTAGTTTTCCAAACAGGCATACGCCACCAGTTCGATTGGTTACAATTGACCATCGGCGGACAACTTGCCTACGGCAAAACCGATTATCGTGATGTCTCCCCGTTTTTTGGGATAATACGTCACGACAAACGCTGGAGCGGCAGTGTTGACTTCTTAAAACGGGATTGGTCATGGAAAGGATTCGCACCGCGTTTATCGTTTCACTATACCGACAACCGCTCTACAATTCCGCTCAATACCTATCAAAACAAACAAATGCGGTTAATGTTTTCTAAAGAGTTTTGATATAGTGCATTTTATTGTAAAAAGACCGCACATGCGGTCTTTTATAGTCATACGAAAATCAGTCAAACATGGCCGAAATCGATTCTTCATTATTGATACGGCGGATAGCTTCGGCCAGCATGCCGGACAGTGTCAATACCCGCACGTTGTTCAGGGCTGCGATTTCCGGAGCCAGAGGAATGGTGTCGGTGACCACGATTTCATCAATAGCGCCGCCGGCAATATTTTTTGCCGCATTACCGGAGAAAATCGGGTGGGTTGCGTAGGCATAGACTCGGCGTGCGCCCCGTTCTTTTAAGGCATCTGCCGCTTTGCAAAGCGTACCGCCGGTATCGATCATGTCGTCGACCAGAATGCAGTCGCGATCAGCCACTTCGCCGATAATATGCATCACTTGCGATACGTTTGCGCGCGGACGGCGTTTGTCGATAATCGCCATATCGGTGTCGTTCAATAATTTTGCGACCGCCCTTGCCCGTACAACACCGCCGATATCCGGCGAGACCACGATCGGGTTGGTCAGATCGGTTTTTTTGACGATATCATTGATTAATACCGGTGAGCCGAATACATTATCGACCGGCACATCGAAAAAGCCCTGAATTTGCTCAGCGTGAAGATCGCAGGTCAAAACTCGGTCGATACCGACGCTGGAGAGGAAATCGGCAACTACTTTGGCGGTAATCGGAACGCGGGCGGAGCGGACGCGGCGATCCTGACGGGCATAACCGAAATAAGGGATGACGGCGGTAATACGTCCGGCGGAAGCACGGCGCAGGGCATCAACCATGACAATCAATTCCATCAGGTTATCGTTGGTCGGCGCACAGGTGGACTGAATAATAAAAACGTCGCTGCCACGAACATTTTCATTGATTTGCACGTTGATCTCTCCGTCGCTGAAACGACCGACGGTCGCTTTACCGAGAGATGTGTAGAGACGTTCGGAAATTTTTTGGGCCAGAGCCGGCGTGGCGTTTCCGGCAAAGAGCTTCATGTCAGGCATTTTTTAACCCCAGGTTGGATGATATTGATAACGTATGATTGCACTGCAATCGATGAAATTTTATCTCGTCAGTATTTCGGTCAGTTTTATCAAGCCGTGTTTTACACTGTGTTCTCTAAAAAACGGTGCAGTGGAGAACGATTCATGCCTTTGGCGACAAAACCGGTTACCGTATTCGGTAATTGTTTATATATTTTTTCGGCCTGTATTCGATTGTCAAATTCGGCAAAAATACAGGCGCCGGTTCCGGTTAAGCGTGCAGGTGCATATTGTAGCAACCAGTTGAGCCACTGTTCAACCTCTGGATAGTGATCCTTGACAACTTTTTCACAATCATTAGAAAAATCTTGCCGTAATAAGGCGGTTAATGATTTTTTAGGCGTATTCCGTGTCAATCCGGGGGCTTGGAAAATTGTCGCAGTTGAAATAGCGCCGGTCGGTTTGATGACCAAATACCACTTTTCATTAGGTTGGCAAGGCGTTAATTTTTCGCCCACACCTTCGGCAAAAGCTGCATGTCCGTGAACAAATATCGGTACATCGGCGCCCAAGGTCAAACCCAGTTCAGCCAGTTGGTTGGTGGTCAGGTTTAATTGCCAAATTCGGTTTAATGCGACAAGTGCGGTTGCGGCATCGGACGATCCGCCGCCGAGTCCGCCGCCTATCGGCAAGATTTTCTCCAGATGCAGATTGGCGCCGAAAGGGTAGCGACTATGCCGTTGCAGTAATTTGGCGGCACGGTAAACCAGATTGTGTTCGGGGGTGACGTCGTTCAAGTGCGGTGTCAGACGGATATCGCCATCGGTACGTGCCTCAACCGTTAACCAGTCGCCATAATCCAAAAATTGAAACAGGGTTTGCAATTCATGGTAACCGTCTGCCCGTTGTCCGTTAATATATAAAAACAGGTTGAGCTTTGCCGGGCAGGGATAACGGTTAGTCGTGTGTGGCCGGGCAAGTGCGGTGCTGAAAGTGTGCTGTTCAAGCATAATAGGCGTTAAAATGTCCAGTCATCAATACGGATTTTCAATTGTTGCCGCTGTCCGTCAATCAGAATGTCTTTCGGTAACGGCGGAAGTTGTTCCGAGTAATAATCCGAATAGGTTGCCGACCATTGCTGTCCGTTCAAACGATAGCTTAATTTTGCCAGTACATTCTGCGGCGTGATTTGATAATCATTGGTGCCTTGCGGCTGCCCTTTCAGCCAGTAGCTGAACAATTGGATTGGAAACTCCATGCCGACAATTTCTTTCAGTAATTCGCCGGCATTGCTTGCGGCACGGAGATTGCCTTTATTATCCGTCACTATCAAGCCTTGCGGGGTCATGCGGAAGGTCAGGGTGCTGGCGCTGAGTGATGAAGAAAGGTGGAGCTGATAACTCTGATCGTTGACGAATTGCCAATCGAAACGGGTAGAAAACCGCTCTTCCGGGCTGATATAGCCCAATTGTCCGTTACTGCGGTAGGCCTGAATCCGATTGAGTTGTTGCAGTTGCTGCTGCCATTGCGGCGACTGTTTATCGCCGTAAACAACCGCTTGCTGCGGCTCGCTGACGGTACAGGCCGCCAGAATACAAGATAAAAGTGCGGTCAGGGTCAGCTTTTTCAGGGTATGACGGGCAGGGGTATAATGTTGCAAACCGGTATCCTTTGTTGAAAGTATCGAGATTGTCGCCGCTGAACATGGCGCATGCGACAATCTCGTTCTTTTTAATTAATATAGGAAAAGACTTTAACGACTTTCGACACACCGCCGACATAGCGTGCGTCTTCGGCGGCGGCATTGGCTTGCGCTTCGGTCACGTTACCCATCAGGAAGACTTCACCGTTTTCAGTGATGACTTTGACATCGGTTGATTTGACTTCGGCATTCACCAACAGCTTGGATTTGATACGGGCGGTAATCCAGGCGTCTTTACTGATTTGCCCGAAACTGATTTTTTCACCGACTCGAATTTCGTTATAAATATCGGTTACGCCTTCTACACCGCTCGCCAAGTTTTTAGCCGTTTCTTTGAGCGATTCGCTTGGTACTTGTCCGATTAACAGCACGCGCGAATTGTAAGAGACAACGTTGATTCTGGCATCTTGTTTAATTTCTTCATCTTTGTTTAAGGCGGAAGAAACACGGACTTCCAAGGTTTCATCATCGATTTGAGTGCCGGCAGTGCGCGGATCGGTGGCGACTTTGGTTGCAACGGCGGCAGTGCCGACGACGGCGGTGGTGATACACGCCTGTAATCCGAGGGTTGCGCTCAGTAAAACGGCCAGTTTGATCCAGCGTGAAAGGTGTCGGGTTGGTTGCATTTTCATTCTCCGTAAAAATAAATAACGCTAAATTGCTTCCATCTTAATGGGAAAACAAGCGATGTTCAATCAAGTCACATAAAATATTGATCACTAACAGATGATTTTCGATGATACGGGTTTCTTTTTGTGCCGGAATGGAAATATCCAAGTCATCTTCGCCCAAGGCGCCGCGGATATGATCGTTTTGCTGACCGGTCAGAGTGATAATCGGCAGCTCCTTGCTGTTCGCAGAATGGATCAGGTTGAGAATGGCCTCTTCCCGTCCCAGCGGCGAAAGAATGATTAAAATATCGCCTTGTCGGGCAACACATTCGAACTGACGGATAAAAATTTGTGAAGGATTGTTATCGGCGATTATCGCTGAACCCAGCGTACCGTCCAAGCCGATTAACAACGCCGGTAAACTGGGACGTTCCAGATGATAACGGTGCAGTAAATTTGTGACTAAAAATTGTGCGTTGGCATTAGAACGCCCTTGCCCGCAGACAATGATTTTATGCCCGGCAAGTAGGCAGGCAACCAGCATATCCGTCGCCTGTACAATCAGTTCGGGCAGGCTTTCAGTGGCGGAAATCTGGGTTTGAATGCTTTCGGTAAAGGCATTTTTGACTTTATCCAACAGCTGATCTTGTTCATTCATAGTTGTGGCTATCGTTAAATTCAATAAAGTGTTTAAACCAGTTTGGCGTTGATGTTTTCGGCTCAAACGTGATGAGATCAAAGCGGCAATCGCAATTCTCCAAACTTTTTCGCTGTCGGTTCAGCCAGGCTTCGGCAGCCTGAATCCAACGTCGCTGCTTTTGGCGGGAAACGCTTTCCCATGCGCCGCCAAAGCGATCATCGCTGCGTTGCCTGACTTCGATAAAAACCGTGGTGTCGCCGTCCGACATGACGAGATCCAACTCACCGCAGCGAAAAGCCTGATTGGCGGCAATTAATTTCAAGCCTTGACGCTCCAAAAAGAGGCGCGCCTGATGTTCATATTGCGCGCCTTGTTCTCTTTTATTGGGCATCGGTTTAGTTCAGAACACGGATCTGACCGCCCTGATATTCGAACCAGCTCATTTCACGGTCGATATTGCAGCCGTTGCCGGCACTTAATTTACCGGTCAGACCGTTGACGGTATAACCCGGAATCTGGCGCAATTCGTTAAACTTGTTGATTAACAGCCAGGCATCGGAACCCATGGCATACAATCTGATTAAGGAATAGTCGCCACCGGTCGAACCGGCTATCTGGCTGTATTGGCTGCTTTGCGTGTCGGCTAGGAACGGAATGTCACTGAATTTTAGCCCTTCCATGGTTAAGCGGTAATCCGGACCGTTATTCGGGGAGTTACTGCGGGAAGAGGCATATAATTTCAGGCTGCGCCCATATGCGGAATTATTGATAGTGTTTTTGATATCCAGCAAATCGCTGCTGTCGGCAACGATATACAGCGCTTGAATGTCTTCACGGGTGTAACCGCTGGTTTGTACGGTGGTGCCGGTAATGGCGGCAATGGTTTCACTGCGCTGTTCGCTTTGCGAATTGCCTAATCCGTTTTGTAATGCCGCCAAAATATCGTTCGGCGAATTATAGAACTGGGTAGTGGCGTCAGTCGCCGCCAGTTGCTGCCAACGCAGGTTGAAAGCGGCGGCGGTACGTTGTCCCAAATCATTTTGCGGCACAATCACCAACGGATTGCGCACACCGTCGTTCCAGATACGGTCGGCGGCAGAACGGGCTTCCGATTCCGGTGATAAGCCATAGTAGCAGATATTGGCGATCGGTTGGGCATTTGGGGTGGAATTCAGAGCCAATACCGACAAACCGGCCGTATCGCTGGCGAGCATGGCATCGACATTACCTTTGATCAACGGCCCGACCAGCGCTTGCGAACCGTTTGCTTTAGCCTGAGCGATGATATCGCCGATTGGGGTGGTCATGGTGTCATAAGCGGTGACCTGAACCGCACTTGTGCCGCGGGCATCATCAAAACCGCGCTTAATGGTTGTGCCGATTAATTGCGCATTGCCGCTGGTCGGCAGTAAAAGGGCGATATTGTTCAATGCTACTTGCTGATAATTCAGGGCGTCCTGAATTTCTGTCGGTAACAGGTAGGCGGCACTGTGATTCGGGTAGGCACTTTTCCAGCTTTGAACGGCATTCCGCAGATTTTCAGGTTGGGAGATATTGCCGTTATAGGCGTTGATTAAGGACAACCAACCACTAAGTGCGGTATCGCCGCTTTCGGGGGCAATGCGTCTTAATGTCGTCGGGTTAGCGGCGCGTAATAACGACCAGATATTATTGATGTTTTGCTGCTTTCTTTCGGTATCGGTGATAACTTGATCCGCCAATACCAACGATTTTACCGCATCGGTCAGATTGTTTTGGTTGCCGGCGATTTTCGCCTGAGCGATATAGTAGCGGGCTTTTTGCGAATTGCTGAGTTGTTTCAAATCAATGCTTCGTAAGGTCGCCGTGGCGTTACTGTTGGCGCGTTTGTTGGCATAAATTTGCGCTTGAATCAGATTTTTATCTATCGTCTGCTCTTTGTCCAAGCCTTGCAGTGAAGCCAATAAGGCTTCGGCTTGACGCATTTTGTTTTCAGTCAGCAACACACGAGCCGCCAAGAGTTGATAATTATCTTTTTCCGTTTTATTTTGCGCCTGTTCCGCCCGATTTAAATAAAATTCGGAATTCGCATTGGCATCACGTTGTAAGATATTACCGGAACCGGAAAACAGATCCACGTTACAGGCGGACAGAAATAACACCATAAAAAACGGCATTATCAGGTGTTTAATATTGAAACGTGGCAATAAAATGCGCAGTACACGGGGATTCGAGATATTAATATTAGGCATAGCGGCTCCAAATCGTTAGAATAGCTTTTCGGATCTTACTTATCTCACACACTAAAATCAATCAAAGACGTCATAAATTATGAAGAATCAAGCAGGAATATTGTATATCGTCGCCACGCCGATTGGAAATTTACAGGATATCAGCCAACGGGCGCTGGATATTTTTGCATCGGTTGATCTGATTGCCGCAGAGGACACACGGCATAGCGGGCTGCTGCTGAGCCATTACGGTATCAAAAAACCGTTTTTTGCATTACATGACCATAATGAACAGCAAAAAGCCGCTGTGTTGCTTCAGCGCTTGCAGCAAGGAGAGAATATTGCGTTGGTTTCCGATGCGGGCACACCGCTGATCAGCGATCCCGGTTTTCATCTGGTGCGGTATTGTCGTCAGGCCGGGATTAACATTGTGCCGCTGCCGGGGGCTTGTGCCGCCATCACCGCACTTTGTGCCGCCGGCATTGCATCGGATCGCTTTTGTTTTGAAGGCTTTTTACCGGCAAAAAGCAAAGCCAGACGCGATAAATTTGACGCATTGAAATCGGAAGAGAGAACGCTGATTTTTTATGAGTCGACACATCGAATTTTGGACAGTTTGCAGGATATGCAAACGGTTTGGGGCAAGCATCGTTATGTGGTATTGGCACGCGAGCTGACCAAAACGTGGGAAACCATTCACGGCGATACGTTGGAAAATCTGTTGCTGTGGTTACGGCAAGACGTGAACCGCACCAAAGGCGAAATGGTATTGATTGTAGAAGGGCAAAGTGCGGTTGCCGATCAAGTTTTTTCCGACGAAACGGTAAAAGCCCTGCGCTTAATTGCCGCTGAATTACCGTTGAAAAAAGCCGCTGCGATTGTGGCGGAACTGTACGGCTGTAAAAAGAATGCGTTGTATCAATTCGGGTTGGAGAATATCAAGTAACTCTATTGATACCGCACTTTCAGTGTTAAAAGTGCGGTATGGGGCTTCATTGCGCCATTTTCTTGGCGGCGGCTAAAAAGCCTTGTGCCGAGCGGTAAATCCCGTCTTTGCCCTGCACCGCTAAAATCAAATCGGACAATTCACGAAAGGCACCTTTGCCGCCGGCAAGGGTTAACGTGCGGTCGGCGGCTTGTTTGACATAATCCGGCGCATCGGCAACCGCAGCGGAAAAGCCGCAGACTGCAAAAGCGGGCAGGTCGACGCTGTCATCGCCGAGATAGGCGGTTTGTTCGGCGCTGACTTCGGCTTGCGCCATTAATTGATAACAGGCGGTTTCTTTATCCAGTTTACCGAGCAAGAACAGTTCAATGCCTAAATCGGCAATTCGTTTGCGTAAAATTGCGGAATCCCGTCCGGAAAGTACCGCAACCTGAACGCCGGATTCGATTAACATTCGAATACCTAATCCGTCACGCACGTGAAAGCATTTTAACGCTTCGCCGTCGGCGTCATAGTACAGGCTGCCGTCGGTCAATACGCCGTCAATATCGGTGATGACCAGTTTGATGTTACGGAGTTTATTGTTCATATTGCCACCGCTTAATAAGAGAATTCAAACAGCCCGACGACCTCATCTTGCTCCAAGACAATGAGGGAATGGATTTTATGCAGGCGCATATAATCTTCCGCCTGGCTCATATAGGTGTCGGCTTGAATGGTTTTCGGATTGGTAGACATGATATCTTTGGCATATAAACGAAGGCATTTAATCCCCATAGAGGTAAATGAACGCCGAATGTCGCCGTCTGTAATAACGCCTTTGAGTTCTTTATTATCCATGACAATCGCGATCCCCATTCTTCCTTCCGTCATTTTGTCTATGCAGTCGGCAAAAGAGGTATCCGGTGTCACTATCGGTAAACGAGTCTGCATGATATCGCGCACTCTGCTTAATAAGCGCCTGCCTAAACTTCCGCCCGGGTGGAAACGTGCAAAATCGGTCGGTTGAAAATCGCGGGCTTTGATTAAGGCAACCGCCATGGCATCTGCCAGTGCCAGTGTAACCAATGCCGATGTAGTCGGGGCGAGATTATTCGGGCAAGCTTCCCGTTCAACCGAAATATCCAGAATATAGTCGGCATGTTTAGCCAGTGTAGATTCGGGATTTCCGGTCATGGCGATAATTTTATTACCGAAGGTTTTCAGGCTCGGAATCAGTTTATTGACGTCATCGGTTTCGCCGCTGTAGGAGATTAAAATGACAATATCAATCGGTTTCAACATCCCCAGATCGCCATGAAAAGCTTCGGTCGGATGCAGAAAAAAACTCGGTGTGCCGGTGGAGGCAAAAGTCGCTACCATTTTTTTGCCGATTAAACCGGATTTACCGATACCGGCTACAACCAGACGGCCTTCACATTCGAGGATTGACTGGATGACTTGGCTAAACTGTTCGTCAAGATTGGTACGTAGTCTGGCAATACCGTTTTCTTCGATCGCCAATGTTTCTTGGGCAATTTGTATATAGTTCATTATATGACCTCTTATACGCTTTTGTTGTAGGGATAATAGATGAGGCAAAATGTAATCGGATTTATTCTAGCTTAATATCCTAATTTAGCAAGACAATGCTATCTTAAGCGGAAAAATTCCGTTATACTGCGCAGCGAGTTGGTCAGGCAATCGCTGGTTTATTGAAGCTCTCAACCGTTGTAAAACAACCTAGAGGACAAGTAGACGAGAGGAAAGTCCGGGCTACACAGGGCAGAGTGCCGGATAACGTCCGGGGGGCGCGAGCCTACGACCAGTGCAACAGAGAGCAAACCGCCGATGGCTCGTAAGAGATCAGGTAAGGGTGAAAGGGTGCGGTAAGAGCGCACCGCGTGAGTGGCAACATTTCACGGCACGGTAAACTCCACTCGTAGCAAGACCAAATAGGAATCCAACGTGCGGCCCGCATGGGATTCGGGTAGGTTGCTTGAGCGTTTGTGCAAATAAACGCCTAGAGGAATGATTGTCCGCGACAGAACCCGGCTTATCGACCAACTCACTTTTTCAATACCGCACTTTACCTATCTTTATTCCGCCGTAAAACGAATTAAGCCCTCTTGTTGAGTCGTGGCAATTAAGCGCCCGTCCTGAGCAAAAATTTGCCCCCGTGCCAAACCGCGTGCTGCAAACGCATTATTACTTTCAACCGCATGGAGCAGCCAATGGTTTAAATCAAACGGACGATGAAACCAAATCGCATGGTCAATAGTCGCCACTTTCATGCCTTTTTCCAAAAAGCCTTTTTTATGCGGGTGAAGTGCGGTCAGCAGGCAATGAAAATCGGAAAAATAGGCAAGCAGGCACTGATTGATTTTCAAATCGACGGGGACAGTGCCGTTGGCTTTGAACCAAGCGTATTGTTCTGCCGGAAATTCACGCCCCCGAAACGGATTGTTCAAGTATTTACTGCGCACATCAAACGGGCGTTCCGCCGTCAGTTTGTCTTTCACTGTCGCCGGTAAATAAGCGGCTGCCGCCCGCACGGCGTCCAGTTCGTTGATCAGCAGCTGCGGTGCATCGACTTGCGGCATTCGGCTTTGATGATCGAAACCGTTTTCCAAGGTTTGAAATGAGGCGGTGACATGACAAATCGGTTCATTATGCTGAATGGCTTTGATCCGAAGTGCGGTGAAACTGCGGCCTTCACGTAAAACCTCAACATCGTATAAAATCGGGTGCTGCGCATCACCGCTGCGTAAAAAATAGGCATGGCAAGAGTGTAAAATACGATCTTGCGGAGCAACCTTGATGCCGGCCGCCAATGCCTGTGCGATCACTTGCCCGCCGAATACCTGGCGCAAGCCGAGATCGACGCTTTGTCCGCGGAAATAGTGATCATCAATGGTTTCAAGCGTCAATAAATCGATTAATTGTTTTAATACGGTAGACATGGCATAACCTTTTCGTGCTGTAACATTATTGTCGGTTATAACAAAATCATTGCCGAAAAACAATGCTGTGTGCGAGAAATAGCCAGCTGTGCAGGTTGAACTTGCAAAGGCGTGCCAATTGTAGGACAATGCACCGCACTTGACGGTTTCGCCGTCAATTCTATGGATTCCCTTTTGGTTCCTCGCAATGGTATTTGGTTCATCGGGTCAGGTTCGGAAGAAAGCAGCCCAAGTCAAATTTCCGTGTGCCGAGATCAAGCTGGGAGGGAATCCACCCACTTTATTCGATGTCTTTATTTCTTTCCGCATAACAATATCTAACCCGAATCAGTCATAAACATGCCGATTTCACGGCAGCTTGACCTTTGATTTGATGTGTTTATAATCAAAATACCCTTCGTTATTATTTTTAATCTTACTATTTTATTTGGTGTGCGGGCAGTTATATGCCGATAGCCGATGGAGTACGGTATGAAAAAATTACTCATCGTGTTGCCTATTGTCGCCTTGATAGGCGGAGCGATTTGGTTCAGCCAACAGGATTCAGAACAAGATTATCCGAATGTTGCCGCTGTAAACGGGCGCTTAGAGCTGGCGAGAATGGATGTTGCCAGTTTATATGCGGGACGGGTTGAAGCGATTGCCGTGACGGAAGGACAAACGGTAGAAAAAGACGCGTTGTTGGCGGTATTGTCATCAACAACGACACAGGCGCAGCTGGCGGCGGCTCAGGCACAGCAAACCCAAGCGGAACAAGCTGTTAAGCGAGCGCAAGCGCAAATCGAAACACAACGGCAACAGTTAAAAGTCGCGCAAATGGATCTGGATAACGCCCAAAAAATGCGGCGTGACAACCTGATCTCCAAATCGGAAATGGAAAAACGGCAGGCGGAGCGTGATGCCGCCAATGCGGCACTACAGGCTGCACAAGCCGCCAAACTGGAAGCGGAAGCCGCGGTGCAACAGGCCGCTGCACAGGTGGAGCAAGCCGGCTCGATGGAGCGGGATATGTCGGTGCGAGCGCCACAGGCCGGACGGGTCGAATACAAAATCGCCGAAGTGGGCAATGTCATTCCGTCCGGGGGGAAAGTCATCAGCCTGCTGAATCTGAATGACATCAGCATGAATCTGTTTTTTCCCGGACCGACCGTCAATAAAATCCCGTTGAACAGCGAAGCCAGAATTGTGTTGGACGGATTGGATTGGGTTTGGCCGGCTACCGTGACGTATATTGCGGCAGATGCGCAATTCACGCCAAAATATGTGGAAACGGCAGAGGAGCGGGAAAAGCTGGTATTTAAAATCAAGCTGCAAATTCCGCAACAGGTCGCACAACAATATGCATCCTATCTTAAGGGCGGAATGACCGGTAACGGCTATGTGTTGACGGAAAACGGCGCTCAATGGCCCGAAGTGTTACGGATCAGGCTGCCCGAAAGTGCGGTTGACGAGTGACAGGAAGGCTTATGCGGACAGATTCTGCGGCACCGGCGTTAAAACTGAAAAATGTATCTCACCATTATAAACAGATACAGGCGCTTGATGATGTTTCGCTGATTTTACCGCAAGGGGTGACGGTCGGGTTGATCGGCCCCGACGGCGTGGGGAAATCCACCTTATTGTCGCTGATCGCCGGTGTTAAACTGATTCAGCAAGGACGTGTTGAGGTTTTGGGGCGGGATCAGGGCGATCCGAAACAGCGGCATGAGCTTTCGACCAAAATCGCCTTTATGCCGCAAGGCTTAGGTAAAAATCTTTATCCGACCCTATCGATTAATGAAAATATTGATTTTCACGCTCGTCTTTTCGGTTTGAATAAAAAACAGCGGCGGCAACGGATTCAACGTTTGCTGCAAGCCACCGGGTTGGAACCGTTTCAAGAAAGAGCCGCCGGCAAATTGTCCGGCGGTATGAAGCAAAAACTCAGTTTATGTTGTGCGTTGGTGCATAATCCGCAATTATTGATCTTGGACGAACCGACCACCGGTGTCGATCCATTGTCACGGCGGCAATTCTGGCAGTTGGTGAACGAGCTGCGCCAAGAAAACAGCGAGATGACCGTGGTGGTGGCGACCGCCTATATTGATGAGGCGGAGCAATTCGATTATTTGCTGGCAATGGATGACGGTAAGTTATTGGTTAATAAGCCGACAGCAGACGTTTTGCAGCAAACCGACAGCCAAACGCTGGAACAAGCGTATATCAAACTGCTGCCGCAAGACAAACAGACGGACTGGGACGATTCCCGAATCCCGCCATTCGAGGCGGAACCCGACTCGCCGCCGGCGATTGAAGCGGAAAACCTGAGCAAAAAATTCGGTGATTTTACCGCTGTGGATAATGTCAGTTTTAGTATCCCGAAAGGTGAAATTTTCGGTTTTTTAGGATCCAACGGCTGTGGCAAAAGCACCACCATGAAGATGCTGACCGGCTTGCTGGACGCCTCCTCGGGCAGTGCAAAATTGCTCGGAAAAAGCGTCAATGCCGGCGATATGCAAACCCGCAAGCGGGTCGGCTATATGTCGCAGTCATTCTCACTGTATGAAGAGTTGAGCGTGCGTCAAAACTTAGTGCTGCACGCCAAACTGTATCAATTAGACGGTAAGCAAGGTGAAGAGGCGGTCAATAATGCGTTGGAGCAATTCAAGCTGGCTGCCGTTGCCGAAAGCAAACCGACCGCACTTTCATTGGGCGTACGCCAACGTTTACAACTTGCGGCAGCCTGTTTGCACCACCCCGAAGTATTGATTTTGGATGAACCGACCTCCGGTGTCGACCCCGCCGCCCGTGATATGTTTTGGCAATATCTGCTTAAACTGTCACGAGAAGATCGGATCACGATCTTCGTTTCCACCCATTTTATGAATGAAGCGCAGCGTTGTGATCGCATTTCGTTTATGGATCGCGGCAAAGTGTTGGGCGTTGGCACGCCGGAAGCATTACGGCAGCAAAAAAACGCCGATACGTTGGAAGAAGCTTTTATCCTTTTTCTGGAGGAACAGCAGAGCGAACGCGAACAATCGCACACGACCGATGATTCCTCCGCACAGCAGCGCAGGGATAATTCATCAAAAAGTGAAACGCCGCCCGATTCAGTCGATGATCTGCACCTCTCTTTCGGGATTCGCTATTGGTTCAATATTATTTTTACTTTTGCGCTGCGTGAGGGCAAAGAGCTGTTACGTGACCGCATTCGGTTGCTGTTTGCGGTTTTCGGTCCGGTGATCTTATTGTTGGCGGGAAGCTGGGGGATTTCGTTTGATGTCAGTAATCTCAAATTCGTGGTTTGGGATCAGGATAAAAGTTATCAAAGCCGGCAGCTGATTGAGCAATTTTCTGCATCCGATTATTTTGAACTATTGGAGCAGGCGCCGGACAGAGAGCGTGTGTCGGCATTGCTAAAGAGCGGTCAGGCACGCTTGGCGATAGAAATTCCGCCGAATTTCGGTCGGGATCTGCTGCAACAGCGAAAACCGCAGGTGGCGCTGTATGTCGATGGTTCGATGCCGTTTACCGGAGAAAATATCGTCGGTTATAGCCAAGGGATCACCATGCAATATATGCAGGATTTTTATCGACAGCAAGGCGTCGGCTTGCAGACTGCGGCGAATCTCGAAGTGCGGTTTATGTATAATCAGGCGTTTAAAAGCGTTAATGCGATTTCGCCGGGGTTGATTATGCTGACGTTAATGATGATTCCGGGCATGATGACCGCACTTGGGGTTGTACGTGAAAAAGAAATCGGCTCGATTACTAACCTTTATGCCTCGCCCGCCTCGGTCAGCCAATATCTGCTCGGCAAACAACTGCCTTATGTGGCGCTCTCGATGCTGAGTTATCTGGTTCTGATTTTCCTGACCGTGGTGGTGGTCGGCGTGCCGTTGAAAGGATCGTTCTGGGCAATGACCTTGGGCGCTTTCGGCTTGGTATTGGCATCAACGGCATTCGGATTGCTGATTTCCGCTTTTGTACAGTCGCAAGTGGCGGCCATTTTCGGTTCTGCTATTATCAGCATGGTGCCGGCAGTCAGTTTTTCCGGCTTTCTCTATCCGATGTCGACATTGGTCGGGGCAGGCTACTGGATTGGCTGGAGCTTTCCGACCAGTTGGTATAACCTGATCAGTCTCGGTGCGTTTACTAAAGGGCTGGGGTTTGCCGGCTTTATCCATTTATACGGGATATTGCTGCTGTTCTTCGTGATATACCTGTCAGTCGCCGCATTATTGCTTAAAAAGCAGGAGAAATAGTATGCAGTGGTTAAAAAATGTTTATTATTTGTCCATAAAAGAGCTGCGCAGCCTGTTCAGCGACGTTACCCTGATAGGCTTGGTGGTCGTCATGTTCACGTTTACCATCTATTCGATTGGTAAAAGTGTTACCACCGAAGTGAAAAATGCCTCGGTTGCGGTGTTGGATCAGGATCAGTCGACGTTCTCCTACCAGTTGCGCGACGTCATTCTGCCGCCTTACTTCAAACAAGTGGTTGAAATCGAATCAGGGCAAATCGATTCGATGATGGACAGCGGCGAATATATTTTTGTGCTGACCATTCCGCCGAATTTTGCGGCTGATTTATTGGCCGACAAACAACCGCAGCTGCAATTGCTGGTTGATGCCACGGCGATGACACAGGCCGGTGTCGGTGCTAATTATCTCAGCCAAATTATCACACGCCAGATTAATCAGTTTTTGGGCTTGCCCGACAGCGAACGGATTTTACCGTTTGAGCCGGTGGTCAATGTGCTGTTTAACAGTAATTTACTGACCGAATGGTTTATGCCGACTACGCAGATCACCGGCAACTCCAGCTTGTTGGCATTGATTCTGGTCGGGGCGGCGGTGATTCGTGAACGGGAACACGGTACGATAGAACATTTGTTGGTCATGCCGGTCACCGCCAGCGAAATTGCCTTTTCCAAAATTTTGGCCAACAGTCTGGTTATTTTGGTGGCGGCAATGTTGTCACTCTATTTTGTGGTACACAAATTGATCGGCGCACCAATTAACGGTTCGCTTTGGCTGTTTGCCTTCAGCGAGGCGATTTATCTGTTTTCGGTGGCGGGATTGGGGCTGTTTTTGGCGACGCAAGCGCCGACCATGCCGCAATTCAGTTTATTGTGTTTACCGGTTTATATCGTCCTGTATTTGCTTTCCGGCGGTACATCGCCGTTTGAAAGTATGCCGCCGTTAGTACAAAACATTATGCTGTTTTCGCCGCTGACGCAGTTTGTGGCCATCAGCCAAGATGTCCTGTTTCGAGGGGCGGGCTGGGAGACCGTTTGGCATCGTATCGTCATTATGGCGATGATGGGCGCCGGTTTTGTAACGTTGGCGATTGTACGTTTTCGTTCCATGTTGGCACGACAAAATTAGAAGGATCATCATATGCAGAAGTGTTATCCGCGACTTACCGCACTTTCACTATTCTTAGCGGCTTGCAGCAATACCGAAGTGGCACTGGATTCCAACATTAATTTGCCGCAACACTATGAACAAACCGCACAGGCGCAAGGCGAGGGGCAAGTCAGTCGTTGGTGGCGGCAGTGGCGAGATCCGCAGCTGACAAGGTTGATCGAGCAAGGGTTGCGGCAGAATGTTGATTTAGCCATTGCGCAAAGCCGTTTGCAGGAGGCGAGGGCAATTTCCGCGCTGGCCGGTGCGGAACTGCTGCCGCAAGCCGGTGTCAGCGGAACCTTGGGCGGTCAGCGAATGAAAATCGAAAATAATTTATCGTCGAATGCACGCCAACTGTTGGGGAACGATGATGTTTCAATTAAAGGCAATGCTATAATTGGCGGCGTGGCGGCATCTTGGGAACCCGATATTTTCGGACAAAAACGCAGTGATGCCGATGCCGCCGCTTATGCGGCACTGGGCGCACAAGAGCGGGTTTACGGCACGCAAATGTTGGTTGCCGCCGATATTGCCGATAATTACCTGCGTGCGCAGGGAGTACGCCAGCAGCAGCAACTTCTGAATAGGACATTGACGGCGTTACAGCAGCTGCAACGCTATATCAACGGACGTTTTCAGGCGGGGCAGGTCAATGCTTATGAAGTGAATGAAATTGCTGCTAAAATTGATGCGTTAAAAGCACAGCAGGCAGGGCTGCCAGTGCGGTTTGACAGCTATCAGCGCAGCATTGCGGTTCTGATCGGGCAAGTGCCGCAAGGGTTCAGGCTGGATAGTAAACAAATGCAGCAAAGCAATCTGCTGAACAATTTGCCGCAACCGCCACGGGGGCAACAGCCGGGCAGCCTGTTAACGCAACGGCCGGATATTCGCGCCAATGCGGCGGCGGTGCAGGCTTATGCCGCAAAATTGGCGAGTGCCAAAGCCGATCTGCTGCCGCGGTTTGATATTCAGTTTTTATGGCAAACCGGACGGATTGAATTGGACGGGGATATGCCGGCGCTGAAGGGCTGGGGCGGATTAGGCAGTGTCGGTGTCCAGCTGCCGATTTTTACCGCCGGACGAATCAAGGCCAATATTCAGGCGGCGGACGCCCGTTTACAAACCGCACTTTTGGAATATGATCAACGCATTTTGCAGGCATTGTCCGAAGTGGACAGCAGTTATCAGGCGCAATTTGCATTGAACAATCAAGCCCGATTGTTGCATTATGCCGCACAAAAAGCGGCTCGGCAGGCACAGGATTCGGAAAAACTGTTCCGCTACGGCGACAAAACGCTGGATATCGCATTACGAGCCCGTCTGGACGCCTTGGATTATCAACAGCAACTGTTACAAGTGCGGTTGGCCGGCGGACAAAATTTAGTGAACCTGTATAAGGCGATCGGCGGCGGCTGGCAGGCGGCGCAGTAACTATTACAACAATAGGCAAAAAATCGGGGCTGAATCAAAATAAAACGGGATTCGGTTTGCTCAAGCCGTGACAATTTATTAGAATGCAGACTTGTTTATCGTCGTCCTTACTGGTGGGTATAGTGACGGCGATTTTATTTTATCTCAAGGAGTTATCAAAAACCTCCCCGAAAGAGGTAGATTGTTCCGTTATGGCAATATTGGCACTCGGCATTAACCATAAAACCGCACCGGTAGAGTTGCGCGAAAAGGTCGCTTTCAGTGATGAAAAGCGGCTTTTGGCGTTACAGCAGATTCGACAGGCGGAATTGGCGGAAAGTGCGGTTGTCTTGTCGACCTGTAATCGAACCGAACTCTATTTGCATAACCGCCATATTTCGCCGCAAGAAGACAGCGCACAAAATCAACAATGGTTGGAACACATTATTCAATGGTTTGTCCGTTTTCACGGCTTGAGTGCCGAACAGGTGAGGGATAATCTCTATCTGGCGCAAAATTCCGCAGCGACTCGGCATTTAATGCGGGTGGCATGCGGCCTCGATTCGCTGATTTTGGGCGAGCCGCAAATACTTGGGCAGGTGAAACAAGCTTATCAGGTGAGTGAAACGGTTTATCAACAAACGCTGAGCGGCGAATTTTCCCGCCTGTTTCAAAAGACGTTTTCCACCGCCAAACGGGTACGCAGTGAAACCGATATCGGCGGAAGTGCGGTTTCGGTCGCTTATGCGGCAACCAGCTTGGCGAAACAGATTTTTGATTCGTTGCAGCCGTTAACCATTTTATTGGTCGGTGCAGGAGAGACGATCGAACTGGTCAGCCGCTATTTGTTTCAGCAAGGCGCCGAAAATATTATTATCGCCAACCGTACGTTGAGCCGTGCCGAAGCGCTGAGTGAGCGCGTGGGTGCTATGCGGTTGTTGCCGTTGGAGAAATTACAGCAGGGATTGAACCAAGCGGATATTGTTATCACCTCTACCGCCAGCGATCAACCGCTGATTACGGTTGAAATGGTGAAATACGCCCAGAAAAAGCGTAAAAATCGTTCAATGCTGATCATCGACATTGCGGTGCCGCGCGATGTGGAAGAGCAAGTCGCCGAAGTGGATGCGGTTTACCACTACAGCGTGGACGATTTACAGCACATTATTCAGCATAATCTGGCACAGCGGCAAAAAGCGTCGGCGCAAGCGGAGCAGATTATTCAACAGGAAAGTCAGGATTTTTTCCGCTGGTTGAAACTCCATCAATCTTCCAATCTGATTCGTAAATACCGTGATCAGGCGGAGCAGGCGCGGCAGGAGTTGCTTGCCAAAGCGCTGACCGCACTTCAGCAAGGGCATGATCAGGAAAAAGTGTTACAAGAGCTCAGCTATAAGTTAACTAACCGTTTGTTGCACGTGCCGACACAGGCAATTCAAGGGTTAGTGAAGGCCGGCGACAGCGAAGGGTTACAACATTTTTCCGGCGCTTTGGGGATTGCCGTCGAAGACGACCTTGCCGATCAAGACGATGACACACGCAACTGATTGTTATTAGCCTATTATCCCGATTTCAGATAAAATACGTCATTATCATTTCAACACCGTTTCAAAAAGGGAATCCATGAAACCGTCAATCATCAGCAAATTGGAACATTTACAAGAACGTTATGAAGAATTGCAGGCACTGCTGGGCGATCCGAGCGTGATTAGCGATCAAGACAGATTCCGCGCCTATTCAAAAGAGTATTCGCAGCTGGAAGATGTGGTGCAATGCTTCGGCAAGTGGACGAAATTGCACAGTAATCTGGTAGAAGCGGAAATGTTACTCGATGATCCGAGTATGCGTGAAATGGCGCTGGAAGAGATCGAAGAATCCAGACGTGAAATTGAACGCTTGGAACAACAATTGCAACTGCTGTTGCTGCCGAAAGATCCGAATGACGAATACAACTGCTTTTTGGAGATCCGTGCCGGTACGGGCGGTGATGAAGCCGGCATTTTCAGCGGCGATTTATTTCGGATGTACAGCCGTTATGCGGAGATCAAACGCTGGCGCGTCGAGGTGATGAGTGCCAACGAAAGCGAGCAGGGCGGTTATAAAGAGATTATTGTTAAAATTAACGGTGAAGGTGTTTACGGGCAATTGAAATTTGAATCCGGCGGCCATCGGGTACAGCGTGTGCCGAAAACCGAATCGCAGGGACGGATTCATACTTCCGCCTGTACGGTGGCGGTGATGCCTGAATTGCCCGAATCGGAACTGCCGGAAATCAATCCGTCCGATTTAAAAATCGATACTTACCGCTCTTCCGGGGCGGGCGGGCAGCATGTTAATACCACTGACTCTGCGGTGCGGATCACCCACTTGCCGACCGGAATTGTGGTGGAGTGTCAGGACGAACGTTCACAGCATAAAAACAAAGCCAAAGCGATGTCGGTATTGGCGGCGCGTATTGTTCAGGCGGAAGAAGAACGCCGTGCGGCGGAGGTGTCCAGCACCCGCCGTAATTTATTGGGCAGCGGCGATCGCTCGGATAAGATCCGCACGTATAACTATCCGCAGGGGCGGGTGACCGATCATCGTATCAATCTGACCTTATACCGTTTGGACGAAGTGATGAACGGCAAAATGGACGAACTGATCCAACCGATAATTACCGAATATCAAGCGGATCAGTTGGCGGCGTTGTCGGAAGAGAGTTAATGGCAGGAACGGCGCGGTATGCGGCGAGAAAATCCAAGAGAAAAGAAACGGCGCAAAAAATCCTCTGTAGTGCCGGAGGTTGGCGAAAATACGCCACAACTCCGAGTTTCATCTTTTCAGGAACAGACCGAAAAGATCCGTCCTGAAGAAGAGGCTGATGAAAAGACAAAGCGTTGCGCTTGGCCGGTGTTTTTTGCCGCTTACCGGCGGTCGGAATCAAAGTTGTTTTACTGGATTTACTGGCAATGCACAGATATGTGACGACCAGAGGCAGCCGTATTACCGATTCGTTACTAATCAGCGATTAATGCTGAAGCGGATAAAATGAGATTTTTGAATGACGTATCAACAGTGGCTCAATCAGGCGGCAGACCGTTTAAATCGGCATGAAAGTGCGAAACGGGAGGCGCAGTTATTATTGCAGCATATCACCGGTAGCAGTCGGGCTTCGATTATGGCGTTTTCCGAAAGAGAATTACATAATGATCAATTGCAACAATTGACCGCACTTTTGCAGCGGCGGGTTAACGGCGAGCCGATGGCGTATATTCTCGGTGAAAAAGAATTTTGGTCGCTGACGTTAAAGGTGTCGCCATACACCTTGATTCCGCGTCCTGATACGGAAATTCTGGTCGAAAAAGCCCTATTGATCGCAATCGACTATATTCGACAATGTGCGGTTAAAGAATATCGTATTTTAGATTTGGGGACGGGGACTGGGGCGATTGCATTGGCGTTGGCAAAAGAGCTTTCGGCAGCCATAAAAGACAGCGTAATTAATGTGACAGGGGTTGATAAAATTCCGCAATCGGTCGAGTTGGCAAAGGAAAACCAAAGACAAAACGGCGTCAAAAATGTCACATTTTTAGTTAGCGATTGGTTCAAGGCGTTGGAAGGGCAACATTTTGATATGATTGTCGGCAATCCGCCGTATATTGATTCGCACGATGTTCATTTGTCTGAAGGCGATGTGCGCTTTGAGCCGCATTCGGCGTTGGTTGCCAATGACAGCGGCTATGCGGATTTACGGCATATCATTGAACAGGCGCCTGTTTATTTAAAGCCGCACGGCAGCTTATTACTGGAACACGGTTGGCAGCAGGGGTGTAAAGTGCGGTCACTGTTCCAAAAATATATTTGGCAAGATATTGAGACAATTCGGGATTACGGTGATAATGAACGAGTTACCTTAGCCCGATATACGGGAAAATGCGAGAAAGATCATGGAAATATCGAATATAACAAGATTAACGACATCACAACGACACGTTCAAAAAGCACTGATGGTTCAGCTGGTTGAACTGTATAAAGTGATTGCGCCCGAGCCGAAAATCAGCAGTATTTGGGGGCGGTTGGGGCATATGGTGCGCAAGGCGCACATACACGTAGACAGCCAACAACACCAAAAACACCAGATTCACCAGCTGCTGCAGCTGGTTTACGGCGAGTGGGGATTTTGTTGTGATCCGAACCAATATTATCAGGCGGACAATCTGATGGTGAATCGGCTGTTGGATACAAAAAACGGTATGCCGCTCAGTTTGGGGGCATTGGTGCTTTATCTGGCCGAAAGTCTGAATTTGCCGATTTTTCCGGTGAATTTCCCGACTCAGCTGATTCTGCGTGCCGATGTCGACAGCGAAACGGCGTTTATCAATCCGTGGGACGGTGAATATATTTTGCATGAGACGCTGGACAAATGGATTGAAGGCTATATCGGTTTTGGATTGTCGCCCGACGAAAGCGATTTGGCTGTGGCGGATGCGGAGTTGTTGCAGGATCACGTGGTACAATATATGAAAAATGCGCTAATTCGTGAAGGGCGTAGCGGCGAAGCGTTACGTTTGATCGATTGGTGCTTGCGTAAACAGCCTGACAACCCTTATGAAATTCGTGATCGCGGATTGGTGTTGGCAAGTATGCAATGTATCCATGCGGCATTGGCGGATTTTGACTATTTTGTAGAACAATGTCCGGACGATCCGAGTGCCGATTTGTTGCGCGACCAGTTGACCGGCGCGATGGTACAGGAATATTCGATTCATTAATTCCCAAACTGCGGTTGTGGTAATCTTTGTTATGACAACATGTTATTAGTATTTCAACTAAAAAAGCGAGTGGCCTATGTTAAAAATTGTACATCTGGACAGCAGTTCTTTACCGAAACACATTCCGATCCCACGCCCTAATATTGAACATCAATGGATTGCTCATGAGGCAACCGATCCTGAACAAACCTTGGAACGTTTACAGGGTGCCGATATTGCCGTTACCAATAAAGTGGTTATCACTAAAGAATTGATGCAGCAGTTGCCGCAATTGAAACTGATTGCTGTGACCGCTACCGGCACTAACAATGTGGATTTAGATGCGGCAAAAGAGTTAGGGATTATGGTAAAGAACGTGGCAGGTTACTCTTCGGTTTGCGTGCCGGAACACGTTATCGGCATGATTTTTGCCCTGAAACACAGCTTGATGGGCTGGTACCGTGATCAACTGACTGATCGCTGGGTGGAAAATAAACAGTTTTGTTATTTCGATTATCCACTGACCGATGTGCGCAATTCGGTTTTAGGTGTCTTTGGTAAAGGAAATTTAGGCACCGAAGTCGGACGGCTGGCAAGTGCGGTCGGCATGAAAGTACTTTACGCCGAGCATAAAGATGCAACAAGCTGCCGTGAAGGTTATACTCCGTTTAACGATGTATTGGCACAAGCTGATTTTATCAGCCTGCATTGTCCGTTGACGCCGACCACGCAAAATCTGATCAATCAAGAAAGCTTGGCGTTAGTCAAAAAAGGAGCGTTTTTAATTAATACCGGACGCGGACCGCTAGTAGATGAATCGGCATTGGTCGAGGCATTAAAGTGCGGTCATCTCGGCGGTGCGGCAATTGATGTAATGATCAAAGAACCGCCGGAAAAGGGCAATGTGTTGATGGATGCGGCAAAAACCATGCCGAATTTGTTGATCACGCCGCATATTGCGTGGGCGGCGGATTCCGCCGTAGAAATATTGGTCGGTAAAGTGCGGGATAATATTGAACAGTTTGCGGCAACCTTAAAATAAAATTACAGTCAATATAGTAAGCGGGACGGGCGGATTTTTTCCGCCCAAACGATACGGGTTTGAATAATGACGTTGAAAAAACTGTTGATTGTTTGCGGCGGAATGGCTGTTCATACACTCCTTTTCTTTTTGCCGATAATGTCGATAATCAAGATAAGATGCAATTGAGCACAGAGTGATAGCATGGCGTTGACTTCTTTGAATTTATCGGCAGAACAAGGTAATGTCGGCGGCTTGGAAAGATTGGCGCAATATTGCTTGTTTGAGCCGCACTTAGATCATGCCAAGGCATTAACTTTGGCAACATAAGCAGCGAAAAAAGACTCGTATTATGCCGACTAGGGGTTGGTCGAACTGTAACGTCAGCAAACCTTATTTGGAAAAAACATTGGCGATTTATTAAGCTTTACAAGATAAATGGGATACTGATGAACAAGAAGTTATCGATCTGCTTAAAGCCGGATTACAGGAAATAAAATAATGGCGATCAACGTTCCTTTATTTATTGCGTTACGCTATTGGCGATCCAAAAGTGCGGATCGTTTCGGGCGGATTGTGACTTGGCTCGGCAGTATCGGTATCGTCTTAGGTGTGATGGCGTTGGTGATCGTGCTGTCGGTGATGAACGGTTTGCAGCAACAGCAAAAAGACAATGTGTTAAGCACTTTGCCACATGCCGTAATTCAATTGCCGCAAGGCAATCTGTCGGCGAATTTCAGCTTGGAAACGCTGCCGCCTTTCGTGCAAAGTGCGGTTGCTATTAACAGCAGCGATGTGATTTTGCAAACCGCAAACGGTATCGGTGCGGCGAGGATTATCGGGGTTTCCGATAAACAGGACGATCCGCTGTTGGCAGCGGAGGAGCTCGATTTGACGCGGGTGCTGGCGCCGAGTGAATATCATATTTTGATTGCCTCTGATTTGGCGCAGGAACTCAAACTGGCGACAGGCGATAAAGTGCGGGTGATGTTGGCGGCGAATAGCCAGTATACCCCGTTCGGGCGTGTGCCGGTGCAGCGGCTGTTTACGGTGTCGGCGATTCTTGACGGCGGCGTAAAAGGCGATCAGCGGCAAGTGTTTGCCAACATCGAAGATGTCGGGCGTTTGTTACGGATTCCGCCGCAAGAAGTACAGGGCGTTCGCCTGTTTCTGGACGATCCGTTTAAAATCACCGAATTGAGCCGTTATTTCTCGTCGGACAACTGGAAAATTGCCGATTGGCGTGAACAGAAAGGCGAATTTTTCCAAGCGGTAGCGATGGAAAAAAACATGATGAGTTTGTTGATCGGATTGATTATCGTGGTCGCCGTTGCCAATATTGTCACTTCTCTCAGTTTAATGGTGCTGGATAAACAGGGCGAAATTGCAATTTTACAAACGCAGGGCATGAAAAAACGGCAAGTGATGCAAATTTTTATTTTTCAGGGGTTGTTAGTCGGTGCCGTCGGCATGTTGCTCGGTGCCGGATTCGGGATATTGACCGCGTCGAATATCAATCTTATTTTAGGCGCAGCGATGCCGAATGCCGCGGTGCATTTACCGGTATTATTCGATGTCGGGCAGTTGATGGTGATTATGGTTATCACGCTGCTGCTGACATTGTTATCCACCCTTTATCCGGCATACCGCGCCGCTGAGATCGAGCCGGCAGATGCGCTGCGTTATGAATAATTTAGAGAATACTATGAATAATACTCAGCAAACCGCACTTTTATCATGCGAGCAGTTAAGCAAGTCGTATCAAGAAGGGGAAAGCCAAACCCAAGTGTTGAAACAGGTTAGTTTTGCTATGCAACCCGGCGAATTGGTGGCGATTGTCGGCAGCTCCGGCTCGGGCAAAAGCACCTTATTGCATCTGCTTGGCGGCTTGGATAAAGCGGACAGCGGCGAAGTGCGGTTATTAGGGGAGAGCCTGTTTACGCTTTCACCGAACAGACTGGCAGAACGGCGAAATCGTTATTTAGGCTTTGTTTATCAATTCCATCATTTGATGGCGGATTTCACCGCACTTGAAAATGTGATGATGCCGCTGTTAATCGGTAAACAGAATAAAACCGAAGCCAAAGATCGTGCCGAACAGATGCTAAGTGCGGTCGGGCTGGCACACCGCACTTCGCACCGTCCGTCTGCATTGTCGGGCGGCGAGCGGCAACGAGTGGCGATTGCGCGCGCATTGGTGAACCGTCCGGCGCTGGTGTTGGCGGACGAGCCGACCGGCAATCTGGATCGAAAAACTACCGAAAGTATTTTTGAGCTGATTCAACAGTTGAATCAACAACAGAAAACCGGTTTTCTGCTGGTAACGCACGATATGAATCTGGCGGGCAGGCTGTCGCGCCGTATGGTGATGCAAGACGGTGTTTTGCGTGCCGCATAGGGGAAGAACATGAGCACTCCGTTTTTAATCGCTTGGCGTTATCAACGCGGCAAACAGAAAAACCGTCTGGTGAGTCTGATTTCGGCTTTCTCCACGATCGGTATTGCACTGGGCGTGGCGGTGCTGATTATCGGTTTAAGTGCGATGAACGGTTTCGAGCGCGAACTGCGGCAACGGGTGTTGGCAGTGGTGCCGAATATCGAAATCAGCGCTTATCCGAATGAAAATCGTCAGAATGACATTCAGGATTGGCAGGATTTGGCACAACGTCTGAATTCGCAGCCGATTATCAAAGGCATTGCGCCTTATGTCGGCTTTACCGCACTGGTGGAAAACGGCAGTCGCTTGAAGGTGGTGCAGCTGCGTGGCGTGGACAGAGCGTTACAGGACAAGGTCAGTGCCATCGGGCAATTTGTACAGGATAACCGTTGGGCGGATTTTAACCCGCAATCCGGTTTGATTTTAGGCGCCGGCATTGCCCGAGATCTTGATGTCAAGGTCGGGGATTCGGTCTCGCTGCTGTTGTCGCAAGCCGGTGATAATGTGGCAAGCGCTCAGCCGAAACGCTTTCGACTTGATGTGAGCGGAATTTTGCGTTTAGACGGGCAATTGGATCATAGTTTCGCATTATTGCCGATCGGCACGGCGCGCGAGTATTTGGGGCTAAGTGCGGATCAGGCGAGCGGCATTGAAATTGCACTACGCGATCCGTTTCAGGTCGACCGAATGGATTACGGCAGTCTGGCGGATTATCCGCAACAACTCACCGCAACCAGCTGGCTGGGCAAATTCGGCTATATGTATCGCGATATCCAGATGATTCGCAGTGTGATGTATATTGCAATGGTCTTGGTGATCGGGGTGGCTTGTTTCAATATTGTTTCCACCTTGATTATGGCGGTGAAAGACAAACAGGGCGATATTGCCGTGATGCGCACTTTGGGCGCCGATAACCGTTTTATCCGTCGGATCTTTATCGGCTACGGTTTGCTATCCGGCATGAAAGGCTGCTTGATCGGCATTGTTGTCGGTGTTTTATTGGCGTTGAACCTGACCGGCATCATTAAAGGAATCGAATCCCTGTTACAAACGCAACTGTTATCCGACGGCATTTATTTTGTTGATTTCTTGCCGAGCGAATTGCATTGGGGTGATGTTGGTTTAGTGTTATTTTCGGCATTGCTGTTGAGTTTGCTTGCCAGCCTTTATCCTGCGGCACGGGCGGCAAAATTACAGCCGGCAGCGGTATTAAGCAGCTATTAAACAAATGTATTGATGAACTAGTTTACTAGTACAAATATGCGTGTTAGACTCATAATCGATTTTTATTTTTACTGTATTCAGGACACAACCATGTATAAAAATGATGATTTGCGTATTGCCAATACGCAGCAATTGTTACCGCCGGTGGCATTACTGGAAAAATATCCCGCCGGTGATACCGCCGCCCGAACCGTGGCAACGACGCGCCAAAAAGCACATGATATTATTCACGGTAATGATGATCGCTTACTGGTGATTATCGGGCCGTGTTCGATTCATGATCCGAAAGCGGCGCTGGAGTATGCGCAAAAAATCAAACAAATGCGTGCTGAATTAGGTAACGAGCTGGAAATTATCATGCGGGTCTATTTTGAAAAACCGCGCACGACCGTCGGCTGGAAAGGTTTGATTAACGATCCGTATCTGAATGACAGCTATCAGTTGAACGACGGTTTACGGATTGCGCGTAAGGTGCTGTCCGACATTAATGATTTGGAAGTGCCGGCTGCCGGTGAATTTCTGGATATGATCACGCCGCAATATGTGGCGGATTTCATGAGCTGGGGCGCTATCGGCGCCAGAACCACCGAATCACAGGTGCATCGAGAACTGGCGTCGGGCTTGTCCTGCGGCGTTGGTTTCAAAAATGCCACCAACGGCAGCGTGCGGGTTGCGTTGGACGCTATCGGTGCGGCGGAAGCGCCGCATAACTTTTTATCGGTGACCAAATTCGGGCATTCGGCGATTGTGACCACCAAAGGCAACAATGATTGCCATATCATTTTGCGCGGCGGCGACAATCATACCAATTATGATGCGCAATCGGTGGCGACCGTGTGCGAAGCTTTGGAAAAAGCCGGCAAGAAAGCCCATGTGATGGTTGATTTCAGTCATGCCAACAGCCATAAAAAATTCAAGGAACAGCTTGATGTATCGGCTGATGTTTGCCGTCAAATCAGCGACGGATCAACGCGGATTTTCGGTGTGATGATTGAAAGTCATTTGGTGGAAGGCCGTCAGGATTTAGTGAACGGAAAAGCGCAGGTTTACGGGCAAAGTATTACCGACAGTTGTCTGGGCTGGGCAGACAGCGAACAGGTATTACGCAATTTGGCAGCAGCGGTGAAAAGTCGGCGCAAACAGTAAGCCCCCGATTCCCGATTAAGTGTGATCCACTTCAAAAGAGCGGTTAATCAATGAGATTTAACCGCACTTTTCGTATAAAATAAAAAATGAACCATCGTTCATTTTGATAGTCAAAGACAATGCAGAAAGCAAAATAATTAAAAGATAAACTAGCAAACTCAGTAGGAGATATTATGCAAGTCAGAGTATTTCAACGCTATAATCCTTTCCAAATCGCCCGTTATGTCAAAATTCTGTTTTCCGGTTCATTCTTCATCAGTGGGGTCGGATTGTTTGAATTCGAGCAGGGCAAAATCGTATTGCCTAAAGTAAAAAATCTAAAAAAATTCAGTGTGATGTCGGAGATAAACCGGCATATCAAACATCTGAAACAAGAAACCTTGGCGACCTGATAGTCAGCCGTTTCCGATTTTATGAAACTCGCCTGTTGCGGCGAGTTTTTTGTTGCATGGACAGAAGGTTACCGCTATAACTATAACAATTGATTGACATAACAGCAGTAAAAGGGAAGCAAAATGGATCTCACTTCAACGGACTTGTGCCGTATTCGGGCAATTACGGCATTTACCACATTGTCTGTCGACAGCCAACATTGGGAAGCACAGTTGGCGGATGCCAAAAAACAGTGTGATGTTTTGGCGGCTTGTTTGCAAAAGTACGGTTATCAGGTGCAGTCAGTACGAATCGTAACCAATCCGTTCGGCGAATATTTGGATAGCAGCAGTATCGAAACGGCAAAGCAAGGGCTGGCGGCGATTAAAGCCATTTTGCTGCGCTTGAATCAAGGATCGGACTTGCGGATTCGCTTTGCCATCGGGGAAGCCAGAACGGCGCATGAAATTGCATTGCTGCCGGAGCTGATTAAAGATTATGGCGATCTTTGCAATGCCTGCGTCAATATCGAATGCAATGAATTCGGGTTTTTGGACAATGAACAGATTGCACGTTGTACCGCAGCGGTGCAAAAAATTGCAGAAATTACCCCGAACGGAGAAGGGAATTTTAATTTCACGGTGAATTTCAATTGTCGCCCGCTGATTCCGTATTTTCCGGCAGGTTACCATCGCAGCGAAGCGGGCAATTGCGTTGTGATCGGGCTGGAAACGCCTGATTTACTGGTGGCGGCGCTAGAAAAAATTCAGAAACAGGAGGCGCAGCCACAGGCTGAATTTTTAACGGCGGCATATCAGGCTATGAGTGCCGCATTGCAATACCATATTGATCGGGTTATGGCCGGCGTCCGTTCGGCCGAAACGGATCCGCACTGGCAGTTTGCCGGCATGGATACATCGGCGGCGCCGTCGAAAAACTGTCATTCGATGGTTGATGTCTATCGCTTGCTGGGTGTGCCGTATTTTGGTGCGGCGGGAACGGTGGAAGCATCAGCGTTGCTGACGCGTGTATTTAAATCCGTGAAAAATGTCGATGCCGTCGGCTTTTCAGGGTTAATGCTGGCGGTCACGGAAGATGAAGGATTGGCTGAAGCGACACGGCGCAATCAGTTTGATATTCGCGCGTTGTTGACCTATAGCAGTGTTTGCGGTATCGGTCTGGATACGGTGCCGATTGAAGGCGATACGTCGGCGGAGAAAATCAATGCGCTGATGCGGGATACGGGCACGATGGCGTTTCGCTTGAATAAACCGCTGACGGTGCGCCTGTTTCCCGTGCCGAATCTTGCCGCAGGCGAACAAACATGTTTTGAAAGTGACGATTTATGTAACTGTGCCGTGCTGGCCGTGCCGTAGCCGATATCAAAACCGCACTTTATACACCGCACTTTGTCTATAAAGTGCGGTTCGGCAAAAGGGTTATTTGACTTCCCGAAACATGATTTCCGCCGGAATGACGCTGCCTTGCCAGTATAGCCCGCTGGCGACGGATTCCGCCAAGTGTAGGAACGATTGGCTGATTTCGCAGTTCGGATCCGCAATAACGGTCGGTAAGCCTTGATCCAAATCTTCCCGTAAGCGGATATGTAACGGAATTTGCCCCAACACGGAAATATGGTATTTTTCCGCCACTTTTTGCGCGCCGCCGGTACCGAATACCGCTTCATGGTGTCCGCAGTTGGCACAAATATGCATACTCATATTCTCGATAATCCCCAATACCGGCACCGATACTTTTTCGAACATCGCAATCCCTTTGACGGCATCTAACAGCGCAATGTCTTGCGGCGTGGTGACCACGATTGCACCGGTAACCGGAATTTGCTGCGAGAGGGTCAGTTGGATATCGCCGGTGCCCGGCGGCATATCAATCACCAGATAATCCAGATCCGGCCACCAAGTCTCTTGCAATAACTGGCTCAAGGCACTGCTTGCCATCGGACCGCGCCAGATCGTGGCATTGTCGGCCGGCATCAGGAAGCCGATGGAGTTGGTATAAATGCCGTGCGCTTCGATGGCGACCATGTGTTTGTTGTCCGGCGAGGTCGGACGTTGGTCGGCGGCCCCCAGCATATGCGGAATCGACGGGCCGTAAATATCGGCGTCCAGAATGCCGACACGTGCGCCTTGGGCTTTCAGGGCAAGAGCCAGATTCACCGCCGTGCTGGATTTGCCGACACCGCCTTTGCCCGAGGTAACGGCAATGATATTTTTCACGCCGTTGACGGCGGGGTGATTATTGGCGCGTTTCAGAGTAGCAATGGCATAATTCAGCTGCCAGCGGATTTCCGTTGCGCCGCTGATCGCCAATAAATCGGTTTCAAGTGCGGTTTTCAAGCGTTCAAAAGCGCCGTTCCAAGCAAACGGCAGCGTTAATTCCAAGCGTAGCGTGTTGCCGCCCAATTCCACTTTTTTTAAGGCTTTCAGTTCAATTAAGTTCTTTTGTAAAGTCGGATCGCGAAAATCGGCGATTCGTTGTTCAATCTGTGTTTTTTGAGCGTCGCTCAGTGAAGTAGAGGAAAATAATCCCATGATAAATCCTTTTTTATTATAGGGTTATAAAGCATATTAAGTCATATTCGTCAGCGCTATTTAATCATGTTTGGCGAGAACTGTTAAGTTAAAATCGGCAATATCGCACAATCGGCGGCAAAGTGCGGTTCAACTGGCAAAAACAGCGGCGTTAAGGTAATATTAGCCCCTGTTTATTCGATAAAATCTTATACAAGGGTTTCTACATTATTATGTCAACTTCAGCACGCAAAATTTTGGTGACTTGTGCCTTGCCTTATGCCAACGGCCCGATTCATTTAGGTCATTTACTGGAACATATTCAGGCGGATATTTGGGTGCGTTTTCAACGTATGCGTGGTCACGAAATCTATTTTGTCTGTGCTGACGATGCGCACGGTACGCCGATCATGCTGAAAGCCGATCAATTGGGGATTACGCCGGAGCAGTTGATTGAACAGGTCAAAAGCGAACATAAAGCGGATTTTGACGGTTTCAACATCAGTTTTGACAATTACCATTCTACCCACAGCGAAGAAAACCGCACGTTGTCAGAAACGATTTATACCAGATTAAAAAATAACGGGTTTATTAAAAGCCGTACTATTTCGCAGTTATACGATCCGCAAAAAGGAATGTTTCTGCCGGATCGTTTTGTGAAAGGAACTTGTCCGAAATGTAAATCGGAAGATCAATACGGCGACAATTGCGAAGTCTGTTCGGCGACTTACAGCCCGACGGAGCTGATTAACCCGCGTTCGGTGGTGTCCGGTGCGACGCCGGTAATGAAAGAATCGGAACATTTTTTCTTTGATTTGCCGAGCTTTGAAACGATGCTGAAAAGTTGGATCCGTTCCGGCTCGCTACAGCAGCAAGTGGCGAACAAAATGCAAGAGTGGTTTGAGGCGGGGCTGCAACAATGGGATATTACCCGTGATGCGCCGTATTTCGGTTTTGAAATTCCCGATGCGCCGGGCAAATATTTCTATGTCTGGCTGGATGCGCCGATCGGCTATATGGCGTCGTTTAAAAATCTATGTGTTCGTGAAGGGCTGGATTTTGACCAATTTTGGCAAAAAGAGAGCGGCACTGAGCTGTATCATTTTATCGGCAAGGACATTATGTATTTCCACAGCCTGTTCTGGCCGGCGATGCTGGAAGGCAGCGGTTATCGCAAACCGAGCAATATTTTCGTTCACGGCTATGTAACGGTTAACGGCGAAAAAATGTCTAAGTCGCGCGGCACATTCATTCAGGCGTCAACCTACCTGAAACTGCTGGATCCGGAATATTTACGTTATTACTATGCGGCAAAATTGAGTCACCGTATTGACGATTTGGATTTGAATTTGCAGGATTTCGTACAGCGGGTGAATGCAGATATTGTTAACAAAGTGGTGAATCTGGCATCACGTAATGCCGGCTTTATTCAAAAACGTTTTAACGGCAAATTGGCGGGCAGCTTAGACAATCCGGAACTATTAGCCGAGTTTCATCAGGCTTCCGATACTATTGCGACCTATTTTGAAAACCGCGAATATGGTAAAGCAATCCGTGAGATTATGGCGTTAGCCGATAAAGCCAATAAATATATTGATGATAAAGCGCCTTGGGTTGTCGCCAAAGAAGAAGGCAGAGAGCAAGAGCTGCAACATATCTGCTCAATGGGTATTGAAATGTTCCGTATCTTAATGGGCTATCTGAAGCCGGTATTGCCAAATTTGGCGCAGCGTTCGGAAGCGTTTTTACAAACCGAATTGACATGGGATAGTTTGTCCGAACCGTTGTTAAGCCATCAAATTGCGCCGTTCAAAGCGTTATTCAGCCGTTTGGACAATAAACAAATTGATGAGTTGCTAGAATTATCCAAAACGGAAAATGCACAGTTGGCGGCGCCGACGGAACAAACAAAAGCCGCAGAAGCCAAATCCGATATTGAACCGATTGCCGAGACCATCGGCATTGACGATTTTGCCAAAATCGATTTGCGTGTGGCGAAAATCGTCAAGGCGGAAGCCGTGCCGGAAGCGAATAAGCTGGTGAAACTGACGCTGGATATCGGCAGTGAAACCCGTCAGGTGTTCGCCGGAATCAAATCCGCCTATAAGCCGGCGGATTTGGAAGGGCGCTTAACGGTGATGGTTGCCAATTTGGCACCGCGCAAAATGAAATTCGGCGTTTCGGAAGGGATGGTACTCGCTGCCGGACCGGGCGGCAGTGAATTGTTTATTTTGAGTCCGGATAACGGCGCTGTTCCGGGCATGAGAGTGAAATAGCCGACAAACCGCACTTTACCGTGATGACGAAAGTGCGGTTTTGTTTATTTGGATAAGTTGTATTCTGTTTCTATTTGGCTGTATTAAAGGAATATCCATGAAATTAGATGAAGTAGCAAAATTAGCCGGGGTGTCGCGGACCACGGTCAGTTATGTGATTAACGGCAAAGCAAAACAGTATCGGGTCAGCGATCGCACGATTGCCAACGTCATGGCGGTGGTGAACGAGCATAACTTCAAACCGAATCCGGTGGCGGCGGGGCTGAGAGCGGGGCATACCAATACCATCGGTTTGATTGTGCCCGATTTGGAGAATATCAGTTACGCCAAAATTGCCATGCGCTTTGAAACGTTGTGTCGTAAAGCCGGCTATCAGTTGTTTATTTCCTGCTCGAATGATGATCGGGAAAATGAAAAAGCCTGTGCCACGCAGTTGTTGGCGAGAAAAATCGATGCGTTGGTGGTATCAACCGCACTTGAGACAGATGACGTTTTTTATCGGCAAATTGGCGATGTGCCGATTATCGGTTTTGACCGTAAAGCCAATAATGTCAATGATATTAATATTCTGTATCACGATGAACAAGACAGCAGTCAGCTGGCGGAAAAACTATTGCAACAGGGCAAACCGCAGTCGGTGCTGTATTTCGGCGCACAGCAGGAGTTCCCGATCAGCCGGCAACGGGAAGCGGGTTTCCGACAAACGGTAACGGATTGCGGCTGCCGTGTCGATTACCTGTATGCACCGCACTTTAGCCGTGATTCGGCATTAGAGTCGTTCAATCTCTGGTTGGCGGAAAATCCGTTACCCGATGCGCTGTTTATTACCTCGCTGACATTGCTGCAGGGCGTGTTCCAAGCGTTATTACAAAAACAAGGACGCATTCCACCGCACTTGACCATCGCCACCTTCGGCGATCAGCAAATGCTGGAGTTATTGCCGAATCAGATTATCAGTGCGGTACAGCCTTATGATCAGATTGCGGAAAATCTGTTGACCGCCGTACAACAAACGACGGTCAAAAGCGCCGCCAAAAAACAGCGGAACAGCGCAGGATATCCGATCTGGGTTCAGCGCGAAATCTTTTATAAAAACGGCTGCGCCTTAAGTTGAGTCTATCGGTAAAAGGATTGTTCCGAATGCGAAAAGTGCGGTTATGGTGTTTGGGGTGCATGGCGTGGTTATTGACTTGGCAGGCAAATGCGCATCCGCACGCTTTTATCGAGATGCAAACCGAGTTTTTGATTGAGCAGAATCGGTTAATCGGCTTTCGCATGAGCTGGCTGTTCGATCCCGCGGCTTCAGCGGAAATTATATATGATTTGAACCGGGCGAAAGACAGCGCGCAAACCCGTCGCCGAATGACAGGCGAGATTATGCAGAATATCGTGAATCAGCACTATTTCAGTTATTTTTACGATAAAAACAGGCAGCCTTTGCGTTACAGTACCAAACCCGACAGCGATGAATTACGGATACAGGGCGATCGGCTATGGTTTTCTTTTCGGTTCTACCTTGCCGAGCCGCAACCGCTGGCGGGCTTTGAGGGCAGTTTGTCCACCTATGATCCCGGTTATTATGTGGCAATGTATTACCCCAGCCCAATGAACGGCACCTTGCCGGAATATCCGCAATGCAAGATCAGCGTTTACACGCCGAAAATCGATGATTTCCTGAAAAACTATGCCGAATCGCTGGATAAAAGTCAGCGTGACGAAGATTTGACATTGGGAAGCCAATTCGCACAGCAGGTTAAATTAACATGCCGATAAAGAAAAGCGCAGTGTGGCGGCAAATTGGCGGATTAACGCTGTTGACGGTATTGTTGATCGTGTTCTATCCGTGGTTGTTGGCGAAAGCGGTTGAATGGCAGGTGATATTTAATCGATCGTTATCGGAATCGCTGCGCCAGATTCAGCAACATCGGCAGAGTGCCGGCTTCATGCTGATTTTGCTCAGTTTTTTATACGGTTTGTTTCATGCGGTCGGCCCCGGGCACGGCAAATTTATTATTGCCGGTTACCTCGCTACCAGCCCGATCAAGCTGAAAACCAGTTTGTATTTGACCTTTTTCGCCTCATTGGTGCAGGGTGCGGCGGCAATTGCAATGGTCACGGTTATCGTGGTCGGCTTGCAGTTGTCCTCGCGCTATTTCAGGTTGAGCCAATTTTGGGTGGAACGATTCGGCTTTTTGCTGATGATCGCATTAGGCGGCTATTGGGTCATTAAATCGTGGCATCTTTATGCTTATCGGCGCAAACCACGCAAATTGGGCAATATCTATCGAATCCGTCCGCTGTCGCAGACCGCACTTTGGCAGCAGACAACACTTTCGCATGATCAGTGCGGCTGCGGTCATCAACATATTCCCTCGCCTAGACAATTGGAAAAGGGAAACGATTGGAAAAACCGGTTAATGATCGTTTTCAGTATCGGCGCACGCCCGTGCAGCGGTGCGATTGCCGTACTGTTTTTAGCCTATCTGTTGGATCTCTATCTATGGGGAATGGCAGCCGCTATGGCAATGGCGGTCGGAACCGGAACCGCACTTTCACTGTTTGCCTTGCTGGTGCTGTATGCACGGCGGCGAGCACAGCTTTTGGGGCGCGGGTACTTCTCACCGCAGTTTTCACAAACCGCCGTTATATTGCTGAAAGTGTTATTCGGTTTATTGTTGATCGGCATGGGGATCGCACTCCTGTCTGTCGATGCCTTGCCGGTCAACAGCGGCTCGGCACTGTTTGGACGTTAAACCGTTATCAATAAAAAAGCACCTCGTTAATGAGGTGCTGTAGTCATGAAAAGTGCGAAAGTGCGGTATGGACGTTATTTTGCCATTCGTTTGTATTTCATTCGGTGCGGCTGTACGGCTTCGGCACCAAACGTTTTCTTTTTCCACTCTTCATAATCGCTGAAGTTGCCTTCGTAGAAGGTGACGTTGCCTTCGTCGCCGTAATCCAGAATATGGGTAGCGACCCGATCCAAGAACCAACGGTCATGGGAAATCACCAATGCACAGCCCGGGAATTCTAAAATGGCGTTTTCCAGTGCGCGCAAGGTTTCCACGTCTAAGTCGTTGGTCGGTTCATCAAGTAATAATACATTACCGCCGGTTTGCAGCAGTTTCGCCAAATGCAGACGACCACGCTCCCCACCCGACAATTCGCCGACACGCTTTTGCTGATCCACGCCTTTGAAGTTGAAACGCCCGACATAGGCGCGGCTCGGGATCTCAAAGTTACCGATTTTCATGATATCCAATCCGCCGGAGACTTCCTCCCACACGGTTTTTTTGTCGTCCATGCTGTCACGAAATTGATCGACCGATGCCAGCACTACGGTTTCGCCCAGCGTGACCGAACCGCTGTCCGCGCGTTCTTGTCCGCTCAACATTTTGAACAGAGTCGATTTCCCTGCTCCGTTCGGACCGATAATCCCGACAATCGCCCCTTTTGGAATGCTGAACGACAAATCATCAATTAACGTGCGGTCGCCGTAAGATTTGCTTAATCCGCTGACTTCGATCACTTTATCGCCTAAACGTGGGCCGGGTGGAATAAACAGCTCGTTGGTTTCGTTGCGTTTTTGATAATCACCGCTGTTGAGCTCTTCAAAACGCGCCATACGCGCTTTGCTTTTTGCTTGGCGACCTTTCGGATTTTGGCGCACCCACTCCAACTCTTTTTCAATCGATTTTTGACGTGCCGATTCACCGGCGGCTTCTTGTGCCAAACGTTTTTCTTTTTGTTCTAGCCAAGAAGAGTAGTTGCCTTCCCATGGAATGCCTTCACCACGGTCAAGCTCCAGAATCCAGCCGGCAACATTGTCGAGGAAGTAGCGGTCATGGGTAATCGCAACCACAGTGCCTTCATAATCATGCAGGAAGCGTTCAAGCCACGCCACGGATTCGGCGTCCAAATGGTTGGTCGGTTCGTCGAGCAGCAGCATGTCCGGTTTTTCGAGCAGTAACCGACAAAGCGCCACACGGCGGCGTTCGCCCCCTGAAAGATGTTCGATTTTGGCATCCCATTCCGGCAAGCGCAATGCATCGGCGGCACGTTCCAGCTGATTTTGCAGATTGTGTCCGTCATGTGCCTGAATAACGGCTTCTAGCTCGGCTTGTTCGGCGGCCAATTGATCGAAATCGGCATCAGGATCGGCATACAGCGCATATACTTCATCTAATCGCGTCAATGCATTTTTGACTTCGCCGACTGCCTCTTCAATCGCTTCACGCACGCTTTGCTGCGGATCAAGTTTCGGTTCCTGCGGCAGATAGCCGATTTTGATTCCCGGTTGCGGGCGGGCTTCACCTTCGATATCTTTATCGATCCCCGCCATAATACGCAGCAGGGTGGATTTTCCGGCACCATTTAAGCCGAGTACCCCGATTTTGGCGCCCGGAAAAAAGCTGAGGGAAATGTTTTTTAGGATATGACGCTTCGGCGGCACGACTTTGCCGACTCGGTGCATCGTATAAACAAATTGCGTTGACATGGGTTGTTTTCCTTTATTTTTAGGACGAAAATCGGGTCATTTTAGCGTAAATCCGAAAGGGACGCTATGGTAGAAATGCGAAGTGCGGTCAGATCGACCGCACTTTCACTATTGTGTGATTTGCAGGAAGATATAACCGCTGTAAGCGATGTAACTTAGCAGTAAAATCACGCCGGCCCAACGTTTGATATAACCGTTTTCGCCGCGATAACGGTAGCCGAATATAAACAGAATAGCAGTCAGAAACAGCATGACGGGAACATCACGGGTCATAATTTCATTATCGGCTTGCAGCGGATGAATCGTGCCGGCCAAGCCGACCACTGCTAAGGTGTTGAACAGGTTCGAGCCGATGATATTGCCCATCGCCAAATCATGCTGGTTTTTACGGGCGGCGGCAATTGTTGAAGCCAGTTCGGGTAACGACGTGCCGACGGCGACTACGGTCAAACCGATAATCAGCTCGCTGACACCGAAATGATTGGCTATCGTCACCGCACCCCAGACCAACAATTGCGAACTGGCGACCAATAAAACCAAGCCGAGCACTACCAAGGCGATTGCTCTGCCGAGAATGACCGGTTGGCTGTTGCCGTCTTCTTCTAAATGAAGGGCATTTTTCACTTTTAAACCGTGCCAAATGCTGATTGACATAAACAGGGTAAAAATGACCAGTAATAGGATTCCGTCAACACGACTGACATCGCGATCAAACAATAAAATCGCTGAAATCACGCTAACGCCGAATAATAACGGCAACTCTTTTTTGAGAATTGACGGGGTGACCAAAACCGGGCTGATGATGGCGGTGACGCCGAGAATCAGGGCGATATTGGCAATATTGGAACCGTAAGCGTTGCCCAGTGCAATTCCGGGATTGCCTTGCACGGCGGAGGTTACGGAAACCACAATTTCAGGGGCGGAAGTGCCGAAGCCGATAATCAACATGCCGATCAACAGTTTCGGCATTCCGAAATATTGCGCAGTCTGGCTGGCGCCGTCGACAAATTTATCGGCGCTCCAGACTAAAACAATCAGACCGGCAATCACCGCGAGGGAGGCGAGTAACATAGTATTTCCTGAGGGTAGATAAAAATAAAGCCCGTAATTGATAAACAATTATGGGCTAAACTCTATCGGATTACAAAAAGCGTTTACAAAAGGAGACAAATAAAAGCTAACCGACAGAGAAAACTGGCTCCTCCTGCTGGACTTGAACCAGCGACATACGGATTAACAGTCCGCCGTTCTACCGACTGAACTAAGGAGGAATTGTTCGTTTCCCGACATCACAATGTCGAATTGAGGGGCGTATGATAGAGAGATCAAAATGGCTTGTCAAGGGCTGAAAGTCAAATAATTTGCAGAAAAAAGCGGGGGGTTTTCTATCCACACGGGCTGTGGATAACTTTGTGGATTAGTTTTTGAGTAGTGGGGCGAAATACAGTAAATATGCGACTTGGCGAGATCAGCTTGAAATTTGGCTATAAAATAACATTTCTTTTTTTATCAATTAGATAAGAAAAATCTAGTCTTTTTTTTATTATTTTTTTTGAAAATTTGAAGCTTGCCCCTTGACAGCGGAAAGACTGTGCAAAAAGTCGATTTTTGATAATTGTTTTTCGCTAAAAAAATACTCAAGTGCGCTAATATATCACTGAAATAGGCAACACCGTTCAATTGCCGGTAAGTCTTCACAGGTCATATGAAAATTTCGGATGGAAATATGCTAAAATGGCACTCAATTTTTTCAACCCACAGTGAATGACTATGCCAAAAGCCAACGCGAAATTGAATGTCAAGCCGTTCAAACTGCATTCCGATTTTAAGCCCTCCGGTGATCAGCCGCAGGCGATTGCCAAACTGATTGACGGTTTAGAGGACGGTTTGGCGCACCAAACCCTGCTCGGCGTTACCGGTTCAGGCAAAACCTTTACCATTGCCAATGTTATCGCAACCCTGAATCGACCGGCAATGTTGTTGGCGCCGAACAAGACGCTGGCGGCGCAGCTGTATGCGGAAATGAAGGCTTTCTTCCCGGAAAATGCGGTAGAATATTTCGTCTCCTACTATGACTATTACCAACCGGAAGCTTATGTGCCGGCAAGTGATACTTTTATTGAAAAAGATGCTTCGATTAACGATCAAATCGAACAAATGCGTTTGTCGGCGACCAAATCGTTTCTGGAACGGCGGGATACCATTGTCGTGGCGTCGGTGTCGGCGATCTACGGTTTGGGCGATCCGGATTCCTATCTCAAAATGATGCTGCACCTGCAAACCTGGACAATTATCGACCAACGCCAAATTTTATCCAAATTGGCGGAGCTGCAATATACCCGTAATGATCAGGCGTTTCAGCGCGGCACGTTTCGGGTGCGTGGCGAGATCATCGATATTTTCCCGGCGGAATCTGATGATGTGGCGTTGCGTGTCGAGCTGTTTGACGAAGAGGTCGAACGTTTGAGCCTGTTTGATCCGCTGACCGGACATAATTTCGGTGCGGTTCCCCGTTATACCGTTTATCCGAAAACCCACTATGTAACACCGCGTGAACGAGTGCTGGAAGCGATTGAACAGATTAAACTGGAATTGGCGGAACGGCGCCAATATTTATTGGATAACAATAAATTATTGGAAGAACAACGAATTACGCAACGTACTCAGTTTGATATTGAGATGATGAATGAATTGGGCTATTGTTCGGGCATTGAAAACTACTCGCGTTATCTGTCGGGAAGAGGAGAGGGCGAACCGCCGCCGACCCTGTTCGATTATATTCCGAGTGACGGTTTGCTGATTATCGATGAATCTCATGTTACCGTGCCGCAAATCGGCGGTATGTACCGTGGTGACCGTTCACGTAAGGAAACACTGGTGGAATACGGTTTCCGTCTGCCGTCGGCGCTGGATAACCGCCCGTTGCGTTTTGAAGAGTTTGAGTGCTTGGCGCCGCAGACGATTTACGTTTCCGCCACACCGGGGCCGTATGAACTGGAGAAATCCGGCGGAGAGTTGATTGATCAAGTCGTGCGCCCGACCGGTTTGCTCGATCCGATTCTGGAAGTGCGGCCGGTTGCAACCCAAGTCGATGATTTATTGTCGGAAATCCGATTTCGCAGCGATAAACACGAACGGGTGTTAGTGACCACGTTGACCAAACGCATGGCGGAGGATTTGACCGATTATCTGGAAGAGCACGGTGTTCGAGTGCGCTATTTGCATTCGGATATCGATACCGTTGAACGAGTGGAAATTATCCGCGATCTGCGGTTGGGCGAATTTGACGTATTGGTCGGGATTAACCTGTTGCGTGAAGGGTTGGACATTCCTGAGGTTTCGCTGGTGGCGATTTTAGACGCCGATAAAGAAGGCTTCTTGCGTTCCGAGCGCTCGCTGATTCAGACTATCGGACGGGCGGCGCGAAATCTCAACGGCAAAGCGATTTTGTATGCCGATCGGATAACCAATTCTATGGAAAAAGCCATCGGCGAAACCAATCGTCGCCGTGAGAAACAGATAGCGTATAATGAGCAATATGGCATTGTGCCGCAAGCGCTCAACAAAAAAGTCGGCGAATTGCTTGATATCGGTCAAGGTTCGGGCAATAAAGGCCGCGGCAAGCAGAAAATGCAAAAAGTCGCCGAGCCAAGTGCGGTTTACCAACCGAAAAACGCCAAAGAATTCGAACAACAGGTTAAAAAGTTGGAACAGCAAATGTATCAACATGCACAGAATCTGGAGTTCGAACAGGCGGCCGCCGTGCGTGACGAATTACACAAGTTGCGAGAGCGGTTTATTTTAGAATAAACCAAACGGATCGGAAGAGCGAATCCGGTTGACCTGTTAATCAATTCAGATATAAAAATGCAAAAAAACAAAAATAGTAAATCGCGCATTAAGCGGCGACAGCAACCTCTAAACGATGCTCAAAAAGCGTTATTGGCACAGTTGGACGATGTCATGTTCATTGATAAACGGCGTTTGGCAGCGCGAATTTACGGCATTGCCAATCTCAACAATGAACAGGCGCAAAGTGCGGTAGCCACGGAGATTGAACAGGCGATTGCCGCCGCTAAACAACGGCTGGTAACGCGTCGGACCGCACTTTCGATCGATTTTGCTGAAAATCTGCCGGTCAGCCGGCGCAAAGCTGAAATTCTGAAAACCATTGCTGCACATCAGGTGGTGGTGATTGCCGGTGAAACCGGCTCGGGCAAAACCACTCAGCTGCCGAAAATGTGTCTGGAACTGGGGCTCGGCACAAAAGGCATGATCGGCCATACTCAGCCGCGGCGGATTGCCGCGCGCTCGGTGGCGGCACGGATTGCCGAAGAGCTGAAAACCGAATTGGGCGATCTGGTCGGTTATAAAGTGCGGTTTAGCGATCACGTCGGCGACAACAGCCGAATCAAATTGATGACCGATGGGATTTTACTGGCGGAAATTCAGACCGATCGCTATTTGAATCAATATGATACATTGATCATTGACGAAGCTCACGAACGCAGTCTGAATAATGATTTTATTCTCGGCTATCTAAAACAGCTATTGCCGAAACGGCCGGATCTGAAGCTGATTATCACCTCGGCAACCATTGACGTAGAACGTTTTTCCAAACACTTCGACAATGCACCGATTATCGAAGTCTCGGGGCGAACTTATCCGGTGGAAGTGCGGTATCGGCCGCCGGCGGAAGAGGCGGATCAAGATCAGATTCAGGGCATTCTCAAGGCGGTGGACGAGCTGCAAGCGGAAGGGCGCGGCGATATTCTGATTTTTCTCAGTGGTGAACGGGAAATCCGTGATACGGCCGATGCACTGCAAAAACAGCCGTTGCGTCATACCGAAATTCTACCGTTATACGCGCGCCTCTCGGCACAAGAGCAGAACCGAATTTTTCAGCCGAGCGGCTTGAATCGAATCGTGTTGGCGACCAATGTGGCGGAAACCTCGCTTACCGTGCCGGGGATTAAATATGTGATCGACCCGGGCACGGCACGGATTTCCCGTTACAGCTATCGAACCAAAGTGCAGCGTTTACCGATCGAAGCGATTTCGCAGGCGTCCGCCAATCAGCGTAAAGGACGGTGCGGACGGGTTTCCGAAGGGATTTGCATTCGATTGTACTCGGAGGAGGATTTCAATGCACGTCCCGAATTCACCGATCCGGAAATTCTACGTACCAATTTGGCATCGGTTATTTTGCAAATGACCGCACTTGGGCTGGACGAGATTGAATCGTTTCCGTTTGTCGATGCGCCGGATCGCCGCTATATTCAGGACGGACTTAAATTACTGCAAGAGTTACAGGCGTTTACCCTGATCAAAAATAAAAAAGGCGAACAGCGCAAACTTACCGCCGAAGGGCGTCAGCTGGCGGCTTTACCGGTTGATCCCCGCTTGGCGAAAATGGTGCTGAGTGCGGCAAAATTCGGTTGTTTGCGTGAAGTGATGATTATTGTGGCGGCGTTGTCGATTCAGGATCCGCGCGAACGTCCGCAGGAAAAACAGCAGGCGGCGGATGAAAAACATCGCCGCTTTGCCGATGAACAGTCGGATTTTCTGGCGTTTATCAATTTGTGGAACTATGTACAGCAACAGCAAAAAGCGTTGAGCAATAATCAATTCCGCCGTTTATGCAAAACCGACTGTTTGAACTATTTGCGGATTCGTGAGTGGCAGGATATTTACCATCAATTACGTTTGAGCGTGCGTGAAATGGGGTTGCATATCAATTCGCAGCCTGCCGATTATGTCTCGATTCATCGTGCGCTGCTGACCGGCTTGTTGTCGCATATCGGCTTGAAAGAGGCGGAAAAACAGCAATATTTGGGCGCACGCAATACACATTTTTCGGTGTTCCCGAATTCTGTGCTGTTCAAGAAAAATCCGAAGTGGGTGATCGCCGCCGAATTAGTGGAAACGTCGAAGCTATGGGGGCGAATGCTGGCGAAGATCGAGCCGGAATGGATCGAACCGTTGGCAACCCATTTAACCAAATCCAGCTATGCCGAACCACACTGGGAAAAATCCAAAGGTGCGGTAATCGCCAGTGAAAAAGTGGTGCTGTACGGCATTCCGATTGTTGCGGCACGTCCGATTAATTACGGTAATATCGCACCGCAAGAGAGTCGGGAAATCTTTATTCAAGCCGCATTGGTGGAGGGAAACTGGAATACGAAGCACAAGTTTTTCCATCAAAATCTGAAACTGATTCGGGAAATTGAAGAGCTGGAACATAAAAGCCGCCGCCGTGATATTTTGGTGGACGAACGCCAACTGTACGAATTTTACGATCAACGTGTCGGGCAAGAGGTGGTATCACAGCGCCATTTCGACACTTGGTGGAAAACGGCGCAACAGCAAAATCCCGATCTGCTGAATTTTGAAAAGTCGTTTTTGACCAATGACGAGGCGCAAAAAGTCAGTCGGCTGGATTTCCCGAACTTTTGGCAGCAAGGTAACCTCAAGTTGAAACTCAGCTATCAGTTTGAGCCGGGCAGCGAGGCGGACGGCGTGACGGCACATATTCCGCTGGCATTACTGAACCAAATCGAACCGCAAGGTTTCGATTGGCAAATTCCGGGGTTGCGGCGCGAGCTGATTATTTCATTGATTAAATCGTTACCGAAAGCCGTGCGGCGTAATTTTGTGCCGGCACCGAATTATGCCGATGCCTTCCTCGGCAAGGCTGAACCGTTGGCAAAACCGCTCTTGGAGAGTCTGCAATATGAATTGCGGCGGATGACGGGGGTGGCGGTCGATCCCGACTTGTGGAACCTTGCACAGCTTGAACCGCACTTGAAGATGACATTTCGGGTGATTGACGACAACGGGCGTAAGCTGAAAGAGAGTACTGATTTGGATCGGTTAAAATTCGAGCTGAAAGATCAGGTGCAGCAGAGTTTGTCGGCGGTTGCGGACGACGGCATCGAACAGAGCGGAATTCATATCTGGAATTTTGATACGCTACCGCACTTTTACCAGCAGAAAAAACGGGGTTACAGTGTTAAAGCTTATCCTGCTTTGGTTGATGAACGTGATTCGGTCGGAATCAAGCTGTTTGAAACCGAATTTGAGCAACGGCGGGCTATGCGGCAAGGCTTACGGCGGTTATTATTGCTGAATGTGCCGTCGCCGATTAAATATCTGCATGAAAAATTGCCGAATAAATCGAAACTGGGTTTGTATTTCACCCCGTTCGGGCGGGTGTTGGATTTAATTGACGATTGTATCGCCTGTGCGGTGGATAAACTGATCGACGATTTCGGCGGCGTGGTTTGGGAAGAAGCGGCATTTCAGCGCTTGCGAGATTATGTTCGGGAACACCTGAATGACATGACGGTGGAGATTGCCAAGCAGACCGAACAGATTTTAACCCTGATTTTTGCCCTGAATAAGCGCTTGAAGGGAAAAATGGATTTTACCATGGCGTTTGCCCTGTCGGATATCAAAGCGCAAACGGCAAATTTGGTGTATCCGGGTTTTGTACAGCACAGCGGCTACCGCCGTTTGCCCGATTTGCAGCGTTATTTGCAGGCGATTGATAAGCGGCTGGATAAACTGGCACAAGACGTTAATCGTGATCGTGCCAATATGCTGCGGGTGGAGCATGTCAATGAAGCCTATCGGCAATTATTGGCAAAATTACCGAAATCCCAGCCGATAAGTGATGAAATTTTGGAAATCCGTTATATGATTGAAGAACTTCGTGTCAGCCTGTTTGCGCAGCAGCTCGGCACGGCATACCCGATTTCGGATAAACGGATTTTGTCGGCGATTCAACGTGCAAATAACGAATAACAATATTGTAGCAGGAGAAGCTTATGCATTGCCCTTTTTGTTCTGCGGAAGACACTAAAGTGATTGATTCGCGCTTGGTGGCGGACGGCTATCAAGTGCGCCGCCGCCGTGAATGTTCGCAATGCCGTGAACGTTTTACGACCTTTGAAACCGCCGAGCTGGTGACGCCGAAAATTATCAAAAGTAATGATAACCGTGTGCCGTTTGACGAGAAAAAATTACGTGCCGGCATGATGCGGGCTTTGGAAAAACGTCCGGTCAGTGCGGATGATGTTGAAAAATCCGTCAACCATATCATTCATCAACTGCAAGCGACCGGCGAGCGTGAAGTGCCGAGCAAACTGGTCGGAACGCTGGTGATGGATGAATTGAAAAAGCTGGATAAAGTGGCTTATATCCGTTTTGCATCGGTTTACCTGAGTTTTGACGATATTAAGCAATTCGATGATGAAATTGCGAAATTAACCAACGAAACCGTTATTAAGGATTAAATATGGGCAATTTTTCAATTCAAGATCAACAGTTTATGCAGCGTGCTCTCAATTTGGCGGCATTGGGGCGCTGGACAACTACGCCGAATCCGATGGTGGGCTGTGTGATTGTTAAAAACGGCGAGGTTATCGGCGAAGGCTACCATCAACAAGCCGGTGAAGGTCACGCCGAAGTCAGAGCATTTGCCGCTTGCACACAAAGTGCGGTCGGGGCGACTTTGTATGTTACGCTTGAGCCTTGCTCACATTACGGAAGAACGCCGCCCTGCGCCCTGAAAATTATTGAAAACGGGATAAAAAAAGTCGTGATTGCCATGTGCGATCCGAATCCGCTGGTGTCAGGAAAGGGAATCGACATCTTGCAGCAGGCCGGTATTGAGGTTGTTGTCGGCTTGATGGAACAGGAGGCAGAAGCGCTGAATCAAGGTTTCTTGAAGCGAATGCGGACAGGCCGTCCGTTTGTCCGGCTGAAAATGGCGATGACGATTGACGGTAAAACGGCTACCGCCTCCGGCGAAAGCAAATGGATCACCGGCGAAGCGGCACGTGCCGATGTGCAGAGCTTGCGGGCGCAAGCGAGTGCGATTTTGTCCGCCAGCGGCACGGTATTGGTGGATGATCCGTTATTGAATGTCCGTTGGCAGCAGCTGCCGCCGGAAGTACGGCAACATTATGCCGAACAGACTCTGCGCCAGCCGGTGCGAGTGCTTATGGATTCTAACCACCGCATTCGCCCTTATCACAAATTATTCGGAGTGCAAAGTGCGGTCTGGCTGGTCGGCGGTGAGAAAAAGCCGCGCGATATGTCGCCGTTCCCGGATTTTGTTGAAGCGATTTATCTGACTTCGCAGCAGAGCCAGTTGGCGGCATTAATGGACGAACTGGGTAAGCGGCAAATCAATACGTTATGGATTGAGGCCGGTGCGAATCTTGCCGGTTCCTTGATTAGTGCGGGTTTGGTCGATGAGTTGATCGTCTATATTGCCCCGAAACTGCTCGGTGATCAGGCGAGAGGATTATGTCATATGCCGGATTTACATGCTTTGGCGGATGCGCCGCAGTGGACGTTAATCAGCGCTGAAAAAATCGGTGAAGATTTTAAAATGATTTACCACCCTAAAGCACGGCATAATTCGGAGGCGGCATGTTAAAAAGATTGGTGCAATCGGTTGTAATCGGTTTGTGTGCGGCGGCGGTTGTATTGGCAATGATGCCGCTTTGGCAGGGAAAAAGCAGTTGGTTTGCCAAAACGGATACATTGCAGATTGTTTCTTATGCAAGTGCGGTGCGCATTGCTGCGCCGGCGGTGGTGAACGTATACAATCAGTCATTGCAGACGGACGGTAATCCTGCCGACAGCGATCAATTGCGGGTTAATAATCTCGGTTCCGGGGTCATTATGCGGGCTGACGGTTATATTCTGACCAATCGTCATGTGATTAACAATGCGGATCAAATCGTGGTAGCGTTGCAAAGCGGGCAGATTTACCAAGCCGCATTGATCGGCTCAGACAGTTTGACCGATTTGGCGGTATTGAAGATTCAGGCTGAAAATTTGCCGACGATTCCGCAAAATAAAAATCGTCGGGTTTATGTCGGAGATGTCGCATTGGCAATCGGCAATCCTTACAATTTGGGACAAAGTGTCAGCCAAGGCATTATCAGTGCCACCGGTCGCAGCGCTTTAGGGGAAATCGGGCGACAAAATTTCATTCAGACCGATGCCTCGATTAACCGTGGAAATTCGGGCGGTGCGCTGATCAATACTGCCGGCGAGCTGGTCGGAATCAACACCCTGAGTCTCGGCAAAGACAGCGCCGAAATTGCAGAGGGCTTGAGTTTTGCCATTCCGATCGACATTGCCAACGATATCTTGAAAAAAATCATTCAGGATGGGCGAGTGATTCGCGGATTTTTCGGGGTGGAAAGCCAGATTTTTTATAACAACGAGGAACAGTTGGGAATAGAGCAACGCGGGGTTTTAGTGACCGCAGTCGCTTCCAATGGTCCGGCGGCGCGCGCTGGCATCAAAGAGGGCGATCTGATTGTGCGTTTCAACGGACAGGCGGTAAATTCGCCGACAGAGCTGCTGCAAATTATTTCCGATACCCGTCCCGGCACACTGGTTGAGGTGCAAGTGGAACGCTTGGGGCAGTTACTGAACGTTCCGGTCACTATTGCGGAATACCCGCAACAAAATTAGCCGTTATCAGCAGGAAGTGCGGTCGGCGCTTCCTGATTACATCCAGTTCAGTTGTCGTAAAATAACGATACCGATGGCGGAGCCGAACATTGCTGAAAACGTGGTGATGCCGATAATATTGGCGGCGGTTTTGCCGTTGCCGCCCATACTTTTTACCATGGCATAACTGGCGGCGGCGGCCGGTGTCGCCGACATCAGGAAGATTACGCCTAAATCAATGCCTTGCAGACCGAATGCACGCGCGATTAACACCATGGTCAGCGGGGCAATCAAAACCCGCCCGATACTCGACCAGATTGCCACTTTTGACGATCCGTCCATATTTCTTAAATCCAGACTGGCACCGGCACACAATAATGCCAGCGGCAGTGTCATGCCCGCCAGATAGTCGACGGTGCTGAACAAGGCGTCGTGTAGGGTGAAGCCGAGATTGCTGAATAATAATGCGGCAATAATGGCGATAATCAGCGGATTTTTAATCACATGTTTGAAGATATGGCTCAAATTCGCTTTGCCGCCGTCGGCAAGTGAGCGGCTCAATGTGATGACGCCAAGGATATTGAACAGCAGGGTAATCAGTGCGGTATAAACGGAAGCGATAGCTAGCCCGGCGGAGCCGTATGCATTGGCGCACAAGGAAAGCCCGATAATGCCGGTATTGGCTCGAAAAACCCCCTGAACAAACGTGCCTCGCTCCTTTTTTTCAACAACATAACGGGCGGCAAACCATTCGGCTAACAAGTAGAGGATCAGTGTTCCGAGTACCCCGATACCGATAATCGTCAATTGTGAACCGTAATCGGTCGGGTTTTTAATAATGCTTAAAAAAAGTAGGGCGGGCAGGGTAACATTAAAAACCAGTTTTGAGCCTTGATTACTGAAATGATCGTTAATCATACGGATTTTTTTCAGATAAATACCGAGTAACAACATCAGAATATTGGGCAGGGTGACGCCGACTGAAAAAAGAATCGAATCTAAAAATCCGTGTTGCATGATTTTTCCTTAATTTTCAAACTTGCTTTTATCATAGAGATTCTTTCAGCCAAATTCTAGCGATAACGTATATTAAGGTAAAAAAATCGCCGAACAACGGTTCGGCGACAGGTCAAGATTTATTTTTTGGCTTTTTTGATAAACTTCATCAAACGTTTGCGTTTACGCAGTTGGTTTGGAGTCAGCGTATTGCGACGGCCGGCGAACGGGTTATTGCCTTCCTGAAATTGAATCCGTATCGGCGTGCCGATGATTTTTAAGCTGCGGCGGTAATAATTGGATAAGTAACGTTTATAAGAATCGGCCAGTTTATCCAATTGGTTGCCGTGAATGACGATAATCGGTGGGTTGTGTCCGCCCGGGTGCGCATATTTCAACTTAATTCGTCTGCCGGAAGCCAACGGCGGCTGATGTTCGTCGGTCGCCATTTGCAGAATACGGGTCAGCAGCGAGGTTGAGAATCGTTTGGTCGCACATTCGTAGGCTTCGCTGATGGAATCAAACAGTTTACCCACGCCGCTGCCATGCAGGGCGGAAATAAAATGAATACGGGCAAAATCAATGAAATCCAGACGGCGATCCAGTTCGGATTTGATTTGATCTTTGGTATCTTGGTTCAATCCGTCCCATTTATTGATCACAATGACCAGAGAACGACCGGCATTCAGAATAAAGCCGAGTAGGGAAAGATCTTGATCGGAAATGCCTTCGCGTGCGTCAATGGTTAGCAGCACCACGTTGGCGTCTTGGATCGCTTGCAGGGTTTTAATCACCGAGAATTTTTCAATCGCCAGTGTGACTTTTCCGCGTTTACGCACCCCGGCGGTATCGATAAGGGTATATTGCTGCCCGTCCCGTTCCATCGGAATATAAATGCTGTCGCGGGTAGTGCCGGGCAAATCATAGACCACCACGCGATCTTCTCCCAAAATACGGTTGGTCAGTGTTGATTTGCCGACGTTCGGCCGCCCGACAATGGCGATTTTGATATTTTTTTGTGCTTCGTCAGTCTGCTGTTCATCGGATAATGCCTTATCCAAAAGAGCGGTATCTTCTTCGTTATTGAAATCGAAATCATGTTCCCATTCGTCATCATCGCTGTCGGTTTCCTCAACCGCACTTTCTTCCTGCTGCAACTGTTCCGCAAAAGGTGCCAGCACTTCTTCGATCAGATTATTGACGCCACGGCCTTGTGAGGCGGCAATTTGTGAAATTTCACCCAGTCCCAGCTGATAAAATTCGGCACAATGCGAATCGGCATCAATGCCGTCGGTTTTGTTGGCGACAATTACCGTCGGTTTGTCACGCTGGCGCAAATATTGGGCTATGCCGATATCGGCGGGTACCAGTCCGGCACGGGCATCGACCATAAACAGCACCACATCGGCTTCTTCGATTGCCAGCAGTGATTGCGCCGCCATTTTTTCTTCTACGCCTTCTTCGGTTCCGTCGATACCGCCGGTATCAATCACAATAAAATCATGGCCGGCAATGTGGGCATGGCCGTATTTCCGATCGCGGGTCAATCCCGGAAAATCGGCAACCAAGGCATCACGGGTGCGGGTCAAACGGTTGAAAAGGGTGGATTTGCCGACATTCGGACGACCGACAAGGGCAACAACTGGAGTCATGAAAACCTCGATAATATAGTATTAATCTGTTTGTATACCGGTATGTCGGTATAAATTTTGCAAAACGCCCCCATTATAGCGGATCCGTATACGCTTTGCCGAAACATTTGTATGGAAGGGCATTTCCATATCGGCTGGCGATCCGCAGACGGCAATAACATAAGCTAAAATCGGCTGAGTCGTCATTTACGGCGACAAGCGCCTGATATACCGGATGAATGGGGGAATTGTCATCGATTTAGGGGATAAATTGGCGGAATGGACGGGACTCGAACCCGCGACCCCCTGCGTGACAGGCAGGTATTCTAACCAGCTGAACTACCACTCCGCACTTGAATAAGTGAAATATTGAGGCAACAAAAAACGCACAGTTTTGACTATGCGTCTGAATCTAGTGGCGGAATGGACGGGACTCGAACCCGCGACCCCCTGCGTGACAGGCAGGTATTCTAACCAGCTGAACTACCACTCCGCGTTAGGTGAGCGCATAATAAAGGGCTATTGCATTGCAGTCAACCCTTTTTTATAAAATGCTTTTTGATTGCTTAATCCATAAGCGAATCGGCTGAAAACCGCACTTGTACAGCTAGTGCTGTCCGTTTTCGGTACGCTTTTGCCAAATACAGTTGTCTTTACTTTTTTTGTTGATAAGTTTGAGATATTCTAAATGTGCCTCCAACTCTTGATCGGTCGGTGCAATGGTGCGCAATGATGTCAACTGCGGTTGCAGGGCGGCGCTTTTCGCGGCGTCTCGCTGATTTGCCTCGGTTTGGGCATCATCATTGTGCTGATCTTCATCAAACAGGCTGACTTGCCCGCCGGTCATTTGCAAGTAAACATCCGCCAGAATCTCGGCATCCAGCAACGCGCCGTGCAACGTTCGCTTGCTGTTATCGATATTTAAACGATCACATAAAGCGTCCAAGTTGTTGCGCTTGCCCGGGTACATTTTACGCGCCATGACCAAACTGTCGGTAATCAAACAGATGTTCGCGGTTTTGATGGCTTTCGTGCTCGCCAGCTTGCCGAATTCGTAATCCATAAATCCCACGTCGAAGGGGGCGTTGTGGATAATCAGTTCGGCATCGCGGATAAAATCGAGAAACTCGGCGGTAATGGCTTCGAAAGGCGGTTTGTCCGCCAGCATTTCATCGGTGATCCCGTGTACTTTAATCGCATCGGGATCGACCGGCCGATCCGGTTTAATGTACACATGGAATGTTCTGCCGGTGAGGCGGCGGTTAATCATTTCCACTGCACCGATTTCAATAATGCAGTGGCCTTCGTAGTGGGCGCCGAATTGGTTCATACCGGTCGTTTCGGTATCCAATACAATCTGGCGTTGCGGATTAATGATTGTTGACATGATTTTCCTGAAATATTGAGAGTTGGGAATTGATAAAAATTGCGTTATTATCGCACCAATTTGAATAAAGAGTGTAGCACAGATGTTGAAACAGCTTGAAATATATACCGACGGCTCGTGTTTGGGCAATCCGGGGCCGGGGGGAGTCGGCGCACTGCTGCGTTATAAACGGCATGAAAAGGAAATATCGCAAGGCTATCGTTTGACCACGAATAACCGTATGGAGCTGTTGGCGGTGATTACGGCGCTGGAGAGCCTGACGGAAAATTGTGCGGTTACGTTGTATAGCGACAGCCAGTATATGAAAAACGGGATTAATCAATGGATTCATAACTGGAAGCGCAATAATTGGCTGACCAGCAATAAAAAAGCGGTCAAAAATCAGGATTTATGGCAGCGGCTTGATCAAGCGATTCAGCGCCATCAAATCGAGTGGCGTTGGGTGAAAGGTCATGCCGGCCATGTGGAAAACGAGCGGGTGGATCAACTGGCAAGACAAGGCGCCGAAGCACCGAGCCAAGATGATAACGGCTATCGACCCGATTAATCGTCAAGCGGTGCTTCGGTACGGTTTAAGACGTTTGCCGGGGTGAATAGCGGGCTTTTGAAGCGTACTTTTTGCGGCTTGAGCGATAACGGAATTGTGCGTTTGCGTGCGACAATCACAGCCAATTGCCCGCCGAAGCCGCAAAAGTGCGGTATTTTACTTGATTTGAGCAGATTCTGCTGTTCCATCACCTCGAAATTCAGCAGCTCGAGCCAATCGATGACTCGCCAAGTCAGATACTTACGCATTTGTGCATAGGATTTGCCGTGAGGATTTTTGCTTAAATTACGCTTCCACAGCAGTGAGCTGCACGGATTAAACAGTGAAATAAACAGGTAGCCGTCGTCATTTAACACGCGTGTGACTTCACGCAGTAACTGGTGCGGATCTTGCGCAAAATTCAGCGTATTGGCAAGCAGGCAGGCATCAAGGGTTTTTTCACAAAACGGCAAATGCGTGATCGAGGCTTGCAGTAAAGTGCGGTTTTCGCTATTGCTGTCAGACTGTTCGACCGCACTTGGAAAATCGGGATACAGCAGGATCATATGCTGATTGGGGCTGTGCCGTGCCAGTTCAGCACTGAGTCCGCCGATTTTCAGAATATGCTGTCCATAGACTTTGGCAAACCAAGGTTCAAAATAGCGGTCGAGTGTTTTACAATAGTATTCACCCTGCTTTAGTTGGTGCCAAGATGTCGGCAATTGCAACGCATAGGGGTATTTTGCGCGCCATTTCATTAATCGCTTACCTCGTCTGTTAAACGGAGAATATTATGTTAATACCATTACCGGCGTTAAATGACAACTATATTTGGCTGTATGCCGATTCGAGCAATAAGGTTTTGATTGTCGATCCGGCTGAGGCGGACGGCGTGATTGATTATTTAACCGACAATCGGCTGGAGCCGCAGGCGATTTTATTGACGCACGGACATCAGGATCACATCGGCGGTGTGGCGGCACTGAAAGTGCGGTATCCCGATTTACCGGTTTACGGTTCGCAGGAGACGGCGAATTTGGCGCTGAATGTGGAAAATAAAGCGATTTTTCAAAGCGGCAGCTATCGAATTCAGGTGATAACGACCGCCGGGCATACGGCACACCACATCAGTTTTGTGGTCGATAACTGTCTTTTTTGCGGGGATTCGCTTTTTTCCGCCGGTTGCGGACGGGTTTTTACTGCGGATTACCAAGCCATGTTTGACGGTTTGCAACGCCTGAAGTCATTGCCTGACGAGACGTTAGTCTGTGCCGGCCATGAATATACGCTAAGTAATCTGCGTTTTGCCTTAACGGTAACCAAAGAAAAAAATGCGGTCTCGCACCAACTCGAAAAAGTGACGGCAGGCCGTCAAGCAGGCAAACCGAGTCTGCCGACAACCTTAGGATTGGAGCGACAAATCAATCCGTTTCTACAGGCCGCGACATTACAGGAATTTATCACGTTGCGTCAGGCAAAAGATCAATTTTAAACGCAACCGCACTTCGGCATTCCGGCCGGGTTAAAATAAGCGGGAAAACCGCTTTTTTATATAAGCGCTTTTTCTCCGTCGGGACAAAATAGAGTACAATGAATGTCGGATAAAAAAGGAGGACAGCATGAGCGATAAAACCGATTCTACCGTTGAGCGTTTTCATCATGTGGTCAGCGATGTGATTCGTTTGACCCAATACAGCCACGGTGCCGGCTGCGGCTGCAAAATTTCGCCGAAGGTATTGGATAAAATTCTGCATACCGAAATGGAAAAGTTTCTTGATCCGCATCTGTTGGTCGGCAATGAAAGCCGGGACGATGCTGCGGTATATGACATTGGTCACGGTGTCGGCATTATCAGCACGACCGATTTTTTTATGCCGATTGTCGATGATGCGTTTACATTCGGAAAAATTGCCGCCACCAATGCCATCAGCGATATTTATGCCATGGGCGGCAAACCGATTATGGCGATTGCGATTTTAGGTTTCCCGATCAGCAAATTGCCGCCGGAAGTGGCGCAACGGATTGTGGAGGGGGGGCGTGCCGCTTGTCAGGCGGCAGGGATTTCACTGGCGGGCGGGCATTCGATTGATGCTCCCGAACCGATCTTCGGTTTAGCGGTAACCGGTGTCATTAATACCAAAAAACTGAAGAAAAACAATGCGGCCGAAGCCGGTTGTGAACTCTATCTGACCAAACCGCTCGGTATCGGCATCTTGACCACCGCCGAGAAGAAAAACAAGCTGAAGACGGAACATAAAAATCTGGCGGCGGAAGTGATGTGCCAATTAAACAACATCGGTACACAGTTCGCCGACATTGACGGCATTACGGCGATGACCGATGTTACCGGATTCGGCTTATTGGGGCATTTAGCGGAAATCTGCCAAGGCTCAGGCGTGCAGGCCGAGATCGAATTTAACCAAGTGCGGTTGCTTGACGGTGTTGAGTATTACATTGAAAAGGGCTGCATTCCGGGCGGAAATAAGCGGAATTTTGACAGTTACGGGCATTTGATCAGCCCGATGAATGAAATGCAGAAAGCCGTACTGTGTGATCCGCAAACCTCCGGCGGCTTGTTGATTGCCGTCAAGCCGGAAGCCGTAGCCGACGTGAAAGCCTTGGCGGAAAAAAACGGGGTGGAATGGTTTAACATCGGACGATTATCGGAAAAACAAACGGAATCGAATGCGCTGATTACAGTGCTGTGAGCAGCGTTGCAACGTAGTATTAATAATAATGAAAACAGGAGTAATTTATGTCAGCACTTTCTGCCTCTGCGCAGAGTGGAATTTTATTGGAGCATTGCCGCGCCGCTATTTTTCTGGAGGCTGCAATTGTGGATCCGGCTGCCGTTAAGCAGGCTTGCGTTCCATTTCTTGAAGCATTAAAAACATTACGGCAAACCTATCCCGATGCGGCATTGGGCGCCACGATTGCATTTGGCGACCGCATTTGGCGGCAGTTTGGGTCTTCTCAAAGTGCGGTTGAACTCAAACCGTTCACCACACTAGGGAAAGGCAATTTAACTGCGCCGGCAACGCAAAGAGATATGCTGATTCATATCCAGTCGTTACGGCAGGACGTTTGTTTTTCAGCGGGGCAGGCGGCAATGCAGCTATTTGGTGCGGCAATCCGTGTTGAAGATGAAACGCAAGGTTTCCGTTGGGTGGAAGAGCGTGATTTGACCGGTTTTATCGATGGTACGGAAAATCCGCAAGGCGTGGAAGATCGTTCGCAGATTGCGTTGATTGCCGACGGGGAAGACCAAGGCGGAAGTTATGTTTTCACGCAATGTTATGAGCATCAATTGGATAAATGGCAAAAACTCAGCGTAGCGAAACAGGAAAGTGTTATCGGCAGAACCAAAGTCGACAGCGTTGAATTGGACGATGTGCCGGATACGTCTCATGTCGGGCGGGTGGATTTGAAAGAAGACGGTGTTGGTCTGAAAATGGTGCGTCAAAGTTTGCCGTACGGCAAAGTCAGCGGAGCGCACGGACTGTATTTTATCTGTTACTGTGCTCGTTTACACAATATTGAGCAACAATTGCGCAGTATGTTCGGTGAGGTTGACGGCAAAACCGACCGTTTACTCGGTTTCACGAAAGCGGTCAGTGGAAGTTATTATTACGCACCGTCAATTGCTCAGTTGAAAGCGTTGGCGTAATAATATGTTAACGTGAACATTGAAGTGCGGTTAAGCGTGTTAACCGCACTTTTTTCTTGCGTAAGAATTGGAAACAGATACAAAAAAGCCGATTGTTTTCCAATCGGCTTGTATATCCAGCAATATAAATACTGTTTGGTAAAATTTGAAAATTAACGCTTGCTGAATTGCGGACGACGGCGTGCTTTGCGTAGACCCACTTTTTTACGTTCAACACGACGGGCGTCACGAGTGACGAAGCCGGCTGCACGCAATGCAGGGCGTAAAGTTTCATCGTATTCCATCAATGCGCGTGTGATACCGTGACGGATCGCACCTGCTTGACCGGAGATACCGCCACCTTTAACAGTGATGTACAGATCCAGTTTTTCGGTTAATTCAACCAATTCCAACGGTTGACGTACGATCATGCGAGATGTTTCGCGACCGAAATAAACGTCGATTTCACGTTGATTGATAGTGATTTTACCAGTACCCGGTTTGATAAATACACGGGCTGAAGAGCTTTTGCGGCGGCCTGTGCCGTAGTTTTGATTCTCTGCCATAATCTTGATCCCGTGATTAAATGTCTAATACTTGTGGTTGTTGCGCAGTGTGGCTGTGTTCAGCACCGGCATACACTTTCAATTTGCGATACATTGCACGACCCAAAGGACCTTTAGGTAACATGCCTTTAACCGCAATCTCAATCACGCTTTCAGGACGACGTTCGATCATCTCTTTAAAAGTCGCTTGCTTGATTCCACCGATGTGGCCTGTGTGCCAGTAGTAGATTTTATCGCTTTGTTTGTTACCGGTTACGGCAACTTTTTCTGCGTTAATCACGATGATGTAATCACCGGTATCTACGTGCGGAGTATACTCGGCTTTGTGTTTGCCACGTAAGCGACTTGCGATTTCAGTAGCCAGACGACCTAATGTTTTGCCGGTCGCATCAACTACATACCAGTCACGTTTTACAGTTTCCGGTTTTGCTACAAAAGTTTTCATTAAATGATTACCAATATAAAAATTTTTAAACCCTGTGCCTGACAAATTCAAGCACACCTATAATTGACTTGCTGCACCCCTTCGAGTGAGAACTCAATAAACTTACTTGGCGGGAAAACCAAAGTAAAATACAGGGTCGCAAGATTATACGTGAAATGATTTTAAAAGAAAACCTTTTAGCCGGTAATTTAAGCTAAAAGGCGGATTATTTTTGAATTATGATTTTGTGTGAATATTGACCTCCTCCAGTTCCCGATTGCCGGTTTCCGGAATTAAGCGCTTGACCATAAAATACGAACCTATGCAGCAAACACCGTAGAAAAGATAGGTCGGGGCAAGCCCGAAGAATTGTAACATCGGCGGAAAAGTCCATGTTACGATCACGTTGCCGATCCAGTTTGCGCAAATTGCGATTCCCAATCCGGTGGTGCGAATTCGATTCGGAAAGATTTCACCCAGCACAACCCATATTGCCGGCCCCCAAGTGCAGCAGAAGAAGATATAAAAAATATGTGCGCTGATAAGTGCGCCCCAAGATAACAGCGGGGCGAGTTCTAAGCCGTTTTCGCCTTGATTTGCGCTCATAAAGATAAAACCGGTGATCCAAAGAGAAACGCCCATGCCGATTGAACCGATGAGCAGGAGTTTACGCCGTCCGATTTTGTCGATATACAACATGCCGATGATGGTCATCAATACGCCGATAAGTGTTGTGCCGATGGGAACGGCAAAGGATAATGATTGTGAAAAACCGACGGCGCTCCAAAGTGACGAAGCATAATACAGAATAATATTAATGCCGGTAAATTGGGCGACGAAAGCGAAGCAAACTCCAATCCAAACAACCGGAATAAAGAGCGTTTTGGATGATAATACATTTTTAATCGAAATCATTTCATCTAAATTGCCCAAGCTGTGTCGGATACTGAGAATTTTCGCATCGGGTGCCTGTTCTCCGCTGTATTTGATTAAAACCTGCTTTGCTTCTTCAAGTTTATTTTTACTGACGAGATAACGTGGCGATTCGGGAAGTTTTAATGCCGTCAGGCCATAAAGTGCGGCGGGGAAAATCTCCACCAGCAACATCCACCGCCATGCCGATAATCCGCCCCATAACGGGGAGTTTGGTGACCCTGCCAGGTTGGCCATAAGGTAGTTGGAAATGAAAGAAACCAGCAAACCGATCGCAATTGCCAGTTGTTGCAAACTGCCTAAACGCCCGCGTAAATGCGTCGGGGAAATTTCAGCAATATAGGCCGGTGCAATGACGGCGGCGATACCCACACCGACTCCGCCGATTAAACGCCAGAAAGAGAAATCCCACAATCCAATGGCGAGTGCCGAGCCGATTGACGAAACAGAAAACATCATAGCGGCCACCAACATGACTTTAACCCGACCGAAGCGCATTGCCGCAAGTCCGGCATACCATGCGCCTATGGCGGATCCGATGAGAACGGAAGCAACGGCAAAGCCGAGTTCGTTTGATGTCAATCCGAAACCAAATTCTTCGCTGCGGATAGAGTCGACCGTACCACTGATGACAGCGGTGTCAAAACCAAACAGAAAGCCGCCTAATGCTGCGATAATTGAAATATAAATAACCGCACTTAAACTGTTTGTTCTTTCGTTCATAACGTTCTCCTTTGTTGGGTTAGCCAATGAAAAAGGGATATTCCTTCGAAGTCGGGGCTATTTTCATAAAGTGCTAAAAAGACACAATGCGGATCAAGCGTTATAGCTTGAATATGGATGTCGGCATAATAAGTGACTTGTATACGGCGGCTATCTTTTAAATATTTCACGATATAATCGGTGTGCTGAACCGGCACAATTTGATCATGTCGACTGTGTAATAACCATAGTGGGATTTTTTTGAGTGGTTCCAATTGATTATCGGAAGGGATTTTTGCGGGACAGGCAATAATGCCGGCCGCAAAGATATCCGGTGCGTATGATAATAATCGTAAGGCTTGATATCCCCCCATTGATGCACCGATAACATACACTCGATTTACGTCTATCCATTTATTTTCCCGAATAATTTTTCGCACTAACTGGAAAATTGTTTCGGTGTAATCCCGACTACCGTAATATGTTTTTCCGGCTAACGTAAACGTGTCTAACCAAAAATCCGGGCATTGAGGTGCTAAAATATATGGGTAATCAAAATAATGTTGAATATCGGGATCAACAAATGTTGCCACACTTCGATCAGCTAAAAGATGGTTTTGGCTTAAACCGCCTTCTCCCGCACCGTGTAGAAAGAGGATTAATGGGTTTTTACCTTGTTTTTCAGGTGAATATAAACAATAACGGATATCTTTAAATATATTATCGGCGAATTTGTCTGTTTCAAGGCATTTGACCGCTAGGAAGTGACAATTTCTCATCACCTTATGTTCAATGTTTCTAATAGGTGTATTGAATTTCAATGAAAAGTGCGGTTTACATTGTATTTGGCAGAGGTTTTCTTTATCAAACTTCAAAAGTTTTGTGCTCACATTATCAATGTTTTGCGCAATAAACAGGATAAATTGCGATGAAGAGCGTCTTTCACAAAATGCAATTGGAATCCGAATCCGGTTATGATCAGTATTTTCACTGGTTAAATAGAGGGTTATACTTTCTTTTCCGAATGTAAAACTGTCGGATAGCGGGGATTTAAACGTCAGTCTGAATTTTGTTATCCTTGCGCCAAATATTCCGATTTCAGCAATCGGCAGGCATTCGCAATCGGTTTCATCTTGATATTTAACGTTCATGTTGACTATTCCATTATTGTTAAAAAATAAATCAATATGATAGTATCAGGTGTGATTTGGTCATTTCTAACACAATCTTCGCTATTTTTTATCATAATCGTATTTTTAGGGGCTAATCATGAAAATTACGTTGAAATTGATGAGTGACTCTGCTGAAATTATTCAATCTTATCTTCCCTATGTACGGATTGGAATTCAATGCAATAAATTATCGGATTTTAATGAGATGCGCGCGTTGTGCCATTGGCATGATGATATAGAGCTAGTGAAAATACTTAAGGGTGAAATGTGCTATTATGTTAACGGCAAAACATTTATTTTAAAAAAAGGAGATGGAATAATCGTCAATGCAAAAGCCATGCATTATGGTTTTTCGTCGTCAGGACAAGATTGCGATTTTATTTGCGTCTTAATTAATCCTGTTATTTTTGGGATTGAAACAAGGTTATATCAAAAGTTTGTAGCGCCGATTATTCATAATAAAGCACTGGAGGCCAATTATTTATCATCGCAGCAATCTTGTCAGGCCGAAATTTTGCAGCAAATTGAAAAATTAGGCGAGCTTTATTTAACGGCAAAAAATTTAAATATTGAAACCGATATGTTATGTGTGGCGGCGGCATATTATTTATGGAATCAGTGGTTTGATTTGGTGAAGGAGGATTTGGAAGACAATCTGACCGAGCCGGAAGAGGTAATATTACAGAAAAAAATGACAATGTTCATTCATCAGAACTACATGCACCCGATAAGGCTGGAAAACATTGCCGAATCAGCGTATATCTGCCGTAGTCGCTGCTGTAAATTGTTTAAAAAATATGCCGGGCAGAGTCCGATGTTATTTTTAAACGCCTATCGGATTGAAGTCAGTCAAGCCCTGTTGTCGAATACGTCGTTGAGCATCACCGAGATCGCCTTACGCTGCGGTTTCAACCATTTGAGTTATTTTTCTAAACAGTTTTTTATGCTGAATCAATGCACGCCCAACCAATTTAGAAAAAGAGTGAGAAATGCGTAACCGATCGGCAATAAATTTGTGAGCAAAGTTGCAAAAAATGACATTTAGCAGTTAGTTTTTTGAAAAAAATGTTTATAATTTTAAATGGTTATCTGGGATTGTATTTTACGTTAAGGAGAAATGAATGAATACCGAGCTGTTACAGAATGTGTGGGCTGTAGGGATTATCGGGGCTGTTATCGGTTTTATCTTGGCTTATATCGTAATCAAAATGACCAACGGTAATGTGCGCAAGCAGTTAAAAACCGAGTCGGAATTAAAACAGGTGAAAACCGAAGTCGAACAGCAAAAGGTCAAAATCGAGGAGCATTTCGCAGAAAGTGCGGATTTGCTGAAATCGTTGGCACAAGATTATCAGCGCTTGTATAAACATTTGGCAAAAAGTTCGGCGGACTTACTGCCGGAGGATACCGCCAAAGGCATGTTTGACGCCGGCGCATTGTTGGAGCGGTCGCAAACGGAAACCGCACTTGAGGTGTTGGTCGACGATGAAGGCATAGAAGAAAAAGCACCGCCGAAAGACTATTCCAAAGGTGCTTCCGGTTTGTTGAAAGCCAAAGACGCTTGATTTAACTCGGTTTATTTAAAAGGCAACGAATCATTCGTTGCCTTTGAATTTTGATTTTTGAATAAGAGAACGTGGTATGCGTCAATTTAATGAGATTATAAATGCAAGGGAGTGGGAAAATCAGCGGGTAACCTCCTCGTTATCCAGAATGTCTGCCCATTCGCCGTTAAATGCTTACGCCGATGTGCAAAGTGCGGTCGCCAAATCCGAATCACCTTTTCGTCGCCCGTTAAACGGCGACTGGCAATTTCAGCTGTTTGAGAAGCCCGAGGCGGTGCCGGAAGCCTTTATACAACCGCACTTTAAGGGGGAAGATTGGGCAACGGTCGGCGTGCCGTCAAATTGGCAATTGCAAGGTTTTGATAAGCCGATTTACACCAATATTCAATATCCGTTTCCGAATAATCCGCCTTATGTTCCTGAACTAAACCCGACCGCTTGTTACCGCACTGCTTTTGTGCTGCCTGAAGGGTGGCAAGAGCGGCAAGTGCGGATCAATTTTGACGGTGTCGGCAGTGCCTTTCATCTGTGGTGTAACGGGCGTTGGGTCGGCTATGCGCAAGATAGTCGGGTGGCGGCGGAATTTGATCTCAGTCAATGGGTGCGGTCGGGGGAAAACCAGCTGGCTGTGATGGTATTGCGCTGGAGCGACGGATCTTATTTGGAAGATCAGGATATGTGGTGGCTGAGCGGTATTTTCCGTGATGTTACCTTGCTCGGCAAACCGCACTTGCATATTGCCGATGTCGATCTGTGTGCCGATTTGGATCCGATCTACCAAAATGGCTGTTTAACGGTACAAACCCGATTAAACCGAGATGATGATACGGCAAAAGTGCGGTTACAGCTGTTTGACGGTGAAACCTGTTTGCTGGAGACAACCGACACCGTCAGCCGGCAAGCGGCAATCGATGAAAAAGGGCGCTATCGCGATCGTGTCCGCCAACAGCTTTATGTTGCACAAATTCAACCGTGGTCGGCGGAAATACCGCACTTGTACCGCTGTGTGGTCAGCTTGCTTGATCAACAAAACAATTTGCTGGATTGCGAGGCTTATGATGTCGGTTTCCGCAAGGTGGAAATCAAGCAGGGGCAATTGTTGCTGAACGGTAAGCCCTTACTGATTCGCGGCGTAAACCGACATGAACACCACCCTGAACGCGGTCAGGCGCTGACGCGCGAAGACATGTTGCAAGATATTATCCTGCTCAAACAGCATAATTTTAACGCCGTGCGTTGTGCGCATTACCCGAATCACCCGCTGTGGTACGAACTGTGCGATCAGTACGGTTTGTATGTGGTGGACGAAACCAATCTGGAAACGCACGGTCAATCGCCGATGCGCACGCTTTCAGATGATCCCGATTGGTTGAATGCGTATCTGGAACGGGTTGTCCGCATGGTAGAGCGGGACAAAAATCACGCCAGTATCATTATCTGGTCGCTCGGCAATGAATCGGGCATCGGCAATAATCATCATGCGATGTATCAGTGGTTGAAACAGCGTGATCCGAGCCGTCCGGTGCAATATGAAGGTGGTGGCGCCGATACGGCGGCAACCGACATTCTCTGCCCGATGTATTCACGGGTCGAGCAGGATCAATATTTCCCTGCGGCGGCTGTCAACAAATGGGCGATCAAAAAAGCGATTTCGATGCCCGGTGAACAGCGGCCGTTAATTTTGTGTGAATATGCTCATGCCATGGGCAACAGTTTGGGCAATTTTAGCCAATATTGGCAGGCATTTCGGCAATACCCCCGTTTGCAGGGCGGTTTTATCTGGGATTGGGTCGATCAGGGGCTGACGAAATATGATGAAGACGGCAATCCTTACTGGGCATATGGCGGCGATTTTGACGATAAAATTAATGATCGCCAGTTCTGTATTAACGGTTTGTTATTTCCTGACCGCACTTTGCATCCGGCAATGCATGAAGTGAAAAAAGCACAGCAATTTTTCCAATTTAGCTTAGAAAAAGTGACGCAAGGTTATGCGCTAACCGTAACCAGCGAATACCTGTTTAAAACAATCAAAGACTGTTTTTTGCACTGGAAACTTAGTGCTAACGGCTTTCCTATTCGTTTTAATTATAGCGGATTAAATTTGCCGCCGCAGGGCAGTCAGACAATCTTGATTCCGCTGGATATTCATTTATTGCCGGAAACCTTGTATCTGATTGATGTAGAAGTAATTTTAAATCAAACGCAGTCATGGGCGGACAACGGTTTCAGTTTAGCCAAAGAGCAATTTGTATTGCCTGATGTTATTGCATTAAGTGAACCGCACTTGGTACAAGAACAACAACTGGCATTGCCGTTGATCACTGAAAGTGCGGATCAGTATTGGTTGCAAGGTGAGGGTTTTACCTTAACATTTGATAAACAAAGCGGACTGCTGCAGAGTTGGAAAAAACAAGATCAGGAACAATTGGCGCAACCGTTACGCAATAATTTTTATCGTGCGCCATTGGATAATGATATCGGTACTAGCGAAGCGCACTATGTCGAGCCGAATGCGTGGATCAGCCGTTGGAAAACATCGGGATTGTGGACGTTAGAGGAGAAATGCTTAGATTTTCGCTTGGAAACGCTAAGTGATTGCCTGCAAATTCGTGCGATCCACGGTTATTACTATCAAGAAAATTTATTATTAAAAAGCCAGTGGATCTTCCGCATTACACAAGACAAACTGAATTTGGATATTCAAATTGATGTTGCAGACGGTTTGCCGTCTTTGCCGCGAGTAGGCGTTGAATTGGCATTAGTCAATAGTGACAGCCGAGTGAAATGGTTCGGGCGCGGGCCGCATGAAAATTACCCTGATCGCAAAGAATCGGCACATATCGGGCAGTATGATTTAAGCCAGTTTGACATGCATACCAACTATATTTTTCCGAGTGAAAACGGGCTGCGTTGTGATGTTCGGGAGTTGAATTTTGCCGGTTTGAAGGTGACGGGGCATTTCCATTTTGCCGTCAGCCGTTTTAGTCAGCAAAATCTGGCGGCGGCGCGCCATACTTGCGATTTGGTTGCCGACCCCTGTGTTTACCTGCGTCTTGACGGTTTCCATATGGGCGTGGGCGGAGACGATTCTTGGACGCCGAGCGTACATACGGCGTATCAATTGACGCAGCGACAATACCGCTATCGGCTACAATTCGGGCTATAAAACAAAAAGTGCGGTTATATCAATACCGCACTTTGGTTTATATAAGCCGTTTTAAAGCAAATTAAACGGTTGCCTTATTCAACAAATATTGCACTAACAATGAAACCGGCCGGCCGGTAGCGCCTTTTTCAGCACCGCTTTTCCAAGCTGTGCCGGCAATATCCAAATGCGCCCAAGCATATTTTTGAGTGAAATTGGATAAAAATGCGGCTGCGGTAATTGCACCGCCCCAACGCCCTCCGATATTGGCAAGATCAGCGAAGTTTGATTTCAGTTGTTCCTGATATTCTTCACTTAGCGGTAAGCGCCATGCCTTATCTTGCGCTTGTTCAGCGGCTTTTTCCAGCTGTTGCGCAAGTTCGTCATCAGGAGAAACCAAACCACTATTGTGTTGCCCCAACGCAACCACACAAGCCCCGGTCAGTGTCGCCACATCAATCACTACCTCCGGTTCAAAACGTTCAACATACGTTAATGCATCGCACAACACCAGCCGCCCTTCGGCATCGGTATTCAATACTTCAACCGTTAACCCGTTCATGGTGGTTAAAATATCGCCCGGTCGGTAGGCGTTGCCGTCCGGCAGATTTTCGCAGCCGGCCAACACCGCAACGATATTCAACGGTAATTTTAATTCGGCAACCGCTTTCATCACGCCGTAAACTGCGGCGGCACCGCCCATATCGTATTTCATTTCATCCATTTCCGCTGCCGGTTTCAGTGAAATACCGCCGGCATCAAAGGTTAAGCCTTTGCCGACCAGTACAATCGGTTTGGCAGTCGGATCGGGGTGGTTTTTATAGTTGATCAGCGACATAAATGCCGGATTTTGCGAACCGCGCGAAACCGCTAAATAGGCATTCATGTTTAATTGCGCCATATCCGCTTCGTCAATAATGGTGGTATGGATAAGATCGGATTCCGTTGCCAGTGCTGTTGCCAATTCCGCCAAATATGCCGGATTACACACATTCGGCGGGCAATTCGCTACATCTTTTGCGGCTTTGACACCGGCGGCAACCGCGCTTGCGTGCTGAATAGCTTGGCAGACTTTACTTTCATCGGATTGTTCGGCATAAAAAGCAAGCTGTTCCAACGTATGACGGGTGTCGGATTTTTTAGTTTTGAATTGCTCGAATTGATAGCGATCCCGTTGTAACGTTTCCAGTGCAAACCGCACTTTCCAATAAGTTCCGCGTTGGGCAACGTCGAGTTCGGTTAAAAAGCAGACCGCACTTTGACTGTTGCTGCCGCCGACAGCGGCAAAGGCTTTGCTGATCAGGGTTTGATATCGACGTTCGTTTAACGCTTCCGGCTTACCGCAGCCGACCAGTAAAATCCGTTTTGCAGTGATATTCGGCACATTGTGCAGCATTAACGTTTGTCCGGTTTTGCCTTCCAAATCACCATTGCCGAGCAGCTGGCGGATATAATCGTTGGCGGCATCGTTCAATTGTCGGGCAATGGTACCGAGTTGTCTGTTTTCATAGACGGCGACGATCAGACAATCGCCGACTTGTTTTTCCGGTGCGTTGTGAGTAAAGGTGAATTGCATACGGTTCTCCTGATAATTTTTATTGTTGTGATGATAAAAATAAGGGTATCATTATACGATTTATCGCAACGAATGAAATTGAATTGATAAAAAAGTCTCGGTTTGGCGCATAGTTGCCGTTTTTCGTTGTCTTAACCGTAATCCGTTTTATCAAACAATCCAAAAGGGCCGACAGTGATCTTACTTAAATATTTAACCAAAGAAATTTTCAAAAGCCAGATCGCCATTCTGTTTATCCTGCTGTTGATTTTCTTTGCCCAACAATTGGTGCGTGTACTCGGTTCCGCCGTGAACGGCAATGTGCCGTCTGATTTGGTTTTTTCGTTACTCGGATTGGGGATGCCGACGATGGCGCAATTGATGTTGCCGTTGTGTCTGTTTATTGCGATTTTAATGACGCTCGGCAGGCTGTATGCCGACAGCGAAATTACGGTGATGCGCGCCTGTGGTGTCGGACAACGGATTTTAATGCGGGTGGCGTTGCTGCTGTCGCTGTTAACCGCCGCATTGGCGGCATATAATGCCTTTTGGCTGTCGCCGTGGGCGGTTGAAAAACAAGTCAAGTTATTGGAGCAGGCAAAAGCCAATCCGACCTTGTCGGCATTGAGTGCGGGGCAGTTTATCAGCAATAGCGACGGCAATTTTGTCCTGTTTATCGATCGGGTGGACGAAAATACGCTTGAAAATATCTATCTGTTCCAAATGCGTGAACGCGGCAATATCAAACCGTCGGTTCTGGTGGCTGAAAAAGGTCATCTGGATGCGTTGCCAAACGGTGATCAGATTTTAAAGCTGGATAACAGCGAACGGTATGAAGGCAGTGCAATTTTGCCGGATTTCAAAATTACCCATTTTAACGATTATCAAGCTTATTTGGCCTTTACCTCGGTAGATTCTGCAAGTGATAAAATCGAGCGGCTCAACGTCGGTCAATTATTGGCGGACGATTCGGCTGAGGCGAGAGCGGAATTGTGGTGGCGCATATCGTTGGTATTGGCGGTGCCGTTGATGGCGCTGCTGGCGGTACCGCTGAGCAAAGTCAATCCGCGTCAGGGACGCTTTGCCAAAATGCTGCCGGCATTGCTGCTGTATCTGATCTATTTCCTGTTGTTGAGTTCACTCAAATCCGCCGGCACCGGCGGCAAACTGGACGCTGCGTTGTTTATTCCGTTGGTACATCTCGCCTTTTTACTGATTGCGATAATGTTAAACAGTTGGAACAGTGCATTTATATATAAAGTCCGTCACTTCTTTGCCCCGAATTCAGCGTTGGAGGATTAAGTATGTTTGGTGTATTGGACCGCTATATCGGGCGGACGATCTTCGGTACGATTCTGATGACATTATTAATGTTGGTCGGGTTGTCCGCAATTATCAAATTTGTCGAACAGTTCCGAGATGTCGGCAAGGGCGGTTACGACAGCTTACAGGCGGTATATTATACCTTGCTGACCATGCCGCGTGATATTGAAACGTTTTTCCCGATGGCGGCATTATTGGGCGCTTTAATCGGACTGGGGGCGTTGGCGGCCAGCAGCGAACTGGTGGTCATGCAGTCATCCGGTTTTTCGCGCTTGAAAATCGGTCTGTCGGTGATTAAAACCGCCATTCCGTTGATTTTGGTGATTATGCTGTTGGGCGAATGGGGTATTCCGCAAACCGAACAGTTTGCCAGAAATATGCGTTCACAGGCGATTTCCGGCGGCTCGCTGCTTTCGGTGCAAAACGGCATTTGGGCGCGCGACGGTAATAATTTTGTTTATATTCAGAATATGAATGATGAAAATACACTGAATAATATCTACATCTACCAATTTGACAGTGAACGTAAGCTCAAAACCATGCAGCACGGCAATCAGGCAACTTATCGTCAACAAGACGGCAGCTGGGTGTTTAACCAATTGAGCGAAACGGTGATTGAAGGAGACAATATCCAAAATCGAAACTACCTTAATCAGGCGTGGCAATCCAGCCTCACCCCGGACAAATTGTTAAGTGTCAGCCTGAAAGCCACGTCATTATCCATTAGCGGATTGAACAACTATGCGACGTTTTTGAAAGAGAGCGGGCAAGACTCAAAGCAATTTGAATTGCTGTATTGGCGTAAACTGATGCAGCCGCTTTCCGTTGCCGTGATGATGTTGTTGGCATTATCGTTTATTTTCGGCCCATTACGCAGCGTAACCACCGGCGCACGGATCGTAACCGGTATTGTTTTCGGCTTTGCATTCTATGTGATCAACGAAACATTCGGACGAGTAACCGTGGTGTTTAATATTCAGCCGATTATCGGGGCAATATTACCAAGCTTGCTGTTTTTGGCATTGACCTGGTGGTTGCTGAAACGTAAACAGGGCTGATTTTCAACGTATCTCAAACCGCACTTTAATCATGATTTGGTTATAAAAAGTGCGGTATGTGGTAAGAAACAAACAAGTTGTCTAAAATTGAAGCGAACGAATGAATATTTTAAATTTTGCACTTGCAACTTATGCTGATAACCGTATAATGCGCACCACTGACAGCGATTATGTTTATCAGCGTTGCCTGGGTGGCGAAATTGGTAGACGCAGTTGATTCAAAATCAACCGCCTTCGGGTGTGCCGGTTCGAGTCCGGCCCTAGGCACCACTGATAAATATAATCCTCAAGCCCCGATTTTTAATCGGGGCTTTTTTGTTTGTTCGGATCAAGGCAAACCGCACTTTTGCTTTATCTCAAGCCGCTTTTTCGTTAAAATCAATCGATTTGGATCGGACTTATTTTATCTAAGGGAATGCGGGCGGAATTTTATGGCAAAACTGGCGCAGTTTTACATTTTACAGCACACTCAGGCTTCGCAGCAGGCAGGGACGGTTGCGCTTTCGATGTCGGAATGGCAGGCGTGCGAACTGGCGGCAGACGCTTGGCGGGCGGGTAAACGGGTGCTGATTGCCTGTGAAACGGAGCAGCAGGCACTATTGCTGGACGAAGCGCTGTGGCAGCGTGATGCCGAGCAGTTTGTGCCGCATAATTTATCGGGCGAGATCACGACATATGCCACCCCGATTGAAATTTGTTGGCTTGGCAAGCGCAACAGTCAGCGCCGGGATTTGCTGATTTCGTTACAAAGTGCGGTGCCGGATTTTGCCAACAGCTTCAATCAGGTGATTGACTTTGTACCGGCGGAAGAACGGCAGAAGGCGCAGGCGAGAGAACGCTATAAACAATACCGCCAATTGGGCTTTGAATTAAGCACCCTACAGGTTTAACCCGAATACGCAATATTTTTCACTAAAGTGCGGTCGGCAGCATAACCGCACGTTACTATTCGACTTTATACAAGACAAAGAGACTAGCAAAAACACTATGGAAACGACTTATCAGCCACAGAATATCGAACAGCGTTTGTATCAAAACTGGGAACAAAACGGTTATTTTAAACCGTCGGAAGATCGCTCAAGCCCGAGTTACAGCATTGCTATTCCACCGCCGAATGTGACCGGCAGTTTGCATATGGGACACGCATTTCAACAAACCTTAATGGATACTTTGATTCGTTATCACCGTATGCAGGGCGATAATACTTTATGGCAAGCAGGAACCGACCATGCAGGTATTGCCACGCAAATGGTAGTGGAACGGAAGATTGCAGCCGAAGAAGGAAAAAATCGGCATGATTTTAGCCGTGAAACCTTTATTGACCGTATTTGGCAGTGGAAAGCGGAATCCGGCGGCACGATCAGCCAGCAAATGCGCCGTATCGGGAATTCGGTGGATTGGGAACGGGAACGTTTCACTATGGATGAAGGCTTGTCCGATGCGGTCAAAGAAGTATTTGTCCGTTTACATGAACAGGGACTGATCTACCGTGGTAAACGCTTGGTGAACTGGGATCCGAAGCTACACACGGCTATTTCTGATTTAGAAGTGGAAAACCGTGAATCTAAAGGCAGCTTGTGGCATTTCCGTTATCCGTTGGCAAACGGGGCGAAAACCGCAGACGGGCTGGATTATTTGGTGGTGGCGACAACCCGTCCGGAAACCGTGTTGGGCGATACGGCGGTGGCGGTTCACCCTGAAGACGAACGCTATCAATCGTTAATCGGCAAAACGGTGTTATTGCCGTTGGCAAACCGTGAAATTCCGATTGTGGCGGACGATTATGTCGATCGTGAATTTGGCACCGGCGTGGTAAAAATTACGCCGGCTCATGATTTTAACGACTATGAAGTCGGCAAACGCCACCATTTGCCGATGGTCAATGTGTTGACGTTGAATGCCGATATTCGTGAACAGGCGGAAGTGCTGAACAGTGACGGCAAGGTAAATACGGATTATCAAGCAGTTATTCCGCAAAACTATCGTGGCTTGGAGCGCTTTGCAGCGCGTAAACAATTGGTTGCCGAATTTGAAGAATTGGGCTTGCTGGATCAAATTAAACCGCATGATCTGAAAGTGCCGTATGGCGATCGCGGCGGCGTACCGATTGAACCGATGTTGACCGATCAATGGTATGTCAGTGTTGCGCCGCTGGCAAAAACCGCCATTAAGGCGGTGGAAGACGGCGAAATCCAGTTTGTGCCGAAACAATATGAAAACCTGTATTTTTCATGGATGCGCGATATTCAGGATTGGTGTATTTCCCGTCAGTTATGGTGGGGACACCGTATTCCGGCATGGTACGATGAAAACGGCAATGTGTATGTGGCGCGTGACGAAGCCGAAGTGCGGTCGAAACACAATCTGGCGGCGAATATGGCGTTACGTCAGGATGAAGATGTGCTGGATACTTGGTTTTCATCCGGTTTATGGACGTTTTCGACCTTAGGTTGGCCAAGACAGACAGCGGATTTGGAGATGTTTCACCCGACCAACGTGCTGATCACCGGATTCGATATTATCTTCTTCTGGGTGGCGCGCATGATTATGTTCACCATGCACTTTATCAAAGATAAAGACGGTAAACCGCAAGTGCCGTTCAAAACCGTGTATGTCACCGGCTTGATCCGTGATGATAACGGACAAAAAATGTCGAAATCCAAAGGCAACGTAATCGATCCGCTGGATATGATTGACGGCATTGATTTGGAAGCATTGGTCGAAAAACGTACCGGCAATATGATGCAGCCGCAACTGGCGGAGAAAATCGAAAAAGCCACTCGCAAAGCGTTTCCAAACGGCATTAATGCACACGGTACCGATGCCTTACGCTTTACCTTGGCGGCACTGGCATCGACCGGACGTGATATCAATTGGGATATGAACCGTTTGGACGGTTATCGTAATTTCTGTAATAAATTATGGAACGCCAGCCGTTTTGTGTTGATGAATGCCGAAGGCAAAGATTGCGGTTTTGAGAACGGCGAAAAAGAACTGTCATTGGCAGATCGCTGGATTTTAGCAGAATACAATAATACCGTGCAGACTTTCCGTCAGGCATTGGACAGCTATCGTTTTGATTTGGCGGCAAATATTTTGTATGAATTTACTTGGAACCAGTTCTGCGATTGGTATTTGGAGCTGACCAAACCGGTATTTAACAGCGGCAGTGAAGCGCAACAGCGCGGTACTCGTCATACGCTATTAACCGTGTTGGAAAGTCTGCTGCGTTTGGCACATCCGATTATTCCGTTTATTACCGAAGAAATTTGGCAGCGTGCTAAAGGTTTGGTCGGCGTGAATGGTGATACGATTATGTTGCAGCCGTTCCCACAATATGACGGCGCATTGGAGGATAAAACCGCACTTTCTGAAATTGAATGGCTGAAAGAGATTATTGTGAATGTGCGCAATATTCGTGCCGAGAAAAATATTCCGCCAAGTAAAGGCTTGGAGCTATTGCTGCGTAATTTAAGCGAATCGGAATCGGCATGTTTGGCGAAAAACCGCACTTTATTGCAAACTATGGCAAAACTGGATTCAGTACAATTGTTGGCGCAAGGCGAAGCAGCACCGTTATCGGTTGCTAAGTTAATCGGCAGCGGTGAGCTGTTGGTGCCGATGGCAGGCTTTATTGATAAAACCGCTGAACTGGCACGCTTGAATAAAGAGATCGAACGCTTTCAAGGTGAAGTGGCGCGGATTGAAAATAAATTATCCAACCAAGGTTTTGTCGCCAAAGCACCGGCGGCGGTAATTGAAAAAGAACGTGCCAAAATGGCGGAATACCAAGACGGGGTCGAAAAATTGAAAGCCCAATATTCAAGTATTGAAGCGTTGTAATTTATAACTAAAAGGTCGGTATATATCGGCCTTTTTTATGGGCGTGCTTATGCTAGTTTCATTGATTGATCTAATAAAGGAAGTTTCTGGAAATAATCCTTTAATTATAGTTCCTATAGTTATTTTACTATTTATACTGATAAATATGAAATCAATATTATTATTTCTCCAGGATTTAAAAAGATCTAGAATTGGGAAAATTAAAGAGGCTATTGATTCAGATTGCTTAACTGAAAATACAAGGAGATTTATTAAAGAAGAATTAGAAAATGAGTATTTTAATTTGATTGCAGGAATATATATTGAGAGGAAGTTTAGAGAAGCATTGTTATCCTTTTATAAGGAATATTCTGGAGAAATAACATTTAGAACAATTCAACGAGCGTTTAGATATATTAATTTTTCCAATTCCAAGCTCCATGTAAAGATAACAAAATGCGATAAGATAGAATATTATCTCCATTGGTTACTTTTTATTTTTTTCTTCTTGTTTGCTATGGGGATACTTGTGGCATCTGTAGTTATTGAAGGGAAAAATATTATGATAAAATTTTTTATTTTTGGTTCCTTGGGATTAATTTTTATATTTTTATCTGTATGGTCGCTGGCTCAGGCAAATAAGATAAAAACAGCAGAAAAGATTGCTCAGCTTTTAGAAAATACAACGTCAGAGAGAAACTGAAAGCCCAATCTTCGAGTATTGAAGCGTTGTAATTCAACAATAAAAAGAGAGCGAAAGCTCTCTTTTTTAATACTGTTTAAACCGCACTTTATCGCTTCGGCTTACTTACCATAATCTCAATCACTTGTTTGTCTGTGTATTGCATACTGCGCGAAGCAATTGCGCATAGGTTGTTGATTGTGGCGTCAATATCGTATTCAACAATGCCTTCATCGCCGGTTACATGGGTGTTATCCAGCGCCATCAATACTGATTTATAGCCACTTGACACGCTGGTGGAGACTTTCATTGCGCAGCTGTTGGCGGCGCCGTCACAGATAATACCGCTGATATCGCCGATCATACTGCAAATGCCCATGCTGACGGTTTCGAATTTGCCGGTCAGTAACCACGCAATGCCGGCACAGCTGCCCATGGAGGCGGTTGTTACCGCGCAAAGTGCGGACAGCTTCGGCAGTTTGCTGTGAATAAAAATCGCCATTAAATGGGATAAAAATAGTGCACGGGCCAGTTTTTCTTCATCGGCATTCAGATAATCGGCAACCACGACCACCGGCATGGTGGCGGCGATGCCTTGATTACCGGAGCCGGAATTACTCATCGCCGGCAGAGTAGCGCCCCCCATACGGGCATCGGAAGCCGCTGTCGTTTGAATAAGCACCCGACTGAGCAGATCGTCCGAGATCAAACCGCTGCCGACGTGTTTTTGCAGGGTACGCCCGATATGCAAACCATAATTTTTGCTTAAGCCTTCCTGTGAAAGTGCGGTATTAAGCTGTGCAGCCTCCAGAATAAAGCGGATTTTTTCAAGATCAACAGTCACTGAGAAATCAAATAGATCTTTGGCACTTAAATGTGAGAAAACATCATATTCATTGGCGATAGTGCAGGCTTGGCGTGCATTTTGGTAAAGAAACTCTCCATTTTTTTCAATCGAAATGACATTGGTATGATTATCTTGAATACAGACTCTCACCCAATTATTCGCATGAAATAGGGTCGCTTCAGAGTAAAGAATTTGTTCGGTATCTTTAATCCCGACATTGACTTTTTTCGTTTGCAACATCTCCTTAGCCGCTTGAATCTGTTCTGCCGTAATGTGTTTCAGCACTTCCAGTTTGCCGTCGGGATCGCCGCCCAAAGCACCGACGGCGGCAGCGATCGGCAAGCCAACCATACCGGTACCCGGTACGGCAACGCCTAAACCGTTTTTCATCAAATTCGGGGAAACTTTTGCTTCTATCCGCTCCGGTGTAGCGGCAAGATATTTGGCTGCTACCGCAGATGCTAACGCTAATGAAATAGGCTCGGTACAGCCGAGCGCCGGCACAACATCGGCACGCACGATTTCAATCAGTTGTGATTTTGTTTGCGGAGTAAGATTCGACATAATGCAGTTCCATCTGAAAACATAAACGGCGCATATCATAACAGGTTACCGGATAAGATAAAGAAACGGATTTGGGAAAATGTGATTTTGAGCAATTTTTTATATTAGTTGATAAAGGTGTATAATCTTTATGACTTCGATAGATTGATAAGGATACACAATGAACAGTAAAAAATTAGCCGTTTCAGTGTTAAATTTAGCACCGGTACGTCAGGGGTTTGACAATAGTCAGGCGATTGAAGCGATGACGACATTGGCGCAGCAAACCGAAAAATTAGGTTATTGCCGCTATTGGGTGGCGGAACACCACAATACGCCCGGTCTGGTCAGTTCGGCAACCTCAATTTTAATTAGTCATCTGTTGCAGCATTCCGATCATATTCGGATCGGATCCGGCGGTGTGATGTTGCCGAATCACAGTCCGTTAATGGTGGCGGAGCAGTACGGTACGCTGGAAACGTTATATCCGAATCGGGTTGATTTAGGATTGGGGCGAGCACCGGGAACCGATCAGGCAACGGCGCAAGCGTTACGCCGCAGTGGTATGGAAACCGCGTTAACTTTTCCTGATGATGTGCGTGCATTGCAACGTTATTTAGGCGATAGCCGCCGGCAGGGATTTGTTAAAGCCTATCCCGGCGTTGATACGCATGTGCCGTTGTATATTTTGGGATCAAGCACCGAAAGTGCGTATTTGGCGGCGGAATTGGGCTTGCCGTATGTATTTGCCGCCCATTTTGCGCCACGAATGTTGGAAAGTGCGGTCGGGATTTATCGCCAGAATTTTAAACCGTCGGCAGTACTGGAAAAGCCGTATTTTATTTTATGTTTGAATGTGATTGCGGCCGAAACGGACGCAGAAGCCGAATTGCTGGCGACATCACAGCAACGCTTTTTTCTGAATGTAGTACGAAACACCCGCTTACCATTACAACCGCCTAAGCCGATAGAAACGGGAGAAATCGAACCGCATGAGCAACGGGTTGTGGATAGTATGACCGCCTGTACTTTGTTAGGGAGTCAGGCAAGCATTACGGAGCAATTGACCCAACTACAGCGCATTATCAAAGCCGATGAGATTATGGCAGTTACTTATATTTATGATCTGGAAAAGCAATTGCACTCTTACCGTTTATTTAAACAGATTGCCGAGCAAAGTGCGGTTTGACCGCACTTTACTTGAAACGGATTAGTTTTCAAAGAGTTCCGCATGTAGCAGGCGAACCACGTCATCTGCATGCTGACTTTGTACCAATAGACAGATATTGTTGGTGCTGGCGCCGTAGCTGACCATGCGCACATTGTATTGCTCAATCGTACCGAACAGGCGTTTGGCAACACCCGCGGTGATGTGCAGATCGTTACCGATTAAGGCGACCAGCGATAAACCGGTATCCACTTTCACATTGCATACTTCACTCAATTCGGTCAATAGCTCATTAGACAGCATATTGGCACCGGAAGAAGCCGAACCGGTTTTATCCAGTGTCAAGGCAATGCTCACTTCAGAGGTGGTGATGGTATCAACTGAAATTTTGTGTTTTGCCAGAATGTTGAATACATTGGCTAGAAAACCTTGTGCGTGCAGCATGCTCAAGCTGGAAAGTGTCAGCAGGGTTTGATCACGGCGTAAAGCAATTGCACGGAAGGTCGGGCGCGGCTGCGGATCACGGGTGACCCAAGTACCGCCGGCGGCAGGATCTTTGCTGGAGCCGACATACACCGGAATGTTGCTGCGAACCGCCGGCAACAATGTTGCAGGGTGCAACACTTTAGCACCGAAGGTCGCCATTTCTGCCGCTTCGGCAAAGCTCATGGTATCTATTTTTTGCGCGGCAGGCACAACGCGCGGATCGGTGGTATAAATGCCCGGTACATCGGTCCAGATCAACACATCTTTCGCATTCAGCACTTCGGCCAACAATGCCGCAGAGTAATCGCTGCCGCCACGTCCCAAGGTGGTGGTTTTGCCTTTTTCGTCACGACCGATAAAACCTTGCGTGATGACCAACTCGCCGCGATCGATCAATGGTTTTAAAATATTGTCGCAATTTTTCTGGGTTTTGGCATCGTTCGGCGCCGCTTTGCCGTAATTACTGTTGGTGGCAACCAACTGACGCACATCGACCCAAGTCGCATGGGTTTGCAGTTCACGCAGGACTTCGACAAAAATCAGGGTCGACATCATTTCGCCGTGGCTGATGAGTTCATCGGTCAGCGCCGGCGAGGTCGCCAGACCGGCGGCTTCGGAAAGCGAGGCGACGTTTGCCAGCAGGCGATCAATCTCTTCGCTGATGACCTTATTGTTTTTCAGCTCGTCCAGAATGTTGTATTGAATGGTGCGCAATTCGTCGAGGTATTGATTGCGTTGTTCCATTTCGCAACCATTGGCGAGCGCCACCAGAATGTTGGTGACGCCGGCAGAAGCGGACAGCACCACAACACGGGTATTAGGATCGGCAATCACGATTTTGGCGCACGCATTCATGGCCGGATAGTTGGCAACACTGGTGCCGCCGAATTTGGCAACGGAGAGATGTGACATAGTTTAGGTTCCTGTAGTTAAAGTCATGAGTTATGGTATCGGCTCAGATCGCATCGGCAGAAACAACAAAGTGCGGTTGGGGAAAGAATCGGGATTTACCCAGAAGCACTCCATCAAACCGTTACCGTTGATGACAGCCCCAGGGATTCAGCCCTGGCAGCCGACAGCGCCATTTCCGGAAAATTGAGCCGTCTCGGCAGTCTTCCCCTGATTATTTCAATGGTTCCGGCCTGATGAAATAACTGCCTGAAGACTGCGCCTCTTCTGCTCATAATCGAATCATGAACGCTATAGTGATACCTTGTCATGATAAAATAGTCAATAAAAAATTATGACTACACGTAGCGGTTATCAGGCAAAAAGAGGGGATCGTCATTTAAGGGGTTGTCAACGGCGTGCCTTTTAACAGTTTTCGGATCCAGCTGCGGTTCGGATTCAGGGCATGGACAATATCTTCGCCGAGCGGCAACGGTTCCCCCAATATTTGGCAGACCATTGTTTCGGCAAGCAGTGCCGCCGACGTCAGTCCGCGCGAACCCAGTGCGCCGATCAGATACAGATTCGGATAACCGGGGGCGGGCGGAATCGATTGGCGGCGACGGCGCAGATTGAACAGATTACGATATTGTTCGGCAGTTTGTGCAAAGTGCGGCACGCAGCCCATGATCGGCAGGCGTTCTCTGGTGCTGCAACGGACACCGATACGTGCCAAATTGTCGCTGAGATCGATCTCTTGCAGCCAATCGCACCCGTCCAAATTTTGTCGGATTTTATCGCCGTTTTGCTGCTGTTCTTGCAGGCTGAAAGTGCGGTCTGCGCTGTTGCGCACATGGCTGGCGCCGATACAGTGGCTTTGCTGTTGCCGATCTGCCGGTGTGAGGTAGCCGTCATAACACAACACGCTTTTCAGCTGTTTTAGCTGTTTGCCGCTCGGAATTTGGCTGACCTGACCTCGCACCGGATAGAGCGGCAGCTTTTCGGTCTGTTTGAAGTCGGTGATCTGATGACCGTTCGCCAATATCACAACATGATGTTCAAACCGTGTTTGTTGCGCTGTGGTTAACTGCCAGCCGGTTTCTGTCGGCTGTAACGCAGTGATTGATTGGCGGAAATGAATATTCAAACCGCACTTTTGCAGGTGGGCAAAGCCGTTTTGTACCAATTGTTGCGGCGCCAGCCAGCCGCCTTGCGGGATAAACGCACCGTCACAATTCAGCGCAATACCGCTGAGGCGGCTTAATGTTTTCCGACTGCAAAGATGGAACAGATCGGGATCCCATTGCTGTGCGGCAATGTGTGCCAATTTTTGTTTGACCTTACAACTGTACGCGCAAATTGCCACGCCTTGCCAGTCGGATTCGAATGGAATTTCCTGATCGATAAAATCCTGTAATTGTCGTCGGGCATAACCGAATGCATAGCCATAAAAACGGCTGTTGCGCAAATCGTCATCACTTAATTGCGGATAGAGCGCGCCTTGTTTGTTGCCTGACGCATTCAATGCCGGTTGCGGATCTTCACAGTACAGTGTCACCTTCAAGCCGCGCCGCAGGCAGGAAAGTGCGGTAAACAATGAGGCGACGCCGCCGCCGATAATGGCGATATCCTGAACCGTGCCGACCGCACTTTGCGCCTGATACCAAGGCGTGCCGATATTTTCGCCGCCGCTTTCCGCTTTATATCCGCATAACATTTCGCGTTTATTGGCGAAGCCTTTTTGTTTGTTCACGGTAAAGCCGGCGGCTTGCAATCCTCGGCGTACCGCACTTGCTGCGGTAAAGGTCGCAAAAGTGGCGCCAGATTTACTGTAGCGAAACATGGCTTGATACAGCGCATCGTTCCACATCTGCGGATTTTTGTTTGGCGCAAAGCCGTCTAAAAACCAAGCATCGATTTTTTGTCGCATATAATCACCGAGTTGCGGCAAATTGTGCTGAATATCGCCGAACCAGAGATCCAGATGAATTTCGTCAAAATGCAAGCGGTGACAACCGTTCAATCTGAACGGGTAATGGCGGCAAAGGCGCTTGCTCAGGGCTTCAAATTCAGGGTAAGTGCGGTGCGCCTGTTGCAGTTGGCTGACGGTCAGCGGGTATTTTTCAAAGGAGAGAAAATATAACCGTTGTAGCGGGTGAGCGGGATTTTGTCGGCGGAATTGGTGGAAAAGTAAGGCGCAGGCAAAGAAGTTCAATCCGCTGCCGAAGCCGCTTTCGGCAATGACAAAGTGCGGTTGAGTGTGCTGCCGCCAGCGTGCCGACAGTTGATTTCCTTCCAGAAAAACATAGCGGCTTTCCGCCAAACCGTCCTGCACGGAAAAGTAGATGTCATCAAACTGTAATGAAACGGGGGTATTATCGGCGTTGAAATTCAGCTCGGCATAATCGGTCGTGAGTTTATTGTTTGTCATAAGTCTGTTCTGCTGTTTTCGGCTATTGTAACGCGAAAAGCGAGCGGCAGAAAGGCTGTCTGTTTTTTGAGCGGAAAAGAAGGGGCTGTCCCTGCGAATGCAATAAAAACTTGCATTATTCTATTTTCATAGTAAGTTATTCAGCTAACAGTTGTACGTTGAAATTTTTTTAAATTATCGCTTTTGAAATTAAGGATTGGAGTAAATGAAAAGAGCAGTCATCACCGGTTATGGAATCATTTCAAGTATCGGCAACAACAAAGCGGAAGTATTGGCTTCGTTAAAACAAGGGAAATCAGGCATCACGACCATGCCGGAATTTGTGGAAATCGGTATGCGCAGCCATGTGGCGGGAACGGTGAAACTGGATCCGAAAGAATTGATTGATCGCAAAGTGATGCGTTTTATGGGCGACGCTGCGGCTTACGCCTATCTTTCGATGCAGGAAGCGATTGCACATTCGGGTTTAACCGAAGAGATGGTATCGAATGATCGTACCGGTCTGGTGGTCGGCGCCGGCACTGGCTCGGCACACGGGCAAATTGTGGCTGCCGATGCGATGCGCGGGCCGCGCGGCGTGAAGGCGATAGGGCCTTATGCGGTGACCAAAACCATGGCGTCCAGCGTTTCCGCCTGTTTGGCAACCCCGTTCAAAATTCGCGGCGTGAATTACAGTATCAGTTCGGCGTGTGCAACCTCGGCGCATTGTATCGGTCATGCGGTCGAATTGATTCAATTGGGCAAGCAAGATGTGGTCTTTGCCGGCGGTGCAGAGGAACTGGCATGGGAATGTGCCTGTGAATTCGATGCGATGGGCGCACTGTCGACCAAATATAATGATATGCCGGAAAAGGCATCGCGTACGTATGATGCGGCGCGTGACGGTTTTGTGATTGCCGGCGGCGGCGGTATGGTCGTGGTGGAAGAGCTGGAACACGCTTTGGCGCGCGGCGCCACCATTTATGCGGAAATCGTCGGTTACGGCGCAACGTCTGACGGTTATGACATGGTCGCCCCGAGCGGAGAAGGCGCTTCACGTTGTATGAAACAGGCGATGGCGACGGTTGACGGTCCGATTGAGTATTTGAATGTACACGGCACATCGACACCGGTCGGTGATGTAAAAGAATTGGAAGCGATACGTGATGTCTTTGGTGACAACACACCGGCGATTTCGTCCACCAAGGCGATGACCGGTCACTCTTTGGGTGCGGCGGGCGTACATGAAGCAATTTATTCGCTGTTAATGCTGAACCATGATTTTATCGCACCGAGTATTAATATCGAGACGTTGGACGAACAAGCGCAGGGTATGAATATCGTAACCGAAGTCCAGCAGGACAAAAAACTGAATATCGTGATGTCCAATAGTTTTGGTTTCGGCGGCACTAATGCCAGTTTAGTGTTCAAGCGTTATCAATAATAACAATCGTCTTATCGGGACGGCTTGTTAGCCGTCCCGCAATAAACCCCTTTTTATAATAAGACTATTTACATAATCTTTGAAATCAAACCGTGATTCTCTGCATAAACTGGGCGTAGAATAACACCGTTATTATTATGCTTACTTTGTTGGGAATTATCATGAATCAACCTGTTTCAAAGCCATTTCCTGTTCCGGTCAATTATTTCGGCATTACGCTCGGCTTATTTGCCATCGGATTGGCATGGCAACATGCGGCGATCCTGTTTTCTGATTTTCCGGCAATAATCGGCGAATTGATTTTATCATTCAGCGGCATTGTTTGGCTTTTGCTGCTCACGGTTTATATCGCCAAATGGATTATTTCGCCGCATAGTGCCAAGGAAGAATTGCAACATTTAGTGATTTGCTGTTTTATCAGCTTGATTCCGATCACGGCGATGTTATTCGGGATCGCATTATTGCATTCGCTAAAACCGATCGCTGTGTTTTTAATTATACTCGGCACCATCGGGCAACTGCTGTTTGCGGCATACCGTTCCGCAGGGTTATGGCGCGGTATTCATCAAGCGGAAGCCACGACACCGGTGATTTATCTGCCGACCGTTGCCGCCAATTTTGTCAGTGCGACCGCACTTGCCGAGTTAGGTTATATTTCATGGGCCATGCTGTTTTTCGGTATGGGGCTGTTATCTTGGTTTACACTGGAACCGGCGGTGTTACAACGTTTGCGCAATTTAAATCCGCTTGACGAAACAGTACGCCCGATTATGGGCATTCAGTTGGCGCCGGCTTTTGTTGCCGGAAATACCTATTTTCATTTAAACGGCGGAAGGGTGGATTCGGTCAGCTTGGCATTGTTGGGTTATGGCTTATTGCAGCTCCTGTTTTTGATCCGCTTATTCCCTTGGATTTATGTGAAGGGGTTCGGTATTGGCTTATGGGGATTTTCATTCGGTTTGGGCGCAATGGCGAATGTCGGCTTATATTTGACGCAAATGCCTGACGGGCAGGGCATTGCCGAGTTGGGCATGATATTGTTTATTGTCGGAAATATCGGTATCGCTCTTTTGTTTTCAGGCACGCTGTTACGTTTGCTGCAAGGGCGGTTTTTTGTAAAATAACCCTGCGCAAGCCGTATTCGACCCTATAAAAAAGATGAAAAATCAGGTAATCTATCGTATTACTTGATTTTTTACTTTTACTCTCAGCGGAACAGTGACGATGTCAAAAAAATTAACCAAAGCCCTTGATGCCATTGATGTAAAAATCTTGGACGAATTACAGCGTAACGGCAAAATTTCCAATATTGATCTGTCGAAAAAAGTCGGGTTATCGCCGACGCCGTGTCTGGAGCGGGTGCGTCGTCTGGAAAAACAAGGGGTTATTACCGGTTATCGCGCCTTATTGAATCCTGAATTATTGGATTCGCCGTTGCTGGTGATTGTTGAAATTACCTTGGTACGCGGTAAACCGGACGTATTTGAAGAATTTAACCGTGCCGTGCAAAAACTCGATGAAATTCAAGAGTGCCATCTGGTTTCCGGCGATTTTGACTATTTACTGAAAACCCGTGTTGCCGACATGGCGGCTTACCGCAAATTGCTCGGTACGACGTTGCTGCGCTTGCCGGGCGTGAATGACACCCGCACTTATGTCGTCATGGAAGAAGTGAAACAAACCAATTATCTGCAACTTAGCGCTAAAACAGAATAAAAGCCAATACAGAATAAGATAACGATATGATTCGAAATTTAAGACCTAAATACACTGCCAAGCACTATATCACCGAGATGATTCTGGGATCGGTTGCGCTGTTCGGCGTTTATCTGATTATTGCCTGGTCGAGCTACAGCCCGTATGACAATGCTTGGACGGTGGCGAGCCCGCAGCAGGAAGCCCTCAACAAAGCCGGCGCGTTCGGGGCGTGGTGTATCGATATGCTGTTTGCCTTGTTCGGCTCGGTTGCCAATTTCCTCCCGTTTGTATTGGTGATTTCATCGGTTTTGCTGCTGCGCAGTAAATGGCGTGATCAATTCAGCAAAGGCCGGCTGTTCGTTCGTTTGCTGGGATTTTTACTGTTGTTATGCGGTCTGACCGCACTTGCCGCACTGCTGCTTTCCAACACCGATACTTACCTTGCCGGCGGTGTGCTGGGCAGCTGGTTGATTAAAACCATATACCCGACATTCGGAATGTTCGGCAGCTTTATGGCGGCATTTTGTATGGCGATCATCGGCTTTATTTTAAGTTCGGGTATGTCGTTGGTGATGTTGTTGGTCAGCGCTTATCAATGGCTGACGGCAAAATATGAAGATGAAGAAGCGGCATCGGTTGACAACGGCGAACTGGAGCCGACTCCGTCTGTTCCGCCGCCAGTCGAGCAATTGGAAGAAGTGATTTTGCCGGAAAGTGTGTTGCGAGCCAGAGAAGCCGCCGCTAAGCGCTTGGAAGAGGCTAAGGCGACAACTGAGGTTGACGGTGAAAGTGCGGTTTCGGAACGGGTGATTGTCGGGTTGTCGCCATCGTCGGCACAAGCGCAGACAGCACTGACTAATCAAGACAATCCGGCGCAATTGAGCTTGCGCGAGACGCAGGATTTGCCGGATTTCGGGCGTTACCAAATCGAACAAACGCCGGAGCTGCCGAAGGTATCGATAAACTTGCCGCCCCAAACAACGCCGAATGCCACCGATTCATCGCTGTCTGTGCCGAATATTGACGGCGTACCGAAAGTCAGCCTGTCGAATGCCAATCTCGCCAATGATGCCGAGCAAGTGCGGTTTGATGTTGACGACGACGGGCGGGACGATGATCTCGATCAAAGCTTGAATGACGAGCTGGCGCGTCAGTTTGCCGAACGTGAGCAGCAGCGCCTGCAAGCGATGCAGGCGCAGGCAAAAGCGTTAAATGCGGAAAAAGAGTTGCAGGTCATTTTAAATAACGAGATTGAGCCGGCTGACGTTGAAGCACAGTCGAACGGTGTGCCGAATTACAAGCCGTATGAAAACAGTCTGATTCACCCGCTATTGCAGCCGAAAGTGAGCCATAAAGGCAAACCGAGTACGCCGTTGCCGAGTTTGGATTTGCTCGAACAGCGTAAAGCGGAAGAGCAGGATATCAGCCGTGAGGAAATTGATGAAACCTCATCGCAAATCGAACATCAACTGCGCAATTTCAATATCAAAGCCAAAGTGCAGAGCGTGCTGGTCGGGCCGGTCGTTACCCGTTATGAACTGGAGCTGGAGCCGGGAACCAAAGCGTCCAAAGTCAGCGGATTGGATACCGATCTGGCGCGTGCGCTGATGTTCCGCTCGATTCGGGTGGCGGAAGTGATTCCCGGCAAGCCGTATATCGGCATCGAAACGCCGAATTTACGCCGTCAAACCGTGAGCCTGCGTGATGTGTTGTCCAGTGTGCCGTTTCAGCAAAGCACGGCTATTTTGCCGTTGGCATTGGGTAAAGACATCAGCGGCGAACCGATCGTGGTCGATTTGGCAAAAATGCCGCACTTGTTGGTGGCGGGTTCGACCGGATCGGGAAAATCGGTCGGTGTCAACAGCATGATTTTGAGTCTGTTGTTCAAGCGTAAGCCGGAAGACGTGCGGTTTATCATGATCGATCCGAAAGTTGTCGAGCTGTCGATTTATAACGACATACCGCACTTACTGACCGAAGTGGTCACCGATATGAAAAAAGCCGCTAATGCGTTGCGCTGGTGTGTCGATGAAATGGAGCGCCGTTATCAACTGCTGTCATCGCTGTATGTGCGTAATATTGAAGGCTTCAACGGCAAAATAGATGAAGCGGAAGCCATGAACCTGCCGATTCCGAATCCGACTTGGCGCCCGGGTGATACGATGGACAGCATGCCGCCGGCATTGGAAAAATTGAGTTATATTGTCGTAATTGTCGATGAATTCGCCGATTTGTTGATGGTGGCGGGTAAGCAGGTCGAGGAGCTAATCGCCCGTTTGGCGCAAAAAGCGCGTGCGGTCGGTATTCATTTGATTCTCGCCACCCAGCGACCGTCGGTTGATGTGATCACCGGCTTGATTAAGGCGAATATTCCGAGCCGTATCGCTTTTACGGTCACCAGTAAAATCGATTCGCGCACTATTTTGGATCAGGGCGGTGCGGAAGCGTTATTGGGACGGGGCGATATGCTGTATTCGGGGCAAGGCTCTTCGGAGCTGATTCGGGTACACGGCGCATTTATGAGCGATGAAGAAGTATCAAAAGTGGCGGACGACTGGCGGGCACGCGGCAAACCGCAATATTTGGACGAGATTGTGGTGTCGCAAGAGGAAGAAAACGGCGAAAGTGCGGTCGGCGGCGGCACTGATGAGCTGGACGATTTGTTTGATTCGGTAACGGAATATGTGTTGACGACCGGCAATACTTCGATTTCCTCAATTCAGCGCAATTTTAAACTGGGATTCAACCGGGCGGCGCGAATTGTCGATCAGATGGAAGCGCAGGGCATTGTTTCCGCCGCCAGCAACGGCAAACGCGAGATTCTGGCGTCGCGTCAGAATTATGAATAATCTTAAGCTGCAATTAAGGTTTTCCCGTTAAGCTGCTAAAGAACCAATCCGTAAATCACGGGTCTTAGTCAGTAAGGATGAATGAAAAGGAAATAAAAAATGAAGTTATTGAATAAAACCGCACTTGGCCTGCTCTTGTTTTCTGCCGCTACGCTGAGCCATGCGGCGGCTGTTGACGATTTGCAGCAGCGTTTGGCTGAAGTCGGTTCATACAGTGCCGATTTTAATCAGCGTGTTACCACGGCGAACGGGCAATTGGTGCAGGAAGGAAGCGGCAAGTTTCAGGTGAAACGTCCGAATCTGTTCCGCTTAGATACGCAAAAGCCGCAAGAAACCCAAATTATCGCCGACGGTAAAACCCTTTGGTATTACGATCCGTTCGTACAACAGGTGACGGCACGTAAAACCGAAGATGCGATTGACAATACGCCGTTTATTTTATTGACCAGTAATGATCCGAAACATTGGGCGCAATATAGCGTGACGCGTAAAGACGATACTTTTACCCTGAAGCCGAAATCGAAAGACAGTGCTGTCAAACAGTTTGAAGTGCGGATCGACAGTAACGGCTTGTTGCGTAATTTCAGCACGATCGAACAGGACGGGCAGGCGAATCTATATATGTTGCGTAATATGAATAACGTCACTCTCGACAATAAATTATTTCGGTTTAGCGTGCCGAAAGGCGTCGAACTGGACGATCAACGTTAATTATCGGGGTCATTGATGGCAAAAGGTGTGGACAATCTGTCGTTTGATTTTGCAGAAAGCGATTTCCGCCCGCTTGCTGCCAGAATGCGGCCGACAACACTGGAAAATTATTTCGGTCAGTCGCATTTATTGGCGGCAGGCAAGCCGTTGCGCAAAGCGATCGAGGCTGGGCATATTCATTCGATGATTTTGTGGGGACCGCCCGGCACCGGCAAAACCACACTGGCGGAAATCTTGGCACACCGGATCAATGCCGAAGTAGAGCGAATTTCCGCAGTTACCGGCGGCGTGAAAGAGATTCGTGAAGCCATTGAACGTGCCAGACAAAATAAACTGACAGAGCGTCGAACAATTTTGTTTGTCGATGAAGTACATCGTTTCAATAAAAGCCAGCAAGATGCCTTTTTGCCGAATATTGAAGACGGCACCATTATTTTTATTGGCGCCACTACTGAAAATCCCTCATTTGAACTAAACAGCGCATTGCTGTCGCGTGCACGAGTTTATCTGCTAAAAGCACTGAATGAAACGGAAATTGAACAGATTCTACAACATGCCTTAAGCGATCATGAAAACGGACTGGGAGAGCAATGTATTGAACTTGAAGATAATCTGCTGGCGATGTTGGCTGATTATGTACACGGTGATGCTCGTTTGGCGTTGAATTGTTTAGAATTAATGGTCGATATGGCGGACGATACGCCGAGCGGCAAGCTGTTGAGCCGACAGTTGTTGGCCGACGTTTTGGGCGAACGGCAAGCGCGTTTTGATAAGCAAGGCGATCGCTATTACGATCTTATTTCAGCAGTACACAAATCCATTCGGGGGTCAGCTCCTGATGCCGCACTGTATTGGTATGCCCGAATTATTACGGCAGGTGGTGATCCGTTATACGTCGCAAGGCGATTATTGGCAATTGCTTCCGAAGACATCGGCAATGCCGATCCGCGTGCAATGCAGGTGGCGATCAGCGCATGGGATTGCTATACCCGTGTCGGGGCGGCGGAAGGTGAGCGTGCGATTGCACAGGCGATCGTTTATCTGGCGGTCGCACCGAAAAGCAATGCGGTTTATCTTGCCTTTAATGCAGCCAAACAGCTGGCATTGCAATCGCCGGATTATGATGTGCCGATGCACTTGCGCAATGCGCCGACTAAACTGATGAAGTCATTGGGTTACGGCGATGAATACCGTTATGCCCATGATGAAGCAAATGCTTATGCCGCCGGCGAAAATTATTTTCCGCCCGAGTTGAAAGACAGCCGTTACTATTATCCGAGTGAACGCGGGATGGAAGCCAAAATCAAGCAAAAACTCGATTGGCTGGCACAGCAGGATCAACAAAGCGACAAAGTGCGGTATAAATAAACCGCACTTTTCCATCAGTTTGCTATCAGGGTCGAACCGTATTACGCCTGCCTTATTCCGACGTCATCAACAAAGTTTATCGTCAAATCAATAAAAACTTACACAAGCGTTAAAAACCAAAACAGCAAAGTTTTCACACAAGCAAGCCGCCACTTCCGCCTAAGCTTTTTAATCCACGCCCACATTTTTTCAATCCGGTTCAAGTCAGCGCTGTAAGGCGGCAGCCAAAATTGCTTTTAAAACCGTTTTCACCCAAATAAACAATGGGTGCAGATGCTCTTCATAGGCAGCCAATCCGGTGCGGAAATCTGTCTGTTTTTGCAGATATGGCGCGGATGGGGCATGGTGTTTATGTCGGTTTTTTGTAGATTCTACATATACGCTTCTATCCGCTGTTGTATTTTCATATCAAGCGTAACCGCACTTTCCTGCCTCTTTTACTGTCGTACTCCGGTTCAAAACCATCTTCTGAATATTTTTAAATACAAATTAATAATTTCACAATAAAATTGAATAAACTCTATCATTGAGTTTATTTTGTTGATTATTGTTTTATTTATTTGGCATTTCGATGTTGATAATTTATATTTTGAGTGGTATTAATAAATAAACTTTATTTTCATGCCTATGTCGTTATCCATAAACAAGGAGTATTTTATGAACACAATGATCGTTTCCGGAACCGGTATGTTTAAGACCTTATTGAAAGGGATTACTACGGCTTTATTGTTTTCCGCCGCTGCTCATGCCGCGACTCTGGATGAGATAAAAAGTCGGGGTTATATGAGTATAGCAACCGAAGATAATTATGCCCCTTTTGAAATCATAGAAGGCGGAAAGCCGGGCGGATTTACTAACGATATGGTTGCCGAATTGAAGGCTTATGCGCCTTTTGAAGTCAGACAGGAAATCATGCCGTGGACAGGATTATTGCCTGCCGTTACCACCGGAAAATATGATGCTGCGATCACCGGCTCCATCGTATCGACCGAACGCTTGGCACGTTTTGATTTTGCACCGCCGATCGCTTCGGCACAACATATGGCGATATTGCGCGCCAATGATGACAGTGTGAAAACCGCAGCCGATTTAAGCGGTAAAACCCTCGGCGTACAGGCGGGCAGCGTGTTGTTGACCCGTTTACCGGAATTGGAACAACTGTTGAAAGACAGCGGCGGCAAACTGGGTGAGGTTATCGAATACACCTCTTATCCGGAAGCCTATGCCGATTTAGCCAATGGTCGCTTGGACTATGTGATTAACAGTTTTGTGCCGGCAAAAACCTTATCTATCAAACGAAGTAATGTATTCAAAGTGGGGCCGGCGGTCTCCGGCGCGGGATTTCATGCTTGGGCGGTTCCAAAAGGTAATGAGTCGTTGTTAGGCTTTTTCACCGAATTTTTGAACAAGATGCGTGAAAGCGGAAAATTGGCTGAATTACAGGAAAAATGGTTCGGGCAAGCCTTCCCGGATCTGCCGACGCAACCGATTACCAGTGTCGAACAATATAACGAGCTGACCGTAGTAAAAGAAGCAGAATAAAAAGCAGCCCGATTATTCGGGCTCAACAAGGGAGTGTGATGATGGGAAAAAGTGAATGGATAATGTTGCTGGACGGCGGTTTGACAACGTTGTGGATATCGCTGTCTGCTATTTTGATTGGTATTGTGATTGGGCTTTTTATCGCCCTGATCCGTAATTTGAAGATTCCCGTTATCACTCAATGTCTGGCTTTTTACGTCAGCTTGGCACGGGCTACGCCGTTAGTGACGATTGTTCTGTTCGTTTTTCTGGGAATGCCCGAGTTGGGCTTGGAACTGGATCGGATCACCACCGCGATTATCGCTTTGACAATCAATACCTCGGCATTTAATGCAGAGATCTGGCGCAGTGCGTTTCTCTCTTTTCCCAGAGAACAGTTGGAAGCGGCAAAAGCGGCAGGCATGACCCGCTGGCTTACTTTCCGCAGAATTACGTTACCGCAAATGTTTCTAACCAGCTTGCCGGCGTTGGTTAATGAAATGACGTTTCTGATTAAAGCCAGTCCGGCGATTGCGGTGATCGGTGTGGTTGATTTGACCCGTGTCACCAACCAAATTTCCGCTGTAACTTACGAACCGCTTCCGCCTATTTTGGTTGCTTGTGCCATGTATATGCTGTTGATGGGGGTAATGTTGAAATTACAGCGTTGGAGCGAACGGTTTGTCTATCGTTTGTCCATGTGACAGGGAGGTATTTATGGACAGTTGGAGCATTTTATGGGAACAGCGCGAAACACTATTGGCCGGATTCTACAATACGTTGGCGCTATTCGGTATATCGCTGGGGTTGGCGGCAATCATCGGTATTGTGATGATCTTCTTATTGGAGGGCAATGCCCGCCATCCGTTGCGCAGATGCCTGATTTTTTTAATCGATATCATGCGGATGCTGCCGTTCTTGATTTACGCCTATCTGCTTTATTACGGCTTGCCGGCGCTCGGCGTGAGGCTAGACGCTTGGACGGCGGGGATTGTGGCACTGACGACGTACCACGGCGCTTATTTTGCTGAAATTTTACGCGGATTGAGAGCGACGGTTCCACGCGGACAAGTCGATGCGGCATTGGCTCACGGTTACGGTAAATACAGCATGATGCGGTATTTGATTTTACCGCAGATCTTTTTACGTAGCGGACCGCTGTTAGGAAATCAATTGATTTATTTGCTGAAGGATACGGCGTTCTTGACGATTATTACCGTAAAAGAGCTGACCAGCGCCGCCTCTTCGATTCAATCAATTTATTTTATTCCTCTGGAAGCGTTTATTGTGGCAATCGGGTTGTACTGGGTAGTGTGTATTCTGATTGATACGGCAATGAAATTAGTGGACAGAATTGCGATTAAAAAAGGAATTAGTTATGAATAAAACAATCCCGGCGGTAAAAATCAGCCATTTATCCAAGAGTTTTGATGATATAGAAGTTTTACGCGACATCTCGATTACGGTCGAAAAAGGGCAGACCGTCAGCGTATTGGGGCCTTCCGGTTCCGGGAAATCCACACTATTACGCTGTATTAACTGGCTGGAAACGCCGGACAGGGGAAAAATCGAGATTGCGGGTAAACGTATTGGGGTGACGGAGAAAAATCTGCCGCAACCGCAAAGCCAGTTGGCAAAAATTCGAGCCAAAACCGCAATGGTTTTTCAGAGTTTCAATTTGTGGCCGCACTTGACGATTTTAGGCAATGTGATTGAAGCGCCGGTTCATGTACAGAAAGTGCCGAAAGCGGAAGCGATTGCCTATGCAGAAGAATTGCTGGAAAAAGTCGGTATGGCGCATAAAAAAGATGCCTATCCTTGGTCGCTTTCCGGCGGGCAGAAACAGCGGGTGGCGATAGCGCGGGCGTTGGCCATGAAACCGGAAGTGATTTTATTTGATGAACCGACATCAGCACTGGATCCGGAATTGGTCAATGAAGTGTTGGCGGTGATGAAGTCGCTGGCGGAAGAGGGCTACACCATGATCGTGGTGACGCACGAAATGGAATTTGCCCGTCAGGTATCCGATAAGGTGGTGTTTATGGATAAAGGCTTGGTTGTAGAGCAGGCGGAACCGGAAATATTCTTCACACAAGCCAAATCGGAAAGGTTAAAGCAATTCTTGGGGCGCTACAGCGCCGCATAAGATGGTAATTGGATTTTGAAAACAAACGACAACTTAAGGAGTATTCTATGAATGAATTGGTACAAGCGACAAAAGATCCTGCATTGGGGAAAGCAGTCGTTGCAGATGACAGGGCTTATGTTTTCCACTCTTGGTCCGCACAAGGGAAGTTGAATCCGTTACCGGTTGCCGGTGCTAAAGGATCCGTTTTCTGGGATTATGACGGCAAACAATATCTGGATTTTTCATCACAGTTGGTGAATGTTAATCTGGGGCATCAACACCCTAAACTGGTACAAGCGATTGTTGATCAGGCAACTTCACTGGCGACGATTCAACCGGCAATGGCGAATAAAACGCGTAGTAAACTGGCTAAATTGATTTCCGAAGCGGCACCCGGCGATTTGAACCATGTGTTCTTTACCAATGGTGGGGCCGATGCGAACGAAAATGCGGTGCGGATGGCTCGGGTACATACCGGGCGCAGAAAAGTCATTTCGTTGTATCGTTCTTACCACGGTTCGACGTCAACGGCAATTGCCCTGACTGGCGATCCGAGACGTTGGCAGAGTGAGCCGACAGACGGTTCGGTGGTACACTGTTTCGGGCCTTATCTGTACCGCAGTCCATTTAATTCAGAAACGGAAGAGCAAGAATGCGAACGGGCTTTGGCGCATTTTGAAGCGGTGGTTCAATTGGAAGGTCCGCAGACGATTGCCGCCGTTATTCTGGAAACCGTGGTCGGAACAAACGGCGTTTTGGTGCCGCCGAAGGGGTATTTAAAAGGACTGAAAGCTATTTGTGAGCGTTACGGCATTTGCTATATTGCTGATGAAGTCATGGTGGGATTCGGCCGTACCGGAACATTGTTTGCGGTAGAAAATTTTGATGTCGTGCCGGATTTGCTGACGTTTGCCAAAGGGGTTAACTCAGGCTATGTGCCGTTGGGCGGGGTGATTATTTCGGAGAAAATTTATGATACGTTCAAAGAGCGGGCTTATCCGGGCGGACTGACATATTCCGGACATCCGCTGGCTTGCGCGCCGGGTGTGGCCACCTTTGAGGTTTTCGCTCAGGAAAATATCTTGGAAAATGTGAAAACATTGGAAGAAAAAGTGATTAAACCGAAATTGGCCGAGATAGCCTCCAAACACAAATCCGTGGGCGAATGTCGCGGCATCGGTATGTTTTGGGCGATTGAACTGGTTAAAAACCGGCAAAGTCGTGAAGGGCTGGTGCCGTTTAACCCGACACCGGAACAGTATGTCCCGATCTTGGAAGTGGTTGCCGAATGCAAGAAACAAGGTGTGTGGCCGTTCCATCATTTCAACCGTATTCATATTGCGCCGCCGTTGAATATTAGCGAGGCGCAATTGATTCAAGGGCTTGAAGTAATTGATAAAGCATTGGAGATTGCCGATCGCTATGCCGATTAAATCCGTGCGTGGTGATTAGATCATTATGTTCGCAAAGTATCCCTTTGCGAACATTTTTTTGAATAGCATAACTTCACCGAAATATTTGCCGACATAACACGACGGCAGGTTATCAAGATTTTGCAAAAGCACTATATCGGTATATTTTGCCCGTGTTGTTCCGACTTTGTGATCACTATAGTATTGTTTTGCTTTTTGATGCAGTACAATCGATAAAACCTTATCGGAAAATGCGTTACTGTGCGGTATTACACAACGCTGTAATATGAACGGTGTTACAACAACCGGTTTGATTGGCGGAAGGAACAGATAAAACATAAAAGGAGAGATTATGTTGCAGCTCGATGATCACACTTTGTTGAAAAACCAATGTTATATTGACGGACAATGGCGTCAGGCATTGAGCGGTGAAACCATATCGGTATTTAACCCGGCAAGCGGCGATAAAATCGCAGAGGTGCCGAAAATGACGGGGCAAGAAGCAACGGAAGCGGTTGCGGCGGCTAAAAAAGCATTAAAAGATTGGCGGCAGAAAACCGCCAAGGAGCGGAGCCGGCTATTGCGCAACTGGTTTGATCTCATCGTACGGCATAAAAAAGATTTGGCTGTGATTTTGACCGTTGAACAGGGCAAACCGCTGGCAGAAGCGGAGGGCGAGGTGCTGTATGGTGCAGCGTATATCGAATGGTATGCGGAAGAGGCGAAACGGATTTACGGTGATACGATTCCGGCACCGAGTATAGACAAGCGCATTTTTGTTACTAAACAACCGATCGGTGTTTGTGCAGCCATTACACCGTGGAATTTTCCGAATGCGATGATAACCCGCAAAGCTGCGCCTGCACTGGCGGCAGGTTGTACTTTTATTATCCGCCCGGCATCGCAAACGCCGTTGTCAGCTTTGGCGTTAGCCGAGTTGGCGGAGCGTGCGGGAATACCGGCCGGTGTGTTTAATGTGATTACCGGCAGTGCGACACAAATCGGGAAAGTATTGACGGAAGATGAGCGAGTCAAAAAATTCAGTTTTACCGGCTCTACTCAAGTCGGACGCATATTGATGCAGCAATGTGCTTCAACAATCAAAAAAGTCTCTCTGGAGTTAGGGGGCAATGCGCCGTTTATTGTTTTCAATGATGCCGATTTAACAGCGGCGGTTGAGGGCGCAATGGCGTGTAAATTTCGCAATGCCGGGCAAACCTGTGTTTGTGCTAATCGAATCTATGTTCAGTCCGAGGTATATGATGAATTTGTCACCCTCTTCCGGCAAGCGGTTGCGCAGTTGAAAATCGGGAACGGTTTGCACACTGGGGTTACGTTTGGCCCGTTGATTGATAAAAGTGCGGTTGATAAAGTGGGCGAGCATATTGCCGATGCGCTGGCAAAAGGAGCCGAACTGGTTTGTGGCGGGGCGGCGGCCGAGCAGGGAGGGTTGTTTTATCAACCGACGATCCTTCGTGATGTCACTGCCGAGATGAAAGTTGCCAAAGAAGAAACATTCGGCCCGCTGGCGCCGATCTTCAAATTTGAAACCGAAGAAGAAGTCATTGATGCCGCCAATGATACTGAGTTCGGTTTGGCATCCTATTTTTACAGCCGTGATATCGGACGGATTATACGGGTGTCGGAAGGATTGGAGTACGGTATGGTCGGGGTAAACAGCGGAATTTTGTCTAATGAAGCCGCACCGTTCGGCGGTGTGAAACAATCCGGTCTGGGGCGCGAAGGTTCGAAATACGGGATTGAAGATTATTTGGAAATCAAATATACCTTACTGGGCGGTTTGGACAAATAAAGACAAAGTGCGGTTTGGGTTTTGAAAATTAAGCGGTAACGTTGCCGCAATCAGCGGCTTCCTATCCCTTTTTATGCGTATCAAGAGGGCGATTGGTTTTGAAAAATGCGATTTTTTGCCCGAACAAATGAATAAAAAGCCCTAACATAATCACGGCAGAACCTGATAATTGCCAAGAATTTAACGTTTCATGTAAAAGCAGAAAGGCGAAAATCATGCTGACCACCGGTACCCAGAGTGATAACGGGGTAATTTTTCCGGCGCTATACTTGGCGAGTAAATAAACCCATAATCCGTATCCTATCAGGGTGGCGAAATAGGCCAAAAATGCCGATGACAGCCAGCCTTTCCAACTGAGCAATTGCAGGCTGGAAGCAACGTGCGGGGCGCCATGCTGATACAGCGAAAAGAGTAAAAACCAAAATGGCGTCAGCAGGTTTCCCCACAGAACCAACCCGAGGGGATGGGTTTTGCCTATTTTTTTGACAATAATGTTGCCAATCGCCCAAGAGAGTGCGGAACCGAGCACCATTAGTAACCCGATCAGCGGGACGTGGGAATAGGTCTGCCCCAAGGCAATTAATAAAAGCCCGACGGCAGCAATGATCATCGCAATCCATTCGTTCTTCCGCGCTCGTTCACCCAACACGAAAGCCGCAATCAGCACGCTGAAAAAGGCCTGAGATTGCACCACCAATGAGGCCAGTGAGGTCGGGAGATCGAGTGCTATCGCACTGAACATGAAGGCAAATTGGGCAAAATTACCGATAAATCCGTAGAGCAAAAGCCATTTCCATTTGATATTCGGTTTTTTGATAAAAAAGATTGCAGGCAGCAACACCATTGAAAAACGTAAAAAACCGAGCAACATGGGATCCACTTCCGCTACGGCCAGCTTCATAAAATAGAAGTTAATGCCCCAAATGAAAATGACGATAAAGGCTGCAATCTTGTCCTGTATCAGCATGGCTATCGCTCCATATCAATTCGTTTTGTAAAATCAGGATAATACAATGTTGTTTTTTCGTCTATTTATTTTTTGTTTTCATTTAATTAATTTGTGGTATTTTTAATTTTTATTTTGATAATGAATCTTTTTTTATTGTTTTGTTCATTAAATGGCTATATTGTTTGTTTTATTATTAATTGCTGTTATTGTTTAAACAGATTTTTTTTACTGCTAGAGGAGAACATTATGATTGCACTTGTTACCGGTGCCAGTGCCGGATTCGGCACGGCTATTGCCCGTTTGTTGGTTGAACACGGCCATAAAGTGATTATTACCGCCCGCAGGCAAGAGCGGTTGGCGGTATTGCAAGCGGAGTTGGGAGATGCCTGTCGGGTATTGGCTTTTGATATTACCGACGAAAAGGCAACATTAGATGCCGTTGCCGGCTTGCCGCCGGAATGGCAGGCGATCGATCTGTTGGTGAATAATGCCGGCTTGGCATTAGGGATCGAACCGGCGCAAAAAAGCTCACTCGATGACTGGAAAAAAATGGTTGCGACCAATATCAACGGATTGTTAACCGTGACTCATGCCATTTTGCCTGGCATGGTGAGCCGAAACCGCGGGCACATCATCAATCTGGGATCGATTGCCGGCAGTTATGCTTATCCGGGCGGCAATGTTTACGGCGGTACTAAAGCGTTTGTTAAACAGTTTAGTCTGAATTTAAGAGCCGATTTACTCGGTACGGCGGTGCGGGTTTCCAATATTGAGCCCGGATTGTGCGGCGGTACGGAGTTCTCCAATGTCCGTTTTCACGGTGATGATGCAAAAGCGGCGGATTTATATGCCGATGTTGACTATATTACGCCGCAGGATATTGCTCGGACAGTAGTCTGGATAGCCGAGTGTCCGGCGCATATGAATGTCAACCGCATTGAAATTATGCCGGTCGCACAAGCGTCTGCCGGATTGGCGGTCAAGAAAAAAGGGAGCTGAACCGCACTTTGTGTGTCACACGGCACGATAAACAGAAAAAATAACCCTTGATAATTCAAGCGCCGCAACCAAACGGCGCTTGACTATAGCTTAATTTCCAAATTGACAACGTAGTTGCGCCCCGGCTCGTAGAAACGGGCTAGGCCTTTTCCGTCACGATCAACCGTATTGGTAGTGCTGTGAATATTGATGCCCCTTAAACGATCCCAGCTTTGGTATTTACGGTTAAATACGTTATATATACCGCCTTGCAGCGTGATATTTTTGGACAACGCCACATAGCCGTAAACGTCAAATAATGTTGCGGATTGGTTGAGGTAGGGATAAGGCCGACGGCTTTCGTCATAACCGCCTGTCCGATAGCTGAAATTATTTTTATAAATCATTGCCTCTTTCTCTTTTTTGGCTGCGGAATATGTCCATTTGCCGTGCAGCCCCCAACTACCGTTCGGTTGATCATACCCCAGCCCCAGCACCACTTTAAGCGGCTGGATAGATAACAGTGAGGCATTATTCGATAGTTTTCCTTTACTGTAGCCTAGCGTTCCGTTTAACACCAATCCCTCGGGCAACGCGCTGACTTCATTCAATTTTAATTCGCCCTGAATACTGATACCGTTAATGCTTGCTTTGTCGAGATTAACCATTTGCCGGCTTAAAATCGCTTTCTCTTTTTGGCAGACATCACGCCCGCCGTAGAAAAAACAGCCCGCAGGGTCGTAGAACGGATTGGCTTCTTTTGTCACGGTTTCTTGCTCGTGCAGGAAATGTTTATAACGGTTATGATAAACGGTGATTTTTAAGCTGCCTAAAGCACCTTCACCATTGAGCGTCAATGAATGGTTCAGACTTTTTTCCTTCTTTAATGCCGGATTTGCCAGCCAGCGACCGGCGTCATTTTTATCGAATGTGAAGTACATTTCGGAGGCGGACGGCGTTCTGAAACCGGACGTCAGATCATAGCTGAGCAGCCATGACGGCGTTAAAAACAGATCCGCTCCCAGCAAAATGCTGAAACCGTCAAAGCTCTTTGCCGGCGGTATCTTATCTTGGCAATTATGACATGCTGCATTTAAGGACTGCGGTGTTAACCGATTTGAATCGTAACGAATTCCCAGACGGCTGGCGAAATTCTCGTGCCAATTGATATGGTTAAGTACGCTCAGATGAAATAAGCTTGTTTTCACCGGATGTTGAATAGTGCCGGAAACCCGAGATGGACCGCGGGACAATATTAAGGTATCCAGATTACTGTTTTCAAAATCGCGTTTGCCCAATGCACCGCTGAATCTAAATTCATGCTGTGTATCGAAGAGCGTTAGCGGTCGGCTTTGCAGTTCGAATGAAAATTGGTTAAATTTGGTGTTCATGCTGCGATCGTAGATTTCAGCCAATACTTTTCGCTCACTTTTCCAATCTCTGCCGCCTTTATAGCTGACTGATGCGATCTCGGTTTTTTGCAAGTCATAATGCAATTTAAGGGCATTCAGATAGGTGGATTCGGGCGTGAATTCATAAGACAGACGATAGCTTTGGCGTTGATGTCGATCATCTGCTTCACGCCATTGGCTGCCGAACAGCACATAGGATTTTTCATCGATATAATTCGAGCCTTTCTGGCCGTGTGTTTCGAAAGCGATACGGTGCCGATTGTTGAAACGGTAGCCCAATTTTGCCAGCCAGGCATGGTAACGATGGCTGGACGGATCGGGCACACCGCGAGCCGAACCGTTAATATCCTCGCCGTTGACGGCGCTTTTCAGCTCATGACCGTGGCGTTGGCTGTAGAGCAGGATCATATCAACCTTATTTTTATTCAGCGCCAGCCCGAAGGTATGGGTAAATTCACGGTTTTTACTGCGGTAACCGCTTCTAAATAATGCACCTGCCCGATTGTCGGCTTGAATAAGATCGTGCGAGGACAAAGTGCGGTAATTGACCGCACCGCCCAATGCACCACTGCCGTAATTGAAAGAATCGGCGCCTTGTCCGATTTCAATGCGGCGGATCAGTTCGGGATCGATATTTAACCGTGCGCTGTTAAAGTTTCCGTAGCGGCTGTAGAGCGAGTTTTCTTCCGAATCGGGGAGTGCCACACCGTCGATACTCAAGCCGACACGGTTTCCTTCCACACCGCGTAATGTAAAGCCTTTATTGTGCCGCCCGTTATCGGCGATGCCGACATCAGCGGTGTAGCGCACCAAATCCTGCGAGCTGCCGATTAATTCTTGCCGGATCTGCTGCCGATTTTTAGCGGTTTCAGTTAATTTGCCGCTGTAGTCGGTATTGACTTGTACTTCTTCCAGTGCGGTTTCTTCGGCTTTGGCGCTATCGCTCAATAATGACGCCAGTAAAAAAACAGGAAAGAGTGTATTTTTCATGTCGGTAATCTCTTGCATTGATATGGGTTAATATAAAAGCGAAAATAGCGCAAAAACTATCGTATCCGAATGCCGTTTTCATGGCGGTAGACTTCAACGTGATGGCCGTACAGGGCGTAGATATTGTCGGCGGTCATCATGTCGGTCGTATCGCCATAACGGAAGGGTTTGCCGTCGTGCAGTAATAAAACCCGATTGCAATAACGGGCGGCGAGGTGGAGGTCGTGCAATACGATCAAGACCAAATGCCGCTGTAAGCTCAGTTGGCGAGCCTGTTGTAGAAAAATGTGTTGGTATTTTAAGTCGAGCGCACTGGTCGGCTCGTCCAGTAAAATAAGTTTGGATTGCGCCGAGCCTGAAATTTGCGCCCAAATACGGGCGGCTTGCACCCGTTGTTTTTCACCGCCGGAAAGGTGAAGATAATTTTGTTGTAACAGAGCAGTTAATCCGAATTTGGCGGCGACCTCGGTTAAAACAGCCTGTTGTTCGGTTTTTGTCAGTGCGTGCATGAAAAAGCCCATTTCGATGATTTCCTGTACACGGAAGGCAAAATTCAGCAGACTGTGCTGCGGCATGAAAACCAGCTTTTGTGCCAATTTTTCCGTCTGACAACCGGCTAAATTGTGTTGTTGCCAAGTGATCTTCCCCTGATAACGCATATCTTGTCCGATACTTTTCAATAACGTGGATTTGCCGGCGCCGTTTGCGCCAAGAACGCCGACACAGTTTCCGGCTTCTATTTCCAGATCCATGACGGTTAGTAATGTTTTTTGTTTACACTGAACATGCAGTCCCTCAATTTTCAGCATTACAATTTTCCTTTGTTGCGAATCAGCAATACGATAAAAAACGGCGAGCCGAGCAGTGCGGTCAAAATGCCGATCGGAATTTCTGCCGGCGCCGCCAGTTTACGTGCCAGAATATCGGCGGAAAGTAACAGCATTGCACCGACCAATGCACTGGCAGGCAAAAGGGTTTTATGATTCGGCCCCAAGAGCGTGCGGCAAATATGGGGGACAATTAAGCCGATAAACCCGATCATGCCGGAAACGGAAACCGCAATGCCGATGCCAAGTGCGGTCAGGTAAATACAACGGTATTTGATCTTGTCGACTTGAATACCTAAATGCTTGGCTTCCAAATCGCCCAACAGTAGTGCATTCAGCGCATTGGTCTGCCGTTTAAAGCGCCAAAACAGTAAACCGAACGCCGATCCGCATAGTAAAACCGCACTTTGATTGCCTTGTGCCAATGAACCGAGCTGCCACATGCTCAGTTCACGCAGGGCGCGATCATCGGCAACAAACTGTAAGATCCCCAAGAAGGCAAAGGCGAGAGATCCGATAGCGATCCCGCTCAATAACACCAGCGTCATGCGTGTGCCGGAACTACTGCGTCCGATATGATAAACAAACAGGGTTGCGCCCAAACCGCCGAAAAAGGCAAACAGTGAAATCGGGCTAATGCCGTTCCACAGCAAAATCCCTTGCGGCAGCAGTACAATGGCAATGGCGGCGCCCAACGCCGCTCCGGCGCTAACGCCGATAATGGCGGGATCAGCCAGCGGATTGCGGAACAGCCCTTGTAAGACTGCGCCGCAAAGCCCCAGAATGCCGCCGATGAACATACTGAGCAGCGTGCGCGGCACACGCAATTCTTGCAAAATAAAAACGGTGCTGTCGTCGCCTTGCCCGACAAGAGCGGTCAGCACCTGAGTCAATGCAAGATCAACCGCGCCGATTGCCAGTGACAAAGCGGTAAGCAGAGCGAGCAGTACGCAACTCACGGTAAGAAAAGCGTGAAAAGGCATTTTCATCGTTAATGACAGCGTGGATTGTCGGCAATTTGTTGCGTAATCCGTTCGGCTTCGTTCAGGCTGGACAGGTTGAACCCACCGAGCAATGCTTGCCCGTCAAGGGTAAAAACACACTGATTTTGTACCGCACTTAATCGGCTTAAAAAAGGGTGTTTTTGTAAAATTTGATTGAGATTTTGCGCCAGACTGCGTTCGGAAATCAGTAAAACCTTCGGTTGCTGTTGTAATACCGCTTCAACCGAATAGGGAAAGTAAGTGGTTTTGTCGCCGGCAAGATTGTTTAACCGCATTACATTCAACATGCCGTTGACGGTCGTATCGCTGCCGCCGGCAAAAATCTGTTGCTTATCGGCGAGCATTAAAAACAAGGCGTCGACCGGAGCGCGTTGCAGGGCTTGAATGCGTTGCTGCTGTTGTTCAATTCGGGTTAAAAGTCGTTTTCCTTGCGCCGTTTTGTCGAGCAGGGCTGCCAGTGTTCGGATATGGCTGTGTAAGTCTTCAATATCGTTGGCGGTATTTTTCAATACCTGAATTTTGATGTTTGCCTGTTTTAATTGGGCTAATACCGTTTTCGGCCCCATCTCTTCGCTGCCGATTACCAGTGTCGGTCGGCGCGACAAAATGCCTTCCGTGCTCAAATTACGCTGATAACCTAAAATCGGCACATTCTGCTGTTCGGCAAAGCGTCGGCTGGTTGAATCGACGGCAATAATGTCATGCTGCGCCCCCAGCTCGGTTAATAATTCAGTTATGCCGGCACCGATGGATATAATCCGTTCGTTGGCGATTGCCGTGCCGCAGGCAAGCAGCATGATTAAGTTGCAGAATAGGTATTTTTTCATCGGTTATCCTTTATTTTTCAATGCAAAATCAATCGGTAGACTGAATGTTAAACTGTTTTTTTGTTTCATCATCTGCGGCGGCGGTTTCGGCAATGGTGACGCCCGTTTGATGGTATTGACGGCTTCGTGATCCAAGGCGCTGTTGCCACCGCTTTTTTTGAGCGAAACCGACAGCAGATTGCCGTACATATCAATTTTAATGCGGACAATCGGCCGTCCTTCAATTTTCTGCTTTAATGCCGTTTCGGGATAGCGTTTATAGCGCGCCAAATGTCCGCGCAAATGTGCCTGCCAATTGCTGACTAACTGTTTGTTGCTGCCGTCGCTGTTGTATTCGGAGGCGATCCGTTGATCGGTGCCGTCGGGCGGTGCGCTCACACTTTCACCGGAAGCAACCGAATTGACATCGCTCGGCTTGTCACTTTTTTTGCTTTTCTTTTTCGGTTTGCGGTTCGGTTTATTTTTTTCAGCCGTTTTCGGTGTATCCTGTTTTTTAACCGTGATTTCAGCCTGTTCAACAAACGGGTTTTCTTCGATTTTCGGTGTCTCGGCTTCCTGCGGCGGCGTATCCGAATCGGTAATTTGGCTGTTTTGGGTGATAACCTGCGGCGGTCCGAGCGGCAGATCGCTGATGCTGACAATCGATTGCGGCGGATCGGAAAATTGAAGCATGACCGCCGCATTAGCCGGTGGGATCACGGTGATCTCTTTTTTGAGTAAAAACAGCATTGCCGCCATATGCAAAAAGCAGACAAGCAAGCCGTTAAACAGCCAGAGGCGGTATTTTTTTTGTGCCCAAAAAGACGGAATATCAATAATCATGCACTGTCGCTCATTGTGAATGATCCAAACCGACCAGACCGATTTTTAAATAACCTGCGTTGCGCAGTTGATTCATGACATTCATCAGCACATCATAAGGCACGCTTTTGTCGACTTGAAAGAAAATCACCGTTTCTTTTTGCCCGTCGGTTTGTTGATCCAGTGCGGTTGCCAGCGCTTGAGCCTGCAACGGCTCATCACCGATAAACAGTTCATGCTGTTGGTTTAACGATAAAACGATCGGTTTATGCAAGTGCGGTTTACTTTCGGCTTGGGCAACAGGCAAATCAATCGGCACCGCCACGGTTGCCAGCGGAATGGTGACCATAAAAATAATCAGCAATACCAACATGACATCGATAAACGGGGTCACATTGATTTCGCAAAGCTCCTGTTCTTGCTCGGATTGATCTGAAAAATGAAATGCCATGGTTACTCCTATTCGCTTTCGCGGCTAAGCCGTTGCAGGGAAATATCACGTTTTATCATCAGGCGCAGGACGGCGACCAGATTGCCGATGCGCAGGCCGTATATGTTCAAGCGGCGATTGAATACGTTGTAGATCACTACGGCGGGAATGGCGGCAACCAAGCCAAGTGCGGTTGCAAACAGGGCTTCGGCAATGCCCGGTGCGACAACGGACAGGCTTGCGGTTTGCGCATGGACGATGCCGATAAAACTGTTCATGATGCCCCAAACCGTGCCGAATAAACCGATAAACGGCGCAACGGCACCAATGGTTGCCAATGGACTGATGCCGTAGCGCATATTCTGTGTCAGACTTTGGATTTGGCGGTCGAGGCGATAGTCGATCCGTTGTTTGAAATCGTCGTCACAGTGATAATCGGAGCGAATCAATTCATCCTCAATTTCGGCGATAAATTGTTTCAGTGCATGATGTTGGCGTGTGTTCGGCAGCATTGCACGCGTCCGTTTAAAGTCAGGTTGCTGAATTAAATAATGCTGTTCCTGTTTTAAGCGCCGTGAAGCGGTGGTCAGTTGCACGGATTTGGTGAAAAAAATAATCCATGTCAGCACCGAGCAGAGCAGTAAAATCCAAATCACGCCTTGTACAATCGGGTGTGCGCTGAGATACATGCCCAACGGCGACATATCACGACTGATTTCGGCAACGGCGGAAACGGTCGGGTTTTCCATCACGCCGGTCGACAGGGCTTCGGTCACTGTTGGCGGCGTGGTGTCGGCAACGGCGGTAAAAGCGGTTGCCAATGTCGTGACGGCAATCCCCGCATAGCGAAAAAATAGCATAAAAAATATCCTGTTTATCAAGTGCGGTCAGGTGTGTTGTCGGCTGACCGCACGTTGTGCTGTGATGATGTTTTAGTGTTGTTGGCGGGCGCCGAACATGATACGTTCTTCGCCGCCGCCGATTTGTCCGACAACTTCTTCCGCATTCGGACCGGCGAATGCACCGTTATAATCGGTTACGCGCTTGATCGTTCCGCCATCGTTGACCTGTACTTCGCCTCGAAAACCGGCGGTTTTGCCGTTGTCATAGCTTTTAATGTCGGTTTCCGCCAAAATCAAAGGTACGTCAGAGCGGCTTAATGCGATGCCTTTTGCACTGACCACGTCATATTCGTTACCTTGCGCATCTTCTTTGGTGTCCATAAACTGCCAGTGATATTTCACCAATCCGTCGTGACGGGTGGTCATTTCGCCTGAGATTTTTTTATTGTCGAAATCGGCTTTCAATGTCACATTCCCCAGATAACCGGCTGTCGGCGTCTCTCCTTTCGGACCGTCTTGGTAACCCAAAGTATGGCCGGTGTAAGTTACGGTGCCGTTTAATTTTTCAACGGCTTCGAATTTGGTGGCTTCCGCTACATAGGTGGCCAGATTTTCATGATTTTTATTCGGATGGCGAGGATTCCCCGTCGGTGCGGTTTTTTCCGGGGAGAAAGTGGCGTAACCGGAATAAGTTTGGTTGACAAAGCGGAATTCGCCCAGTTTTGTCCCGTTGTCGGAGGTGATAACCAAGGTGTGAACTTTGTCGGGATTAATACCGGCTTTATTCATCATTTCTTTATCCGTGCCGACGGTGCGGTGATCCCACACTTTGGTCGGATCACTGCTGTCGCCGAAATCCATCGGCCCCGACATATAATAGGCGACGCCTTTGTCGTTGATTAACGGTTGGTGCGCATCGCCGCCTTCGCTTGACGGTACGATCATCAAAGTGCGGTTGTTTGGTGTCGTCGGCAGCGGTTCTTTTTCAGGTTCTTTATCAGGCTCCTTTTCAGGTGCTTTTTCAGGTTCTTTCTCAGGTGCTTTTTCCGCTGTTTTGGGTTGTTCGGTCGGCTCGCTGCTTTGTTTCTGCTCTGAAAAAGAGGAGCTGCTGGAAGAGCAGGCGGTTAACAACCCGAATAAACAGGCGGCAAGGGTTAATGTGTAAGTCTGTTGCATAAGTTGTCCTTAATTTTATTCATAGGGTTAAGGTTGACTAGAAACGAATTTCCGCACCCAGCAGGAATGTTCTGCCGCGGGCGGCATTGGTGAATGAATAAACGTAGTTATCCCCGCGATCGACTGCATGTTGCGAACTGGTTGAATTTAATGAATTCAGCGCATCAATATAATTCTTATCGGTAACATTCTGTATCGAGGTTTTTAACAGAACATGTTTGTTGAGTTGATAAGTCGAATACAGATCAATCACAATCGGCATTTTCGGTAAATCTTGCGCACGATTACCATATTCCTCCACCACTAAGCCTTGAGGAACTTCCCGTTGGGATTTGCCGGTATATTTAAAAATCGAACCGATAGTCAGTTTTTGATCAAACAATCTTGCCCCCAGTGTCAGCGTGGCATAATCTTCCGGCAGGTGTGTAATGGTTGTCGTGCCGAATCCGGTGCCGGTGGAAGAGGTTACATCCAGCGGCGTTCCCGTTTTTTGGTGACTGTAAGCGAGTTTGGCAAAGACGACTTCGGCATCGTAGTCGATCGACAGCTCTACGCCGTGTTGTTTTATCCGGTTATGGGCATTGATATAAATCTGGGCATGGTAGGAACCGAACAGATCGGGATTATTCAAATCGGTAGTACGTTTGCCGCTGTTGGTCATATAAAAACTTTGGCTGTAGATAAAATCTTTGATTCGAGCCATGTAGGCCGTCAGTTTAACGCCCAAAAAGTCATTTTCAGTGAAGACGTTTTCTTTTTCGGTGTTGAAACCGATTTGATAAATTGTCGACCGTTCCGGCTTCAGATACGGATTCATTGAGCCTGCGCCTTCATTGTTGAAAAAGACTTCTTGTGTGTTCGGCATCCGAGTGGATTGTGAATAGCTGACAAACGGTTTGAACCAGTCGTTGAGATCCCATGCCAGCATTACGCTCGGGTGTAGCGATTTACTGACCAATTTCATATCGGCGGCATTTTTGGGGAAACAGCCGAAATCCTCAAGCGGCTTTTCACTGCCGCCCAAACTGCCGCAGGCTTCTTTATGTCCGCTGAGCGTGCCGTGGGTGTAAGTCAGACCGCCGCTCAGGGTGAAATCATGATAATTGAGATCATGAGTCAGATAGACGCTGTGAATTTTTTGTTTGCCTGTCGGTGAAAACGGCGTGTAATCATAGTTGCTTTGATTCACACCGACCGCTCTTTTAGTGTAAACATTGCGCATTAGACTGGTTCCCAGTGTCAAGTCGGAGGTGAAACTGCGCCAATGGAATTGTGCCGTATTGCTTAGGTTAAGGTAATATGATTCATTGCGTGTTTTTGCTTCACCCAAACTCCAAATATTGCTGTCGTCATGATAAAACTGGCGGTTGTCGGTGTAAGCCGCCAAGAATTTAACATCGTATAACGGCGAAGCCGGATTGAAGCGGTAGTGCAGATTGTAGCTTTTGTTTTGGGTTTTGCGTCCGCCGACATCATTTTGATAGCCGCGGGTACCGAATTCCAATTTATGATCGGCATTCGGTGCAAAATCAATTTTGCCCAACCAAGATCGGGGCGACTGATCCAAACGGCGTACATAGTCGTTTTCAGCGGAAAAACTGCCGTCGCCGCGTTTGTAGTTTGCTTCCGAGCGGCCGCCGCTATAGGCAAACATGGCGCCGAGCGAGCCGCTATCAAAAAGTGCGGTTTTGGCGCCAAGCGCCAGCATTCCGTTTTTGCCCAATCCGTTGCTGCCTTGTTGATATTTTGCCAACAGCCCGATAGTGTTATCGGCAAATACGACATCATCAACCCCGATTGTGCGTAAATTGGCATGGCCGTTAAGGGCATTGACGCCTTTTGCCCCTTGCGAAAATCCGCGGCTGATTTCGGCTCCGACCAGAAAGTTGGGATCGATCATCACGCCGAATTGGCTGCTCGGCCCATAGCCGCCGTCTTCCGAATGGTATTTGCTTGAGGAATTGGACGATGTGCCGTAAAAGGTTTGCGGCACATCGTCGATCATGGTATTCACTCGCCCGAATCCGGTCATACCGCGAATATTCACGCTGACGGTTCCTTGTGTCGGGTTGATATTGGTGAAAGTGCCGGGCAGGGCGCGTACGGTGCTGTCTAACGATTGCATTTGTTTATTTTCACCGATGGCGCTGACTGCACCGGCAACACTGAACGTTTTTTGTTCGGCTGTACGTGCCGTCCCCACGACTTTGAGATCATCGAGGACAAAATCGTCCTGTTCACTTTCGTTTGCTGCGACATTGAAAGAGAGCAGTCCGGACAGGGAGCAGCTCAGGCAGGCGAGTTTAACGAGATAGGCGAGTCGATCATATTTCACGGTAATGCGATTCCTGTGTCGGTTTGGTTATTTGAGGATGTTTGTCCGAAAGTGCGGTCGACTTTCAGGATGAAAGCGTAGGCAGAGGCACTGCGCATAATGCGGTTGAACCTGCCGTAACCGCCGGCATGGCCGCCGTGATTTTCAACGGTCAGTAAAATCGGATTTTGGCCGGTGTTGTAGCGACGAAGTTTGGTGATGTATTTCAGACTTTCCCAAAACGGCGTGCGACTGTCTTGTGCCGCCGCCATCACCAGAATTGAGGGATAGGCTTGCGGGCGGATATTGTCGTGGGGAGAATAGCTTTGGATATAGTGATAGTCCGACAAGCGGCGAATATCTCCCCATTCTTCGATTTCCGAGGCGACGGCGGAATGCGGATCCGCCAATACGGTCAGCATATCCAAAAACGGCACTTGCAGCACCGCCGCACGAAACAGGTGCGGCGCTTGATTGATTGCGGCTGCCACCAGCAAGCCGCCCGCACTTTCTGCTAACGCATAAGTGCGGTTTGTGTCGGCATAACCGGCTTGTTGTAACCAAGCTGCGGTATCGATAAAATCCTGAATACTGTTCTTTTTATTCAGCGCCCGTCCTTGTTCGTGCCAGTGTTCTCCCAACTCACCGCCGCCGCGGACATGGGCAACGGCATAGACGAATCCGCGATCCAACAGGCTGCGGTACGCCGTGCCGTAAACCGATTGCATACTGAAACCGTATGCACCGTATGCGGTGAGCAGCAACGGATTTTTGCCGTGTTTAAATAACGATTTCTTATAGATGACGGTAAGCGGGATTTGTGTGCCGTCCTGTGCGGTCACCGTGTGGTATTCACTTTGATAGTCGTCCGCTTCGGCGGCAAACGGTGTAAGCCATTTTTGGGTACGCAAATTGAATTGCACTTGGCTTTTCGGGGTGGTGAACGCACTGTAATTCATCGACAATATTTCGCCGTCCATACCTTCGCCGTGTTGAATGGAAACGGTGTAATTAGCATCGGGAAACGGGATTTGCGCAAGCGATTGCGGTGTATTTTTCACACGGTAATACAGATGGGCAATGCCGGCATGACGCACGTTAAAAATTTCGTAATCTTTTAAAATGACAAAGCTGTCAAATGTTTTTTCCATTTCGGGCTGATAGTGCGGTTTCCACACTGCCTGAGCGGATTCGGCATAGAACAGCTCAAAATTCGGACGCTGCCGGTTACTGCGGATATAAAAACCGTTTTCGCTATGATCAAGGTAGTATTCATGTTGTGCTTTTCGCTCAAGAAACGTCAGTAGGCGGGCGCCGGGTTCGTTCAGATCCAATAGTCTGGCTTCAGACTGATTTATACCGTTAACGGTCAGAATCAAATATTGTTTAGACGAGGATAGCGACAAACTTAAATAGACCTGCGGATCCGCTTCCCGATAAATCAAGGTTTCTTGAGTTTGAGTGGGGGCTTCGACAAGCGTATGCCGTACTAGACCAACCACGTTTAAATCGGCGGGATCTTTTTTCAGATAATAAAAAGTGCGGCTGTCCTGCGCCCAAACCGCTTCGCCGTTGCTGTAAACCCCGTCAAGTGCGGTTGTGGTCTGTGTTTGTAAATCACGTACTGAAAGACGGTAGACTTCATTGCCGACGATATCTTCGGCGATCAGGGCATAGCGGTTATCGGGTGAAATCATCGGCGTATTGAGTTGATAATAAGCATGGTTTTTTGCCTGTTGACTGCCGTCAATCACCATTTCCCACTGGTGGTTTGCCGCCGAACGCCGCTCAACGTGCGGATAACGGCCGTGATATGTGCGGCGGTAGCGGTAGCCCTTCTCCTGCCATTCGGTTTGGTTGGATTGGGATTGCAGTCGCTGTTTCATTTCGGCAATAAGTTGTTTGCTCAAAGCTTGCTCCGAGGCCATAAATTCTCGGCTGTGTTGATTTTCTTGTTCGACCAATTCCCGGACGGCCTGTTGATCCGCTTGTTGTTGAATCCATGCCTCAGGATCGGCATGAAGAGAGCCGCTGAACAACAGCGTAATAAGAAATAAATAGGACTTCATGCTTACAGTTCCCAACGATAATCCGCATCGGCGGCGGAAACGGACGATTTATCGTCCGTCATGATAATCACACGGTAATGCGGTTGTCGGTAATCGTCCAAATGAAGCGGAATGCCGATAGATTTACTGACATGGTGGCGACCGCCGATAAACAGGATAGGTTGCGGATAATTGATCAATACTTCCGCCATACGCCGATCTTTGAATTGTTGTATGCTGACCAACACATCGACAAATTCCAAATCGGCAGCTAAGCGGTGAGACTGTTTGATCAGCTTGCCAAGTCGGTTTTTGACCGTTTGTGAGGTTGATTTTTCCCCTTGTAACGGATATGCGCCCTGCATAATGGTATTGATTTCATCACGGTGTAAATTAGCGCCGTAGATTGTCATTGTCGATTTTGCCAAATAGCGGATTAATCGGCGATATTGCTTCCAATCCCATTTTTTATCCCAATGCAGCCATGTTGCGATTCGATTTTCGTCATTTTCATTGAGGGTACGAATTTTCTGTTGTGCGGCAGTAAGTTGCGGTTGTGAGGCGGAGTCAAACATTTCCAGCGCAACGCTTTTAAGCCGTGCCGTCTTTTCCAATTGTCGAATCAAACGCAGTTCGGCGTCATGGTGTTCTATCCGATCATGGTTTTCCCCCAATAAAATGATCGGCGAGCGGCTCAGTTTTTCCGCCAGTTCAGGCAGACTGATATAGCGCTGTTGCTGAATATCGAAAATTTTATCGCCGGTGAGAGCCGCTTCACGCAGCGGCAAATCGGCACATCCGCTCAAGAGGGCAAACAACACGGCTACGGCAATATAAACCGCACTTTTACATAACTTCATCTGTTTTAAAATATTTTTATTGATAATGAGAGCGATTATTATTAATATTTGCAACCTTAAGTCAAGCTGGTTGTTGTCATTTTTTAATTTAATTGGAAAAAATAAATATGGCGTTTGATATTGAACCGTTTTTTGCCGATACGGGCGAACAGCCTTTTCCGTCCAGAAAGGCAACGATGCCTTGGGGCGACAGCCGTGTATTTGCGGCAGATAAAATCCGGCAACAATGGGCGGCGATTAGCGAGAGTGAAGCGGAAAAACGCAAACGGGTTTTATATTTGCATATTCCGTTTTGCGAAACGCACTGCAAATTTTGTGGTTTTTATCAAAACCGTTATGACGCAGAAGCCGCACAGAAATACACCGATTTTCTCTGTCGGGAAATTGAACAGGAAAGCATAAAGAACGTCTATCAAAAGAGACCGATTCAGGCGGTTTATTTTGGCGGCGGCACACCGACAGCACTGTCTGCACAGCAGCTTTTTGTTATTTTGACCATACTGAAACAGGCTTTTCCGTTGGCAAAAGATTGTGAAATCACGATTGAAACCCGAATTTCAGCTGAAAATAAAGAAAAATTGGCGGCATGTTTTGACGGTGGTGCAAACCGCATTTCAATCGGACTGCAAACCTTTGATACCCACATTCGCCGTTCATTAGGGCGAAAGTCGTCCGAACGGCAGGCAATCGATTTTATCGAGTATCTGCTGGCGTTGGATCAGGGGGCGATCGTTTGTGATCTATTGTTCGGTTTGCCGAAGCAAACGATGGAAACCTTGCGGCATGACATTGAATTGATTGAATCCTTGCAGATGGACGGAGTGGATTTGTATGCGCTCAATGTATTGCCGAACACGATTTTAGGCAAAGCGGTTGCCAATAACCGCGTGACGGTTGCCGACTTTTCCGAACGGGCGGCATTTTATCGGGCTGGCGGTGAGCAGTTGGCACAATACCACTGGCATCAAATCAGTAACAGCCACTGGGCAAGAGGCGGCAGAGAGCGCAATCTCTATAATCTGTGGGTGAAAGACAATGCCGATTGTCTGGCTTTCGGCTGTGGTGCCGGCGGCAATATCGGGTGTTGGAGCTTTATGCAGCAGCGCAAGCTTGATGATTATTATACGCAAGTCGCCATGCGGCAAAAACCGATTGCGATGCTGTTGCAGCGCCCCGCTTATGCACAGCGGAGTGCATTGGTGCAGGGCGGAATCGAAAAAGGTACACTGCACTGTTCCCGACTTTTCAGTAAACAAGAACTGGCAACGCTTGAACCGCTGTTTGAGCAATGGCAAAAGTGCGGTTTGTGCCGCTATCTCAAGGTGAATTCGGACTTCACTACGCTCGAGCTGACCACCGCCGGACGGTTTTGGGCAAGTCGTCTATTGACCGCATTACAAACTTTTATTCAATCGAGGGCATAACGAATATGGATTTGACGCAATTACAACAGAAATTGCAACAAGAGCAGCCGATGGTGCTGGAAGCATTTGCCGAACAATATCAAGTAACATTGCACGATATTTTATCAGCTTTGGGCTGTAAGATGATTGCCGGTGAACATATTGACCGAATTTGGCATGAGATCACCGAATGGGATACTATGACATTGATTGTCCATACGACGGACGGCATCTGGGAGTGGAGCGGTAAACTGCCGAGCGGCACTTATCGGCACGGCTATTTCAATTTACGTGCCAAGAGCGGTTTATCAGGGCATATTAAATTTGCCAATTGCGCCCGCATCGCATTTTTAAAGCGGGAGTTTATGGGCAGTGACACCGCTTGCGTGATTTTTTTGAATCAACGGGGAAATGCCATCTGCAAAATCTTTGTCGGCAGGGATTCACATCGCCGATTATTGGCGGATCAACTGGCGCACTTTGAACACATGCAGCAGTATTAGTCAGGCATTTTCCGACAGTGAAAGTGCGGTTTTATTGAGAGGATTTAGAGGAAACAACATGGCAGATCGTCAAGAGCGGTTGCAAAACCGATTGGGGCCGGAAGTACAACAAATGAAACGGCAGTGTCGAACACTGCTATTGGCAACGGTTGATGAAGAGGGGAATCCGAACGTCAGCTACGCTCCTTTTGTGTTGAACACGCGCGGTTATTATGTCTTTATTTCCGATATTGCACGCCATGCACGCAATTTAAAAGCGTGCAACAAAGTATCATTAATGCTGATTGAAGACGAATCCGACTGCCGTCAGATTTTTGCCCGTCGCCGTTTGTCATTTGATGCAACCGCCGAAATCGTGGCTTGCGACAGTGAGGAGTGGATACGGGGGACAAATGCGTTGGCCGAACGGCACGGTGAAGTGGTAACGCATTTGACGGCAATGCAGGATTTCACCTTGTTCAATTTAATTCCTGAACAAGGGCTTTTCGTCAAAGGTTTCGGGCAGGCGTTTAAAGTCAGCCCCGATGATCTGGTCGGTGCGATTCATTTGCAGCAAGGGCATCTGCAACGAGACAGCGTAGAATCCGACCCCCTTTGAGCCGGACAAGTCGACAGCTTATCGGCTCGGTTGCGCATCTTCCACCGGTGCGGGTGTATCTGACTGATTCAGATCCAGTGCGTCCCAGACGCTTTGCTGTTTTTCAATCTGTGCTCTGACCGCACTTGGTGTCGGGGCATTGGTTGTCGGGTTGGCTCCGCTCGCAACTTGCGCCGAGGAGGCGCAAAAATTCTGGTTTTTATTGATCCAAACCGGAATGGTTCGTGTGCCGGCGCAATGCCAACCGCCGTAGCTGTTGATGCCGATCCATTGAATCGTTTCCGATTTTGACAGGTTCAACCGTGTCGGCGGAATCAGCCTCAGATAATCTTGATAAACCGTTAATGCGCCGCTTGCGCCGGTCAGACCGGTTTTGCCGTTGTTATCCCGACCGAGCCAAACCGTTGTGACATTTTCGCCGTCAATGCCGACAAACCAAGTGTCGCGCGCATCGTTGGTGGTGCCGGTTTTGCCCGCCAGTCGGTAGCGGGCGAAGTCTTGCTGTAAGCGGCGTCCAGTGCCGCGTTCGACAGCTTGCTGCATGGCATACAGTGTTTGAATCGCCGCTTCTTCCGGCACGACCTGTTCCGGAGTGAACGCCCGTTGATAAACGGCTTCTCCGTTACGTAGGAATACCCCTTCAATCGAAGAAAGCGCGATTTTTTTGCCGTCATTGGCGATCACTTGATATAACTTGGTGACATCATAAGGGGAGATTGAGTAAGAGCCGAGTAACATAGCCGGCACTTTTGGAATTTTGATTTGATCCCAGCCCATAGCTTGTTGGACATCAATTATCTTATCCAAGCCGACTTTCATGCCGATATTGACGGTCGGCACATTCAATGAGCGTGCCAGCGCATCAACCAGCATCACCGAGCCGCTGAATTTATTGTCATAATTACGCGGCTGCCAATCGGCGCTGCCTTTGATTTTGATTGTTAACGGGCGGTTTTCCACCGCAGTGTTCAGGCGGAACGTTTCGGGATCGCTCAGGGCGGCTAAATAAACGGACGGCTTCACTAAAGAACCGATCTGCCGTTGTGAACGCAATGCCCGATTAAAGCCGGCATATTTTGTTTGTACGCCGCCGACCATCGCCAACACGGCACCGTTGCGGTAATCGGCAATCACTATTGCCGATTCCAAATCCCCGATTTTCTGCTTAAGTTTCAACTGCTGTACGGCGTTGATCAACGCTTGTTCGGCGGCACGCTGTTTATGGCTGTCCAACGTGGTGAAAATGCGGGCGCCGGAGAGATTGTTGGCTTTGGTTTCACCTAATTGTTGTTGCAGATCTTGTTGTAACAGCTGCATAAAGGCCGGTTGGGCTTTATTGATTGAACCGCGGGTTTGCACGCCGAGCGGGCGTTCGCTTAATAATTGATACAGTTTTTGATCGATAATCGCGTGTTCAAGCATTGCTTTCAACACCACATTGCGCCGTTGTAACGCATTATTCGGATTACGCCACGGGTTGTATAATGAAGGCCCTTTCACCATGCCGACTAACAACGCGATTTGATCAAGGCTGATTTCCTGCACCGGACGGCCGAAGAAAAACTGGCTTGCCAACGCAAAGCCGTGAATTTGGGTGTCGCCGTCTTGTGCCAGATAAACCTCGTTCAAATAGGTTTCCAGAATGCGGTTTTTATCATAGCGCGCGTCCATCAGCACGGCCATTAGGGCTTCGTTAACCTTGCGGCTCAGGCTGCGCTCGTTGCTTAAAAACAGATTTTTGACCAGTTGTTGAGTTAAGGTACTGCCGCCTTGTACGGTTTGGCCGGCTTGGATATTGGTGATCAGCGCCCGTGTAATCCCGAGCAAGCTGACGCCGTCATGTTCGTAAAAACGGCGATCTTCGATTAACAGTAAGGTGTCGATCAACAAACGCGGATACTGGTGCAGTGGGGTTGCCAGTCGATCTTCATTATTGGATTGCAGCATGGCGATTAATTTGGGGTCGAAACGAAATTCATCGACGGCACGGCGATTGACCAGATCTTCAATGACGCTCAGCTTGTCCTGCTTGAAACGCAAACGCAGAACCCGTTGCGGCTCGGCATGATCCGGAAAAGGGAATGCTCGCCGAATCATTACAATAGTCTCATCTTCAATTTTAAAATCTCCCGGCGTACCGAGCAGATTGGTTTGACGGTAACCGTTGTCCAGCAGCCGGTTTTTAATGCTGTCCAGTGTCGGGGCGTCCGATTGGCGTATGTTTTCGATACGGCCGTACACTTCGGCCGGTAATTGCCACAGTTTGCCGTCCATTTTAGAACGGATTTGCCCGTCCAGATAAATAAGATAAAACACGGTGCAACAAAGTGCGGTAAAGCCGACTTTCAGCCCGAACATCAGGCAATTGTGGCGGGTAAAGCGTATTTGGGGGCATTTGCCCGCAGGGGATTTTGCTTTTTTGGCTGTCGTCATGCGTTTCGGTTTCTTATGCGTAAATAGAGAAAAATTGTACCATAGCCGCCTTAAGAAACCGTAATAATAATCCGTAGTCAGTTGCCATTTTTAATACAGTCGGCTAGAGCGTCGTCGATTTTGTCAAAGCGGAACTCAAATCCGGCTTTCAGTAAACGGCACGGCAGAATATTTTGGCTGTCGAGCAATAATTGTGCGCGCTCGCCGAAAACCAGTTTCAGCATAAATTCAGGCACTAAAGCAAAGTGCGGTCGCGTGAGGATTTTCCCCAATGTGCGGTTAAATTCACGGTTGCGCACCGGATTCGGGCTGCAAAAATTGAAGGCACCTTCACAGGTCGGGTGATTGAGCAAAAATTCGATGGCGGCAACCATGTCGTGCAGATGAATCCACGCCCAGTATTGTTTGCCCGATCCCAGCTTTCCGCCCAAACCGCACTTGTATAACGGCAACATTTTTGTCAAGGCACCGCCGCGGGTGGAGAGAACGTTGGCGGTGCGAATCAGGCAGGTTCGACTGTCGGCTTGACGGGCGGCATGTTCCCACGCCGCACAAAGGCGGGCGGGGAATTGCGATCCTTTCGGGTTCTCTTCACTGACCGCACTTTCGCCGTTGTCGCCGTAATAGCCGACCGCCGAACCGGAAATAAAACTATGCGGCGGGTTTTTACCGGCATTGATTAATTCGGTCAGGCGTTCGGTGATTTTAACCCGACTGTCGATCAAGCGTTTTTTTTGCTCGTCTGTCCAAGCGTTGTCAAAAATCGGTTCGCCGGCAAGGTTGATCACGGCATCATAGTGATCGAAATTGGAATAGCTGTTCAACGTCGGGACAAAATCGATATCCAGCCCTTTGAAGCGGGAGCGGGCACGTTCGGGATTGCGTGTTAACAATGTCAATTCATGACCTTGTGCGAGTAAAGCGCGGGTCAACGGTTGCCCGACTAAGCCTGTACCACCGGTAATAAATAATTTCATCGTAGCCTCCTGTGTGCCGAAGAGAAAATTATAGAGATGTTTCGAACAAGTGTTGAATGTTAGACATCAATTGCGCCATCTCGGTTCCGCGTGTCGGGGTGACAAATACGGTATCGTCGCCGGCAATCGTCCCCAGAATGCCGTCGTTTTTGCCGATGGAATCCAACAGCCGGGCGATCAATTGCGCACCGCCCGGACTGGTGCGGATCACGATCACCGCCGCATTGTAATCAATATCCAGTACCAGATTTTTTAACGGGCTGCTGGTGTTGGGCAGGCTTAATTCCGGCGGCAGACAGTAGACCGTCTGCATTTTGGAATTGCGGATTCGTACCGCCCCGAATTTTGCCAGCATACGGGATATTTTCGATTGATTCACCTGATTGAAACCCATGTGTTGCAGTGCTGCAACGATTTCGCTTTGTGAAGCGTATTTTTCTTCTGCCAGCAAATTGCGAAAGGCATAGGTCAGTGAGTCGTTTTTGTTTTCAATATTCATTAAATAGCGTCTCTATGCAGAAAATTTGCATAGATAGTGCATATTCTTCAGTGGAAAAGCAATGGAATTTTAGTAATTTTGCGATATGCAACCACTATTTGCGAAAAATATGCTCAAGCTCTCAATATTGAATTTATCCGTTTGAATTACAAAACTAAACACAATACACTTAGCGGGAGTTAAGTCATTTAATTTATTATATATAAGGAGTTTATGAATGAAAGTAGCAGTTTTAGGGGCGGCCGGCGGTATCGGTCAAGCATTGGCATTATTGCTTAAATTACAATGTCCGGCCGGAACGGAACTTTCGCTTTATGATATTGCCCCGGTGACGCCGGGCGTTGCCAAAGACATCAGCCATATCCCGACAGCCGTGAAAGCGGAAGGGTTTGCCGGTGAAGATCCGACGCCGGCGTTGGTCGGTGCGGATTTAGTGTTGATTTCGGCCGGTGTGGCAAGAAAACCGGGTATGGATCGTTCCGATCTGTTCAATATCAATGCGGGCATTATCCGCAATCTGATTGAAAAAGTGGCGGCAACCTGTCCGAAGGCCTGTGTCGGGATTATCACCAACCCGGTCAATACCACTGTAGCGATTGCGGCGGAAGTCTTGAAAAAAGCGGGTGTTTATGACAAAAATAAATTATTTGGTGTAACCACCTTGGACGTTATCCGTTCTGAAACTTTCGTCTCCGAATTGAAAGGTATTTCACTGGATAAAATCAACGTACCGGTTATCGGCGGACACTCCGGTGTTACCATTTTGCCGTTATTGTCGCAAGTAGAAGGCGCAAGTTTTAGCGATGAGGAAATTGCCTCTTTGACCAAACGTATTCAAAATGCCGGCACCGAAGTTGTGGAAGCCAAAGCCGGCGGCGGATCGGCAACGTTATCGATGGCACAAGCGGCAGCCCGTTTCGGGGTTTCAGTTCTGAAAGGCTTAAGCGGTGAAAGTGCGGTTGAGTATGCTTATGTTGAAGGTGACGGCAAATATGCACGTTTTTTTGCCGAACCGGTGCGTTTAGGCAAAAACGGCGTGGAAGAAATCCTGCCGATCGGGCCTTTGAGTACATTTGAGGAAAAAGCCATTGCCGATATGCTGCCGACCTTGAAAGCGGATATCGAACTGGGCGAGCAGTTTGTGAACAGTTGATTTGATTTTTGTTGGTATTCAGTTTAAACAAAACCCGGCAAGCCGGGTTTTTTGCGTATTATTGGTTTTTTTCCCACCATCTGTCCTGCGGTAAATTTTCCAGTGTAAAAGTCTGTCCGATTTTGGGTGTTGCCGTGGTGATCGGTTTGTCTTTTGCCGCAGCGAGAAAGCGGATAATCGGATCTTGCCAAGTGTGGTAAGCCAAGTCGAATTTAGCCCAGTGGATAGGAACGGCGACGTTGGTTTGCAGATCGAGTGCGGCTTGTACCGCCTGTTCCGGTGACATATGAATCAATGCCCAGTTCGGATCGTAAGCGCCGTTTTCCACAAATGCCAAATCAAACGGCCCGTATTGTTCGGCGATTTCACGGAAATGTTTGCCGTAACCGCTGTCGGCATTGAAATAAAGTGATAAATTCGGCGATTTAATCACCCAAGAGCCCCAAAGCGTACTGCTGCGGGTGTTGAAATTGCGTCCGCTGAAGTGGCGAGCCGGTGCCAAAGTGAGTTTTAATTCGCCGTTGACGGCAGGCACGGAAACACTGTCGTACCAATCCAGCTCCGTCACTTTTTCATCGGCAATGCCCCAGCGCTGTAAATGTCCTTTAACGCCGAGCGGCACGTAATAATGGCCGACCTTGTGATCGATTTCCCGAATAGCACGTTGATCGAGGTGATCATAATGATCGTGTGAAATCAGGACAATATCGAGTGGCGGTAGAGCGGCGGTTGTGGTCGGATTACTCACTGCAAACGGTTTGCCGCCGAAAAAGAGTGGAGAAGCGCGATAAAAGACCGGATCGGTGATAATGGTCAGATCCGCCGTTTTAAACAGCACGCTCGAATGTCCGAACCAAGTGAAGCTGTTATTGATTACCGCACTTTTGTCCAGCGTAACACTGGGTAAAGGTTGCGACGGCTGCTTGCCTTCAGGCGGATTGAGAACGGAACTCAGCCAATCAATCATCGAAGGTTGTTTTCCATCGGTGCTTTGGATCGTGGTTGATTCCTGATTAAGGAAAATTTCGCCGTTAAAATTCGGTGAAGCGGCGATTTTAGCCTGACTGGCGGCATCCGGTTTACCGCCGAAAACCGGAGCAAAGTAAACATATGCTGCGAGAATCGCCGCTAAGATCACCGCGATCAACGCCGTCCATTTTAAGATTATAAATAAGATTTTTAAGAGCATCATCATTTGTCCGAGTATCAATATATTATGGTGAAAAATACAAAGTGCGGTTCATTATAAAAGAAAAGTCGGCACTGTAAATTCACAATTACGGATTTTATTATTACCGAACCGGAAATAATCCATCACGATTTGTTTCAGCGCCGAAATGCCATGACCGCACTTAAGCAGGCAAACAGAGCAATGATCCACGCCATTGTCCACGGTGTGCCGTCGGATAACCAAGCAAGCAGCAGCGAAGAGACAATACCGCTGCCGTATTGTAGTGATCCGATCAGCGCCGAGGCTGCACCTGCCGTTTCCGGCACGCCGTCCAGTGCCGCTGCGGTTGCTGTGGCGGCAATAATGCCGTTGGTTGCGAAAAAAATAAAAATCGGCACAATGATGCCGACAATCCCTCCGATTTGCCATTTGGCAAAAACGGCCAGTAATAAGGCGGCCGACACGGCGATAAATGTGGCGGCACGGAGCAGGGTATCGAGGCTGAATTTTTTGACCAGCGTACGGTTGAGAAAACTCACTGACATCACACCGATAATATTCAACGCAAACAGCCAACCGTAATGTTGTGCCGCAACACCATAATAGCGAATATAGACAAACGGCGAGCCGACAATAAAAGCATAGGCCGCCACATAAAAAAAGGTGATACACCAGGTGTAGCGCATAAAGTGGCGATTGCACAGCAACAGGCGGTAGTTCGCAAAGCTGCCCGACAGCGATCCGACGCCCCGTTTTGCTTGCGCTAAGGTTTCCGGCAAGAAAAACAGTGAAGCCAGCATCAGCCCGCCAATTGCCGCCAACAACCAGAAAATAGTATGCCAACTGCTGATTTTCAACAGTTGCCCGCCCAGCAGAGGGCCGATAATCGGGGCGATAGCCATAATAATGGTCAGGGTCGAGAGCATTTGTGCCGCACGGGTGCGCGCATACAAATCGCGAATCATGGCGCGTGCCAGCATCGGCGCAGTACAGGCACCGACCGCCTGAAAAATTCGCCAGAAAACAATTTCATCGATCGTTTGTGACAGGGCGCAGCCGACAGAGCCGATTATGAATAAAATCATGCCGATAAAGAGCGGTTTTCGCCGTCCGATTTTGTCACTAATCGGCCCCCAGATTAGTTGGGCAACGGCAAAACCGATCAAAAAGCCGGTAACGGTCAATTCGATGTTGCCCTGCAAATCCTGCTGCATTTGCGGCATGGCGGGCAGGTATACATCGGTTGACAGTGAAGTAAATGCCATTAAGGCACTTAAAATCAGTACAAAGCGGATACCGATCCGATTGTTAAGCGTATTCACGATTCATTAACTCCGCATAAAGCCGATGGCTTGCAGCCACTGTTCGGTTTGGGTGGTTGCCGAAGCCGGCAGCTGGTCGACAACGTCGTTTTGTCCGCGTCCGCCGCCTTGAACCGCCAGCGCGGGCAGAATTTCCGTATTGGGACAAATCCGCCGCAGTGCCTGCTCAATGCCGGCAATACCGCTCATGGCATGGGTATAAAACGGGGCGATCGTTTTGCCGTCAAAATCCTGTTGTTGCATAAACGGATAGAGGAAACGGGGCAGATCCATCGCCCAGACCGGATAGCCGAGAAAAACGGTTTGATAGGAAGAAAGAGTCGTAATGCGCTGAGTCATCGCAGGGAAAATCGCGCGATCCCGTTGTCGACGGTTAACCTCGACAACGTCATAATAGTCGGCAGGATAAGGCGTGGTCGGGATAATTTCAAATAAATCGCCGCCGGCTTGTCGATGGATAATTTTTGCCAGCGTACGAGTGAAACCGGTACGTGAAAAATAGGCAACCAGTATGTTGCCCGTCGAGGAAGAGCGATTGGCGGCATGTGCGATCGGCAGGCAGGCAAACGCAGCGCCTGTTAAGATTGCCGCTCCGCCCAGCAGTAATCGACGGCGGCTTGAAGTGCGGTTTGCGATAAGTAAATTGTTCATTTTTGACTCCTGATAGACTACGGGCGGCTTAAGGGCTCCTGATTTGGCAAACAGCATACCAACGCTTTATTGCGTTGGGCTACGGCAGTATTCTGCACAATATTCACCGTCCGTCTTTTTGCCGAAACAGTATCAACCAGACTAAAAAACGCGTGCTATATGCAAAAAAGATTAAAATAGCAAAGAAATCCCAATAAAACAGCCACTTGGATTCTTCCGAATCAAAGAAGGCAAAGGTAACCTGCAAAAACAGATACGGCAGTAATTCACGCTGAAAAAAGGCATATAAACCGTAAGTGGCGATCACCGCCCAAAGCAACGGCAAAATGCGTGTGGCAACAAAAGAGACGGCCGGCAATTTGCAGATTTGATGAAAAAAACCGGCCAGCATTTTCCAGTGCATACCCAAATGAATACCGAGTAACAGTTGTAGCCAGTGCACGCCGGCCATATGGGTTTCCCGCACCCAATCGGCATTACTGTGAATCGGCAGATCGGGCAGCACATATTGCGACAACATCAAACCGCTGGTCATGGCGGCGGCAAAGGCGACAAAAACCAAGACATTGACACTCGTCTGTAAAGTGCGATATGCCGAATATTCGCCTTTGAACAGCTTTTTAAACCAGTAGAAATCCAAACCGTTATGCAACAGAACACCGAGCAGAAATGCTACTCCGAGCCATTCGTGGATTGCTTCGCCCCAGAGGTGATAGCCCATCAGCGACAGTAAAAGTGCGGTCAGGGCGGTATCATGTACGACTTGGAGGATATATTTCGTTTTCATCGAATTATTGTGCATAGCCGAGTTGTTTGACCCATTCCACAATATCGCTTTCGGCATTACCGATACGCTCACGGGAAATCGTCAGCCCCTGTGTATTCAGTTTTGCATTCGGTTGCAAGCGCCCCATATCACGGATCGTGTTTAAAAAACGGCTACCGCCGTGAGTGGAAAACGGAATGACGGTTTTGCCGCTGAAATCGTTTTGTTCCAGAAAACTGTATAAGGCAACCGGAAAATCATACCACCAGATAGGGTAGCCGATAAATACAACATCGTAATTCGACAGATCGGGCAGTTTGGGTTGTAATTGAGGACGGAAATTACGACGTAATTCATCTCTGGCTTGATCCAACAGCGGATCGTGTTCTTTCGGATACGGCTGTGCGGTCTCGATTCGGAATAAATCGCCGCTGCTGGTTTTTTGGATAACTTGCGCCATATATTCGGTGCTGCCGACCCGCTCGCCGTTTTTTAACAGCACACTGGCGCCGGATGCTGCATCGGCACCGTTCAGATCAACATTTTCCATATGGGAAAAGTAGCTGATTAAAATCCGTTGCGGGTTGCTGCCGCTCCGTTGGAGATCGGCGAGCGCCGAATGTGTCGTTATCGTCAGTGCCAACGGCAGAATAAGATTTCGCAAAAAAGAGGTGAATGTCAGCGTTTTCATCGTGAACTCCAAATATCAATGTCAAAGTGCGGTCAGGGATTTGATGACACTTTAGCAAAGATTATTTCGCTTGATTAGCTGTTACAGACAACATACGCCTATGAATTTTGTTCATTAATGACCGGATCAAAGCGTGAACAATATCACGTTATTTGCCGTTGCAGCGCTTAAAAAACGGCAGTATGCTATTTAAGCGGTTAACGGCAGATCCTTGAGTGAGGAATATATGGCGGATAAAAAGACTTATTATGAGATTTTGGGCGTTGCCAACGATGCAGGTCTCGGCGAGATCAAAAAAGCATATCGTAAGCTGATGCGTCAGTATCATCCTGATGTCAGCACCGAAGCCGATGCGGATGAAAAAACCAGTGAAATCAACGTTGCTTATGAAACCTTAAAAGATGAACGTAAGCGGGCGGAATATGATGCGATGTTGGCGAATCCCTTTGCAGGGCAGCAGGCGGGCGGATTCGGTGCGGATTTTGATCCGCGACGCTACGGCTATGAGAGCCATGATTTCAGCGGCAGCCATTTTGGCGAAGGACAACCGTTCGGCAGCGGCGATTTTCGGTTTGATGATATTTTCTCGGCGTTCGGGCATGCCGGACGGCACGGTTTCAGGGCTTCACAGTCGAATGAGCCGATCCAAGGGGAAGATCAACATGCAGAATTGAGCATTGATATTGCCGCCGCCTATCAGGGCAGTGAACGCACCTTGAGTCTGGATATGCCGACATTAACGGCGGACGGAAAAATGGCTTATGCACGTAAAACCCTGCATGTGAAAATTCCGAAAGGCATTCTCGAGGGACAGCAAATCCGTTTGCGCGGACAAGGTTTACCGGGCTTTAACGGAGGCGGCAACGGTGATTTATATTTGAACATCCGTTTCCGGCAGGCGGAGAACCTGTATGTGGAACAGCGCAAGGACGTTTGCCAACGAATTGATGTGATGCCGTGGACAGCGGCGCTCGGCGGAAAAATGGCGGTGGAAACGGTTGCGGGAAAATTCAGTGTCAATATTCCGCTTAACAGTCGTAACGGACAGCGCTTGCGGTTGAAAAGTAAAGGGATTCCGGCAAAAGAGCGTGGTGATTTGTATCTGATTTTGAATATCGTTCTGCCGCAGGTTGAAAGTGAGAGCGATAAAGCGGCGTGGCAGCATTTGGCGGATTATTACCAGAATACGAAAGGATAAACATATGAACCAAGAGCAAGATATTCAACTGACTTTCGATGAAATTGTACGTGCCTGCGATAACAATGTTGATTGGGTGGTCAGCGTGATTGAAGAGGAGATCATTTCGATTCACGGCAATCCGCAACAGGCAAGTTTTAGTGGCTTCCAGCTTGCCCGCTTGCGCCGCGCACACCGAATCAGTCGTGATTTTGATGCCGGCGCAGCGGCAACGGCGCTGATTTTACAGTTGCTGGACGAACTGGAAGTTTTACGTAAGGGCTGATGCGGTTGGCGGCTGAAATAAGCAGCGTGTTACAGCCGCCGAGCTTGCCGCCAATAACGCCGTATTTTGTCTACAGTAAGATTAAGCCGGTTTACTGATCCCCAGATTTTCATTTATATACAGCGTCGGCTGTGTAAACAGACGGTTGACAAAACTGGCAATGCTGCGGCGTGAAACCGCACTTCCGCTTTCCGGCTCGCCTTTGCGAGTCAACATATAGTCCACCTCATTGTTATGGGTGAACCAATCCGGGCGCAGAATGGTGTAGTCCAGCCCCGAATTTTCGATCAAATCCGCCAAAGTACGGTACGGTTGCAAAATCGATTGCAACGGCGAGTTGTAAATGCCGATTGAACTGATGGCGATAATCCGTTTTACACCGTGCCGCCGCATTGCATGCACAATATTGGCGCCCATGCTGGCCAGATCGCCGGCCAGATTGAGATAGACAATATCCTGCCCGACAACCGCTTGCTGTACATCGGCGGCATTCAGGGCATTGCCTTCAATCACCTTTGCCGTTTTCGGCAGATTGTCAGGTAAGCGTTTTTTATTGCGCACAAACAACGTCAGGGCAATATCCTCTAATTTTTGTGCTTCTGCAATCACATAGTGTGCCAGACTGCCGCTTGCACCGAAGATAATGATTTTTTTCATGTTGTTTCCTTATTGTGTTGATTTGCCGATTTTTCGGATTATGTGGTCAAAATCCAGTGTAACAGGATTGATTTCGTCGGATTAGTCGGCTAAATTGAAATGTGCTTATGAACGTTATTCATAAATCAAGGTGGAAAGCGATGAAAGAGAATCTGAACGATTTGCGCACCTTTTTACTGGTGGCGAGAGAGGGAAGTTTCACCAAAGCGGCGGCACAGCTGGGGGTGTCGCAATCGGCATTGAGCCATGCAATGCGGGCGATGGAAGTGCGGTTGGGCGTTAAATTATTAGTTCGCACCACCCGAAGTGTTTCCACCACCGATGCCGGCGAGCAGTTGCGTCAGCGGTTGGCGCCCTTGTTTGACAATATCGATGAAGAGATTCAGGCGTTGGGGGATTTTCGCGGCGGAGTACGCGGCAACTTACGAATTGAAGGAACGGATCTGTCGTTTAGTTTGCTATGGGAAAAATTTGCGGATTTTATGCGCAATAATGCCGAGGTCTCGCTTGAATTCGGCAGCCATATCGGTTTTAGCGATATTGTGGCGAAGCGCTTCGATGTGGGGATTCGTTTGGGCGATGATGTGGCAAAAGACATGATTGCGGTGCGTGTGGCGCCGGATTTGCAAATGTGTGTTGTCGCCGGTGCCGATTATCTGGCAAAATGCGGTACGCCGACAACGCCGTATGATTTGAGCGAGCATAATTGTCTGGCGCTACGCCTGCCGACCCACGGCGGGTTGTTGGCATGGGAATTCGTTGATCAGAAAAACGGCGGCAAGCCGCTGGTGATCCATCCGCAGGGCAATATGATCAGTAATACCAACGAGTTGCTGAAAAAAGCCGCCGGTGATCAGTTCGGGCTGATGTGGGCGCCGCGGTATTCGGTTGAAAACGAAGTGCGGTCGGGCGCACTGATCTCGGTGTTGGACGATTGGGCTATCAGTTATCAGGGAATGCATCTGTATTATCCCCATCGCCGTGCCGACTCACCGCTCTTTCGTGCCTTGGTCGACGCTTTGCGTTGGCGTGGCTCGGCGTAAACTAAAGCGGCAAATGAATAAAGAATACCAACAGAATCGGCACCAGAATATTGATGATAAATCCGTAGCTGATCGCCAGTGGAACAACCTGCATACCGCCGGAACGCTGGATCACCGGCAGCGTGCAGTCAAGTGCGGTTGCACCGGTGATGCCGACGGCGGTAGAACGGTGGTGCCGCATGAAAAACGGCACCAGAAACAAACTTAATATTTCGCGTGACAGATCATTGAAAAATGCGATACTGCCGAATACCGGCCCCCATGCATCGTTGATCATCACGCTGGAGAGGGAATACCAGCCGATACCGGAGGCTATCGCCAGCCCTTGCGACAACGGCATACCCAATAGACTTGCCGCCAACATGCCACCGAATAAGGCGCTGACGGTGACGATAATCGAAGTATAAATACCGCGTTTGTTGAACAACACTTCGCGCAGTCCGATACCGTTATTGCGCAGCTGAATTCCGATCAGGAAAATCAGCATAACTAAAACATAGGTGCTGCTGTTGAGCGGAACCGCCAGATGTTCTTTGCTGAAAAAACCGAGAATAAAGCCGATCAGCACCATTGACGACATCATCAACGAATCAAGCATCAGCCGTAAACGGGAAGGCATATCTTCGCCGTGGTGTTGTAACGGGCGCGGGGAAATTTTATCGTAGATGAGTAACGAGATGATATTTAATCCCATAATGACGGCGATAAAGGTCAGCGCTGAAACGGCAATAACCGGCAGTTGAACCGCCAGATCGTCCATTTGCCCAAGGGACAGCCCCATAATCAGCAAAATCAAATAGAGCAGCAGCATCACGGCCGTGTTAATTCTGCCGAGCCAAACTTTGTTGTGTGTTTTGATTAAATAGCCGAAAAACATCGGCCCCAAAACGATTAATAATCCACCAATCATCATGACCTCTTTCTAGTAAATGGGAATTATAACGAAAAAGATGCGCTTACACATATTAATGATGTGTTTTTTTTAGTAAGCTGTTTTGGCAGACAGCCCGAAATCCAAACCGAGGTCAATATGTATTTAAAACAAGTCGATATTGTTGGTTTTAGAGGTTTGAATCGTTTATCTTTGCAGTTGCGCTCCAATATGGTGCTGATCGGGGAAAACTCTTGGGGGAAATCAAGCCTGCTGGACGCATTGAGCTTGATTTTAAATCCTGAAAAGCGCCTTTATCAGTTTAAAGCGAGTGACTTTCACCTTGCGCCGGAAGAATATCAGGCACTTTCAGCGGAAAATCCAATTCCCGAACGGAATCACCATTGCATGGTGCTGTTCACCTTTAGCGAAAGTTTTCACGGCGAAAAGAATCGTGAAGAATGCCGCAGTTACCGCCCTTTGTTTTCCGATCATGAGGACGGCTATGCCCGAATTTATATGCGGCTGAGCGGAGAATTGAACAGCGCCAGCGCCGGCACCACCTACTCTTTTCTTGACGGACAGGGCGATCAAATTCATCTGCGTGATGCACGCAAATTGGTGTCGCTTATCATATCCCGCCATCCGGTGTTTCGTTTCCGTGATGCCCGCTTGCAGCGCCATTACCATACCCTGCGCCCGTTTTGTATTAAGGGCGAGTGCGAAGGTGATATTTTGCGTGACGAAATTCATTCGGTCGCCGTCTTGCTGCAATATTATTTTTTAAATAATCAGGATCGGTTTATGTGGCAGCGGCAGATGCACGATCCCGGCAAAATGTGGGGGCAGGTGAAATCATTGTGCCAACGTTTGATGGAAGACGACAGCGGAAGTTTGAAAAAGCGGGTGCTGTATTATCTCTCTTCCATGTTCGAACGCGGCAAAGGCATTAGATTCAGTAAACAGACCAGACCGATTATTTTGTTTGAAGATTTGGAAACGCGTTTGCATCCGCGTATGGTGGCAATCGGCTGGGAGCTGGCCAGCCATTTGCCGATTCAGCGGGTTACCACCAGCAATTCGGTCGAGCTGCTGGCGTATGTCCGCTTGGAGCATATTTGCCGTTTGGTACGCTATCAACATCAAACTAAAGCCTACCAATTGGCACGACGGGATTTGGGTAAAGAAGATATGCGCCGTTTGAGTTTCCATGTGCACTACAACCGCAGTCTGGCACTGTTTTCCCGCATTTGGGTCATGGTTGAAGGGGAGACGGAAGTCTGGATTTTGACCGAATTGGCGCATTTGCTGAATATCAATCTGGAAATGGAAGGGATTCGGATTATCGAATTTGCACAAAGCGGATTGCGACCGTTAATCAAATATTGCAAAAAAATGGGTATTGAATGGTTCGTCCTGACTGACGGCGACAGTGCGGGCTGGAAATATTCCGATACGGTAAAAAGTTTGATTGAAGACAACGAATCGGTTTACAGCCGCCTTTTAACCCTGCCGAAAAGAGATATTGAACATTTCTTTTACAGTGAAGGATTCGAAAATGTGTTTCACCGCTTGGCGAATTATGTGCCGCACCGCAATCAGGTGGTCGGCAAAATCATTCAGCGTGCGATTCAACGCACTTCCAAACCGGATTTGGCGATTGCGCTTTCCGATGAAATGACAAAGCGCGGAGTGAACTCTATCCCACTGTTGTTCAAACAAATGTTTTATAAAATTATGCAGCTGTCGAAGGCGCAGGAAAGTGGCTAGACCGCACTTTCATCTCGCAGACCGATCGTCAAATGGCGATCGGTCTGTTTTTTGCGTATTATACGGCGATTGTCGCCGTTTTCATTTTCTGCACAAATTCGGCCAGTCGGCGCAAGATTTCCGTTTGATCATGCAGTTGGTTTTCTATGATTTTCACAATCGCCGAACCGGAAATCGCACCGGCAGTACCGCTCTTGAGGGCATCAATCACCTGTTGCGGTTGGGCGATACCGAACCCCTGTAAAATCGGCGGTGCATTATGGGCTTTGAGTTGTGTAATCAGACTGTCCAGATTGGCGGCATGGCTCTGGTTTTCGGCACTGGTTACGCCGGCACGTGAAACCAGATAAGTGTAGCCCTCGCTCTGTTGTGCCACGCCTTGAATCGTTTCCGAATCGGCATTCGGCGGACAGATAAATACCGGCTGCACCCCGAATTTTTTCGCCGAAGCAATATAGGGTTCTGCCGCCAGTAGCGGCACATCGGCAACCAGCACCGCATCAACACCGAGTTGTTGGCATTTTTGGTAAAAATTATCCAGCCCTTGCGCATAGATCAAATTGGCGCAAAGTAACAGACTGATCGGAACATCAGGGTATTTAGACCGCACTTTGTCGAGTAAAAGAAAACATTCTTTGGTACTGCAACCGGCCTTCAGCGCACGGTTATTGGCGGCTTGAATCACGGGACCGTCCAACAGCGGATCGGAAAACGGAAACCCGAGCTCCAGCGCATCGGCGCCGTTATCGACTAAGGTGCAGATGATCTCGAAAGAGCGGTTCAGATCCGGATCGCACAGGGTAACGAACGGCACAAACGCCCCTTCATGTTGAGTTTGTAATTGTTGAAACAGTTGATCGAAGCGGCTCATGATTTACCCCCTTTTTCGCTTAAAATTTTATCGACGGTAAAAATATCTTTATCGCCGCGACCGGACAAATTCACCACCAGAATCTGCTCTTTTTGCGGATCTTGCGCAATCAGTTTCAGGGCGTAGGCGAGGGCGTGGGAAGATTCCAATGCCGGAATAATGCCTTCGTGCTGTGCCAGCTGCTGAAAAGCGTCAAGCGCTTCGTCATCGGTAATCGATTCATATTCGGCACGTCCGATGGCATTCAAATAAGCGTGCTGAGGTCCGACGGACGGAAAGTCCAACCCGGCGGAAATCGAATAGGATTCCTCGATTTGTCCGTCTTCGGTCTGCATAATCGGCGATTTCATGCCGAGATAGATCCCGATATTGGCGTGTTTCAACGGTGCGCCGTGTTCGCCGCTTTCGATGCCGTGACCGGCCGGCTCGATGCCGATTAGGCGTACCGCACTTTCATCGATAAAATCGGCAAACATACCGATCGCATTCGAACCGCCGCCGACACAGGCGATTACTGCGTCCGGCAGGCGACCTTCACGCTCAAGCACTTGCCGTTTGGTTTCTTCGCCGATCATTTTTTGGAATTCGCGCACAATGGTCGGAAACGGGTGCGGGCCTGCCGCCGTGCCGAGCAGATAGTGGGCTTTGTCATAGTTGGCGGACCAGTCGCGCATTGCTTCACAGCAGGCATCTTTCAACGAGCAAGAACCTTTGTTGACTGAAATCACTTCCGCACCCATTAAACGCATACGAAAGACGTTCGGCGATTGGCGCTCCACATCTTTCGCACCCATATAAATTCGGCATTTCAGCCCAAGCATGGAGCAGGCGATAGCCGTTGCCACACCGTGTTGACCGGCGCCGGTTTCCGCAATAATTTCCGTTTTGCCCATGCGCATGGCGAGCAGGGCTTGCCCCAGCACTTGGTTGGTTTTGTGCGCGCCGCCGTGCAATAAATCTTCCCGTTTCAGATACAATTTGGTATTCGAACCGGTGGTCAGGTTGCGGCACAGGGTAAGTGCGGTCGGGCGGCCGGCATAATTGACCAATAAATCATGGAATTGTCGCTGAAATTCGGGGTCGTTTTGTGCTTCCACAAAGGCTTTTTCCAGCTGTTGTAATACCGGCACCAGAATCTCCGGTACGAACATGCCGCCGAATTCACCGAAATAGGGATCAAGCAGGGTTTTGTTGCTCATGATATTTTCCTTTTAAAATCGAATAATTTGTTCAAACAAGGCGGCGATTTTGCCTTCGTCTTTCACCCCCGGTTCACGTTCTGCGCCGGAGTTGATATCGACACCCAAACAGCCCTGCACCAAGGCTTGTTCAAGATTTTCCTGTTTAATGCCGCCGGCGAGGATCGTCCGTTGTTTAATCTTCGGCGGAATCAGCGTCCAATCGAAAATCAGCCCGGTACCGCCTTGTTGCCCCTGAACTTTGCTGTCGAACAGGAAGCGGTCAATCAGCGGATCGTCCGCCAGTTTGATCTGTTCATGGTTGTCGATATCCACCGAAATCACATTCCAGATTTGACAAGTCGTCGGCAGTTTTTGGCGTAACTGTTGCATAAATTCATGGCTTTCATTGCCGTGTAGTTGCACCGCAAACAGATTAAGCGCTTGTGCAATATCGGCGATGTAATCCTGTTCCTGATTCTGGAATACGCCGACAAAACGTAGCGGCGCAGCGCCGATCAGGGTTTGCGCCTGTTGTAACGTTACTTTGCGCTGAGATTTTTCGGCGAAAATCAAACCGCCGTATAATGCGCCGTGTTGATAAACCGCTTGAACGTCTTGCTCTCGGGTTAAACCGCAGACTTTGTTTTCGCCGAATATGACTTGCCGAACCGCACTTTGCAGGTCACGGCTGCCCATCAGACTGCTGCCGATCAGAAATGCATTGACATAGGGCTTCAGGCGGCGGATTTGTTGATGGTCGTAGATGCCCGATTCGCTGACGATAATTCGATCCGCGGGAATCTGTTTTGCCAACGGCGGTGTACGTTCGAGATCCACGCTTAAATCGTGCAGATCGCGGTTATTGATGCCGATGACGCGGGCATTTAATGCAATTGCCCGTGCCAGTTCTTGTTGATTCGAGGTTTCGGTCAGTACGCCCATGCCCAAATCATGTGCCAACGCTGATAATTTGCGATAGGTTGCATCGTCTACCACCGACAACATTAATAAAATCGCATCGGCTTGGTGGTAACGCGCCAGATAGACCTGATATTCATCGATCATAAAATCTTTGCACAGAATCGGTTGCGGCGCCACAGACCGCACTTGGGCGATAAACTTAAAATCGCCCTGAAAATAGTTTTCATCGGTCAAGACCGAAATGGCTGAGGCATAATGCTTATAGACATCGGCAATTTGCACGGGGTCAAAGTCATCTCGAATCAAGCCTTTCGAAGGCGAGGCTTTTTTGCATTCCAGAATATATGCCGGCAATTGATGGTTGCCTTCGCTTAATGCCTGATAAAAATTCCGATCGGCGGGTTTAAGTTGCTCCTTAAATTGCGATAACGGAAACGTTGCCTGTTTGTTTTTCACCCATTGCAGTTTGTCGCGAATGATTTTTTGCAAAATGGTGGGTTTGTTATTGATGTCCACTTTTTTATACCTTAATTTTTGATGCGAAAGTTAAGCATTCCGAATCGGGCGCTCGGTTTCCGTTTCTGCCAAGCTGAGCCATTTTTGCATACCCGGCAGTTGATAAATCCGTTCGGCGTAGGCTTTGGCAGCGGAGGAGAGATAATCGAGCAAGCCGTAATGTTTCAGCCGAATCACCACCGGCGCATAAAACGCATCGGCCGCAGTAAAAGTGTTGCCTGCCAAATAGTCACCGCCGAAACGTTGCAAACCTTCCGTCCACAGTTGGTTAATCCGTATCAGGTCGGCTTTAAGTGCGGTATCAAGCGCAGTTAAGGTTTCGAATTTATGCGTATTCATGCTGCATTGGCTGCGAAGTGCGGTGAAAGCGGAATGCATTTCGGCACAAGCCGAACGTGACCATGCCCGAGCCGATTTGTCGTCTGCCCAAACGTGCGGGTAATCTTCAGCGATATATTCCACAATCGCCAGACTGTCCCAGATGATATGGCCGTTATGGTGTAATGCCGGCATTTTGGCGGTCGGCGCGGCTTGCAGGAAATCCGTTTTTTGCAGGTTTTTATCCGGCTGGAAATAGAGTACCTTTTCCTCAAAGGGAATGCACAACTGCTCAAGCAACATCCACGGGCGCAGCGACCAGCTGGAGTTGGTTTTATTGGCGGTAAACAGTGTATACATGATCAATCCTGATATTGGGTTAAACGCTGCAAAGTTTCGAAGGCACTGCCGTTGGCAAGGGTGTCCAACACTTGTTCGGCGTTATGTTTCAAATCGTCACGTCCGAACAGTTTCAATAAAAGTGCGGTATTCATCGCCACCGCTTGCGCATGGTATTGATCGCCTTTGCCTTGCAATAGAGCGCTGATCATGCGGGCATTGTCCGCCGGTTCGCCGCCGCGCAATACGTCCAGCGATTGCGGTTCAAAACCAAAATCATACGGGCTGACGCTGTAATATTCAATCTTTCCGTCACGAATTTCGGCAATGTCGGTTTTGCCGTGCAGCGCCACTTCGTCTAAACCGGCACCGTGTACGACAAATGAATGTCGGTGTCCGAGCATTAATGCCGTTTCGGCATAAGGCTTGATCAGTTCCGGCGTATAGACGCCGAGCAGTTGCCGATTCGGTTTTGCCGGATTAATCAATGGGCCGAGAATGTTGAAAATCGTACGGGTTTTAAGGGCGTTGCGTACCGGCATTGCATGTTTGAAGCCGAGATGGTATTGCTGCGCAAACAGGAAGCAAACGCCGATTTCGTTCAGCGCACGGCGTGCGGTTTCGGCGCTGACTTGGATATTCACTCCAAGTGCGGTCAGCACATCGCTTGAGCCGGTTTTGCTGGAGACGCTGCGGTTGCCGTGCTTAGCGATTTTTGCACCTAATGTTGCCGCTACAATCGCACTGGCGGTCGAAATGTTAATCGTATTGGCGCCGTCGCCGCCGGTGCCGACAATATCGGCGAAATCATAATCCGGGCGGGGGAAGGGGCGGGCGTCCTGTTGCAGGGCATCGACTGCGCCGGCAAGTTCGGCGGTGGTTTCACCGCGCAGTTTGATGGCAATCAAGGCGGCTGCGAGTTGTTCGCCGCTTAACTTGCCTTGCACGACGGCGGTGAACAGCGTGTAGCTTTGCTGTTGGCTTAATGCGTGATTGTCGAACAGCGTGTCTAGTAATGTTTGTATTTCCATTGTTACGCTACCTTTTGATATTGTAGTTAAAACTGGCTTCGTCGCCGGTCATGCCGCGAAAGCCCCAACAGTGAGGTTCCTGTTCTTTAATGGTGATTTCAATATCCGTCGGTTTGATTTTCAATTGTTTATAAATTTCATCAAATAACATACGGATCAATAATTTTTTTGCTTCGGTACTGCGCCCGCTCATCATGTTGATTTCGATAATCGTATAGGCATCACTGCGATCGGACGGGTAATAATAATCTTCCGTTTCCAGCCCGATAAAGCGTTGTACCCGTTTGTATTCGGGAAAATCCAGTGCAAACATCATGCAGCGGTGGATAATGTCGGAAAGCGGTTTTTTGATCGGATCCAACCGCGTTTTTAAACCATAGACGACGATCATGCGTACGCCTCCGACAACCATTCGACACTTTGCTTCAACAGTTGCGAACCTTGCACCGTGAGAATGGATTCGGGGTGGAACTGGAAGCTGCAAATCGGCAAAGTGCGGTGGCGCACGGCCATCACTATGTCATTATAGCGTGCGTTGACCTCAAACGCCGGCGGAATCTCGGTTGCCATCAGCGAGTGATAGCGCGCTACCGGCATCGGATTCGGCAAGTCGCTAAACATCGCTTGCTGATCATGTTCGATCTGCGACACTTTACCGTGCAGAATTTCACCGGCATGGACAATATTGCCGCCAAAGGCTTCGATAATCGCTTGGTGTCCCAGACAAATGCCGATTATCGGCACTTTTCCTTGTAGCGCTTTAATCAGCGGCAGCAGATTGCCTGCTTGTGACGGATTGCCGGGGCCCGGCGACAGCGCCACAATCGTATTCGGTTCGGCAAGTGCGGTATTGACCAACTGTTCCAGTTTGCTGTCATTTCGGTAAATCACCACCTCATGACCGAGCACCCGAAATTGATCCACCAAGTTATAGGTGAATGAATCAAAATTATCGATAAACAGAATCTTCGCCATGTAAATTATCCTTGTGCTTTTTTGTTCGTTTGCAGAATGGCGTTGATGACCGCTCTTGCCTTATGCCGGGTTTCATCGGCTTCCATTTGCGGATCGGAGTCCAACACTTCGCCGCAGCCGGCTTGGACGTGGGCGATACCGTGCTGAACGAAAGCGGAACGAATCACAATGCAGGTATCGAAATTGCCGTCCGAGCTGAGATAGCCCACTGCGCCGCCATAGCTGTGGCGCTTCTGTTTTTCGAATTGATAGATTAACTGCATTGCCTTGATTTTCGGTGCGCCGGTCAGCGTGCCCATGTTCATACAGGCTTGATAGGCGTGCAGAGCATCCAGTTCGGGACGCAATGTGCCGACCACTCGCGACACCAGATGCATGATATGCGAATAGCGGTCGACCTGCATTAATTCTTTGACGTGGCGTGTGCCGCTTTGACAAACTCGGGCAATGTCGTTGCGGGCCAGATCCACCAGCATCAAATGTTCCGCCAGCTCTTTTTTATCCAAACGCAGTTCTAACTCCAAACGGGCGTCCAGTTCCGGATCGATATTGCCGTGCGCATCGAAACCGCGCGGGCGAGAGCCTGCAATCGGATAAATTTCCAGTTGGCGGTTGTCTCGGCTGTATTTTAAGGCGCTTTCCGGTGAGGCACCGAACAGAACGAAATCATCGTCATGCATATAAAACATATACGGACTCGGATTGGTGATTTTCAATTGGCGGTAGGTTGCCAACGGATTGGGGCATGCCAGTGAAAAACGACGCGACGGTACGATTTGGAAAACATCGCCGAGATAAATGTGCCGTTTCAACTGTTCGATGATTTGCTTGAATTCGGGATCGGCGATATTAATAGCGACGTGATCGGAAGCCGCGTGTAACGGCAGCTGATCGTGAATTTCGGTCAATTGCCGTGTAATTTGGTCAGCATCGGCGTGCAGACCGGAGCGCAAACTCGGATCGAAACAGAAGGTTTGTAAGGCTGCCGATTGTTGTTGGTGATCCAGTCGCAACAGCTGCTCCGCCAGATAAAAACAGTAATCGGGACAGCGGATATCATCGTCTTGCAGCGTGATATTATCCATCGGGATAAAACCCGCTACCAAATCATAGGCGAATAATCCGCCGAGATAGACCGCACTTTGCGAGTCGGCAAACAGTTTATTGATGATTCGCAAGCCGTCGAATACGGTTGCAGCCTGTAATTTGCTGTCTTCGTCCAGATCCGGATTCAAATCGGCAAAACAGGCGTTCAGTGCTTGATTCTGATCATAGCCGATCGTTTGAGCGACACCCTGTAACGTTTTCTCAATGAGCGGCAATAAAGTGCTTCCATTGACTGTAATCGCGGAAAATGTGACATTTTTGCCTTGGCAGGTAATCTTCACCGCACTTTGGATAAACAGTAGGCTGGTCAGGCTGTTTTTACTCTGGATTTCGGCAGATTCCAGTAACAGGGTGTTGGTTTTGTTTTGGCATAATGTTGCAAAAATAGCCGTTGGATCAGGGTGATAATTAACGGGCTGTTGGGTGATATCAATATACGGCATCGGGAATTCCATTTAGTTTTTACTTTTGTACTATTAAACTAGTACAAAAGGATTTGGTCAAGTGTTTTTTGGATTTATTTGAGATTCGACATCACAAATCCGAATCGCTTGAAAAATCAGCGCCCCTTGATTACATTATCAGGTATGATAAGCGCTTGTCCGATGAATTAACAAGGAAAAAAAATGTGGTCTGAAATTTTAATCAATTATGGTGTCTTTATTTTAGAAATCATCACCCTATTGTTGGTGATTGTGGCGATTTTTGCCTTGATTGTCGCCCTGAAACAGAAAAACGAACAGTCGCAAGGAGAGTTGAAAATCACCGATTTGGCCAAACAGTATCAAGAGAATCAACAAAAGCTGCGTGATTTTCGTTTGAGTGACGAACAAGTAAAGCAGGCGGAAAAAGCACGCAAAAAACAGCAAAAATTGGATGCCAAAGCCAAGAAAAAAGCGGCAAAGTGCGGTCGGTCGGAAGACGAAAGCTTAAAACCCTGTTTGTATGTGCTGAATTTCAAAGGGGATATCCAAGCCAGCGGCACATCGGCATTGGCCAATGAAATCAGCGCCGTATTGGCTGTGGCAAAAGCGGAGGACGAAGTATTGCTGCGGCTGGAAAGCCCCGGCGGGGTGGTTCACGGTTACGGTTTGGCGGCCTCACAATTGAGCCGTTTGAAACAGAGCGGCGTGAAATTGACCGTTGCGGTTGACAAAGTCGCGGCCAGCGGCGGTTATATGATGGCGTGTGTGGCGGATAAAATCATTGCTGCGCCGTTTGCGGTGCTGGGCTCGGTCGGTGTGGTGGCGCAAGTGCCGAATATTCACCGTCTGTTGAAAAAACACGATGTCGATGTGGAGGTTATGACGGCGGGCGAATATAAACGCACCATGACGGTATTGGGGGAAAATACCGAAAAAGGGCGGGCGAAATTCCAGCAGGAGTTGGAAGAAACGCACGATCTGTTTAAAGCTTTTGTATCGGCTCACCGACCACAACTGGATTTGGCAAAAATCGCCACCGGTGAACACTGGTTCGGTCAACAGGCGCTGGCATTGGGGCTGGTTGACGACATCGCCACAAGTGACGATGTGATTTTAAAGGCGTTATCGGAAAAAGATGTGTTGGAAGTCAAATTTACCCGGAAAAAATCGTTGATGCAGAAAATCGGTAAGCAGGCGGAAGAGAGCAGTGATAATCTGCTGCTGCGTTGGTTGCAGCGCAACAGTCGGACATTATATTAAGACGCGGTGAGATCAAGTGCGGTATGTGCTTGCGCTACCGCACTTGAAAGAATCGATCAGAGCGTGATAACGTTGCGCAACGTCGCACTTTCAAAACATTTTTCCAGCAACATTAGCACCTGTCGTGCCTGTTCCACCGTCACGATCAACGGCGCATTGGCGGTGATGGCGGCATAAATGTTGTCATAATATGTCGCGTAACCGGCGGTCGGGGATTCGATTTTTCCGCAAAAATGGACACCATTCAGTTCGGTATTGAGGGTTCCCCACTGATCTTCACTCTCTGCATTCCAGTTGCCGCACGGCACAACCCCTTGCGCCAGCCGGGCTTCCTGAATATCTACAGTATGTTTCAGATAAGAGCCGTTTCGGCCGTGTAAAACAATATGCGGACCGCTTTCGCGCGCATATTTTGTTGCGCTCAATTCCACTTTTAGGTTCGGGTAGTAAAGATAAATCTGGAAATTATCGTCACTCAGGGCATTTTCGTGTTGGTAGCGAATATCGGCAAACAGCGCTTGCGGCATACCGAGCAAATCCACTGTATGATCAAGCAAATGCACGCCCAGATCATATACCAGACCAACCCCTTTCTCGCCGGTTTCTTTCCAAGCTTTCGGGTTTTTATCGACGCTATAGCGATCAAACCGCACTTGGTAATCGACAATGTCACCGATTAAGCGGTTGTCGATAATCTTTTTTACCGCCAAAAAGCCGCTGTCCCAGCGACGGTTTTGATAGGGCGAGAGAACGACTTGATGATGCTTTGCCAGACTGTCCAATTGCTGTGCTTCATCGGCACTGACCGACAGCGGCTTTTCAACAATAACGTGTTTTCCCGCCTCAATCGCCTGTTTTGCCAGCGCATAATGGGTCAGGTTCGGCGTGGTAATGATCACTAAATCGATGTCATCGTCCAATAACGCTGTAAAATCGCGTACGACTTCGACATCAGGGATTTTCTGTTTGGATTTTTCCGAATGGCGTTCGAATACTTTTTTGATTCGAAAGCGTGGATCGACGCTCAGAAAAGGGTGGTGAAAAACTTGGGCTGACATGCCGAAACCGGCGATAGCGACGTTAAGGACTTTATTCATGATGGTTCCCCGTTATTTAATTTTATCCAAATGTTGTAACAGCTGTTCCGCCGGAATACGCTGAATTTTTCGTAAGCGTACCAGCAGAAAAACGGAAGCGAACAGTAAGCACAGCACAAAACCGATCCAGAATCCTTCGGCTGCCAGCGGCGGCATCAGCCAATCGGTCAGTCCGGTGATATAACCGACCGGCATACCGATAACCCAGTAACAGAACAGCGAAATAATCAAAATGGCTTTGGTGTCCTTATAGGCGCGCAATGCACCGCCGGCCACGACCTGAATACTGTCCGGAATTTGATAGGCTGCGGCAAACAGCAGTAAAAACGACGCCATGGCAATGACGTCCTGATCGCTGACAAAGATTTGTGCGATTTGAGTGCGGAATAACAGCGTCAAGATTGCAGTGACGGTCGCCACCACCAAACCGAGACCAAGTGCGGTAAAACAGACCTGTTTCGCACCCTCGACATTTTGTTCGCCTAAACGCTGCCCGACCAAGATAGTGGTTGCCATCGAGATGGACAACGGCAGCATAAAAATAAACGAACTGGTTTGCAGAGCGATTTGATGGCTTGCCACAATATTGGCGCCCAGCGGTGAAATCAGCAGCGAAACAATGGTGAACAGTGTTACTTCGGCACATAAGGTCAGCGCAATCGGTATACCTAAATTCAGTAATTTGCGCTGTGTATTCCAGTTCGGTTTTTCGAACAAATTGGGAAAGAGACGCAAATCACGCTGATTTTTTGCACGGTAGCAATAGATTAAGATCATCAACATCATCAGCCAGTTAACGATTGCGGTGGCAATGCCGCAACCGACCGCACCGTAAGCCGGAATGCCGAATTTGCCGTAGATAAAAATATAATTGAGCGGAATATTCAGTAGCAGACCGATAAAGCCGATCACCATTGCCGGCTTGGTTTTTGCCAGCCCGTCGTTCAGCCCGCGGAAGTTGATCATCATCAGATAGGCAAAAATCCCGAATGCCATGGATTGTAGGTATCGGCTGGAAATAGCGGCCAGCTGCGGCTCCATTTGCATAAAATCAACGATAAAGCGGCTGTTGTAGATTAGAATGAAGAGCGGTATGGTGATCATCACGACAATCCAAATGCCCTGTCGAACTTGATGGGCAATCCGCTTGCGCTGACCGGAGCCGTTCAAATAGGCGATAGTCGGCGGCAATGCCAGTAACAGCCCTTGCCCGAACAGTACTAACGGAAACCAGATCGAAGCGCCGATTGAAATTGCAGCCATGTCGGCGGCACTGACCCGCCCCGCCATAATCGCATCGATCATACCCATCGAACTTTGTGCGATTTGCGCCACCAGAATCGGCGCTGCAATTCGGATTAACTGGCGCATTTCCAAACGGTGTTGCCTGTTAGTCATAAATTTTAACATAAATATATTTCTGCTTAATTGAAAGAAAAGATCTATAATCCGGTTTTGAGATAAACGAATACGACAAGAGAGAGATTATGTTTACAGGTATTATACAGGGTAAAGCCAAAATTGAATCTATCGAAACAAAAAAAGATTTTAAAACCCATGTGATCAGAATGCCGTCGGATTTGCTCGATGAGCTGAAATTGGGCGCTTCGATTGCGCATAACGGAGTGTGCCTGACGGTTACTCGAATTAACGGCGATTTGCTCAGTTTTGATTTAATGCAGGAGACGCTGCGCATTACCAACTTGGGTGAAGTTGCGGTTGGTGACGAAATCAACATTGAACGGGCGATGAAGATGAGTGATGAAATCGGCGGTCATTTGTTGTCGGGGCATGTTTATAGTATGGCGCGGATTGATGAAATCCGCCAAACGGAAAACAATTATCAAATTTGGTTCAGCCTGCTGCAACCGCACTTGATCAAATATATTTTGACCAAAGGGTATATCGGGATTGACGGGATCAGTCTAACGGTGGGCTCGGTGGAAAACGGCCGTTTTTGTGTCAATTTGATTCCGGAAACGTTGCAGCGTACGATTATCAGCGATAAAACAGTCGGGGATAAGGTCAATCTCGAAATCGATTCACAGACTCAAGCGGTCGTGGATACGGTGGAGCGTTATTTGGGCGAAAAAGTACACCTTGAAACTAAGTAAACAAAGACAACGTTGACCCAAACGGCTGAGTTGGGCGTTTGGGTTATTTTCTATTTTCCGTGTAGCGGGATAGCGCTACTCGTATTCCGTTTTTTCTTTATATTCGCACAAATCTTCAATAATGCAGGCGCCGCAACGCGGCTTACGGGCAATGCAAGTATAGCGGCCGTGCAAAATCAGCCAGTGATGAACATCAAACTTGAATTCCGCCGGCACGACCTTGAGCAGTTTTTCTTCTACTTTGACCACATCTTTGCCCGGTGCAAAATTTGTGCGATTGGCAACTCGGAAAATATGGGTGTCAACTGCAATGGTCGGCCAGCCGAAAGCGGTATTCAGCACCACATTGGCGGTTTTTCTGCCGACACCGGGCAATGCCTCCAGTGCTTCTCTGGATTCGGGCACTTCGCCGTTGTGTTGGTCGAGCAGCAGACGACAGGTTTTGATCACGTTTTCCGCTTTACTATTATATAACCCGATGGTTTTGATATAGCTTTTCAAACCGTCCAGCCCTAAATCCCAAATCGCCTGCGGCGTGTTGGCGACGGGAAACAGCTTATCGGTCGCTTTATTGACACCTTTGTCGGTGGCTTGTGCCGACAGAATGACGGCAATCAGCAGCTCAAACGGTGAACTGAAATTCAGTTCTGTGGTCGGCTTAGGATTGGCATCACGTAAGCGGGTCAGAATTTCAATACGTTTTTGTTTATTCATGCCGGTTATGCCTTTTTATTATCGATCATGTTTTTGACCGCCAGAATCAGCCCCAGTCCGATAAAAGCGCCGGGCGGCAGGATAGCCAGCAGAAAGTTGGTATCAATGTGCAGAATCTCAATCCGCAATACTTTCGCCCAGCCGCCGAATAATTGATCCAAACCGTCAAACAGTGTGCCGTTGCCCAATACTTCACGTATCGCGCCCAGTACAAACAGGCTGCACGTCATGCCCAAACCCATCGAAAAACCGTCGAACAGTGACGGCAACACGCCGTTTTTCGAGGCAAACGCCTCCGCCCGTCCAATGACGATGCAGTTGGTGACGATCAATGGAATAAAAATGCCGAGCGCCAGATAAAGTTCGTGTACGAATGCATTCATCAATAACTGCACGGCAGTGACGGTGGCGGCGATAATCATGACATAAATCGGAATGCGGATTTCATGCGGAATGGCGCTGCGGCAAAGCGAAACGATCGAATTGGTGCAGATCAACACCAGCATGGTTGCCAGCCCTAACCCCAGCGCATAGGTCACATTACTTGAAACCGCCAGCAACGGGCAGAGTCCGAGCAGTTGCACCAGTGTCGAATTATTATCCCATAATCCTTGCCGAAAGATGCCTTTCCAGTCGGTTTGTCGGCGACCGCTTGTCGGCATCTCGATTTCGGTGATCTCGATGTCACCGATACTGTTTTCAGACATTCTGCTTCCCTCGTTACGGACAATGCGAAAATTGCGTGACCGGCGTGTGTCGGAAATCGTTGACCACTGCAAGTGCGGTTTGCTTGACGGCATTTACGACCGCTCTTGGCGTAATAGTGGCGCCGGCGAATTGATCGAATTTGCCGCCGTCTTTTTTGACGGCCCACTGGCTTTCGTTTTCAAGACGGAATTGTTGCCGGTTAAAGGCATAAATCCAGTCGGATTTGGTGGTTTCGATCTTATCGCCCAATCCGGGTGTTTCATTGTGCTGTAGAACGCGGACGCCGAGAATTTCACCGTCGACACTAATCCCGATCAGCACTTCTATTCTACCGGAATAGCCTTGATTGGTTACCGCTTTGATAGCATAGGCCGTGGTTTTACCTTGTTTTTGTGCGATATAAATTTCTTGCAGTGAAGGATAGCGCTGCTGATCGGGAATAACACAGCTGCTGAGCAGTGCATTGTCGGCATAATCGCTTGGAATAACCTGATCCAGCTGTTGCCGCTGTTGCGTGATCTTCTCGTTTTCGATGCGGGTTTTGGTCAACAGGAATACCCCGATTGACAAAGCGGTACAGAGCAGAGCGACCAATGCCAAAATGGCGGCAGAGCGAAAAGTGGTTTTTATCAGCATGTTTGTTCCCTATTTTTTGACATGATAGCCGTACACCCGCGGACGAGTGTAATGATCGATCAGCGGAACACAGATATTCGCCAATAAAATCGAAAACGCCACCGCATCGGGGTAGTTGCCGTAATAGCGAATAATATACATCAGAAAACCGATCAGAGCGCCGAATACAATTTTCCCTTTCGGGGTAATCGAGGCGGTGACGGGATCGGTCGCAATAAAAAAAGCGCAGAACATGGTTGCACCGCTGAACAATTGCCACAGCGGATTCGGCAACGCTTGCGGCGACAGCAACCAATGGACGGCGACTAACAGTGCAAGCGTGAGCAGCAAGGCGACGGGAGTTTGCCAATGAATAATTTTTTTCCACAGTAAGAACAGCCCGCCGGCCAAAAAAGCCAAGTTCAGCTGCCACCACCCGTTGCCGAGCATACCGAACGGCGTGGACGAAAAAATCGGTGATAAGCTGATTGCAGACCAAGATTGCTGATTGTGCAAACCGCTCTTTAACGAATCCAGCGGCGTTGCCTGACTGATGCCGTCAATCGTACCGACCAATTGCAACAGTGAGTAGCCGTCGCTGCTTACGCCTTTAAAAATCAGTGATACGGCGTCATTCAAGGTGGGCGGTTCGTTTAACAGCGAAATCGGCGGAACCCAACTGGTCATTTGCAATGGAAAGGAGATCAGTAGCACCACATAGCCGACCATTGCCGGATTAAACGGGTTTTGCCCCAACCCGCCGTAAACGTGTTTGCCGAGAATCACCGCACAAAATGTGCCGATTAATATAATCCAGTAGGGTGCATACGGCGGAATGGCCACCGCCAAGATCAGTGCGGTTAAAATCACGCTGAAATCGGCAACGTAAAACAGTATCGGTTTGCGGCGTAAATAGGTGACCGCTAATTCCAAAGCATAAGCGAAACCGAGCGCCAACGCAATTTGAATCAAGACGCCGATGCCGAAATAAAAAAGCAGCACCGCAATCGCCGGAATCATGGCGGCAATCACCCACAACATAAAACGTGCCGTCAGATTGCTGGAATGAGTGTGTGGAGAGCTGGCAATTTTAAACATATCATCTTACCTGTTATCTATTTTTCCGTATCTGTTGCTGACGGTATTTGTTGTGCGGCTTTTTTCGCCTTCGCCCGTGCGATAGCGGCGGCAACGGCAGCCTTGCGCGGATCAGTCTCCACCGCACTTTCAGGCTTATCGCTTGCTGCGGCGCTGTTTTCGGCGGCGGCTTTTTTCGCCTTCGCCCGTGCGATAGCGGCGGCAACGGCAGCCTTGCGCGGATCAGTCTCTACCGCACTTTCGGGCTTATCGCTTTCTGCGGCGCTGTTTTCGGCAGCGGCTTTTTTCGCTTTTGCCCGTGCAATAGCGGCGGCAACGGCAGCCTTGCGCGGATCAGTCTCAACCGCACTTTCAGGCTTATCGCTTGCTGCGGCGCTGTTTTCGGCGGCGGCGTTTTGTTGGTGTTGTTGCATACGTCTCGCTTTGCGTTGTGCCATCAAATTGCGGTTATCCGGCAGGATTTCGCCATCTTCCGTTTGAATGATTTGTGGTGCGGATTCGGTTGCCTGTTGTTGCGCTTGTGCCGCTTTTTTGGCTTTCAAGCGTTCAAGTGCGGCTTTCACCGGATCTTCCCCTTGCTGTTGAGCAATTTCTTGGCGGCGTTTTTCCGCCGCTTGCTGCGCCCGCTGTTCCCGTTGTTGTTTTTCTTTCAGCAGACGGGCTTCACGTTGTTCAAACCGCACTTTGGCTTCTTCCGCCAAGCGCTCTTTATGCTTAATTTCGGCAATTTTAGCCTTTTCCTGACGAAAATATTGAATCAGCGGAATATTGCTCGGGCAGACATAAGCACAGACACCGCATTCTATGCAGGCGGCAAGATCGTACTGCTGTGATTTTTCATGATCTTCGCTGCGGGCAAACCAATACAGCTGCTGCGGCAATAGCTGCACCGGACAGGCATCGGAACAATTGGAACAGCGGATACAGCCTTGTTCCGGCGGCGGTGGCGCATATTCGAAATGATCCGGTGCAATCAGGCAGTTGGTCATTTTGGTTACCGGCGCTTGAGGATTCGGCAAAATGTAACCCATCATCGGGCCGCCGACGAAAATTGGCAAACGAGAGTCGGCTTGATAGCCGATTTGTTGCAACAGGGTTTGAATCGGCGTGCCGAGTCGCACCCAATAGTTACGCGGTTGTGGAATTTTGTCGCCGGTCAGGGTAACGACACGTTGAATTTGCGGCTCATCATCGATAACCGCTCTTTTGACGGCTAATGCGGTGCCGACATTGTGCATCAAGATACCGAGCGAAGAAGAACGGCTGCCTTTCGGCACTTCCATGCCGGTCAAAATTTGAATTAATTGTTTTGACGCGCCCGACGGATAGCGGGTGGGAATGATGCGCACATCGATATCATTTGCTCCTTTTAGCGCCTGTTTGACGGCATTAATGGCGTCAAGTTTATTGTCTTCAATTGCCAGCACCACTTTTTCAGGGCGGGTCAGATAACGCAGTATACGGATTCCTTCCAGCATTTCCGCCGTGTAATCCTGCATAAGGCGATCATCACAGGTGATATAAGGTTCACATTCGGCACCGTTGATAATCAATAATTTGATACCGGCGGTGACATAGCTGATTTTGTTGGCGGTAGGAAATACGGCGCCGCCCAATCCGGCGATGCCGGCATGATAAATGCGTTCAATCAGCTGTTCGGCGCTGAAGGTCATAAAATCCCCGACCACGGTGCGTTCGCGCCATTGATCCAGCCCGTCCGCCTGTAAGACGATCATCTCTTCGCTCAAGCCGGAAGGATGGTTGGCGGGGTAGGGGGCTATATCGATAATATAACCTGAGGTCGGGGCGTGAACGGGCAATTTGCTCAGTGTTCGGCTTTGTGTCAGTTGTTGTCCTTTCAGGACGTAATCGCCGGTTTTAACGGTCAATTCGGCCGCATCTCCGACATGCTGTTTCAGCGGAATATAAAAACGTTCGGGCAACGCAAGGCGGCCGATTTTTTTTCGGTTGGATTGTGATTTCATTTCCGCCGGGTGAATGCCGCCGGGAAATTGCCACAGGTTGCCGGAATTGATGCGCTGAATAATATCGCTCATGGACGCACCTCACGTTCGGGCGCTATTTTTTCGGTAATGGTTGAAATCGGAATGATTAAGTCCGGATCAAATTTCCAATTCCATTGTTTGATGTCGGTTTTGACCGTCTCCATGCTGATACAGTCCGTCGGGCAAGGTGCAACGCACAATTCGCAACCGGTGCATAAATCGGCAATTACGGTATGCAACGCTTTGTTTGAGCCGATAATCGCATCGACAGGGCAGGCTTGAATGCATTTAGTGCAGCCGATGCACATCTCTTCATGAATAAAGGCGACTTTCACTTCAGGCGGACCGTCGGCGAAATTGGTTTGCGGCACATCCATACCGAGCATATCGGCCAGTTGTACGACTAGCGGTTGGCCGCCCGGAACGCATTTGGTAATCACATCGCCGTTGGCGATGGCTTCGGCATAGGGGCGACAGCCGGGATAGCCGCATTGGCCGCATTGGCTTTGCGGCAGGATAGCATCGATTTTATCGACTATCGGATCACTTTCCACTTTCAGTTTGACTGAAGAAAATCCCAGAACGGCACCGAAAATCAGTGCCAATACAACGATAATCGACAGCACCCAGTGAAGTGCGGTAAAGTGGTTGAGGATATCCATCAGCTATGCACCAGACCGGTGAAACCTAAAAATGCCAATGACATCAAGCCGGCGGTAATTAAGGCAATGGAAGCGCCGCGGAAAGGTTTCGGAACGTCGGCTGCCGCAAGACGTTCACGCAGGGCGGCAAACAACACCAGTACCAGTGAAAAGCCCAGTGCGGCACTAAATCCGTAGATAACGGACTGAACCAGATTATGCGATAAATTGATATTGAGCAGTGCCACGCCCAATACGGCGCAGTTGGTGGTGATCAACGGCAGGAAAATCCCTAACAGACGGTATAGCGCCGGGCTGGTTTTATGAATCACCATTTCGGTAAACTGCACCACCACAGCGATCACCAGAATAAAAACTAAGGTACGTAGAAATTCGGCATTTAACGGCATTAAAATATAACGGTCGATTAAATACGAGCAAAGCGAAGCCACCGTCAACACAAAGGTGGTTGCCAACCCCATGCCGATCGCAGTCTCGATTTTTTTGGAAACCCCCATAAACGGACAAAGTCCTAAAAATTTGATCAGGACAAAGTTGTTGACAAGTGCGGTTCCAATCACTAATAAAAGATAATCAATCATAACTATCCAGCCGAAAAAACAGGGGGCTATTATCCTTTTTTCTCAAGCTAAGAACAATACTTAAAACAGATTAAATTCGGTGCTTATTCTTCCGGCATAATGGGCGGCGGCAGCGGCTCCGGTTCCCCCAAAAAATAAGGTCCTTTTTCGGTCAGCAGATCCCACAGCATATACAGTCTGGCAAAAAATTCCCGAAACCGGACGCCGTAATGTCCTTCGGGGTATTCCGCCGCATAACAGACGGCATCAATATTATAGTATTGTGCAATAAATAATGCCCGTTCGCAATGGAAGCGCTGGGATACGATGGTGATAGCGTTGGCATGGAAGACGCTTTTGGCGCGAATCACCGAATCCAGCGTGCGGAAACCGGCAAAATCAAGGTACATAAATTCACTGTTAATTCCCAGTTTGCGCAGATCGTAAAACATATTGCGCGGTTCGTTATATTGCCTGGTGCGGTTGTCGCCGCTCAATAACAGGTAATCCACTTTATTGTTTTTTATTAATTCCTGCGCCGCCAGCAGGCGGTTGTAATAAAACAGATTGATCGAGTTATCGCTGAAATAGCGGGATGTCCCCAAGACCAGCGCATAAGGGCGGTGCGGTACGGCGTGAATATTGTCATAGATGTTTTTGCGTACGTAAAAACCGATCGCCTGATCGATAACGATGATTAGAATGGCCGAAAACGAGAGAAAAAAAGCCAGATATTTCAAGAATGACGGCAAAAATTGATGAACGTATAAACAGAATTTACCGTAGAACAGCGGTAATTTTCCGGAACGATTCGCCGATATTTTTTGCGATACCATACTGATTTGCTCAATTCCCGTTAGTTATGATTCTGCTGTATTGATCGTTACCATAGTGAAATTATGCGTCAATCGCAACCCGATATAATAAAAATTAACGATATCCCTAATTTTTTACACAGTCGCCGATTAAATTCGAGCGGCTTTTTTACTGCCGTGATCACTTTCGTGATAGGTAATATACACGATGGCGAGAATAATCAGCAGGGCACCCAACCATAGTCTCCCCGGCGGCTGCGCTTGGAAAATCACCCAACCCGCCAAGACGTTCAACGGCAGTTTGAGAAAATCGAACGGTTGCAAATAGGCGGCATCGGCGAGACGATATGCTTTGGCAATTGCCAGTTGTGCGGCGGCCGTCAGGAAGCCGAGCAAAATCAAATAGCCCAATTGAGTGATGTCCGGCAGAGCCAATTGTCCCGATTGTAATACCCCGAGCAGATTAAACGGTGTGATCAGGATAAACAGATATACCACAATTGTGGTCGGGGAATCCTCAGCGGATAATTTTTTCACCATTAAAGAATAAATCGCCCAACAAAGTGCCGCCGCCAGCGGTAATAAGGCGACGGGGTTAAAATCTTCCGCCCAAGGCTTGAGGATAATCATTGCGCCGACAAAACCCAACAAGGTGGCGGCGATTCGGCTGGAACTAACGTTCTCTTTTAAGAACAGGGCTGCGCCTAAGGTCGCAAACAATGGCGAGGTCATGATCAATGCAATTCCCTGCCAGATTGGAATCGGATACATCAAGGCGCTGATCCAGCATTGAATGCCGACTACCGAAATGCCGACACGAACAATATGCCAGATCAAGCGACGGGTTTTTAACACGTTTTTTCCTGCTCTAAACAGACTCGGCGCAAGGAACAGCAGGGCAAACAGATACTGATAAAGTGCAACCGAAGCCGAATCAATCGGGGTTTGAGTGCCTAGAAGCTGGGTCAGGGTATTGATGACGGCAAATACGATACCGGCCAGTATCATTGCCAAAGCGCCTTTGACGGGGTGGTGTAGCATTTATTGGAATCGTTCCGAAAAGAGAAAAGTGGAGATTAGCATAGCGTTAAAAGGTGAAAAAGCAAGTCCGAATATAGAGGTATATCATTCTAGATGTTTGGACGGCTAAAATTGCTTGACAACGATTTTGCGGATCGGTAATTTATGTAACACTTTCAATAGGGTTTCAAGCAAGAAGAACAAGATAAATTCAAGGTATTTATGGCGGTTAAATCCATTCGACTGTTTACTGATCATCCGATGCAGTTGCTTTTAGGGGGACAGCTCAGTGATATTGAGGTGGCATACCAAACTTACGGACAACTTAATTCCGCTAAAGACAATGTGGTCTTGATCTGCCATGCCTTGACCGGTGATGCCGAACCGTTTTTTGACAAAAATAACGAAACAAAAGGCTGGTGGCAAAGTTTTATGGGCGCCGGCTTGGCACTGGATACCGATCGTTTCTTTTTTATCTGTTCCAATGTCTTAGGCGGTTGTAAAGGCACAACCGGCCCCTCCTCGCTCAATCCCGCCAGCGGCAAAGCCTACGGCAGCCGATTTCCGGCGATTACGGTGCAAGATATTGTCCGGCTTGAAAAAGCATTACTTGATGAATTGCAAATACCGCACTTGCGTGCGGTTATCGGCGGGTCGTTCGGTGGTATGCAGGCAACTCAATGGGCGATAGATTATCCGCAGATGGTTGACAGTGTGGTTAATCTTTGTTCGTCGTTGTATTTCAGCGCCGAAGCAATCGGATTTAATCATGTGATGCGACAAGCGATTATTGCCGATCCGCACTTTAATCACGGCGATTATTATGACGGGCAAGCACCGGAACAGGGATTGTCGATTGCCAGAATGTTGGGCATGTTGACTTATCGAACAGATGTACAGCTCAATAAAGCGTTCGGTCGGGTGCAGAAACAGACACCGGATCATTTTGGCGATACCTTTCAAGTGGAGTCTTATCTCAGCTATCAAGGCAATAAATTTGTCGACCGCTTTGATGCCAATAGCTATCTGCATTTGACCCGTGCACTGGATCTGTACGATCCGGCAATGAATTATGATCAGGATATCAAACGGGCGCTAAGCCGGATTAAGGCGCGTTACACCTTAGTTGCCGTTGCCAATGATCAATTGTTTAAAGTGGTCGATATGCGAAAAAGTAAAGCGTTATTGGAAGAAAACGGGGTACAATTGGATTATCATGAGTTTAATTCCGATTTCGGGCATGATGCTTTTTTGGTGGAGTATGATTTTTTTGAGCCGATGATTCGCAAGGGGTTGGAATAATCACGAGTTTTTGTAAATTCCATGGTGAATTATTCAAAATAATGTAAACTGTAAATCATAAATAGATTAAAAAACAAGCATAAATTCTCAAATTTTCAGGAGTTATTACCATGTTTAACCGTCTGGTTTTCAATACGGTTTTAGTCACTGCCGGTGTTGCGTTATTCAGTACTTTCAGTTATGCCAATCCCCTTAAAAACGCCTTAATGCAATCCTTGGTCAATGACCCGCTCTTGAGAGAAGCGGATGCCGAGTTGGGGGCGGCAAAAGATCGGGTCGAACAGGCAAAGGGCGGTCACTATCCGGTCGTGTCGTTGACCGGCAATAAAGTGCTGTCGCAATACCATAAAGATCCGAGTGATCGCACCGAAACAAAAGTGATTCCCGGTGTGAGAGGTTCGATTAATCTGTATGCCTTCGGTGCGATTGAAAAAGAAGTTGAAAAAAACAAAGAAAACGAAAAATACTACCACTTCAAATATTATGAAAGCCGTGAAGAACTTGCGTATACCATTTCCGATTTATATTTGAAAGCGTTACAGGCGAAAGAGCGGGTTGAAGCCGGAGAACGTAATTTGCGGCGACATAACGAGATTCTGGCGAACTTGGGGACGATTGTTATGAATGACGAAGGGCGTGAATCGGAATATGTACAGGCGGAAGCCCGTGCACTTTTGGTGGAACAAGAAATTAACGAATACCAACGCGAGCTGTATCAAAATCTCACGCAATTGGCAACGTATACCGGGAGTCAAATTACCGAAAAGGAGTTACGGGATCCGTTTGCCGAATTACCGATAGACGCACTCTATAAAAATTATTCGTCTAAAGATGTCAAAACGACCGCGACCTATCAGGCGCAAATGGCAGAGTTGGAAACCAATATGAAAGATCATGAGTTATCCAAACTGAAAAAACTGCCGAAGCTGGATTTAAGCGCCAGTGCGACAACCGAAGATCGTGAAGCGTCACTGAATGTCAATTGGGATGTGTTTAACCACACTTCCAGCTATGAAGTCAGAGAGAAAGCCAACATGATTGCGTCCGCCAAGGAACGTTTGGAGCGGGTCGAACGGAATATTCATGAAACCTCAAATTTGGCACAACTGGATATTAAACGTAACACGATTCAATTGAGAACGCTTGAGAAGCAGATTAAGGCTTCGCAAAAAGTCACCGAGTTCTACCGTTTACAGTTTGATTTAGCAAGAAAAACACTGATTGAGTTGTTAAATGCGCACAGTGAATGGGCGGGAGTCGAAATGGCAAAAGTGAATACACAAAATGCCTTACGCAAGGCAAAACTGGATTATTTGCGTTCGCAGGGATCACTGGCACAATGGGCGGGTTTTCCAAGAAATACACGCAAATAATCTATATTAAAACCGGATGACAATAAAAGCAGAATTTCTGTTTTTATTGTTTTTTGATCACAAAAAGAATAATTAACATGAAACTCATCATTGAAAATATTTCCCTAGCAACCCAATTGGTCGGATCGCAGCTGTCGGTTGCCACCCTCACCGCCAATGTTATCCGTGATAATAATATGGGTATCAATTTTTCATCCTTGCAGGAATTTTTAAAAAGCGAAGGTTTTGAAAATACGATTTCACAACGGGCGCTGGAAGATATTCCGTCTTTGGCGATGCCGGCGGTGGTTTTGCTGAAAAATGAAGAAGCCGCCGTGATAGTCGGTATTGAAGGATACGGGCAAGACCGCACTTATAAAATCCAGCAGCTCGACGGCTTGACACAGCTTATCAGCCATGCGGATCTGAATAAAAATTATTTGGGGTACTGTTGGTTTATTAAGCCGAAAATCGGCGTGGACGCCCGTTCGGAATTGCCTGAATACAAAATGCCGAAAGCGTGGTTTTTCAAAGTCATTTGGCGCTTCAAACGTTATTATTACCAAGTGATTTTGGCGACATTTATCATTAATTTTTTGGCACTGGTCAGCTCATTGTATGTGATGAACGTGTATGATCGGGTTATTCCGAACCAAGCGTACAATACGCTTTGGGTGTTGAGTATCGGCGTGGTGATTGCCATCACATTCGAATTTATCGGTAAGATGATTCGCGGACATTTAACCGATATTGCCGGCAAAAAAGCCGATCTGATTATCAGTGCCGCACTTTTCAGGCGGGTAACCGGCTTGCGGTTGCAAGAAAGACCGGCATCTTCCGGTTCATATGCGAGTAACTTGCGCGACTTCGAGTCGGTACGGGATTTCATGACCAGCGCCAGCTTGCTGACTTTGGTCGATTTACCGTTTTTGTTACTGTTTATCGGTGTAATCTGGCTGGTTGCCGGAAATCTTGCCATTGTGCCGTCACTGATCATTCCGTTAGTGATCTTGGTCGGTTTTTTGGCGCAAGGCCCGTTATCAAAATACATTAACGAATCGATGAGAGAATCGTCACAACGTCAAGGTTTGGCGGTGGAGGCGATCGAAGGCTTGGAAACCATTAAAACCAATAATGCCGCCAAATGGGCGCAAAAACGCTGGGATCATTATACGGCAACGTCTGCCGCTTCTTCGATTAAGCTCAAGGATACCAGCAATTTTGTGATTAATTTTGCGACGGCAATGCAGCAGTTGAATACCGTATTTCTTGTAGTATACGGAACTTATTTGATTCACAGTGAAGATACGACATCGAAAATCACCATGGGGGCATTGATTGCGGCAGTGATCTTATCGGGGCGCGCATTGGCGCCGGTCGGACAAATTGCCGGACTGGCGGTACGTTTTCAACAGGCATGGGTTGCGTTAAAAGGCGTAAACGGCATTATTGAACGTAAGGTGGATCGCGACAGCGAACGTAACTATGTCACCCTCGATCAGGTGCAGGGGGAGTTGCAGTTTAATCATGTCGGTTTTTCGTATGATAAAGATGCCGCCCCGGCATTAAGCCAATTGAATCTGACTATCCGCCCGAAAGAAAAAGTAGGGATTTTGGGGCGTATCGGCAGCGGAAAATCGACCGCACTTAAAGCCGGTTCAGGACTGTATGATTTAAGTAACGGTACGATTACTCTTGACGGCGTGGATTTACGCCAACTTGATCCGAATTTTTTGCGTAATCAAATTTTATTGTTGGAACAAAACCCGCGGCTGTTTTTGGGCAGTTTACGCGAAAATATGGATTTGGCGCGTATGGACGGGTTTTCAACCGATCAAGATTTAATCCGTGCATTGACGGTATTCGGATTGGACAAATTGATCCGCAATCATCCGAGAGGGCTGGATATGCCGCTCGGTGAGAACGGATTGGGTTTGTCAGGCGGTCAAAAGCAAGTGATTGCATTGGCGAGAATGCTACTGCGCAACCCGAAAGTCGTCTTGCTGGACGAGCCGACGACTTCACTTGACCAAGCGAGTGAAATTCAAGCATTACGGGTTATTGCCAATTGGTCGCGCAACCGAACTATGGTGATTGTGACCCACCGTCCGCAGGTGCTACAGATTGTGGATAGAATTGTCATTATCGAGCAGGGTAAAGTGGTTATGGACGGGCCTCGTGATGCGGTGCTGAAGAAACTGGCCGAAAACGAAAAAAACAACCAACAGCAGGCGAAATCGGCGCCACAACAAACGGCAGCTCAGACGGAAAAAGCCGCTGCGCCACAACTTGATGCGACGCTTTAAGGTAGATAACCATGTCAGATAATAAAATTCAGCGCGATAACAACAATAGTCAAAACGCCCAACAAACCAGTGTGGGAAAAACAACGCCAAGTGCGGTTCAAACCCAATCAATTGCGGAAACCGGCGTGAATAAAGAGCGGTACAGCAAACAGGATCTCAAATTATTAACCGATTTGAATGCCGCTATCCAACAAGAAAAACATACCGGCTTATTCTGGAGTATTTTATTGTTATTTGCTTTTTTGGTGGTTTTTGTCATTTGGGCGTATAACAGCCCGTTGGAAGAAGTCACTCGCGGTCAAGGCAGCATTATTCCAAGCAGCCGAGAACAAGTTATTCAGAGTCTTGATCCGGGCATTATAAGTGAAATGCAGGTGAAAGAGGGGGATTTGGTCGAGAAAGGGCAAATTTTGCTAAAACTTGATGATACCCGCAGTTCGGCAGGATTGAGAGAAAGCCAAGCCAAAGTACAAAATCTGGCGGCTGTTGTTAGCCGTTTGGAAGCCGAAGCCTATAATCGTGAGTTGGAATTTGCCGAAGGTACACCGTCGGATCTGATTGAACGTGAAACGGCGGTTTATCAGTCACATAAACTGGCATTGAAAGAATCGATCAACAGCCTGAGCGAAAGTAAAGCGTTATTGGACAGAGAAATTGCGATGACGACACCCATGGTGGCAAAAGGAGCGGTCTCCGAAGTTGAAGTGCTGCGCATGCGGCGCCAGTCGAGCGAGCTGCAATTGCAGATTGTCGAACGGCAAAACAAATATGTGACTGATGCCAACAGTGAATTGGTGAGAGTGCAAAGCGAGTTGCAGCAAGCCAGAGAAAATATGGCGATGAGAGCGGATCCGGTCGAACGTTCATTAATCCGTTCGCCATTGAAAGGCATTGTGAAGAATATCCGAATTAATACTATCGGCGGTGTTATCAGCGCAGGACAGGATATTATGGAAATCGTGCCGGTTGAAGAAAAATTGGTGGTCGAGGCCTATATCAGCCCGCGCGATGTGGCGTATGTCAGTCCGGGCATGAAGGCATTAGTCAAATTATCAGCCTATGATTATGCCATTTACGGCGGGCTGGACGGGGTCGTTACCTTGTTAAGCCCCGATACGTTGCATGATCAAAAGCGGCCGAGCGATTTAAAACTTGACGCAAATGAAGCCTATTATCGTGTTTTGGTCACTACGGATTCCAGTGTGTTGACGGATAAAAACGGTGAGGAATTGCCGATTATTCCGGGCATGATTGCAACTATCGACATTAAAACCGGCGAAAAGACAGTATTTCAATACTTAATCAAACCGATTACCAGAATGAAGCAGGCGCTGCAAGAGAGATAATCGCCTGTTTTATAAATAAGAAAGCCAATCGCAGATTACTCGGTTGGCTTTTTTGTATTCGGTATAATCCGCATTATTGGAAGATGTATATTTTTTCATTAAATTAATTTCATGATTTTGTAGGGAATTAATGAAAATTATCTTTCAGGTTGGCGGCGGGTTTTTACGTTTGTGTAAATGCGATCGAAAAATGAATCCTCATTTGATAATATTTTAATATAATAACTTATTGGTACTATTTTTAGTTGTTATCAATTCCGTCCTTATAGCGGCTCGGAAATGGGCAAAAATTTGCATTTTACGTATTGAGATAAATTTGCTGTATTTAGAGAAACACATATGAGTAATCATTCAATGTTACATAAAATGGTTTGGTCGGTTTTATCGGATAGGAATTCTAATGATGGGGATCAACTGATTGCACTCTCGGATATCGGTTCAAAAAATGCCGATTCAGTGGATTTAAGCAGGCTGGTTACACCAATGCTGCTCGATTATGCCCATCTCAGCGATGTGGCGCCGGATAGTGGGGCTGAAATGGAGGCAAACCTTTCATTTAATGTTATCAATGCATTTGCGGATGCCAACTGGCTGTTGGAAAGTGAAATGATCAGCCGTCTTGAGCCGAGCGCGGGATTTGATGAGCCGGAACCTATTTTGAACAATAGTGTCGTTGTCTGGGAAGGGGATGAAGAAAGTGCGCCGATACATTTACAGACAGAAGAAACAGTGCAATACGGCTGGGTCGGCGGCACGGTTTTCGATGACGCGGAACAAAGTGCGGTCGACTTGCTATTGCTGGCAAGTCATGCGGCAGATGAGCCGTTGGTTTTTGCGGACGGAGCCGAGATACTGTCAACGGCTGATTTATTGAATGAGGATGCCGAGTCGCCGAGTGTGTTTGAAATTGATACGGAAGAATATTGTTATATGTCGGTTTCAACCGTATTAGTTGATGAGTTGGAGAAGAATATCAGTTTGCAGCTTGAGATTTTGTAATGGGAAATCGGAACGCCGTATGCGTCCCGATTTTACAACCTGTTCGTTTCGATCAAGATTGCTAATCAGTCCATTTTTTGCATGCTGTGCCGTGCAAAGTGCGGTAGTAATGCAGAAAGCGCCTTTCCGTTCGGCAGTATCAAATCCGGAGCGATGTCATATAGCGGAACGATTACAAATTCCCGATTATGCATATCGTAGTGCGGTACGGTCAGCCGTTCGTGACGGATTGTCTGATCGCCATACAGTAGAATATCCAAATCCAACGTGCGTTCGCCCCAACGGCGTAGCCGGATTCGCCCTTGTTGCTGCTCGATTTGTTGCAAATGATCAAGCAGCTCGAAGGCGGAAAGTGCGGTGTCGACAGCGACAACGGCGTTGACAAAATCCGGTTGATCTTGCGGGCCGAGCGGTTGGCTGCGGTAAAACGGGCTGACCGCACTGACATCGGTATCGGGCAGATTTTTCAATGCCCGAACCGCACTTTCGAGTTGTTCGAGAGGGTTTTCAAGGTTGCTGCCCAAAGCAATGTAGCAACGTTTATAAACAGGATTATTCTGCATTTTTCGCCTTTGTATTCGGTTTACGGCGACGATAGCGGCGTTTTTTCTTCGGCTGCGGATGGCGCTCGTTCTGTTCCACCATCAGATTTTCACGCTGCTGTGAATTGCTGAGCTGGTATTCATGCCACCATTTGACCAATTCGATCAGTTCGCTGCCTTCCAGTTCGGCACGCATGGTTAATAAATCGTAACCGGCACGGAATTTAGGCTGTTCCATGGTTTTCTCGGCACGATTTCCGCTACGTTTCGGCAACTGCAATTGTAATTGCCAAATATCACGTATAACCATGGTATAGCGTCTCGGCACGGTTAATGCACGGCATAAGCCGTCCAGAATTTCACTGGCGGCAACGGAAAACGCATCAAAATTATTCAAATCGGCTTCATTTTTGAGCTGATCGATTTTTTCCCGCAGCGGATACCAATAAAATGCCGCCAATAAAAATGCCGGATTGACCCGTAAATTGTCTTTAATTCGTTCATCAGTGGAATGAAGTGCGGTGCAAATCATGCGTTCAGCCAACGAATCCTGATGTTCAGTGAAGAACGGTGTTAACGTCGGGAACAAATATTGGATCAAATCATAGTGTTTGAGCAGTTCGTATGTTTTTAAACCACAACCGTTCTGCAACAGTTTCAGCGATTCGTCAAAAAGGCGTGCCGCCGGAATATTTTTCAATAGCGGGGCGCAGCGTTTTAACGGCGCTTCAGTGTCTCGCTCTAAAAACATATCCAGTTTTGCCATAAAACGCATGGCGCGCAGCATTCTGACCGGATCTTCCTGATAGCGGGTTTCCGCATCGCCAATCAGACGCAACTTGCCGTTTCGTAAATCTTCCACACCGTTGAAATAATCAATCAGAATATTGTTTTGGGGATCATAATATAACGCATTGACGGTGAAATCACGGCGGTGTGCATCGTTTTCCAACGAACCGTAGACATTGTCGCGCAGCAGCATACCGTCGTCGTTTTGACGTGACAATTCGCCGTGGTGCTCTTCTTGGTGTTCGGCACGGAATGTGGCGACTTCAATCACTTCACGTCCGAACATAATATGAGCCAAGCGAAAGCGGCGGCCGATCAAACGACATTGGCGCTGAAAGATTTTTTTGATTTGTTCAGGGTTGGCGTTGGTTGCAACATCGAAATCTTTCGGTTTTTTTTCCAACAATAAATCACGCAAACAGCCGCCGACAACATAAGCTTCATAGCCATTACGCTGTAACTTTTCTACGACCGTAAGCGCATTGCGCTGAATCATGCGGGGATAAATGCCGTATTCCGACGCTTTTAGCCAGTGTTTACCGCCGATTTTCTCTTTGTTATGGTGAGATTTTCGGGGCTTGGCGGTTTTGGTTTCCGGGTTGGGTGATGTGCGGACTTTTGCCTTATGCGGTTGTACGGAATGGGATGTTGCCTGAATGGATTTGGTTTTTTGGGGATCGCGTTGTGATTTTTCTTTTTTGCCAAAAAACTGTTTGATTAACTTTAAAATGGGACACCTCGCTGAGAAACAGCAACTTAACTAATTTATCGGATAATTTTATGGTGAATTTTAGCCGAAATTGTCAGCGTTGCAAATAAAAATCGCTGAAAACCGTTTTCAAGCCGTTTTTATAGCGGGTTATTTATCAACGGTATTTTTCTTGGCGTGATATCCATAAAAACAGCATGACTATTATAGCAATAGGTTTTACAAATTAAATCTCTTGATTTTAATCAAAAAAACAAACCGATAAATAGTGGAAACTACCGCAGAAGTTGTAGGGGTATTTGGGCGTAATCAGGAGGATGTAAACATGGCGAAGAAGCTTATTTTAGTGTTGTTCGGGGTGGGGGCTGTCGGATTTTTGGCAGCGACTGCTTACGTCAATTATTTTGACAATCAACAAAAAGCGCGGTTATTGGCGCAAAGTGCGGTGAAAAATCCGGCAGCAAAGGCGGTGGAGCATATTTTTTATGACAACCAGTGCCAATATTGCCATACACAACATGCGGAAATGCCGTTCTATATCCATTTGCCGATCATCAACGGCATTATGCAGGACGACATCAATACTGCACTTGATCACTTTTTGCTAAGTGAGATTGTCGATCAGTTGGATCAGCCTGAAAAACTGTCGGCGGCAAGTCTGGCAAAATTGGAACGGGTGGTGATCAATGATGAAATGCCGACCAAATCGTTTATTCATCTGCACTGGGGAGCGTCATTGAATGCCGAGGAGCAAAAAGTGTTACTCGATTGGATTCGTCAACAACGGCAAGATCATCTGTTACCGCAAGCGACTGCCGCTGTAGATGCCGCACGCTTTATTCAGCCGATTCCGGACAGCTTGCCGGTGAATTCGGAAAAAGTCGCTTTGGGCAATCAGCTGTTCCACAATACCGCACTTTCCGCTGACGGCAGTGTGTCCTGTGCCAGTTGTCACGGTTTGAACAGCGGCGGGGTGGATAATTTACCGACATCGAGCGGCATTCATCAACAAAAAGGCGGCATTAATGCGCCGACAGTTTACAATGCTGCGTTTAATTTTGTGCAGTTCTGGGACGGACGGGCGGCAACGTTGGCGGATCAGGCCGGCGGCCCGCCGTTCAATCCGGTAGAAATGGGGTCAAAAGATTGGGCGGAAATTATTGCTAAACTGGAGCAAGATGCGGAATTGAAAGCGGCATTTTCAGCGGTTTATCCGAGCGGTTTCAGCGGTGAAACCATTACCGAGGCGATTGCAGAATTTGAGAAAACGCTGATTACACCGAATAGTGCGTTTGATCGCTATTTGAAAGGGGACCACTCGGCACTGACGGCAAATCAGTTACACGGTTATCAATTATTTCAACAATATAAATGCGATACCTGCCACAGCGGCGTGAATATGGGCGGCACATCTTACGAATTGATGGGAACGAAAGCGGACTATTTTGCCGATCGCGGCAAAGCGATTAGCGGCGATGATTTGGGGCGCTTCAATCAAACGTCGGATCCGCGCGACAGACACCGTTTCAAAGTGCCGGGCTTGCGCAATATCGCTTTAACGGCGCCGTATTTTCATGATGCACAAGCGGAAACCCTGCAACAAGCGGTCGAAATGATGCTGAAATACCAAAGCGGCGTCGTTTTACCGGAGCAAGACGTGAAAGATATGGTGGAATTTTTGAACGGTTTGACCGGTGAATATCAAGGCAAAATCTTGGTGAACGAAAACAATTAGCGTTGTACTGCGAAGTTCAATCCCAATCGCAAAAGTGCGGTTGGGATTTTTTGTCGGTATCGTTTTTATCTAAAGATCGATTTTGATCGCTCCCAAGTTGAGCCGAAAGCGATAAACGCTCGCTTCCGTTTGTGCGTGGTGTTAATTGTGCTGAGTTTTGGTATACTGCGCCACAATGAAAAGACGCATTGAGACAACTTAGCGATGAAAACCCTATTTGCCACGACAGCCCGTGGATTTGAAGAGTTACTGAAAACCGAATTAACCGCACTTGGCGCGCAGGATTGCCAAATCAAACAAGGCGGTGTCGCCTATCAGGCGGACGATAGCACTTTATACCGCACGTTACTCTGGAGCCGTTTAAGTTCACGTATTTTATTACCGCTGACACACGGCAAAGTGTATGACGATGTGGATCTGTATTCTACCGTCACCAATTTCAATTGGCTGCAACATTTTGACAGCAAAAGCAGTTTTTTAGTCGATTTTAACGGCACCAATCAGGCGATTCGCCATACCCAGTTCGGCGCAATGCGGGTCAAAGACGGCATTGTCGATTACTTTGAGCGACAAGGCGAAGCGCGTCCGAATGTCGAAAAAGCCTATCCTGATATTCGAATTCATGCCTATTTAAACCGTGAGGAGCTGATTATTTCGCTCGACCTCAGCGGGGAAGCGCTGCATTTGCGCGGTTATCGTGAGGAGAGCGGCAAAGCGCCGTTGCGTGAAACATTGGCGGCGGCAATTATTCTGCGCGCCGGCTGGCGGCAGGGCACACCGTTAGTCGATCCGATGTGCGGTTCCGGCACGTTGCTGATTGAAGCGGCACAAATGGAAGCGGAAATTGCGCCACAATTGAGCCGTTTGCATTGGGGCTTTGATCACTGGAAAGAACACCATTACGCTTGTTGGCAGCAAGTGCGGTCGGAAGCGGAACAAAAAGCGCAGCAGCAGGCACGGAAAAATCCGCAACCGCACTTTTACGGTTTTGACCTCGATCACCGTGTGTTGCAAAAAGCACAACACAATGCCAAACAGGCGGGCGTGGCACATTTAATCCGTTTCAAGCAGGGGGATATTGCCGCCTTGAAAAACCCGTGTGAAAACGGTGAATGCGGCACGGTGGTGTGTAACCCGCCGTATGGCGAACGGCTCGGCACCACGCCAGCCTTGATTGCACTGTATTCGGTATTCGGACAGCGCTTGAAAGAGCGGTTCGGCGGTTGGAATGTGTCGATTTTCAGCGGCGAACCTGAGTTATTAAATTGTATCCGTCTGCGTTCTCACCGCCAGTTTAAGGCGAAAAACGGGCCGTTGGAATGCGTGCAAAAGAATTATCACATCACGCCGACAAGCGAAACCGCACTTGAACAATTGAAAACGGAAAATACGCAAAGTGCGGTGCAGGCTAATTCGAGCGCAGCCACATTAGCTCCGGATTTTGCCAACCGCTTGCAGAAAAATATCAAAAAGATCGAAAAATGGGCGCAACAGCAGGGGCTGAATGCCTATCGTTTGTATGATGCCGATTTGCCCGAATACAATCTGGCGGTGGATCGTTATGCCGATTATATTGTGGTGCAGGAATATGCCGCACCGAAAAATATTGATCCGGCCAAAGCCCGTCAGCGTTTGTTGGATGCTGTCGGCGCTACCTTGCAGGTGACTGCGGTGGACACGAATAAATTGGTGCTGAAAGTGCGGCAAAAACAGAAAGGCAGCAGCCAATATGAAAAATTGGGTGATCGGGGAGACTATTTTGACGTGCAGGAATACGGCGCAAAATTATGGGTCAATTTAACCGATTATCTGGATACCGGCTTGTTTCTCGATCATCGTCTGACCCGAAAAATGGTGGGCGAAATGGCAAAAGGCAAAGATTTCCTGAATCTGTTTGCCTATACCGGTTCGGCAACCGTACACGCCGCATTGGGCGGTGCGAAAACCACGACCACGGTCGATATGTCGAATACCTATCTGAATTGGGCGGAGCAGAATTTGATTTTGAACGGTTTTGAAGAGAGCCGCCAACACAGGATTATTCAGGCGGATTGCCTGCAATGGCTGACGGAGTGCAAACAGCAATATGATTTGATTTTTGTCGATCCGCCGACCTTTTCCAATTCGAAACGCATGGAAGACAGTTGGGACGTGCAGCGTGATCACTTGAAGCTGATGACGATGTTGAAAAACATTATCCGCCCGAACGGCACGCTTATTTTTTCCAACAATAAGCGTGGCTTTAAAATGGATTTTGACGGCTTGACCGCACTTGGCTTACAAGCACAAGATATTACCGCCAAAACCTTACCGTTGGATTTTGAGCGCAATAAACAGATTCATAATTGTTGGGTGATAACGCCGTTAAAATAAAAAATAGAGGCGTATTGCATACGGCGCGGTAACAACACAAATAACACCCGACTGTAAAAGGAGAAAAAATGCAACATCGAGTTTACGCTCATCGCGGCGTATCGGCACTGGCGCCGGAAAATACGCTGGCGGCAATAAAATTGTGTAAAGCACACCATATTAAATGGTTTGAATGCGATATTGACGTGATCGGCGACGGCACGGTGATACTCACTCATGATTCAACACTGGATCGCTGTACTAACCGCAGTGGCGGTTATTATCATTTCACGCAAGCGGATTTGAACGGAATTGATGCCGGATCGTGGTTTGGTGAATCATTTCAAGGCGAACCGTTGCCGACCTTAGCGCAGCTGGTGCAATTGATGAATGAACAGAAATTAAACGCCAATATCGAAATCAAAAGCTGCGAAGCAGGCAAAGCGATGGCATTGAGCTTGTTAGACGGTTTGCAACAGGCATTGACCGCACTTGAGCCTGAACGGGAAGTGATTATTTCCAGTTTCAACCACTTGTTTTTGGCGGAACTGAAAAAACGCTGTCCTCGGATTGCGGTCGCCTGTTTATATGAATCTTATCAACCGTTAGATGATGCAATCACTGTGTTGGAATGGGTCGGGGCGGAATATATCCATTTGTCGCAACAGGGCTTAAGCCGTGAAACGGTGGCGCGTTTTAATCAGGCAGGTTACAAAGTGGCGGTTTATACGGTGAATAATACCATGCGAGCTAACGAGCTGTTTAATTGGGGCGTATTTGCCGTGTTCAGTGATGTGCCGCATTTGTATGCCGAGCGGTATCGAAAAAGTTAAAAAGTGAAAGTGCGGTTTAAAAGGAAACAGAAATGCAAAAAAACATTATCATCACCATTGATGGGCCGAGCGGTGTCGGCAAAGGCACGCTATGTCAGGCGTTAGCCGAGAAGTTAGGTTTTGAGTTGCTGGATTCGGGGGCGATTTACCGTGTGTTGGGCGTGGCGGCGGTTAAAAGTGCGGTGGCGCTGGACAATGAAACCGCACTTGCCGATTTGGCGGCGAAGTTGGATATTCGGTTTATTCCGCAAGACGGAAAAGTCAGCGTATTCTTGAACGGTGAAGATGTTAGTGCAGAAATTCGAACCGAAGCAGCGGGTAATAATGCCTCGAAAGTGGCGTCGCTTCCAAAAGTGCGGTCAGCGTTATTACAGCGCCAACGGGATTTCAGCTGTGGAAAAGGGCTGATTGCCGATGGGCGTGATATGGGCACGGTGGTGTTTCCGCAGGCGCAAGCCAAGATTTTTTTAGATGCCGCCGCAGAGGAGCGAGCCAATCGCCGCTTTAAACAATTGCAACAAAAAGGCATAACGGCAGATTATGATCAAATCTTAGCCGAAATCAAACAACGGGATTTTCGTGATCGTAATCGGGAAATCGCCCCGTTAAAAGCGGCAGAAGATGCTTTTTTATTGGATTCTACCGCATTAAGTATTAGCGAAGTCGTCGAAAAAGCGTTACAATATATCGATCAGCGCATAAATGCGTGTGCCTGATTTTTAAACTACGGTTTATTCAAGGACGAATGAACTGATTTAAACAGCCCCATTTGGAAGGAATTCAAATGGACGTTATTAATTTATTTGAAGATTAAATATGACTGAATCTTTTGCTCAATTATTTGAAGAATCCCTGAATGAACTTCCTCGTCAAGGTTCTATCGTTAACGGTACTGTCGTTGCTATCCAAAAAGGTTTTGTATTGGTTGACGCAGGTTTAAAATCTGAATCCGCAATTCCTGTTGAAGAATTCCTGAACGCTCAAGGCGAACTGGAAATCAATGTCGGCGACGAAGTGAAAGTTGCACTGGACGCTGTTGAAGACGGCTTCGGTGAAACTAAATTATCTCGTGAAAAAGCGGTTCGCCACGAATCTTGGATCGAACTGGAAAAAGCTTACGAAGAGCAAGCGACCGTTATCGGTTTAATCAACGGTAAAGTGAAAGGCGGCTTCACAGTTGAGTTAAACGGTGTGCGTGCATTCTTACCGGGTTCACTGGTAGATACCCGCCCAATCCGTGATACCTTACATTTGGAAGGTAAAGAGTTAGAATTTAAAGTAATCAAACTGGATCAAAAACGCAACAACGTGGTTGTTTCCCGTCGTGCCGTTATCGAAACCGAAAACAGCCAAGAACGTGAACAATTGTTGGAAAATCTGCAAGAAGACGCTGTGGTTAAAGGTATCGTCAAAAACCTGACCGACTACGGTGCATTCGTTGATTTGGGCGGTGTGGACGGTTTGTTACATATCACCGATATGGCTTGGAAACGTGTTAAACACCCAAGCGAAATCGTGAACGTTGGTGATGAAATCACCGTTAAAGTATTGAAATTCGATCGTGATCGTACACGCGTATCTTTAGGCTTGAAACAATTGGGTCAAGATCCGTGGGTTGCTATTGCGGAAAACCACCCGGTCAACAGCAGACTGACCGGTAAAGTGACCAACTTGACCGATTACGGTTGCTTCGTTGAGATTCTGGACGGTGTCGAAGGTTTGGTTCACGTCTCTGAAATGGATTGGACCAACAAAAACATTCACCCTTCCAAAGTGGTCAGCGTCGGTGACGAAGTAGAAGTGATGGTGTTGGAAATCGATGAAGAACGTCGTCGTATTTCTTTAGGTTTGAAACAATGTAAAGCTAATCCGTGGCAGCAATTTGACGAGACACACAAAAAAGGTGATCGCGTTGAAGGCAAAATTAAATCCATCACTGATTTCGGTATCTTCATCGGTTTAGAAGGCGGTATCGACGGTCTGGTTCATTTGTCTGACATTTCTTGGAATGTAGCCGGTGAAGAAGCGGTGCGCAGCTATAAAAAAGGTGACGAAGTGGCTGCGGTTGTTCTTCAGGTTGATGCCGTTAAAGAGCGTATCTCTTTAGGTATCAAACAATTGGAAGAAGATCCGTTCAATAACTTTGTCGCTGCAACCAAAAAAGGTGCGGTAGTTAAAGGCAAAGCGGTTGAAGTTGATGCGAAAGGTGTTAAAGTAGAACTGGATGGCGGTGCCGAAGGTTATGTTCGTGCGGCTGATTTGGCTCGTGAACGCATCGAAGATGCAAGCACTGTGGTAAGCGTCGGTGATGAAATCGAAGCCAAATATACCGGTGTTGATCGTAAATCCCGTACTGTTCACTTGTCCGTTCGTGCAAAAGACGAAGCGGAAGACAGCGCAGCCGTTGCAAATGTGAACAAACAGGAAGAAGCGATTCCGAACGCGATGGCTGAAGCCTTCAAAGCGGCAGCAAAAAGCGAGTAATTGATTGAACTTCACATGCGGATATCAAGTGCGGTATCCGCTTAAAAAATGAGGGGGCAACATGACTAAATCAGAGCTTATCGAAAGTTTGATTCAACAGAATCATACTATTCCGGTGAAAAGTGTCGAAAATGCAGTGAAAAGTATCCTTGAGTCAATGTCGCAAACGTTGGAAAACGGTGAGCGTATTGAAATTCGGGGCTTTGGCAGTTTTTCGCTTCACTATCGCCAACCGCGTATCGGGCGCAACCCGAAGACCGGGGAAAAAGTCGATTTGGACGCGAAATATGTTCCTCATTTTAAAGCGGGGAAAGAGCTGAGAGAGCGTGTGAACGAAGCCAATTGATTTTGTAAAACGGCACTGAATTGTGCCGTTTTTTATTGCCTGTCATTCGGTAACACGTACTGTTTTCGATGAAAGCAAAATAAATCGCTGATTAATACCGATTTTATCTATATGCATGATATGATTTTTGGCATAATAGCGATCGTTCGCTATCAATTCAGGAGAAGAGAATGATTAAATACATTTTAGGCTTTGTGATCGTACTGACCATCGTCATTGTGGCGATAACGATCGGAGCCGATAATGATCAAGTGATTTCGTTTAATTATATTATCGCCAAAAGTGAATTGCAGTTATCCTCTCTTGCCGCTATTTTATTTGGTTTAGGCTTGCTGTTGGGCTGGGTTATTTGTGCATTTTTTGTTTTGCGCCTGAAAGTCAAAAATCTTCGCCTTAACCGCCAAATCAAGCGTCAAACTCAGCAAATTACCGAGTTGACGGTCAGCCGCGATAAAATCGTATAATCTAGATGCTTGAATTACTGTTTCTGCTACTGCCGGTTGCGGCACTCTATGGCTGGTATATGGGATACCGCAATGCCAAAAAGGGGCAGGATGAAGTCAGCAACAAATTATCTCGGGAGTATGTTACCGGGGTAAACTTATTATTGTCCAATCAACAGGATAAAGCCGTCGATTTGTTTCTGGATATGCTACAGAAACAGGAGAGCGAAAATGATATCCACAGCGATTCACAATTTGAAGCGTCTTTGACGCTGGGGAATCTGTTTCGATCCCGCGGGGAAGTGGATCGGGCAATCCGTATACACCAAAATCTGGTGGACGATCCCAATTTCAGCTTTGATCAAAAATTATTGGCAAAACAGCAGCTCTCGTTTGATTATATGAAAGTCGGTTTTCTGGATCGGGCGGAAAATATTTATATCAGCCTGGTCGATGAACCTGAGTTTGCAAATAACGCCCTGAAAGAATTAGCCAAAATTTATCAAAAAACAAAAGAGTGGAAAAAGGCGATTGATGTTACCGAGAAACGGCAAAAAGCCTTTCCGAGAAGCAATAATATTGAGTTGGCGCATTACTATTGTGAATATGTTGCCGACGAAGATCTGACGGCGAAAGAGCAGAAAACTTTTTTAAGACGTGCGTTGGAGGTTTCACCTACTTGTGTCAGAGCCTCTATCGAATTGGCGTATATCTATATGCGGGAACAAGAATTTCATACCGCAATCGAATATTTTCAGATGATTTTACAACAAAATCCGGCATTTCTTTCGGAAGTGTTACCGCACTTGAAATGGTGTTATCAACAGTTGCAAGAACAAAATGATTATGAACTGTTTTTGATTAAAGCCAAACAACAATACAAGAGCGGTGCGATTGAACTGGCATTGGCGGAATTGATCGATAAAAAGAGCGGTTCGGCAGTTGCGCAAGCCAATTTATACCAACAACTGAACCATATTCCCAGTATGGATATTTTTAACCGTTTGATCCAATATGATATTGATGAAGCGGAAAACGGACGTGCCAAGGAAAGTCTGGTGCGTTTGCAGCAATTGGTAGAAAATAAAATCGGACAGAGTTTTTCCTACCGTTGTTCACATTGCGGTTATCGTAGCCATCGCTTGGTTTGGAATTGCCCGTCGTGCAATAAATGGGAAACCATCAAGCCTGTTGACGGTAATTATCAGTAACTTACCGCTCGAGTGGTAAAATCAGCGACAAAAGGCTAGAATGAAGCCGTTTATTTATCAATCCGAATAACCATCAAGGGAAAATCATGAACAGTAAAATTATCGTTGCACTTGATTATGAAACCGAACGCCAGGCATTGAATCTGGTTGATCAAATCGATCCGAGTTTATGCCGGGTAAAAGTCGGCAAAGAGATGTTTACCACCTTGGGAACCGATTTTGTCAAACAGCTGCACCGGCGTGGTTTTGATGTTTTCCTTGACTTAAAATTTCATGACATTCCCAATACGGTGGCAAGAGCGGTACGTTCGGCGGCGGATTTGGGCGTTTGGATGGTTGACGTACACGCCAGCGGCGGTTTGCGTATGATGGAAACGGCAAAGAAAATTTTGGAATCTTATGGTAAAGATGCACCGATATTAATTTCGGTTACCGTGCTCACCAGCATGGAAGATGTCGATTTATTACAGATTGGTCTGAACGCTTCGCCGATGGAACAGGTGATTCGTCTGGCGCGCTTAAGCCAGCGAGCCGGTCTGGACGGGGTAGTTTGTTCGCCGCAAGAGGTTGAAATTTTACGTGCCAATTGTGGCAAGGATTTTAAATTGGTTACGCCGGGAATTCGCCCTGAAGGCGCTGAATTCGGTGATCAGCGTCGGGTTATGAGCCCTAAAGAAGCGATTGAAGCCGGTGCGGATTACTTGGTTGTCGGTCGTCCGATTACTTTGTCCGAAGATCCGGTCGGCGTCTTAAAAAGTATCAATGCATCTATTGTTTAAGGTTCAATATGTCAAAAAATCCTTTGGTTTATTCTACCGACATCGGGCGAGTGAAGGCGGAGAAGCCGCAAGAAACCGTGCTAAAAGGGGACGGGATTGTGCGCATTCAACGTCAGAGCAGTGGGCGTAAGGGAAAAGGCGTTTCGGTGATCAACGGCTTGGCTTTACCGACCGCTGAATTGGAAAAAATCGCTTCGGAGTTGAAAAAACGTTGTGGCTGCGGCGGTTCAGTGAAAAACGGCAACATTGAAATCCAAGGTGAGAATCGGGATTTGTTAAAACAGTTGCTGGAACAAAAAGGCTACACGGTAAAACTCGCCGGCGGTTGATCACAGTCAAATGCACCTTATGAAAGGTGCATTTTTGTTTATTTTTAGTTCGATATAAAACTTAATTCATTTTCGTTAATGAAATTAATTTCCTGCTGTTATTAATCCTTCCCCTGAACTTTTCAGTTAACTTATTAAAAATATTGCCAAATAAATAGTTTGATTCATGTCACAATCTGAGAATAATAACCTTTCTAAAAATAATAATATTCTATAAATTACCTCTAAATTTTCTAAAAAGAAAATTTAAAATTCGTTTGATGGTTATTTTAAATATGACAGGGAGAAATACGAATGGAAAGATCACTTAAAGCCGCTTGTATCGGTGAGTTTTTAGGCACGGCACTGCTCATTTTCTTCGGCGTGGGCTGTGTGGCCGCGCTGAAAGTGGCGGGCGCCGGTTTCGGTCAGTGGGAAATCAGTATTATGTGGGGAATGGGGGTTGCACTTGCGGTATATGCCACCGCAGGGGTTTCCGGGGCGCATCTTAATCCTGCCGTCACTATTGCGCTGTGGAAATTCGCTTGCTTTGACGGTAAAAAAGTCTTGCCTTATATTTTGTCGCAACTGTGCGGTGCGTTTTGTGCCGCCGCGTTAGTTTATTTTCTGTATCGAAACTTGTTTATCGAATTTGAAACGGTCAATAATATTGTGCGCGGCAGTCAGGAAAGCTTAAGTCTGGCAGGGACATTTTCCACTTATCCGCATCCGGCATTGGGATTTGCGCAGGCGTTTGCAGTAGAGTTGGTGATCACGGCAGTATTAATGGCATTGATTCTTGCCTTGACCGATGACGGTAACGGCTTGCCTCGCGGGCCTTTAGCGCCGTTGTTGATCGGGGTGCTGATTGCGGTTATCGGTGGTGCGATGGGCCCGCTTACCGGTTTTGCGATGAATCCGGCACGGGATTTCGGACCGAAATTCTTTGCATATTTAGCCGGCTGGGGCGATATTGCCATGACCGGCGGACAGTCGATCCCTTATGTCATTGTACCGATTCTCGCCCCTATTGTCGGTGCGCTAATCGGTGCTTATGCCTACAACCGATTGATTAATAAAAATTTACCTTGTAATACCTGTAAAGTTGATTAACCGAAAGAAAACAAAAGGAAGTGATTTATGACTGACAAAAAATATATTATCGCATTGGATCAAGGTACAACCAGCTCTCGTGCTTTGATTTTGGATCATGATGCCAATGTGGTGAGTGTAGCGCAGCGTGAATTTACCCAGATTTATCCGCAAGCCGGTTGGGTTGAACACAATCCGATGGAAATTTGGGCGACACAAAGCTCGACGCTGAATGAAGCGGTAGCGATGGCGGGTATTACATCGGATATGATCGCCGGCATTGGGATCACCAATCAACGTGAAACCACCATTGTATGGGAAAAAGAAAGCGGTAAGCCGGTTTATAATGCGATTGTCTGGCAGTGTCGCCGTACTGCCGATATTTGTGAGCAATTAAAAGCGAACGGGCATGAAGAGTATATCAAAGCCACTACAGGATTGGTGGTTGACCCATATTTTTCAGGCACTAAAGTCAAATGGATTTTAGATAATGTAGAGGGCGCAAGGGAAAAAGCGGAAAACGGAGAATTATTGTTCGGTACGGTGGATACCTGGCTGGTTTGGAAGTTGACGCAAGGACGGGCGCATGTGACCGATTACACCAATGCCTCCCGCACTATGCTGTTCAACATTCATACTATGCAATGGGACGATAAAATGCTGGAAATTTTAGGTGTTCCTCGTTCGATGTTGCCGGAAGTGAAAAAATCATCTGAGATTTATGGTCAGACCAATATCGGTGGTAAAGGCGGGGTGCGGATTCCGGTGGCGGGCATTGCCGGTGATCAGCAAGCCGCACTTTACGGACATCTCTGCGTAACGGCAGGTTTAGCCAAAAATACCTATGGTACCGGCTGTTTCCTGTTGATGAATACCGGCGACAAGGCGGTACGTTCGCAAAACGGATTGTTGACGACCATTGCCTGTAAAGCAGACGGTTCGCCGTGTTATGCCTTGGAAGGCTCTATTTTTATGGGCGGCGCATCAATTCAGTGGCTGCGTGACGAACTGAAAATCGTACACGACAGCTACGATTCCGAGTATTTTGCGCAAAAAGTACCGGATTGTAACGGAGTATATGTCGTACCGGCCTTCACCGGTTTGGGCGCTCCTTATTGGGATCCGTATGCGCGCGGTGCGATTATGGGACTTTCTCGCGGCGCTAACCGAAATCATATTGTGCGGGCGACATTGGAATCGATTGCGTACCAAACCCGTGATGTATTGGAAGCGATGCAGTCCGATTCCGGCGACACACTGAAAAAATTGCGTGTGGACGGCGGCGCTACGGCGAATAATTTCTTGATGCAATTCCAAGCAGATATTTTAAATGCCGAGGTTGAACGACCGAAAGTAAAAGAAGTCACCGCATTAGGCGCCGCTTATCTGGCAGGCTTGGCAACCGGCTTCTGGAAAGATTTGGACGAGTTGAAAGACAAAGCCAGTATCGAACGTACTTTTGTGCCGGACGGTTGTGAGGAGAAACGTGCGCGTCGTTACAAAGGCTGGAAAAAAGCGGTTAAACGTGCGTTGGCATGGGAGAAGGAGGACGACGAATAATTCTGAAAGTGCGGTATTTCGGTCATGCTAAGGGGGGATTTTCCCCCTTATTTTTATTATCGGTAAAATAGGTCCGTCATCAGCATTTAAAAAAATCTTATTTTTTGATGAAATAAAGGCGGAACGGCTTTCTCAAACCGGCAAGATTTGCTATTCTTCGCCTCTTGTTTGAAACAGCCTGTTTTACAGGCATAACAATAACGGGAAATATTTTTCCGACTAATAATAATATCTTTTTTGAGAGAATAATCATGTCAATTGAAATTTTGGGTTATGTTGCGACAGCCTTTGTCGTGGTGTCGTTTTTATTGAATTCGATCCTGCCGTTGCGCATTGTGAATGCCATTGGCGCAACGATGTATATTGTTTACGGTGCATTAATTGATTCTTTGCCGGTGGTATTACTGAATGTGTTTATTACATTGGTGCACATATATCAAATAATAAAATTAAAACGGCAGGGCAAGTAAACCAAAAGGCATAAAACAGCCTCTTCGTCGTTGATTCGGCAAAGAGGCTTTTTATTGGGAGTGACGGATTATTCGATTGCAATATATTGTAACGGCAGCTTACATAAGGTTGCCAGCAATTGTTTAGCCATCACTTTTTGGCTAATATCGGCTTTTTTCTCAATGAGAACCGCTCTTTTGATATTTTGTAATTCAAAACCGTTAAGGATCAGGTTATTAATCGCCACTTGCAGCGCAGGCAGGCTTGGATTGAACGCGGCATTTTCGGCATAGCTGCCGATAAAATAGAAGTGGTCTTCGGTTTCCAGTGCCGCACCGGCATAAGCACCGCTATAAGGCGCGTGGCTGATATTGATGGCTTCAAGTGCGGTATCGATCAATAAATCGTCCGTGTTCAGCAAGCCTAAGCCGTGGTTGCGCGGCATTAACAACAGCTCGGTCACATTCAAATCTTTTGGCCCGAAATTATTCGGCAGATAGCTGTGCAGTGAATTATTGCGGCTTTCAGGCAAATTGATCACCAGTTTTTCCGCGTCATTCAATTCATTCATAAATTGGCGGCAGTGTCCGCACGGCGCATAGTTGACCGAAATTTCCTGAATCCCGGTTTCGCCCTGCATCCAGGCATGGGCAATTGCGCTTTGTTCGGCGTGTACGGTTTGTTGCATACCGGTGTCGACAAACTCCATATTGGCACCAAAGTAAAAATTTCCGCTGGTGCCGATCGCAATAGCGCCGACATAAAAACGGGAAATCGGCGGCAGTGAATAAGCGGCGGCAATCGGCAGCAGGGTAATCGACAGTTCACGCGGTGTTAATTCGAATTTACGGCAGAGATGTTCAACGGTAAAGTGTGGTAAGCGCCCGACAAACCGTTGTTCGGTCAAAATGGTCAAAATGGTTTTTGCCAAGTCTTGATTGGGCAATTTAGCACAGGCTGAGCGCACTTTTTCAGAAATGTGTGAGTTGGAACGATAGTGGTTAGGCATGAGAAATCCTCCATAATAACACGCCGTCAATTTTGCCCATTATAGGCGAAAATAAAAAAAGATCTTCCGCAGAAGACCTTTTTTGTGAGATTAATCAACTAACTAATCAATAAATGGCGATTTTACCGCCTGATGTTGTCCGCGATTATTTTTTACGTCCGATAAACAGGCTCAAGGTGACCAACAGCAGCGATAATAAAATCATGATAGTCGCCAGAGCATTGACTTCCGGCGTCACGCCGGTTTTGACCATCGAGAAAATTTTCAGCGGCAAGACTTCGTAGCTGACGCCGGTGACAAAAGAGGAAACCACCACATCATCAAGCGAAATAGTGAAGCTGAGCAGCCAGCCGGAAACAATGGCGGGCAATGCCAACGGCAGAATGATTTTGCCGAGAATCGTCAGTTCACTTGCGCCCAAATCTTTTGCCGCTTCCAGCATTTTGACGTCAAATCCTTTCAGGCGGGAAAGAATCGTGACCACCACATACGGCAAACAGAAGGTGATATGCGCCAATAACAGCGAGCTGAACCCCAGTTTGATGCTGAACATCATGAATAATGCCAACAGCGAAACCGCCATGACAATATCCGGCGACATCATCACGATAAACAACATTCCGCCGACAAATTTCTTGCCCTTGAAGGCGTAACGGTACAACGCAATGGCGGTCAGCCCGCCGATAACCGTGGCAAAGGTTGCCGCAAAAAAGGCGATTGTGACGGAATGTATCGCCGCCTGAATTAGAGTGTCATTGTTAAACAGGCGTTCATACCAGTTCCAACTGAAGCCTTTCCAGCTTAAACCATAGCGATCGGCATTGAATGAATTGACCACCAGAATAATAATCGGTATATACAAATAGGCATATACCGCAAACATAAATCCACTGCGTAGCAAACGACCCATTATTCCAACTCCGGTTTTTTATTCAACAATTTACCTGCACGGTAATAAACATATAACAACAGTGCCATCAGGATTGTCAGCCCGATGCTGATCGCCGAGCCGAACGGCCAGTTGCGTGATACTAAAAATTCGCTTTTAATCACATTACCGACCAACAGCACTTTGGCGCCGCCGAGTAAATCGGCGACATAGAACATTCCCATCGCCGGCAGTAAAACCAATAAGCAGCCTGCGATAATGCCCGGCATCGTCAATGGGAGGATAATCCGAATAAAGCGCTGTACCGTACCGGCCCCCAGATCTTTAGCGGCTTCGAGCAAACGTCCGTCCAATTTTTCGATTGCCGAATAAAGCGGTAAAATCATAAACGGCAGTAAAATATAGACCAGACCGATAATCACGGCGGCTTCGGTATTGATGATCCGAATCGGTGAATCGATAATGCCAAGTGACATCAATGTGTTATTCAGCACGCCCCGTACGCCGAGAAAAATTTTCATGCCGTAGATACGAATCAGGGAGTTTGTCCAGAACGGCAAAATCACCATAAACAGCAAAATCGGGCGGTATTTGTTCGGCAGTTTGGCAATCATGAATGCGAACGGATAACCGATCAGCAGACAAATAACGGTTGCCAACCCGGACATATACAGCGAGTTCCACATCACTTGCGCATACAGCGGATCAAACAGACGCTTATAACTGTCGAACGAAAATGTGAAATCAATTAAATTACTGGTGTCGCGGGTTAAAAAACTGGTTCCCAACACCAACACATTCGGCACCAGCACAAAAAAGATCAGCCAGCCGAAAATTACCGCAACCGTGATATTTTGAAAATTACGCGTTGTTATTTTCATGGTTATTTTCATCTTCCAATACAACTTCCCAGCTTTCCACCCATGTGATCGCAACTTTCTGATTTAATGAGTGATCCACATCGGGATCGTCCTCATTAAAGAATTCGCTGATCAAGACCATTTTTTTGCTTTCCAGCTCAATGGTCGATTCCAGCGTCATGCCTTTATAATTGCGTTCACGGACATAACCGACAATGCCGTTGACGGTTTGAGTTTCGTTTACTTCTTCCAAACGTAAATCTTCAGGGCGTAATAACACTTTCAGCTTACTGCCCGGGTGAACGGTTTGGGATACATAAATATCACAGATTCGTCCCTCGACATCGGCTTTGACCCGCTTTTCGTCGAGACGCTCGATCACCGTTGCATCAAAAATATTGATTTCCCCGATAAATTGTGCCACAAACAGGTTGTTCGGCTCTTCGTATATTTCACGCGGTGTGCCGTCTTGTTGCAATTTGCCGGCACGCAGGACGATAATCCGATCCGACATACTCAGCGCCTCTTCCTGATCGTGGGTCACGAAAATAAAGGTAATCCCCAATTTTCGTTGCAGGGCTTTCAATTCATTCTGCATTTGTTTACGCAGGTTGTAGTCAAGTGCGGACAGTGATTCGTCCAGTAGTAATACTTTCGGTTTGTTAACCACCGCTCTTGCAATCGCAACCCGTTGTTGTTGCCCGCCCGACAACTGTGCCGGTTTGCGTTCGGCAAACTCCTCCAGCTGTACCATGCGTAATGCTTCCAGAACACGGGGTTTAATCTCGCTGCCCGGCACTTTTTGCATTTTCAACCCGAAAGCGACATTCTCAAAGATCGTCAAATGTGGAAACAAGGCGTAACTTTGAAAGACGGTATTGACCGGGCGCTGTTCCGCAGGCACTCGGCTGATGTCTTGCCCGTCCAGAATAATTTGCCCGCCGTTTAGCTCCTCAAAACCGGCGATCAGGCGCAGAATAGTGGTTTTGCCACAACCTGACGGGCCTAATATCGTGATGAATTCGCCATGATTAATGGATAAATTAAACTCGTTAATGATGGTTTTGCCGTCATAGTCTTTGCGGATTGATTTCAGCTCAATCACCGGTTTAGCGATGTTTTCCACTAGCTTTGTTTTCCTCCCGAATCATGATGTTTGGGTCATGACAGAAATGGTATGTTAATCAGTCAAAAATAGGCGCTAAGAATACCACAATTGATTTATAGATTAAAAAGAGAAATTGAACGGTTTGCCAAAAAAACCGCTTTTGTTGCGAAATAAAATCGTGTGTGAAATAAAGCGCAGCGACGGCAGATTTACTACTGAATAAAAGTAAATAATGTGATAGAATCCGCCCTCGAAATTCGCAAACATTAATACAAGGTAGCATATGAACATTTTAGAAGGTGCCGTGGCTGCACCAAATGCCAAAATCGCGGTCGTTATCGCCCGTTTCAACAGTTTTATCAATGAGAGTCTGCTGGAAGGTGCGGTTGATGCATTGAAGCGTATCGGGCAGGTAAAAGATGATAACATTACGCTGGTGCGTGTGCCCGGCGCTTATGAATTGCCGTTGGTTGCCCGTCGTTTGGCCGACAGTAAGAAATTTGATGCGATTGTGGCGTTGGGCACGGTTATTCGTGGCGGGACTGCGCATTTTGAATACGTTGCCGGTGAAGCCAGCAGCGGTTTGGGGCAAGTTGCCGTGCAGGCTGAAATTCCGGTCGCATTCGGGGTTCTGACAACGGAAAATATCGAACAAGCCATCGAAAGAGCGGGAACGAAAGCAGGCAACAAAGGGGCGGAAGCCGCACTGGTTGCCTTGGAAATGATTAATTTGCTGAATGCGATTGACAACGTTTAACGACCGGAGTGGAAAATGAGTAAAGTATCACCACGCCGTCGTGCCAGAGAATGTGCGGTTCAGGCGCTGTATTCGTGGGCGGTTTCCAAAAACGAAGTGGCGGAGATTGAAACGGCTTTCAGTACGGATCAAGATACGGATCAAAAAATGCAGGGTGTCGATATGCCGTATTTCCGTAAGCTGTTTCAGGGCAGCACGGCGTATTGTGAAGAGTTGGAGCAACTCCTGATACCGCACTTGGATCGTGCTGCGGGAGAATTGGATCCGATTGAGAAAGCTATTTTGCTGATGGCGGCTTATGAACTGAAATATCAGGCGGATGTGCCGTATAAAGTGGTGATTAACGAAGCGATCGAAGTGGCGAAAGTGTTCGGTGCGGAAGAAAGCCATAAGTATATCAATGGTGTACTGGACAAATTGGCGCCGGCGCTGGGTCGTAAATAGCCAGTAATAGTTGTGTGTCACATCTGTTAAGACAGTCTTTCACGAAGCAAAGTGCGGTAGGAGGTAGCGTGGAACAGCAACAAAATAGTGAGTTTAACCTTATTCGTCAATATTTTAATGCTTCTGCCAGAGCACCGCGCAAAGATGTTTCGCTGGCTATCGGTGATGATTGCGCCATCACCGAAATCAAAGCCAACCAACGTCTTGCGATTACTACCGATACCCTCGTTGAGGGGATTCATTTTTTCCCGGACATTTCCCCAGCCGATTTGGCGTATAAATCCCTCGCCGTTAATTTAAGCGATCTTGCCGCAATGGGCGCCGAACCGGCGTGGGTCAGCCTTGCCTTGACGTTACCTAAACTGGATCATGACTGGCTGGCACAATTCAGTGCCGGCTTTTTTGAGGTGCTGGATCACTATAATGTCGATCTTATCGGGGGGGATACCACCCGAGGGCCGCTTTCGGTGACCATCACGGCGCACGGCTTATTGCCGCGTGACAAAGCATTATGTCGGCATGGCGCGCAGAAAGGCGATTGGATTTATGTGACAGGGTGTTTGGGTGAAAGTGCGGTCGGGCTGTCACTGCTGAAGGCGCAAGACAGGCAAGCCCCGTTTTCGACGTGGGAGCAACATGCCGTCGCACGCCATTTGCGCCCGACACCGCGCGTACTTTTCGGTCAAACAATCGCGCCTTATGCCAGTGCCGCCATTGATATTTCCGACGGGCTATTGGCGGATTTATCCCATATTTTACAACGCAGTCAGGTCGGGGCGACACTTAATCTGGAACAGCTTCCCTTAAATGACGATTTGGTGAAAGCAATCGGACGTGAGCGTGCCGAGTCTTATGCCTTGAACGGCGGGGAGGACTATGAATTATGCTTTACGGTTTCTGATAACCAGTGCGTTAAACTGGAGCGGGCACTGACCCATATCGGCGTTCCTTATACCTGTATCGGGCAGGTGCGAAATCACAGCGATCAAAATAAACCTCGAATCCGCTTGAAGCGTGATGGTGAAAAAATGGCATTACCGGCTATTCAAGGGTTTGATCATTTTCAGGAAGAAAACAGATGAACGAGAAGCAATCTGCACTGACAAACGTCAGCCTGCGTAATCCCGTCCATTTTCTGGCGTTGGGATTTGGATCGGGCTTGATTTTTCCCGCCCCCGGCACGTGGGGAACGCTTGCCGGTTTATTGACGGGAATCCTGTGGCTACAGATTTTTTCACCGTTTACGTTATTATTGCTTGCGATTGTCGGTTTTGTGGTCGGCATTTATTTATGCGGAAAAACCGCACTTGATATGGGCGTGCATGATCACGGTTCAATCGTGTGGGACGAGATCGTTGCGATTTGGCTGGTGCTGGTTTTTATTCCGGAAGCAAACTGGGTTTGGTATTTGATTGCATTTGGTTTATTTCGGGTGTTTGATATCGTTAAACCTTACCCGATTCGCTATTTTGACACCAATATCGATAACGGTTTCGGCATCATGCTGGATGATTTTTTAGCGGCAATTTATACCATTTTCTCGGTATTATTACTGTTTTTTGCGGCACGGATGTGGATTTAATGGTTGCGTTACTGATCAAATTATTCTTTGTCCATCTGTTTGCCCTTGCCAGCCCGGGACCGGACTTTTTCTTCGTCGTGCGCAAAGCTATTGCGGAAACGCCGCGAAGTGCGGTTTTCGGCATTGTCGGCATTATTCTGGGCTTGGTGATTTGGCTCGGCAGTAGCGTGCTGGGGTTGGCTATTCTGTTTAAACTCTATCCGCCGATCGAAATGCTGATTCTGTTATTGGGCGGCGCTTATTTGGTTTATCTCGGCTGCTTGATGCTAAATGTCCGCCGTAATATCAATATGGCGCAAATTAATGCGGCGACAGAAGGACAGCAAACAGCGCATTCCGATTGGGCAAGCCTGCGGCAGGGATTTCTGGTCAATCTTGCCAATCCGAAAGCGATTATCTATTTCAGCGGCATTTTTTCATTGCTGGTCAGCAGCTTGAATGACTATTGGCAAATCGGGTTGATTGCCGTGATGATTCTGGTCGAAAGTTTCCTCTATTTTTACCTTATTTCGCGCATTTTCTCACGTCAACGGGTCAAAGCCTTCTATTTTAACTATAGTCGTTATATTGATAATATGTCGGGTGTTGTCTTTATCAGCTTCGGGTTGTTTTTAATCTATAGTGGATTACAGCTTGTTTTTTAACTTGGGTACAAAGTGCGGTTCTCGCACGGCATCAAGAGAAATTTGCAGCAGAACCGACAGAATACCGATAAAAAAAGAAAACCCGATATTCAAAGGCGAAGTATCGGGGGAGGTCTTACAATAAGTAAATGTAAAAAGACAACTGCATTTGCAGTGCACTAGCATTAATTAAGACTGATATGCAGGTAAAAAGTTCAAAAAAATCTAAAACTTTTTCTTTTTATTTTATTTTTTCAAGACTTCTTCGATTCGGCTGCGAATGCCGTCGCTATCCAAACGTAAATCCGCAAGAATTTCCGCCTGTTCGCCTTGCGGCAGGAAGTGATCCGGAAAACCTAACTGCAATAACGGCGGCACGGCGACTGTCTTGCTCAAAGCCAATATATTCAAATATTCGGCAACCGCACTGCCGGCGCCGCCCTGAACAGCATTGTCTTCCAGACTGACCAATAGAGAATGGCTCATCGCCAAGTCTTCAATTTGTGCATAATCCAACGGCTTGACAAAGCGCATATCGGCAACGGTCGCATTCAGGGCTTTTGCAGCGGCAACCGCACTTGGCAACAGTGTGCCGAAATTCAGAATGGCAATGGTCGAGCCTTGTCGCACGAGTTTGGATTGCCCTAACGGAATCGCCGCCAGCGGCTGCAATTCACAACCGATACCCGAACCGCGCGGGTAGCGTACTGCGGCAGGAGCATCGAGATGATAACCGGTATATAACATTTGGCGGCATTCGTTTTCATCACTCGGTGTCATGATCACCAGATTCGGAATGCAACGCATAAAGCTGATATCGAATGCCCCTTGATGAGTTTGCCCGTCGGCGCCGACCACGCCGGCACGGTCAATGGCAAACAGCACCGGCAGATTCGGAATCGCCACATCGTGAATGACTTGGTCGTATGCCCGTTGTAAAAAAGTCGAATAGATGGCAACTACAGGTTTATAACCGCCGATCGCCAAACCGGCGGCAAAGGTGACGGCGTGCTGTTCGGCAATCGCCACATCAAAATATTGATCGGGGAAACCGTTGGAAAATGCCACCATGCCGGAGCCTTCACGCATGGCCGGCGTAATCCCGACCAGTTTCGGATCCTCGGCTGCGGTTTCGCACAGCCAATCGCCGAAAATCTGCGAATAGCTTGGAATACCGGCTTTCGATTGCGGTAATTTGCCCACACTCGGATCAAATTTCGGCACACCGTGGAAACCGATGGGATCTTGTTCGGCAGGGGCATAGCCTTTGCCTTTTTTGGTCATGACATGCAAAAATTGCGGACCTTTCAGGTTACGCATATTTTTTAAGGTTGAAACCAGTTCTTCAACATTGTGTCCGTCAATCGGGCCGATATAATTAAAACCCAATTCTTCAAACAGGGTGCCGCCCGAAACAAAACCCTTGACGTGTTCTTCGGTTTTTTTCATGAACTCTTTAATGGGCGGCAGGCCGGATAGGATTTTCTTACCGCCTTCACGAATCGACGAATAGAATGATCCGGACAGCAGCCGCGCCAAATGGTTGTTCAATGCGCCGACATTTTCTGAAATCGACATCTCGTTGTCGTTCAGGATAACCAACATGTCGGTATGCATTGCTCCGGCGTGGTTCATTGCTTCAAACGCCATGCCGGCAGTGATGGCGCCGTCGCCGATAATACAGATTGTTTTACGGTCGGCATTCTCTTTTTCCGCCGCAACGGCAATCCCCAAGCCTGCACTGATGGAGGTGGAGGAGTGGCCGACCGAAAGTACGTCGTACTCACTCTCTTCCCGCCACGGAAACGGGTGCAAACCGTTTTTTTGCCGAATGGTATGCATTTGTCGACGGCGGCCGGTCAGGATTTTATGCGGATAAGCCTGATGACCCACATCCCAAATCAATTGGTCGAACGGGGTTTGATAAACATAATGCAAGGCAACGGTCAGTTCGACCGTGCCCAAACCGGAAGCCAGATGTCCGCTGGTGCGGCTGACGGATTCCAACAGAAAATTACGCAATTCGTCGCAGAGTTGCGGCAGTTGCTCACGATTCAGCAGACGTAAATCATCAGGCGTATTGATTGAAGATAAAATCGGGTAATTTTGCATAGTTAAAATAAATCTCAAAAGTGCGGTTTTAATGGTTTCTTTGCACGATATAATCAGCTAACCGAACCAAGGGTTCCGTGTCGAAATTCAAATGTTGCAGCTCCGCTTTTGCTTGCGCAATCAATTGTTCTGCCTTTTGTTTTGCCCCGTCCAGCCCCAGTAATTTCGGGTAGGTGCTTTTGTCCAGCGCCAAATCGGAGCCGGCATTTTTGCCTAAAGTGGTGCTGTCGGCGGTGATATCCAAAATATCATCTTGCACCTGAAACGCCAAGCCGATCGCCTGTGCATAGCGGATTAAGCGGTTTCGTAAAGTCTGATCGCGGTAATGGGGCGAACAGAGAAATCCCATTTCGACAGCGGCGCTAATCAGAGCGCCGGTTTTATTGCGATGGATATTTTGCAAGAATGCCAAGCTGACCGCACGTTGTTCTGCCGTAAGATCCAAGCTTTGCCCTAAGCACATGCCTTGTCCGCCGGACGCCTGCGCCAAAATGCGGACTAACGCTACTTTTTGTTCCGCATGAATATCGGGTGCACGGCTCAAACATTCGAAAGCAAAGGCTTGCAGCGCATCTCCGGCTAAGATTGCCGTCGCTTCGTCATATTCGATATGACAGGTTTTTTGCCCGCGACGTAAGGTGTCGTTATCCATTGCCGGCAAATCGTCGTGAATCAACGAATAGCTGTGAATGGCTTCGATTGCGGCGGCGGCATAATCGAGCGTTTTCAGATCCGCTTGCAGCATTCGTCCGCCGGCGTAAACCAAAAACGGGCGTAACCGTTTTCCGCCCAATAAAATGCCGTAACGCATCGCATCGGCCAATTGTGCCGGTGTACTGTCGAAAGGCTGTAATTGCTGCTGTAAAAAAGCATTGACCCGTGTGCGCAATTGGTTTAGATCATCGGCAAAAACGTATTTCATCATTACTTATTCGTCATAATCGCTCAACGGCGCTACCGCACTTTTTTCCAACAGGATTTGTACCCGTTGCTCTGCTTTTTGCAGCCGTTGTTGGCCTTGTTGTGCCAATTTGATGCCTTTCTCAAATTCGCTCAACGCGTCTTCCAACGGTAAATCGCCGGATTCCAAACGTGATACGATACTTTCCAGTTGCGAAAGCGTTGATTCAAAATCCGTTTTTTTGGGTTGACTGGTTTTTTCCATGCGATCCTCTGGTTGACGCTGAGGTCAGTTGCAATCTATAAACGGCATATTGTACTTCAGATTCAATTTGTTGTCGGTGTTTTTTTATAAATTTCGTGTACAATGTCGTTAAATTTTTCGTTCTTACCCTTTTATAAACCGCATTCTATGAAATTTATTATTAAACTCTTTCCTGAAATCATGATTAAAAGCGATTCGGTTCGTAAACGCTTTATTAAAATCCTGACCGGCAATATCCGTAACGTTTTGGCGAAACATGACGACAGCATCGCTGTGGTGCGCCATTGGGATTACATTGAAGTTCGCAGCAAGGATCAGACAAAACGTGAATTAATTCTCGGCTATTTGCAACAGACGCCGGGCATTCACCATATTTTAGACGTGGAGGATACGCCGTTTACTTCGCTGCACGATATTTTCGAGCAAACGTTACAAGCGAAACGGACTGAGCTGGAAAACCGCACTTTTTGTGTTCGGGTGCGGCGTAAAGGCAAACATGAATTCAGTTCGCTCGATGTCGAGCGTTATGTCGGCGGCGGGCTGAACCAGCAAATTGAAACGGCAAAGGTGAAACTCAATAAGCCCGATGTGACGGTGCGGATCGATATCGAAGACGATCACATGATGTTGATTAAGCAGCGTCATGCCGGTTTAGGCGGCTATCCGATCGGTACGCAGGAAGATGTGCTGTCGCTGATTTCCGGCGGTTTTGATTCCGGTGTGTCCAGTTATATGTTGATTCGCCGCGGCTCCAGAGTACATTACTGTTTCTTCAATTTGGGCGGCGCAGCGCACGAAATCGGGGTGAAGCAGATGGCTTACCATATCTGGCAGCGTTACAGCTCATCACATAAAGTGCGGTTTGTCGCAATTAATTTTGAACAGGTGGTGGCTGAAATTCTGGAAAAAGTCGATAACGGACAAATGGGCGTGGTGTTGAAGCGGATGATGGTGCGCGCCGCTTCCAAAGTCGCCGAACGTTTCGGTATTCAGGCGATCGTTACCGGCGAAGCGTTGGGGCAGGTGTCCAGCCAGACGCTCACCAATTTGCGCTTGATTGATCAAGCGGCGGACGTGCTGGTTTTACGCCCGCTGATTACCCATGACAAAGAACAGATTATTGAATCGGCTAAACAAATCGGCACCGATGATATTGCTAAATCAATGCCGGAATTTTGTGGTGTGATCTCTAAAAATCCGACGGTGAAAGCGATTAAAGAGAAGATCGAGCAGGAGGAGGCGAATTTTGATTTTGCCGTGCTGGAAAGTGCGGTCGGCAATGCGCAATATTTGGATATCCGTCAAATCGGGCAACAAACAGAACAGCAAGTCAGCGAGGTTGAAACCGCTTCGGTTATCGGCGAAAACGAACTGGTGATTGACGTGCGCAGCCCTGAGGAAACGGAAGCCGCTCCGTTGCGCATTGAAGGGCAAGGCGTATTGCAAATTCCGTTTTATAAATTGGCGACGGCATTTGCCGAACTGGACAGCAGCAAAACCTATCTGCTTTATTGTGAACGCGGGGTGATGAGCAAACTGCAAGCCTTGTATTTACAGCAGCAGGGATATGGCAATGTGAAAGTGTTGAAACGGTAATGCTGATGGCGCAGTGCGGTGTGTTTTGCCGCACTGCGATTTTCGATTAAGCCTTTGAGGGCTAAATGGACCTGTCGGAACCTAATTCGTGCGAAATAGCGTTAGCGGCTTTTTTCAGGTGGAGAAGCAATTCGTTTTTCCCCGATTGATTCAATCTTGGGGTGGAAAGTGAGATAGAGACGGAATAAATCACTTTGCCGTTAATGTCGAAAACCGGGCAGGCAATACAACTCACCCCCAATTCATTTTCTTCGGCATCCATCGCAAACCCCTGTTGCTTAATGGTTGCCAATTCTTGTTCCATGGCGCTCAGGGTCGTGATGGTGTTGCAAGTCAGTTTTTCAATTTTTTTTTGGTTATCACGCCAATAATGCAGCAGGTAGTCAGGTTGATCGTAAGCCATAAAGATTTTGCCCATTGCCGAACAATAAAGTTGCAAATGCTGCCCGATATAAGAGCGGGTGCGCATCATGCCGGTGGTCGGCTCCAGTTTGTAAATCATTATTGCATGTCCGTTTTCGCGAATGGAAAAGTTGATTGTTTCGCCGGTATCCAAATTGAGGGTTTCCAAAAACGGAGAGGCAATATTGATAATATTCATCGATGCCAGTGTTTTCTGCCCGATAGCCAGACATTTGGTGGTTAAGCGATAGGTTCCCATGGTGTTGGTCGGTTTGACATAGCCGCAAGCTTGTAAACTTTGCAGCATTCGGTGAGTGGTGCTTTTATTCAGCCCTGAAATCTCCGCCAATTTTGCCAAAGGGCAGCCATTGGGAAAATTACTCAAAATTTCAATCAGCGACAGACCACGGCTCAGGCTTTGATTGCTGCCGCCTTTTTTTTCTTCTTTTTCTGTATTTTCAAGCATATTTCTGACCTTTTTATACTATACGGCGCTTATTATTCTCCTTTATCAGGCAACAAAGCAATGGCTTATCTTTTGAAAATGAGAGAATGATCACAATATTGGAAAATGTTTTTAACTTATTGATTATAAAGAAAATTAATTTTTAATTAAATTTGATTTATCCGATGAAATAATTCAATATATGAAATATCATTTCACAATATGAAACCAAAGTAAACAAGAGGTGAGTCAAGATGCGAGTCAGTTATAGCGAATTAAAACAAGAATTCAAACGTGTTTTATTGGCACGAGGCGTGGTTGAAGAGACGGCGGAAGCCTGTGCAGAGATGTTTGCCGATACTACCCAAGCCGGCGCTTATTCCCACGGCGTCAACCGTTTTCCGCGCTTTATCCAACAATTGGAAAAAGGGGATATTGATCCGACGGCCAAAGCAACGAAAGTGCTTTCATTGGGCGCAATAGAGCAGTGGGATGCACATCAGGCGATCGGCAATCTGACCGCCAAGGAGATGATGGATCGTGCGATGGCATTGGCGGATCAGCATGGTATCGGCGTTGTCGCCCTGAAAAATGCCAATCACTGGATGCGCGGCGGCGGTTACGGCTGGCAGGCGGCTGAGAAAGGCTATATCGGTGTTTGTTGGACAAATTCGATTGCGGTGATGCCGCCTTGGGGCGCAAAAGAGTGCCGTATCGGAACCAATCCGTTGATTATCGCCATTCCGAGCAATCCGATCACGATGGTGGATATGTCCTGCTCAATGTATTCCTACGGCATGTTGGAAGTGAACCGTCTTGCGGGCAGACAAACCTTTGTCGATGCCGGATTTGACGACGACGGCAATTTGACCAAAGATCCGGCAACGATTGAGAGAAATAAACGCTTATTGCCGATGGGATATTGGAAAGGATCCGGTTTGTCTATCGTGTTGGACATGATAGCCACCTTGCTGTCGAACGGCTTGTCGGTCGCAGAAGTGACGGAAGAAAAAGACGATGAATATTGCGTTTCTCAAGTGTTTATTGCGATTGAGATCGACCGCTTAATCGACGGAAAAACCAAAGATGAAAAGCTGGAAAAAATTATGGATTATGTCAAAACGGCGGAAAGAGCCGATCCGAATGTCGAAGTGCGGTTGCCGGGGCATGAATTCACAACGATTTTGGCGGATAACCGAGAGAACGGTATTCCGGTTGACGACAGCGTTTGGGCGAAATTGAAATCACTGTAGGATCGAGGATCAGGTTATGTTTTTCGGACATATTTCAAATTTTGAGGAGAAACATTATCCAAGTGCGGTTTGTACCGCACTTGAGTACCTCAAAAATACCGATTTTAATCAATTGGAAGTCGGCCGTTATCCGATTAAAGGCGAGCTGATTTATGCACAGGTGCTGGATTTGGAAACACAGCAAAAATCCGCCGTTTTACCGGAAGTGCACCGTCACTATCTGGATGTGCAGTATCTCCATGCAGGGGAAGAGCGGATCGGCGTTGCCGTTGATTCGGGCGATAATCCGATCGCCAATGCGTATGATGCGGCAAGGGATATTCTGTTTTACCGAGACGTCGCCAACGAATCGGAATTGGTTATGCGCCCGGGAAACTTTGCGGTTTTCTTTCCGAGTGATGTTCATCGTCCCGCCTGCATTGACGGCAAAGCATGCAAGATTCGAAAAATCGTGGTCAAAATTGCAGTCAGTGAATTATAACCTCATCGGGTTCAGGAGAGTCATATGAATCGAATTATCTTTTATGCCGGCAAAATATTGGAAATACTGGTTGTTTCGATGTTGGCGGTCATGGCTTGCATGGTTTTTGCCAATGTGGTCTTGCGATACGCCGGCAATTCCAGCATCACCATCGCAGAAGAATTATCACGCTATCTTTTTGTTTGGGTGACATTTTTAGGCGCAATTTTAATGTTTAAAGAAAACGGTCATGTCAGCGTAACGGTGTTAGCGGACAAGCTTTCGCCGCGTAAACGCAAAATACTATCGATTTTTACCGATGGCGTGATGTTGTATTGCTGTTATCTGATCTTTATCGGCAGCTATGCACAAATGGAATTAAACATGAGCAATTATGCGCCGATATCCGGTATTCCGACCGGTATAAACTTTCTAGCCGGTGTCATTATGAGTGCGCTGATCGGGGTTTTATTGGTTATTCGTCTCGGCGGATCGCTGATTGACCTCAAACAAGGAGAGCTGTCATGACAATTGTTATTTTTCTCGGCGTCTTACTGGGCTCTATTGCGTTAGGGATTCCGGTCGCATTTTCTCTGATTGTCTGTGCGGTCGCTTTAATGTTCCATTTGGACTTGTTTGACGCACAAATTTTGGCACAAAATTTGGTTAGCGGTGCGGACAGCTTTTCACTGTTGGCAATACCTTTCTTTATTTTGGCCGGCGAAATTATGAATGTCGGCGGATTGTCGAAACGAATCATTGATTTACCGATGAAGCTGGTCGGGCATAAGCGCGGCGGCTTGGGTTTTGTTGCGATTATTGCCGCCATGATTATGGCGAGTCTGTCGGGTTCTGCGGTGGCGGATACGGCGGCGGTGGCGGCGATGCTGATTCCGATGATGAAAACAACGGGTTATCCGGTTGAACGTTCCGCCGGTTTAATCGGCGCGGCAGGCATTATCGCACCGATTATTCCGCCGTCGATTCCGTTTATTATCTTTGGTGTTGCCAGCGGGGTTTCCATCACTAAGCTGTTTATGGCCGGTATTTTCCCCGGTATCTTGATGGGCTGCTGTTTGGCGGCGCTGTGGGCATGGCAGTCCAAACGGTTGAACTTGATGACATTCTCTAAAGCCAGTAAAGAAGAGTTGTGTATCTCTTTCAAAAATAGTGCTTGGGCGCTGCTGTTACCGGTTATTATTATCGGCGGTTTTCGCTTAGGGATTTTTACCCCGACCGAAGCCGGTGCGGTGGCGGCGTTTTATGCGCTGTTGGTTTCGATGTTTATTTATCGGGAGTTGAAAATCAGCCAATTATACGGCGTGCTGCTGGCAGCCGGAAAAACCACGGCGGTTGTGATGTTGCTGGTGGCGGCGGCACAGGTGTCGGGTTGGTTGATTACGGTAGCGGAACTGCCGCAAATGATTACCGAATTATTGGAGCCGTTGATTGATTCCCCGACCTTATTGCTGATCGTGATTATGATCGCCGTTTTTATTATCGGTATGGTGATGGATTTGACGCCGACAGTCTTGATTTTAACGCCGGTATTGATGCCGTTGGTTGATGAAGCGGGCATTGATCCGGTTTATTTCGGGGTCTTGTTTATTCTGAATACCTCGATCGGCTTGATTACTCCGCCTATCGGCAACGTGCTGAATGTGATAACCGGTGTGTCCAAATTGCCGTTTGATCAGGCGGCAAAAGGCATCCTGCCTTACTTGCTCATGCTGTTAGCATTGTTATTTATATTTATTTTCTTTCCTGCATTGATTTTAACCCCGTTAAGTTGGTTACAACCTTAACGCTCACTCTACTTTTAGGAGAACGATATGAAAAAATTAGCCGCATTATTAACCGGTTTGACTCTGGTTGCCGCAACAGTCACCGCACAAGCCGCTACAAGCCTGCGATTTGGCTATGAAGCGCCTCGCAGCGACACACAGCACATTGCCGCCAAAAAATTTGATGAGTTACTCAAAGAGAAAACGAAGGGCGAATTAAAATTGTCGCTTTTCCCTGACAGTACATTAGGCAACGCACAAACGATGATAAGTGCGGTGCGTGGCGGAACCATTGATATCGAAATGTCGGGTTCGCCGAATTTCAGCGGGTTGGTCTCGAATTTGAATGTCATCGACATTCCGTTTATTTTTCGTGATAAAGCACACGCCTATCGTGTTCTGGACGGCGAAATCGGACAAGGCTTGATGAAAGAGTTGGAAGACAAAAATCTGAAAGGTTTGGCTTTCTGGGAAGTGGGATTCCGTTCCATCACCAACTCCAAACATGCCGTGAACGGGCCTGACGACGTGAAAGGTTTGAAAATCCGCACCAATCAGAACCCGATGTATGTCGAAGCCTTTAAATTGTTGGGGGCTAATCCGGTTCCGATGCCGCTGTCTGAACTTTATACCGCACTTGAAACCCGTGCCGTTGATGCTCAGGAACACCCGATTGGGATCGTCTGGTCAACAAAATTATATGAAGTGCAAAAACATTTGAGTTTGACCAATCACGGTTATACGCCGTTATTGGTGGTGATGAACAAACAAAAATTTGACGCTTTTTCACCGGAAGTACAGCAAGCCATTTTAGCGGCGGCAAAAGAGGCCGGCGCTTATCAGCGTGAATTGAATGAAGCCAATGAAAAAGAGATCTTGGAAAAATTCAAAAAAGCCGGCATCGAAATCGTTGAACAAGTGGACACCAAGCCGTTCCGTGATATTGTCGAGCAGCCTGTCCGTCAATATTTCATTGAACGCAACGGCGATACATTAATCAAACAAGTTGATGCGTTAGCAGAATAATTAATCTATTCGGCAGCTTATACCATCGGTATAAGCTGCCATTTCGGCTTAAGATAATGGATGATTGTATCAATTATCGATAGAGTGTCGATACAATCATGTATTGATCATTGTGTAAGGGGAAGATATGGATTTGTGGTTGGGGGTTGACTGCGGCGGTACGTTTATCAAAGCCGGTATTTACGACAGTCAGGGCAAGGAATATGGCAATTGCCGCCGTAACTTGCCGGTTATCAGCACACAGCCGGGGCGGGCGGAAAGGGATTTAACGGTTTTATGGCACGCCTGTGCGGAGGTTATTGCCGGCGCAATAAAATCCTCTACGGTATCCGCCGGCGATATTAAAGGCGTCGGTATTTCTGCCCAAGGAAAAGGGTTGTTTTTATTGGACAAAAACAAAAAGCCGTTGGGTAACGGTATTTTGTCATCGGATCAACGGGCGTTGGAGATTGTAAAGCAGTGGCAACAGCAGCAGATTCCGCAACAACTTTACCCGTTGACCCGACAAACATTGTGGACCGGTCATCCGGTTTCGATCCTGCGTTGGCTAAAAGCGCACGAGCCGCAACGTTATGCCCAAATCGGTTCCGTGTTAATGTCGCACGATTATTTACGCTATTGTTTGACCGGCCGGATTGCCTGCGAAGAGACCAATATTTCCGAATCCAATTTGTATAATATGCAAACGGGGCAATACGATCGTGAATTGGCAAAACTGTTGGATATTGAGGAAATATTTACCGCACTTCCGCCGGTGATCGGATCGTCGCAGATTGCCGGTTATATTACGCCGGAGGCCGCCGAACTGACCGGCTTAAAAGAAGGAACTGCGGTTGTCGGGGGATTGTTCGATGTCGTTTCCACCGCACTTTGTGCCGGATTGGATGATGAAACAAAACTTAATGCGGTGATGGGAACTTGGTCGGTTGTCAGCGGCATAACCGCTCATATTGATGACAGCCAGAACTTGCCGTTTGTTTATGGACGCCATGCACAGCAGGGCGAGTTTATCGTCCATGAAGCCAGTCCGACCTCTGCCGCTAATCTGGAATGGTTTGTGCAGCAGTGGGGGATAAACGATTACAATGCGATCAACGACTTGGTCGCTTCGTTACCGAAAGCGGAAAGCAGTGTGCTGTTTATTCCGTTTTTATACGGCTCGAATGCCGGACTTGGTATGCAGGCCGGATTTTACGGTTTGCAATCATTGCACGGCAAAGCACATTTATTACAAGCGATCTATGAAGGCGTGATCTTCAGCTTGATGTCCCATGTGGATCGTATGTTGCAGCGTTTTCCGAATACAACGTTATTACGCGTTACCGGCGGCCCGGCGAAATCGGCGGTTTGGCTACAGATATTGGCGGATTTGAGCGGATTGGCGGTTGAAGTTCCTCAAATCGAGGAAACCGGTTGTTTAGGGGCGGCGTTGATGGCAATGACGGGGTTGAAGGTGTTTGACGACAGCAAACAGGCGCAGCAGATCGTTGCCGCAGGCGTTATTCGCATTGAGCCGGATTCGGCGGCTTATGACAAATATCAAGCCAAATATAAAAAATATAAATTATTGCTTGAAAGTTTAAGCCATTTCAACAATCATTGTAATGATTAATTGTGATTCAAATTGATTTATTCTGAGTTTTTGAGGTGATGAATGAGAAAACATAAACTGGGTATCTATGAAAAAGCGTTACCTAAGCAGTTAAGTTGGCATGAGCGTTTGTCGATTGCAAAAGCCTGCGGCTTTGATTTCGTGGAAATTTCCATTGATGAAACCGATGAGCGTTTGGCTCGGCTGGACTGGACGAAAGAAGAGCGGTTAGCGATCGTCAATGCGGTGCTGGATACGGGAATTACGATTCCGTCGATGTGCCTCTCCGGCCATCGCCGCTTTCCGTTTGGCAGCCATGATGAGAAAGTGCGGTCGGAGGCTTATACCATAATGGAAAAAGCCATTCGGCTTGCCGCGGATATCGGCATTCGCACCATTCAATTGGCCGGTTATGACGTTTATTATGAACAACAAGATGAGGGCACGCTCAAACGTTTCACGGAAGGAATGCAGTGGGCGGTTGAAAAAGCGGCGAGCGCACAAGTGATGTTGGCGGTTGAAATCATGGATACACCGTTTATGAATTCGATTACCAAATGGAAACAGTGGGATAACTTACTGTCGTCACCTTGGTTCACGGTTTATCCCGATGTCGGCAATTTATCCGCTTGGGGAAATGATGTAGTCAAGGAATTGGAACTGGGGATAGATCGCATTGCCGCAATTCATCTAAAAGATACCTATGCGGTGACGGAAAGTTGCAAAGGGCAGTTCCGTGACGTGCCGTTCGGTGAAGGTTGTGTCGATTTTGTGCAGGTATTTGACACCTTGCAAAAGTTGAATTATCGCGGCGCATTTTTAATTGAAATGTGGACGGAGAAGTCAGACGAGCCGATTATGGAGATTATCAATGCCCGCCGTTGGATTGAAAACAAAATGAAAGAAGGAAATTTTGTATGTTGAAAAAATTGAAAAAACAGGTTTTTGAAGCCAATCTCGATTTGCCTAAATACGGCTTGGTGACGTTCACTTGGGGCAATGTCAGCGGTATTGACCGTGAAAAGGGCTTGGTGGTGATCAAACCTTCCGGTGTTGATTATGAGGTGATGACGGAAGAGGATATGGTGGTGGTGGATCTTCACAGCGGAAAAGTGGTGGAAGGCAGTAAAAAACCGTCTTCGGACACACCGACGCACTTGGAGCTATATCGTCAATTTCCTGAAATCGGCGGGATCGTGCACACCCATTCCCGTCATGCCACGACTTGGGCGCAGGCAGGCAGAGATTTGACCGCACTTGGCACTACACATGCCGATTATTTTTACGGTGCGATTCCTTGTACTCGTTTAATGACGGATGCTGAAATTCAGGGCGAATATGAATTGGAAACCGGCAAAGTGATTGTCGAAACCTTTGTAAAACGCGGGATTCAGGCAAAAGATGTTCCGGCGGTACTGGTCAATTCGCATGGACCGTTTGCTTGGGGAACCGATCCGCATAATGCGGTGCATAATGCGGTGGTGTTGGAAGAAATTGCATATATGAATCTGTTCAGCCATCAACTGAATCCGAACATTCAAGCCATGCAGCAAACGTTGTTAGATAAACATTACCTGCGTAAACATGGTAAAAACGCCTATTACGGGCAATAATTCGTGCAAAGTGCGGTATGTTTGAAATCCGGCGTGATGCCGGATTTTTTCTGTCGGAAGATTGGAAAAAAATAATGCCGGGAATGCCCGGCATATTGTTGATGATTAGAGGAAAGAGCGGTACGGCAATTCCGGTTCATCAATGAAAATATCGTCAAAACCGCGCCAATGTTGGAAATACATTTTGGCTTTGTCGGTCGGGAAGGTGTATTTGCCGCCGACTTGCCAGAAAAAGGGTGCAAATTGGTAGCCTAAACGATTCTTTTTCATTTTCCATAACACTTCAATTTCACGCGGATCGCTTTGGAAATTTGACCAAATATCATGGTGAATCGGGATTACCACTTGCGTATTTAAGCATTCTGCGGCACGCAGTATATCGGACGAGGTCATTTTATCGGTAACGCCGCGCGGATTTTCGCCATAGGACATCAAGGCGACATCAATTTTGTAGTCGTTGCCGTGTTTAGCGTAGTAATTGGAATAATGGGAATCGCCGGAATGGTAGAGATTGCCGCCGTCGGTTTCAAACAGGTAATTCACCGCACGTTCGTCCATGCTGTCGAGAATACTTTTATCTTTGGAGGAAACGCCTTGCGGCAGGGTGACAAGTGCGGTGCGGTCGAATGCGTCCAGTACCCGCACTTTCACATCACCGATTTCAATCACATCGCCGACTTTTGCCGTAATGCAACGTTCGGCTGGCACGCCCCATTTCGTCCATAAATCGACACAGGCTTTAGGGCCGATAAATTTGACGCTATCGCTGCAATTTTGCAGAACCGCCGCTGCCACATTCGGATCGATGTGATCGGCATGATCGTGCGTGGCCATAACGGCATCGATTTCTTTAATCGCAAACGGATCCAACACGAATACCGATGTTCTCAGGTTAGGCTGTAAATTGCGAACGCCGCCCATTCTCATCATTTGGTGCTGCTTGTTCATCAGGGGGTTTTTGCCGCTTCGTTTACCGGTGCCGCACCAGAAATCCACTGAAATATTGGTATTGCCGGCGGTTTTCAGCCAGATTCCGGTACACCCCAGCCACCACATAGCGAACGTGCCTTTTTGCACGTGTTCTTTTTCGATTTGCTCATTAAGCCATGTTCCCCATTCAGGGAATGTGCTTAATATCCATGATTCGCGAGTGATTTCATTAACTTTACTCATAATAGTTACCTTTTTTAGATTAACGAACAATGTGTTACGACTCGCTATCACTGCAAATTGACTGACTACACTAAAAGGACTTCAACCCCTTTTTCCCGTAGTGCCGAAACGATTTCCGGGTCGGCATCTTTGCCGGTAATAACGATATCCAATTTTTCTGCCGGCGAGAATAGTGTGCCTATTCGTTGTCCGACTTTTGAGCTGTCGACCAGTGCGACCACCTTGTTGACATGATCGAGCATTTTTTGCTCCACCATGGCAGAAAGCAGATCGACTTTAAACAACCCTTCTTCACTTAAACCGCTGCCGCTGGTGAACATATAGTGTCCGGCATAAAAAGCATCGGTTTTTTGCTCTGTGGTTAAGAACAGGCTTCTTTCTTTATAGTATTGACCACCCAAAACTACCAAGTTTTCATGATTTTGCTCAATCAAATAATTTAACAGCGGGAAGTAATTGGTAATTACCTGCACGGACTTTCCGCAAATTTCCTGCCCCAACATAAATGCAGTAGAGCCGCAATTGATCACAATACTGTCGCCGCTTTTACAAATTTTTGCCGCCTGTTTGGCTATACCGGCTTTTTCGTCGTAATTGCTCGCTTCACGGATAGTCAATGGCGACCAATCGGCATTTTTATTTTCTTCACTCGGAAAAGCGCCGTTGCGCACCTTTTTCAATTTTCCCAAGGTATCCAGTTTGGTTATGTCTCGTCGTGCCGTCGCCGGCGAAATACCAAAGTTTTGAACGATTTCCGCAACCGTCACCGAACCTTGCTGTTCAAGCAGTTCCAGCAGGGCATGCTGTCTTTGTAATTCAGTCATAAAAACCTCACAATGATTGTTGTGTGATTTTTCATTAATATAGCAATCACACATATGATTATCAATGATTTTTTACTCAAAAATGCTCATAAAGAGCGGTTTTCTTTGTAATCTATTGATTATAAATAAATTAAATTTTATTTCAGATTTTTTATAACACCTTAATGATAAGTTAAAACAAGAAAATTTTAGATCTGGATCACATAAAATCAAAAATAATCTTTATTTAATCACTAATAATGACCTATTCTGTGTGCCAAGAATCAAGGCCATATTGAAAATTTCATTTGCTTCGATTCGCTGGCGCACAAAAAGGTCATCATTTCTGATCATTAATCCCATCATCTCTATGGAGTGAATCATGGAAACACTATATAACATATTTTATATATTCTACAGCCAAGTTATGACAAAAGCCCCTTTATTGTTGGGGCTGGTGACTTGCATAGGTTATATTCTGTTAAGAAAAGACACGACAACCGTGTTGAAAGGCTCGATCAAAACCATTGTCGGTTTTATGTTGGTTCAAGTCGGTGCTTCGACGCTGGTCGGCGGGTTTAAGCCGGTGATTGAAAAATTATCCGAATATCACCATTTGACCGGTTCGGTGATTGATCCCTATACCAGCATGATGGCAACTATGGAAACGATGGGTGATGATTACTCTTGGGTCGGCTATGCAGTGCTGTTGGCACTGGCGTTGAATATCTTATTAGTGGTTTTCCGCCGTTTTACCGGCATTCGTACGATTATGCTGACCGGACATATCATGTTCCAACAAGCCGGACTGGTGGCGGTTTTTTATCTGGTTATCGGTGCTTCAATGTGGGAAACCATCATTTATACGGCGATTTTGATGGCGTTATACTGGAGTATTTCATCGAATATCATGTATAAAGCGACACAAGCCGTGACCGGCGGCGCCGGTTTTTCTATCGGGCATCAACAACAGTTTGCCTCTTGGATTGCCACCAAAATTGCACCGAAACTAGGGGATAAAAACGATTCCGTCGATAATTTGAAATTACCGAAGTGGCTGCATATTTTTCATGACAGCATTTCCGCCACGGCAATCGTTATGACCGTCTTTTTTGGCATTATCCTGCTTTCGTTCGGGCTGGAAAATTTACAGGCAATGGCGGGCAAAACCCATTGGACGATTTATATTTTAGAAACGGGGCTAAAATTTGCGGTGGCGATTCAAGTGATTGTTGCCGGTGTGCGTATGTTTGTTGCCGAGCTTTCCGAAGCATTTAAAGGGATTTCCGAGCGCATTATTCCGAATGCGGTGTTGGCGATTGACTGTGCCGCAATCTATGCTTACTCGCCGAATGCGATGGTATTCGGTTTCATGTGGGGGGCAATCGGGCAGTTTGTGGCGGTAATCGGACTATTATTGTTTGATTCGCCGATTATGATTATTCCCGGCTTTATTCCGATGTTTTTCTCCAATGCGACTATCGGCGTATTTGCCAACCATTTCGGCGGTTGGAAATCGGTGATGAAAATCTGTTTTGTGATGGGGATTATAGAAGTGCTGGGTTCCGCTTGGGCTATCCGAATTTTTGCCGAGAATGGTACGCCGTTTAACGGTTGGATGGGGATGGCGGACTGGGCGTTAGTGTTCCCGCCGATTTTGCAAGGCTTGAACAGTATTCCGTTTTTCATCTTTGTGATTATCGCACTGGCAATGGTTTATATGACATTTGCCGCTAAAAAACTACGGGCGGACGAAGCGGCGGCAGCGGCTGCCGGAAAAACACTGGATCAAATGGACGGTTACGGCTTGGATTATGATGTCAATGAAAATGCGGCGGACGGCATAATCGAAAACGACGAGAATCTGAATGATATTAAACCGGTGCGGGTATTGGCGGTGTGCGGTAACGGTCAGGGTTCTTCTATGATGATGAAGATGAAAATCGGTGCTTACTTGGATAAAAAAGGTATTCCGAATATTATGGATTCCTGTGCGATTTCCGATTACAAATCCAAACTCGACAGCACTGATATTATTGTTTCGTCTAAACATTTGGCGGGAGAGATGCAGGTGCCGGAAAATAAAGTGATTCTTGGGGTGCAAAATATGTTGAACCCGAATTCTTTCGGCGAAGAACTGATTGCGATTATCCAACAGCGTTTTAATATCAAATAATACATACCGAATGTCGGCATCGGGCGTTGCCGACAATAAAAGAGAGGGAATCAAGATGAATTTAAAACAATCACTGATTGAAAATGATTCGATCAAATTGAATCAATATGCCGACACATGGCAGCAGGCAATTAAAATCGGAACCGATCTATTGGTCGCTTCCGGTGCGGTAGAGCCGCGTTATTATGAGGCGATTATCAGCAGTATCAATGAATTGGGGCCTTATATCATTCTTGCGCCCGGTTTGGCGATGCCGCATGCCCGTCCGGAAGACGGGGTCAATAAAACCGCCTTTGCGCTGGTGACATTAACCGAGCCGGTCGTATTTGAAGGGGAAGATACCCCGGTCGATGTCTTTCTGACCTTGGCCGGCAGCACGTCGGATCAACATATGCAAGGTTTAATGGAAATCACGCAGGTGCTTGATGATGAACACAGTGAAACAGGCGTTGACTTGGCGAAAATAAAGGCTTGTAATAGCAAAGAAGAGATTTATCAAGTCATTGACGACGCACTCAACAAGGCATAACCGTTTATTTTGATTAATTACATGAAGAGAGGATGTATGACAAAACCATTACTGCAAATTGCACTGGATTCTTTAAATTTGGAAACCGCACTTTCTACGGCGGAAAACGTGGCGGGCTATGTGGATATTATCGAAATCGGTACGATTTTGGCTTTTGCCGAAGGTATGCAAGCCGTTAGTGCGCTCAGAAAGGCACACCCTAAACACATTTTGGTTTGTGATATGAAAACCACTGACGGCGGGGCGATTCTGGCGAAAATGGCGTTTGAAGCCGGAGCGGACTGGATTACCGTCTCTGCCGCCGCACATATTGCCACCATCGGCGCCTGTAAAAAAGTGGCGGATGAATTCCAACGTGAAATTCAGATCGAACTTTACGGCAATTGGACGTTGGACGATGCGCAAAACTGGGTTGATTTAGGCATTACCCAAGCGATTTACCATCGTTCACGCGATGCGGAACTGGCGGGTGTCGGCTGGACTGAACAAGATTTGGTCAAAATGAAACAGCTGTCGGATTTGGGATTGCAGTTGTCGATCACCGGCGGCATTGTGCCGGAAGATATCCACCTGTTCGCCCCGATCACCAATGCCAAAGCGTTTATCGCCGGCCGTGCATTGGTCGGTGATAAAGGTAAAGCGACAGCTGAAGCCATTCGCAGCGAAATCGATAAATATTGGGCATAATCTTATTACCCTCAACCTGCCCGTAATAAGGGCAGGTTTTTTTATGCGTTATCCCCGTTTTTCCAATATTGGGAAAAGGTCATTTTCGCTTTTAAATATTTGGGCGCAACGACTATGCTGCAATAGCCGCTGTTCGGATTTTGCCGGAAGTAGCCTTGATGGTACGCTTCAGCCGGATAAAATGTTGTGACAGGGCTTAATTTCGTCACAATCGGCCGTGAAAAGTGCGGTTGCAGCTCGGCGATCATACGTTCGGCCAGCTGCTTTTGTTGCTCATTCAGATAAAAAATCTCACTGCGGTATTGTGTGCCGATGTCATTGCCTTGGCGATTTAATTCGGTCGGATTGTGAATGGCGAAAAAAATTTCCAATAGCGCCTGATAATCGATAACGGACGGATCAAATTCGATTTTCACCGCTTCGGCGTGTCCGCTGTCCGTGTCGCACACTTGGCGGTAAGTCGGGTTTGCTGCATGTCCGCCGATGTAACCCGATACCGCACTTTGCACCCCGTTGATTTGATTGTATACCGCTTCAATACACCAAAAGCAGCCGCCTGCCAAAATTGCTGTTTGCATAAGATTTCCCGTTAGTTGTGTCAGCTCGGATCATTTTGCGTCAAAGTGCGGTAGAGTACAAGACGCAAGGTATAAAACGACTGCCGAATTAGGCGGTTTGTGCAATCGGCTATTGTATTCCTCGGCAAACCTTGTTATTGTCAGCGCATTTTATTATGTCCGCGTCTTGTGAACCGAAAACGGTAACAAGGCAAGGCATTGAATAATGATAGGAAAAAGATGAGTAAATCATTAGTTATTGTGGAATCCCCGGCAAAAGCAAAAACGATAAATAAATATTTGGGGAAAGATTATGTAGTGAAATCCAGTGTCGGCCATATCCGTGATTTGCCGACGGCAGGATCATCCAACGGTGAGAAGCGTAAAGCGGTATCGACCAAAGGCATGAGTGCGGAAGAAAAAGCGACCTTGAAAGAGAGCCGCGATCGCGAAGCATTGGTAAAACGCATGGGGATTGACCCTTATCACGGCTGGAAAGCCAATTACCAGATTTTACCGGGCAAAGAAAAAGTGGTTGCCGAACTGAAATCGTTGGCGAAAAAAGCCGATCATATTTATCTCGCAACCGACTTGGATAGAGAAGGGGAAGCGATAGCCTGGCATTTGCGTGAAGTTATCGGCGGCGATGATGAACGTTATAGTCGCGTCGTTTTTAACGAGATCACCAAAAATGCGATTAACAACGCCTTTAATAAACCCGAGCAGCTGAATCTGGACAGGGTGAATGCGCAGCAAACCCGCCGTTTTTTAGATCGGGTAGTGGGTTTTATGGTGTCGCCGTTATTATGGAAAAAAGTGGCGCGCGGTTTGTCGGCGGGGCGGGTGCAGTCGGTGGCGGTGAAATTGCTGGTTGAACGTGAACGTGAAATCAAGTCGTTTGACCCGAAAGAGTTCTGGGAAGTCGCGGTGGAAACCCAAACGACTCAGAAGCAGGGAATTCGTCTGGATGTCGCCCAATTCAACGGCAAAAAATTTGAACCGGTCAACCAACAGCAGGCGGATATCGCCGTTGCCGCGTTGCAGAAAGCGGATTATATCGTCAGTGCGCTGGAAACCAAACCGACCAGTTCGCGCGCCAAAGCGCCGTTTATTACCTCAACCCTGCAACAGGCGGCAAGCACCCGGCTCGGCTTTGGGGTAAAGAAAACCATGATGTTGGCGCAACGCCTGTATGAAGCCGGTTATATCACTTATATGCGTACCGACTCGACCAATTTGAGCCAAGACGCACTGAATATGGCTCGCAGCTATATTGAAAAACAGTTTGGCAAAGCCTATTTGCCGGAAAAACCGAATTTCTATTCCAGTAAACAGAATGCGCAAGAGGCGCACGAAGCGATTCGCCCGTCAGACGTGGCAGTCAAGGATAATGACCTCAACGGCATGGATAAAGATGCGGTGCGGTTGTACGATTTGATCCGACGCCAGTTTTTGGCGTGTCAAATGCCGCCGGCGCAATATGATTCGACCACACTGACCGTGCGGGCAGGCGAGTACGAGTTGAAGACCAAAGGCCGTATCTTGCGTTTTGACGGTTGGACCAAAGTGTTGCCGGTCATGGGCAAGAGCGCAGAAGATCAAGTGCTGCCGCAGGTGGCGGTGAACGAAAAGCTGAATTTGGAAAAAATTCTGCCGCAGCAGCATTTCACTAAACCGCCGGCACGTTATACCGAAGCGGCACTGGTGCGTGAATTGGAAAAGCGCGGTATCGGCAGGCCGTCCACTTATGCGGCGATTATTTCAACCATTCAGGAACGCGGTTATGTACGGGTGGAAAATCGCCGTTTTTATGCCGAAAAAATGGGGGAAATTGTCACCGATCGTTTGAATCAGTCATTCAGTGAATTAATGAATTACGACTTTACCGCCAATATGGAAGATCAGCTGGATCAAATTGCCAACGGCAATGCCGACTGGAAAACGGAATTAAACCAGTTTTTTGCCGATTTTTCGCAAAAACTGACCACCGCCGAACTGAATGAGCTGGACGGCGGTATGAAGCCGAACAGTTTGGTGGAAACCGAGATTAAATGTCCGACTTGCGGGCGCAATATGGCGATCCGCACCGCCAGCACAGGGGTATTTTTAGGGTGTACCGGTTATGCATTGCCGCCGAAAGAGCGCTGTAAGACGACGATTAACCTGATTCCTGAGGCGGAATTGTTAAATGTGTTGGACGATGATTCGGAAACCGATGCGTTGCGTAAACGCAAACGCTGTCCGAAATGTCATACCGCAATGGACAGTTACCTGATTGACGGTCAGCGCAAACTGCATATTTGCGGTAATAATCCGAATTGTGACGGCTACTTGATCGAAGAAGGGACATTTAAAATCAAGGGCTATGACGGTCCGGTGGTCGAATGCGACAAGTGCGGTGCCGATATGCATCTGAAGTTGGGACGTTTCGGCAAATATATGGGGTGCACCAACTGTTCCAATACCCGTAAGATTTTGAAAAACGGGGAAGTCGCACCGCCGAAAGAAGATCCGGTTGCATTTCCGGAGTTACCGTGCGAGAAATCGGATGCCTATTTTGTATTGCGTGACGGGGCGAGCGGTATTTTCATGTCGGCACACAACTTCCCGAAATCACGTGAAACTCGCGCACCGTATATTGAAGAGCTGGTTCGTTTTAAAGATCGTTTACCGGAAAAATTCCATTACTTGACGGAAGCGCCGACAGTAGACAGCGACGGTAATAAAACCATCGTCCGTTTCAGCCGCAAGGAAAAGCGGCAGTATGTGACGTCGGAAAAAGACGGCAAAGCAACCAAATGGATTGCGGATTATATTGACGGCAAATGGCTTGAAAGAAAAAAATAGGGCTATCTTGATAATCGCTCGTAAAAACCGACAAAATCAACTAAAAAGAGAGGTTTTCCTCTCTTTTTTTCTCATCTACAGCCAAGTTAATGATAATGTTGCATTAATTTTGTGATCTCACACATATTTTTCCGGATTGGTGATTGCACATTGCTTAAGTTTATTTCAGTATAATCAATAAGTTGACCAATTTAATCAAGAACCGGTCAGCTTAATCGCCGGATAAAGAAAAAATGAGGTTGCAGTATGCAAATTGGAACAGTTAAATGGTTTAACAACGCAAAAGGGTTCGGATTCATTGCGGAAGACAGTGGTGCGGAAGATATTTTCGTACATTACTCAGTGATTGAGATGGACGGTTATCGCTCTTTGAAAGCCGGTCAAAAGGTGCAGTTTGAAGCTATTCACGGCGATAAGGGGTCTCACGCCACCAAAATCGTGCCGGTGCCGTTAGAATAAAATCCGTCGGCTAAGTGATAAAAAACGGACAATGCTTATGTCCGTTTTTTATTATTTCGCTTTAAAAGCTAGCGTTGATATTTGCCGGCCATACTTTGATAAATCGCATTTTCATAGCGAAGTAAATCGTATTTTGCCTGTAAAATATTGAGCTCGGAATTTTGTTCGGTGGCAAGTGCGGTCAGCCAGTCTTTCATGGCGGCAACACCGGCATTATATTGCAAACGGTAGGTGTTGCTGATATTGCGGTCATACTGGTATTTTTGATTCAGGTTGCGATGACTTTGCTGTGCCAATTGATAGGCTTTATAGTTGTTGTCAATTTCATTCAAGGCAGTGGTAATGCCCTGCTGGAAATTCAGTTTGGCTGTTTCATAGGCGGCTTCGGACAGTTTGACGTTCCATTTCACCCGGTTCCAATCTAAAAACGGTAAATTGATGCCTACCGTGCCGGCACTTAGCGGTACATCGAACATATTGCCGCCGGTTGTTCCGCCGGTCGTCAGGCTTGCACCGAGCGTAATACTCGGATACCAGCTTTTTTCCATGGCGTTGAGATCTTTAAAAGCGGAGCTCAGCCGATATTGATACGCTTTTAAATCCGGACGGTTGGCAATCGTCGACAGCGGAATATTCAGATTAACCGATTGCAGTTTTAAGGTTTTTAGATTAACCGCACTTAATCCCGGATTTTGTTGCGGTTGCAGATTTAAAAGATTACGCAGCATGGTTTCGGCGGTTTGCAATTGGGATTGGTATGAAATCAATTGATTCTCGGCGGATAATACCGCTTGACGAGACTGATCCGCATCCAGTTGCAGCGTCATGCCTTGATTGACTTGATTTTGAGTGATGGCGGTGATTTGGTTGTAAGTATTGATATTGCTTCTGACAATGTCAGCGGCTTGTTTTAAGTAGGCTATTTGATAATAGGTGTCGATCACTTGATTAATCAGGGTGAGTTTAACGGCGTCCAGATCGGATTCGGTCGCTTTGTGTTCCCATTCGGCGGCATTGGCGCTGTCCGCCAGTTTGCGCCATAAATCAAGCGTATAATTGATGCCCAGTGAGCTGCCGTAAGTGCGGGTGGATACGCCGCTTTCGGTATTCTTTTGTATCCTGCCGGAAAGCGAGCCGCTGAAGGTCGGTACTAAATCCGCGCCCAGCAGGTTGGCATTATATAAGGCGCGATTGACGTTAACCGCCGCTTTCGCCAAATCCAGATTATTGGCAAGTGCGGTGTCAATCAGGCGGTTAAGCTGGGCGTCATGATATTGTGTCCACCAGTTTTGATTGATTTGATATTGTTCGGTCAGCTGTCGATATTGTTCGAACTGCTGCATTTCCTGACGATAGCTTTGTTGGTTTTCATTGTTGGCACAAGCCGCCAAAAAGCCGCTAAACAATAGGACGGCAGCGGTGCGGTTGAGGTATGGTATCGAAATCATATTGTTGTTATTCCCTTGAAAGTGCGGTAATCGGGTTTAATTGTGAGGCATTTTTGGCCGGAAGAAAACCAAAAATCAAGCCGATCAAGCTGGCGCAGATCACGGCGGCAATGATGGAAGCCGGCGAGAACAGCATCGTAAAATCGCTCATGAATGTGTTAAACAGCAAGCCGACAAAATAGGACAGGACAATCCCGACCACGCCGCCGATAACACAAATCAGCGTAGCTTCAATTAAAAATTGTTGCAGAATATTCGATTGTCTGGCGCCGACTGCCATGCGGACGCCGATCTCTTTGGTGCGTTCGGTGACGGAAACCAGCATGATATTCATCACGCCGATACCGCCGACAATCAGTGAAATCAAGGCAATAGACGAAATTAACAGTTTCATGGTGTTGGTGGTGCTTTCAATCGTTTGTTTGATGGTATCGGTATTCATCACAAAGAAATCTTTTGTGCCGTGCCGCATGGTCAGCAATTGGGTCAGATTTTTTTCGGCAATTTGCGTGTTGATGTTGTTTTTCACTTTGACGGTAATGGAGTCAATGGTTTTTTCACCGGAAATTTTATTCATTGCGGTCGTGTAGGGAATCCAAATCGTCAAATTGCTGCTCATCATGCCCATATTATTGTTGGTGGCGGCAACACCGATAATTTTTAACGGCTTTTTATCGATCATGATAATTTGCCCCAGCGGGGATTTGTCGGGAAACAGCTCACGCTGTGTATTTTCATCGATCACCGCGACTTGACTGCTGTTTTTGACATCGTCCTGATTAAATACTTGTCCTTGTTTCAAGGTTAACCCTTTGACGTTGAAAAATTGATCGCCAACGCCTCTAACCTGCGCACTGACCGCTTTACTGCCGTAGGTCAGCGTGCCGCTGACGGCACTGTTCGGTGTGGCACTTTCAATATAATGTTGTTTTGCCAGTACGTCCGAATCTTGAACCGTGAGGTTTTTACTGCGGTTTGCCCGCCGATCGCCGAAACCGGTACCGTTATAAATATCCATGGTATTGGTTCCCAACGAATTGATATTAGAAAGGATTTTTTGCTGTGAACCGTTGCCGATAGCCACCACGCAGATCACGGAAGTGATGCCGATAATGATGCCGAGCATGGTCAGCAGGGAGCGCATTTTATGCGCCAAAATCGCACTGACCGACATGTTGAACGATTCCACCAGCTGATCCTTGAGGCGGGAAATGCGATTTTTCTGAATGCTGACGGCGATATCTTTCTCGATAATTTCATCGGAACGACGGGAATCATTGATGATTCGTCCGTCCTTGATTTCGATGATGCGGTTGGCATAATCGGCGACATCTTTATCGTGCGTCACCAAAATAATCGTGTGTCCTTCACGGTGCAGATCCTGCAAAATTTGCATCACCATTAAACCGCTCTTGGAATCGAGCGCGCCTGTCGGCTCATCGGCAAGAATCACTTCGCCGCCGTTCATCAGTGCGCGCGCGATACTGACCCGTTGCTGCTGACCGCCGGAAAGCTGATTGGGTTTATTGTCGAATTTATCGCTGAGATTGAGTTTTTCCAACAGGTTTTTGGCTTTTTGCAACCGTTGGTCATGCGGCAAACCGGCATAAACCGCCGGCAATGCAACATTTTCGACCGCATTTAAGGCGGAGAGCAGGTTATAACGCTGGAAAATAAAGCCGAATTTTTTCTGACGCAGATCAGAGAGCTGATCACGCGACAGCGGTGAGGTTTCCACACCGTCAATTTTATATGAACCGTCACTGGCGGTATCCAGACAACCGAGGATATTCATTAAGGTCGATTTGCCGGAACCGGACGTACCCATGATGGCAATAAAATCGCCTTTTTTTATTTGCAGATCAATATCTTTCAGGATATGTACCCGATTATCGCCTTCACCAAAATATTTGTTCAGCCTGCCGACGTCAATAATATTCATGTTGACACCGTCCGATTAAAAGCGCATGCGCATCTGGCCGCTATTGCCGACGGATTCGCCCGCTTGCATTTCAGCGGAAATGACGTTGTCGCCCTCTTGCAAGCCTGACAACACTTGGGTGTTGATGTCGTCACTGATCCCGATTTCAATGTCACGGGTTTCCGCCGTGTTGTTTGCCGTCAATACCCGCACTTGATATCGGTTGCCGACTTTTTGAATCGCCATGGTCGGAATCGCCAACGTGTTTTCCACATCGACAATTGTTATCGTATTTTGTGTGGTCATGCCGATTCGCAATTTTTCATCAGGATTATCGATCAGGATATTGGCATAGAAATAGACGGCGCTGCTGTCGCTGGCGGATTCGTTATATTCGTTATCGGTCAAGGTGGTCAGCGCCGGATCGATGGAAACGATTTCGGAATGGTACGCCTGATTCGGCTCGGCCAAGGTGGTAAACCGCACTTTCATGCCGGCGTTGACTTTGGTGATATCGCCTTCCGAGATTTCGGCTTTGATCAGCATTTTACTCAAATCGGCAATCTGTACGATAGTCGGTGTGGTTTGGTTGGCGTTCACGGTTTGTCCTTCGGATACCGGAATGGAAATAATCGTGCCGTCAATCGGGGCGACGATTTGGGTATAGTCCAAATTGGTTTGTGCCGTCGCAACCGAAATCTCGGCTTGTTTAATCGATGACTCCAATTGTGCGATGCCGGATTGCGCATTGGCAAGATTAACGCGTGCCGTTTCAAGGCTGTCCTGAGTGGCGGATTTCTGCTTGTACAGGCGGTTAATCCGATCATAAGAAGACTGCATAGCGACAAGATTGGCTTTCGCCGCTGCCAATTGCGCCTGATAGGACGCTTGCTGTGAAAGTGCGGTACTCAACGCATTGTCCTGATTTTTGGAATCAATTTCGGCAATCAGATCCCCTTTTTTGACTTTTTGCCCCAGCTGTACATGAATCTTTGTCAATTGACCGGAGACTTGGGCGCCGACTTCCACGCGGTTATTGCTGCGCACCGTACCGGTGGCGATAACGCTGGCGGAAAGTGCGGTGCGCTTAACACGCTCAGTCATGTAGGTGGTGTTGTCGTTATTATTGCTTTGGCTTTGCAGGTAATGGTAACCGCCAAAAAGAGTTGCCAGCACAAGAACGGCAATAACAACGGTTTTTCGTTTGTTCGGGTTCATAGTTTTTCGTCAGGTTAAATGGAATATTTGCCAAGTTTGCACACTATACCATTAAATTCTTAAGAATTGCTTAATCCGGTTTAATCCGCGACGCAGGCAGACAAGCGGTTTTGTTCTGTCGGCAAACAGTGTAGAATAGACAAATTTCTTATAACAAATAGAACACATTATTTGAGGAGTGCTATGAGCGAGCCTGAAGTTTCTGCGCTGAATGAAGCAGAACACCGTCCGTCCAATTTTATCCGCCATATTATCGATGAAGATTTGGCGCAGGGAAAGATCACCGGCGTTTATACCCGTTTTCCGCCGGAGCCGAACGGCTATCTGCATATCGGCCATGCGAAATCAATCTGCCTGAATTTCGGGATTGCCAGAGATTATCAGGGATTATGCAATCTGCGTTTTGACGATACGAATCCGGTAAAAGAAGATGTGGAATATGTGGATTCGATCAAGCAAGATGTAGAATGGCTAGGGTTTAAATGGCAAGGGGAAGTACGTTACGCCTCCGATTATTTTGATCAGCTTTACGGCTATGCCGTCGAACTGATCAACAAGGGCTTGGCGTATGTGGACGAATTATCGCCGGAGGAGATCCGTGAATATCGCGGCACGTTAACCGAAGCCGGCAAAAACAGCCCGTACCGTGAACGCAGTGTGGAAGAGAATTTGGCGCTGTTTGAAAAAATGCGCCAAGGGGAATTTGCCGAGGGCAAAGCCTGCCTGCGGGCCAAAATCGATATGGCGTCGCCGTTTATGGTGATGCGTGATCCGGTGCTGTATCGGATCAAATTTGCCCATCACCACCAAACGGCCGATAAATGGTGTATCTATCCGATGTACGATTTTACCCACTGTATTTCCGATGCGATTGAGCGTATTACGCATTCGTTATGCACGTTGGAGTTTCAAGACAACCGTCGCTTGTATGACTGGGTGTTGGAAAATATTTCGATTGAACGTCCGTTACCGCATCAGTATGAGTTTTCCCGTTTGAATCTGGAAGGGACGTTGACATCGAAACGCAAATTATTACAACTGGTTACGTCCAAAATCGTCGACGGTTGGAATGACCCGCGTATGCCGACGGTTTCCGGCTTGCGTCGTCGCGGTTATACCCCGGCGGCATTGCGTGAATTTTGCGATCGTATCGGTGTGACCAAACAGGAGAATATGGTCGAATTCAGCGCATTGGAAGCTTGTATCCGTGACGATTTGAATACCAATGCGCCGCGGGCGATGGCGGTCCTCGATCCGCTAAAAGTCGTGATTGAAAATTATACCGCAGACGAAGAATGGCTGACCGCCGCTAATCACCCGAACCGTCCTGAATTGGGCGAGCGTCAATTGCCGTTCGGACGTGAAATTTACATCGATCGGGCGGATTTCCGTGAAGAAGCGAATAAAAAATATAAACGTCTGGTCTTGGGCAAAGAAGTGCGGTTGCGCAATGCTTATGTGATCAAGGCGGAGCGGGTGGAAAAAGATGCCGACGGCAATATCACCACCCTGTATTGCAGCTATGATCCGCAAACACTGGGCAAAAACCCGAGTGACGGGCGCAAAGTCAAAGGCGTGATCCATTGGGTTTCGGCAACAAACAATAAAACGGCGGAGTTCCGTTTGTATGATCGTTTGTTTACCGTGGCGAATCCGGGGGCGGAGGAAGATATCCTGTCGGTGCTGAATCCGAACTCGCTGAAAGTGGTGTACGGCGTCGTTGAAACCAATTTGGCGAATGCCGAAGCGGAACACGCTTATCAGTTTGAACGTGAAGGTTATTTCTGTGCCGACAGCAGTGATTCGACGGCGGAAAAGTTAGTATTCAATTTGACCGTCAGTTTGAAAGAGAGCAGTGGTTTTTAATTAACCGACGGCGTAACATAAAATCAGGCATAGTTTATTATGCCTGTTTTTATTTGAGAGAGCAGATGAAAGAGCGGTTTTGGCAGACAAAATCTCTACTGGAGATGAACGAACAGGAGTGGGAAGCGCTGTGTGACGGCTGCGGATTATGCTGCTATCGCAAAATTCTCGATGGTTACGGCAAGCACGAGCGGATTTATTTCACCGACATTGCCTGCAATCAATTGGATTTGAAAAACGGTAAATGCCGAAACTATCCGCAACGGTTTGAGCTGGAAGAAGATTGCACTAAACTGACCAAGCAAAACCTGCCTGATTTCGGCTGGCTGCCGAAAACTTGCGCCTACCGTCTGCTTTACGAAAATAAACCGTTATTCGACTGGCACCCGCTGATTTCGGGTAATCCCGAATCGGTGAAACTCGCCGGTGTACCAATCCAAAACGGCATTCATGAAAAAGATGTGATTGACTGGTTTGATCATGTGATCGAAGAGTTGTAGGTTGTGTTTTGCAATTAAAAAACCCGATTATACTATTGAATAATCGGGTTTTTCTGTTGAAAGTGCGGTTTTTTATTCTGCTTTGTTATTTGCCAATAATGCTAAATCGCTCTGTTTCAACCATTTACTGCTTAATGTGCCTGCCGTCATTGCACCATTGACGTTAAGTGCGGTTCTGCCCATATCAATCAACGGTTCGATAGAAATCAGCAAACCGACCAATGTCAGCGGTAATCCCATCGTGGAAAGCACGACAATCGCGGCAAAGGTTGCGCCGCCGCCGACACCGGCAATCCCGAATGAGGAAATGGTAACGATGGCGACTAACGAAAGGATAAAGTGCGGTGCCAACGGATCGATACCCACCGACGGTGCAACCATAAATGCTAACATCGCAGGATAAATACCGGCGCAGCCGTTTTGCCCGATAGTCGCCCCGAATGTCGCCGAGAAATTGGCGATAGTGCCGGCATTTCCCAGTTTATTGGTTTGGGTCTCGATATTTAACGGAATGGTTGCCGCACTGGAGCGGGAAGTAAAGGCAAACAGTAAGGTCGGCAACACTTTTTTATAGTAAGCGATCGGATTGATGCCGCTGAATGCCAACAAAACCCCGTGTACGATAAACATTACACCGATAGCCAGATAAGAGGCGATGATAAAATTCAGCAGATTGAGAATATCCGCCCAACTGGAGGTGGCGGCCATACGGGTCATCAACGCCAAAATACCGTAAGGTGTTAAACTGATGATAATCCGCACCAAGCTCATCACCAATTTGTTCAGGCTGTCGATTCCTTGCGTGATACGTTCCGCCGTATCGCTGTTTTCTTTACGCAAACGCAAGGTTGCAATACCCAAGAAAGCGGCAAAAATTACGGTGCTGATAATGGACGTTGGATTGGCACCGCTTAATTCTGCAAACGGATTACGCGGAATAAACGATAACAGCATAGCCGGAATGGTTAAATCGGCAACTTGATCGACCCGCCCCAAGACACGTTCCTGCGCAGCGATTTCACGCGCGCCGGCGATTAAGCCGTCGGCATTCAGATTGAACAGCGCACTGAAACCGATACCGACTAAGGCCGCGATGGCGGTGGTGAACAGTAATACCGACAGGATACTGACGCTGATCTTGCCTAAACCGCCGGCGTCATGCAACTTACTGATTGCCGACAAAATGGAAACAAAAACCAACGGCATGACAATCATATGCAACAGACGCACATAACCGCCGCCAATCAGATTAATCCAGTCAAGACTAGCGACCGCACTTTGCTCGCTATACAGATTTTGCAGCGCAATACCGAATCCAACGCCGAGCACCAACGCCAGCAGCACGGTGACGGCCAACGAATTACCTTGTTTTTTAAAGCGGTATAGCACAAATAATAAAACGAAAAAAACTGCCAGATTCAGCAGCAGGGCGAATGACATAATGAACTCCGTTCAGAGTAGGTAATCAAGGCCGTTAGCATAACGTGTTATGTCGAAAAGACAAATCAAAATAAGCGATAAATTATTCCGTAAGAGTATAATAAATGCCGAGTAAAAAGGTTATTTTATTGGCAGTTTGTCTAAAAAAATAACAATCGGATTCCGAGAGTAAAAAAGTACTTGTTCCTTAACCGGAAAATCGCTATTATAGCGCCACTTCAAAATGCGACCGTAGCTCAGTTGGTTAGAGCACCACCTTGACATGGTGGGGGTCAGTGGTTCGAGTCCACCCGGTCGCACCATCTTATTTCATTTCAAAAACTCATTCTAAATCTCGCAGTTTATATTAATGCCGAATACTTACGATCACGGTTAATATTTGGTGTACTTGCTTAAAACTGAATATTTTTAATATTGCCTGGGTATTCGGGTTGATTATTTACTGAAAAATACACTTGCTCTATTATTCCATTGATTTATATGCACTTGTGTTGTTTTCTCAATTTGAGAAACGCGCTAGAATGACCCTAAATAATAAGCTTTTGATTAAAATAGAAATTTTAATATTCTGTCATTATAGTGATAAAATAATAAGGTAAATCATATGTCTTTAGACACAAAAAACGGCATTAAAGTTTATACCCCGCTTTCACTTAAATTATATGATTGGTGGGTGCTTAATTTATCCAATCGATATGCTTGGCGCTGTCATACTCAAAAATATCTTTTGCCGCACTTCAGCAACAATATCGGCGAAAATCATTTGGATATCGGCGTGGGAACCGGTTTTTATCCGAAGAAAGCGGCTGATCGGATTCGGCAGATTTCTTTTGCCGATTTGAATCGCCATAGTTTGAGTTATGCCAAAAAATGTTTAGAGCCGCATAAGATGAGAGATTGTATTCAACAAGATATTTTCAAGCCGTTTCCGCAACGTATGGAAAACCATTTTGATTCGATTTCCCTTTTTTATGTCTTGCATTGTTTACCCGGCACGATGACGGACAAAAAAGCGGCGATTGGCAATATTGTGCCGATATTGAAAAATGACGGAGTACTATACGGTGCGACTATTCTTGGCAATGGGGTTACACATAATGCTTTTGGCAGTAAGTTGATGAAAATCTATAATAAAAAAGGGATTTTTAATAATTATCATGACACGATGGACGGCTTGGAAAGCGTGTTGGCCTCTTTTTTTGAACAGGTAGAGATTCGGCTTGAGGGGGCTGTGGCGATATTTCGTGCGCGAGGTAAAAAAATCGGGTAACAGTACTCATCGGTATGATAAGCCACGCAGTAGCGTGGTTTTTTTCGGTCAAGCAAGGTTTGTTTAAAAAATAATCATTGATTTGCAATTTGGTATCAGGATCAAAAAACAAAAATAAGGAAATTTGGTAAAAAATAAACGGATCAATATTTTATTTTTATTAAAAAATTCAAATTTGATTTATGTCATTTTTGATCTACTTAATTAGAGGTATATTGAAGCGGCTGCTAGCGCAGGGTAGCAGTTGAATATCTGTGATTGATTCATGATTTAAGAGGAAACCAATATGAAAAAAGCAACGTTAGCATTTGCACTGGCGGCCGCACTTGGCTGTGGTTCGGCTTTGGCACATGAGGCAGGCAGTGTTATTGTTCGCGGCGGTCCGATTTTGGTCGTGCCGGACGCATCGACTAAAAATCATGCGGGCAATGCGATGCAATATGATTTTGATGTGAACAGTAATGCCCAATTGGGTTTAACCGGCACGTATATGATCACTGATAATTTAGGGGTCGAGCTGTTGGCTGCAACACCGTTCAGTCATGAATTGTCATTGCCGGGCGTCGGTAAAGTCGGTAAAACCAAACAGTTGCCGCCGAGTTTATATTTGCAATATTATTTTTTGGATAAGGACGCTAAAGCACGCCCTTATTTAGGCGCCGGTGTCAATTACACCACTTTCTTCAGTGAAAAATCCACTTTTGCAGCCGTAACCGATTTGAAATTGAAAGATTCATGGGGCGTTGCGGTGAATGCCGGGGTTGATATTGGTTTAACCGATAACTTATTTTTAAATACCTCGGTTTGGTATGCAAAAATCAAAACTAAAGCCACATTTAAATTGGGCGGACAAGAGCAAAGAGCCGATGTTACCTTGGATCCGATGGTTTACTTCATTGGTTTAGGCTATCGATTCTAAATTTGCGGATACCGCACTTTTAAAGTACAGGTTTTGCTCACATTGGGCAAAACCTGTATTTTTTATGGTAACATTTCGAGAAATAACCTCATGATGCGATCATCTTGGCTCAATTCGGGGTGAAATGAACAAGCCAGTAGATTATGCTGACGGGCAAGCACAATATTGCCGTCAATTTCCGCCAGACACGCTACTTTATCGGACAGCAGGCGGCGGATATAAGGCGCACGAATAAAAATAGCCGGAAACGGAGTTGATAAACCGTGTATGTTCAGCGCGGTTTGAAAACTGTCCACCTGCCGTCCGAACGCATTGCGTTCTACCTGAATATCCATTAATCCCAAGTGCGGTTTTTCGCCGCCATAAATGTTTTTTGCCAATAAGATCATGCCGGCGCAAGTGCCGAAGAGCGGTTTGCCTGAGGCGGCAAACTGTTGTATGGCATCAATAAATCCATATTCGCGCATCAGTTTGCCGATGGCGGTGCTTTCACCGCCGGGCAAAATCAGGGCATCGAGCAGCGCCAATTGTTCAGTCTTTTTCACGGCAAGTGCGGTTACACCCAAGCGGCTCAGTTGATCAAGATGTTCGCCGACCGCACCTTGTAATGCCAATACGCCGACAGTGGCGGCGGAGTAGTCTTGCATTTACCAACCTCGCTCCTGCATTCGATCTTCGGCACTCAATTTGGCAATATCCAGCCCTTTCATGGCGTCACCTAATTCTTCGGATAAGCGGGCGATCAAATCATAATCTTGATAATGGGTGGTTGCCTGCACAATCGCACGGGCAAATTTTTCCGGATTATCCGATTTGAAAATACCGGAACCGACAAAGACACCGTCAGCCCCCAACGTCATCATCAATGCGGCATCAGCCGGGGTGGCAACACCACCGGCAGCGAAATTGACTACCGGCAGTTTACCGGCTTGTTTTAGTTGTAACAGCAACTCAAAAGGGGCGCCGAGCAATTTGGATTCGGTCATCAGTTCATCGTCGTTCATGGCAACGACTTTTCTGACCTGCGCATTGACTTTGCGCATATGACGAACGGCTTCGACGATATTGCCGGTGCCGGGTTCGCCTTTGGTGCGCAGCATTGCCGCACCTTCGCCGATACGGCGCAGCGCTTCACCCAAATCACGGCAACCACAAACGAACGGCACGGTATAATCACGCTTCAACAGGTGAAATTCTTCATCTGCCGGTGTCAATACTTCGCTTTCATCAATATAATCCACACCCATCGCTTCTAAGATACGAGCCTCGGCGATATGTCCGATTCGGGCTTTCGCCATCACAGGAATCGATACGGCATTCATCACGGCTTTCACAATTTTCGGATTTGCCATACGGGCAACGCCGCCGGCCGCCCGAATATCGGACGGGACTCGTTCCAACGCCATGACGGCGACAGCACCGGCCGCTTCGGCAATGCGGGCTTGTTCTGCGTTGACGACGTCCATAATCACACCGCCTTTTTGCATTTTCGCCATGCCGCGTTTGACCGTGTCGTTACCTCGAATTTTATCCATGTGTCGTTCTCCTTGAGTTTGATTTTGATGTTATGCTTGTGCTATTTTCATTGATTCAGATATGATTAAAAGAGCCAGTTTTATCTATTTTAATGAGATCAGTAAGCCGGGTTTGTAATGAAAAACATGACGTTTCAATTGGATAAGCAAAGGCGAGAGCCGTTATATGTTCAACTCTATCGGCAAATTAAACAAGAGATCACCAACGGCCGCTTGGTTTATGGCGAACAGTTGCCTTCCAAGCGAAAAATTGCGGATTATTTAACACTAAGTTTAAATACGGTAGAAACCGCCTACGGGCAATTATTGGCGGAGGGTTATATTGAGTCGCGGGCACGTAAGGGGTTTTTTGTCCATTTCCATACCGAGCAGTTTTTTATTCAAAATCAGAAAACCCCGCTATCGCCGGTGACAAAAATAGAACGATATTTCCGTTATGATCTAAACCCTCATCGGGTCGATACCGCACTTTTTCCGTTTTCACGCTATAAAAAAACGGTTAAAAACAGCTTGAGTGCCGCCAACCGCCACTTGCTTTGCTTGGGAGAGAAGCAGGGCGAATCGGTGCTGCGTGAACAAATCCGGCAGTATTTGTATGCTTCGCGAGGGGTGAGTTGCTCAATCGAGCAAATTGTGCTGGGAGCAGGTGTGGAAACTTGTATCAACCAATTGATTTTGCTGTTCGATCAGCGTTATCCGGGGCAATGTTTACAGTATGCCATGGAACAATACGGCTATCCGGTGGTGGAACAGCTTTTGATGCTGTTTGGTAAACCGCTACTGAAATTACCGCTGTTTAATCAAGCGTTCAGGTCGGAACCGAAGATCGATTTGCAGTTATTGGTTCAAAGTGCGGTGAATATTCTGTACCTCACCCCGTCTCACCAATACCCTTACGGCAATATTTTGTCGGTGAATGAACGCCATCAGCTGTTGGAGTGGGCGCACCGACAAGATGATCGTTATATCATTGAAGACGATTATGACAGTGAATTCCGTTATATAGGCAAACCGATTCCGTCGTTACAGCACTTGGACAGCAGCTTGAGTACACAAAGTAAAGTGATTTATCTCGGTTCGTTTTCAAAATTATTGATGCCTTCATTGCGAGTCACATTTATGGTGTTACCGTTATCTTTGTTGCCGCTCTATCAAAGCACTTTCGGCTTATTGAACAACACCGTTCCACGCCTGACCCAACATATTTTGGCACAGTTTATGCAATCGGGAGAGTTTGAAAAACACATTCATAAAATGCGTACCAATTACCGTAAAAAAATGGAACTGCTTTGCCGATTATTACAGCCTTATCGCCATGTTATCCGTTATCACGGCGAACATTCGGGATTTTATTTGCTGCTCGATCTTTATCAAGAATCCCGTTCGGTAGCGCAATTACAAATGTTGGCGGAAAAGTGCGGTATCAAACTTTATCCGGTGAAACAGCACAATACGGATAAAAAATATTTTTCGTTCGGATTCGGCAATCTCGAACACGATGAATTACATGAGGCGGTAGCGCTATTGATGAATGCTTGGGGTTATGAAGGCGAAGCGGCTGCCTGAACACTGGCAAGGCAACCGCATGCAAAACCTAGCTTGCCAGTTTCAGTAGTTCTTTGGCATTGGCGAGGGTAGTATTGGTCACTTCGCTTCCGCTTAACAGACGAGAAAGTGCGTGAATCCGCGCTTTGTTGTCGAGTGCGTTCATCTCCGTCATGGTTTCGCCATTGTGGGTGAACTTTTGTACGCTGAAATGATGATGACCGTGCGCTGCGACCTGCGGCAGATGGGTTACACATAAAATTTGGCATTTTTTACCCAGTTGCCGCATTAAATGTCCGACCACTGTTGCCGTTGCCCCACTGATCCCGACATCTACCTCATCGAAAATGAGAGTCGGTGTTGCTAATTTATCGGCACTCAACACTTGTAATGCCAGCGCTATGCGCGAGAGTTCCCCACCGGAGGCGATTTTAGCAAGCGGCTGTGATAGTTGGCCTAAATTGCTGCGCAGCATAAAAACAATATCATCGGCGCCTTGTGCACCGATTATGGTGTTGTTATGTGTCAATTGGATCTCAAATTCGGCATTTTCCATCGCTAATTGTTTAATCAGCCCTGTCATTTCGGCGGATAGTTTTTTAGCGCCGGACATGCGTGCCTGATACAGTGTTTCGGCAGCCTGTTGCATGACGACAACCGCACTTTCAAGCTGCTGTTGCAGCTGTTCTTCCCCTTCCTCGGCACTTGTCAGTTCGGCCAGTTGTGATTTGAGCGCTGTATGATGGTGATGTAACCGCTCCGGCGCAACATGATGTTTTTTCGCCAATTGCAAGGCTGTAGCAAGGCGTTGTTCGATTTCCGCCAGCAGATACGGCTCTTGTTCCAAACCGCCGGAGAGCGTCTGTAGCTCGGAAGTTGCTTCCTGTACTTGAATCAGTGCGTTTTGCAGCAGATTTTGTAAATTTGCATATTGAGTGCTCATTTGCAGCAATTCTTCACAATAGCGTTCGGATTTATGTAGCATTGATTCGATATTCACCGCTTCGTTTTCATTTAACAGCAGGCTGATCGACTGCGACAGCTGGGTGATGCGTTCTGCGTTGGCTAAACAGCGTTGTTGTTCCTCCAGCTGTAAAAATTCATCGGGTTGAAGATTGAATTCGTTCAGTTCTTCTACTTGATACTGTAATAACTGGCGTTTTGCTTCGTTTTCAGCCGCATGCTGTCGAAATAGATTCAATTGCTGTTTTGCCTGTTTCCACTGTTGATGACTTTCCGCCATGCGTTGCAACAGGGGAGCGTTATCACAAAACTGATCAAGCAGCACAAGCTGTTCTTCGGTTTTTAATAAACATTGCGCACTGTGTTGACCATTAATTTGAATCAAGTGCGCACCTAGCTCACGCAATTGTGCGATCGGCACAGGATAACCGTTGATAAAGGCTTTGGAGCGACCGTCGTTTCGGATAACGCGACGTAAACTACATTGGGCTGGTGTATCGAGATCTTCCAGTTCGTATTGTTGCAGCCAGTGCAAGGCAGGTGCATTATTTCGAATATCAAAGCTTGCCTGTACTTCGCCGCGGGTCTGCCCGTGACGAATCATACTGCTGTCGGCACGTTCGCCCAGACAAAGTCCGAGTGCATCAATGGCAATGGATTTACCGGCGCCGGTTTCGCCGGTAATCACGCTCATGCCCTGTTGCAAGGCAAGATGTAATTGATTGACGATAGCAAAATTTTGGATAGTCAGCTGAGTTAACATAGCAACCTCTTTACTGGTTATTTATACAGTTATTTTATACTGTTTTTTTATCCAGTAAAGCGGTTTTTGTATTTTTTCAAAAATGCTTAGAACAGTTTTTGCAGCCAGCCGAGTTTAGCGCTTAATACATTAAAATAATTATAGTCGTTCAAATGCAGCAGACGCAGAGTATCGGGACTTTTGCGTACAATGATCTTATCATCGGGCGAAAAGGCGTGCGCCACCTGACTATCGCAACTGATCTCCAGTTGGCGGACGGTATATTGTGCAAAGCGTAGGGAAATAACGCTGTTGCCGTCGATAACCAGCGGTCTTGACGACAAGGTATGCGGAAACATCGGCACCAACGCAATGGCATTCAGTTGTGGGGTCAAAATGGGGCCGCCTGCCGATAACGAATAAGCGGTGGAACCGGTCGGCGTTGAAATAATCAAGCCGTCGGAGCGTTGGGAAAAGGCAAATTTATCGTCAATATAGACCTGAAAATCGATCATGTGTGCAATTTTGGCCGGATGAATCACAACTTCATTGACGGCATTGTTTAGATTGATTAATTGATTATCCCGTTCGACAACCGCCTCCAGCAGGAACCGCTCTTCAATAAAGTAATCGCCTTCTTCCAGAACCGAATGCAGCTGGGAATAGGCATGTTTCGGATCAATATCGGTAAGAAATCCAAGATGCCCTCGATTGATGCCGATCACGGCGATGTCATGGCGGGCAAGTATGCGGGCGGTGCCGAGCATATTGCCGTCTCCGCCGATAACAATGGCGAGATCCGCTTTTTCCCCGATTTGTTCGATCGGCGCAATATGATTTTCAGCAATGGACAAATCTTTGCCGATATCTTCTTCCACCAACACTTCATAATGGCGTTCGCTCAACCATTGATAAATATTTTTATGCATTTGCAATGCGTTATCGTTGCGTGGACGCCCGACCAGTCCAATCGTATGAAAACGCGGTTTGCCCTGTTGCGGCGGCATTGTGGTAGGGGGAGACAGATTGTTCATTTATATTACTCATGAAACGGTAAAAAGCAGATATCGCTTGAAATAGTCAATTTAATCCCTATATTAACAAAAACAGTCGCAATTGAAAGCACTATATCATTTGTCGGGGGTTACCCTGAAGCGGGCTTTTGGTTAAAATAATTGAGCGGAAGAATTTATTTCGGCATAAAACATGGAGAAGAAAATGTCTGATGTATCTGAAGAAAAAAAAGTAGATGCGGTGAGCGAAGAAAACCCGACAACAGCCGCAGAGGCGCAAGCGCATGATCTTGAAAGTATGAATCAGGATCCGTTGGAAGAGGCGATTGCCCGTGTGCAGGAGTTGGAAGAGCAACTGGAAGAAAGCAACAAACGAGTACAGGACGTTCAGCTTAGAAGTCGTGCCGAAGTGGAAAATATTCGCCGTCGTGCCGAATCGGATGTGGAAAAAGCACATAATTTTGCCTTGGAGAAGTTTTCCAAAGAGCTGTTGGAGGTGATCGACAATCTGGAACGGGCATTGGAAGCCAAATCGCAAACCGAAGAAGATGAAAGCATTAAAGCGGTTTTTGCCGGTGTTGAGTTAACGTATAAATCCTTGATTGCCACGGTGAACAAATTCGGTATTGAGGCGGTAGGTGCAATTGGCGAAACCTTTAATCCGGAATTGCATCAAGCGATTTCAATGCAGCCGACAGAAGGCTTTAGTGCCAATCAGATCACGCAGGTATTACAAAAAGGCTATTTATTGAACGGGCGCGTGATTCGGCCTGCGATGGTCATGGTCGCTGCCTAAAGTGCGGTTTTTCCGATTAATGGGTTAACATAAAAAAATCGCCGTGCTGGAAAGCATGGCGATTTTTTAACGGGCGGATACAGGCGATTACATACGGGCGACTGTTTTAATGCCTAGCAATGCCAGTCCTTGTCGCAAGGTTTTTTGGGTCAGTGCGGCCAATTGTAAACGGCTGTTCTTTGTCGTTTCATCGGCACCGTTTAAAATCGGGCAGTGTTCGTAGAAAGCGGAGAATGCACCGGCCAGTTCATAAAGATAGGCACAGAGCATATGCGGCGTGCCGTCTTTGGCAACCGCGTGCACCGCTTCTTCAAATTGCAGGAGTTTGATTGCCAGTGTACGCTCTTTTTCGTCAAGCAACCGAATGTTACCCTGTAACGAAGATATGTCCGTTCCGCTGCGGCTAAAAATCGAACTGATACGAGTGTAGGCGTATTGCATATAAGGGGCGGTGTTGCCTTCAAAACTCAACATATTGTCCCAATCGAACACATAATCGGTCGTACGGTTTTTTGATAAATCCGCATATTTTACAGCCCCTATCGCAACGGCTTCAGTCACTTGATGCAATTCATCGGCGGTTAAATCCTGATTTTTTTCTGCAATCAATTTGCCGGCACGTTCAATGGCCTCATCCAGTAAGTCAGTCAGTTTGACCGTATCGCCGGAACGGGTTTTGAACGGTTTGTTGTCTTTTCCCAACATCATGCCGAAATTAAAATGTTCTAAGCGCATTTCGTCGGGAATATAGCCGGCTTTACGCACAATCGCCCATGCCTGCTGCAAATGCTGACTTTGGCGACTGTCGGTGAAATACAGCACCCGATCGGCATGTAATACCTCGTGACGGTATTTGGCTGCGGCGATGTCGGTGGTGGTATAGAGAAAACCGCCGTCGCTTTTTTGCACAATTACACCCATTGCTTCACCGTCTTTATTTTTAAATTCATCTAAAAAGACGACCAACGCACCCTGATCTTCCACAGCAATGCCTTTAGCTTTCAAATCGGCAACAATTTGCGGCAACATCGGGTTATACAGACTTTCGCCCATGATATCGTCATTGCTCAAGGTGACGTTCAGACGGTCGTAAGTCTGTTGGTTTTGCTGCATGGTGATATCGACTAACTTACGCCACATGGTCAGACAGTATGGATCGCCGCCTTGTAGTTTGACCACATAATTCCGAGCTTTTTCCGCAAAGTCGGCATCGGTGTCGTAACATTGTTTGGCGGCGCGATAAAATGCTTCCAAATCGCTGAGCGCCAGATCGTCGGCATGTTCGTTTTCCACTTTTTCCAGATAAGCGATCAACATACCGAACTGGGTTCCCCAATCCCCAACGTGATTGGCGCGAATGACATGGTGTCCTAGGTATTGCAACACCCGTACCACCGCATCGCCGATAATTGTGGAACGCAGATGGCCGACATGCATCTGTTTTGCGACATTCGGCGCAGAGTAGTCGGCAACGATCGTTTGCGGCTTCTCGCAGGTTGCTATTAACCGCTCTTGCTGTAACAACGATTGGCTTTGCTGCGCCAACCATTGATTATTGATGAACAGATTAATAAAGCCCGGCCCGGCAATTTCAACGTGGGCAAGCAATTCACCGACGTCTAGGTTATCGATCACCTTCTGGGCCATGTCACGCGGCGCCATGCCTGATTTTTTGGCGGCTGCCATAATGCCGTTGGCTTGATAATCGCCGAATTGCGGTTTGCCCGATTGGCGGACGACGGCATCACAGTTTTGGTCGGCACCGGCGGCAATCATTGCTTGTTTGACTTTTTGCGATAAAATACGTTGAATATTCACGGAAATTGTAGCCTTTTAGATTAAATTTCATTTAATAAATTGGGCGTTATAATACCGTTTTCTATGGATTGAGAAAAGACAGAGTTCGGAAAAATGACAAATTTAACGCAAGCGCATCCTTTATTTGCCGACCAAACCGCACTTCAGTTGCAATTTAGTGGTTTTGAACGGCAGATTTTGCAATTGGCGCAAGTCATCGGTTTTACTCTAGCCGATTTGATGATCGATCATGCGGCGATTCGGGTCAATTCAGCGGCACAAGGACGGATTTGGCTGGAGGCATTGTTAAAGTGCGGTCGGATATTGAGTGACAATATCGTTAATGGTAGGCCAATTTATCTGTTGCTGCTGGATCAGCCGCTATTGCTCGCCGGACAAGCGGTATCAATCGTGGAATTACCAATGCCGAAAAAGAAGCATTATCCGCAAGAAGGTTGGGAGCATATTGAAATCGTGTTCCCTTTTTTGGCGAAAGAATCACCAAATGAGTGGCTGGAAAGGGTTATCCGTCAATTTTCTTTGAACAAAAATCGGTTGTTGGAGGTCAAAGTGGACGAACCTAAAGTAAAAGGTGAAAGGCTGTGCAATATTTCGGTTGCAATTCGCCTGATAAACAATACACAAAATAACGCTTGTATCAAATTGCATCCGCATCATATTATAGATGTTGTGCAATCAGAACGGCAATAATCACTTTTTGAGGAAAAGATTAAATGAAAAAATCGATGTTAGCTGTCACCGTCATGATGGGCTTAGCCGTTGTCGGCTGTGCCAATAAAGATGTATACAGTGGCAATGTTTATACCGGCGAGCAAGCCAAAGAAGCGCGTTCAATCAGTTACGGTACGATTGTTTCCAGTCGTGAAGTGGCGATTCAGGCACCGAATCAAGGCGTTATCGGCACAGTCGGCGGCGGCGCAATCGGTGGAATATTAGGATCGGGTGTCGGCGGCGGAACCGGACAGGCGATTGCCACCGCCGTCGGTGCGGTAGCCGGCGCGGTAGCCGGTAGTGTGATTGAACAAAAAGCCAGCCAGGTCGATTCGTTGGAACTGGTTATCCGTAAAGACGACGGCAAAGAAATTGTCGTCGTACAAAAATACGATGCTAAACTGGTACCCGGTGCCCGAGTACGCATTGTCGGCGGTTCAACATTGAACGTATCAGCACTGTAATTCATTTTTGTCATATCACTTAATGCAAAGAGCGGTTATCAATATTGATTGATAACCGCTCTTTTTGTTTATTAAAGGTCTGTTTAGCGTTACTCTTCTTCGACCTGTCTGCGCTTGCGTTTCCAGTAGGTTATACCGATGAAAATCGCAATAGCCGCCAGAATCAGGTAAATTCCCATTTGTCCGTGGCGCATTTGTGCTTTAATCCAGTCGATATTTTCAGCGCCGTGATGCCCTAAATAAATCCAGATCGGCACAGAAATGATCGCCGCCATAAAATCGATCAACAGGAAGCGGGCAAAGCTGACTCGGCGGGTAATACCGGAAATAATGTACACCGGCGTTCTCAATCCCGGTAAAAAACGGGCGAAAAACAGTAAGCGGTTGCCGTAACGATCAAATTTGTCTTTGACCATTTTCAGGCGCTTGAAGGTGATAAAACGTTTAATCAGGCGAAAACGCAGGATTTTAACCCCGTAAAAACGACCGAGCAGATACATCAGGCAATCGCCGAACAATACGCCGATCATGCCGACCACCACCATCCAGTGCGGATTGGCATAGCCCAGACCGGAAATAATTCCGCCGGAAACCAAGGTGATGTCTTCCGGAATCGGCACGCCGAGCCCACATAACAATAAGACAAAAAAGACGGCGAAATAGCCGTAGTTTGTAAAAAAATCAATAAAAAATTGCACGGTTAACCCATTATTTTTGTTTGTTTAAAGGATTCAATTCTTTGATTGGAGCAAGTGACTATTTTGCCTGTTTTTACCGATAATTGCCATCATAAAAACAGAAAATCCGAGGGCAGGCGGCAAATTTGTGAAAACTTGGCGTAAAGTGCGGTTTTTGTTTGCGCCGGAATCAAAAATTGACTAGAATAGCCGCCCTTGAGTTCACACAGTGTAGCTTGAGCCATACTTGTCGGGGTTGCTGGGTCGCCTGCAATCCTTAATATTGATGGAAACCTTGGGCTTATTTGAGCCGGGTTTCATAATGTGAGAAATACAACATGTACAAATTTAATGCTGAAGTTCGTCAGGTGTTGGGTACGGGTGCGAGCCGCCGTCTGCGCCATGCGGGCAGCGTTCCTGCAATCGTTTACGGTGGCAGCGAAGCGCCGGTTTCTATCGTGTTAAACCATGATGAAGTGAATAACGCCCAAACCAATGATAACTTCTATACAGATGTGATTACACTGGTTATTGACGGTAAAGAGGTTGCGGTTAAAATTCAGGCGGTACAACGCCACCCGTTCAAACCGAAATTAGCGCACTTGGATTTCAAACGCGTTTAATCGTTAAAACGTAGTCTGAAAAAACACCAACAATTCTTCGTTGTTTGGTGTTTTTTCGTATCTGAATCGGGGTAAAGATGAAAATTGCACTGGGAATCGAATATGACGGCAGCCGTTATTTCGGCTGGCAGCGACAACAATCGGTAAAAAGTATACAACAAGACTTGGAGTTGGCGCTAAGCAAGGTTGCCGCACATGATGTGACGGTTTTTTGTGCCGGTCGTACCGATTCCGGCGTTCATGCGACAGGGCAAGTCGTTCATTTTGAAACGGATGCCGTGCGCCAACCGCAAGCTTGGACATTAGGCGTCAATGCCAATTTGCCGGCGGATATTAAAGTCAAGTGGGCTATGCCGGTAGCGCAGACATTTCATGCCCGTTTCAGCGCCACTGCCCGTCGTTATCGTTACCTGATTTATAACAGCCCTTTGCGGCCGGCGATTTTGGTTAACGGATTGACACATTACCATCAAGAGCTGGATCATGAAAAAATGCACCTTGCGGGACAGGCATTATTGGGGGAGTTGGACTTCAGTTCGTTTCGCGCCGCCCAGTGTCAATCGAATTCGCCGTGGCGCAATGTACACCACTTGCATGTCAGCCGTTTCGGGCGGTATGTCATGATCGATATTCAGGCTAATGCGTTTGTACACCATATGGTCAGAAATATTGTCGGCAGTTTGCTTGAGGTCGGAAACGGCAATCACCCGCCTGAATGGATCGGCTGGCTGCAACGGCAAAAAGACCGCACGTTGGCGGCGGCAACCGCAAAAGCGGCAGGACTGTATTTGGTCGATGTGATTTATCCGCAGGCGTTCGGCTTGCCGAAAACCGCATTAGGTCCGCTTTTTTTAGCTGATTGAGCCGGTGAGTTTTAGAAAAATGTATAAAAAAAGTGATAAATATGGTGTAATATTTGCGATTATCACAACCCATTCATCATCAACAAGGTTAACCAATGAGCTGGATTGAAAGAATTTTTAGTAAAACCTCAGTGAGCAGCAGTAGCCAAAAGGCCAATGTTCCGGAAGGGATCTGGACCAAATGTACCGCTTGCGAGCAGGTTTTATATCGTGATGAAGTCGTACGCAATTTGGAAGTATGTCCGAAGTGCGGTCATCATATGCGTATCGATCCGAGAACGCGTTTAGTGCAGTTACTGGATGAAAACAGCGCACAAGAACTGGCGGCGGATATTGAACCGGAAGATGTGCTGAAATTTAAAGATTTGAAACGTTATAAAGATCGTCTCACCGCCGCACAAAAGCAGACCGGTGAGAAAGATGCGCTGATCGTAATGCAGGGTAAAATTTATGATTTGCCGGTAGTAGTGGCCGCATTCAATTTCAATTTTATGGGCGGTTCCATGGGATCGGTCGTCGGCGGAAAATTTGTTAAGGCGGCAGAAGCCGCACTTGCCGCCAATTGTCCGTTGATCTGTTTTTCGGCCAGCGGCGGCGCACGAATGCAGGAAGCGCTGTTTTCGTTGATGCAGATGGCTAAAACCAGCGCCATTCTGGCAAAATTGAAAGAGGCGGGTGTGCCGTATATTTCAGTGTTGACCGATCCGACCATGGGCGGTGTTTCCGCCAGTTTTGCCATGTTGGGGGACATCAATATTGCCGAACCGAAAGCGTTAATCGGCTTTGCCGGTCCGCGAGTTATCGAGCAGACCGTGCGTGAAAAATTGCCGGAAGGGTTCCAACGCAGTGAGTTTTTGTTGGAAAAAGGCGCCATCGATATGATTGTCAACCGTTTAGAAATGCGTAAAACCCTGGCAAGCATTCTCTCCAAATTATGCGGTAAGCCGTCTCCGTTTAAGGAAGCCGAATTCGTAGCGGAAACGGAAGATGCGCGGCAAACACAAGACTAATCGATTATTATGACAACACTACAAGCCACCTCTCCGTTGGAGAAGTGGCTTTGCTATATAGAGCAAAGCCACAGCAAAATAATTGATATGGGGCTGGATCGGGTTAAGCGAGTTGCGCAACATCTGGATTTGCTGAGACCTGCACCTTTCGTGATCACCGTCGGCGGCACCAACGGCAAGGGTACGACCTGCCGTTTACTGGAAATGTTATTGTTGAATGCCGGTTATCGGGTTGGGGTTTATTCTTCACCGCACTTACTGCGTTATAACGAACGTGTGCGGATTCAGGGGCGGGAATTACCTGATCAGCAGCATACCGCGGCGTTTTATTTTCTGGAACAACACAAAACCGAATCCTTGAGTTATTTTGAATTCAGCACCTTATCGGCGCTTTATCTGTTTAAACAGGCCGAATTGGACATTGTGATTCTGGAAGTCGGTCTGGGCGGACGTTTGGACGCAACCAATATCGTTGATGCCGATATCAGCGTGATTACCTCAATCGATATCGATCATGTCGATTATCTGGGCGATAACCTAGAACAAATCGGGTATGAAAAAGCCGGTATTTTCCGTTCGCAGAAAACGGCGGTGATTGGTGAACCCGATTTGCCGCAATCTGTAGGGCAATATGCACGGCAAATCGGTAGCCCGTTGTTTTGCCTCGGAAAAGAATGGTCATACCGTCAAACAGGGCAGACTTGGCAGTGGCAGAGCGAAACGGTTCTCCGGCAGCAGTTGCCGTTGCCGCAAATTCCGTTAGCCAATGCGGCAACCGCACTTGCGGTTTGTTGTTGTTTACCGTTTCAGATTACGCCGGACAATATTGTCGAAACCTTGTCGCAAGTAGAACTCAGCGGGCGTTTTCAGACGATAAATACCGAACAGCGGCAAAAACTGGCACACGATTGGCGATTAAACGAATCGAATCTGCCGCAGATTATCGTCGATGTCGGCCATAATCCACATGCAGCCCGTTATTTAGCGCAGAAATTAAACCAATTTAAGTTACAACGTAACGTGAAAATCACCGCTGTATTTGCGATGTTGAAGGATAAAGATGCCGTCCATGTGGTTGAGCCGCTATCCGACTTGATTGAGCAATGGATTTTTGCTTCATTGACCGGTTATCGCGGACAAAGTGCGGTCGAATTGCAGGCGGCAGTGCAGCCGTATTTAGCGCCCGAATGTCAATTGAAAACGCAAACCGCCGACAGTGTGACTGACGGGGTAAGAACCGCACTTCAAACCATGTCTGCCGACGAATTGTTGTTGATTTTCGGCTCGTTTTTTACCGTGGCCGAATTTTTGGCATTACTACAGCCAAAAAGTGCGGTCTAAGTCGTAAAACAGGATAAAAAACTGGCTGTATAAAACGAAAACAGGTAGGATAAAGTCAGATTTGTGACAGAAAGTGTGGAATGAAAATGAACGGATTTTTTTATTGGACGTACGATAATACGGCGGATTGTCTGATGCTGTGTTCTGAAACGACCAATCGGAAAATCCGTACGGCATTGCAAGGCAGTATGCTGAATCCAAGCGCTTATGCGGCTACTGAATGTGAAGCCGATGAGTTCATATTTTATACGCAGATTGAAGAATTGATCGAACACTGTGATTTAATTATGCCGCAACAGCGAGAATTGCTTGCCTATACCGCTGTGGCGGCTCGTACCTTTTTATTGCCGACACAGCCGAAAAGTTGGTTTTTTGAAACCACCGAATCAGACGGTCCCCATGCGGCACAACCGTATCCCTATCTGGTGCAGACTCGGCTCAAACAAACGCAGCAGGTCATTTCATTATTGTCGTTTGCCGGTGATGATACGGTTGCGGACTGCCTGTTATTGGAAGAAGAATTGAATTTGCCCGGTTTGCAGTTGAAATTCGGCCAACCGTTGCGCATTTTCGTGAACCGATTGCAGTATTTGGCGGCCGCCGACTATGCCTCAGAACCGTATTGGCAACAACAAAGTGCTTGATAATCTTCTTAAAAAATCATACCTTATTTCCCCACTTGACCACGAATTGAGAAAATTTGATGCAACCACAACCAACCCCGCCGACCTTACAATTTGATCTGCATAGCCACAGTAATGCCTCCGACGGGATATTAACGCCCGCAGAAGTGGTTGCTAGAGCGGCGGAAAAAGGCGTTAATGTCTTGGCATTGACGGATCATGATACGGTCGGCGGCTTGGATCAAGCCCGGCAAGCCGCAGCGCAATGCGGCATTACGCTGGTCAATGGTGTCGAAATTTCAACGTTATGGCAAAATCGGGGAATTCATATCGTCGGCTTAGGCTTTGATCACCAACATCCGTCCATGACCGCACTTTTAGCACAGCAAGCCGAATTGCGGCAGTACAGGGCGTTGGAAATCGGTGCTAAGCTGGAAAAGTGCGGTGTGGAAAATGCTTATTTGGGGGCGAAATCGTTGGCGGCAGGTGAAGTCACTCGCGCGCATTACGCCCGTTATCTGGTGCAAATCGGCAAAGTAAAAAACGATACTCAGGCATTCAAGCGCTATTTGGGACAAGGGAAACCGGCCTACGTTGCCGCGCAATGGTGTGATATTGAAACGGCCAATCGGGTCATCCGTGAGGCCGGCGGGTTATCGGTTTGTGCCCACCCGTTGCGCTATCCGTTAACTCGAAAATGGCTGAATCGTCTGTTGAGTGATTTTTGCTGCTGGGGGGGCGATGCGGTGGAAGTGGCGCACAGCGGACAATCACCGGATCAACGCTATACTTTAGCAAAATTGGTTGATGAAATGGGCTTGTATGCGTCCGCCGGATCTGATTTCCATTATCCTTGCGGCTGGATAGAACTGGGCAAAAATCTTTGGCTGCCGACGGTTTCCAAACCGATTTGGCAAGCCGAGCCGCTTTCCGATATCATCACATCAGATTGACGGTAGGGTGAAACATAAGCCGTCAATTTGCGGCTTACGTTTCACCTTGCCTGTCAGCGTCTTTTCTTTGCGCAGCCCTGTTTGGCTTTAAAGCGCGGATTTTCTTTGCAAATGACATAAACCACCCCGTGGCGGCGTACGATTTTGCAGCCTTGGTGGCGGGTTTTGGCACTTTTTAATGACGATAATACTTGCATATTGTCTCCTTATCGGCTTTTCAGCCCGAATTTTGCAAAACGGTTGGTGAAATCACTGACACGCCCTTCTGTTGCCAACTGACGCGTTTTGCCGGTGTAATACGGGTGCGATGCCGAGGAGGTATCACACATGAAGACCGGATATTCATTGCCGTCCTGCCACTTCATTGTGCCGTTGGTGCGGGCGCAAGATCGGATCAAAAAGCCGGTTTTGGCGTTGGAATCATAGAATAAAACGGTACGATAATTTTCCGGGTGAATATTTTTTTTCATAGTTTAACCTTACCTGTTAGGGGGAATCAAAAATAAGGTATAGCATAATATATGATTGATAATAATTATCAATAGCAAAACAGAAAAAACCACACTTTTTTATTCTAAATGAGAAAGGGTTGAGACTCGGCAACAAAAAAGGCGGAAATTCCGCCTTTAAATCGGGTATTAAAATTTGTTAATCATGGTTGTCTTCCGCCAGAAAACCGCCGCTTTGATGCGACCAGAGTTTGGCATAGACACCGTTTAGCGCCAGTAATTGCTGATGTGTGCCTTGCTCGACGATTTGTCCTTTATCCATCACGATCAGGCGATCCATGGCGGCGATGGTGGAAAGCCGATGGGCAATGGCAATCACGGTTTTATTTGCCATCAGTTTTTCCAAATTTTCCTGAATGGCAATTTCCACTTCGGAATCCAGCGCACTGGTGGCTTCATCCAACAGCAGGATCGGCGCATCTTTTAGCATCACCCGGGCAATGGCGATTCGTTGGCGTTGACCGCCGGAAAGTTTCACGCCGCGTTCGCCGACATGGGCATCGTAACCGGTGCGACCATGCGAATCGTGCAAGTGCGGTATGAACTGATCGGCCGCCGCTTGTTCGGCGGCTTTTAAGACCGCACTTTCGTCGACATTCGGGCGGCCGTAGACAATGTTTTCACGCACTGATCGGTGCAGCAGCGAAGTGTCCTGAGTCACCAAGCCGATTTGCGCACGCAGGCTCTCTTGGGTGACATCTTGGATATTTTGCCCGTCAATCAGAATCTGTCCGTTATTGATGTCGTAGAAGCGTAACAGCAGATTGGTTAAGGTTGATTTTCCCGCACCGGAACGTCCGACCAGTCCGACCTTTTCCCCCGGTTTGATATGCAGATTGAAGTCTTTCAACAAAGTGCGGTTTTCGTCATAATTGAAATCGACATGCTTAAATTGTATATCCCCGCCGCTAACGATTAACGGTTTAGCATCTTGGCTGTCGACGACGGTATGCGGTTTGGAAAGGGTACTCATGCCGTCTTGCACTGTACCGATATTTTCAAACAGGCGTGCCGATTCCCACATCATCCAGTGCGACAAGCCGTTGACCCGCAATGCCATCGCCGTCGCCGCAGCAATGACACCGACATTGATCTGTCCCTGCATCCATAACCAAATGCCTAATCCGGCAGTTGAAGCCGCAAGCAGGGTATTCAAAATATGGTTGCAGATTTCCAATTGCGTGACCAAGCGCATTTGCGCATGCACGGTATACATGAATTCCTGCATTGATGATTTGGCATAGTTGGATTCTCGTGTGCCGTGCGAAAACAGTTTCACTGTAGTGATATTGGCGTAAGCATCGGTGATCCGTCCGGTCATTAGCGAGCGGGCATCCGCCTGTTTGCTGGCGGTATCCGCCAGTTTCGGCACGAAATAGAACATCATGCCGAAGAAAAAGAACAACCAGCCTAAAAACGGGACTAACAGCCAGCCGTCAAACTGAACCAAAATGATGCCCGAAGAGATAAAATAGACGGCGACATAAACCACCATATCGGCACAGGTCATCACCGTATCACGCACGGCAAGTGCGGTTTGCATCACCTTGGCGGAAACCCGTCCGGCAAATTCATCTTGATAGAACGACAGACTTTGACCGAGCATCAAACGGTGGAAATTCCAACGCAGCCGCATTGGAAATACGCCCTGTAAGGTTTGAAAACGGATACTGCACAACAACCATAACCAAATCGGGCTAACGACCAGCAGTAGCGCAATCCACATTAAGCTGTCGCTTTTGGCGGTCAGCAGTTCCGAAGGGGAAAATTCCGTCAGCCAATCGACAATCGACCCCATGATTTTAAACAGCAGCGCCTCAAAAATCCCCATGCCGACGTTAAAAATCATCAGCGCAAACAGCCAACCGCGCAGACCGCCCAAACCGGACCAGATAAAGCTGAACAGGGTGTTTTTCGGGGTTGTCGGCGCATCGTCCGGATAAGGATTAATCCGGGCTTCGAACCATTCAAACAGTTTTTTCATCGCATAACATCCTTAATCAATTGACTTCTTTAAAGCGAATCAATTGCGCTTGTGTAAATTCGGGCGATTCGTCTTCATCATCTTGCCGGTGAAGCGGCGTCAGATCTTCTTTATCAAACGCAATATCACCTTCAATGCCCGGAATGATTTGCCCGCGGCGAATACGTTTAAAATCGAATAATGTCGGATCGCACAAGTGTGACGGTGTCACATTTTGTAGCGCACTGAACATGGTTTCAATCCGTCCCGGATATTGACGATCCCACGTTTGCAGCATCTCTTTCACTACCTGCCGCTGCAAATTCGGCTGTGAACCGCACAGATTACACGGAATAATCGGGAATTGCTTGGCAACGGCATATTTTTCAATATCTTTTTCTTTGCAATATGCCAACGGGCGAATCACGATTTGTTTGCCGTCGTCGCTAATCAGTTTCGGCGGCATACTTTTCAGTTTCCCGCCGTAGAACATGTTTAAAAACAGCGTTTCCAACATATCGTCACGGTGATGCCCCAACGCAATTTTGGTTGCGCCCAGTTCGGTTGCCGTGCGGTATAAAATCCCGCGCCGCAGGCGGGAGCAAAGCGAGCAAGTGGTTTTGCCTTCCGGAATTTTCTCTTTCACAATGCCGTAGGTGTTTTCTTCCACGATTTTGTATTCGATCCCTAAGCCGTTTAAATAGTTCGGTAGTACATCTTCGGGAAAACCCGGCTGTTTTTGATCCAGATTGACCGCCACAATATCAAAATGAATCGGAGCGCTTAGTTTTAAATTCAGCAGAATATCCAGCAGGGTGTAACTGTCTTTGCCGCCGGAGAGGCAAACCATCACCTTATCGCCTTCTTCAATCATCTTGAAATCGGCAATCGCATTGCCGACATTGCGACGCAGACGCTTATGCAGTTTGTTTAAATTATAGGTTTGTTTTTTCGTTAATTGGGCTTGTTCAGCCGTTTTGTCAGTTGTTTTCATGATTCGTTAAAAGTGCGGTTTTGCAAGTAAAAATCAGCGCATAGGATACTGGCTAACGGGCGGAAATGCTACTTTTTTATCGGTAATCCGCTGAAGACCGCACTTGGCGAAATACCTTTTAAGCTGTCAGCCCGAGAATTTTCGTGTACAATAACCTACTTTAATTTATACGGCTTTCTGACATTTTGAGTACACCCATGACTGAAACGGTACAAACAATTCCGGAATTGGTGAATTGGACGAAACAGCGTGAATTCTCGCTTAATTTGCCTACCGAGCGGTTAGCTTTTTTGCTGACGATTGCGATCTACAATAATGAACGAATTGACGGCGAGATGATCGAGCATGATCTGGTCGATATGTTTCGTTTGGTGTCCAATGAATTCGGACTGGCGGAAGAAACCCTGCAACAACGCGCCAACAATGCGATTAACGAACTGGTGAAACAGCGTTTTTTAAATCGCTTCAGCAGTGAATTCACCGAAGGGATTTCGATTTACCGTCTGACGCCGCTGGGTGTCGGCGTTTCCGATTACTATATCCGCCAGCGTGAATTTTCTGCATTGCGCCTGTCGGTGCAGCTTTCAATCGTGGCTGATGAAATTCAGCGCGCATCTTCTGCGGCGGAAGAGGACGGGGACGATCACCATTGGCGGCGCAATGTGTATGCACCGTTAAAATATTCGGTCGCCGAAATTTTTGACAGCATCGATTTATCGCAGCGGATCATGGACGAAAATCAACAAGGCATCAAAGAGCAGATTGCCGATTTGTTGACCAAAGACTGGCAGGCGGCGCTTATCAGTTGTGAGCAGTTGCTGGACGAAACGTCGGGCAATCTGCGCGAGTTGCAAGATACCCTTAACGCCGCCGGTGATAAACTGCAAGCACAGTTGTTACGGATTCAGGATTGTATTATCGGCCGTGCCGAACTGGATTTTGTCGATCAACTGCTCGTTAATCTGCAAGCCAAACTGGACAGAATCATCAGCTGGGGGCAGCAGGCGATTGACCTGTGGATCGGCTATGACCGCCATGTACACAAGTTTATTCGTACCGCAATCGATATGGACAAAAACCGAGTCTTTTCCCGCCGTTTACGCCAATCGATTCACCACTATTTTGATGCCCCTTGGTATTTGTGGACGACACAGGCCGAGCGGTTGGTCGATCTGCGTGATGAAGAGCTGGCATTGAGCGATGAAGATGCATTGGGCGAACTGCCGGACGAGCTGCAATACGAATCCTTATCCGATTTGCACGAACAGATTGTCGAACAGATGCAAACCCTACTGATTGCCTACCGTGAGCAGAATCAACCGATTGACTTAAGTCAAATTCTGCGCCAACAGCTTGAACAGTATCCGCTTTCCCGCCATTTTGATGTGGCAAGGATTATTGTCGATCAAGCGGTACGTTTGGGCATGGCAAACAGCGATTTCAGCGCGCGTTATCCGCAGTGGCAGGAAATCAACCGACACGGTGCCGAAGTGCAGGCACACGTGATAGACCAATATAAATAACTTAACCGAAACGAAAAAATGATGACCGAAACTTTTTCCCCTGATGTCATGCCCGCCAAATTGGCGACGGCAATTGCCAATCCGTTATTTCCGAATGTGGACAGTCAACTGCGTGCCGGTAAACATATCAGCATCGATGAGTTGGATAATCATGCCTTTTTGATGGATTTCCAATATGAATTGGAAGCCTTTTACCGCCGCTATAATGTCGAACTGATTCGTGCGCCGGAAGGCTTTTTCTATCTGCGTCCGAAATCCAGCACTTTAATCGGGCGCAGCGTATTGTCCGAGCTGGAAATGCTGGTCGGCAAAGTGCTGTGCTATCTCTATTTAAGCCCGGAACGCTTGGCGCAGCAAGGCATTTTCAGCAGTGAAGAAGTCTATGACGAGCTGCTGAATCTGGCAGATGAAGGGAAATTGCTGAAAGCGGTCAATCAGCGCTCTTCCGGTTCCGACTTGGATAAACAAAAACTGGCGGAAAAAATGCGGGCGGCGTTAAACCGCCTGCGCCGTTTGGGCATGATTACCACCGTCGGCGATCAATTCAGCGGAAAATTCGTCATTTCCGAATCGGTATTCCGTTTTGGCGCCGAAGTGCGGTCGGGCGATGATCCGTTGGAGGCGCAATTACGTCTGATTCGTGACGGCGAAGCGGCAAATGCACAATCTTTAAAAGAAGAGAAGCAAGCGGCAAAAACCGCACTTGCGGCATCGCTTGAACCGCAGCAATCAGGTGTAGGCGATGAGGACGACATTGAAAATGATGATCAGGGAGAGCGTGAATAATGAGCGAATTTGAACAACCACACGACGAATTGGCAAGTAACGTTACGCAAACCGTAACCCATCACGCACAAGACGTTGAACGCGGTAAATTCCGCTCGTTAACCTTGATCAACTGGAACGGTTTTTTTGCCCGAACCTTCGATTTGGACGAATTGGTCACCACACTTTCAGGCGGTAACGGTGCCGGAAAATCCACTACCATGGCGGGTTTTGTGACCGCATTGATTCCGGATTTAACCTTACTGCATTTCCGCAATACCACCGAAGCCGGTTCAACCGGCGGATCCCGTGATAAAGGCTTACACGGAAAATTACGCCCCGGCGTGTGTTATGCGGCGCTGGATACCTTAAATTCCCGCAATCAACGGGTGTTGGTCGGGGTGCGCCTGCAACAAGTTGCCGGACGGGACAAAAAAGTCGACATCAAATCGTTTTCGATTCAAGGGCTGCCGTTGTCAGTCGATCCGACCGCACTTTTCACTGAAGCCGTCAATGATCGGCAGGCGCGGGTGTTGGCGCTGAACGAATTAAAAGACAACGCGGAACAGGGCGGGGCGCAATTCAAACAATATAACTCGGTCACCGATTATCACAGCATGATGTTTGAATTGGGAATTATCCCGAAACGCCTGCGCTCCTCGTCCGACCGCAGCAAATTCTACAAATTGATCGAAGCCTCGCTTTACGGCGGGATTTCCAGTGCGATCACCCGTTCGTTACGTGATTACTTGTTGCCGGAAAATCCGGGCGTGCGCAAGGCGTTTCAGGATATGGAAGCGGCATTGCGTGAAAACCGCATGACGTTGGAAGCTATTAAAGTGACCCAGTCGGATCGTGATTTGTTCAAACATTTGATCAATGAATCCACCGCTTACGTTGCCGCCGACTATATGCGCAACGCCAACGATCGCCGTCACCATATCGACAGCGCCTTAAATTTCCGTCGCAGCTTGTTCGGTGCGAAACAGGAACAAATTTTTTCCGCACAAAAATTAATTGAATTAAGTCGTGAAGCAGCGGATTTGACCGAAAACGAAAAACGTTTGGAAGTGGATCATCAAAGTGCGGTCGATCACCTGAATTTGGTACAAAATGTTTTGCGCCATCAGGAAAAAATCAATCGCTATCAAGATGATGTCAACGAATTGCGCGAGAAGCTGGAAGAACAACAAATCGTAGTGGAAACCGCCGCCGAACAGCTTGAAGAAGCACAACAGCGTTTTGAACAAGGCGAAATGGAAATCGATCAGGTGCGTGGGCAACTGGCGGATTATCAGCAGGCGCTGGATGCACAGCAGACCCGCGCCTTGCAATATCAGCAAGCGGTAAAAGCGCTGGAAAAAGCTAAAGAGGTGTGCGGCTTAAATGAATTATCGCTGAAAAATATCGAACAGTACCATGAAGAATTCGAAGTACAGGTGGAAGAACTGACATCAAACGTGCTGCAATTGGAGCAGCGGCTTTCAGTGTCGGACGCCGCAAAATCGCAATTTGACAAAGCCTACCGCTTGCTGACGGCTATTGTGGGTGAAATTCCGCGCAACGCCGCTTGGGAACAGGCAAAAACCTTGTTGGCGGAATATCCGCAACAAAAAGCGCAGGCACAAAGTGCGGTCGGGTTGCGCAGCCGGTTAAACGAATTGGAACAGCGTTTAATGGCGCAGCAATCGGCACAACAGCTGTTACAGGAATTTAATCAACGCAGCGGCTTGCAACTGAGCGATTCGCAAGAACTGGATGAGTTTCACCTGCAACAACAAGATTTGGTTGACGAGCTGACCCATAACTTAGCGGAACAAGGCGAAAGCCGTTCTGCTTTACGTCAAAAGCGTGAACAATTGACCGCACTTTATCAGGAAAACGAGCGTAAAGCGCCCGCCTGGCTGACGGCGCAATCGGCGCTGGAGCGGCTGAGCGAGCAGAGCGGACAGCCATTCGGTGATAGCCAAGACGTGATGGATTTCATGCAGTTACAGCTGGAAAAAGAGCGTGAAAACACCATGCAGCGCGATCAGCTGCAATTGAAAAAGCAGCAGCTGGAACAACAAATCAGTCGTTTGAGCCAGCCGGACGGTTCGGAAGATGCCCGCCTGAACGCCTTGGCCGAACGCTTCGGCGGCGTATTGTTGTCGGAGCTTTATGACGATGTCCCCTTAGAAGATGCACCGTACTTTTCGGCATTATACGGCCCTGCACGCCATGCGATTGTAGTGCGGGATTTGGGGTCGGTGAAAAAACAGCTGCAACAATTGGACGATTGTCCGGACGATTTGTACCTGATTGAAGGCGATCCGGCGGCGTTTGACGATAACGTTTTTTCAGCGCAAGAACTGGAAAGCGGCGTGGTGGTGCAGGTTTCCGAGCGGGAAGTGCGCTATTCCAAATTTCCTGAAATACCGCTCTTTGGACGTGCGGCGCGTGAAAAACGCTTGGAATCGTTAACGGCGGAACTGGAAGCGGTCAACGAGCAGCACGCCCAACGGGCGTTCGACGTACAAAAATGCCAGCGTTTGCACCAGCAGTTCAGCCAATTTGTCGGGTTGCATTTGGCATTGGCGTTTTTGCCGAATCCGGAACAGGAAATGAAGCGAATTAATGCGCAGCGTAATGAACTGGATCGTGAATTAAATCAATTTGTTGCCGGTGAACAGCAAGTGCGGTTGCAGCTGGCGGACAGTAAAGAATTGGTACGCCTGCTGAATAAATTATCGCCGCAACTCGGCTTGTTGGCGGACGATACGCTACAAGATCGGATTGAGGAATACCGTGAACAGCTGCTGCTTGCCGAACAAGACGTGCAGTTTATCCGCCAATTCGGACAACAATTGCAGCAGCTCGAGCCGATTGCCGCCGCTTTACAAAGTGATCCGCAGCAATATGATGCATTAAGGCACGATTATCAAACCACGGTTGATCAGCAAAAACGGGCGCAGCAGTGTTTTTATGCGCTTTCCGACGTATTACAGCGTCGGGCGCATTTTGATTACGAGCAACAGCTGCAAAGCGAGGGTTCCGAACTGAATGAACAATTGCGGCAACGCTTGGCGCAATTACAGCGGCAACGGGAACAGCAACGCGATCAAATGCAACAAAAACAGAAACAGTTTGCTGAATTTAATCAAGTGCAGATTTCATTGCGCAGTTCACTTGATGCTAAAAATCATATGTTGCAGGAACTGTTGGAAGAGGTGGATAAAATCGGCGGTCGTGCCGATGAAGGCGCAGAACAACGTGCATTGCAACGCCGTGAGGAATTACATCAAGCGCTTTCCCAAAGTCGCCAACGGCGCAGTTATGTGGAAAAACAACTGACCTTGCTGGAATCGGAAAGTGAAAATCTGGTGCGGATCATTCGTAAAGCAGAGCGGGATTATCGCAGCCAACGTGAACTGGTGGTCGCCGCCAAAGTCAGCTGGTGTGTGGTGCTGCGCTTATCGCGCAACAGCGATGTCGAACGGCGCTTGAATAAACGTGAACTGGCGTATCTTTCCGCCGATGAATTGCGTTCCATGTCGGATAAGGCATTGGGGGCATTGCGCACGGCGGTGGCGGATAACGAATATTTGCGTGACAGCCTGCGTTTATCGGAGGATTCACGTAAACCGGAAAACAAAGTGCGGTTTTTCATTGCGGTATACCAGCACCTGCGTGAGCGGATTCGGCAGGATATTATCAAAACAGATGATCCGATCGATGCCATCGAGCAAATGGAAATCGAGCTTTCCCGTTTAACCGAAGAGCTGACCAATCGTGAACGTAAACTGGCGATCAGTAGCGAAAGCGTTGCCAATATCATGCGCAAAACCATTCAGCGTGAACAAAACCGCATCCGTATGCTGAATCAGGGCTTGCAAAATATTGCGTTCGGACAGGTAAAAAGTGTGCGCTTGGTGGTGAATATCCGTGATACCCACGCCATTTTGCTGAATGCCTTGTCGGGCGAGCGGGACGAGTATCAAGATTTATTCAACAACAACCAAATGACATTTTCTGAAGCGTTGGCGAAATTGTATCAACGCGTTAACCCGCACCTTGATATGGGGCAGCGCACGGCGCAAACCATCGGTGAAGAATTACTGGATTACCGTAATTATCTTGATCTGGAAGTGGAAGTCTACCGTGGTGCAGACGGTTGGCTGCGCGCCGAAAGTGGAGCATTATCCACCGGGGAAGCGATCGGAACAGGAATGTCAATCTTGTTAATGGTGGTGCAAAGCTGGGAAGAGGAATCACGCCGTATGCGCAGCAAAGATATTCTGCCGTGCCGCTTGCTGTTCCTCGACGAAGCCGCCCGGTTAGACGCAAAATCCATTTCAACGTTGTTTGAACTGTGCGAACGTTTGGATATGCAGCTTCTGATTGCCGCGCCGGAAAACATCAGTCCGGAAAAAGGCACAACCTACAAATTAGTCCGTAAAATCGCCCATAATCACGAATACGTTCATGTGGTCGGCTTGCGAGGGTTCGGAGCAACGGAGTAGGGTTAAAAGTGCGGTTAGAGTGGATATTTTAACCGCACTTTAATCATCAAATTTAAAATTTATTCATAGCCGACTTTATCGGTAGAAAAGGAAAATCCATGCACAACCTCGCTATTGCCGTTCTTTGTAGCGTTATTGTTTCTGTTTTTTTAAAAGTGGCGCGTAAGCAGAATATCAATATTACTCAAGCGATTGCGTTTAATTATATTATGGCAATCGGGCTGAGTTATTATTTTTTAAAGCCGAATTTTGCCGGACAGTCGTTGGGTGAAGTGGTGGCGCAGAATGAATATGCCTACCTTTTCCTGGCACTGGGGATTTTGTTGCCGACGGTGTTTATTGTGATGTCAAGAGCGGTGGAAAGTGCGGGGATCGTGCGATCTGATGCGGCGCAACGCTTGTCATTATTTTTGCCTATTTTAGCGTCGTTTACCATTTTTAATGAGGTTCTAATCCAAAGTAGGGCGATCAGTTTAGTGTTGGCGTTTACCGCACTTTTATGCCTATTGTGGAAAAAAAGTGATAAGCAACCTGAAGCAGGGCGTGGTTGGCTGAATTTGCTATTGGTGTGGCTCGGCTATGGTGTGATTGATATTCTGTTTAAGCAAATGGCGAAAACCGGTGGGGCGTTTCCGCTGACGCTATTTGTTTCATTTTGCCTTGCCGCTTGTGTGATTTTTATTTATTTATTGGTTAAACAAACCCGTTGGCACGGTAAAAGTATGTTAGGCGGCTTACTGCTCGGCACACTGAATTTCATGAATATCTTGTTTTATATCAAAGCACATCAAAACTACAGTGATAATCCGACCTTGGTGTTTGCCGGCATGAATATCGGTGTGATCTGCTTAGGCACATTGACCGGCGCTTGGCTGTTTAAAGAAAAAATCAATAAAGCCAATGCGATTGGTATCGTCTTGGGAATCGTGTCGATTTTTTGTCTGTTTTATTTGGATAAACTGGTGGCGTAAGCGATGGCGGATTTCAGTTTCTTTATTTACGATTTTGAGAGTTTCGGGATCGATCCGTCGCGCGATCGTCCGGCACAATTTGCCGGTATTCGTACCGATAAGGACTTCAACATCATCGGTGAACCGGTGATGTTTTATTGTAAACAGACTACGGATTACCTGCCGCACCCGGCGGCAGTGATGGTGACCGGCATTACGCCGCAATTGTGCAATCAACAGGGCATGGACGAACCGGAATTTGCCGCACGGATTCTGGCGGAATTCAGTCGGCCGAACACCTGCGTTATGGGGTATAACAATATTCGTTATGATGACGAAATGACCCGTTACACCTTTTTCCGTAATTTTATCGATCCCTATGAATATAGTTGGAAAAACGGTAATTCACGTTGGGATTTGCTTGATGTGCTGCGCGCCTGTTATGCGTTACGGCCGGAGGGAATTAACTGGGTTTATGATGAAGGGCTGCCGTCATTCAAGTTGGATCGCCTGACCAAAGCCAACGGCATCGAACACGAAAATGCACATGATGCGATGGCGGATGTGTATGCCACGATTGCGATGGCGAAGCTGGTTAAGCAAAAACAACCGCGGTTGTTTGATTATTTCTTCAATTTACGCAACAAAAGAGCGGTCGAAAAACTGATTGATACCGCCGAAATGATGCCGTTGGTGCATGTTTCCGGCATGTTGGGCAACTATCGCGGCAATACCGCACTTGTTGCGCCGCTGGCGTGGCATCCGAGCAATAATAATGCGGTGATTGTGTGTGATTTAAGTGCCGATTTAAGTGATTTATTGGCGCTGAATGCTGAAACCCTCAGCGTGCGGTTATACAGCAAAAAAACAGATTTGGAACGGCAGAATATTTTGCCTGTGCCGTTAAAATTGGTACATATCAACAAATGTCCGATTGTCGCCCCGGAAAAAACCTTATTACCGCAAAATGCGCAACGATTGGGCATCGATCGGGAAAAATGCCGGCAAAATTTACAGCTGTTACAGCAATCGTTTGAAATTCGGGACAAAGTCATCTCGATTTTTAGCGAGCAACGTGATTATCCGGCAGACATTAATGTCGAAACCGCACTTTATGACGGTTTTTTCAGTGATGCCGATAAGCGCAATTTGCAAATTTTGCGCAGACTGGATACCGAGCAATTAAAAAATCCTGATTTAACATTCGAGGATAAACGTATTCCTGAATTATTGTTTCACTATCGGGCCCGCCATTTTTATCCTTCCCTCAATCGTGCCGAACAGATTAAATGGCAAAAATACCGCATGTTGAAATTGGAACAGAATGCAGCGGCGTTTGCGCAAGCATTGCAGGAGCTTGCCGCATTACACCATGATAATCCTGAAAAAATGGCATTATTGCAGCAGGTTTATGAATACGGCGAAAGATTATTGAGATAGTAAAATCCCCACCGTAGTGGGGATGATTATATCGAGCAATGCTTGCTTCGAATTAGAATGATGCGTTACGCGGATAACGCGGGAACGGGATAACATCGCGGATATTTTGTACGCCGGTGACGTAAACAATCAGACGCTCGAAACCCAGACCGAAACCGGCGTGCGGTACGCTGCCGTAACGGCGCAAATCGCGATACCACCCGTAATCTTCTTTGTTGAGTCCCATGTCGGCTAAGCGTTGATCCAGCACTTCCAAGCGCTCTTCACGTTGTGAACCGCCGATTATTTCACCGATTCCCGGCGCCAACACGTCCATGGCGGCAACAGTTTTGCCGTCGTCATTCAGACGCATATAGAATGCCTTGATGTCTTTCGGATAGTTTTTCACCACGACTGGGGAGTTGAAATATTCTTCCGCCAGATAGCGCTCGTGTTCGGACGACAAGTCGATACCCCATTCCACCGGGAATTCAAAATGTTTGCCGGATTTCAGCAACACATCGATCGCATCGGTATAGTCGATTTGGGCGAAATCGGAGGCAATAAATTTTTCCAGCCGGGTGATGACGTCTTTATCGACACGTTCGGCAAAGAACTTCAGATCATCGGCACGTTCTTCCAACACCGCTTTGAACACATATTTCAGCATCGCTTCCGCTAAAGCGGCATTGTCCGCCAGATCGGCAAACGCCACTTCCGGTTCCACCATCCAAAATTCCGCCAAATGGCGGGTAGTATTGGAATTTTCCGCACGGAAAGTCGGGCCGAAGGTATAGATTTTACTGAGCGCACAAGCATATGTTTCGCCGTTTAGCTGGCCGGAAACGGTTAAAAAGGATTCTTTACCGAAGAAATCCTGTTTAAAATCCACCAGTCCGTCATCACCACGCGGCAGATTTTCCAAATCCAAGGTTGAAACACGGAACATTTCGCCGGCACCTTCGGTATCCGAGGCGGTGATCACCGGCGTCGCCACCCAATAAAAGCCTTGTTCATGGAAAAAACGGTGGATTGCTTGTGCCAAACAGTGGCGCACACGGGCAACGGCGCCGATGAGATTAGTACGCGGGCGCAGATGCGCCACTTCGCGCAAATATTCGACACTGTGGCGCTTGGCTGCCATCGGATAGGTTTCCGGATCGTCTACCCAGCCGGTGACCGTGACATCTTGTGCTTGTAATTCAACGGATTGCCCTTGCCCTTGTGATTCTACCACGGTTCCGGTAACAATAACGGAACAACCGGCGGTCAGGTTTAACACTTCGTCCTGATAATTGGCAAGATGGTTGCCGGCAATCGCTTGAATCGGATCAAAACAAGAGCCGTCATAGACCGCCAAAAAAGAGAATCCCGCCTTGGAGTCGCGGCGGGTTCGAATCCAGCCGCGCACGGTAATTGTTTCGCCTACGGAGATTTTCCCTTGCAAAACAGCATTTACAGATGAAATTTTAGCCATTTTTTCCTCAAATCAGATAAAGATAAACGTTCGCTCTAGTTTACTGATTCCGGACGAAAATACAATGTGTAACAAAGGAAATAAACCGCTTTACGATAACGGGTTAGAGAATATTTATTGGGTCGAAGATTCTTTCGAAATCGTGAGCTGATTAGCATATTTGACAATATCTTATTGTAATTAAATAAATAAATGCGTATAAAAGAGGCTGTTAAAAACGGCGTCACTGCCGTGAATGTTATTGGAAGAAGAGAACATATGCCAAAACTAAAACAAGAAGGTGTTAACCGTATAAATTTACAGCATTTAGGGTCAATATATCGTTTAATCGAACAGTTTGAACTGATTTCAAGGATTGATTTATCCAAAATTTCAGGATTTGCTCCGGCCAGTATCACCAATCTGACCAGAGAGTTGATCAATTCGCAGTTTGTGATTGAAAGAGCGGTACAAAATACCATTGTCCGCGGTCGCCCTGCGGTCGGGATTTGTCTGTCTCCGTTTTATTGGCACTATCTGGCGGTAACGTTGAGTGAAAAAAGCTTGGATATCAGTTTATGCGAGCTTAACGGAAAATTGGTTCGGCACCTTCAGGTGGCGTTGGATAAAAACGTAACGTTGGAAGCATTTATCGGCAACGCTATTCAGGCATTTCTGAAAAAATATCATGAAGAGACCAACCATATTCTGGCTTGTTCACTCTGTATTCTCGGCCGGATCGACAAGTTTGAGAAGCGGGTTTACCTCGGCTCGGAAGAACTCAATCCGGATTTGCAGGAAGCACTACAGGCAGGGTTTAAATTCCCGATTATCGTGGCGGAACATTTTTCGATGTGGACCTTCGCCGAAAGCCATTTGGGCAATGCGATTAATTGCGATAACGTGATTTTTTTGCAGTTTGACGATGCTATCAATATCAGTGTGCTGAGCGAAGGCAAAATGATAAAAAACGAGAAACAGAAACGCATGAATATCGACAAAGTGTCGTTGCCGAAAATCAGTGAGCTGAGCGACAGCATTGCGTTTGATGTGCCGGAAATGGAAAGGCATTATCTGTATAACCAAGTCAGTAATAAAGCGATCTATCAGTTGGTCGATTTATTGTTGCCGAACGATTTGCCGAACGATTTGCCGAACGATGAAAGTAAAATTCGTTTCCTGTGTGAACAGGCACAGCAAGGAAACGGCGAAGCGGTCAGAATCATTCATCATCTGGCGGACAATGTCTCTTATTTGCTGATGTATCTGACTAATATTTTTGCTTCTGAAAAAATCATGATTAACACCCGTTTATTATCGGTTAAAGATCTGTTTTTGCAACGGCTGGCACTGAAATTACAAGATGCGTTGCTGTCCGACGAGCAGCAGGTAGAGATCATCACCTCAAAATTCAGTTGGAATGATCCGGCGATTGCATCGTCGGCCATTAAGCAAAAACTGTATAACGGCGAATTATTTGCCAATCTGGTGCGCTGATTTGGATCTATCTACCGAAAACTTGTGTTAGCTCAATAAATTACTTTTCGTTTTTGCTTAGAATTTTCCCGTATAGCGAATAGAGAGGGAAAATTATGAGTTGTTTTTTTATCACCGGCACGGATACCGGTGTTGGCAAGACGGTTGCGAGCCGAGCGATTATTCAGGCGCTGCAAAAACAGGGATGCCAAATTGTCGGCTATAAACCGATTGCCTGCGGTGACGGCGGCTATCATCCCTATTTAGATACGCCGGCGGCACAAAACGGGAAGCAAAACGGTGATGTTTTAACATTGTTGGAAAGCAGTGCGCAACCGTTGCAGTACCATGATATTAACAGTTATACCATGCCGTTGGAGCAAGAACCCGGCTTAAACGAATTTTTGGAGCAACCGCAGGTTATTCGGATTGAAAAGCTCAACAGTGATTTGCAACGCTTGACTTCGCGTTATCAATCGGTGTTGGTTGAAGGGACATTCGGCTGGCTGACCCCGATAAACCGCACTTTGGATTTTTCCGACTGGGTGGTACAGCAGCAGATGCCGGTGGTGCTGGTGGTGGGGATCAAGGAAGGCTGCATCAATCACGCGTTATTGACGGTGCAGGCGATTGAAAAGAGCGGTGTGCCGCTGATCGGCTGGGTGGCGAATCGGATTAATCCGGGTTTAAGCAATTACAGCGCCATTATCGAGCTGCTCCGCCTTAAAATTGATGCGCCGCTGCTGGGGCAAATACCGTATTTGTATCAGCCTGAAAAACTGGATTTATCCGATTTTATGACCAATATCGAACGTTTGGGCTATTTGCAGACAGTGCGCTAAACAGATAATCCCGTCAAACGATAAAAGTGCGGTATTACATTTGATGTAATACCGCACTTGCCTATTCGGCGATAGCGTTATGCGCCATAGAAAAATGTTGCCGTTGCGCCGCCGTCAATCAAGAAATCCGCACCGGTGATATAGCCGCCTTCTTGTCCCATGATTAATGCCGCCAATGCCGCGACTTCGTCCGGCGTGCCGCCACGTTTTGCAGGCTGGTTGGCAAGCATATTTCGGTAGAACGCTTTACGTTCGCCGTTCAGCTCGTCATTGGCAAGCGGAGTATGGATAATGCCGGGGCTGATACAATTCACTCTTGCCCCCCGTTCCGCCCAGCGCACGGCTTCGGCTTGAACCCGCAGGCTGTTGCCGCGTTTGGCGGTTTGGTAAGCGAGCAGGGTATCGTTGATCTCCGCCAGCATCGGTAATGCCAAAAGCGCATCACTCGGCGTTACGGCAAGCAAGCGATCTTGCTCCGGGGTGAGCGCCGCCAAACGGTGACCGGATTGTGAACCAATCACAATCCCACAGCCGCCTTGCGCAATAACGTTACCGAAAATCTCCAAAAACAGTGCCGTTCCGTATAGATCTACGTTCAGAATCATGTCAACCGGTGCTTGCGAAGGCGACACGCCCGCTGAATTGACAACATATTTAACCTTTCCCAGCGTTGCCGCTTGTTCGGCAAGTCGGGTAAGTGACGGACGATCCGTGATATTGACTTGTGCGCTACTGCATTCAAAGCCGGCGGTTCGTAATGTTTCAGCCGCTTTCTCAGCCTGTTCGGCGTGTAAATCAGCACATAAAATATGTTTGCCGGCGCCGATACGGCGGGCAATGGCTTGAGCGATAGCGCCTGAGCCGACAATGACGATAATCTCTTTCATTTTTGATCCTAATATGTTGTAAATAAGTTGGATTATTTTTCCATCACAATACGAAAACCGATACTGATGCCGCGATAATCGGGGCTGTAAGGCTTGCGAAACGCACTGCGCCAGCTGGTGGCAGTGTTGTGCCAACTGCCGCCGCGCACGGTTTTATCCCTGCCGGACGGTGCGCCCTGCGGATCCGTTTGGGCGGTAGGGGAGTGGCGTGACGTAAACCAGTCATTAACCCATTCCCAAGCATTTCCGTGTACATCATACAGACCCCACGGATTAGGGCGTTTTTGCCCGACAGGGTGTGTGCCGCCACGGCTGAAATCCTCACCGAACCAAGCATAATTTCCGAGTTCTTGCTCGTTATCGCCGAAAGAATAGGCGGTTTGGCTGCCGGCTCGCGCCGCATATTCCCATTCCGCTTCAGTCGGTAAACGGTAGTGATGGTCAGCGTCAAGCTGATTGAGCCGATTTAAAAACGCTTGGGCATCGTTCCAAGATACCGTTGCAGGATGATTCGGACGTGTGATCCGCTCTTTCATGCCCGGCAGTTGATAATAAGGGTTGGAACGAGTGCGCTGATAAGGGGGCTCACCCATAATTTTTTCCCATTCGGCCTGAGTTACTTCGTATTTACCGATATAAAACGCCTTGCTGATCGTCACTTGGTGTTGTGCTTTTTCTACATCATATGCCTGCGGATCATCAGCGGCGGATCCCATCAGGAATGTGCCGGCCGGAATTTCGACAAATTCCATACCGATCGTATTGGTATAGTGTTGAACGGCATGGGCGAAAGCAGCGGTTGTTATGCTGAATGTCAAGCCAAGCAGCGTGGTGTATTTTTTCATTGACAGTCCCTGTATTGTTAAAACAGGGGGATTCTAACAGTAAATGATTTGTGCAATTAAGTGGGGTAAGTTGATTGACCTTATGAATTTCATTCATTAATGGTTTGAGAAGCGGTGTGAGCATGGGATTGTGCCGACACCGTATAATAAGAATAGCGTGGTGTTATTCTTTCCAGATAACGTGATATTCAGGATTATTCTGATCATGTGAAATCAATACCTTAGCAAAGATATCGTCCATTTCATCGTGGTCGTTGACCAAGCCGACCCAGACTTCGGCATAAGCATCGGGATCGATTAATACCCCGATTTCCTCGTCCCAATTTTCAGCGGTTTCGACCATCTCCACCGCACCGCGTTCTTCAAATTGCAGATTAAACAGCAAAATATCCGCCGGATCGAGATTTTCTTCCGCCATTTCAAGAAAGATATCGTAGGCGGTATCAATCGCACTGTCAGGATCAAGTTTGTTTGGCATTATCGTTTCCTTATCAGTCATCAAAGTGCGGTTAGGATACCTTTTCTGCGTTTGAAAACCAATATTTTTAACCGCACTTTTCCTCAATCAGATAAAAAACAGCCCCGTTATCAGAGATCACGGGGCAATCAAGATGAAAACGTTAACCTCTGATTAACCGGTGTTGCGCATACCGGCGGCAATGCCGGTGATAGTGATCATCAGCGCCTGATTCAGTTGCGAATCCTGCTGTTCTTCAGGCTGTTGACGCAGACGCTGCAACAGTTCTACCTGCAACAGATTAAGCGGATCGGTATACACATTGCGCAATGCAATTGATTGGGCGACCCAAGGTAAATCGTCCATCAACTGATCTTTATGTGACAGCTCCAATAACGTTTTCACGTCGGCTTGCAATTGTTGGCGCAATGCGCTGCCCAAGCGCCATAAAGTCGGTTCGACCAAACGCTGATCATAATATTCCGTCAGCCACAAATCGGTTTTACTGAATACCATTTCCAACATGCCGATACGGGTAGAGAAGAACGGCCAGCTCCGGCACATCTCTTCCACCACCGCACTTTTGCCGTTATCCAGCAACTGTTGAATCGCCGCGCCGGCGCCCAACCAAGCAGGCAGCATTAAGCGGTTTTGCATCCAAGCAAAAATCCACGGAATGGCACGCAGACTTTCGACTCCGCCTTTCGGGTTACGTTTGGCAGGGCGTGAGCCCAACGGCAAGCGCGATAATTCCTGTTCCGGCGTGGCGGAGCGGAAATACGGTACGAAATCGGGTTGTTCACGCACAATGTTGCGGTAAATATCACAAGAGATAACCGAGAGTTCGTCCATAATACCGCGCCATTCTGTTTTCGGCTCCGGCGGCGGTAACAGGTTGGCTTCCAGAATGGCACTGGCATAGAGTTCCAGACTATTGATGGCGACTTGCGGCAAGCCCAGTTTAAAACGAATCATTTCGCCCTGTTCAGTGACGCGCAAACCGTTTTTCAGGGATTTTGGCGGTTGTGAAAGCAGGGCGGCGTGTGCCGGCGCACCGCCGCGGCCGATTGTACCGCCGCGACCGTGGAACAAGGTCAGTTCAATATGCAGTCTTTCGCACAAATTGACCAATGCTTCCTGCGCGCGATACTGCGCCCATGACGCCGCCATCATACCGGCATCTTTGGCGGAGTCGGAATAACCGATCATCACCATCTGTTTATTATTGATAAAACCGCGATACCAGCCGACATTAAACAATTCTTCCATTACCGATTGCGAATTGTCCAAATCTTCCAGCGTTTCAAACAGCGGCACGACCGGAATCGTTTTAGTGCAGCCTGCTTCTTTCAATAACAGGTGTACCGCAAGGACATCGGAAGCGAATTTTGCCATGGAAATCACATAGGCTGAAATCACACCCTCGTGTTGTTCCGCCACCACTTTACAGGTGTCTAAAATCTCTTTGGTTTCTTCGCTCGGCGACCACTCAATCGGAATCAACGGTCGGCGAGAATTCAGTTCTCTGATCAGAAAGGCTTGTTTGTCCGCTTCGCTCCATTGCGCATAATCCCCCAATCCGATATAACGGGTGACTTCTGCAATCGCCATACTGTGGCGAGTGCTTTCCTGACGGATATCCAGCTGTGACAACGTCACACCAAAGCAGCGGATACGGCGCAACGTATCCAACAGCAAGCCGTTGGCGATAATCCGCATACCGCACTTGGAAAGGGAAGTGTAGCAGTCAAACAGCGGTTCCCACAGTTGTTCGTTTTTGGTAATGATCTGTTCGGCGGTGGTACGCGGCTGGCGATCCGCCAACAAGTCGTTATAGTGATTTTGGGTTAATTTCAGTTTGGCACGCAGATCTTTAACGATATAACGGTACGGTTCCTGATGTTCGCCGTATTTGGCTTTAAATTCCTCGGTGGCTTCAACCATCGATAATTCGTCGGATAATAATTTAATATCTTCTAAAAATAATTCTGCCGCTTTAGCTCTCGCCAGATTTAATACGCTGCGGGTCACGGTGCTGGTAACAAACGGGTTGCCGTCTCGGTCTCCGCCCATCCAAGAAGAGAATTTGACCGGTGTAAAATCAACCGGCAATGTCACGTTTAAATGCTCTTTGCTGCTGTCGTTCAATTGGCGCAAAAACATCGGCACGGCAGTCCACAGGCTGTTTTCAATCACGGAATAACCCCATTTCGCTTCCTCGAACGGTGTCGGGCGCTGAGTGCGGATTTCGTTGGTGTGCCAAGCTTCGGCAATCAATTGCAGCAAGCGCCGTTCAATAGCGGTGCGTTCTTTCACGGTTAAATCGGAATGTTCCAATTTGCTTAGGCATTTATTGATTTCAACGTGTTTGTGCGTTAACGAGCGGCGGGTCACTTCCGTCGGGTGTGCGGTCAGCACCAATTCAATCAACAAATTGTCAACCGCACTTAGCACCTCTTCCTGCTTGATGCCTTGTGCCTTCAACTTGCTGAACAGACTGCCGATTGAACGTCGGCTGGATTCCAAATCGTCATGATGACGGGAAATGGTCTGATATTGTTCGGCAATATTGGTCAGATTCAGAAAATGGCTGAAAGCGCGCGCAACCGGAATAATATTATCGTTAGAAATAGTGGCAAGCGTTTCCAGCAGTTCTTGCCGTGCTTTGTCGTTGCCGGCTCGAGAGTTTCGGGAAAGCACCCGAATATTTTCGATTAAATCAAGAATATCACTGCCTTGCGCATCGCTGATGGTTTCACCTAAAAATCGCCCCAACATGCTGACGTTATTACGCATTTCGCTATACTGCTGAATCATAGTTTGTTCCTTATTCAGAAAGTCAATTTTAAAATTTAGAATCTGTGATAGATATAACAAAAAAACGGAAAGCGGGTCAACAGAAATTAACGATTATGGGGTAGATATTACTAAATACTGTAAGATTTTTAACAATAGGGAAAATTTACTGTGAATGAGATGATAAAGTTGCTCTCTTATTAAACATTTTTGAAACAAATGAGCGCAATATTTTCACTGCAATACAAGATTATTTTTTGATAAAAATTCGTTGACCGCACTTTGATGTTTAGTCGATAAAGTGCGGTTTGGCGGGCAATGCGCAGATTAGGCGACTTTTACAATCCAGCCTTCAGGGGCGTCGACATCGCCGAACTGAATGCCGGTTAATTCATGATAGAGTTGTTGAGTCACCGGGCCGACATCGGTTTCGGAATAGAACACATGGAAATCATCGCCGTTTTGAATGCCGCCGATCGGAGTGATTACCGCCGCAGTGCCGCAAGCGCCGGCCTCAACAAAATCGCTCAACTTATCAATATAGACATCGCCTTCAATCGCCTTTAATCCCAGCCGGTTTTCAGCCAGATAGAGCAGCGAATATTTAGTGATACTCGGCAAAATAGACGGCGATAACGGGGTCACAAATTCGCTGTTTTTGGTAATACCGAAGAAATTGGCGGAACCGACTTCTTCAATTTTGGTGTGCGTTGTCGGATCCAAATAGATACAATCGCCGAAATTACGCGCTTTGGCATCTTTACCCGGCAACAGACTGGCAGCATAATTTCCGCCTACCTTGGCGGCGCCTGTGCCTTGCGGTGCGGCACGATCATAATCGGACACAATAAAGTTGGTCGGTTTCATGCCGCCTTTAAAATAGGCGCCGACAGGGCAGCAGAAGATCGAGAAAATGTATTCCGGCGCCGCATGAACACCGATATTGTCGCCGACACCGATCAGAAACGGGCGCAGATAGAGGGTCGCACCACTGCCGTAAGGTCCGACAAATTTTTCATTGGCTTTGACCACTTGTTTGCACGCCTCGACAAACATCTCGATCGGAACTTCAGGCATTAACAGGCGACGGCAGCTGCGTTGCATCCGTTTGGCATTTTCATCGGGGCGGAACAGGTTAATGCTGCCGTCTTTGCAACGGTAAGCTTTCAACCCTTCGAAGCATTGTTGTCCGTAGTGAAGTGCGGTCGAGCCTTCGCTGATATGCAGCACATTGTCGTCGGTCAGCTTGCCGCCGCCCCATTTGCCGTCCTTCCAGTGGGCGATATAGCGAAAATCGGTTTTGATATAGCCAAAGCCTAAGTTGGCCCAATCTAATGAAACGTCACTCATTGTTTTTCCTTAACTCTTTTTATGTAAACCGGATAAAACATTTTTATCTTATTTTTCTGCCAAATCAATCATTAATTTGGTTCCGGCTGAATTTTTTGTAACAAGTCTTGCAATTGCCGGATTTCGGCGGACGAGAGCGGGCTGAGCCAGTCCGCTTCAAACTGTTGCAGCAGTTGACGAATAAAGGCTTCTTTGTGCTGTCCCTGCTTGGTCAAAAAGATATTTTTACGCCGTGCATCACGGGGATTGTCTTTTCTGATTACGAGGTGCTTACGTTCCAGCAAATCGATAATTTTGGTCATCGATGACGACTCGATTTGCAGCTGTTTCAGCAAACGGCTTTGGCTTTGCCCGTTTTCCGCAAACAGTAGCAACATCACACGCGCTTGCGATAATGTCAGCCCCTCTTGCTGTAAGCGCTGATCCAACGCTTTATTGAGGTTCAACGTCAGATTTTTCAACTGCCAAATCAAATATTGAGGCGGGTTTTGGTTATTCATCAAAGGGTTCTCGGAAGACAACGGGATTAAAAATTTAGCATAACAAGCGGCGGGAGGATAGGGGAAACACATTTCTTTATGCTAGAATGGCAGGCATAAAAAAGCCGCTCTTATTCAGAGCGGCCGATAAACCAAATCGGTTTGAATATATACAGGAAGTTAACAGTAAACTCAAATCTAGTGAACTAGATAAAACACAACATCATACTTAAAAACAACGTTATGTTGCTTAAGCAATGCCGCCATTTTAGGTTTTGCCGTACAGAGTAACAATTTATATTTTTTTATCGTTCGCATAAGTTTTACTTATGCGATTTTAACGACAGGATAGTTTATGCATAAACGTTTACCCCCGTTAAATGCACTAAAAGCGTTTGAATCGGCCGCTCGCCATTTAAGCTTCACCAAAGCCGCAGACGAATTGTTTGTCACCCAAGCCGCCGTCAGCCACCAAATTAAACTGCTGGAAGATTTTTTGGGCATCGGGCTTTTTATCCGCAAAAACCGCGCCTTGGCACTGACCGAGCAAGGCAGCGCCTATTTTCATGAAATTAAGGTGATTTTACGCCGCTTGGCCGATGTGACCGACCAATTGAAAAGCAGCCGGCATGAGCAGGAACTGACCATTAAAGTGCCGCAGACTTTCGGCTTGGCATGGTTAGTGCCGCAATTAAGCGAATTTAACCGCTTGTATCCGGATATTGAAGTGAATATTCAGGGGTTTGATTATGATGAAAGTGATATTCTGGCGGATGCCGATGTGGCGATTTTCTACGGTAAAGGCGATTGGAAAGGGCTGAAAAGCCAGCGTTTGCTTGAAGGGCGGCTATCCATTTTTGCTGCACCGAAACTGTTGCAGCACAAGCCGCTCACGCAATTGAACGAGTTGGCAAATCACAATTTACTGCATATTCACACCCGTGAAAACTGGCAGAGTATGGCGGCGCATCTGCAATTAAAGCATATTAATATTCAGCACGGTGCGGTGTTCAGCCACACGTTTATGGCGCTACAAGCGGCATTACACGGGCAGGGCGTTGTATTGGCGAATAAAATTCTGGCACAGCAATATATTATCGACGGCTCGCTGAAAGAGGTGTTTTCAACCGATGTCACCGATCCGAAATCGTTTTATGTGGTGTATCATCCGAATTATTCGGATAAAATGCAGACTGTCGCCTTTATCAATTGGATCATCGAACATATTCAACAACATCACTGATCCGCACTTTGAGGATAATTTATGGGAAACCGTTTTCTAACTTTTGCCGCCATCAGCGGCTTTTTCTGTGTGGCATTCGGCGCCTTTACTGCGCACGGACTGGAACCGCACTTGACCTTTTTACAACTGGACTGGATTGAAAAAGGCTTGAAATACCAGTTTTTCCATACCCTCGCTTTACTGGGCTTAGGGCTGTTTGTCACGGCAACCCAACATCAACCGGCGCCGGCGTGCCGCCGCAAAGGGCTAAACTGGATCGGCTACGGCTGGGCCGTCGGCATTCTGTGTTTCTCTTTCAGTTTATACGGATTGGCATTAACCGGCATCAAAACCCTGGCGTGGTTTACGCCGATCGGCGGCGTAGCCTTTTTAATCGGTTGGGGAGCATTGACGTTCATCAGCATTGCCGGCAGCCTGAAAACGAGAGATTAATATTTTGAATAAATTAGCATTATATTGCCGAATCGGCTTTGAAAAAGAACTGGCGGCCGAAATCAGCGAAAAAGCGGGCGATTTGGGCATATATGGCTTTGCCAGAGTGGCGGAAAACAGTGGTTATGTTATTTTTGAATGTTATCAAGAAAACGAAGCGGATCGACTGGCGCAGGAGATTCCGTTTCAACAATTGATTTTTGCCCGTCAAATGATAGTGGTTTCCGATTTGCTGACAGCGCTGCCGCCGGACGATCGAATCCGTCCGATTATAGCGCAATATCAACAACATAACGATAACCTGAATCTTAAACTCAGTACCGAGCTGTGGGTGGAAACCGCCGACACCAATGAAGCCAAAGCGCTGTCTACTTTTTGTCGTAAATTTACCGTACCGTTGCGCCAACAGTTGAAAAAGTGCGGTTTTCTCAATTTCCGTGAAGTAAACGGCAACGGCGTCACGCTGCATATTCTGTTTCTTGCCAACGACAGTTGCTATGTCGGTTATTCGTATAACAACAATCACGCACCGCACTTTATGGGCATTCCACGGTTGAAATTTCCGAGTGATGCACCGAGCCGCTCAACCTTGAAGCTGGAAGAAGCGATTTTGACTTTCCTCGGTGAAAAAGAAGAAAAACAACGCATGAACGATCAAGTTAAAGCGGTTGATTTGGGCGCTTGCCCGGGTGGTTGGACATATCAATTGGTCAAGCGCGGTATGTTTGTTTATGCGGTCGATCACGGCAAAATTGCACCGTCATTAATGGAAACAGGGCGAGTTGATCATTGTCCTGAAGATGGATTTAAATTTCAGCCGCCGAAACGCACTAAAATCGACTGGCTAGTCTGCGATATGGTGGAACAACCGGCTCGTATTACCGCATTGATGACTAAATGGCTGATTCACGCTTGGTGCAAAGAAACGATTTTTAATCTAAAACTGCCGATGAAAAAACGTTATCAAGAAGTGCGGTCATGTCTGCAAAAACTCAGTGACGATTTAAACAAACAGGGATTAACTCACCGCATTCAAGCTAAACATTTATTTCATGATCGGGAAGAAATTACCGTTCATGTATTGATTACTTCTGTTTATAGACAAAAAAGTGAGGGATAAGATGACAGATTTACGTATTGCTGTCGCCGGCGCAGGCGGCAGAATGGGACGCCAATTGATTCAAGCCGTGAATAATGCTGACGGCGTTGTATTGGGCGCAGCGTTAGAGCGTGCCGGCTCCAGTCTTGTGGGGACAGATGCCGGAGAATTGGCCGGTGTTGGTAAGCTCGGCATACAAATCAGCGATAACCTAGAAGCAGTGGAAGATCAATTTGATTTATTAGTTGATTTCACGCGTCCTGAAGCGACGTTGTGTTACATTGATTTTTGTGTTGCCAATCATAAAAAAATGGTTATCGGCACCACCGGTTTTGACGATGCCGGCAAACAAGCGATTGCACAAGCGGCGGAAAAAATCGGTATTGTGTTTGCTTCCAACTACAGCGTAGGCGTGAATTTAGTATTCAAGCTATTGGAAAAAGCCGCCAAAGTGATGGGGGATTATTGCGACATTGAAGTGATCGAAGCACACCACCGACACAAAGTCGATGCCCCGTCCGGCACCGCACTTTCAATGGGGGAGCATATCGCAAAAACGTTGGGGCGCGATCTGAAAACACACGGCGTTTTTGCCCGTGAAGGCATCACCGGCGAACGCAAACGTGACGAAATCGGCTTTGCCACCATTCGTGCCGGCGATGTGGTCGGTGAACACAGCGTTTGGTTTGCCGACGAAGGTGAACGGGTAGAAATCGCCCACAAAGCCTCCAGCCGCATGACTTTTGCCAATGGCGCCGTGCGAGCCGCGAAATGGTTACAAAACAAAAATCACGGCTTATTCGATATGACCGATGTGTTGGATTTAAATAATTTATAGTGTTTGACAAAAGGATAAAAGTGCGGTTTAAAATTAACCGCACTTTTTGTTTTTGCCGTTATTTTTTCTTCCAGCGCAACTGATACAAATCATTACGCCGATCTTTGAGGTTACGCACGCTGCCGAACTCGTGCAGTTCACGCAATTCATCAATACTGACATCTGCGATTAGTACCATTTCGGTATTTGGCGTAGCTTCACTTTTAACACCGTTGGTTGGGAAGGCGAAGTCACATGGGGTGAATATCATGGATTGTGAATATTGAATATCCATGTTGTGGACGTTCGGCAAATTACCGACCGAGCCGGCGATGGCGACAAAACATTCGTTTTCAATTGCCCGTGCTTGGGCGCAGTGGCGCACACGGGAGAAGCCGTTTTGGGTGTCGGTCAGGAACGGGACAAATAGAATTTCCATGCCTTGATCCGCCAGCAAACGGCTGAGTTCCGGGAATTCCACATCATAGCAAATCAGAACCCCGATTTTTCCGCAGTCGGTGTCAAAGGTTTTCAACTGTGTTCCGCCGACCATGCCCCAGATTTTTGCCTCGTCGGGGGTAACATGCAGTTTTTCAAAGCGCTCGGTGCTGCCGTCACGGCGGCAGAGGTAGCCCACATTGTACAGATGTTCCGCTTTGATTTCCGGCATACTGCCGGTGATAATATTCACATTATAGCTGATTGCCAATTCTTCGAATTTGCCGACAATATCTTGGGTATATTGCGCCAGTTTGCGAATCGCTTCCGGTTCGGAATAGCGGTTGTATTTTGCCATTAACGGGGCATTGAAAAATTCGGGAAACAGCACGAAATCACAGTGATAACCGGAAACGGCATCAATAAAATATTCCGCCTGTTGCATGAGTTCTTCCACGTTGCGATAGGGGCGCATTTGCCACTGAATTAAGCCAAGTCGAATATCTTTTTTGTTTTGGGTCGCCAAATCGCTCGGTGGTTCATAGTAGATATTGTCCCAACGCATTAAAACCGCATATTCATTGGAAGCTACATCGCCTTCAAGATAACCTTTCAGTACTTTGCGTGGGTGGAAATCATTCGACATTTGGAAATTCAACACCGGATCATCAATTTCTTTACGGCGTACTTTTTCAATATAGGCTTTCGGTGTCAGTTGATCGGCGTATTTGTGGTAGTTCGGAATCCGTCCGCCAAAGGAAATACCTTTTAGATTCAGCTTTTCGCATAAATCTTTGCGATAGTCATATAAACGCCGTCCTAAACGTAAACCGCGAAATTCCGGTTTGATAAACACGTCAATCCCGTACAGAATATCGCCTTTGTCGGTGTGGGAATCAAAGGTATCATTGGCGGTGATTTTTTGATAAGTATGGTTATCACCGTATTTATTATAATCAACAATAATCGACAGAGCACACCCGGCCAGACAATCATTAATTTTTATAACAACCTGTCCCTCAGGAAATTTTTCAATTAAGCGCGTGATTTCATCTTCACTCCAATAAGCATTTGGCAACAACGAGTAGGCGCTGATCATCGCTTCTTTCAGCTCTTGATAGTCGTTCAGGGTGAGGTAAGTCAGTTCGATGTTCTCAATATCTTTGGTTTCCATTTAACACCTTCCTGTTATTGATTAAATTAACTGCTTGATTTTAGGATAAAACGATTGAATGTAAAAATCAAATTTTGTCAGGAAATGGTTTTTTATGCGCAATACCATACATTAATAATTGAATGGCATTTTCGTATAGTTGGGATTCTTGTCCATGATAAGCCTGTATCAATATCGGATTTTTAATCAAGTCGTCAATTCTGCGAATAAACATATCAATTAATGCTATCGGAAAATCATTTTGAATAATTTTCTTTTGTTGTAATTGGCCAAAAAAGTGATACGTAAATTGATATTTTTCCTGTTTCATTTTCTCGAAAAATTATGTAATTCGGAATCAGGATAGCGATTAAAGTCGGATAACATCGGCTGTGAATATCCATTATTTTTGTCGATGGAAAGCAATAATACCGAATCAATTTATATTCATACTATAGTTGTTTTGTTACTGTTGGCTTTCAGTGCTGGATTAAGATTATTTTCAGATCAATATGATACCAAAGGTTATTCAAATTTAGCGGTGTATCAACTTCGAACTATTTTGGATAACAAGCTGCGCAGAGTGTCGTTGGTTATTTTGAATGGATTTCGTTCCGGTGAGTTAAATTCGGTATTGGTACAGAGCGTGAATGAAACGGCTGCCTATGCTTTCACGTTGATGACGACTATTATTTATGCGGCGAGTAATAAACCGTCGGCACCCATTTTTTCCAGCATAACCGCACTTTGTGCCAATAATTGGCCTGCTTGCACCCATTCGCCGTTTTTTTGTAACTCAACAATGGTTTCAAAATCGACACTGTGCAACAGCAAATCGGCACTATGGTTTTTGCCCAAATACAAATTGACGCCACGATTAATTTTTGAATAGTAAAGTGCGGTGCTTTCCGGGCTCATGCCGCCGATAACGCCGATGGTTTTCATCCGTTTCTCTCGCTTATTTGCCTAACGTTTCGATATAAGCCGCAATATTTTGCATATCCTGTTCAGTGAGACGGGCTTTAACCGTGTTGCCTCCACCTTCTATTTCGCCGTTTTTTCGTTTTTCCAATGCGATGACAATCTCGGTGTGCGGCATACCGGCAATGACGGCTGAGGTGTCAAGCGCTTGTTTTTCGGCATGACGACCGTGGCACATGGCACAAGTTTGTTGATAGGTGCGTTTGCCTTTGGCAATATCGGCATCGGCAACCGCACTTTGGGCAGTGAGCAATGCGGCAGCCAGCAAACCCGACAAGGTGAAAATATGAAAACGCACGTTTAAATCCTTCTAGATGGTTTATTCTTGGAATAATGCTAGCAAATTTTCGTGATCAAATCCCTCCATTTTTTGTTGCAGAACGCCGTCTTGCGAGATTAAAAACGATGTCGGGGTGCCGATCACTTGGTAACGTTCAGCGGTGATGCCTAATTGATCTTTGACGATCGGCAGCGTTATGCCGCGCTGTTTTGCAACGGCGGCGGTATCCGCCTCTTTGCCGTCAATATTGATAGCCAAAAAATCCAATTTATCGGGGTATAACTGTTGAAGACGTTGTAATTCCAACATTTCGGCAATACAGCCGCCGCAGGTTTCAGACCAAAATGTCATAAACAGAGGTTTTTGCTTGACGGCATCGGCAAGTTTCACCGTTTCGCCGTGAAGGCTGAATGTTGCCAGTTCAGGTGCGTTTTGTCCGACAGTGGCGTGTTGTTCGTCACACGCCGTTATCAGTAAGGCGAACAAGGCGGAAAAAAGAAGGCGGGAGTATGTGCGCATTAGTGTTTCTCTTCACGTAAAAATTTGCCGTGTTGTAAAAATATTGTGCGGTTTGCCAGTTTTCCCAGTTCGGGATTGTGCGTCACCATGACAATGGTTCTGCCTTGTTGATTGAGTTCGGTCAATAGTGCCAAAATCAAGTTTTCATTTTTTTCATCCAGGTTACCTGTCGGTTCATCGGCAAAAATCACCGGAGGACGATTTACCAACGCCCGAGCAATACAAACCCGTTGTTGTTCCCCGCCGGAAAGTTGGCTCGGCAGATGGTCAATTCGGTGCTCCAGCCCGACTTGAGCCAACACTGCTTTGGCGGAATTTTCATCGGTTACGCTGTGATAGTGCTGTGCCAGCATCACGTTTTCAAGTGCGGTCAAATAGGGGATTAGATGGAATTGTTGGAACACTAATCCAATTTTTTCCGCACGAAAACGTTGTCGCTCCTCTTCGTCGAGCTTGGCGGCATCGACACCGTCGAGAATCACTTTGCCCTCACTGGCGGTATCCAGACAGGTCAGAATGTTCATCAACGTGGTTTTGCCTGAGCCGGACGCGCCCATAATCGCGACAAATTCGCCTTCGGCAATCTGAATACTGATATCGTCAAGTGCGGTCACTTGACCGAAGCGTTTGAACAAATGTTGGGTTTCAATGACCCGTTTTCTTTCCGTCATGATCTTGTCCTGTTATTTTATTCGCCTTTCAGTACATTGGCGGTTTCAATTTGTAGCGCCCGTCGGGCCGGCACAATCACGGCAATGACCGCCACCATCAATGAAAGCAGCACGGTGATCGGAATCACCGGCAAGCGCAAATCAATGCTGGATTTAAATACGGTAATCCCGAGTATTTGTGCCAGAATATAGCCTAAAATCAGGCCGGCAATCATTGCGCCGGCGGCAATCAGCAGCGTTTCAGTGGTGATTTGTTTGATAATATCGCTGCGTTTTGCGCCGAGGGCTTTTTGCAGGGCGAATTCTTTGGCGCGTTCGGCAATAATCGCAATCAGAGTTGTGTTGACGCACAAGGTGGCCAAAATCAGAATCACTAACGAAATCAAGCCCATAAACCCTTTAATTTTATCCAAAATTTGCCCTTCGGAGGCTGATACTTTACGAATCGGGCGAATTTCCAGATCAGGATAATCACGGCGTAATTGCTCGGCAAAGGATTCCACCTGCCCCTGTTCATTTTTAACGCTAAGCAGGGCATAGCTGATTTCATTCGGTTTATCAAGCCACTGTTGGGCAAATTCCAGATTAACGATTAACATATTGTCGGTCGCATCACCCGCCTCAACAATCGCTTTAATATTGAAGTGATGTTTTTGCTGTTGTTTGCCGATTAAAGTGACAGCGTCACCAGTGGTGAGATGTAACCGCTCCGCCAGTGTTTTGCCGATCATCGCATTGCGCTGATCAAAATTGACGCCGATTTGTTGGCCGCTGATTTGCCAATAGGGGGCAAGCGTCGGCATGGTATCATACCAAACTCCCATGATCGCGATTTTTTCCAGTTCACTGCGGGCTACGCCGTATAAATACGGCCCTGCGGCATTCAGTAAGCCGGGCGGCGCATGCTCGATAATCTGTTCGAATTCCGTTTGCGACAGGGTATTGCGATGTTGAGAGCCGATATAAAAATTTGCGCCGAAGGTGCGTAACTCCTGACTCATTTTGGTATTAATATCAAAATAGACCGCCGACATGGCGGTGACAATCGCCGCGCCGACCGTCAGCGCCGCAAAAATAATCGCTACACGCTGTACACGCAGGCGCAGCGCTCGGAATACCAATCGCCAAAACATCTTGTTTTTTGCCGAATTAGCGCCCATACAACACCTCTATCGGATACAGTTTGGCAATACGGTGTGCCGGAAACCACGTGCCGACAAGAGCAATCAGCACCGACAGCAACAGCACGCACGGCACGACAATCCAGGCAAACGAAAGCGGTTGTCCGAACAGCGCCTCGCCGATAAAGCGTGCCAATCCCCAGCCGGCAAGGCAACCGAATATCCCGCCGAGAATGCCGCTTAAGGCGGCTTCACAATAAAACAGCAGATTAATTTGCCATTGATATGCGCCTAAGGCTTTCATCAGCCCGATCTCTTTGCTGCGTTCAATGATATTACTGGTCATCAGCGAAGCGATACCCATTGAGGAAGCAAGCAGAGCGGCAAGCGTAACCACCGCAAGCAGCAGTTGAATTTTTTCAATAACCACCCCTTCCGAAGCGGCGACTTGCCAAATCGGCCGCACGACCGCACCGGAAACCGCCTCTTCCAGTTGGTGGGAAATCGAAGAAACATAGGCGGTACAATACCAGCGATCATACTCTTCGGCGTCCAGTGCTTCCAAATTTTCACGCGCTTTGCGTGACAAGTCGTTTTCCGGCACGGTCAGCGCCGAAACCCGCACCGATTGCACTTTCCCACCGAGATTCAGGCTTTTTTGCAATGCTGATAACGGCACAATCAATTGGTTTTCTTCATTACCGCCGCTGGAAAGAATGCCGCTGACGGTCAGATTTAAAAGTGCGGTCGGCTGCGCCTCAAACGGCAATAATTGCAATCGATCACCAATATTAATATGAAGACTTGCGGCCAGTTGGCGCCCGATTAACGCCTGATAGTCAACCGCACTTGCGTTTTTCAGTCCGCTGTCGTCCGCCCATTTTCCCTCTACCTGCCAATAAGGGCTGATGATTTTCTGCCCGGTGTGATAATCGGGATCATCGGGAATCCCGATCGGGTAATCGAAAAAGGTGCCCAACACACTCACTGTCTGCGCGCGCGCTTGCCCGTTTTGCTGCACAAGTTGCAGCTCGGCGTTCAGCTGCGGTGCGAAGCCGACAATATTGTTGCCCCAGAAAATATCTTTGATATTCGGTAATTCTTTTTCATCGAGAAAGTCCTGTCCTTGCAAGGCGGCTGCGGCATTTTGATTCAGCATCGGCAGCGCCGCCTGCGCCGCCGGTTCAATCAAAATATTGGCACCATAAGATTTCAGCTCTTTTGCCATTTTATCGCCGATATCAATCGATACCGCAAGCAGGGCAGAGATTAACCCTGCCGCCAGAAAAATAGTGAATATCGCCAAAAATTTGCGCCGTAAACCGTTTTTCCAAGATTGAAACAACATTCGAAACAGCATCATTTTTCTCCTTTTACCGCACTTGCCTGCACAAATGATTCAGGATTGTCACGGAAGCGAGCCAAATTCGCTTCAGAAGCAAAGAAGTAGGTTTTACCGGCAAAACTGTATTTGAATTTGGCATCGGTATTCACCAGTTTTGTTCCGTCCACCGGATCAACAACATCCAGCTTAACGATAGTCGAGAAGTAATTCAGGCCTTCTTCTAAGCCGGCTTTGCTGATGATGATCTGAGAATCGGTTTGCTGCCAGTCGTTAATCGGCACCGGATTGCAGCCGCCCGCTTTGCCGATCGACGGAATGAACATATGCACGCCGCAAGCCACACAAACGACTTGATTGCCTTGCATCACATAGCCTTGATCGCCGCACAGCAAGCAGGCATCGAATACCACGCCGAGACTTATTCGGTCGGCAAGACGGTTAATGATAAAGAATCTAACCGCTTTCCCTTCATCGGAAATCCAGACAAAACGGTGTAATTTGCCGTCGCTGACCGTCTTAATGTCAATATGAATCAGGTTATCTTGTGACAATGTCACAGGTGTCGCTTCCGACAATCTTGGCGGTTGGGAAGCAATTTTATCCCAATAGAGCTGCGCCCCTGCCACCACGACAGCGAATAGGATACCGACGGCAACCAAACAGCGTGATGTGCGGTAAAGTGCGGTTTTTTGCCGTCGGGCGATTAAATCGGGTTGAATAGTTACCGCACTTTTGCGAGGGCGCAAGACGATAAAGTAAAAGACAAAGGTGATCAGCAGCAAAAACAGGGTCGAAACATAGTTATTCCATATCGCCAGATTCAGGCTTTTGGCGACGAAGCTGAGGAGGGTTTTATCAAGATCGAGCCATTGTAATTTAATCAATGACAACAGAATTTGCCCGTTCAGCGGCAGCAGCAGCCAGATAACCAGTAGTGATAACAACCCGTTTCTGAGGTAGGGAATCGTTTGCTGACGTAATAACACGACCGTCCAGTTGGCGACAAATAAGCACAGCAGAAGTGCGGCGGCAATGGCGAACAGGTTTAAAATAAAATCGGTATTGATCACCTCAGTCGAGGTGATGGCGCTTAAATTCGGGTTTTGCGCCCAGAAGATACCGCTGAAAAACAGTAACATGAGTTGGCTGAGATACAGCAAGTTTCGTTGATTGAATTGCGCGGCAATCAGACTGAACACCAGCACGGCAACATAACTGAGGGAGAATGCCAAGCGGGTGGTTTGGTTGACGGTCAGCAACTGCCAAAAAAGAAAACCGGCGCAAAGTGCGGTCAACGATAGCCAAAGCAGCGCTTTTACCGCAACCGAATGCTGTTTGCCCCACAGCAAACCGCTTAATAAACCGATCGGCAGCAACAGTTGCAGAATCGAGGTGAAAAAGTAATTCATTTAAAAAACCCAATAATGAAATGACCGCACTTTCACCGGATTATTTGCTTTTTGAACACCACAATTGAAATTGCGGCAAAAAGAAACACGCAAAAACGGCGGCAGAGCAAATTAACGGCTAAAGTGCGGTTTGTTTTCAAAACGACAATCAATTCAATCCGGTATATTTAAATTCAAATGCCGCATCGAACGGTTTCCACCAGCGACCGACACCGGTCTCATCGTCGGTGTGGCGGTGTAGGCCGGCTTTTGACGGCGGATCAATATGATAAGTGACTTTATAGTTGCCAACGCCCATCATTTTCACATTCGCCCCATAATGCGGCCCGTCGCCGGCGACCATCGGCATAAACGTACCTTGTTGTTTTTCACCGGTATCCAGATTTTCCAGCGTATAATTGATGGTTAAATACGGCATCCATTCACCGGCGCCAAAGCCGTTTTTATTGCCTTCAACCGCATGAATATCGGCTTCCAGATGAATATCCGCTTTAGCGGCAGGTAAGCCCATGCCGCGCGGCTCCATATCAATCGGTTGCAGATAGACCGCCGCAATTTCCATTTCATTCATGGTGACCGGTTCACCGGCAGGGTATTCTTTAAAGGCAAACGCCGACGGAGCGGTCAGAATGCTGGCGAATAATGTTGCGGCAATCAGTGTTTTTTTGATACGCATAAATACCTCATTAATAACGTTAGTATGATTTAGGTTTAAGATTGTGGTTTGCTGCGTATTTTCATGTAACAAAGGGCGAAAACGGCAGCAACGATCAACACGGCTTGCGGAATCAGTGTTTCTCGATAAGGATAGATTCCGAGCCAAGAAATTTGAGGAAAACCGCCAAGCAGCGTCGGCTGGATTAGTTGCCCCTCAATAAGCTCCAACACGCTTTTGCCGGCAAAGACAAACGCCATCAGATACATAAAACCGCCGGTCAGAATGAAAAACGGTTTTAACGGCAGTTTGACCACGGTGTAGCGCATAATGAAATAGACAATCAGCAATAACACCACCCCGACGATAAAACCGCCGAACAGATAAAGATATCCGTCGGCAGACTGAATATCGCCCACCAAGGCGTAGTAAAACAGCACGGTTTCCGCCCCTTCGCGATAAACCGCCAAAAAACTGGTCAGCCATAAACCGACTAGCGAGCCTGTCGTCAGGGCAGTGGATAATTTTCCTTCCAGGTAACGTTTCCAATGTTCGGCTTCGACTTTTGACAACAGCCAATAACTCATCATAAACAGCATAACCACGGCAAACATCATGGTGATACCTTCCAACAGCTCACGGTTCTTGCCTGAATTTTCAAATAACAATTGGAATATAAAAGCGGTGATGACACTGGCGATCAACGCTACCACGACAGATTGCCGAATGACCGGCAGTTTGTCCTGATGTCGGTTTTTTATCAGATAGACGACAATGGCGGCAACAATCAGCAGCGCTTCCAAACCTTCGCGCAAGATAATCATCAGACTATAGAGGAAGGTTCCCCAACCGTTTTCATTGTTTTTACCCAGCAGCGAAACCGCACTTTGCAATTGTTGGTGCAAACCGTCGGCTTGCTGTTGCAATTGATCCAGCGGTTTCTGGGCTTTCATCTGGCCGACCAGACGGGTGAAAAAGCCCTCCAGCGTCAGTTTTAAACCGTTGTCGCGCGAACCGACCGAAGCTTCCATGCCGGAACTTTCAAATACATCGAAATAGGTGTCTTGTACCGCCGTCATCGCCTCGGCGGTGTTGCCTTGTTGATATAACGCAATCGCCTGTTGAATACCTTGATTGACGTCGTCTGCAACCTGCTGCCAGTTTTGTGTTGTCGTTTCCGTGCCGCTGTTTTCGGATTGTGTCGTTTCAATCGACTGCGCCTGCTTGGTTGTCGGCAATTGCGGCAGTTGATCTTCAATATCTTGCAGCAGTTGCGTGGTTCGGTAACCGATTTCGGTCAGATTACCGCTTGTTTGCGCCAGTTTGATCAAATCGTAAAATTGCTGATTAAGTGCGGAAGATTGGGTGGAAGAGCGGTATTGACGAATTGCCATTTCCATTTCGGAATTTTTGAAGCCGTCGTATTGTGCTTGTTGCATACTTTTTTTGGCGGCATCAAAATTGTCCGCCTGATAATCGCTGATGGCTTGTGCCAACAAATCATCGATTACTTGAAAACTTTGTCGCCAGTAAGGCGCAATATCGCTGTTTTGATAAGCCCCGTGCTGTCCTTCCGCCGTTAGCCGGTGTCCGTCATTCAGCGTGCCTTCCAATTGGCTTAATTCGCCCTTGAGCCAGTTAATTTTATCCGCAACTGCCTGTTCGGACGCATTTTGTGTAATCATGCGGCGAATTTCGCCGAACGTGGCTTCGAGCTGATAACTTTTTTGAGCGGAGATATTGATCCGAATCGGCCCTTCTAAATTTTCAAACACCTCAAAATAAGCCATTTGAACCGCACTTTTAGCCTGATTGATTTCACCGTTTTGATATAGCGACAAGGTCTGATCCAAACGCTGTTCGATATCGTTGATATAGGCTTGATAGCCGTGTTCCGTTTCAGCCGCCTGTAGGGGCGTATGGAGTAAAAAAAGGATAAGGGGGAATAGATATTTTAATAATTTTAACATATTAATAACACGAACAATAATGAGAACCTTTATCAAGACTTGTGATGAATTATGAGCCGATAAGAATTTATTTCAAGCAGATTTTGGCGAATAGTTGTTCTATCTCAAAAAATTGATGTTTTTAACCGACGGTAAGCATGACGAAATGCCAAAATACCGCTTCCCGTGTCGGGCTGAAGAGGCATAAATTTACTTAAATTATGCGCTTTAGTCTCTAAAGTTTATTAAAAAATATTCAAATTTATCTAAAAATTTTGCGCAGAATCACAAAATGACTATTTAATCCTATTGATACTTGCACTTTATTCAACTTTCGAGTATCTTACGCCGACAATAACAAGTGCTATTTCAATAGCCATATATTTGCTTTCCGAGTAGTGCCCATTTTATGGGCACTTTTTTTATTTATATCCTTTAAAATTGAGACACTGTTGTGAAAAATAAAACGTTGGGCAGTACGTTATTGGTCGCCGGCACGACCATCGGCGCCGGTATGCTGGCGATGCCGATTACTTCCGCCAGCATGGGCTTCGGATTTACCGTCATGCTGTTGCTGATCCTCTGGTTGTTGCTCTCTTATAGCGCCTTATTGTTTATTGAAGTTTACCAGACGGCACAGATTGATTCCGGTTTGGCAACCTTGGCAGAGCAGTACTTCGGCCGTTTCGGGCGTATTCTGTCGACATTTTCACTGTTGGTTTTCATGTATGCCATTTTATCGGCTTATGTTACCGGCGGCGGTTCACTCATCGGCGGATTATTGCCGGTATTCGAAAGCGAGCAAACCGCATCACAAATCGGGATTATTCTGTTTACCGTGGTACTCGGCATTTTTATCATTATCGGCACATCGGGCGTTGATGCGGTCAACCGGCTGTTTTTCTTCAGCAAATTGGCCGTTTTTATGTTTGTGCTGTTTATGATGCTGCCTAAAGTGCGGTTGGAGAATTTAATGGCGATGCCGCTTAATCATGCCTTAATGCTATCCGCAGCGCCGGTTTTTTTCACCTCGTTCGGTTTCCATGTAGTGATTCCGAGTATTGTGAAATATTTGGCAGGGGATATTAAACGCTTGAAAATAGCGATTATCGGCGGCACCGGCATTCCGCTGTTGGCTTATCTGCTATGGCAGCTTTCGACACACGGCGTGTTGAGCCAAAGCCAGTTTTTACAGATTTTGCAGCAAGACCCGACTTTAAACGGCTTGGTCAACGCCACACGTGAAATCACCGGTAGTGCGGTGTTGAGCGAAGCGGTGCGTTTATTTTCTTCTCTTGCCTTGATCACCTCGTTTTTGGGAGTTTCCCTCAGCCTGTTTGATTGTCTGAATGATTTGTTACACCGAGTAAAAGTGCGGTCGAACCGCTTATTGCTTGGCGTGTTGACCTTCCTGCCGCCGCTGGTTTTCGCCCTGTTTTATCCAGAAGGGTTTATCATGGCATTGGGTTATGCCGGGATTATGTTTGCATTTTACGGTTTAGTGTTGCCGGTCGGTCTGGCATGGAAAGCCCGCCGATTACACCCGAACCTCACCTATCGCGTTTGGGGCGGCAATATTGCCCTCGTACTGGCATTACTGCTCGGCATACTGATTATTGTCATTCCGTTTTTGATTGAAGCCGGGTATTTGCCGAAAGTGATCGGCTGACGCCCGATTTCTGAATAACGTTAGCAGAGTATGGTTTAACATTATATAGTCTCTATCTGACAAAGGCGGATTGGCGCCTTTGTCAGATTCAATTTGTTGTTATCAACATAGTTCAACATAACTAAACACCAAATTTGTGACAGTATTCACGGTTTTCATTTGGATTTTTTGTTAGTTTACTTGGCAAGAAAGCTAAGGTTTTTCTTTCGTTTTAACTTGTATACTAGTATTTATTTAAAATCTAAATTGAGGGTTACTATGAAAAAAAGAATATGTTTCAAAACGTTATTAGCCGGTGCGGTACTATTTTCCCTGATGGCTTGTGATGATGCCGCACAACATTCCCAATCAGGACAAACGCCCAAAGTCGTTAAAATTTCTTCCGTTGTTGCGGCAACCCATCCTTCCACACTGGCATTAAAAGAGGTGTTTAAACCGGCTGTGGAAAGTAAAACCAATGGTCGTTATCAAATTGATGTCTATGATTCCGGTCAATTGGGTGATGAAAAGCAATCTTTTGACTACACTCGTCAGGGCATTATCGATATGTCGGTGTTGGGTACGGTGATGTGGTCCGAAGTACCAAAGATGTCTGTTCCCGATTTTCCGTTTTTATTTACAGATGTCGCTCACGCCAGAAAAATTTATCAAGGCGAAGTCGGTGAAGAGATTGCCGATAGTTTTGAATCTTCCCAACCAATCAAATTTCTCGCCTGGATGCCAAACGGTGCCCGCGTATTTTCATCGAGCAAATCCTTAACGCATCCGGCGCAATTCAAAGGGCAAAAAATGCGTATGCCCAACAATCCTATCCATGTGAAAGCGGCTGAGTTGTTAGGGGCAAATGTCGCCATTATGGGATTGGGCGAAGTGTTTACCGCACTTGAACAAGGTGTTGTTGACGGGCAGGATAATCCGCTTTCCACCTTTGTACAACAAGGATTCTATTCGGTGAACAAAAATATTTATGAAACAAACCATATGATTTCATCGCTTGAATTGTTGGCCAATGCAAAATTTTGGGACGGATTGAGTGGCGAAGATCAAGCGATTTTTCTGGACGCGGCAAAAGCGGCATCAGATAAAAGCTGGGAGTTATATCAGCAAAGTATTGATAGCGATAAAAAATTCCTGGCTGAAAAAGGGGTTACGGTAGTGACGCCAAGCGATGCGGATAAAACACAATTGATTGAGAAAATGCAGCCGCTTTATGATGATCTGTACCAGAAATATGATTGGGCGCAAGCACTTGTCGAACGTATTCGAAATACTGACTAATCAATAGGGGATAGCGCATGAAAGCGATTATCGAAAAGTTATTTCACGGCGTCTCATTACTACTCGGGTTGATGCTGGCGGTCATGATTGCCTTGGTATTTTTAAACGTCATTCTTCGCTTTTTCTTTAATTCAGGGTTGGTTTGGTCTGAAGAGGTCGCACGATATGTTTTTGTTTATGTCATTTACCTCGGTGCGATAGTGGCAATGAAAGAAAACGCACATCTGGGGGTGGATACGCTGATTAAAAACGTACCGGAAAAACTCAAGCTGTTTTTGTTTGTGTTAGGTCGCTTAATCATTATTGCGGTGATGGGCATTTTGGTTAAAGGCACGTATGCCATGGTGATTCAGTCAATGACCGCAAAAGCGGCAGCGACCGGATTACCATTGTCATTCGTTTATGGCATCGGTTTGCTCACCGGAACGGCGATTATTTTAATCGGTTTGTTACATATCGTAGAGGTGATTAAAAATCCAAAAGCCGTTCATCATATTGTGTTGATGAGTGAATCGGATTCAGATTAATCGGCAGGTGAATTATGACTATTATTCTTTTCTTGGCAAGCTTGATCGGCGGTATTGTGATTGGTGTTCCTATTGCATTTTCGCTGTTATTTTCAGGCATTATGCTGATGTTGTATTTAGATGTCTTTAACGCTCAAATTTTGTCACAAAATTTGTTTAACGGCGCCGACAGTTTTTCGATGATGGCAATCCCGTTTTTTGTGGTTGCCGGCGATTTAATGAATCGCGGCGGGTTAACCAATAAAATTGTCGACGCGGCAACGTCAATAGTCGGGCATATTCGCGGCGGATTAGGCTATGTCGCCATTTTGGCGATTTTACTGTTTGCAAGCCTTGTCGGATCCGCTGTGGCTTCAACCGCCGCATTGGGGGCGATTTTGATCCCGATGATGGTACGTTCCGGTTATAACCGAGACAGATCAACCGCACTGATTGCCGGCGGAAATATTTTATCGCCGATCATGCCGCCTTCCGTACCGATGATTATTTTTGGTGTGACGGCCGGGGTATCGGTCACCGATCTGTTTATGGGCGGAATTGCTCCGGCTATTTATATTACCGCCATTCTTTGTGTTGTCTGGGCATTGGTTTCGCGTAAAGATTCGGCAGCGCCTTTGCCGCGTAAATCCTTCCGTGAGGTCATCAGTGCCGTCCGTAAAGCGATTTGGGCGATTTTTATGCCTGTCGGTATCTTGCTTGGGCTGCGCAGTGGTATGTTTACACCGACAGAAGCCGGTGTCATGGCGGTCGTTTACGCTTTGCTCATCGGGGTATTCGTTTATCGCGAACTCACCTTACAAGACATCAAGGAAAGTATGATTTCGTCCGCCAAAGCCAGCAGTGCGATTATGTTTTTAGCGGCGGCGGCAATGGTGTCGTCCTGGCTAATGACTATCGGTAATATCCCACGCATCGTTACTGACCTTTTGCAGCCGTTTATCGAACATCCTATGGTGCTGATGTTGGTTATCGCCGGTTTGGTTCTATTAGTCGGAACGTCAATGGATGTGGTCCCGACGATCTTGATTTTAACACCGGTATTAATGCCGGCAGTAAAACAGGCGGGCATTAATCCGGTGTACTTCGGCGTAGTGTTTATTATTACCTGTGTCATGGGGTTATTAACACCACCGGTGGGAACCGTGTTAAATGTCGCAGCGAGCACCGGGCGGATCAATATGGAAAGAATTGTCAAAGCAATTTGGCCTTTCCTGCTTGCTATTGTAATCACCTTGCTATTACTGATTATTTTCCCAAGTTTATTGATACAACCATTAGAATTTTTTACTCAATAAGGATTAATGACATGAAAGCGATAACAGTAACCAAACCGTTTGAGTTGGATATTGCAACGATTTCCGCACCGGAAATCGACCGTGACGATGATGTGATTATCAAAGTGCGATTCGGCGGTATTTGCGGATCGGATATCGGCATTTATACCGGCGGCAATTCCTTGGCTAAGTACCCTATTGTCATTGGGCATGAATTTGTCGGACGGGTAGAAAAAGTCGGATCGGCAGTCAAACATGTGAAGAAAGGGGATTTTGTCGTAAGCGATATAGTCAATAGCTGCGGTCGCTGTTATGCCTGCCGCAGCGGTCATCATAACGTATGCAAACATTTAAAAGTCACCGGTGTCCACATTAATGGCGGTTTTGCCGAATATGCCAAAACCAAAGCAGAAAATGTGTATCCGATAGACATTCATAAAATTCCTGAAAAAACAGCCTGTTTGATTGAACCTTATGCCGTCGGGGTTGAAATTAATACCCGTGCAAATGTTGTCGCTGGCGATAAAGTCGTCGTGTTTGGTTCCGGACCGGCAGGCTTAGCGGCGATGCAGGTTGCGATAGCCAGAGGCGCCGAGGTTTTGATCACGGATATTTTTGAAGAACGCCTCACGCTTGCCCGCGAGATGGGGGCGACTAAGGCGATTAATGTTAAACATGTTGATTTACGCACGGCGATCAACCAATTCACCGAAAATGAAGGCGCTCATGTCGTGATTGATGCGGTATGTTCGCAGCAGAGCATTTTAGAGGCGTTGGACGTTGTTGCGCCGTCGGGGCGTTTTGTGGTGCTTGGAACGGGCGCCGCACCATCGGAAATCCCGCAAGTTGCATTTACCAAAAAAGGAATCAATGTGTTTGGTACACGCTTAAATAATAAACGCTTTCCTGAAGTGATCAAGTTATTTGAAGAGGGAAAGGTAACACCGGAAAAAATGATCACGCACACTTATCCGTTTGATGATATTGAAAAAGCGTTTGATGTCATTAAAAATCAAAAAAATACCGTGTGTAAAGTGCTATTAGAGTGGTAAGGAGTCAACAATGAAAACAACATTCAGATGGTATGGATTGGGTAATGACACTATTCCCTTAAGTTATATTAAACAAATTCCGAGTATGAGCGGTGTCGTATGGGCGCTGCATGATATCGCCGCAGGCGAAGTATGGCCGGAGGAACGTATTGCCGAGGTTAAGTCTCAAACCGAACCTTATGGCTTGACTATCGATGTGGTCGAAAGTGTTAATGTCCATGAATCCATTAAACTTGGAACGGACGAACGTGAGCAATATATTGAAAACTATAAAACAACACTGAAGAATTTAGGAAAATATGGTGTAAAAGTCGTCTGTTATAATTTTATGCCGGTGTTTGACTGGATTCGAACCGATTTATTTAAAGAAGCCGACGACGGTTCAACCGCACTTTTCTATGAAAATGCACGTATTGAAGGCATGGATCCTAAAGTATTGGTAAAAGAATTTGAAAAAAACGCGCAAGAGTTGACATTGCCGGGGTGGGAGCCTGAACGATTGCGGCATTTGGATAAATTATTTGATTTATATCAAGGCATAACCGAAGACAAGCTCAGAGAAAATTTGAAGTATTTCTTACAGCAAATTATCCCTGTCGCCGAAGACGTCGGCATAAAAATGGCTATTCACCCAGACGACCCGCCGTTCTCGGTATTTGGTTTACCGCGTATTGTGAAATGCCATGATGATTTGCAAAAAATTATAAACTTGGTGGACAGTGAGGCCAACGGCATTACGCTGTGCAGCGGAGCATTAGGGCCTAATTTAAATAATGATATTCCGAATATGATTCGCACTTTCCATAAACGTATCCCGTTTGCCCATATTCGTAATATTAAAGTATTCGAAAACGGCGATTTTTTGGAAACATCACATCGAAGTTCGGATGGTTCGCTCGATCTTGCTGAAATCGTTAAGGCTTATCATGAAGTCGGATTTAACGGTTATTACCGTCCTGATCACGGCCGCCATATTTGGCAAGAAAAATGCCGTCCGGGCTACGGTTTGTACGATCGCGCATTAGGCATTATGTACATTCAGGGCTTGTGGGATATGTGCGACAAAATCAAAGGAGAAAAGTAATGCAATTATCCTATAACGGATTAGCCAATCAAGCGGATTGGAGACATAAAGGTTATATTTTACCCGAATATAATGTCAGCGATATCGCCAAAAACACGCAGCAAAATCCGATTTGGCTGCATCTTGGTGCAGGGAATATTTTTCGTGCATTTTTAGCCAATTTACAACAACGATTGCTGAATCAAGGCGCTGCTGACAGGGGGATTATTGTGGCGGACGGGTTTGATTATGAAATCATTGAAAAAGCTTACCGCCCTTTTGACAATTTATCGATTTTTGTGCGACTGAAAAATGATCATTCGGTAAATAAGATAGTGATTGGGAGTATTAGCGAATCCCTAAGAATGGATCCCTCTTTCACGGATGATTTTGCCCGTTTAAATACCGTTTTTACCGCACCGTCATTACAAATGGTTTCGCTGACCATTACGGAAAAGGGCTATGTAATTAAAAATCAAGATGGTGAGTATTTTCAAGCTGTTAAATTCGATTTGCAAAACGGCTCTGATCATCCGCAAAGTTATATTGGTAAAATTGTCGCGTTACTTTTTGCCCGTTTCCGCAATGGGGCACAGCCGTTGGCGGTGGTCAGTATGGATAATATGTCTAAAAACGGCTCGAAATTGGAAAAAGTCATTTTAGAATTTGCCGATCAATGGCGGCAGGCCGGCGTTGTTCCAGCGGCATTTATTGATTATTTAAGTTCGGATAAAATCAGCTTTCCGTGGTCTATGATTGACAAAATCACACCACGACCGGATACGGAAATACAACAATTGCTGCAATCGGACGGTATTCCAAATTTAGCGCCGATGATTACATCGAAAAATACTTATGTTGCACCATTTGTTAATGCCGAAGAGCTGGAATATTTAGCCATTGAAGATAATTTTCCAAATGGCAGACCGGCATTAGAAAAAGTTGGTGTGATTTTTACTGATCGGGATACCGTCGACAAAATAGAAACGATGAAAGTCACCACTTGTCTCAACCCGATTCATACGGGACTTGCCGTTTTCGGCTGCTTACTGGGATTCAGCACTATCTTTGCCGAAATGCGAGATCCGGATTTATCGGCATTAGCCAAACGAATTGGTTATCAGGAAGGCTTGCCGGTCGTGATTGATCCGAAAATAATTAATCCGAAACAATTTATCGATGAAGTGATCAATATCCGGTTATCGAATGATTTTATTCCGGATACGCCACAGCGTATTGCCAGTGATACATCACAAAAATTGTCTATTCGTTTTGGCGAAACACTAAAGGCTTATCTGCGTGATAATAAAGATATTCAATCGTTAACGGCGATTCCATTGGTATTTGCCGGTTGGCTACGCTATTTAATTGCGATTGATGATCAGGGCAATACGTTTGAAAACAGTCCTGATCCCTTGTTAAATCAGTTAAAAAATCATATATCTTGTGCTAAATTAGGTCAGTCCGTCTCCGCCGAAACACTGAGACCGATTTTATCTGATAAAAATATTTTTGGGATTGATTTGTATGAAATCGGCTTAGCGGAAAAAGTCACGCAATATTTAAACGAAATGTTGCTGGGTAAAGGTGCCGTAAGAGCAACTTTGCAAAAATATATCTATTGAGAATTATATGGCAGAACAGAAATCACGCGAAAGTTCACGAGAGTTTGCATACCGTATTATTCGGGAAATGATCGTGAATATGGAGTTGCCCCCGGGGCATAAGGTGAGTGAAACCGAGCTTGCCGCCCTGTTGGGGTTAAGCAGAACCCCTATCAGAGAAGCGTTAATTGATTTGGAAAAAAGCGGAGCGGTAAAGGTCATTTCACAAAAAGGGACGTTTATTTCTTTTATTGATCCCTTATTAATTGAAGAAGCCCGTTTTTTACGTTTGACTTTAGAAAAAGAAGTGGCTGTTCTGTTATGCGAAGAACGTTATCAAAAATATCTTTATTTATTGGAAGACAATTTAAAATTACAAGCGTTCTATCTTAATAATGAGAATTATGAGAAATTCATTGAATTAGATAATGAATTTCATCATTTATTCTTTACGATTACGGATAAAAATAACATTTACGTCTTAATGCGAGGGCTGAATATTCATTTTGACCGAGCTCGAATTTTTGTCTTTAAAAATAAACCGACATTAAAAACCCTTGAAGATCACCAAAATATTCTCAATGCGATTAAAAATCAAGATAAAACGTTAGTCAAAGAATTGATTGATCAGCATCTGTATCAATATGTTTTGGATAAAGATCGATTTGAAAAGGAATATAGCCACTATTTTAATCAAAGCAGTCACTAAATTAACCGCAATGATGAAATGAAAATGCTAACTTATCGCTGAATAGCAGCATGTTAAAAACCGCACTTTCATGACAAAAGTGCGGTCGGCTTGCATTATTGTGTAGCCTGAATGGCAGTTAACGCAATGGTATAGACAATATCGTCAACCAAGGCGCCGCGCGACAAGTCATTGACCGGTTTGCGCATACCTTGCAACATCGGCCCGATGGAGACTAAATCCGCAGAACGTTGTACCGCTTTATAAGTGGTGTTACCCGTGTTCAAATCCGGGAAGATAAATACGGTGGCTTTTCCGGCAACCGGGGAGTCCGGCGCTTTGGAACGGGCGACATCTTCCATCACGGCGGCATCATATTGTAACGGGCCGTCGATGATCAAATCCGGGCGTTTTTCTTTCGCCAAGCGAGTAGCTTCACGCACTTTATCCACATCGGAACCCTGACCGGAAGAGCCGGTAGAGTAGGAGATCATCGCTACTTTCGGGGCGATACCGAATGCTTTGGCGGAATCGGCGGATTGAATGGCAATTTCGGCCAATTGTTCCGCCGTCGGATCCGGATTGACGGCACAGTCACCGTACACCAAAACCTGATCCGGCAATAACATAAAGAAGATAGATGAAACAATCGAGTTGCCCGGTGCCGTTTTAATAATCTGCATCGGCGGGCGAATAGTATTGGCCGTGGTATGAACCGCACCGGAAACCAGCCCGTCGACTTCACCGCTTTCCAACATCATGGTTCCCAACACGACATTGTCTTGCAATTGTTCTTCGGCAACCACCTCAGTCATGCCTTTATTTTTACGTAATTCAACCAAACGAGCGACATAATTTTGGCGTACCATTTTCGGATCGATAATAGTAATGCCTTTGCCCAGTTGAACCCCTTGAGATTCGGCAACACGTGAGACTTCTTCCGGATTGGCGAGCAAAATACATTCGGCGATGCCGCGTTCGGCACAGATTGTTGCGGCTTTTACGGTACGCGGTTCGTCGCCTTCAGGCAATACGATACGTTTTTTCGCACTACGTGCCAGTTCGGTCAGTTGATAACGGAATGCCGGCGGCGATAGGCGGCGTAAACGGGAAGAAGAGCCGACCAGACTGTCGATAAATTGCGCATTATATTGTTCGCTGGTGAACTGCTTGATGGTTTCGATACGTTCCGCATCATCCGGCGGCACTTCCAAATTAAAACTTTGCAGATTCAGAGACGTTTGCCAAGTATTGCCTTCCACACGCACTACCGGTAAGCCTGTTTCAAAGGCACGTTGGCAGAGTTTGCTGATTTGAGTATCAATTTTATAACCGCCGGTCAAAACCAGCGCGCCGATTTTCACCCCGTTCATCGCCGCCAGACAAGCGGCAACCAAAACATCGGGACGGTCTGCGGAAGTCACCAGTAAACTGCCTGCACGAAAATGTTCCACCATGTTCGGCAGGTTGCGGGCACAGAATGTAATGCCGTGAATACGACGGGTTTTGATTTCGCCTTCGTAAATAATCTGTGCACTTAGATGTTTGGCAATATCAATCGCTCGAGTGGCGATCAACTCGGCATTCCATGGAATGCTGGCAATCAAGGTCAGCGGACTTTTTGAGAACAAATGGCGTACTTCGTTGATTGAACTTTCATTTTCTTGGAACGAATCAAAAATTTCGCTCAAGTCGGGGCGGGTACGGCCACTTTGATCAACCGGAGCATTAAATTTATTGACCACGACACCGACCAGATTCGGATTATGGCGTCCGCCGAAATCACTGGCGACCGCTTCCAAACGTTCAATCAGTTGGCTTGGCGAATCCGTGCCCGGTGCAGCGACCAGAACGATTTCCGCATCTAATGCCTGTGCAATTTCATAGTTTACCCCGGAGGCATAGGTGCTTTTACTGGTCGGAATCAGCCCCTCAACAATGACCAACTCATTTTTAGCGCTCAATTGTTGGTGCTGGGCAACGATTTTTTCCAAAAGAATATCCGATTGGTTTTGACCGATCAACGATTCCGCTTCACTCAGCATAATCGGTTCGCCGGTGTCCAATGCCGTGCTGCTGCGTAGAATTGACGTTGTGCGATCGATTTTATCTTCGCCGGTACTCGGTTGCGAAATCGGTTTCATAAATGCAATTTTCGCGCCTTTTTGTTCCAGCGCATGTACCAGCCCGAGGCTGACACTGGTCAGTCCGACCCCGGCGCTGACAGGAATTAAAATAATGGTACGAGACATAATTAAGCCTTTTGGATTTGATAACAAAAAAACTGCCGACAAAGTCGGCAGTAGGAATTCTGATTATACAGCCAGACGTGCCGTATCTTGTGCAATCACCAATTCTTCATTGGTCGGGATAACCAACGCCAACGGCGAATTATCGCCGGTGATTTTACCTGATTTGCCGAAGCGGGCCGCCAGATTGCGTTCCTGATCCAGTTCATAACCGAACAGTTTCAGGTGTGCTAAAGTCAGTTCACGGATATGGGCGGAGTTTTCGCCGATACCGCCGGTAAACACGATAGCGTCCAGACGTTCGCCGATAACCGCCATGTAAGAACCGATATATTTGGCCAAACGATAGCTGTACACATCAATCGCTCTTTTCGCATCCGCTTTGACATCGTAGTTGTCTTCGGCATAACGGCAATCACTGGTGACTTCGGTCAGGCCTAACAAACCGGATTTTTTGGTCAGCGTATTTTCGATCTCTTCCATTTTCATACCCAAATTATTATACATATAGAAAATGATTGCCGGATCGATATCGCCGGAACGGGTTCCCATCACCAACCCTTCAAGCGGTGTCAAGCCCATCGAGGTATCGATACATTCGCCGTGACGAATCGCCGCCACAGAACCGCCGTTGCCCAAATGACAGGTAATCACATTGACTTTATCTTCGGCAATGTTCAATTCTTTGGCGACCTCACGGCTAACATAGAAATGGCTGGTGCCGTGCGCACCATAGCGGCGCACACCGTGTTCTCTGTACAGTGCATACGGCAGGGCATATAAATAAGCTTCTTCCGGCATGGTTTGGTGGAAGGCGGTATCAAATACGGCAACGTTTTTCGCTTTTAATTCAGGAAATGCCTTGAAAGCTTCTTCAATGCCGATCAAGTGCGCAGGGTTGTGCAACGGTGCAAATTGTACGGCGTCACGGATACCGTCGATGACATCGTCGTTAATCAATACCGACTGCGTGAATCTTTCGCCGCCGTGTACGATACGGTGACCGATCGCAACAATACTTTCTTTTAATCCCTCGCCTTGCGGTAAAATTTTGTTAACGATAAAATCCAGTGCTTCACTGTGCGCTGCGCCGGCACCTAAATCCGCATTGCCTTTTTCGCCGTTGATTTTCCACTTGATGCGGGCATCTTCCAAATGAAAGGCTTCAGCCAAGCCGGATAATTTTTCATCACCGGATTGCGGATCCAAAATAGCGAATTTGAGGGAAGAACTACCGCAATTCAGAACCAGGATTAATTTTTGTGACATAATATTTTAACCTATTTCATGTTGATTTAAGAAAGGACGCATGAGATGCGCAGAAAATTATCCGATATAGGATACACTTTTGATAGAATAAAATAAATTGCAATTCGAGAGAAATCCGGGCAAAACTTGATTTTTATACCGATTAACGACCTTCAGCAGGGGAAAAATGCATTTTTTGACAACGTTCAAGCAGGGGCAAATCTATCTGGAAACTTGGCCGAAAAAGCCTAAACTGGGCATGATATTCCCTGAAAATCGGGTGATGCGCAGTGTGCGCTTCGCACAACGCGTCATGCCGGCAGTAGCGGTATTGGCGATTGTGTGGCAACAAATGGCATTGCCGGGCAATCAAATGGCGTTGGCGGCTGCGGTGCTGACCGCACTTTTTGCCTTGAGTTTTCCGTTGCAGGGCTTGTGGTGGCTGGGTAAACGTTCACAGCGCATTTTACCGCCCGTTTCACAGCGGGCCTATCAAAAAATCGGGGTACAGCTGCAAAAACAGGATCTGCCGTTTCAGCCGGCAGAGACCCCGAATTTTATGGATTTGGCCAAGCTTCTGAAAAAAGCCGATACGCATTTATCGGCGGATTTTTGGGATGAACTGTAGCCTGACCAATCATGCCAACGGTTTAAAAGTGCGGTTGAAATAGAGCAGTGCCTCTCCGGGGCGGATTTGAACACGATCGATTTCAATAAAGAATACGCTGTGTGTACCGATTTGATTTTCAGCGATAATTCTTCCCTGTAAATTAACCAATGCGTTGCACAAGTGCGGTATGCCGTTTTCACCCTCCTGCCATACATCCCAAGACAAGCGCTCACGCATACTGCTGTCGCCCATGGCGGCGAAATGCAGTGCCAGATTCTGGTGTTCCGGCTTCAGAATATTCACGGTAACTTTTCCGTTTTGTCGAATAATATCATGCACTTCGCTGCTTTGATTGATGCAAACCAGCAGGGTAGCGGGAGAATCGGTGACCGATGTCACCGAAGAGACGGTCAGTCCGATGGTACCGGCAGGCCCGCCACTGGTCAGAATACTGACGGCAGAGGCCAAATGTGACATGGCCTCCCGAAAATGGTGTTGTTCGATCAAGAAAATAGTCCGTATTAAACGTTAAATAAATGTTTCGGAATTATAACAGAGAATCCTGTCGGCTTCGAGTATAGGCGCACCGAAAAAGTGCGGTTGTAGCCCTGTTCAAAAATTTTACTACGCAAAGGCAGGCTTTTTTTGTACAATGTCGGCTCTTAACCGTCTTATGGCGAATATCCCGTTTTCCTAGAGTTTTTACATGATAGATTACATCATTATCGGTATTATCGTTTTCTCCCTGATTGTCAGCTTACTGCGCGGTTTTGTCAGAGAGGTGATGTCGCTTGCCAGTTGGGTGCTTGCCTTTATTGTCGCCAGCCGTTTTTATCCTTATCTTGCCGGCATGTTGACGCAAATCGATTCGCAAAATATCCGGATCGGCGTTGCCGTTGCGATTTTGTTTATCTGTAGCCTGATTGTCGGCGCAATTATCAATTATATTATCGGACAATTGGTCGACAAAACCGGCTTAACCGGAACCGACAGGGTATTGGGCGCTTGTTTCGGGGTATTGCGCGGTGTATTGATTGTTGCGGCGTTGCTGTTTTGTGTCGATACCTTTACCAATCTTGATCAATCGGAGATGTGGAAAAGTTCAAAGCTGATACCGCACTTTGGTTTTGTGGTAGAATGGTTTTTCCAACAGTTACAGCAAAATTCTTCTTTTTTGACATCAACATTTTAACCGTAATCAAATTAAGGACGAAACAAGATGTGTGGAATCATTGGAATGATTGGGCAAACGCCGGTCAATCAGGCAATTTATGACGGCTTGAGCGTACTGCAACATCGAGGGCAGGATGCCGCAGGCATTGTCACGATTGACGATGAAAACCGTTTTCGTCTGCGCAAGGCAAACGGTTTGGTCAGTGATATTTTCCAGCAAATCCACATGATGCGTTTGCAGGGAAATTCGGGCATAGGCCATGTACGTTACCCGACGGCAGGCAGCTCGAGCGTTTCCGAGGCTCAGCCGTTTTATGTCAATTCCCCCTACGGGCTGACATTGGTACATAACGGCAACCTGACCAACTCAGACGAACTTAAACAAAAACTTTTCACCCTCGCCCGCCGCCATGTCAATACCAATTCCGATTCCGAAGCCCTGCTGAATATTCTGGCCTACCATCTCGATCAGGCACAAGAGATTCACCTGACCGCAAACGATATTTTTACTGCAATCAAAAAAACCCATGAAGATATTCGCGGCGCCTACGCTTGTGTGGCGATGATTATCGGCTTCGGCATGATTGCTTTTCGTGATCCGTACGGTATTCGCCCGTTAGTGTTGGGCAAACGCCGATTGGAAAATGGTTTTATCGAATATGCATTTGCCTCTGAGAGTGTGGCGTTAGACGCCATCGGTTTTGAATTTGTGCGTGATGTCAAACCGGGGGAAGCGATTTACGTCGATTTCAACGGCAATTTCTATTCCGAGCAGTGTGCCGAAAGCCCGGATTTGTGTCCTTGCATCTTCGAATATGTCTATTTTGCCCGCCCGGATTCTTATCTTGACGGCGTATCGGTTTACGCCGCGCGAGTCCACATGGGGGAGCGTTTAGGCAAAAAAATCGCCCGTGAATGGCGGGATTTAGACATTGATGTCGTAATTCCCATTCCCGAAACCTCAAATGATATTGCGCTGCGGATTGCCCATGAATTAGGCGTGCCCTATCGTCAGGGGTATGTGAAAAACCGTTATGTCGGACGGACATTTATCATGCCGGGGCAGGAGCAGCGCAAAAATTCGGTGCGCCGCAAATTGAATACCATCTCTTCCGAATTTAAAGACAAAAATGTGTTGCTGGTGGACGATTCGATCGTCCGCGGCACGACGTCGGAGCAAATTGTCGAAATGGCACGTCATGCCGGCGCCAGAAAAGTCTATTTTGCCTCTGCGGCGCCGGAAATCCGCTATCCGAACGTATACGGCATTGATATGCCGACTGCAAACGAATTAATCGCCTATGACCGCACGGTTGAGCAAATTGCCCGCTTAATCGGGGTGGATCGCTTGATTTTTCAGGACTTAAAGGACTTGACCGAATCGGTACAGCAAGAGAATCCGGCTATCAAACACTTTGATGCATCGGTCTTCACCGGAGAATATATCACCGGCGATGTCTCGGAAGATTATTTGAACCATGTCGCCTTTGCCCGCAATGATCAAGCCAAGCAAGCACAGGCAAAAGATGCGACCAATCTGGAAATGCACAACGAAAGATAATGCGGAAATCTCGTTTAATTGTGGCAATCAGCGGCGCCTCCGGCGCTGTTTACGGCATTCGTTTATTACAGGTTTTGCAGCAGACGGATATTGAAAGTCATCTGATTATCAGTAATGCCGCCCGTCAAACCATTGCGCAGGAAACGAATTTCACCTTGCCGCAAGTGCGGTCGTTAGCGACGGTCAATCACGATATTCGGGATATCGGTGCGGCGATCTCTTCCGGCTCATACCGCACGTTGGGCATGGCGGTCGTTCCTTGTTCGATTAAGACGTTGTCGGCTATCGCCAATTGTTATAGCGAGGATTTAATCGGCCGTGCCGCCGACGTTTGCCTGAAAGAGCGCAAACCGCTGCATTTATGTGTGAGAGAAACGCCATTGCATTTGGGGCATTTGCGCTTGATGACGCAAGCCGCCGAAATCGGCGCCCAAATCACGCCGTTAATGCCGGCGTTTTATCACAACCCGAAAAATCTGGACGACTTAATTAATCAAAGCGTCAACCGCTTGTTGGATCAGTTCGGTATTGAGCTGCAACAAGACTTGTTTCAACGTTGGGGGAGTGAACAAAGTGCGGTCTAGCCGCAGCAATCATGATGTATTGATTGCTTGCCAATTTTTAGCATTCGCTTTTAACGAAGAGGTGAACGCATGGGCTGTATCAAAAAATGTTTTTTCCTACTGTTGCTTTCCGCTGTCGCCGTCTCATTAAAAGCGTATTGGCAACCTTATTGGTGGGCGTTAAAACTGACTTGGGAACCGGCACCGACCGTACAAAGTCTGCCTAATCCCTTACCCGGGCAACGTTTCAGCGACACGTGGGGCGCAGCACGCAGCCAAGGCAGAAAACATGAAGGCGTTGATATTTTCGCCAAACGCGGCACACCGATACGGAGTACAACCAAAGGACTCGTGGTCCGAATCGGGCAAAATCGGCTCGGCGGGAATGTTGTCAGCATTATCGGGCCGGGCAGGGTTCGGCACTACTATGCGCATTTGGACGGCTATGCGGATATCCGCATATTCGACTGGGTTGAAGCCGGTACGGTGATCGGTTATGTCGGGGATAGCGGTAATGCCAAGGGAACACCGCCCCATTTACATTACGGCATTTACACTGTCGGCGGCGCCGTCAATCCATATCCTTTAATCAAACAAGATTGACGGTTACGTTAACTTGGCAACTTGATTTCCCGTATGCTCATATTCAGCCCGTCAATCAGCAGCAGACGTCCGCATAAGGTTTTCCCGATATCTAACCGCACTTTGATGGCTTCCAACGCCTGAATCGAACCGACGATGCCGACTATCGGTGCAAGCACGCCCGCCTCGACGCAACTAAGGGTATTTTCGCCAAAAAGTCGGCTTAACGTGCGGTAAGTGGGGGTGTGCGGTTGATAAGTAAATACGGAAACCTGACCCTCCATACGAATCGCCGCACCTGAAACCAGCGGAATTCCGCCTTGTGCGCAGCTATCGTCAAGCTGATTTCGAATCTCGACATTATCGGTACAATCCAATACGACATCAAACTTTGTGACAAGGTCACTTAATTCCGTTTCAGTCAATTTTCTATCAATCGTTTCAAGCGAAATATGCGGATTCAATTTCTGCAATGACCGCTGTGCAGACCGCACTTTAGGCATATCCAGACGGCTGTCGTCGTGCAGCACCTGCCGTTGCAAATTGGAAAGCGATACCGTATCAAAATCGAGTAACGTTAAATGTCCGACACCGGCCGTTGCCAAATATTGTGCCGCCGCACAGCCCAAACCGCCTAAACCGACAATCAGCATTTTGCTGGCTTTCAGCTTCTCCTGACCATCAAAATCAACCGCTTTTAAGATAATCTGGCGGTTATAGCGCAATTCTTCCTGATAACTTAATTCGGTCATAATACGTTTCCCGTTTAATGTAAAACGGAAGTATCAAACGGCTCAATCGTCACCGTTTCCCCAATTGTGACATTGTCACGCGCTTGTTCCAGCACAATGAAGCAATTGCTGGCGACAAACGAACTGAACATATGCGAACCTTGGAAGCCGACCGACCGCACTTCGATTTTGCCGCCTGGGGTTACCGAATAAAATCCACGTTGGAAATCCAAACGACCAGGGGATTTTTTTAGTGCAGTTGTCGCAATCGCTTGTAATTGAATCGGTTTTTTCCATTCGCAATAGCCGCTTAATTTGGCAATCACCGGCTGAACCAATTGATAAAACGTCACCAAGGCGGAAACCGGGTTGCCCGGCAAACCGCAAAACCAAGCGTGCTCGAGTTTGCCGAATGCAAAGGGCTTGCCCGGTTTGATTGCCAATTTCCAGAAATTAATTCGTCCCAGTTTTTCCAATACGTTTTTGGTAAAATCAGCTTCTCCGACAGAAACGCCGCCGCTGGTGATGACCAGATCGGCTTCTTGTTGCGCCTGCATGAATTTTTGCTCGAATATAGTTTGATCATCGGGCAGAATACCGTAATCTAAAATGTCACAATGCCATTTTTGTAACATCAGCTTAACGGCAAAGCGGTTGGTATCATAAATTTGCCCGGCTTTTAATGCTTGACCGACCGCAACCAGTTCATCACCGGTCGAAATCAACGCAACTTTTAACCGCTTGAATACCCGCACTTTTTCAATCCCTAAAGACGCCAGCAAAGGCAGCGAAAGTGCGGTCAGTTTAGCACCTCGTTTTAAGACGGTTTCGCCTATACCGACATCTTCCCCGATACGGCGGATATGCTGTCCCGCCTTGATCGGCAGGTTGAACCGTACGTTGCCGTCAGCATCAATTTCAGCCTGTTCCTGCATAACCACCGCTTCACAACCGTCCGGAATCATGGCGCCGGTCATGATTCTGACCGCACTTTGCGCCTTCCATTCGCCAAGAAACGGAGAGCCGGCAAAACTTTTTCCGGCAATCGCCAATGCATTATTGCCTTGCAGATCCGCAAGACGAACCGCATAGCCGTCCATTGCCGAATTATCGAATCCCGGAACATTGATCGGCGACAAAATATCATCGGCACAAATTCGATTTTGTGCTTGATCTAAAGGGATAATTTCGGTTTTCGTTTCATCAGGAGAGGGAAGTGCGGTAACGATCTCAGTCAGTGCTTGCGAAAGGGTCAATAATTTATTCATGATGCCGTCCTTATAAAAATAGTACGCCATTTTAACGTAATTCAGCGCAATAATTTAATTAATTTTTATCAGTTTTTTTGCTAGAATGGCTAACTTAATTTTTACCGGAGTAATAAATGAGTAACATTTCTGTTGAAGCCGCCAAAGTACGTGATGCCTTGATTGCTAAAGGCATTGAAACCCCGATGAAAAGTGTCGGTTTAAGCTTGGAACATCGCCGCAAACAAATTGAAAAACATATGCGGGAAGTTTTACAGCTTATTGGTCTGGATTTAACGGACGACAGCATTGAAGAAACGCCGATACGAATGGCGAAAATGTACCTCGATGAAATTTTTACCGGCATGGATTATGCCAACTTCCCGAAAATCACCAATATCCGAAATCGAATGAAAGTGAGTGAAATGGTGTTGGTCAATGATATAACGCTGACCAGCACCTGCGAGCACCATTTTGTCACGATTGACGGCAAGGTGTCCGTTGCCTATTATCCGAAAGAATGGGTGATCGGGCTGTCAAAAATTAATAGGGTAGTTGCATTTTTGGCGCAGCGTCCGCAAGTGCAGGAACGTTTGACCGAACAGGTGCTGACCGCACTTCAAACCATTTTGCAAACCAGCGATGTTGCGGTTTATGTCAAAGCGACCCATTTTTGCGTGAAATGTCGCGGCATTAAAGATACTAACAGTTATACGGTCACATCGGCATTCGGTGGGGTCTTCCTTGAAGACCGAGAAACCCGAAAAGAATTTTTAAGCCTGATCAGCAAATAAAAATAAGGTTACCCATAAAAAAATCCACAATAATAGATTGTGGATTTTTTTATGTCTGAAAACCATCCGATTTATCCTTCCGTTTTTCCATCTCTTTAATAAAAATACTATTTACTTATTTGCTTAATTTGATTTGCCTAAACAAACCGCCCATTTTTATTTTTTGCTTTACTCAAGCATAACAATTATTTTTTAGATGAGGATAACCATCTCAATTACCGTGTGACAATGCATGGAAAACAGCATTTTCCATAGAATGGTGCTGCCTTTTAGACTGTGCATAAGTCTGTGATTTACTTATATCGTAGCAGTCACTAACCGGATAACCAATTTCGCATAATGTATATTATGTTAAATTATGAAGATAAGTAAGTCACTTTTATGTCACATCAATGACTGCTCTGTTTTGTGACGTTGTTTCTTGTTGATGTTATTTTTATTAGGAATGTGCCGTTATCATTTTGCAATTTAGGACGTTTTTGAAGATAAAGATAGTTGATGAATATGTGTGATTTATTCTGGCGGCTGTAACACAGCGGTTATTTTTATTTATTTTCTACAAATGATAACGGTTATGATTGTTTTATTTATTAATGAGTTACATTTTGTTTTTTGTGTTTTTCGCTTTTATTTGGCGAAAATTGGGGGTATTATATGCAAGATAATTACTATTAAATAGTGCTGTTTTAATCGTTTTATCCAACAATCACTCACTTTTTGAAAAGGATGTAGCTATGTTAGACAAAAAAGTCATCAATAAGCTAAATGAACAAATTAACCTTGAGTTCTACTCTTCTAATTTATATCTGCAAATGAGTGCATGGTGTTCGCAAAAAGGATTTGAAGGCGCTGCACAGTTCCTGCTGAGACACGCAGACGAAGAGATGCAGCATATGCAAAAACTGTTTCAATATTTGAATGATACCGGGATTATGCCGGTACTGGGCGAGCTGGATGCGCCGAAAGCCGAATTTGCTTCATTGAAAGAAGTATTTGAGCTGACGCTGGAACATGAAAAGCTGATTACCAAAAAAATCAATAAACTGGTTGAAGTCACTTTCGAGTGCGGTGATCAATCCAGTTTTAATTTTTTACAATGGTATGTTGCCGAGCAGCACGAAGAAGAAAAGTTGTTTAACGGCATTTTAGATAAATTTAATTTACTGGGCGACTCCGGTTTATCGCTCTATTTTATTGACAAAGAATTGGCAACCTTACAATAAGGAGACTCACCATGTTATCGAAAAAAATTATTGCCGCACTGAATGAACAACTCAATTTAGAATTTTTTTCTTCCAATCTCTATTTGCAAATGAGTGCCTGGTGTGAGAAAAAGGGCTTTCCGGGCGCTGCACAATTTTTATTGGCCCATGCCGATGAAGAAATGCAACATATGCGCCGTTTGTTCACCTATCTGACGGAAACCGGCGCATTGGCAGTTATCGGAAAAATCGACGCACCGCAATCGGATTTTGAATCGCTGAAAGCAATTTTTGAATTAACCTATCAGCACGAAAAACTGGTCACATCAAAAATCAATGAATTGGTCGAGATCACATTCCAAGAAAAAGACTTCTCTTCTTTCAACTTTTTGCAATGGTATGTCGCCGAACAGCATGAAGAAGAAAAATTGTTCAGTGGTATTTTGGACAAATTTAATCTGGTCGGCACCGATGGCCGTGGTCTGTATCACATTGATGCCGATTTGGCGACATCTGCCGCTGAAACCACCGTTGACTCAGGCAATTAACACAGCACAATAAAAGATCTAAAGCCCGCATTCAATAACGGGCTTTTCCTTAATAAAACTCCGACTGCTCTGCTTCTCATTTTGCGCCGTATGACTATCACGCACCGCTTGTGGTGTTTGATAATGGCAAGTGCGGTATAGAAATGCACTGATAAGAATTAGCATTGCGATCAAGAGTTGAATTAAGCGTTTTTTGGTCAGTTTTTCTGCGGCCATTTGCGTACCCGATAAATTTTAATACTTCTTATATAATGTAAATAATGCTAGAATTATTGAGGTAGATCAATTTTTTTCTTAAAGGGTGTATAAAAATGACCTCAACCAGTATTTCTGCTGTACGAATCCAATCCGGCGGCTGTGCGATTCATTGCCAAGAATGCAGTATCAGTACGTTATGTATTCCGTTCACATTGAATAATCAGGAATTGGATCAACTGGATAATATTATTGAGCGAAAAAAACCAATTCAAAAATCCCAAATTATGTTTAAAGCCGGTGATCCGTTGCGCTCATTGTATGCGATTCGTTCCGGCACAATTAAAACCTACACGATTAGCGAAACCGGCGAAGAACAAATCACCTCTTTCCATCTTCCGGGCGATTTAGTCGGATTTGATGCCATCACCGATATGCGCCACCCGAGTTTTGCACAAGCCTTAGAAACCGCGATGGTCTGTGAAATTCCGTTTGACATTTTAGATGATCTGGCCGGGAAAATGCCGAAATTAAGACAACAAATCATGCGCTTAATGAGTAGCGAAATCAAAAGCGATCAAGCAATGATTCTGCTGCTGTCTAAAATGAATGCCGAAGAGCGGTTGGCGGCATTTATCAATAATTTGTCGCAACGCTACTCTGCACGCGGTTTCTCGTCCAAAGAGTTCGGTTTAACCATGACACGCGGCGACATTGCCAACTATCTGGGGCTGACGGTCGAAACCATCAGCCGTTTGTTGGGTCGTTTCAAAAAGAACGGTATTCTGTCGGTGCAAGGCAAATTCATTACCATCACGGATCCGGAAAAATTGCGTACATTGGCTGACGCGACAAAATGTAAAACTAATTTATAATACCTTTATAATCAAAAAATTACCGAAGACGGTTGTTGTTTCACAAAATATCCTCTATATTTATAGTGTTCTCCCATTATGAATTTGGAGGTTATATCATGCGTTTCAATAATATCCTGGTTGTTATCGACCCTATGCTGGATACCCAGCCTAGCCTTTTACGGGCATTACACTTAGCCAAACAACTCAAAAAAGCGGATACGCCCGCTAAGCTGACTCTTTTCCTCTCGTTATACGATTTTTCATTTGAAATGAGCGCCATGCTGTCCTCGGAAGAGCGGGAAAGTATGCATAGCGGCATTATCGAACAGAAAAAAGAATGGCTGGAAGAGCTGATTCGACAAACGGTTCCGGCAGATTCCGGAATTGATATCGGCACTTCAGTCGTCTGGAAAAGTCGGGATTATGAAGCGATTATTGAGCAGGTCGACGCCGGAAAACACGATTTGGTCGTGAAGGAAGCCAAACCGGCGGAAGGGCTGGATGCCTTGATTTTTACGCCGACCGATTGGCAGCTGTTGCGTAAGTGCCCTTGTCCGGTCTTAATGGTAAAAGAGCATGAATGGCAGCCTGAAGGTCGAATTCTGGTGGCGGTAAATGTTGCTGACGATGAAGATTATCACGATATTCTGAATAAAAAACTGGTGAATGCCAGTCTGGATTTGGCAAATGTGCTTGCCGCAGGCCGCATTCATTTGGTTAGCGCCTACCCGACCACGCCGGTCAATATGGCAATTGATTTGCCGGAATTTAACCCGAATGCTTATACCGACAGTATTCGCGGGCAGCATTTAATCAATATGAAGGCACTTCGTCAGCATTTTTCGATTAATGAAGAGCATACGCATGTTGAAGAAGGTTTACCGGAAGAAGTGATTCCGCAAGTTGCGGAAAAAATTAAAGCCGAACTGGTGATTTTAGGAACAATCGGACGAACCGGATTGTCGGCGGCATTTTTAGGCAATACCGCGGAACATGTTATCGGCCGTTTGAATTGCGATGTTTTGGCAATTAAACCGGATCCTTATGAATTAGAACAGATGAATGAGAGTCAGGATTGATTGAATCCGTCGTGTAAAAAGCTTCCTTTACGGAAGCTTTTTATTTGTCCTATAAAACCGCACTTTGCCTTTCTTGCATATTATTGATTGATAATTATTATCAATTTAATTGAATTTGTTAGGTTTTACCTATTAAAACCATATAATTTAGTCATTTGAACCGAATCTGCTTTTTTTATATACTGATTCACGTAAGTTAAACATGGATATTAAGGAGCAATAAAATGACAACCAATATTGGATTAGATCAGGGAAAGTCAGTAAAGTTGGCGGAAAAATTAAACGTTCTGCTGGCAAACTATCAGGTTTTTTACATGAATGTGCGCGGTTATCATTGGAATATTACCGGTCCTAACTTCTTTGAATTGCACGCAAAATTTGAAGAAATTTATAATGATCTGGTAATTAAGGTAGACGAAATTGCGGAACGCATTCTCACCTTGGGGCAAAGACCGCTACACTCTTTCACCGATTATTTGGCGATTTCAGGCATTCAATCCCATATCAATGCAGTGACCGACCAAGAAACATTACAAGGTACAATGGACGGCTTCAAATCATTGTTGATTTTACAGCGTGAAATCTTATCGCTGGCAGCAGATGCCGATGATGAAGGAACCGCATCACAGATGAGTGATTATATCAAAGAGCAAGAAAAGCTGATTTGGATGTTGAACGCCACTTCGGCCAGATAATTTTTTTGCTTATCGAGCTGGAAAAAACGGTATGTTGTTAAACATACCGTTTTATTCGTTATTGACACCGAGTTAGCGCAGAATCAGAATCGGCTTGCGACTATAACGCGCCACTTTCACCGTATTGGAACTCAACCCTTCTTTATTATCATCTTTAGACGCCATCATAATGATCAAATCGACATTTTTTTCATCGGCGACCCGATTGACTTCTTCGTAGATAGTGCCGTAAGCAACGATATGCTGTACTTTGCTTTCTGCCGGAAATACATCACGGGTAAATTCATGCAGCTTTTTATTGGCTTCCGCTAAAACTTCTTTGTCAAAATTAGTCGGCAGAAACGAAGAAACAATACTGTTGCTCGGTGCCGAAACGATGCCCGCAACACGATAAATCGTGTCCGGGTTGTTTTTAGTCATCTCAAGTGCGGTTTCCGCTAATTTTTTAGCTTGCGGAATATAACCGAGATCAATAACAATCAGGATATTTTTAAACATAGGAATTACTCCGTTCCGATAACAATTTACGTCGTCTTTGAATAAACGCCAACCCGGCCAATAGCGCCAAAGCCGGGATAAACATCAGCTCTTTCGGCAATGTATTGTGACGCGGTAACGCAACGTATAAAATGGTCTGATCCCAGTTTAACCCCGCTTTTGACGCTTCAGAATCCATTTGGGCATCATCAATAATGATTTTATCGATCATCTCTCCGTCCACTTCGATTTTTTCCCCGGCGTTCAGTAAGGTTAAGCCCAAATTCTGAACCCGCTCTTGCCCACTGTTTCCTTGCGGTACCTTCAACTGTGCAAAGAACTCAATCGGTGTCCCGTATTGGTTGATTCCGGCAACTTTCATTGTCAGCCGCTCCCCTACCGGTGCGTTAGCGATTTCTTCAACCATATGTACCGGTTTGATATAGCGTTCCGTCGGCGAGATATACTCCATGAAAAAGCCCGGACGGAACAGCATAAAGGAAATCAGCAACAGCAAAACCGTTTCCCACCATCTATTGTGATGGAAGAAATAGCGCATACTGGCGGCAGTAAAGGCCAATATCGCAATAGTGGAGATAATAAAGACAATAATCCCTTTCAGCAATCCGATATCAATTAACAACAAATCGGTATTGAAAATAAACAGGAACGGTAAAAGTGCGGTACGCAGGCTGTAGGCAAAAGCAATTAGCCCGGTTTGAATCGGTTTACCGCCGGAAACCGCCGCCGCTGCAAACGATGCCAATCCGACCGGCGGCGTAACGTCCGCCATAATGCCGAAATAAAACACGAATAAATGCACTGCAACTAAAGGTACAATCAGTCCGTTTTGGCGGCCGACTTCAACGATAACCGCAGCCATTAACGAGGAAACCACAATATAGTTTGCGGTTGTCGGCAGCCCCATACCTAGAATTAAGCTAAACATGGCAACCAGAATCAACATCAGCAAAATATTACCCATCGATAAGAATTCGATAATACTCGACAGCTGTACGCCGAAACCGGTCAGCGCAACGACACCGACAATAATCCCGGCGGTTGATGTTGCGATACCGATACCGATCATATTACGGGCGCCACTCTCCAGACCGGTAACCAAGTCATTGAAGCCTTGTTTGGTTGCTCGCCAGATTTCGCCCTGTTTACGATAAAAATGCAGGATTGGGCGTTGTGTCAATAAAATAAAACACAATGCGATGCTGCCCCAGAAGGCGGAAAGCCCCGGCGACATTCGTTCAATCATCAAACACCAGATTAAAATCACCACCGGCAACAGGAAATGCAGCCCGGCATTGACAGTCGGTTTAACCGACGGCAGTTTGACGACCGGTGAATTCGGATCATCAATCTCCAAATCTTTAAATCGGGAAACCCGTTTCAATAAAAACAGATAAACGGCGGAAACAATGACGGCGACAATTGCCAACGAATGCTCAGGCGAAACTTGTTTTATCCATGACAATCCGTATTCAATGGCAAAATACAGCACACAGATCGTAATAAAACTACCCAATGCCCGCAACAGGCTGATAACCCAAGGTTTTGCCGCATCCGCCCGTTCAAGGCCTTGCAGATTCATTTTGCAGGCCTCCAAATGCACGATATAAACCAGCGCAATATAGGAAATAACCGCAGGCAAAAAGGCATGAGTGATCAATTGGTTATACGGCATATTGACATATTCGATCATCAAAAATGCGGCAGCCCCCATTACCGGCGGCATAATTTGCCCGTTAACCGAAGATGCTACCTCTACCGCACCGGCTTTTTCCGCTGAAAAACCAACCCGTTTCATCATCGGTATGGTAAAGGTGCCGGTTGTGACGACATTGGCAATCGATGAGCCGGAAATCAAGCCGGTCAAGCCGGAAGCCACCACCGCCGCTTTCGCCGGCCCGCCGCGGAAATGCCCCAAATAGGCAAATGCGGTTTTAATGAAATAGTTCCCTGCACCGGCTTTATCCAGCAATGCGCCGAACAAAACAAACAGGAAGACATATTTGGTGGAAACCCCTAACGCCACCCCGAAAACACCTTCGGTCGTAATCCATTGTTGGTTGATAATATGTGACAGGCTGCCGGTACGGTGGCTGATAATCCAGTCGGACGGAAAATATTGTCCGAAATAGTTATACAGCAAAAATACCGTTGCAATAATCACCAGCGGCAAGCCTAAACTGCGTCGAGTCGCTTCCAGCAGCAATAGAATCCCGATAATACCGACAACAATGTCTTGCGTGTTCGGCGCACCGAAACGGGTAATTAGGCTATCGTAGAAAAACAGATAATATGAAGCGCAAAAGACTGCAACCACAGCAAAAATCCAGTCTTGCACCGGCACACGGTGAATCGGCGAGGATTTAAATGCCGGATATGAAAGGTATGCCAAAAACAAGGCAAATGCCAGATGAATTGAACGGGCTTTGGTATCGTCAAACACAACATTAATCGATCCTAAACCGATTGTCCGCAATGCTTCCTGAAAAACAAAAGGCAAGGGGGAAGCATAATAAATTTGAAATAATGACCAAAGAATTGCGACCCCGAAAATTAATTTTTTAGTAAAACCATAGGGATTGCGACCACCGGAGTCGTTCGCCGCCACCATGTCCTGCAAATCATCCTGGTCAAAGGTTTTATTTTTTGTCTCTAACATCGTCCTTTTCCCTATTAAAATTCCAAACTGCAAAGGCAGGGATTAATCCCTGCCTTTATTTCATGATATTAAACGGATAAATTACATCCATCCTCTTTCTTTGTAATAACGTACCGCACCGTCATGTAATGGCGCAGATAATGCGTTTTTGATCATTTCTTCTTCTTTCAGATTGGCAAATGCCGGGTGTAAACGTTTGAAACGATCGAAGTTGTCGAATACCGCTTTGACAACGGCATAAACTTGGTCGTCGCTGACATCGCTTGAGCTGACTAGCGTGGCGTAAACCCCGAAAGTGTTGGTCGGCTCGTCAGAACCGGCATATAAACCGCCCGGGATAACCGCTTTGGCATAATAACTGTGATCGGCGACTAATTTATCAATCGCTTCGCCTTCAACCGGTACCAAGTGGGTGGCACAAGAAGCGGCCGCTTCTTTCAAGGCACCGTTCGGGTGGCCGACATTATAGGTGATCGCATCCAGATTGTTATCACACATTACGGACGCCATTTCCGCCGGTTTTAATTCGGAAGCCACACGGAAAGCGGAATCGTCCCAACCTTTCGCTGCCAAAATCACATTCATGGTTGCGCGGGTGCCGGAGCCCGGATCACCGACATTCACTCGTTTCCCCTTCAAATCATCAAATGAATTGATGCCGGAGTCATTGCGCGCCATCACGGTAAACGGTTCCGGGTGAATTGAGAAAACCGCTCTCAACTTGTCATTTTTCTTGCCTTCAAACGAGCTGGTGCCGTTATAGGCGTGATACTGCCAATCGGATTGGGCGATTCCCATATCCATCTGTTTGCCGGCAATAGCGTTAAGGTTGGCAACAGAGGCGCCGGTAGAAGGAGCGTTACATTTAATTCCGCTTTTCGCCGAATCACGGTTCACCAATTGGCAAATAGATTGCCCGACAACGTAATAAACACCGGTTTGACCGCCGGTACCGATTGTTACAAACTGCTCTGCCGCCAAGACGCTTGCAGATGCAGCCATTAATCCCGATACTAACGATAATTTAAAAAGTCTTTTCATATACAGCACTCCTTCTAAATTGTTATCCATCACACTAGGGTTGATTAGAGTAGAATCAAGCCGTCAACAATACAGCTTAACCGATAACATATACAAAGGTTATATAAATTGCAACTACAATTGCAGAACAGGAATTGTTTTTCTAATTAATTTAAGGTTTTTTTGACCAAAGATTAACTAAAATCCGAATTCGTTTATTTTCCATCTAAAGATGTTCAGCATGTTTTGCCAATCGTTGTCGACTTCCGCACAGATCGTCAGATTTTTACCGCTGCTCGGGTGATTAAAGCTTATCGACTGTGCGTGCAGCATCAGTCGGGAACAGTGCAAATGGGCGGCAAAAGTGCGGTTTTGACGCAGATCACCGTAGGCGGAATCACCTAAAATCGGGTGTGACAAGTGCTTCAAATGCCGCCTTAACTGATGTTTGCGTCCGGTTTTGGGCAATAGCCGCACTAAACTGTAACGTGCGCTCGAATAACGCCCGGCAGGATACGGCATTTCAATCTGCTGCAAAGTCTGATAATCGGTCACCGCACTTTGCGCCGGTTTATCCGATCGGCTGAATTTATCTGCAATTTTGTCTGCCTGCACTTTTAACGGATAATCAATCGTACCGCCGCCGTTTAAAAAACCACGCACAACAGCCAGATAGACTTTTTCCATCTGTTTCTGCTCAAATTGCTGACTCAGACGGCGTGCCGTCTCCTGATTTAATGCCAGAACCAATACGCCGGACGTCGGCCGATCCAAACGGTGAACCGTATAAACATGCTGTCCGATTTGATCACGTAACGTCTGCATCACAAAGCGAGTTTCATGTTTGTCCAGCCAACTGCGGTGTACCAGCATACCTGCCGGTTTGTTGACGGCGATAATATCCTGATCCCGATACAGAATTGGCAGGGTTATCGCTTGATTATCGGTGATCATTCAGCAATTCTTCTATTTCGGACAGCGGTTTCAGCAATAGTTCGATCCGTTCCATGCCGGACATGGCTTCTTCAATGTAAGGCGTAATTGCAATTTTAGTCGGCAATTCGGCACCAGAATCCAACAGAGCCGACATTCGGGGCAGAAAAATCCATTGCAGCCATTCATGCGGCTCCAGTGTATCGACATGAAACGGCTGTTCGCTCACTAACCGTTCTTGTTGCGGCGGCATAGCCTGCCACAGGGCGAGATGAGCCAAATTCAGCTGTAATTGTTTCAAGTGCCGACGTAATAATGCCTGATCGACGTTCATATTTATCCTTAATCTTGGGGAAATTTGCGCTATTGTAATCCAACTTTGGCAAAAGAGAGAGTGAGTTATGCTACAATTCAGTTTTATTTTTACGGGAAAACCGAATAAGAATGTATTTAATCGAAGTCTTTTTTAGTTACGAACCCAACCTCGCCGTCAAACAAGCGGCAGCGCAGCAGGACGGCATCACCCTGATTAACCGGGTGATTGAGCAATGGCGCTATAACGGACAAATTATCGGGCGCGAATTTCCGCTTTATTATGATGAAATCGAGAACAAGCGCGGCTTCACAGTGAGAGTGATCAGCCCGGATTACCAGTCTTTAAACCATCATAACAATAATCCGCATGTCGACAGCGCCATGATTACCGCCGCCGAATCCGGTGTTTTTTTGCGCAAAATCGGCATTGTGGCAGAAGATCTGAATTCGAATGTTACACATCAAACGGAATTGCCGTCTTGGCAAATTTTATATACGACCTATCTGCACACCTGTTCTCCCCTGTTCAGCGGCGACCATTTTTTGCCGGTTCCGTTATATCGGGAACTGAGCCGCTATTCTGCATTGAGTATGGACATTATCAAATGGCAGGAAAATTGGCAGGCCTGCGATCAATTGCAAATGAACGGTGCCGTATTGGAGCAATCTGCACTGGCACAAATTTCCACTGCCGACAGTCCGCTGTTTAAACACGGTTATCATCTTTGTAAAGAGATCAGTGAAGCAACAGCGATCCCGACTTATTATTATCTTTACCACCTCGGCAGCCACGATCACGAGCAGGAAAAACAGCGCAAATGTCCGTTATGCCAACAAGATTGGCTATTGGAAACGCCGCTGTTTGATCTGTTTCATTTCAAATGCGATCAATGCCGATTGGTTTCCAATCTTTCATGGTACGACTAAGGGAAAATTATGATTTCATATCAAGATACCAGCCTGGAAAAGCTGACGCTGGGCAAACAAACAGGCTATAAAAACGAATACGATCCAACGCTCTTACAAGCCGTCCCGCGCCGGTTAAACCGAGACGGTTTGGGCATCAGCGAACAACAGCCGTTCAGCCACGGCACCGATATTTGGACGGCTTATGAAATTTCCTGGCTGAACGACAACGGATTGCCGCAGGTAGCGATTGGGGATATCTATCTGGATTTTCGCAGTACGAATCTCATCGAATCGAAAAGCTTCAAGCTCTATTTGAACAGCTTTAATCAAAGCCGCTTCACCAGTCAACGGCAAGTGGAAAATCTGATCCGGCAAGATTTGGCAAATTGTGCCGACGGCGAGGTCAAAGTGCGGTTACATTCGTTGGACGAATACCAAAATCAGCCTATCGCCCACTTTCACGGTGACTGTATTGATACGCAAGACATTGTGATTGATTGTTATGATTTTCAACCGCACTTACTGCAAGATTGCACTAATAGTGACGTTGTCACGGAGAGTTTGGTTAGCCATTTACTGAAATCAAACTGCTTAATTACCTCTCAGCCCGATTGGGGCAGTATACAAATCGCCTATAGCGGCAGACAAATTAATCGGGAAGCCTTACTGCGTTATCTGGTATCATTCCGCCGGCACAATGAATTTCACGAGCAGTGTGTCGAGCGGATTTTTTGTGATCTAATGCATTATGCCAAACCCGAGAAATTGAGGGTTTACGCTCGATATACCCGACGCGGCGGGCTGGACATCAATCCGTGGCGGTCGAACTACCCGTTTGAACCGGAAAACCAACGTCTGGCGCGGCAATAATAAAAATAAACAAGAAAAAGGAGAATATATGAGTTCACATATCGTTAATCCCAAGGGCAGCATGGATCAGCTGTCGCATCTGGAAGTGGAATTGTTGGAAAAAGGGGTGTCAGGCAACCTCTACCAGCTCTATCGCAACTGTTCACTGGCAGTACTGAATTCCGGTGCGGTGACCGACGACAGTCGGATTTTATTGGGTATGTATCAAGATTTTGAAATCGAATTGATTGCGAAAGAACGCGGCGTTTCTTTATTGCTGCATAACCCGCCGGAATCGGCATTTGTCGATGATAAAATTATTCGTAACATTCAATATCATCTGTTTGCGGTGCTGCGTGATATTTTATTTGTGAATGTGATTACCAAACAACTTTCACCACAGCAAGAATTAAATTCCAACAGAATTACCAATTATATTTTTACCGTGTTACGCAATGCCAAGGCGCTGGTTGTCGGCGAATGTCCGTGCTTAACCGTGTGTTGGGGCGGCCACTCGATTAATGAAATTGAGTACCGCTATTGTCGTGCCGTCGGCTTGCAGCTGGGATTGCGCGAACTGAATATTATCACCGGCTGCGGCCCCGGCGTGATGGAAGCACCGATGAAAGGGGCGGCTATCGGCCATGCCAACCAACGCTTTAAAAACAGCCGTTTTATCGGCATTACCGAACCGTCGATTATCGCCTCCGAACCGCCGAATCCGATCGTCAATGAGCTGATTATCATGCCGGATATCGAAAAACGTCTGGAAGCCTTTGTTCGTATGGGACACTGTATTATTGTCTTCCCCGGCGGCCCCGGCACGTTTGAAGAGCTGCTCTATCTGATCGGCATTAAACTCAACCCTGCCAATCGGGATGTTTGCCTGCCGTTGATTTTAACCGGCCCGAAAGAAAGCGAAGCTTATTTTAACACGATCAATCGTTTTATCGGCGAAGTATTCGGCGAAGATGCGCAGGCACTGTATGAAATCATTATCGATGATCCTGAAACGGTTGCGCGCAATGTCAGCGCCCATATGAAGGCAATTAAACAAGCCCGATTACAAAATAATGACTCTTACGGGTTTAACTGGAGCTTGAAAATAGAAGCCGATTTTCAGCAGCCGTTCGAACCGACCCATCAAAACATGAGCAATTTGGATCTGCATTTGCAGCAAAGCAAAGAAAGTCTGGCGGCGAATTTACGACGTGTTTTTTCCGGCATCGTAGCCGGCAATATCAAGCCGGATACCATTGAACGGGTTGAAAAATACGGGGTATTTGAATTACACGGTGATCCGGTTCTCATGCAAAAAATCGATCGTGTCTTACAAGATTTCGTTGATCAGCACCGTATGAAGCTGCCGGGAGGCGAAGCTTACCAACCTTGTTATCGGGTTTTATTATAACTTATATCACAAGCGGTCGGTGCAGAATGCTCCGCACGACCGCACTTTGCTAATTTCTTAAACCGATTCCTCTATTAATCAGATAATAAGCAAATCCGTATAACAGTGCGATAAATAAAACCAGTACTGAAAACGTATGGTACAAGGCAATATCGCTGCTGCCTAAAAAGCCGTAGCGGAAGCCGTTAATCATATACACAATCGGATTCAGTTTGGAAACCCCTTGCCAGAATGCCGGCAGCAGCGAAATGGAATAAAACACCCCGCCAAGGTAAGTCAACGGCGTTAGCACAAAAGTGGGAATAATGCTGATGTCGTCAAATGAGCGGGCAAATACGGCATTAATCAAACCGCCCAATGCGAAGGTGGCGCTGGTCATTAGCAAGGTCAGCACAACGACAATCCATGAGTGTATTTCCAATGGAATAAAGATCAGGGAAACCATGGTGACCAGAGCGCCGACCAAAATCCCCCGAGTCATTCCGCCGGCAACGTAACCCCAGATAATGATGTGGGTTGATGTCGGAGAAACCAACAACTCTTCGACATTACGGGCAAATTTAGTACTGTAAAACGAAGACGCCACGTTAGTAAACGAATTGGTGATCACCGACATCATGATCAAACCGGGGACAATAAACTGCATATAACTGTAGCCGCCCATTTCACCGATTCGATTGCCGATCAATTGTCCGAAAATGACAAAATAGAGCGTCATGGTGATCACCGGCGGCACGAGGGTTTGCACCCAAATCCGCATAAAGCGATGAATTTCTTTATATAAAATCGTGTTAAACGCAATTCGGGATAATGACATCTTATTCTCCTTGCCGATCGTCATGAGGTTTATTCAGCGCCATTCGCACAAACAGCTCTTCCAAACGGTTGGTTTTATTCCGCATACTCAATACCTGAATGCCCTGTTCGCTAAGCTGGTGAAACAGGTTGTTCAAGCCCTGTTCACGCTGCACTTCAACCTCTAGCGTATTGGTATCGATAAGCTGTGTGTTGTAATGCTGAATTTGCGGCATGGCGCTGTATTTTGCCAAATCCAACACGAAGGTCTCGGATTCCAGCTTACTTAACAACGTTTTCATTGCGGTATCAATCACTAGCCGACCTTGCTGAATAATCCCGATATGACGGCATAACAATTCGGCTTCTTCCAAATAATGGGTTGTCAGAATAATCGTTGTGCCATGTAAATTCAGCTCACGCAGAAATTGCCACATGGAACGGCGCAGTTCGATATCAACACCGGCGGTAGGTTCATCCAGAATCAGTAAACGCGGATTGTGCATCAAAGCGCGGGCAATCATTAATCGGCGTTTCATGCCGCCGGATAAACGCATTGATTTTTGATCGCGCTTATCCCATAAATCCAGTTTTTTCAGCCATTTTTCCGCACGAATCAAGGCTTCTTTGCGCTCGACACCATAATAGCCCGCTTGATTGACCAGAATATCCCTGACTTTTTCAAACTGGTTAAAATTGAATTCTTGCGGCACGATGCCGATCTGTTTTTTGACCTCAAACAGTTGTGTATCCAGATCGTAGCCGAATACCTTAACACTGCCCTCGGTTTTATTGACCAACGAGCTGACAATGCCGATCGTTGTTGATTTTCCAGCGCCGTTATGCCCCAATAAGGCATAAAAATCCCCCTCCTGCACGCTCATATCAATACCGTGCAACGCTTTAAAACCGTTTGGATACGATTTTGTCAGCCTCTTTATTTCAAGTGCATACATATGATAACCACTCTGTTCGTCATAAAAGTAACAATAAAAAAATGTGAGTATAGAAAAATTTTAACGTATTATAACAGAGTGCATCAAAACATATATAAGGACGTAATATGAAAAAAATAGAACAGCTGATTGCCAACAACCACAGTTGGGCGGTTCGAATGCAAGAGGAAAACTCCAACTATTTTAAAGAACTGGCGGAACACCAGAAACCGGGCTACCTTTGGATCGGTTGTTCGGACAGCCGTGTACCGGCGGAAAAGCTGACCAATCTGGGCCCCGGCGAATTGTTTGTACACCGCAATGTCGCCAATCAAGTCATACACACCGATTTAAACTGTCTGTCTGTCGTGCAATATGCCATTGATGCGCTGGATATCGAACATATTATTATTTGCGGCCATACCAATTGCGGCGGGATTAAAGCGGCAATGGAAAACAAGCCGTTGGGATTGATTGATAACTGGTTATTGCATATTCGCGATATCTGGTTAAAACACGGCAACCTGTTCGGCAGGCTTCCGATGGAAAAAAGAGCGGATATGCTGACCAAAATCAATGTCGTAGAACAAGTTTACAACTTGGGATCATCGTCTATCGTCAGAGCAGCTTGGGAACGCGGTAAAAAGCTTTCTATTCACGGCTGGGTTTATGATGTGAACGACGGATTTCTAAATGATTTGGGCGTAATCGCCACCAGTCGAGAAACATTGGAAATCACGTATCTTAATGCCATTGCCCGTTTGGTTTCCAGTGACGAAGCCCGGTTTATCGAAACCGAAAAACCGATTGATCTGCGCAGCAAATAACGGCAAACAGACAAAATAAAACGCCATATTTCAATCTAAAATATGGCGTTTTACAGTTTTCAAATTAAAAAATTAATGTGGCTAAATAAACAATCATCGCCAATGACAATACCACCATAATCATCGCATAACTAAAATCGCTCATTCACAACCTCCCATCAGTTGATTATCAAAATATTTTCAGCGCCGACAAGATGATTATATCCGTCTCGCCTGCCAGTAGGCTTTTTTCCAATATGCAGAATTCAATGAGGAGTAAATTACTCCGCCTTTGGTCGAAGCATGTAAAAACTGATCGTTTTTAACATAGATACCGACATGGTAGCCGTTCGGCCCGCGGCCGGTTTTAAAAAAAACCAAATCTCCGGTTTGCAATTCGTCCCGTTCGATATAAACGCCTTGCTTCGCCTGAGCTACCGTGGTTCTCGGCAGCGGAATGCCAAACCGATCGGCAAAAGTCCGCTTCACAAATCCCGAACAATCGACACCACGCCGAGTATTACCGCCTAACACATAAGGCGTTCCGCCCCATTGGTACTGCTGTTCGCTCAATTGCGCCATGGTATAAATAGGATCAGGCAAACGACTATTATAACGGGACGATGGAGATGAAGAACAACCCGACAACCCTAATACGAGCAAACAAAAAAACACGCCGACTATCGGCCGCAACCCAAATCCATTTTTATCCCACATCTTCAAAATCCAACCTGTAAACCATAATCTGGTTTTTACCAATCCTGCAGCCACCCGAATCAGTTCGGAAAATCATGCGGTTATTTTTTTATCTTTTGCCCGACCCGGGTGCGTAATTTCTGTCCCGGTTTAAACACAACAACCCGACGAGCCGATACCGCCACGCTTTCACCGGTTTTTGGATTTCTGCCGGGACGAGATTTTTTATCACGCAGTTGGAAATTGCCGAAACCGGACAGTTTAACATCTTCACCGCTTTCCAAAGCGACACGGATTTCCTCAAAAAAGCTTTCAACCAAATCTTTTGCTTCACGCTTAGTCAGATCGAATTTCTGAATGAGACTGTCTGCAATTTCTACTTTCGTTAATGTCATAGTCTAATCTCTCAAGTAAGCATTGAAACGCCGCTTTAATTCAGATACAACATTTGATACTACGTTCGTAATATCTTCTTCCTCAAGCGTTTTTTGATTGTCCTGAAGTGTCATGCTGATTGCCAGACTTTTACAACCGTCCGCGATCCCGTTGCCTTGATAGACGTCGAACAAGTTTACCTGAGTCAATGTCTCGCCGGCCACTTCACGACAGGCCTTGATTATATCCGCAGCGGCAACTTCATTCGCAACAACAACAGCAATATCACGACGATTTGCCGGAAAACGGGAAATGGCTTTGGCTTGTACCGCAGGACGTGTTGCAATTGCATCCCAACGTATCTCAAACACAACCGTTTTACCGTTTAATCCCAATTTTTGCGCAATGTGCGGATGAATAGTACCGATGAAACCGACCTCTTCCCCGTTCAGCATAATCGCAGCAGATTGTCCCGGATGTAATGCTGTATATGATTTTGCTACAAAATCAACTTTATTTCCAGCACTAGTTAGCGCTAAAATGCCTTCCAGATCACCTTTTAGATCAAAAAAGTCAACAACTTCGCTTTTTTCTGCCCAACTTTCGCTTTTTCTCGTTCCGCTGATCACCGCACCGAGTACAAATTCCTGTCTTACGCCGGCTTCGGCATTCGTGTCCGGAATAAAACGCAAGCCGGTTTCAAAAAGCCTGATCCGATTTTGTTGGCGATTTTGATTATAAATCAAGGCGCTCAGCAAGCCCGGAATCAAAGATAAACGCATTGCCGACATTTCTGCAGAAATCGGATTCGGTAAAATCAATGCCGGTTGTTGCGGATAGAGCAGACTTTGAATTTTCGGGTCAACAAAACTGTAGGTAATCGCTTCTTGATAATCACGATCGACAAGTGCGGTTTTGATACGTGCCTGTTCGACATCGGCTTCGTGATGGCTGCGCATGGTCAAATGCGCCAGCGGAGCACAATTCGGAATGCGGTTATAGCCGTAAATACGGGCAATTTCTTCAATCAAATCTTCTTCGATTTCAATATCAAAACGCCAGCTGGTCGGCGTAACCGTCCATTCATCGGAATGAAAACGCACGGTGAAGCCCAAGCGTGTTAAAATCTCGCTTACGATCCCGTCTTCAATATGATGTCCCAATAACGCATCCAGTTTGCTGCGTCGCAGATTGACCGTTTGCATCTTCGGCAAGTGCGGTTCACTGTATACCTCGCAAATATCACCGGCCTGCCCGCCGCAAATATCAATCAGCAGCGCAGTAGCACGTTCCATGGCATGGCGCTGCAATTCAAAATCGACACCCCGTTCAAATCGATGGGAAGCATCGGTATGCAAACCGTACTGGCGGGCGCGTCCTGCGATGGCTAACGGCGCAAAAAATGCGGACTCCAATAAAATATCCTGCGTTTCACGGTTGACACCGCTCTTTTCTCCCCCAAAAATACCGGCCATCGCCAACGGTCCGTTTTGATCGGCGATAAGCAAGGTATTTTCTTTCAATGTTGCCGTTGTACCGTCCAGCAGAACCAGCGTTTCTCCCTGTTTTGCCATGCGGACGTCAATCGGCTGCGCTACTTTTGCGGCGTCAAAGGCGTGCATCGGTTGTCCGAGCTCCAATAGAATATAATTTGTCACGTCAACCACCGGATCGATAGAACGGATACCGCAGCGGCGCAATTTTTCCTGTAACCACAACGGTGACGGTGCTTGGACGTTGATACCTTTTACCATTCGCAACAAATAGCGCGGGCAAGCTTCAGGGGCGTGCAGGTTTATTTCGACCTTATCGCCGATCGAAATCGGCACAGCCGCAACCGGCGGCTCAACCACATCGGTTTGATTGATCACCCCGACTTCACGCGCCACGCCACGAATGCTCAAACAGTCGGCACGGTTCGGTGTCAGACTGATTTCAATGATATTGTCGTTCAATGTCAAATAATCGCGCACGTCCATACCGATCGGCGCATCAGCCGGCAATTCAATAATGCCGTCGGCTTCAGCCGAAATACCTAATTCGCTGAATGAACACAACATGCCTTCCGACGGCTCGCCGCGCAGTTTCGCTTTTTTGATTTTGAAATCGCCCGGCAGCGTTGCCCCGACCGTTGCACACGCCACTTTCAAGCCTTGACGGCAGTTTGGTGCGCCACAGACGATATCTAACAACTGAGCAGCGCCGATATCAACTTTAGTCACACGCAGTTTGTCCGCATTCGGGTGTTGTCCGCACTCGACCACTTTGCCGACCACCACGCCGTCAAACTTGCCGGCAACCGCGTTGACACCGTCCACTTCCAGTCCGAGCATCGTTATTTGTTCTGCCAACTGCTCGGTGGTAACGGCAGGATTAACCCATTCACGCAGCCAGGATTCATTAAATTTCATCGTTTATCTCTCCACCGTTTTTATAATGTTTTAAATTGTTTCAAAAAGCGCAAATCATTCTCAAAGAACGAACGCAAATCCGTGACGTTGTAACGCAACATTGTCAGGCGTTCAACCCCCATGCCGACCGCAAAACCGGAATACTCGTTCGGATCGATACCGACATTACGCAGGACATTCGGATGTACCATACCGCAGCCCAACACTTCCAACCATTTGCCGTTTTTTCCCATTACGTCTACTTCTGCAGACGGTTCGGTAAACGGGAAATAGGACGGACGGAAACGGATCTGTAAATCCTCTTCGAAGAAATTGCGCAGAAAATCATGTAACAAACCTTTCAATTCGGTAAAGTTGGCTTTTCTGTCCACGAATAATAATTCGATTTGGTGAAACATCGGTGTATGGGTTTGATCGTAGTCGTTACGATATACTCTGCCCGGCGCCATGATACGAATCGGCGGTTGTTGTCTTTCCATCGTCCGGATTTGTACCCCCGACGTTTGGGTTCGTAATAATCGGTTGACGTCAAACCAGAAGGTGTCGTGATCGGCACGTGCAGGGTGATGAGCGGGAATATTCAGTGCATCGAAATTATAGTAATCGGTTTCGATTTCCGGCCCGTTTTCAACACTGAACCCCAGCTCCGAAAAGAATTTGGTCACACGATTAATGGTAATCGTCACCGGATGCAAACCGCCGTTTTCCACTTTCCGCCCCGGCAAACTGACATCAATCGTCTCTTTGGCAAGTTGTTCATTCAGTTTGGCACTTTCCAGCTCGGTTTTTCTGGCATTAAGTGCGGTTTGTGTTTGCTGTTTGGCGTCATTAATCTGCTGTCCGACAGCCGGGCGCTGCTCTGGCGGCACATCACGCAGCCCCTGCATCAGTGCGGTAAAATGCCCTTTCTTGCCAAAGTATTCCACCCGCACGGCTTCCAGCGCTGCAATATCTTGCGCCTGCTCAATCGCCTGTAGGGCTTGAGTGGTGATTTGTTGTAGCTGTTGCATTCCTCTCTCCTGTTAGAGAATGTCCATTGACGGATCGGCTATTTATGAAAAACGGATCATAAAAAAACCTCCATACTGGAGGCTTGTCGGTTTTATGCTGATTTTTTAGCAAACTCCGAAGCCCCATGGGTATGGGGAAACAGAAAGATAAAAAATCGAACAAAAAACAAGTGAATAGACATTATAAATAACGGTTATTTTTCAGTGTGCTAATCATAATACATCAGGTCGCAAAAAGCACCTGCTTAATGCGATTTTCTTGCCGACTACCAGTCATAGTAAGGCGAGTAAAACCCACCGCCGAAATGCCGGTGATACGGCCGCCAGCCGCGATGATATCCGTAACCGACCGAAACGGCGGGGCGGATATTCATATTTTGTCGATTGTAATCCGCCTTGCCGTTTTTATCGCTGGCATTACGGATTTCCTGATCCGGCGGTGACGGAACCGGATGCGTCGGCGGCGTCAAGTGCGGATCGGGATACGGGCTTTGCATCGGCGGTCTGCTGCTGCACGCCATCAGCCCGGACAGCAGTAATGCCGCCAACAGCGATTGTGTCATTTTCATCATGATGTCCTTTGTGTTATTCAGTCCATTAGCGGAAATTATAAAAAGATTATATCGGGAAAGAAAGCAAAACCGCACTTTCCATCGGTAATGGTAAAAGTGCGGTATATCACGAGAACAAAGTGCGGTTTAGATGAGTGGAATTAGAATGCGGCGGTGTCCTGAAATAAGCCGACTTTCAAATCCGTTGCGACATAAATCACACGTCCGTCCACTTCCACTTCACCATCGGCAACGCCCATCACCAGTTTACGGTTGATGACCCGTTTCATATGCAGACGGTAGATGACTTTTTTCGCACTCGGCAGAATTTGACCGGTGAATTTCACTTCGCCTACGCCCAATGCACGCCCTTTGCCTTCACCGCCAATCCAGCCGAGAAAAAAGCCGACCAGCTGCCACATCGCATCAAGCCCCAAGCAGCCCGGCATGACCGGATCACCGATAAAATGGCAGGCAAAAAACGGCAAATCGGGATGAATATCCAGCTCGGCTTCAATATACCCTTTGCCAAAATTGCCACCGTCTTCGGTCATCAGATTCACCCGATCCATCATCAACATGGTCGGTGCCGGCAGCTGCGGACCGGTCGGGCCAAACAGCTCGCCGCGCCCGGAAGCCAATAAATCTTCATAGGTATAAGACGGTTTTTTATTAGGAACGGTCATGCGTAATTTGTCTCCAATTTATGACTGCATTAAAAATTCTTGGGAATTCTAGCAAAATTCATTTCAGAATAAAATAGCTAACAAGTGTAAGCTGAATTTTTTATTGCTTTTTTATCGTTTTCAGCCAACTCAACCATTTACTGAGCGGGTGAGCCACCAGTGCTTCAACCTTATTTTCAATCCGTTGTGAAATCATCTCCGCCAAGCTCTGTTGCGAACGGCTGTTATCGTTTTGCGGTAACAATTGTTTGCCTGTCAACAGGTACAGCGCCTGTTCGACATTGTCCACCGTCCAAATATGAAACCGGCCGTTTTTGACCGATTCGACCACCTCCGGGCGTAAACTCAGATTTTCAGCACACACTGTCGGGATAATCACCCCTTGTCTGCCGGTAAGCCCTCTCGCTTGGCAAAGCGCATAAAATCCTTCGATTTTGACATTAACCCCGCCAACGGCATGTACCAGACCGCCCTGATCGATCGAACCGGTTACGGCAATACCTAAATCGATTTCAACATTCGCCAATGCGCTGACCAACACGCAAAATTGCGCCAGCGAAGCGCTGTCACCGTCAATATCGGCATAAGATTGCTCAAAGGCAATCGACGCGGCAAACGGCAGCTGTGCCGGCAAATCGAGCAAATTGCTCAGGCAATATTGCGCCAACAGCGTGCCTTTACCGTGAATATTACCCGCCAATTCGCTTTTGCGTTCAACATCGGTAATTTCGCCGTCGCCGAATTGTACGGTACAGGTGATACGGCTCGGCTCGCCGTATACCACCGGTGTGCCGGCATATTCAATGACCGACAATCCGTTAATTTCGCCGACCGCACTTCCGTCACTGCAAATATAAATCTGTTCGCGCAAAATATCGTTATAGCTGAATTCCTGCAAACTGCTCTGTTGATAGGCAAGATTATCAAAATAATTCTGCACGTCATCGGCTTCAATTTGTTTATGTCCGGCACGACGGCTGATGTCGGCAACCGCACTTAGCCATTTGTTAAGTTGCCGCGGATTAACCGTTTGCCGCAAGCTGTCCTCACTCTCGCGCACCGCCTGACGATAAAGTGCGGTTATTGCCGCTTCGCTCAATGTCGCTAACCCCGCTTGATCGGCATAATACAGCAGATTGTTTACCCACTGCTGCTGCCGTGCGGTGCTGTCGGTCAAAAAATAATTCTCTATTTCGGCATATTGGGCAAAGTCATATAAACTTGGTTCCAGCAAGGAAAATTCGGCTAATGTTTCGCGATCGCCCAATAAAATAAGCTTCAGCGGCAGCGGATAGCCGGGAATGTGGTAATTCATCGGTTTGTGCGGATTCGGCGACTGCCAGTCAAAACAACCGCTCAGCACGATATGTTTCAAACGTTGCCACAGGCTCGGATTGTGCAATAACGGGCTGACAGCCAATATCAGCACCCCGTTACACACCTGATGCACCAAGCCGGGCTGTAATGCTAAATCGTGTGAAGCCGGATGTTGTAAAACATGGCCGAATAAACGCACCGCATCGTAATACAGTGCATATTCCACCGCACTTTTCGCCGCAAAATTATCCTCATTCGAGGTTGCCGACCGCACCTGAACCAGCGGAAACGAAAACGAATCCGCCTGTTCGATTTGATAATCCGCTCCGCTCGGCGCCAATGTTTGCGGCAAATGCGCGCGCAGGTGGCTCTCCACCATCTCGGCATAAGCCGGCTGTTCGTCGGCTTTCAATACTAAGACCGCCCCGCTCGGCGCGGTCAAAAACAGATCTAATGCCGTGCGGGCTTTTTCTTGCAGCGCCATCGGCGTTAGCCTACATTTTTCAAAATCGTTCAAATCCAGTTGCGGCAGTAATTGCCGCCAAGTCAAGCTGTCCGGTTTCACGTTGTTCTCTCTTATTATTTTGTTTCTGCCGTTATCGCCGCTCATTATATACGTTAGTGGTTCACATTGCTTGAAAAAAAGCGTACACTGCAAACGTGACAATGTAACATCGGCGGCGTTGGACTGTTATCGGAGAAAACATGAAATATCAAAAACTGGAAAATCAAGAAGCCAACTGGAAATGGGTTTATTTGGTCAAAAAAATTCGGAATAATGAAAACATCACCCGTTACCAAGAAAAAAGTCTGCAAGATGAAAAAGAAACCGAACTGCTGCAATTACAGAATTATCCCGCACTGATTGAAAACTGGATTACGCAGCACTTATCGCAAGCATTGGTGGTAAAACTGGATCAGGCGATTCGTGCCCGACGCAAACGTTTTTTCAATGCGGAAAAGCGTGCCACTAAAAAGAAATCCATTGATTTGGATTATGCCGTTTGGTCGCGTCTTTCCAAGCATTCGCGCAAAATGCACATGACGCTGTCGGAAACCATTATGCACATGATCGATGAAGCCGAAAACAAAGCGCTTTACGCCTCCCAAATGCACCTGATGAAGAAAAATTTGAAAGAATTGCTTGAATAACGTGCAAATATCACCATCTTATTTATGACAGTTTACGGAACATTTGTACAAAATACCTGTCTGATGTAAACGTTAGGCCTAATATTATTTACCCTAAGTGCGGTTGATGCAGATCTCATCAATCCGGAATAAAATGTCAAACAAAACATTTTTCTTTTAAGAGATTTATTACGATGAAAAAAAGTAAATTGATTTTATCCGCTGTCGTGCTCGGATTGAGTTTATTCAATCTGCCCGCTACAGCGCAAACGGAAAGCACCCCGGCTTCTAATTTAGCAGAAACCCTGCTACAGGCGCCTTCTTACATGAATCAACAAATACCGAGTCTGGCGCCGATGCTGGAAAAAGTCTTGCCGAGTGTGGTTACGGTCAATGTTTCCGGCACACAGCAGCAACAAGACTCACTGATTCCCGAAGAGTTCCGTTTTTTCTTCGGTCGTGAATTTGACAATGCCGCACCGCGTGAATTTAAAGGATTGGGTTCCGGTGTCATCATTGATGCTGAAAAAGGTTATGTCCTGACCAATAACCATGTGATCGACAAAGCCGACAACATCACCCTGACGCTACAAGACGGACGGGAGCTGAAAGCCAAATTACTCGGCGCAGACAGTCAATCCGATGTCGCCCTGTTACAAATTGAAACGCCGAAAAACCTGACGGCGATTAAACTGGCGGATTCCGACAAAATTCGGGTCGGCGATTATACGGTTGCCATCGGCAATCCGTTCGGTTTAGGACAAACGGTCACGTCCGGCATTGTCTCCGCGTTGGGGCGCTCAACCGGTATGGACGGCGGCAGCTATGAAAACTATATTCAAACCGATGCGGCGGTCAATCGCGGCAATTCCGGCGGAGCATTGGTCAATCTGCGCGGCGAACTGATCGGAATCAATACGGCGATTATCGCCCCGAGCGGCGGCAATGTCGGCATTGCGTTTGCCATTCCGAGCAATATGGCGAACAGTTTGGTACATCAAATTGTCGAATTCGGTGAAGTCCGCCGCGGTATCTTGGGGATTAAAGGCGGCGAGTTGAGCGCGGATCTGGCAAAAGCATTCGGCATCGATTCACAACGCGGCGCATTCGTCAGCGAAGTATTGCCGAATTCCGCCGCTGACAAAGCCGGTTTGAAAGCCGGGGACGTGATCACCGAAATTAACGGTCAACGGATTAACAGCTTTGCCGAATTACGCGCCAAAATCGCCACCACCGGCGCCGGTAAAAGCGTGAATCTGACCTATCTGCGTGAAGGGAAAACCGCCGGTGCCGATGTCGTTTTGCAATCGGACGAACAAGCGCAAACCAGCGCAAACAGTTTGATTCCCGGCTTAAACGGTGCCGAACTGGCTAATTATGATAAAGACGGGCGCAAAGGGGTGGAAATTGCCAAAGTCGCAGACAAATCCCCGGCCGAGCAGTTAGGCTTACAAAGCGGTGATATCATCGTCGGGGTCAACCGTCAACCGGTGGGCAATATCGGCGAGTTGCGCAAAATTTTGGATAACAAACCGTCTGCGGTGGCACTGAATATCGTTCGCGGCAATAACAACTTCTATTTGTTAATTCCGTAAGTGCGGTTTAATCTGCTAAAAATCCCGATTTCTTCGGGATTTTTTTATGTCTTACAGTTAAAAAACAACGTGCCGCCGGCGATGAGTTTTCCTTTCCGTTCCGATTGCCGATTGTATTTCGGCGCTATCGTCTCATTATTTTTTCATAAAAAATCATACTGTTGAATTTATAGACAGCAATTTGGCGTTAGCATTTCTTTAATGCGATAATGCGCTAACTTTTGATCTTTAACCATTTACAAAGTAATTTTTTGTGGAAAAATGCAAGATTGTACTTTTTGAAAAATATCTCGACGCATAACATCACTTAAGAATTAAGGAGCCTATAATAATGACATTCAAACTCTCTCGCTTAAATACCGCACTTTCTTTTGCTTTGACTTTCGGCATCGCAGCTTCCGCCTTTGCCGCGAATGTGCCGTCCGGCACGGAACTGGCCGCCAAACAGGAAGTCATCTATAACGTTTCCGCCAATCCTGCCACACTTGACCCACAAAAAATGGAAGGCAGTGTCGAAGGGGAATATGCGCGCCAATTATTTGAGGGCTTGGTCACCTCCGATGAGCAAGGGCATATTTTACCGGGCGTTGCCGAATCGTGGCAACATTCCGAAGATTTTAAAGTGTGGACGTTCAAATTACGTGATAATGCCAAATGGTCAAACGGCGAGCCGGTAACGGCAGAAGATTTTGTTTACGCTTGGCAACGTCTGGCGGATCCAAAAACAGCTGCACCTTACAGCACTTATCTCAAATATTTGACCCTACAAAATGCCGCCGATGTTGTGGAAGGCAAAAAAGCGCCGAGTGAGTTGGGAGTGAAAGCCTTAGACGCCCGCACACTGCAAATTAACCTTGATGCGTCCATTCCTTATGTAGATAAATTAGTGGAACACTATGTGTTATATCCGGTACATAAAGCTACTGTGGAAAAATTCGGTGATCAATGGACAAAACCGGAAAATATCATCGGCAACGGGGCATTCAAATTAACGCGTTTAATTGTCAATGAAAAAGCGGAATTATCGCCGAATCCGAATTATTGGGACAACGCCAATACCGTATTAACCAAAATCACCTTGCTGCCGATTGAGTCGGCGACCACCGATGTCAATCGCTACCGTGCCGGTGAAATTGATATTAGCGGCAAAGAAATTCCGCCGGAAATGTTCCAAAAATTAAAAACGGATTTGCCGAATGAATTGAATGTCGCCCCGATTTTGTGTACTTATGTCTATGAAATCAATACCGCCAAAGCCCCGTTTACCGATGTGCGTGTTCGCCAAGCGTTGAGTCTTGCACTGAATCGCAATATCATCACCGATAAAGTGATCAATCAAGGCCAGACGCCGGCTTATCACTTTACACCACCTTATATTAACGGCGGCGACAAATTGACTAATCCCGAATGGGCAAGTCAAGATCAGAAAAAACGCAATGAAAATGCGGTCAAATTGCTGGCCGAAGCCGGTTTCAGCAAGCAAAAGCCGTTGGATTTCACGATTTTGTATAACACGTCTGAAAACCATAAAAAAATCGCTATTGCCGTTGCATCCATCTGGAAACAGAATCTTGCCGGCGCAGTGAATGTGAAAATGGAAAACCAAGAGTGGAAAACCTATTTGGATTCCCGACACCAAGGCAATTATGACGTGGCGCGAGCCGGTTGGTGCGCCGACTATAATGAAGCGACGTCATTCGTCAACTATTTCTTGTCGGACAGCAGCAACAATACCGCAAAATATAACAACCCTGAATACGATGCCGCCGTAAAAAATGCGTTAATGGCGGAAAGTGACGAACAGCGCGCCGAAGATTATGCAAAAGCCGAAGCCCTCTTCAGCAACGATGTGCCGTCCGTTCCGATTTATCACTACGTTCAACCGCGGTTGATCAAACCGTACGTTAAAGGATATGCGGCAACCCACCCCGCACAAAACTACTATTTAAAAGATGTGTATCTGATCAAGCAGTAATTGCATACTGCCGGATTGTTGTCGTTTCGAAGTGCGGTCGCCACCGCACTTCGGTGTTTCGTATTACTTTTTAGATTGATGACTTATGCCAACGCTGATTCTTCGTCGCATTTTACAAGCGATTCCAACGCTTTTCGTATTAATTACCATTTCATTTTTTATGATGCGGCTTGCCCCCGGCAGTCCGTTTTCCAGTGAAAAAAATTACCCGCCGGAAGTCATGGCGAACATCGAAGCCAAATACAATCTGGATAAGCCGATTCATACGCAATATTTATTGTATCTGAAAAATCTGGCGCAAGGCGATTTCGGGCCATCGTTCAAATATAAAGATTTCACCGTCAATCAGCTGGTTGCTCAAGCTTTTCCGGTTTCGCTGAAACTGGGATTTTCTGCGTTTTTCATTGCCCTGTTTTTTGGTGTCACCGCCGGAACCGTTGCCGCCATTAAGCAAAACAAATGGCTTGACTATGTCATCATGACATTCGCCATGACCGGCGTGGTGATCCCAAGCTTTGTCGTTGCGCCGTTACTGGTTTTGATTTTTGCCATTACGCTGAAATGGCTGCCGGGCGGAGGTTGGAATGACGGCGCACTGATCAACATGCTATTGCCGATGACCGCACTTTCACTGTCTTATATCGCCAGTATCGCAAGGATAACCCGCGGTTCTATGATTGAAGTGCTGCACTCTAATTTTATCCGCACCGCTAAAGCCAAAGGCTTGCCGACACGGCGGATTATTTTTCGCCATGCCCTGCGTCCGGCACTGTTACCGGTCATTTCCTATATGGGGCCGGCATTTGTCGGCATTATTACGGGTTCAATGGTCATCGAAAGTATTTTCGGTTTACCGGGCTTGGGGCAGCTTTTCGTCAACGGGGCATTAAACCGTGACTATTCATTGGTGTTGAGCCTGACGATTTTGGTCGGCGCCCTCACCATTACCTTTAATGCGATTGTGGACATTCTGTATGCCGTGATCGATCCGAAAATTCGTTATTAAGGGATAACATGATGTTGATTAAAAAAGAACAGGCCGAATTCGCTGAAAATTTGGCGCAACAATTGGTACGGGACGAAGTGGAAGGCCGCAGCTTATGGCAAGATGCCAAACGCCGTTTTTTTCATAACCGTGCGGCATTGGTCAGCCTGTTGGTGCTGTTCGGCATTACCTTATTTGTATTATTCGCCCCGCTGCTGATGCCGTTTGCCTTTGATGAAACCGACTGGAATATGATGTCGGCAGCACCGGATTTTGCCAGCGGACATTACTTCGGCACGGATTCTTCCGGACGAGATATGCTGGTGCGGGTGGCAATCGGCGGCCGCATTTCCCTGTTGGTCGGCATTGCCGGCGCATTGATTGCAGTGCTGGTCGGCACGCTTTATGGCGCAACCTCCGGTTATGTCGGCGGCAAAACCGATGCGGTTATGATGCGGATTCTGGAAATCTTAAATTCTTTTCCGTTTATGTTTTTCGTTATTTTGCTGGTCACCTTTTTCGGACAGAATATTCTGCTGATTTTTGTCGCCATCGGTATGGTCTCGTGGCTGGACATGGCACGGATTGTCCGCGGTCAAACCCTGAGCCTGAAACACAAAGAATTTGTCGAAGCGGCTATTGTCTGCGGTGTGCCGACACGCCAAATCATTTGGCGGCACATTGTGCCGAATGTATTGGGCGTAGTGATTGTGTATGCCTCACTGCTCGTCCCGGGTATGATTTTATTTGAATCTTTCCTGAGTTTTTTAGGTCTGGGAACCCAAGAGCCGTTGAGCAGTTGGGGCGGGCTTCTGAACGATGGCGCACGTTCAATGGAATACCTGCCGTGGCTACTGGTTTTTCCGGCGATGTTTTTGGTTATCACCCTGTTTTGCTTTAATTTTATCGGCGACGGCCTGCGTGATGCCCTCGATCCGAAAGATCGATAAAGTGCGGTGCAAAGGAAATATAACATGACGAATACAAACTTATTACTCGATGTACATGATTTACGGGTTATTTTTAAAACCCATGACGGCGATGTGACCGCTGTCAACAACTTAACCTTTTCCCTACAAGCCGGGCAAACGCTGGGCATTGTCGGCGAATCCGGTTCGGGTAAATCACAAACGGCATTTGCCCTAATGGGCTTATTGGCAGATAACGGCCGCATCGAAGGATCGGCAAAATTTAACGGTAAAGAAATTCTGAATCTGCCGAAAAAAGCCTTGAACCGCCTGCGAGCGGAACAAATCGCCATGATTTTTCAGGATCCGATGACCTCGCTCAATCCCTATATGAAAGTCAAGGATCAACTAATGGAAGTGCTGATGCTGCATAAAGGCGTTGATCGCAAAACGGCTTATAACGAATCGTTACGGATGTTGGATGCGGTGAAAATGCCGGAAGCCAAAAAACGGATGGCGATGTATCCGCACGAATTTTCCGGCGGTATGCGCCAACGTGTGATGATTGCAATGGCACTGCTCTGTCGTCCCAAACTGTTGATTGCCGATGAACCGACGACCGCACTTGATGTAACCGTACAAGCCCAAATCATGACGCTGCTTAATGAGCTGAAAAACGAGTTTAACACCGCCATTATCATGATTACCCACGATCTCGGTGTGGTCGCCGGAATTTGTGATAATGTGTTGGTGATGTATGCCGGACGCACCATGGAATACGGCAGTGCGGAACAGATTTTCTATCAACCGACCCACCCTTATTCCATCGGCCTGATTAATGCCGTGCCGAACCTGACGGAAGAAACGCACGAGCTGATCACGATTCCCGGTAATCCGCCGAATTTGCTGAATTTACCGAGCGGTTGTCCGTTCCAGCCCCGCTGTCTGCACGCCACGCAACAATGCCTGCACGCCCCCGTATTAACGGCGTTTGAACAAAATCGTTTGCGGGCTTGTTTTATTCCCGCCAATCAAATGCTGCAAAGGGGAATGGCATCATGACCGATAAACTATTACTGGACGTGAACGATCTCAGCGTTCATTTCAAAATTAAAAAAGATAAAAAAGGCTTTTTTGCCAAACCGGCCACCTTGAAAGCGGTCAATCAAGTCTCTTTCAAACTCTATCAAGGCGAAACGCTCGGCGTTGTCGGCGAATCAGGCTGCGGCAAATCCACGTTGGCTCGCGCCATTATCGGATTAGTCCCTTCTGCGGGCGGCGACATGGTCTGGCTGGGCAAAAACTTAAACCGGCAAACCGCAAAAGAGTGGAAGGCACTGCGTAACGATATTCAAATGATTTTCCAAGATCCGCTGGCATCACTCGATCCCCGTATGACTATCGGCGATATTATTGCCGAACCACTGAAAATTTATCAACCGCACTTGAGCCGCGATCAAATCAAAGTGCGGGTGCAGAATATGATGAAAAAAGTCGGTTTACTGCCGAATTTAATCAACCGCTATCCGCATGAATTTTCCGGCGGACAATGCCAACGCATCGGTATTGCCCGCGCTTTAATTATTGAGCCTAAACTGATTATTTGCGATGAGCCGGTCTCCGCACTTGATGTCTCTATTCAGGCGCAAGTCGTGAATTTGTTAAAATCTTTGCAAAAAGAGATGGGATTATCGCTGATTTTTATTGCCCACGATTTATCGGTGGTGAAACATATTTCTGATCGTGTTTTGGTGATGTATCTCGGCAATGCGGTTGAACTGGGCGATTATCGTTCCGTGTTCCACGATACCGGACACCCGTACACCAAAGCGCTGATGTCCGCCGTGCCGATTCCCGATCCGAAACGGGAGCGCAATAAACGGATTCAGCTATTGGAAGGCGATCTGCCCTCGCCAATCAATCCGCCGTCGGGCTGTGTCTTCCGCACCCGCTGTCCGCTCGCCGACAGCCGATGTGCCGCCGAAAAACCGCACTTGTCGGGTAATGAACGGCATTTGGTGGCGTGTTTTAAGGTATAACCATACATACCGCATAAACCGGCAATCTGTGCCGTGATAAATCCGCTAAACAGATTAATCACGGCATACCCGGCGAAATCGCTTGCCTTATGACGGTAATTTCCTAGAATAAAAACTCACTTGATAACGCAATGAGGTTTTTATGGCCGATCCGCATATTCGTTCCCCGATGGACTTTTGGGATTATTTGACCGTGATACTGTATCGCAGCGGTTTTGTCGTAGCCGTGCCGGCGGTCGGGCTATTGCCTTATTATCCCGATTGGGCGACAAAAGGCGTGTTGCTGGCTGCGGTGTTATGCGCCTCGTCTTTGCACATTTACCTTAAACACTTCCGCCTGTTACTGCAATTGGCCACTTGGGTTGCCGCCGTTTGCTTCGTATTTGGCCAACCCTTGTTAGGACTGGGCGCGGCATTTTTTACCTTAGGCGGCCTGTGTTATAAAGAATATTTTTGCTTTCGGGTGTTTGCTCTCAACCTGCAACCGCTCTTTTTTGCCGTATTTTGGTTTACACTGGCGTTTCAAGCCACCGTGCCGGCACAAGTTTTATCGGCAATTATTGCCCTGTTGATGCTGGTATTGAGTATAAAAAAATGGCTGATGCCGTTACATTTTGATATCGGCGATAAAAGCAAATATCAAGTTTGAACAACGTTATATCAGGAAAGCAAAATGCACACGACTGTTAGTGAAATCCGACTTTATCCGATTAAATCCACTCAGGCCGTCAGCGTATCAAGCGCATTGGTGCAGCCTTACGGGCTGGAATTTGACCGCACTTTTATGCTGACCGAAACGGACGGCAGGTTTATTACCGCACGCAAAGACGGCGAACTCTTTGCGTTCACCGCCCTGCCGATGCAGCAAGGCTTGTGGGTACAGCATCAGGACGGAAGTGCGGTTGAAGTATGCTATCAGGATTTTCAACAGCAAAATGCCTGTGAAGTCTGGGGCAGCCGTTTTGATTCGCGGATTGCACCCGACAAGATAAACCGTTGGTTCAGCGAAAAACTGCAAAGAGCGGTACAATTACGCTGGACGGGGTTTGAATCGCAACGGCGGATCAAACGCTATCCGCAGCAAGCGCTCTCGTTTGCCGACGGTTATCCGTTGTTGCTGACCAATCAATCATCATTAGCACAAGTGCAGCAGCGCTGCCCCGTGCCAATCCGCATGGCGCAGTTTCGCCCGAATCTGGTCATCGACAACGCCGCCGCTTTCAGTGAAAATCACTGGCAACAAATCCAAATCGGCCAAGTGCGGTTCATCAATGCCAAACCTTGCACGCGCTGTATTTTAACCAGTCGTGATCCGCAAACCGCCGAATTACAAGCTAAAATGGAGCCTTTCCGAACGCTGAAAAAACACTTTGCCGATGCCGACGGACAGCCGGTTTTCGGCACCAATTTAGTGCCGCTGAACAGCGGCATAATCCGTGTCGGTGATCCGTTGGTTATTTTGTCATCATAAATCAATGTGCGGTTTGCAATACCGTACATTGATTTTGTGGACTGTTTCACAAATTTCACATTGGTTTTTTTTCTTATCGCAACAAGCGATCACGTCAGCCTTGAGCCTGCTTAGCCTCTTTAATTTGTCAATCTTTTTTATAATCCGAGCGAAAAATTTTATGCTTGATATTTCCCTTCGGACACATTATCTTGTAGTTCGTTTTTAATTGAATACCACATATAGTGTTCAAATAAACATCTTCGATTTTACAACAACATTGATGGAAAACAGGTAATCAAATGAATAAAGCATTGATGGTGACTAAACGTGACGGGCGGTTAGAGCCGATTGATTTAGATAAAATTCACCGCGTTATTACATGGGCCGCAGAAGGGCTGGAGAATGTTTCCGTATCACAAGTCGAATTGCGCTCGCATATTCAATTTTATGAAGGGATCCGTACGTCCGATATCCATGAAACCATTATCAAGGCGGCGGCGGATCTGATCACCAAAGATTCGCCTGACTACCAATATCTGGCCGCCCGGCTGGCGGTTTTCCATTTGCGTAAAAAAGCCTACGGCCATTTTGATCCGCCGCGTTTGTATGATCACGTCAAAAAACTGGTTCGCATGGGAAAATACGATGCGGCCTTGCTGAGTGACTACACCCGTGAAGAATGGGACGAAATGGACGGTTTTCTTGATCACTGGCGTGATATGAATTTTTCTTATGCCGCCGTGAAACAGCTGGAAGGTAAATATCTGGTACAAAACCGCGTGACCGGTGAAATTTACGAATCGGCGCAATTTTTGTATTTATTGGTTGCCGCTTGCCTGTTCAGCCAATATCCGCAAGAGACTCGACTGGATTTTATCCGCCGTTTCTACGATGCGGTTTCCACCTTTAAAATCTCGTTGCCGACCCCGATTATGTCCGGTGTGCGCACCCCGACACGCCAATTCAGTTCCTGCGTACTGATTGAATGCGGCGACAGTCTGGATTCCATTAATGCCACCGCCGCCTCCATTGTCAAATATGTGTCGCAACGTGCCGGCATCGGCATCAATACCGGCGCAATCCGTGCCTTGGGCAGCCCGATTCGCGGCGGTGAAGCGTTCCACACCGGCTGTATTCCGTTCTATAAACATTTTCAGACTGCGGTAAAATCTTGCTCGCAAGGCGGCGTACGCGGCGGTGCGGCAACGGTTTATTACCCGTTCTGGCATTTGGAAGTGGAAAGCCTGCTGGTGTTGAAAAATAATCGTGGGGTTGAAGATAACCGTGTCCGCCATATGGATTACGGCGTGCAATTGAATAAGTTAATGTATCAGCGCCTGATTAAAAACGGTAATATTACCCTGTTCAGTCCGTCCGATGTACCGGGATTGTACGAAGCCTTTTTTGCCGATCAGGATCGTTTTGATGCGTTGTATGAAAAGTATGAAGCCGATGAATCGATCCGTAAGCGGACGGTCAAAGCCAGCGAACTGTTCTCGCTGTTAATGCAGGAACGCGCCTCAACCGGACGGATTTATATTCAAAACGTGGATCACTGCAATACCCATTCCCCGTTTGATCCGGCGGTTGCGCCGGTACGCCAGTCCAATCTGTGTCTGGAAATTGCACTGCCGACTAAGCCGCTGCACCATTTTCACGATGAAAACGGCGAAATTGCCCTGTGCACGCTGTCGGCGTTTAACTTAGGCAAAATTGAGAGTCTGGACGAGCTGGAAGAATTGGCCGAATTGGCGGTGCGTGCGCTGGATGCGCTATTGGATTATCAGGATTATCCGATCAAAGCGGCCGAAATCGGCTCAATGGGACGCCGTTCATTAGGCATCGGGGTGATTAACTACGCCTACTATCTGGCAAAAAACGGTGTGCGTTATTCCGACGGCAGCGCCAATGACCTGACGCACCGCACTTTTGAAGCGATTCAATATTACCTGTTGAAAGCGTCAAACAAGTTGGCAAAAGAGCTGGGGCCTTGTCATTTCTTTCATGAAACCACTTACGCACAAGGCATTTTGCCGATTGATACCTATAAAAAAGATATTGACGGTTTAACCAAAGAACCGTTGCATTACGATTGGGAAACTCTGCGTCAGGAAATCAAAGAATCCGGCTTACGCAACTCAACGCTGACCGCTCTTATGCCATCGGAAACGTCGTCGCAAATTTCCAATGCCACCAACGGCATCGAGCCGCCGCGCGGTCATGTCAGCATTAAAGCCTCGAAAGACGGAATTTTGCGCCAAGTCGTGCCGGATTATGAAAATTTAAGCGAAAATTATGAGCTATTGTGGGATATTCCAAGCAATGACGGCTATTTACAATTAGTCGGTATCATGCAGAAATTCGTTGATCAAGCGATTTCCGCCAATACCAACTACGACCCGAAACGCTTTGAAGACGGAAAAGTGCCGATGAAACGCTTGTTGGGCGATTTGCTGACGGCATACAAATACGGTTTGAAAACCCTGTATTATCAAAACACCCGTGACGGTGCGGACGATAATCAAGACGACATCGACGACGGCTGTGCCGGCGGTGCGTGTAAAATCTAATTAAAATACTTGAGGTTAAAAATGGCTTATACCACCTTTTCCCAAAACAAAAATGACCAACTGAAAGAGCCGATGTTCTTCGGGCAAAACGTGAACGTGGCACGCTATGATCAGCAAAAATACGAAACCTTTGAAAAGCTGATCGAAAAACAACTGTCGTTTTTCTGGCGGCCGGAAGAGATCGATGTGTCGCAAGACCGCATCGATTATCAGGCACTGCCGGAACATGAAAAACATATTTTTATCAGTAACCTGAAATATCAAACCTTACTGGATTCGATTCAGGGACGCAGCCCGAACGTGGCGTTATTGCCGGTGGTTTCCCTGCCGGAGCTGGAAACCTGGATTGAAACCTGGACGTTCTCGGAAACGATTCACTCCCGTTCTTACACGCATATTATCCGTAATATCGTCAATGATCCGTCCGTGGTGTTTGACGACATCGTCACCAATGAAGAGATCATCAAGCGTGCGAAAGATATTTCGATTTATTACGATGATTTTATTCGTGATACCCAGCTGTATACCCTATACGGCGAAGGCAGTTACACTGTGGACGGCAAAGAATGTAACGTCAGCCTGCGCAGCCTGAAAAAACAGCTCTATCTATGCCTGATGAGCGTCAATGCACTGGAAGCGATTCGTTTTTATGTCTCGTTTGCCTGCTCGTTTGCCTTTGCCGAACGCAATCTGATGGAAGGCAATGCCAAAATTATTAAATTTATCGCCCGTGATGAAGCCTTACATTTAACCGGCACGCAACACATTTTGAATATCATGGCGTCCGGTCAGGACGATCCGGAAATGGGCGAAATTATCGAAGAATGCAAACAGGAAGCCTATGATTTGTTCGTGGCGGCGGCGGAACAAGAAAAAGAGTGGGCGGATTACCTGTTCAAAGACGGTTCGATGATCGGCTTGAATAAAGACATTTTGTGCCAATATGTAGAATATATCACCAATATCCGTATGCAGGCGGTCGGCTTACCGCTGCCGTTCCAAGCGCGCTCGAATCCGATTCCGTGGATCAATGCTTGGCTGGTGTCTGATAATGTGCAGGTTGCGCCGCAAGAAGTGGAAGTCAGTTCCTATCTGGTCGGTCAAATCGATTCTAAAATCGATGCCGACGATTTTGGCGATTTCAATCTGTAATCCTTATTTCAACCGCACTTTTATTCCTCGATATCAAAAAGTGCGGTTGTTTCTCTACATCAATCACGATGATGAAAATCCATAAAATCACCTTGCCGCAACAACAATGTGTTATCGAGCATGATAACCGCACTTCGCTGTTGGAAACGTTGGAAAACAACGGGATTTTTCATGAATATCAGTGCCGTTCAGGTTATTGCGGGTCGTGTCGGGTAAAATTACGCCAAGGCAAGGTCAGCTATACTGAACTGCCGTTGGCTTTTTTGCAGCAAGACGAGATTTTGTTATGTTGCTGCCGCGTGGAAAGTGATTTGGAAATTGAGTTTTAAATCACCACCGTATTAATTTGATAATCCTCCAGCGTAAATTCCAGTCGATCGCCCTCTTTCAGCTCGCCTACGCCCTGCGGCGTGCCGGTCAGAACGATATCCCCTTTTTGTAAAGTGAAAAAGCGGCTGGCATAGCTGATCAACTGTGGAATGGAATGCATCATTTGTGAGGACTTGCCTTTTTGCCGTATTTCGCCGTTCACGCTTAAACTGAAACGGATTTTATCCCAATCGGGAAATTGGGCGACCGGCACAAAATGCGAAATCGGGCAGGAATTATCAAAACCTTTGGCTTTCGCCCACGGCCAGCCTTTTTCTTTGCTTTCCTGCTGCATATCACGCAACGTTAAATCCAGCGCAACGGCAAAGCCGACCACCGCATTTTTGACCTGTCCGGGTGAGGCGTTCGACAATGTTGTACCGATTAACACAGCGATTTCCAACTCATGATCGACCCGCCCCCATTTTTTCGGAATCAGAAGCGGTTTGTTCAATGGGCAAAGTGCGGTATTCGGTTTGAGAAAAAGCAACGGTTCCTGAATAACCGGGTTATTCATCTCCTTAATATGCCCGATATAATTTCTCCCGACACAGACCACTTTATTCACGGGTAAATCCAACGTACTGCCTTTGATATCCCGATGTTGATACATTCCGACCTCCCTCTCTCTCCGATCAATTTAGTTTTAACACATCACTCCAAAAGAATGAAGTTTTTTTACTGATTTATACGCTGCGCAATGCGGTCGGCAAACATGCCGATACTGACGGCAAAATAGTTGGAATTATTCCAGTTCAGCAAAGTGCGGTAATTATTGGTCACCAAAAATGCCCTGCCGGCCTCTTTATTCGGGCGCACCAGCCATAGATCCGCACTTGCCAATTGCTGTAAGCGCTGCATATCTGTAGTGTTATAACTTTTCAGGCTCACCCCCATTGCCTGCCAGCTCGAGAGAGAACGCTTTTTATTATGCTCGGTACCGGCCAGATCCAACGACATCGGCTCGTCTAACGCCACTTCAACACCCCACGGCAGATTTTTATCCCAACCGACCGTTGACAGATAATTGGCGATCGAAGCAAACACATCATATTGGTTTTTCCAAATATCTTTACGTCCGTCACCATCCGCATCGACCGCATATTGTAAGAATGAAGTCGGCATAAATTGCGATTGCCCCATTGCTCCGGCCCATGATCCTTTCATACTCGCGCGCGGAATCACGTCTTGTTGCAGAATTTTCAGCGCATTGACATATTCCTGACTGAACAGTGCTTCACGCCGTCCGTCAAAGGCTAAGGTCGCCAACACCGACAAGACATCATAATTGCCCTGATAATAGCCGAAGCTGCTTTCCATGCCCCATAACGCCATAATGTAATGATTCGGCACGCCGTATTGACGGCTAGCCTGATTAAGCGCCGGCAATTGTTCCCAATAACGTTTTGCCGCAATATCCACTTTTTGCTGTGTCAGCACGCGGTTAAGATAATTGCTTACCCCGTTCGGATTCGGCGTCGCCGGTCGGTTACGATTGCGCTGCGCGCGTTCCGCCTGACTGTTGTCCAATTCTACCGCTTTTGGAATATAACGCACATTCCGCCCTTTCCGCTCAATCGTACGTTTCCCGACGCCTTCAAAAACCGCTCTTTGATCCAGATAATCGACATAATCCTGAAAATTATCTAAGGTTCGCGCCTTGCGGTAAGGTTGCCCGTCATAGCTGCCGCCACTTGCCCCGCAGGCACTCAATAACAGCGCTAACCCGCTGATTACCAATGTTTTTTTAATCATCTGCTTTCCCGTTTTGTAATTTAAATTGATCCAATAAATTTTCTTCTTTCTGCGGCATTTGCAAATAGAACCCTTGCGCCTGAATTTGCGCCGATACTGCTTGATTATCCGCCAATACCAACGCTTTTTCACCGTTCAAATTGAACAGCATCAACAACTCCGGCTTGCCGAAGCGTTGTAACAGCACCTCAGGCACCGCAGAAAAATCATCGCGTTTGGCAACATATAAATACATTCCCGCATGACGACGACTTTTATAAATAGCACATAACATCGATTTACGTTTCTCCTCAACATTTCACGTCGGCACGTCATTTTTAATGCGACATTATACGAAAATTAGACTATTATCAGAATATTAAATTAACACAAAATGACAAAACCGCAGATGGCAAAAGATATTATCGAATTACACACCGGGCAGTTTTCTTCCGTTTTGCTGACGATTAACAGCTCCAGCTTGATTACAATCAAAAAAGCCCTGATTAGCAAGGTGAAAAAATCACCACTATTTTTCCAAAACGTGCCGGTTATTTTGCAATTTAACGAATTTTTACCAAAACTGGATCTGCTGAAACTGCAACAGCTACTGGCTGAATTCGGCATTAATCTGATCGGGGTGAGTAATTGGCAAAACAGTTTGGAAAAAGAACTGGTACTCAGTTATCACCTGCCGGCACTGGGAAAAAGCACTAGCCTTGATGAAATTATGCCGCAATTCCGCTATATCAAGCCGAAAGTCATACCGCTCACAGTTGAATCGGGGCAAGCCGTTTATGCGAAAAACAGTGATTTGATTATTCACGGTGATGTGGCGCCGGGGGCGGAAGTGGCGGCCGACGGCAATATTCATGTCTACGGCAAGCTGTTGGGGCGTGCCATGGCGGGCGTGAATTCCGACAATAACGACTGTATGATTTACACCCAGCACTTGAATGCGCAGTTTATTTCCGTTTGCAAACGTTTTGTGTATAAAGAACAATTACCGATTGATTATCTGCTGCAAGCCGTCCGAATTGAAGCTCAAGGCAATACACTGGCTTATTTTGATCTCTAATGCCCAAGTGCGGTCAAGACCGCACTTGGGTAAGCCGCTAACGCATTTCCAGTTCAATATCGCTGAATAATTTTTGAATGGCGCTGTTGTTCGGCAACTTCTCGGCTTGTTCCACCATCGGTCTAGTCAGGTGATCCGAGAAATAATTAATAAAATCATACATATAATGTCGTAAAAAAGAGCCGCGCTTAAAGGCGATTTGTGTACTGCTCGATTTAAACAGGTGTGATGCGTCAATTGCGACCAAATCACTGTCTTCATGGGTATGCGCCATCGACGCCATAATTCCGACACCCAATCCAAGACGCACATAAGTCTTGATTACGTCCGCATCGGTTGCGGTAAACACAATATTCGGCAAAATACCGCTGCTGCTAAATGCCTGCGATAAATCCGATGCGCCGGTAAAACCGAAGGTATAAGTCACCAACGGATATTTTCCTAATTCTTCAATTGTCAGGTTTTTACAATTCACCAGCGGATGATTGCGTTTCACAATCACCGAACGATTCCAATTGTAGCACGGCAGCAGCACAACGCCCTCAAACAGGTATTGGGCTTCGGTGGTAATGGCCAAATCTACTTCGCCCGACAATAACGCATCATAAATTTGGGTCGGCGATCCCTGATGGATTTGCAAGCTGACATCGGGATAACGCGTTAAAAAGCGTTCCACCACTTTCGGCAACACATAACGTGCCTGAGTATTGGTAGTGGCAATCCGCAACACACCGTGATCCGGACGGGTATATTCATCGGCAATGGCTTTAATACTCTGCGTTTTCGCCAACAATTCGCGGGCAATCGCAATAATTTTACGCCCTTCGCCGGTAATACTTTTAATGTGCTTACCGTTACGCTCAAAAATCTCCAGCCCCAGCTCCTGCTCCAATAACCGCACTTGCTTGCTGATGCCGGGCTGCGAGGTATACAACGCTTCTGCGGCATCGGTTATATTCAAATTCTGGTTTGCAATTTCGACAATATAGCGTAATTGTTGAATTTTCATCTTGCCTGTTCCTATTTATCGTTACGCTGGCGACGGCTGCTGCTCGGCACAGAAAAACGTTTGACCGCTTTACGGATTTTAGCCGTTTTCATGCGGCGACGTTGTGTGTGCTGTTCAATTTTGCTTTCGGTTTCAGGCGCCAATCCGACCAGATCGCGTAAATAATTGACATCGGTTAGCGCCATTTCCTGCCAACCGCCGCGCGGCAGCTGTTTAGACAGCGTGATATTACCGTAACGGATACGAATCAAGCGGCTGACCTGAATGCCCTGCGATTCCCATAAACGGCGCACTTCTCGATTACGCCCTTCGGTTAACGTCACATCAAACCATTGGTTGATGCCTTGACCGCCACCGCTCTTAATCGTTTTGAATTTCGCCGGGCCGTCTTCCAACTGAACCCCTTTACGCAAACGGAATACCATCGCCTCATTCACTTCACCGAATACCCGCACCGAATATTCCCTCTCAATTTCACGGCTCGGATGCATCAAACGGTTTGCCAGCTCACCATCGGTAGTAAATAATATTAAACCGGAAGTATTGATATCCAAACGACCAACCGCAATCCAACGCGAACCGCTCAGTCGCGGCAGACGATCAAATACGGTCGCCCGCCCTTCCGGATCGTGCCGGGTACACAGCTCCCCTTCCGGCTTATAATACATCAAAACACGACAAACCTGCTTTTGCACCGAAGTCAAATTCACCAAGTTACCGTCAATGCGGATTTTAGTATCGGAGCTCAGCTCAATTCTGTCGCCCAGTTTCGCCATCTGCCCGTTCACACTGACACGGTTGCCGGCAATGATCGCTTCAATTTCACGGCGGGAACCTTGTCCCGCTTGCGCCAAAATCTTTTGCAGTTTTTCCCCTTTAACGCTGGATTTAACCGCACTTTTCACGACAGTTTTCGTTTCGTTACTTTCAGTCTTCACCTTGCCGGCGCTATTTTTATTCAATGTACGCTTATTCGGCTTGCCGACACGGGCGGTTTTCTCACCTCTGCCGCGAGTCGGACGAACCGTACCGCCGGCGCTACGGTTACCTGAATGATTGGGTTTGTTTTGTTGTTTCATCAGTTCCTCTGTGCCACCCTCACGGGTGTCAATAATTATGTTATTCAAACGGCGTTACGGCACCATTGCCGACACGAATGATATTCGGCGTATCTTCCGTCAAATCAATCACCGTTGTCGGTTTTTGCCCCAAATAGCCGCCGTTAATAATAAGATCCACCTGTTTTTCCAGCTGATCGCGAATCTCTTCCGGATCATACTGCGTTTCCTCTTCCCCGGGTAAAATCAGCGAACAGGATAAAATCGGCTCGCCCAATTCGGACAACAAGCTCAACGCGATTTTATTATCCGGTACTCGAATGCCGATAGTTTTGCGTTTCGAGGTCATCAAACGCCGCGGCACTTCTTTAGTCGCCGTCAGAATAAACGTATAATGCCCCGGCGTATTGTTTTTAATCAAACGGTATGCCACATTACTGACGTTGGAATAGTTCGAAAGCTCGGATAAATCGCTGCAAACCAACGTAAAATTATGATTTTCAGGCAATTGCCGAATCTCAACGATGCGATCCATCGCATGTTTCTCCCCGATCATGCAGCCTAAGGCATACCCTGAATCGGTAGGATAGACTATCACCCCGCCATTGCGCAAAATTTCAACGGCTTGTTTAATCAATCGAGGCTGAGGATTATCCGGATGGATATAAAAAAACTGACTCATGACTTTCTCTCTATACAACGTATGATATGACTAAATTTCTCGATGGAATTATACGCTATATAACTAAAAACAATAAGCTCTTTTCAGGTTTTGTCGTTTTTCAGGTAAGATTTAGACTTATCTGACAGATTATAATTGGCTTTAGATAAAGACGCACCGCTACGTCAGCAGTGTTGACGGCGGTATTGGGGTTGCCGCCGAGATATGTGGTAACACCGGCAGCAACCAACTTACTGTAGCCGACCACTTTTTCCCGCTCTTTGTCGCTTAACAATTGAATCGGTTTATCAGCAAGCATTTCGGCAATTACACCGATAAGCCCCAACAGTAAAGAATATCAGTCTAGCCGCTAATGAATACAATAATATTTGAATAATGTAAATACATTTTTCATCATTTTTTTCTCCTCTTGATTATTTAGAGTAACTCCATTATTAAACTCTATTTTCTCTGTTTTCGCTCCAGTTTGCTCCCATACTCTCTTTTGGTATTTTTCAATTTCACTTATTTTTTCAATGTTTATGTTTCCTTTTTTATCCGTATTTAAAAAACGTATAGACTCCTCATCTCGAGAATATGCTTTGGTATGATGCCCTGTTAGCATATCCCATAATGGAATCCCTATTTTATTGTTTCCTGTAGTACTGGTATTTCCTATTCCGATACTTAAATTCCCTGGTACAAACGGTAAATTGGATTCTGTCGCCACAAAATCTCTCGGAGCAGAAGCATATTCCACACTTCCATCTCTAAATAAGCCTACCGCCGTTTCGGTATAGCCTTTATCATATAAACCACTAGATAATTTAGCACCTAAAGTATTATTCGTTATTGGATAAGAGGTTCCAGCAACATACGCATTTAAAGTGGTATTTTTGAAAGTCATTCCTTCATATTTCGCCCAATTCATAGCATTTTTCGTGCTTGAAGCCCCTAAGCCATGGTTAACTGGGATAAATTGACCTGGTCTGTTGGGCTTTGGCGATTGTATTCGTCTAATAATCCCCAAATTTTAGATTGATCTCGACTTGCATTTGAATACCCGCTCTTCGTCTATTGAGAATCAATCCAGTATCATTAATTGAGGATAAGTCCTTACCATATAAAATGGCGCTGGAAACTTTCTGTTTTCTAGATCTGGCATTAGTTATAATTTTTTATTAATTGATTAATTTCTATATTTATTCCATTGTTTACAAGTATCACTAAATCCATAACAATATTTATAACTAGCATTAAACCTAAATCCTTTTTGATACAAACAAGCTCCATCGAGATCATCAGCTTTAACTCGATCATCAGGATTAACGGGTATTTCTAATCCGCCCACAACTTTTGTTTTAAATGGTGCTAATGATTGAGCATAACACTCTCTAACAACATCTCCAGTAGGAGGCGTGTTGTTATCTTTATGAACCCATATATCTTCATCCCAAAATGAAGAGTACGGTGGATAAAAAGCCCATACGCAACCACCTAAGAAAACAATAAAATATGAAATAACTACCAATTTTATCATTCAATTTCTCCAATAATATTAATTCCTATATTTTCTAAATGCCTTACACTCAACTTCATTAGAATAATGATAGCAATATTTTGAAAATATATTCGCTTTAAAAACATACCCTAGATCATGCAAGCATTTATCATGGTGTAATGTAGCATTATACTTGTCATAATCAAGTGAATCTAATGGAATGTTTCTTTGAATTAAGTCTATCTTAATACCTTGATAGTAGCATTTTGTATATAAATTAAAACTTGCCTGCTCTCCTGTGTTCTTATTTATCCAAAATCTTCACTATATCTAAATTCATCACCATAGCTTGGGTGAAGAGAAATAATAAAAGAACATCCTGAGAGTAAAAAAGTAATTAGAATAAAAAATTTTTTCATGCTACTTATCCTTTTCAACTACATTAAATTTTCTAATTCCATTAGAATATGTTTTTTTCAATATACCCTCCGTTTCATTCCATTTTTTACTTCTCTCTCCATCTTCATCTCGTGTATAGACGTATGGTAGATTATTAATATTCTGATTAGCCTCAGAGTGCGCTTCTAAAAAAGAAATATTTTCTTTGTTGGGCGTTGCATTAGGATTATTCCCTATCATTCCAATCCCTAAAAGTCTTAAGAACGGCATGCCCATATAAACCGTATCACCCTCGACTCCAAGATATTTTGTTCTAACACTATTAAATAACTCATTTGAATCTTCATGGATTTCTCTTGAAGGGTATAAACCACCTAACTGGAAATACTCTACGTCAGTATGCTTGTATTTTTGACCAAGATAGGATGACCAATTCAGCATATTCTTATTACCTGATACGCCTAAACTATGGGCTACATTTTCAAATGTATATGTTTTTGCTCCATGAGATTCTGCGTAAGCATTATATTCATCTAATTTTTTTGCAATCTGAGCGTGATCTCGTGTGGCATTGGATGCACCAAAGATAGAAGGCACATCTGCCCAAGCTCTAAACCGTTCAAAACCAGTAAATAAAAATTCATTTATAACACCAGTACTACCTCTATTTAAAATACTGAAATTATTCAAGAAAAAATAATATCAATTTCTATACTTCATATTCTCCATACAAATCTTAGTATTATCGCCATCTTGAGCTAAGCACCAATATAAAGGAGGTCTAAAACGATAGCCTAAGTCATAATAACATTGCCTTAATAAGCGAAATGCTTTCTCTATATAAAAATTGTATTCATCAGATTCTGCTTTATTTTTATAAAACTCAATAAATCCTACTTGATGTCTTTTCTTATAAAGATATATGTATCTATCTCCTAAGTTAGGAAAAATCTGATTGCCACAATTTTGATTGTCTTTAAAAGATAGTTTCTTACCATTCTTCAACCAATAATCTGTATCTGGTGGAGATCCATTAGCTAAATAACATCCATTAAGCGAAAATATCAAAAGAACAAGTAATACTTTCATAAAGTTCCTTCTTCTTTTTTCAATTCCGATACTTCAGATTCTCCATACATATTCCTGTATTATCTCCATCTTGAGCCAAACACCAATATAAAGGGGCTTTAAAACGATAGCCAAGCTGATATATACAATTTCTAAAATAAGCATCTTTCTTCTTTATTAGATAAGAATAATGTTCATAATCTTGTTTTTTACTATAAAGATTTTCCCAATTTGTTTTTCCTTTCTCCAATAAACTTTTATCACTCTCTGAGAAATTATTATTTGATATTTTTCTACAAGAAGCCCAATCGTTTTTTCTTTCTTCCACACTTGTATGATGTTTTACCCAAAATTTATATTGTGAAGGTGAACCATTAGCTAAGTAACACCCTGATATTATAAATGGGAAAATGATGGATAGCTTTTTCATTACTCATCTTCCTTTTCAGTCTTCAGCAATGTTTCATTATTGAATGAAATTACTTTTGTTTTTGGACCGATTTGTTCCCAAGTGTTTTTTTGATACTCTTTGATTTTATTGATATTTTTCTCATCAACCTCTCCATTTTTGGTATTTAAAAAATTAATAACCGTCTCATCCTTATAATAAGCCTTAGTATGATCTCCTGCAAAAATCCCCCATAATGGAATACCCGTTGTATTACTGCCTGTCGTGTTAGTATTGCCAATCCCTAAACTAAATGCCCCCGGAACCCACGGTAACTGTACGCCTGTGCCGACAATATCTCTAGGTGCTACTGCATATTCCACTTTCCCATCTCTAAATAATCCACTCGCTTTTTCAGTATAACCTTGATCATACAAACCAAAAGATAATCTGCCACCAATGGTATTATTTGTCATCGGGTAAGACGTTCTGTTGGGCGGATAAATCAACTGTTTCGCCTAAAATCGTGCCTTGGTTCTCTAATTGGTTGGAATGAATGCGGGTTAAATTCCGTCCCGCTATCACACCGCTATTGTTTAATTCGTCCACAATTTGATACAAACGGTCTGTTTAACGATAATTTTTGCAAAAAATTAACCATAAATGACCGCTTGTATTCTTCTGTTATGATAAAGAAACCTGTCTTTTTAAGACTTCTAACAAGATTAAATTATGAACAGTACACTTTGTGAAACATCTTCTTTTTTCAATTCCGATACTTCATATTCTCTGTACATGTTCTTGTATTATCTCCATCTTGAGCCAAACACCAATATAAAGGGGCTTTAAAACGATAGCCTAATTCATAATAGCACTGTCTCACTAGAGGGGTAGCTTGTTTAATATAACCAGAACGTTGCTTATGTTCATTATTGGTTAATCTTTCATCACCCCTAAATTTATTATATAAAAGTAAACTTCTTTCTCCTATAGAGCTATACGCTTTTCTTTCACAATTCCGAATTTCTTCAACTGAAATTTTTTTATTGTTCTTTATCCAAAAATTAACTGAAGATGGTGAACCATTTGCTAAATAGCACCCATTAAGCAAAAATATAAGAAAAAATAATACTTTCATAAAGTTCCTTCTTCTTTTTTTCAATTCCGATACTTCATATTCTCCGTACATATTCTTGTATTATCTCCATCTTGAGCCAAACACCAATATAAGGGGGATTTAAAACGATAGCCAAGCTGATATATACAATTTCTAAAATAAGCACCTTCTTTTCTTATCAGATAAGAATAACGTTCATAATCTTGTTTTCTATGATAAAGATTTTCCCAATTTGTATCTCCTTCCTTTAATAAAGTTTTATCAGCTTCTGATAAATTATCATTTGATTGTTTTCTACAGAAAGCCCAATCATTTTTCTGTTCTTCCATACTTGCTTGAGGTTTTATCCAAAATTTATATTGTGAAGGTGAACCGTTAGCTAAGTAACATCCTGATATTATCAAAGGGAATATGATGAATAGTTTTTTCATTATTTACCGCCTTCTTCATTGTTCAGTAATGTTTTATTATTGAATTTAATTACCTTTGTTTTTGGACCAATTTGCCCCCAAGTATTTTTTTGATAATCTTTGATTTTATCAATATTTTCTCTATTAATCCCTTCCTTATCTGTATTTAAGAAGTTAATTACTCTCTCATCCTTATAATAAGCTTTAGTATGATCTCCGGTAAAAATCCCCCATAATGGAATGCCCGTTGTATTACTGCCAGTTGTGTTAGTATTACCAATCCCTAAACTAAATGCTCCCGGAACCCACGGTAGCTGCACTCCTGTGCCAACAATATCTCTAGGTGCTACAGCATATTCCACTTTCCCATCTCTAAATAACCCACTTGCTTTTTCAGTATAACCTTGATCATACA
>NZ_JSUM01000004.1 GCF_000772535.1 Chelonobacter oris
ATCATGACCGCACTTGAGCAACAAGATCAACTGTTTATGCAGCGTGCGCTGGAGCTGGCCGACTATGCGGAATCGCTTGGTGAGATTCCGGTCGGGGCGGTGCTGGTTGATGTTGACGGCAAGATTATCGGTGAAGGCTGGAATGCGTCGATTTTGCAACATGATCCGACGGCACATGCTGAGATTGAAGCGATTCGGCAGGGGGCTAGTGCGCTACAAAACTACCGATTGCTGAATACTACGCTGTATGTCACGTTAGAGCCTTGTACTATGTGTGCCGGGGCAATCCTGCACAGTCGAATCAAACGCCTGGTGTTCGGAGCCTGCGATTATAAAACCGGCGCAGTCGGTTCCCGTTTTCACTTGTTTGACGATTATAAGATGAATCATGTTCTGCAAATTACTGCCGGCGTGTTGGAGCAACAATGCAGTGAAAAACTCAGTCGCTTTTTCCAGCGGCGACGGTTGGAGAAGAAAGCGCAAAGTGCGGTGAGCCGAACGAATATAAATTCTTAGGTGTAAATAATATCGATATTCGATTGCGCTAATTTCTTTTTTTCTATGTCAGAGAGTGCATTATCGGTAATAATCGTATCAATATGCGCCATTGACAGGACTAAATTGAATCCTTGCCGTTTGAACTTTGTCGAGTCAACGACCGCCACGACTTTTGATGAAATATTAGACATTTTTTCACTGATGGTATAGCCTTCATTAAAGGTTGTGATCCCTTTTTCCGGATCAATGCCGTCGGCGCCGACGAACATAATGTCGGCCTTTATGCCAATCAGGGAGTTTTCAGTAATAGTGCCGTGCATTGAGCGGGTTTTATGTCGAACACTGCCGCCGCATACCACCAGCATAATATCTGCCGATTCGGATAAAATAAAAGCCGCAGGCAGGTTATTGGTTATAACGGTAATATTTTTGATATTAATAATTTCTTGGGCAATCATCATGGTCGTGCTGCCGCTATCAAGAATAATGGTATCGCCGGGTTTTATCATTGATGCCGCCGCTAAGGCAATGCGTCTTTTGGGGTCGATTGATATTTTGTTCCGTTCTTCAAGCGTAAATTCATTACCGGTCAGATTTAAGAAGTGATTTGCTTGTCGTATGCTGGCGCCGCCGTGAAAACGTGTCAGCAGATTTTTTTTCTCTAAAATGCGTAAATCTCCGCGAATAGTGACTTCTGAGATATTAAATTGCTTGGAAAGATCACTGACCAGAACCGTATTTTTTTCTTTTAGTTGCTCGAGTATGATATTTCGTCTTTGAAAAGTGTTCATATATTTTATGTGCCTCAAGAAATAAGGAGTGCTAAGCACTCCATCTTTATGGATTACGCCTGAAATTTAAGGATTATTTTACCATTCATTGGCTTTCCCGCCAGACTATATACTTCTTTAAGATATTGTTCAGGTAAATTAATTGATGCAATTAGGGGCTCAAGTGTGATGTTTCCCTCGTTTATCAGTTTGGAGGCTTGTAACCACTCTTCTCCCGGCCATGGTTTGGAATAGTTCATCCAACTTCCGGTAATCGTTAACTCTTTGCGTAAGATTAAACCAAAATCTTTTTGATTTAAATGGAGATCATGGTGTAATGTGCCGACTAACAAGACTTGTGCGCGGGGGCCCGCTATGTTGAGTGCCAGGGTAACGGTTTGCGGCACGCCCGCCGTTTCCAGAATAAGCTGATTAAACCTGGATTCGTTGAGTGCATTTTGAATGGCCGCACTGTCAGTTTCCTGTGGATTGAACGTGTGGTTAGCCCCTAATTTTTTGGCCAGCAGCAGCTTATCGTTATTAATATCGATTACAGTGGTCGATTTGGCACCCAGTGCCTTGGCACATTGTAATGCCAGCAAGCCGATAGTCCCCGCGCCCAGAATAATCACGTTTTTGTTATGGCAGCCGTCCGCTAAATAAATTGCATGAAGTCCCACTGTGACGGGTTCGATAAACGAGCTGAACAGCGGATCGGAATCTTTAGGAATTTTTACCAGATTCTTTTCGTTGACAACAATATATTCAGCATTTGCACCTTGGCGGCGAGATCCTACAAATGTGTAATTTTTGCATAGAGAGTAGAATCCTTGCCGGCATTCCTCACAATCAAAACAGGGCAGCAACGGGGCACAAACGACCATATCGCCGGGTGCCAGTCCATGCACGTGACTTCCTGTTTTCTCGATGATTCCGCAAAATTCATGCCCTAGAATGATAGGGTAGTTATGCGCGCCGTTATGGAACATTCTCGGCAGATCGGAGCCACATACGCCGGAATACCGCACTTTCACCAAGACATCATCATTCTGTGATAATTGTGGTTTAGGAATATCTGCCAATACTAAATTTCGATTAGATTCGACAATAATGGCTTTCATAATTCAATCTCCTTACTACTATTTTCTACAAAAGATTTGGCGCGACGCCATGTCAGGAAGACGCCTAGGAAATAAATTACACCGATAACGGATAAGCCTAAAATATTTTGCAACGTCAGTGCTTCTATCAGAAGGTAGGTGATTGGGGAACCGCCCTGATCCATTGAGGCGATTTGTTCGCCGGCTCTTAAGGCGCCTGCATTGGCGGCCAGCTGAGTATTGAATGCGATGGTTTGGGTTGCGATCCAAAGTGTCATTGACATAATGATAATGCCGGAAATGATCGTTCTAAATAAGTTGCCTTGATGTACGGCAACGGCCATGGCTACGAAGAAACCGATTGTGGCTAAATCGCCGAACGGCAGGACTTTATTGCCCGGAAGAATAATCGCAATCAGAATGGTTAAAGGGATAAACAGTAAACTGGCGGATACGACGGAAGTATGCCCGAGCAGAAGTGCGGGATCGAGACCAATAAGGAACTCTTGTCCGCCGAAACGCGCCTGTAGTTTTTTGCGCGCATGTCTGGCGATTGGCGTTAAGCCGTCCATAATCGGTTTAATCACTCGTGGCATTAACAGCATGACTGCTGCGGTCTTGATAGCCAGTTGTAAGGTATCTTTGAGGGAATAAGAAGCCAGTAGGCCGATGACGATCCCCATGATAAAGCCGACTGTAACCGGCTCCCCAAAGGGGCCGAACCGTTTTTGAAGATCATCGGCAGAAAAACTGATTTTGTTTAATCCGGGAATTTTATCCAGAATATTGTCGACCAGAACTGCGATAGGGCCAAGATAGGCCGAGGTGCCGTGCGGAATGGCGATACCGTCGAGTCCGAAAAAATGTTTTGTATCACGTGCAAACCAATCACCTAATTTATAGACAAAAGCGGCATGTATAATCACACCGACAATCCCCAGCCAGTAAGAACCCGTTGCGATATGTACCAAAGCGCCGGTGAAGGTCATATGCCAGATATTCCAGATATCGACATTGACAACCCGTGTCATTTTTAACACCAGCATAATGATATTAACCGCAATCGCGATTGGAATGGCAATCAACGCAATTTGTGATGCCCATGTAATCGGCGATGCGCCCGGCCAGCCGATATCGACAACATCGAGGCTAATATCAAAATTTTCAGCCATTGCTTTTGCTGCGGGGCCGATAGAATCCAGCATTAATCCGATAACCAGTCCGATTCCGACAAAGCCTATACCGATTTGTAAGCCGGATTTAAACGAATCACCCAATTTCATCCCCAACAATAATGAAAAGATGATGATGACGATCGGGAGCATAACCGCAGGACCCAAGTCCAGAATATATTGCATGATTTGAGTAAACATGATTTTTATCCTTTCAGAATGTGCAAGATTTTTTCTTTTAACGCCTCAATCCCCACGCCTGAAACAAAAGGCATACCGTGTACAATAGGAATATCATCAAAAGTGCGGTCCAGCTTGGATGTGGTGCAGATTAAGTCGGTATCGTAAAGATAAGTATCAATTTCATTGATTCGGCATTGGATAAGTTCCAAGTCGATATTATTTTCCTCACAAAGTTCTCTGATTTCTTCGGCGGCTAAAGTTGATGTCGCAACGGCACCACCACAGGCAACAATAATTTTCTTAGTCATAATTCAATTCTCCGAAAAGTTAAAAAGTCAGATTTTGGTGTATCAACGTGGTTAGTTCATCATCGTCGGCAGTCAATAGTGACGTGACAAATTCATCGTCTTGTAATTTGCCGAACAAGATTCTCAATACCTTCAATTGCTCTTTAGGATCGGTTACGACCAGTGCGATAATTAATTCGGCATTGATCGTTCCCTCTTCATCAGCACGATTGAAAGCAACGCTTTTTGTTGGTCTGATGAAGTAAATAGCCGGTTTCAGGGCATGTTCCGCTTCACAATGCGGTATGGCAACCGCATGTTTTTCAAGTGCAATGCCGGTAGGGAAATTTTTTTCTCTTTCAAAAATAGCTTGATGATAACTCGGTTTAACCAATTTTTCGCCTATAAGCCGTTCGACGATATAATCAAGCGTATCGTTGAAATCATGAAGGTTAACATCCGTTTCAATTAAAATTTCTGAACTCATCATTATTCTCCTTTGCAACCTCCGGCATAATCTTCCAATACGTTTTGAATCTTATCGATAATCAACTCGTGAGGTGTGGCCGCCAGTGTTCCCGCTACCACTTTATGGTATTGGATAGGAAGGTATTGACTTAATAAGCCTAACGGAATCATTATCTCGGATAAGTTGCTAATCAGTTTATCGGTGGCATCGACAATGCGTTGATTCGGCCAGTAGTACCGGATGCGATCCGACAGACTAAAATACAAATCGATCATGGCTTTGGAATGCAAAGATGAATAATATTGCTGCCAATGTTCGGGGTTATCCTGCATCACATCACCGATAACGTTTAGCAAGTAGCTCTGTTTTTCCGAATGAATCAGACTTTCTTCGATTTTAGCCAAGGCAAATAAGGCTTCTCTTAAGGCAAATGTTAATGCCGGCCCTACTTTTAAAATGGCAAAATGATCTCTGACCAGCGCTTTATAGGCATTTGGGGTTTGATAGTCGGTCGAATGCGCTTCGAAGAGATAAGGTGTTGTTTCAATGAATCTGGATAGCGCTTGCGCCAACTCAGGTTTATATGACACGATACTACTGTGATCAAATTCTACTCCGGGTTGAACAACAATACCGATAACTCTTTGAAAAGCATCGTCCAATCCTAGTTTCTTAAATGCAGAACGGTGAGTATCAATGGTATTTTGTGCGCTATCGACAGTCGTGATATCAATTGTGTTGATGGCGTGTGTTTCTCCGCCGGGAACGGGGACTTCAGTGCCGATAATATAGGTTATTTTTTCTCTTTCGATATCGGAAATGTTGCTTTCGATTGCATGACATAAAATAGCGGCACGTTCAGCAACGGTTTTCGGTGACAGCGGTATTGGATCACCTTGGCAGGACATTGACGTATCAAGGTGAATTTTAGTAAATCCGGCTTTGGCATAATCAATAACCAGAATTTTGGATTTCGCCATGGCTGATTCGGCCGATTCATTTTTCCAACAGTTAGGCCCGAGGTGATCGCCGCCAAGGATAATTCTGTCAACGGGAAAACCGACCTTATCGGCTATCGAATACACAAACCGTTTAAAATCATTAGGGGTCATCGTAGTATATCCCCCAAATTGATTGACTTGGTTTGATGTGGCCTCAATCAGAACAGCATTACTTGTTTCTAATTCAAACGTTAACGCCGCTTCAATAACCAGCGGATGTGCCGAGCAAACAGAGCAAATCCCCACGGGCTTTCCGGATTTATGCAGATGAAATAATCTTTTCATGGGGACACCTATTCATAGATCGACGTTGCCGTTTGAATGACCGTTTGATTTAACTCTTCAATATTGTCTTTACCGATCGATTTCATCCATTTTTCAGATTGCTGTTTCCCCTCCGCTTTAAAAATGTCGGCACCGCCGGCCCAGGTTGCCCGACCGCACAATACGCCGTTAAAGCGGGAGCCTGCTTGTTTGGCAAAATGTAATGTCTGTAGAAATAATGTGGTGGAAACGCCGGCGCTGAGGAAAATAAATGGTAACGAAGTTGCGTCACTTTGTGCTTTGAAATAGCTTTTTGCTTCTTCTTCGGAATAGAGGGGGGCACTTGTTGCAAATCCTTCAACAAAATGCATATTTACCGGCACTTCGACTTTTAAAACATCTACACCAAAACGGGGATCAGAAAATAGTTTCATGGCTTCAATGACTTTTCTAGGTTTGATTTTGGCAAACTCCCTTTCGTCGGAAATATTGGCATCATAAGTAAGCAATTCAAGAAATAGTGGGAGTTGTTCGGCTTTGCATTCGGAAGCGACACGTTCGACAAACGCTTTTTTACGATCATTAATGGTATCATTTTCATCAATATCGATATAAATCAGTAGCTTGACACCGTCTGCACCTTTTTCTTTCAGCCTTAATACAGAAATGTCATCAATTAAATCCGGGAAACGGCCAATAGTGGTTTTATCATAGCCGGTTTTTTCATAGGCCATTAACAAACCGGTATTCGGATTTTTAACTGCGGCGGCCGGCCAGCCGAATTCGGGATCCAGTAGGATTGCCGAGGCGTAAGGTGTGAGATGTTCAGAAACCGTTTCTTTAAAAGAGATAATCTGTTCAGGCGAGGTGTTTTCGCCCATCATTCTTTTTAACGCTCCGCGTTGATCGATTGCCAAGGCACTGAATACGCCGTTCTCCCCACATAGTTTTTTTAAATGGATTTGTTTTTCATTAGCCGTATTTGTTTTCATTATAAATACTCCGATTTGATTTGATATATTTCGAATATGATTGTATTCGAAATATATCGAAATTTATATCGGGAGTTTTTAATTATGAGAGAGTGGTCACAAAAATTCAGTCAATTAATATTATTGGCAAGGAACATAATGAAGAGGCGGGGTGCGCCAAAAGTGAAGACAATCGATTGATGCAATTCGGTCGATAGCATGTGGAAATGTATCTTTCTTAATAAAATCATAAAGATACATTTCATCTTTTAAATTCCATTATCCTGTGTTGTATGGTTTCGGTGATGCAGCAATTCATCACTTAGTTTTAAAATGCCTTGTTTGCCGCTGTGGATAGCCAATTCGACTAATTCGGCGAATGTCAGTCCGTCTTTTTCCATGCTGCATTCAATCAGCATTTGCAGGTTAGTGCCGGTAATGACTTCGCTGATTGGGAGTTGTTGTGAAATAAGCGAGGCAGTTCTAAAGGGGGAGCCGCCGAGAATATCGCTGCAAAACAGCACGCCATCGCGGTGTTCGCATTGTTCAAGTGTGGTCAATATTTCATCTTTGAGCTGCGCCGGGCTTTTGCTTTCCGGAAAATCGATGAAGGCAATATTTTCCTGTTCGCCGATAATCTGGTTTATTGCATATTGTATGCCTGAAGCGAAATGGCCGTGGCCAAGCACAATGATACAGATCATAAAAACTCCTTAAATTCGGTTGGGGAAGCTCCCCAACCGGTTGTATTTTATTGTTTTATTAGAGGAAACCGGCAAAGCGACCGACGATTCCCAAGGTGACGGTGAGGATGATCAAACGCAGTGGCGACCAACCTTTTTTCACCAACCAATACATGATTAAGGTGTAAACCAGCGGGAAGAATGCCGGCATCAGTTTATCGATTACGTCGGTTTGTACTTTCACAACGGCATCACCGGCGGTGATTTCCAGTGTGGTGTTAAAGCGGATATAGGTGGCTACCAGTGCGCCGATCACCGTCATTCCTACAATCGAAGCCGCATGACCGACTTTTTTCGTGTTGGCTTTAATGACCGGAATGGCGGCAACCCCCATGCGATATGAGTAATGCGCCAAACCGAAACGCAGACCGAAATGGACGATATTGAAGACCACAAAGAAGAAAATCGCGCCCATGATGGAGCCTTGCAGTGCCAAACTGGCGCCGATTCCGCCGCAAATAGGCAGCAGCGTCAGCCAGAACATCGCATCGCCGATGCCGCCCAGCGGCGCACCAACGGCAATCTTGGTACTTTGAATGCTGTTGACGTTCTGTTTGGAACGTTCCATGGCTAAGATAATTCCCATTACGAAGGTGACTAAGAACGGGTGGGTATTGAAGAACCCGAGATTCCCTTTCATCGAGCGACTGAGGTCGGCTTTATTGGTGTGAATTTTTTTCAAGGACGGTGCCAGCCCGTATAGCCAGCCGGCTGCCTGCATTCTTTCATAGTTGAATGAGGCTTGCAGCAGCAATGAACGCCATGCCATCACATTAATATCGTGTTTGGTCAGTTCGGCACCGATGGCTTGATCTTCATAAACATCATCATTGTGCACGGGTTTTGTATTCGGTTTAGATTCCATCTTCGAATTCCTCTTTTTGAACATTGACTTCGGCAGTTTCATTGCCTTTGCGCATATAATCGATAATTGCCATGGCAGTTGCGGCGGCGGCGATTGCCAATACCGGCAGTTGCAGCCAGGCTGCGGCAACAAACCCTAAAATAAAATAGGGAATATAGACGTTTTTCATCATGATTTTCATCAGGACGGCAAACCCGATGGCCGGCATGATTCCGCCTGCAATGCCTAAACCGTCGATAACCTCTTTCGGCAGCATTTCAATAATTTTTCCGGCATGCTCCGCACCGAAGTAAACCGGCAGGAAAGCACAGAAGAAATAAAATGTACCTAAGACCAGTAATCCGAAGTAGTTGACATAGTCGATACCTTTTAAATTCGCCTCTTCCGCCATTTTGTCACAGCGAGACATCACCGCAGACATGATTGAAAACAGGAATGTGATGCCCATTTGAACGGCGATGGCAAACGGCACCGCTACCCCGACAGCCACGGTCGGATCGGTTTTCGTCGTGATCGCAAAAGTGGCGCCGACGACAGTCCCGATGATGACATTCGGCGGTTGTGCGCCGGCAAGCGGTGCAAGCCCCATCCAGACCAGCTCCAGCGTACCGCCGACCAGAATACCGGTTTGCAGATCGCCGAGTACCAGCCCAACGATTGGCCCCAATACGACCGGACGGTGAAAGTGGGTTAAGCCGTTATAGAGATCGAGCCCGGCTATAAACGCAATGATGCCGAGGATAATCGATTGTAATAATCCAATTTCCATTTGGTTTCTCCTTACTTGAGCAATTTAAATAAATCAGTGGATTCTTCGGTCGGAACGCCCTGGATATAGCATTCCACGCCAAGCTGTTGCAGCTTTTTAAAGGCGGCGGCATCTTGCGGATCAACTGATACGGTTTTGTGAATTTGTTGTTTTCCTTCGGCAAAGTGCATATTGCCGACATTGATTTTTTTCACCGGCACCCCGCCTTCGACCAATTTCAGAAAATCGGCAGGCGTGCGGCAAACCAGCAGGATTTTTTGGCGATCAGCCGCACGGTGAATATTGTCAATCACTTTTTGTAGCGGCCAGAAACGCACGTCGATCCCATCTGCCAACACCATCTCCATCAAATTTTGTTGCATTTCATCTTCGGCGACTTCATCATTGGCAACCAGTACCAGATTGGCGCCGGCAAATCCGACCCACTGTACGCCGACCTGACCGTGAATCAGTCGTTCGTCAATTCGGCTTAATACGATATTTGGCATAATTTTCTCCTGTTACAGAAACGGTCACAAAGTGCGGTTACGATTGGTAAGGGTGAATAGTGACGCCTTGCACCACACGGTTTACTTCGCCGCTCGGACACGGGTTATCGGTCGTGTGTCCGCTGAGGAAAGAGCGGTAGAAAGCAAACTGTTGGGCAAAAGTGACATACGGAAAGACCAGCGCAATATCCGCCGCATCGCCCAATGCGGTGAAACAAATCTGATTTTCTTCCGGCAGACTTGGTTCCGGTTCGGCAGTCAGAACGACTAAACGCTGCATTTTGCCGTCACGTAAAATTTCATGGCATAAATCAATATCATATCGACGGGTATAAGCATCATTCGACAGATAGACGATTACCGTTGTGTTGGCATTGATAATTGATTTCGGACCATGGCGGAAGCCTAACGGAGTGTCATAAATAGCGACCACTTCACCGGCGGTCAATTCCAGTAATTTGAGGGCGGATTCCTGTGCGAGCCCTTTGAAACCGCCGCTGCCCAAATAGACGATACGCTCCACAGGCTCCGATGCAATGCTTTTGACCTGTGAATGTCGGGTTTGAATAAAATGATCAGCCGTTTCAGCCAGCTGTGCCAGCCGTTCAGGGGCAAAGTGCGGTTGTAAAAAGAGAATCGCCGCAGCCAGCGTCATGCTGGAAAAACTGGAGGTCATTGCAAAACCATTATCATGGGTTTGCGGCGATAGTGCCAGCGTATAAGCGTTTTCTGCGTTGCAATTTTCTTGATACAGCTGACCCTGTTGGTTACAGGTGATAATGAGGTGGTAGCCGTTATCGACAATCTGATTGACCAGTTGTACCGCAGCCGTACTTTCCGGACTGTTGCCTGAACGGGCGAAGGAAATCAGCAGGGTCGGCTTATCTTTTTCCAGATAATGATAAGGATTTGAGACCAGATCGGTGGTAGGAATTGCCCGAGTTTGCCGTTTGATGAGCTGATTCATAAACGGAGCCAATATTTCACCGGAAAAAGCAGAACTGCCGGCGCCGGTCAGAATGATACGTAATTCGGATTGTGCCGTCAGCGGCGCCAGAAATTTTTCTATTTGTGGCTGCTGCGCTTCGATTAATGCTTGGGTTTGTTGCCAACACACCGGTTGCTGACAAATTTCTTTTGCCGTCCAGAACGCTTGGGATTGTTCCAGTTTTTCTGCTTCAATGCCTAAATATTTCATTCGAACTCCTTATTAGTGGCGAAATCGTCAATAAATTCAGTATCGTAAGGAGTGTGTTTTTATGCAGTTATGAGCAGTGAATAATCGGCGGTAATTCCTATTTATTAACCAGAATCACCTTAACGCCTTGCGCTTCAAAAGCTTGCAAATAGTCAGGCGGTATGTCGTTATCCGTCACCAGCATATCAATACCGGCAAAATCGCGAATCACATGAAAGCTGTGTTTGCCGAATTTGCTGGAATCGGTGACGACAATGATTTGCGCGGAAATGTCACACATCAGCCGGTTCAAATTGGCTTCCTGTTCATTGTGAGTCGTGATTCCGCTTTTTAAATCATAGCCGTCTACACCCAAAAACACTTTGTCAAAAACATAGTTTTCCAGACTTTTTTCTGCGGAATGCCCTGAAAAAGATAACGCATTTTTACGCAACATCCCGCCCGGCATCCGTACTTGAACCCCGTCAGCCGCCACTAACTCCATTGCCACGTCCAGCCCGCTGGTCATGACAACCACATTGTTTAAATGCTGCATATTGGCGGCAATTTCTTTGGTCGTGGTGCCGGAATCCAGAATCACCGACTCGCCGTCGTGAATCAATTTGACTGCCGCTTGGCCGATAAGGCTTTTAATTTCGGTATGTTGATTGCGTTTTTCTTTAATCGACAATTCGCGAATCATTCGGTTATTCGGCAAGGCAAAACCGTGCGAACGGACAAGCAAACCTTGTTTTTGTAAATAACTGAGATCACTGCGAATGGTGACGCTGGAAACCGCACACAATTGTGCCAGCGTTTCCACCCGAAGGCTGCCTTGCGTATTCACGAGCTGTACGATTTGGGCGCGTCTTTCCACAGTACTTGTCATTTTCAACCCCTTACGAAAACAAATTTTATTCTTTCATTTGTTTTCGAATTAATCTTGAATCGCTTCACGATTGGAGTAAAGCGCTATTTTCTAAAAAAGGAGATACATCACATATTTTCTCTGAATATGTATTATATCTGTGATATAGGTAGCTTTTATAGTCTGTTTGCCGATAAAGATAAGACTTGCAGAATAAGTAAAATGAAAGCAAAAGAAAATTATTTAATGCAGCTTATTAAATGGGGATAATGTGCGGTAAGCTGTTGCCATTTATTACTATCTATTTGTAATGTAATACAAAACTCACCATCTTCAGTGATATTCTCTGCTTTGATATGATTTTGTTGGTAAAGCAGATGCCTGATTTTCCCTTCTGTCACCGGTAAAAGCAGTTGTAAATGCAAGATTTGATTTTCGAGACGTTTTTGAATCGCTTCGAGTAATAATTCAATGCCTTCGCCGTTTTGGGCGGAAAGATAGACTGCGCTGGGTTTGCCTTGATCATCATATTCGATATGCGGCGGCACATTTTCACATTGATCAATCTTGTTGAAAACCAACAAGTGCGGTATTTGTTGGGCACCGATCTCTTCCAACACACTGTCGACGGCATCAATATTTTCCTGACGCCGCTCATCGGAAGCATCGATAACGTGCAGCAGTAAGGTGGCTTCGGTAGTTTCCTGAAGCGTGGATTTAAAGGCTTCGACCAGATCATGCGGCAAATGGCGGATAAAGCCCACCGTATCGGCTAAAATGCTGGTGCCGACATTGCCGATTCGTAGTTTACGTAGCGTCGGATCAAGGGTGGCGAACAGTTGGTCGGCGGCGTAAACGTCGGCGGTTGTTAAGGCATTGAACAGCGTTGATTTGCCGGCATTGGTATAGCCGACCAGCGATAAGGTCGGAATTTCGGCTTTTTGGCGGGTTCGACGGTTGAGATTACGCTGTTGGCTGACTTTTGCCAATTTGGCTTGTAATTGTGCCAACCGCACTTTGATCAGGCGGCGATCGGTTTCCAGTTGAGTTTCCCCGGGTCCGCGCAGACCGATTCCGCCTTTCTGCCGCTCCAGATGTGTCCAGCCTCGAATCAGCCGGGTGGAAATATGTTTTAATTGTGCCAGTTCGACTTGTAGCTTGCCTTCATGCGAGCGGGCGCGTTGCGCAAAAATATCTAGAATCAGAGTAGTGCGATCGATAACACGGCAACCGCATAAACGTTCCAGATTACGGTTTTGTGCGGCGCTGAGAATGTGATTGACCAAGACAATATCGGCATCATGCCGTTTCACTGCCTCTGCCACTTCTTCCGCTTTTCCTTGACCGATAAAATATTTCGGCTGCGGCGCCGTGCGGGTTGTGGTGAGGAGATCGATCACTTCCACTTGTGCCGAAGCGGCGAGTTGGCGGCACTCTTCGATGTTTTCCACATCTTTTTGCGCAGAGAAAAATACATGAACCAAAATCGCACGCTCGTTCTCCAATAGTTGATCACGCACGTCTTTGGTTGCGCCAATGGTTAAATCTAAGGCAGCGGCGCTCGGTTTTTCGCTGGGAGCGCTGTCATTATGATAATCAAACAACGGTTTTTCCACTAATGGTCAGGTTATTCGTTGCTGCTGATTTCCGTTTTATTTTCGCTGCTTTGAGACGGCGAATTGTTGTGGTGTGAAATCGCACGCGCCGGTACTACAGTCGAGATGGCGTGTTTATAGACCATTTGGCTGACCGTGTTTTTTAATAAGATGACGAATTGGTCGAACGATTCGATTTGTCCTTGTAACTTGATACCGTTCACCAGATAGATGGAAACAGGAATACGCTCACGACGTAGCGAGTTCAAGTAAGGATCTTGTAGAGATTGTCCTTTTGCCATAGTTGGATTCCTTATATTTTAGTTATAGTGTGATGAATTTTTGAGTCAGACAGGAAAGAACGGCATAATGTCGATCCCCTTTTTCCTTTTCAATATAACAACTTTATTTGATAAAGTCATCAGTCTGCAAGGAACGGGAGGCGGTTTCTTGCAAAATTTGTATCATTTTTTGTTTTGCCTGCAATATGTTCAGGCTGTCCAGCCAGTGAATTTCCGATTTCCAGCCTCTCAGCCATGTGATTTGACGCTTGGCAAGCTGGCGGGTGGCGCAAATACCACGATAAATCATCTCTTCATAATCGTAATCCCCGCGCAGATATTCCCACATTTGACGATAGCCTACGCACCGAATGGAGGGGAGGTCGAGGTGTAAATCTGTACGGTGGTACAGTTTGCGGACTTCATTTTCAAACCCTTGTGCAATCATATTATTAAAGCGTAATGCGATGCGCTGGTGTAAAACCGCACGATCTTGCGGCGCTATCGCAAATTGAACCAGTCGATACGGCAGTTTTTCGCCTTGCATTGCCGTCAGTTCGGTCAGGGTTTTACCACTGATGTAATACACCTCCAGTGCGCGGTTAATCCGCTGCGGATCATTCGGGTGAATGCGGGCGGCGGCAATAGGATCAATCTGTTGCAGTTGTTGGTGCAGATATGCCCAGCCTTTTTCTTTCGCCAGTGTTTCAATGTCGGACCGCACTTGCTTGTCGGCGGAAGGCAGCGGCGATAGGCCGTCCAGTAATGCACGGTAGTACAGCATAGTACCGCCGACCAGCAACGGAATTTTTCCTTGGCGGCTAATCGTTTGCATTTCGTGCAAGGCATCACGGCGGAAATCGGCAGCGGAGTAGCTTTCCGCCGGATCTTTGATATCGATTAAGCGATGCGGCGCCAGTGCCAGTTCGGCTTGGCTTGGTTTGGCGGTGCCGATGTCCATGCCTTTATAAATCAAGGCGGAATCAACACTGATGACTTCCACCGGCAAGACTTGGCGCAGTTGAATTGCCAATTCGGTTTTGCCGGAGGCGGTCGGTCCCATTAAAAAAACGGCTAATGGTTGTTGCTCGCTCATTCGGGCATATCCTGTAAATAAGGTTGTAGATCCAGTGGCATTAACAGTTGTTTGAATTGTGGCGAATCGGCGCTGATGAGCTGTTCCAAACGTGCCAGTTCAGCGGTGGCGTCGGCCTGTGTTTGTAGCAGAGGAATATTCAACAAGCCGATCAAATGTGATAAAAACTGCTCGAAGTCGTTGAAAGAATTGTTCAGCAAACCGACAAGGCAAGCCTGCAAGTTTTGTTGACGCAATATCATCGGTACGGCATTTAAGGTCAAGCGGCTTTTGCCGTTTTGCTCATAGCAGGCGATGTCAAATCCACAGCGCACAAAGTGCGGTTGCTGTGTCTGCCAGTTCTGCTTTTGGATATCGTTTAAATGGATAACCAACGGGATCAGCAACGGCTGTGTTGGGATCGACGTTTGTTGGAGTTCCTGCCTCAATTTGCAATGTTGTAGCTTTTTCACGGCGAGCAAATAGAGCGATTGTTGCCGTTGCAGTAAAATCAGCTGTTCCTCACTGAGCAGGGTTAACAGTCGCAAGTGCGGATTGCTAGTGGTTTCCGGCGGCAGAGATTGCAGTTCAAGAACGGACTCTTGCACACTGTCGGTGCTACCGGCAGTAGATGACGGATAATAAACCACCGCCGGCTGAGGGGCGCGTAACAATTCGCCGTAAGCGGCTCCCTCCGGCGGTCGATAACGGTTTTTGGCTGTGGTAAAGTTCTGTCCGTCACGAGAGGGAAGAGGGGAGATCGTCGGCAACGGTGAAAGTGCGGTTTGAGCGGCAAAAATATTTTCACCGGCAGCGGTACGATTTGACGGCGGCACAGCCGCCCGTTTATCCTCAAAATCGAGGGTGTTGACGGATTGTAAGGCATTTAGCACGCCTTGATAAATAAAATCATGTACCAAGCGGTTTTGATGAAACCGCACTTCGTGTTTGGCGGGGTGTACATTGACATCAACCTGTGTCGGATCCAAATCGATGAACAGCACGAATGCCGGAAACGTGTCTGCCTGAATGTTGTCGCCGTAGGCTTGCCGTACCGCATGGTTAATGGTTTTATCCCGCATCATGCGGCCGTTGACATAGCTGTAATTCAAATCGTTTTGTGTGCGCAAAAAACGGCTGTCGGCCACCCAACCGTATAAGTGTAGTTCATTGTGCTGCCAATTGATTTCCAGCGAGTGGCTGACAAAATCCTGACCGCAAATCGCAGCGAGGCGTTTTAATTTTTGTTGTTCGGTCGTGACTTTTCGGTATTGGCGGACAATTTTGCCGTTATGTGTCAAGGTAAATGACGCTTGCGATTTGACCAGTGCAATGCGGCGTACGACTTCATCGATATGTGCGAATTCGGTTTTTTCGGTGCGTAAAAATTTGCGCCGTGCCGGTGTATTAAAAAATAAATTCGCGACTTCTACCGTTGTACCGACCGGATGAGCGGCAGGTTGCAATGTGGTTTCCATATCCCGCCCTTGGGCAAACACTTGCCATGCTTCCGTTTGCTGTGCGGGCTTTGACGTCAGCAGTAAACGTGATACCGAGCTGATACTGGCGAGTGCTTCGCCGCGAAAACCAAGGCTTAAAATCGCTTCCAAATCCTCTAACGTGCTGATTTTGCTGGTGGCATGACGAGACAGTGCCAGTGCGAGTTCTTCTTTCGGAATGCCGAAGCCGTTATCACGGATACGAATTAAGCCTGCACCGCCTTGTTCGATATCAATCTGGATTTCATCGGCGCCGGCATCAAGGCTGTTTTCGATCAGCTCCTTCACGACCGAGGCCGGACGTTCCACTACTTCTCCGGCGGCAATCTGATTGGTGAGTTGAGGCGAAAGAATTTGAATCGGCACGATAAACCGCCTTAATCCTGTAATTTGATTTTCTGCCCGATGCGGACGCTATCATTGCTCAGGCTGTTCAAGCGTTGCAATTCTCGAATCTTGATATTGTATTTGATCGAGATTCCGCCGAGTGTTTCGCCGGCTTTGACCGTATGAAATGCCGGCGTATTGCTGCGGGAGGGGGTATTTTTATTGGCTGCAATATTTTTGAGCGTATTGGCTTCGCCGCTAGTATTGTAATAATCGATCAAGCCGCGATAAATTGCATTGGCAATTTGACGGCGGTAAGCTGCAGTTGCCAATTTGCTTTCTTCTTCATGGTTTGATAAAAAACCGGTTTCAACCAATACCGATGGAATATCGGGCGAACGCAACACACCTAAACTGGCGTGTTGCGGGACACGTTTACTGAGTTTGGCGAAATTGCCGAAGCGTTTCAGAATTGATTGCCCTAATTGGTAGCCGGCACGCTGTGAGTGGCCGAATTGCAAATCCAGTACGGTTTGGTTCAAATATTTTTCATCATGGCTCGCCAATACGTTACCGGCACCGCCTAATAATTCGGATTGTTTCTCATGATCTTCCAGCCAGCGCCCCATTTCACTGCTGGCGCGTTTATTGGACAGTACCCAGACCGAGGCGCCGCGCAAGGAAGGCGAACGGTTGGCGTCGGCATGAATTGAAATCAGATAATTGGCTTTATTTTTACGGGCGATTTCAGAGCGGTTCGGGACGGAAATATAGTAATCTCCAGTACGGGTTAATACGCTTTTGAAGCGATGATCTTTATCCAGTAACGCTTTGAGCTCTTTGGCGATTTGCAGTGTAACCGTTTTTTCGCGTAGTTTCAGACCGGTGCCGATAGCACCGGGATCTTTACCGCCGTGTCCGGCATCAATGGCGATAACCAAAACGCCGGTGCGTGCGGTATTGCTTCTGGCAGCGGTCGCTTGGTTTTTAGTCGTGGTTGCGGTTTTGACGGCGGCGTTTGCCACTTTGGCGGTGGCGGTTTTCGGCTTCGTTGTTTTGGATGTTGGATTATTCACGGCAACAGTGATTTTTTTGCCGTTGTTATGAAATTTAACCGCACTTTTTTGATCAAGCTCCAGCACGACGCGCAATGTTGTCGAACGGGGCGGACTGCTGGTACGGATATTGGTGATTACGCTGTCACCGACTTTTTTCGGCAGCAAGTTGGCGTGGGCTTGACTGTTGGCAAAATCAATCACTAAGCGTTCCGGATTTTGCAAGGCAAAATAGCTGTATTTGGTCGCTAACGAAAATGAAAAGGTTACATTGGTGTTTTTGGCATCATTTTTAACTTCAAGTGCGGTCAGCGTACCGGCAGTTGCAGAAAAACTGATAAAACCGAGCAGTAAAGTAAATAAATAAGTCAAAAATAAAGCGGGTTTTTTCATTCTATAGTCTTTGTCGATCGATAACGGTTAAAAGAAATTAGTTTGCCCGATTTTGCGAGAGTCGGCAAAGGATATCCTGACCCGCACGGCTGTTTGCGTGCAATTCCAATTCACGTCCTTCTCCCGAATAGCTTAAGTGTAATTCGAGATCAGCTGCCGGAATCATGCCTTGTCCGCGTGCCGGCCATTCAAGCAGTGCCAGCGAGCCGCTGCGGAAATAATCACGAATGCCCATAAATTCCAACTCTTCGGGATCGGCCAGACGGTATAAATCAAAGTGGTAAACGTTTACCTGCGCTAAATGGTATTCCTCCACTAAGGTGTAAGTTGGACTTTTGACGTTGCCGACATGTCCCAACGCCTGAATGATGCCGCGACTGAAAGTGGTTTTGCCTGCACCGAGATCACCATATAAATAGACAACAAAACCCTGTTTTTGTTCGAATGCGGCTGCCTGAAGCAGTACGGAACTCAAATTTTTTGCAAATTCAAGCAGTTGCTCTTCATTTTGAAATCTGATACCAGGGTGTTTATGGTGGGATGATGACATAGTCAATGCGTTATTATTTTATGGTTGAGGTAAAAACGTTAATGATAGAGGAATTTAACGCATAATGCACGACTTTATCATAACCGCACAGGGCAAGATCATACTTTCCCCAAAAATATAATCTAATAGCGTTTTTATCAGCGAAAATACAGGCAATCTCATGGAGTTATTTCACTTTTTCGAGCAATTGGACGACCCGCGTAAAGACACCAATCAAAAATACCCGTTTCTTGAACTCCTGTTTCTGACCATGAGTGCGGTGATTGCCGGGGCGGAAGGTTGGGCGGATATTAAACGCTTCGGCGACAGTCATTTGGCGTGGCTGCGGCAATTCAATACGGTGTCGGTAAGATTCTGAATGACCATGCTTAACAAGTTAAAAAGGTAAAGAATACCAACCGCACTTTAAAACAAAAAACGGAATACTAAAGTGAGTTACGCTTTTTATGAGTTCTCAATGGATAAAAATTAATTAAAGAGTGGAGCGGGAAACGAGACTCGAACTCGCGACCCCAACCTTGGCAAGGTTGTGCTCTACCAACTGAGCTATTCCCGCATTTGGTAAGTACTGTCGTTGTCAGTGGGGGCATTATACAAAAAAATAAGTTGGCTGCAACCCCCAATGAAAAAAAAATTTCCGATTGCTGAAAACGACAGCAGAAATTGTTTAAATCTTAGCTTTTGGGGCGGTTTCACTCGCATTGATGAAATGTTCGCGATAATAAGCCAGTTCCGCAATGGATTCCCGGATATCATCCAACGCCAAATGGGTATTTTGTTTTTTAAAACCAGCCAGAATATCCGGTTTCCAGCGGGCGGCCAGTTCTTTAACCGTGCTGACATCAAGGTAGCGGTAATGAAAGTAATCCGCCAGTTCGGGCATGTATTTGAACAGGAAACGTTTGTCTTGCGCAACACTGTTACCGCAAATCGGAGAATAGTTTTTCGGCACCCATTTTTTCAGAAAATCCAATGTGCGCAATTCAGCGGCACGTTCGCTCAGTTTGCTTTCTTTCACGCGTGAAACCAGACCGTTCGCAGTATGGGTTTTTATACACCATTCACTCATGGCATTCAATAAATCGTCATGTTGTCGGATTGCCAACACCGGCCCTTCGGCAAGAATATTGAGATTTTTGTCGGTAACAATGGTGGCGATTTCGATAATCCGCTCTTTTTCCGGATCCAACCCGGTCATTTCCAGATCGATCCAGATCAGATTTTGTTTATCTAATTGCATAATATGAGGTATCCTTATGGTTCAAATTTAGGCGTTATTCTAGCTTAAAAATCACTGGGAGTAAGGAAATTTTTTGAGCAAGCAGAAGCTAACCAATAATCAAAAACGCAGAATTCAGTCTAACAAAGAAAGAACCCTGAGTGATTATCAGCAACGCAAGAAAGGCAAGCGGGATAATCTGGAGTGGCAGGATGAGATGTTGGGGGAAATACAAAGCGGCAGGGTCATTTCCCGTTATGCGTTACATGCGGATATTGAAAACAGTGACGGAGAGATCTTCCGCTGTAATTTGCGCCGCACCATAAATAATGTCGTGGTCGGAGATTTCGTGTTGTGGCGTGCCGGACGTGAACGGTTGCAAGGTATCAGCGGCGTGGTAGAGGCGGTGCGGGCGCGGAAGAATGTCTTGTCGCGCCCGGATTACTATGATGGTATTAAACCGATTGCCGCCAATGTGGATAAAATTTTTGTGGTTTCAGCGATGTTACCGCGTTTTTCCAGCAATATTATTGACCGCTATTTGGTGATTTGCGAAAGTCTGGGGATTGAGCCTATTCTGATTTTGAACAAAATCGATTTATGCTCGCCACAAGAACGTGAAGAAATAGAACGGCTATTTGAGATATATCGCAATATCGGCTATCGGGTTCTCATGATTTCGGCGCAAACCGGGGAAAATATGCAGCAGATGGCTAAATTATTGCGTGAAGGTTGTGCTATTTTCGTCGGGCAGTCCGGTGTCGGCAAATCCAGCTTGTTGAATACATTGCAACCGCACTTGGCGTTACAAACCGGTGCTGTCAGTGAAAACTCCGGTTTAGGGCAACACACGACAACGGTTTCACGTTTGATTCGCCTGAATGGTGGGGGCGAAGTGATTGATTCCCCCGGGATTAGAGAATTTGGGGTTTGGCATTTGGATGCCGCAACCATTACGAACGGCTACCGTGAATTTCAGCCTTATCTGGGGGGATGTAAATTCAGGGATTGTAAACATCTGGATGATCCGGGCTGTGTATTGCGTAAGGCGGTCGAGGAGGGCAAAATCAATTCTCTGCGTTTTGAAAATTATCATCGTTTGATTTTAGCATTGGATGAAAATAAGGCGCAGCGCCATTTTGTTACAAACTAGTGTGGATTTTTGACGGCTAAAAATGAGGAAAAGAGCGGGGAAATAGCTTATGAGGCGTTAAGAAATGCATGAGTTGGTTAAAAAATAAACTTTATCCGGTAAAAACTGTGCGATATATCATATTTTTTCCAGTTATACCTTGATTATTTAGGCGGAATATTGATACTAATCCAAATAATTATTTTAGTGAGTAAAATAATTATTAAAAAATTGTGATGATCATGATTTTCTCGGTGTTTGGCCCTGGTGAAATGCGATTAAACACCAACGTATTGATTTATATTCAGTATTATTCACGTAAATAAGGAAATTGCTATGTACTCAAAAGAAGTTACCATTACCGCTCCAAATGGTTTGCATACTCGCCCTGCGGCACAATTTGTCAAAGAAGCAAAAGCTTTTGCTTCCGATATTACCGTAACTTCCAATGGTAAAAGTTCCAGTGCAAAAAGTTTATTCAAGTTACAAACGTTAGGTTTGGTACAAGGTACTGTGATTACCATTAGTGCGGAAGGGGAAGACGAAGAAAAAGCGGTTGAGCATTTGGTTGCCTTGATCCCGACATTAGAATAACTGTAGGCGGCATTTTCACTGTCATGACGATTGATAATGTGGCAGTGATCCGCAACAAGAACGGCTGTCGGTTGCCGTTCGTTTGTCCCATCTGATTATTTTTATCCAAAAGGTTTTATTATGATTTCAGGTATTTTAGCTTCGCCAGGGATTGTCTTCGGAAAGGCATTGGTTCTGAAGGAAGAAGAGATTGTTTTAAATACAAAATCCATTACTGAATCTCAGGTTGAAGCTGAAATTCAGCGTTTTTACACTGGTCGTGAGAAAGCGGTGGAGCAGTTGACTGCAATCAAGGAAAAGGCAACCAGAACGTTAGGTGAAGAAAAAGGCGCTATCTTTGACGGCCATTTGATGATTCTGGAAGACGAAGAGCTGGAAGAAGAAATTCTTGCGTTTATCCGTGACGAACTGGTTTCGGCGGATTTTGCGGCAAGTACGGTAATTGATCAACAGGTAACAATGTTGTCTGAAATTGACGATGAATATTTGAAAGAAAGAGCGGGAGATATCCGTGATATCGGCAATCGTTTAATCAAAAACATTCTCGGTATGAGCATTGTGGATTTGGGCGAAATCAATGAAGAAGTCATTCTGATTGCCAATGATTTGACCCCTTCCGAAACGGCACAGTTAAATTTGGATAAGGTACTGGGTTTTATTACGGATATTGGCGGTCGTACTTCGCATACTTCGATTATGGCTCGCTCGTTGGAATTACCGGCAATTGTCGGCACGAATGTTGCAACGAAACTGATTGCCAGCGGTGACACCTTGATTTTGGATGCGGTGAATAACGAGATATTTATTAATCCTTCGCAAGACGAACTCGAGCGTATCGCCGGTTTACAGCAGCAATTGGCGGAAGAAAAAACCGAATTGGCAAAATTAAAGGATTTACCGGGTGTGACATTGGATGGACATCAAGTCGAAGTCTGTGCCAATATTGGTACTATCCGTGATGTTGAAGGTGCGCATCGCAACGGAGCCGAAGGCGTTGGTTTGTACCGGACGGAATTCCTGTTCATGGATCGGGATCAATTGCCGACGGAAGAAGAGCAATTCCAAGCCTATAAAGATGTCGTTGAAGCGATGGACGGTAAGTTGGTGGTGTTGCGTACGATGGATATCGGGGGTGATAAAGAGCTGCCGTATCTGAATTTGCCAAAAGAAATGAACCCGTTTTTAGGCTGGCGGGCCATTCGGATTGCACTCGACAAACGCGAAATTTTAAATGCCCAGCTAAGAGCGGTATTGCGTGCTTCGGCTTTTGGAAAATTAGCCGTGATGTTCCCGATGATTATTTCGGTTGAAGAGATTCGTACACTGAAAGCTGTAGTTGCCGAACTGAAACAGGAGTTGCGCAACGAAGGAAAAGCCTTTGATGAAAATATTCAAATCGGCGTTATGGTGGAGACCCCGTCAGCCGCTGTTAATGCGAAATTCTTGGCAAAAGAAGTCGACTTCTTCAGTATCGGGACTAACGATTTGACACAATATACATTGGCCGTAGATCGCGGTAATGAATTGATTTCCCATTTATATAATCCAATGACGCCATCAGTATTAAGCTTGATCAAACAAGTGATTGATGCTTCTCATGCCGAGGGCAAATGGACCGGAATGTGTGGGGAATTGGCCGGTGACGAAGGTTCGACATTATTACTGTTAGGTATGGGGCTTGATGAGTTCAGTATGAGCTCGATTTCTGTGCCTCGAATCAAAAAATTGATTCGTAATGTGAATTATGCGGATGCCCAACGTTTGGCAAGAGATGTTCTGGAGCAACCGACAGCAGCGGATATTGAAGCAAAAATTTCTGCTTTTTTGACTGAAAACGGTTTAAACTAGATACAAATCAAAAAATTTCGGGTAACATAACAAAGATTTTTTGGTGGATTTTAATGAGGAGATTATAAAATGGGTTTATTTGATAAACTATTTGGGTCAAAAGACAATAAAGGGGCTGAAGTTGAAATTTATGCGCCTTTATCTGGTGAAATCGTCAATATCGAAGATGTGCCGGATGTTGTTTTTTCCGAAAAAATCGTCGGGGACGGCATTGCAATTCGCCCTACCGGTAATAAAATCGTAGCACCGATTGATGGTGTGATTGGGAAAATCTTTGAAACAAACCATGCGTTTTCAATGGAATCCAGAGAAGGTGTTGAACTTTTCGTGCATTTCGGGATTGATACTGTTGAATTAAAAGGCGAAGGTTTTACTCGTATTGCCGAAGAAGGACAGGAAGTGAAAAAAGGCGATACTATTATTGAGTTTGATTTAGCGGTATTGGAAGCTAAAGCAAAATCAGTATTAACACCGGTCGTGATCTCCAATATGGACGAAATCAGCAGTATTGAAAAATCCAGTGGCCCGGTAGTATTGGGTGAAACTGTGATTCTGAAACTGAAAAAATAATATGCTTTTCATAAAAAACCGAGTAAATACTCGGTTTTTTTACATCTGACGACTTGTCGTCGATGATGTATTTTGTCAAAAAGAAAACCGGAATGCATTCTTTGCTTCCGGTTTTATCAAGTGCGGTTCAGCGGTTCAAACTGATTTTTTATTCCAATTCGCCGCAGAAACGGTATCCTTCTCCATGAATGGTCGCAATAATTTCCGGTGTATCGGGGTGGGCTTCAAAATGTTTTCTAATACGGCGAATAGTTACATCAACAGTCCTATCGTGCGGCTTCAATTCGCGTCCGGTCATTTTTTTCAATAAGTCGTCCCGTGTTTGAATTTTGCCGGGATTTTCACAAAAATGCAGTAGTGCGCGGAATTCACTACGCGGCAGCTTGTTACTTTCGCCTTCGGGAGAAATTAGTGTACGGCTATTGATGTCCAATGCCCAACCGTTAAAACGGTATTGTTCAACGTGTTCATGAGAAACGGGTTGCTCTTTTTCAGACATGGTGCGTTGCAGCAGGTTTCTCGCGCGGATCGCCAATTCTCTCGGGTTAAACGGTTTGGTAATGTAATCATCAGCACCGATTTCCAAGCCTAGAATTTTATCGACCTCATTATCGCGACCGGTCAGGAACATTAACGCCGTATTAGCATTTTCGCGCAGTTCGCGGGCTAACATCAACCCGTTTTTGCCGGGCAGGTTAATATCCATAACAACAAGGTTTACGTTGGTATTGGAAAGGATGGTGTGCATTTTATTACCGTCGGAAGCTTCCATGACTTCGTAGCCTTCGGCTTCGAAAATATTTTTTAGAGTATTTCTGGTAACGGCTTCATCTTCGACGATAAGTATTTTAGGAATACGCATTTATCTTTTACCTATAAAATCACAGGGATTATATATAAGCTGCCGTATTGACAGCGAATTTTACTTTTAATTAACAAATAAAATATTCATTGCAGAATTGCAACCTAACTATAACATAAAGAAAACGAAAAAAAGTATAATTCTGTTCCAAATTTTGATTTAGGTCATCCTTTTATGACAACCTTTAACGCTATAGGCCGGAAATTATGTGATAAAATAAACTTTATGTTATAAAAGTATATTATTTTAATGTTCCTTGGTTTTGAAAAATTTTACATCAGGATAACGTTCATGAGCTAAATTCAGGTTCACCATTGTTGGTGCGATATAGGTTAAATTATCGCTGCCGTCCAATGCCAAGTTTTGCTCGTTTTTACGTTTGAATTCTTCAAATTTTTTCACATCGTCGCATTCCACCCAACGGGCGGTTGTGACATTGACGGTTTCATAAATCGCTTCTACGTTGTATTCGCTTTTCAGGCGAGCGACAACCACATCAAATTGTAACACCCCGACGGCGCCGACGATCAAATCGTTATTCATCAATGGTCGGAAAACCTGTACCGCACCTTCTTCGGATAATTGAACCAAGCCTTTCAGCAGTTGTTTCTGTTTCAGCGGATCACGCAGACGGATACGACGGAATAATTCCGGGGCAAAATTCGGAATCCCGCTGAATTTTAATTTTTCACCTTGAGTGAATGTATCGCCGATTTGAATCGTACCGTGATTATGCAGACCGATAATGTCACCGGCATAAGCTTCTTCGGCGTGGCTGCGATCTCCGGCCATAAAGGTCAGGGCATCAGAGATAACCACGTCTTTTCTGATACGGACGTGGTGCATTTTCATGCCTTTTTCATATTTGCCGGAAACAATCCGCATAAACGCAACGCGATCACGATGTTTTGGATCCATATTGGCTTGAATTTTAAAAACAAAACCACTTAGTTTTTCTTCAACGGGCGAGACGTCACGGGCATCGGCATGGCGAGCTTGCGGCGGAGGTGCCCATTGTGTCAAACCATCCAGCATGTGATCCACCCCAAAATTACCAAGTGCGGTACCGAAGAAGACCGGTGTCAGTTGTCCTTGTAAAAATAAATCCGGTTCGAACGGATTAGAGGCGCCTTGCACCAATTCTAATTCGTCGCGCAGCTGTTGAGCCAAGTCTTCGCCGATAATGTTATCCAATTCAGGATTGTTCAAACCTTTAATGCTCCGCACTGCTTGAATGGTGTGTCCCTGACCGGTTTGATACAGGTAGGTTTCATCATTATAAAGATGGTAAACTCCTTTGAATAACTTGCCGCAACCGATAGGCCAAGTAATCGGGGCGCAGTGGATATTTAAAACATTTTCTACTTCATCCAGCAATTCCATCGGATCGCGAATATCGCGATCAAGCTTATTCATGAAAGTCAAAATGGGGGTGTCGCGCAAGCGGGTCACTTCCATCAGCTTGATAGTACGCTCCTCCACTCCTTTGGCAGAATCGATGACCATCAGACAGCTGTCTACCGCGGTCAAAGTGCGGTAGGTATCTTCGGAAAAATCTTCATGGCCCGGTGTATCGAGCAAATTTACTAAACAGTCACGATAGGGAAATTGCATGACAGAAGTCGTAATCGAAATCCCACGCTGTTTTTCCATTTCCATCCAGTCCGACTTGGCATGTTGGTTTGAGCCTCGCCCTTTCACGGTTCCTGCAGTTTGAATGGCTTCGCCATATAGCAATACTTTTTCGGTAATGGTCGTTTTACCGGCATCAGGGTGAGAAATGATGGCAAATGTTCGGCGTTTGTCCACTTGTTGCGGATACTGATTTACTGACATAGTGGTTGTTTAGTCTCTTTATATGTTAATTATTTTGTTGGCGGCGTATTGTCGCCTATATGACAAGCAAAAACAATTAACAATTTTTTATAATAGCTATCGAATTAGATAAAATAGCCTCAAAAATCTGCTTTTAGGTGTATTTTGGTATAAAAAAACAACACTTGAAAAGAAAAACTGAAAAAGTTGCCCGAAGGGGGTTGCAAAGCGTGTGTGAATGTCTATAATGC
>NZ_JSUM01000005.1 GCF_000772535.1 Chelonobacter oris
GGTGGTGTCAAACCGCACTTCCGGCGTATTCACCTGTTGCTGTCGTATCGCCGAAACCCGCTCCGTTTGACGTTTTTGCTGCCGTGCATCCGTTGCGATTTGCGCTTGGTTTTGCGCCGCCTGTTGCGGGGGCGCCGCCTGAGAGATTAACGGTAATGCATAATATCCTAACCCCAATGCAATAAAAGAAAAACGCATTAATCGGAACATAATCGCCTGCTTGTCGAACAATGAAAATTTCATTGCGATTCTACGCTTATTGCAAACTGTGTAAAGCTTCTGTCATTTGAAAAATGACAATATTTTGAAGCAGATCAAATAAAATACCGCACTTTACTATCAAACCGGCACATTGCTATACAATCTCGTCGCATAGTAATGTCACACAACACAGCTTTCGGAATTCTCCGCTTGTATATTTTGCCGGCGCTATTATTCTCTCAAGAGAATTTCAGCCGCTCGAATACCGTTTCCGCCATTTTGCGCGAGATACCGGGGACGGTTGCCAGCTCTTCGACGGTTGCGGATTTTACGCCCTGCATACCGCCCAGATATTTCAACAACGCTTGGCGGCGCTTACTGCCGATACCTTCGATCGATTCCAACCCGCTTCGGGCAAAGGCTTTTTGCCGCTTTTTACGGTGGCCGCCGATGGCATGGCGGTGGGATTCGTCACGGATATGTTGGATTAAATGCAGCGCCGGACTATCCGCCGGCAAATGCAGCTCGCGATCCTGTTTGCTGATAATCAACGTTTCCAAGCCGGCTTTTCGCTCCACACCTTTGGCAACGCCGATCAATAACGGCTGTGTTTTATCCCACTCCACATTCAAGCCGGCAAAGACCGCCAAGGCTCGGTTCAGCTGCCCTTTACCGCCGTCAATAAAAATAATATCAGGGATTTTGTCGGCTTCCAGCGGTTTGTTATAGCGTTTCAGCAGGGCTTTCTCCATTGCCGCATAGTCATCGCCCGGTGTAATGCCGTCAATATTGAAACGACGATAATCGGCTTTATACGGCCCGTCCCGATTGAAAACGACACAAGAAGCCACAGTTTGTTCGCCCATTGTGTGGCTGATGTCGAAACACTCCATGCGCCGAATCGACGTCAGCCCCAGCAATTCGCTCAACGCCTGATAGCGTTTTTTGATTCTGCCGCTTTGCTTCAGCTGATCGGTCAGGGCAATATCGGCATTGATTTGCGCCAGCTGCAAAAATTTGGACTGTTTGCCTTTTGCGTTGTCCTGAATCGTGACATGACAGCCCGCCTGTTCGCCCAACAGGGTTTCAAGTGCGGTTTTTTGTTGCAGTTGACGATTGGTGATGATTTTTTTCGGCATAGTGCGTCCTTGTCCGGCTTGCAGGTAAAATTGACCGAAAAAGGTTTCACTGACTTCGTCAAGTGCGGTATGGCTCGGTATTTTCGGAAAATAGCTACGACTGCCGAGCACTTTGCCTTGCCGGATAAACATCACATGAATACAGGCGATGCCGTGTTGGTAGGCAATGGCGATAATATCCAGATCTTCGGTGTCTTGATTGGAGATCATTTGCTTTTCGGTCACGGCACGCACCGCCTGAATTTGATCACGGTATGCCGCCGCTTTTTCAAAATCCCATTGGGCGCTTGCCTGTTCCATTTGTGTAACCAAGTGCTGCAACACTTGCTGATCCTTGCCCTGCAAAAACAGACGCACATAACCCACTTGCCGTTGATATTCCTCGTCGCTGACATAGCCGCTGACACAAGGTGCGCAACAACGCCCGATTTGATATTGCAGGCAAGGGCGAGAGCGGTTGCGGTATGTCGTATCTTCACATTGCCGTACCGGAAAAAGCTTTTGGATCAGCGACAAGGTTTCGCGCACAGCACCGGCATTGGGATAAGGGCCGAAATAATCGCCTGTAATTTTGTGGCTGCCGCGAAAAGCCGTCAGGCGCGGATGCCGTTCTTTCGTCAGCAAAATAAACGGATAAGACTTGTCGTCCCGTAGTAAGACATTGTATTTCGGCTGATATTTTTTGATGTAGTTGTGTTCGAGCAACAGCGCTTCAGTTTCCGAACGAGTAACGGTGACGTCAATTTGTGCAATCTGCGCCACCAGCGCTTCCGTTTTTTTGCCGGACACGTTTTTACGAAAATAACTGGAAAGACGCTTTTTCAGATCTTTCGCCTTACCGACATAGATGACGGTGTTTTTATCATCATACATTCGGTACACCCCTGGTTCAGAGGTCACTTCGGCAAGAAATCGTTTGGCATCGAACATCGGACGGCGCTCTATCTTAGAAAGGAATCGACGGGAAAAATCGGTGGGTTACGCAGGGCTTCGCCCACCTTAATAGAAAAATCAATTATTTCAAAAAGCTGTTCAGTACCGACTGAATGCCTTTCGACAATAAATCCCCGTCGGCATTGTTATCCAGTGCGCCGTTCGGGCTTAATTTGTCTACAATTTGTGGCAAAAATTGGGAAAGCAGATCCGACGCTTCCGCTTCGTCTTTAACACCGGCTTGCTGTGCCGCTTGCTGCAACTCCTGTTTACCGAACACATCTTCGACCTGTGTCGGCGAAATACTTTTGTTTTCTCCCGTTCCCAGCCAAGACTGCAACAAATCGTCCAGCCCGCCTTGTTGGAATTTTGCCAAAATGCCCTGAATCCCGCCTTGGGAAGACAGCAATGCATTAATTATCGCCATCGCCTGACTTTGTTTGCCGGCTTCCCCGCCCAACACACCTGAAACCACCGAACCTAAAATTTTATCTAACATAGTTTGTTCCTGAAATTACTGAGTTAAAATTTGACGAACTTTTTCCAGATCATCAAACGTATCCACACCGACCGCCGGCACTTCTTTTGCCAACGCCAGATGAATTTTCTCGCCGTACCACAACACCCGCAATTGTTCCAGTGATTCAACCTGTTCAAGTGCGGTCGGCTGCCATTCGACATATTGTTGAATAAAGCCGGCACGATAAGCATATAAGCCGATATGGCGCAAATAACCGATTTTTGCCAAATCCAGTTCCGTTTCACGGATGTCGCCTTTTTTCAGCGCTGCAAATTGATCGCGATCCCAAGGGATCGCCGCTCTTGAGAAATACAGTACAAATCCTTGCCGATCGGTCAACACTTTGACGACATTCGGGTTGAATAGTTCGTCCGCTTCTTCGATTTTCACCGCCAATGTTGCCATTTTGACCGGGTTGTTTGCCAGATTTTCCGCAACCTGACGAATAATCGCAGGCGGAATCAACGGTTCGTCGCCCTGTACGTTCACGATAATTTCATCGTCCGCCATGCCTGTTTTGGCGACGACTTCCGCCAAACGTTCGGTTCCCGAATTATGCTCGGCCGCCGTCATGCACACCTCTGCGCCAAACGCTTGGGCAACGGCGGCCACTTCATCATGATCGGTGGCGACGATAATCCGTTTTGCCCCTGATTTTTTCGCTTGTTCCCAAACATGCCGAATCATCGGTTTTCCGGCGATATCCGCCAACGGCTTGCCCGGCAAACGGGAAGATGCATAACGGGCGGGAATAATCACGCTGAATGTTACCATATTTATGACTCCTTCTGATTGTCGTTCAACGCGACACCGCTCTCCGGCAGCAACACCGGAATACCGTTTCGGATCGGATATGACAAATGCTCATATTCGCAAATTAAACGCTGATTTTCTTTGTCATACTGTAACTTGGCATGACAGCGGGGACAGGCGATAACCTGTAAAATCTTATTGTTCACCGTTCACCTCTTGCATAATTTTTTCGATTAACCCGTTGATTGTCGGCTGAAGTTGCGCTTCTACCGGCACATACCACCAGTTTGCCCGCGCAAAGCGGCTGCATTTTACCGCATCTTTTTCAGTCATAAACAACGGTTGCCGTGCGGTTGCCAGCGCCGCCAGTTTTTCTTCGGAAAACTGAGCATGATCGACAAACGCTTTCTGTTTGACCACGTTAAACTGCTTTTTTTTCAACATATTAAAAAAGCGCTGCGGATTCCCGATGGCTGCCATCGCTACAATCGGTTGTGCAATAAATTCGCTTAACGGGCGTTCTTCCTGAGTTAACAGATTTACCGCTACTTCCGCTTGCAGGCGCATTTCAATTTCCCCTGCCTGTGCGTTATCACCGTTGCAAACCACCGCGTCTACCCCTTTCAAACGGTTCGGCAATTCACGCAGCGGCCCTGCCGGCAGTAAAAAACCGTTGCCGAAGCGCCGCTGCCCGTCGATCACCGCCACTTCAATATCACGCTGTAATGCATAATGCTGCAAGCCGTCGTCACTGAGGATCACATCAATATGATAGGCCTTATTCAACAATGAGATGCTCTGGCGGCGATCGGGAGAGATGGCAATCCCGGCACCGGTGCGGCGTGCGATTAGTACCGGCTCGTCACCGACTTCCGCCGGATCGGAATCGGCACTGACCAGCAGCGGATACTGCTTTGCCCGATCGCTGCCGGGTGCGTAACCACGGGAAATAATCCCGACTTTCAGCCCGCGTTGCTGTAATTGGCGCGCCAACCAAATGGTAAACGGCGTTTTACCGTTGCCGCCGACCGACAAATTCCCGATAACCACTACCGGCACGGGCGCTTTCCAAGATTTAAACAGCCCGATACGGTAAGCGAAACGGCGAAGTGCGGTTACGCCCCAAAACAGTAATGCCAGTGGGGAAAGCAACCAAGCCGGAATACCTTTTTGATACCAAAAATTCATCTTTGCGTCCTTTCGCTGCTTATTGGCTGAACTGCAATTTGTGCAATTGCGAATAGGCATTACCGTCCGCCAATAATTGGTTATGCGTACCTCGTTCGATAACCTGCCCGTGATCAACCACCAAAATTTCATCGGCATTTTCAATGGTGGATAAACGGTGGGCAATCACAATAATGGTGCGATTGTTGCGCAACTCGTCAATTGCCGCTTGAATGGCACGCTCCGACTCGGTATCCAGTGCCGACGTCGCCTCATCGAGGATCAATACCGTCGCATTGCGTAACAGTGCTCTGGCAATGGCCAAACGCTGCCGTTGTCCGCCCGACAACATCACACCGTTTTCGCCGATTTCAGTATCCATGCCTTGCGGCAGACTTTCGATAAACTCCAGTGCGTGCGCCGCCCTTGCCGCTTCGACAATCTGTTCGCGGCTGTATTTTTCGGTTGCCGCATAGGCAATATTATTGGCAACGGTATCATTAAACAGATGCACCTGCTGCGACACCACGGCACAGTGAGTGCGCAAATTCGCTAAGGTATAATGTTTGATATTCACATTGTCCAACAAAATCTCGCCTTGCTCGACATCATAAAAACGGGTTAACAGATTGGCAATCGTCGATTTACCCGAACCCGAACGCCCGACCAGCGCCACCGTGCTGCCGGCCTTGACCTCAAACGAAACGTCTTGCAATACATTTTGTTCTTTGCCCTGATAATGGAAAGAGACATTGTTAAAACACACATTGCCGTCCACTTTATCTTTTTCCAATGTACCTTGATCGTTTTCCGTCGGTAAATCCATAATCGAAAACAGGGTTTGACAGGCGGCCATTCCCCGTTGAAATTGGGCATTGACATTGGTCAGCGATTTTAGCGGTTTCATCATCGCCAACATGGAAGAGAACACCACCGTAAATGCCCCCGCCGTCAAGTTTTGGCTCATAATGCTCGGCATGGTCGCCAAATACAGCACGATTGCCAAGGCAAACGAGGCGATAATCTGCACCACCGGATCGGAAATCGCCGATGCCATCATCATTTTCATACCTTTGCGGCGCATATCGTTACTGACATGGTTAAAGCGCTGTTCTTCCACTTTTTGCCCGCCGAACGACAACACGACTTTATGCCCCTTCAGCATTTGTTCGGCTGATGAAGTCAGTTCCCCCATTGAGGTTTGCATATTTTTGCTTAGACGGCGGAAATGTTTGGAAACGATTCGAATCAACACCGCAATGATCGGGCCGATAACAAACAGCACGACCGACAGCTGCCAACTGGTATAAATCATCACGCCCAACAACGAAAGCAGATACGCACCTTCACGCACAATGGTCACCAACGCACCGGACGCCGAAGACGCCACCTGTTCGGAATCATATGTGATCCGAGACAGCAGTTTGCCGGAAGAATTATTGTCGAAAAACGTCACCGGCATATACATCATGTGCTTAAATAAACGGCGGCGCATCGTCATGATGACTTTGCCCGAAACCCACGCCAAACAATAAGTTGACACAAAATTGCTCAAGCCGCGGAAGAAAATCAGCACGACCACCAACACCGCCATCAGCTTCAAGAAATCGGTATCGGCTTTTCCGAAACCGTCATCCAGTAACGGCTTCAACATTGAAATCAGACCCGCATCGGTCAACGCATTGATAATCAGGGCAATCGCCGCCACAATTAATCCGGATTTGAACGGCAAAATCATCGGCCAAAGGCGTTTAAATGTTTTGGCTGTTGAGAAATCTTTATCTTCCATTAATCATAGTCCATCGCTCTGTCGAACGGTAATGAAAACGCTAAATGGGCTTATTCTAACTGTATTTCCTTTTCTAAGCCAATAATTATCTGATACCAAGGGCTTAAGCGGTTTCGCGCCGTTGAAATTCGCCAACGGCCGTTGCGCACATCAATACTGATTTGCCCGTCAAGTGCGGTATTGTAGACCGCACTTGATGTCTGTTTCAGCCGTTGGATCACCTCGTTATGCGGAAATCCCCATTGATTATGCAGACTGCTGGAAATCAGTGCCGCCGTCGGCTGCAATTTTGCCAGCCAAAGCCAACCGGTCGAACCGTTACTGCCGTGATGGCCGACTTGCAACCAGTCTATTTTGCCGATATCCGCCGCAATCCGGTTCTCTACGTGAATATCAATATCACCGCTCAATACAAAGCGGAGATGATCCCGACTGACCAGTAAAACACAGGAATCTCGATTTTTTGCCACATCGGAAATCGTCTGCGGTGCCAATGCCCGAAACTGAAATCCTTGCCATTGCCAATATTCGCCCTGTCGGCAATATCGGGAATGTGTCGCACCGTATCCACGATTCGAGGCGCGCACCAACAGCGCATTTGGAAACGCACGGCGTAAATCCGCAACACCGCCGGCATGATCGTTGTCATCGTGGCTGACAATCAATTGCTCGAGCTGTAATCCGTTGCGCCGCAAATAGGGTAAAATTTCTGCTTCCGCCATACTGCCGCCCTGCCACGACTGCCCGCTGTCGAACAAGACCGCTTTATTTCCACGGATAATCAGGGTCGCCAGCCCTTGTCCGACATCCAACATCACCAGCCGCCAGTCCGGTTTCTGCCGCGTTTGCGCTACCGACAATATCAAACCGACACTCAAGATCAGTCCGCATAATGCCGTACGATAGCCGTTGCTTTGTGTCGTCGACACTTTTTCTTTATCTCGTCGTAAAGTGCGGTACGCCGATAATAACAATAATACCGCCGCACAACCGCCCGACACGATCCACTGCTGTTGATATGACAGCGCTAAATAGTGATTCGGCAACCATTGCAAAACGGTAAAACTCTGCACAAGGATAAAATCAATCGGCTCCCAGCCAAAACCGATCCCAAACAGCTGTAACAAAATTAACGGCACCAAAACCATACCGAAAAGCGGGACTAAAACCAAATTACTGAGAAATGTACCGAGCGGAACCGCCTGAAAAATCAGCACTTGTAACGGGGTAAATAGCAACAGCAAGCCGAATTGCAAATGAACCAATGCCGCCAAGCGATAAACGAAAGCAGGTAAGACCTGTTTTAATGAACGCCCCTGCCACTGTAAACGAGTGAGCGGGAAAAAACGATAATAAAAACAAAGCACGGCAACCGCTCCACACGACAGCCAAAAACTTTCATTTAAAACACTTAACGGATCAAGCCAACTTAGCCAAGCAACCAGCAGCAACAGCAATTTCCACGGCGGCAGGTAAATACGGCAAAACATCAGCAGCAACCAAAAACCATAACCCCACAATGCCCGTTGGGTCGGAATTAAAAAATCAGCCAGATACGCATAGAAAACTGCCGCCGCCAGCGCCGCCAAGTGCGGTAAATGATAAGAGAGGTAACGAGACGGCAGCACGATCTGACAAAGGCGAACCAGCCCCCATGCTAATCCTGCGACCAAACCGATATGTAAGCCGGAAATAGCGATTAAATGCGCAGTGCCGCTTTCACGGAAATCTCGCCAGTCCTCATCGTTAAGCCACGCCCGTTCGCCGAAAGCCAGCGCCAAAATCACGCCCTGATAACGCAGCTTGTCCGTTTGGGCAATCACCTGTTGCAGTTTTTGTTGCCGCCAATCCGACTTCCGCTGTTGCCACTCCCCTTGCTTAAGGGTTGCCGAGGCCAAAACCGATTGCGACAATAACCAGCGCTGGCGGTTAAAGCCGCCTTCGTTCAGGCGTGAACTGAGAGGGCGCAACGACAGCTTCACCCGCCAAATATCACCCAAGTGCGGTTCTTGCGGCAATTGCCAATTCAGCTGAATTTTTACCCTGCCTAACTGATATTCGGTTAAATCGACCCTAGCCACGACTTGTGGATTCTCTTTTATCCGCCGCAGCCCGATAACCTCAAGCTCAGTATCAATAACAGTCCGGCGCAACTCGGCTATTTTTTCCGCATCGCGTAATACTGCGACGAGCTGCCCTTGCAAATAACCGCTAAACAGCAGCAAACTACACAACCACCATAACCAAGTGCGGTATCGGCGGGAAAAAACGGTTGTCGCCAATACAAATACTGAAGCGCCCATCAATACCGGCTGGTAATCAAGCCAATCTGCCGGCATAAAGAAGATTTGACTCAGGCTTAACAGCCAGCAAATAGCCAGATGGTTCAATTTCATCAATCCGCTCGCCTCAAGTGGAATACCGGAAATGATTGTGAAACAAACATTGCCGCCACCATAACCCGCCTGATTATTTTTGCGATCCGGATCGCAAAACATGGATTTTTTTTACCTTTTTAACCATTTGTTTTTTAATGTCTTTATTCGAATGGCTAAAAATCATACCGCCGCAACCTGCTTTTTATTTGCCAAAAGAATTAACATCTGCTATTTATATCGCCTTTAAAATCGTCTCAATTTTTAACAATCTAACTTTTTTACTTTTTCGACTAAAACAATCGGGTAATTTTCACGTTGTTGATGCAGTATGAAATTATCTTGTAGGGGAGAACATCATGAGTGCAGTAGCTCCAAAAACATCTTTGAGTCTGTTGGCTTTGGCCGGTGTCGATGCTTATCAGGAGCAGGACGGTGAAGAATATATGAATGAAAAACAACTTCTTCATTTCAGAAAAATCTTGACCGCATGGCGTGAACAAATTGTCAACGAAGCCGGTAAAACCGTGGCGCAAATGCAAGACGAAGCGGCAAATTTCCCTGATCCGGCCGACCGCGCCACACAAGAAGAAGAGTTCAGTCTGGTATTGAGAAACCGCGATCGCGAGCGTAAATTGCTGAAAAAAATCGATCACACGCTGGCGAAACTGGACACCGGCGATTTCGGCTATTGTGAATCCTGCGGTGTGGAAATCGGTATCCGCCGTCTGGAAGCACGACCGACAGCCGATTTGTGCATCGATTGTAAAACCTTGGCTGAAATCCGCGAGAAACAAACCTCAAAATAATACATGACAGACTACTTATTCTGAATCATCAGAAAAGCCTGTAAAACCGGAGTGGCGCTTGTTTTATCGATATTCAAGCGCCGTTTTTCAATTGTTTTCTCTGTTGAATGTCCAACTATCTCCCTATCCCCGATAATAATAATTCCAGTCTTATGACCGTGAATAAAATCGAAAATCAAACAATAGCCGCATAAAAAAACCGCACTTGTCGGTTCAAATCCTAAAGTGCGGTTGTGTTTTTTCTCAATGCCGTCTACGTATCAGGTCAATCCGTTAACAGCCATGCCGAGCATAGCAATTATGATTTGTCCATTGCCTCAAAATCACGTTGCGGATGGCCGACATACAACTGGCGAGGACGAACGATTTTAATTGCCCCTTGATTGTACATCTCTTTCCAGTGAGCTATCCAGCCGACGGTTCTTGCCAAAGCGAACATAACGGTAAACATAGAAACCGGAATCCCGATCGCTTTCAGAATAATGCCGGAATAAAAATCCACATTCGGGTACAATTTGTGATCGACAAAATACGGATCGCTCAACGCAATGCGCTCCAACTCCAGCGCCACATCCAATAACGGATTTTGAACATCCAGCTCTTTCAGCACCTCATGGCAGGTTTGGCGCATCACTTTGGCGCGCGGATCATAATTTTTATAGACCCGATGTCCAAAGCCCATCAAGCGGAACGGATCGTCTTTATCTTTGGCTTTCTCGATATATTCAGGAATGCGATCAACGCTGCCGATCTCTTCCAACATATTGATACAGGCCTCATTGGCGCCGCCATGCGCCGGCCCCCATAAAGAAGCGATACCCGCCGCAATGCAGGCAAACGGATTCGCACCGGAAGATGCCGCGGTACGGACTGTTGATGTCGAGGCGTTTTGCTCGTGATCGGCATGTAAAATAAAGATCTTATCCATCGCTTTTTCCAGCACCGGATTGACCATATAAGGCTCACACGGCGTGGCGAACATCATGTATAGGAAGTTGCCTGAAAATGATAAATGACGCTGAGGATACATAAACGGTTGACCGATTGAGTATTTATAGCACATTGCAGCCAATGTCGGCATTTTGGCCAATAGCCGATAGGCAGTCAATTCACGGTGATAAATATTGTTGACATCGATAGAGTCGTGATAAAACGCCGCCAACGCCCCGCTGACACCGCACATTATCGCCATCGGATGGGAATCTCGGCGAAAGCCGTGGAAGAAACGGGAAATCTGTTCATGTACCAACGTATGTTTTTTCACCCGTGCTTCAAAAGCTTTGTATTGCTCTTTATTCGGGCGCTCGCCGAACAGCAACAAATAAGAGACTTCCAGATAATCGGCATTTTCCGCCAGTTGCTCGATCGGATACCCACGGTGTAACAAAACACCTTCGTCACCGTCAATATAGGTAATTGCAGATTGGCACGATGCGGTCGACATGAAGCCCGGATCATAGGTAAACAGATGATTTTTCACCAATGACTGAACATCGATCGCATCATACCCCAAGACGGCACGGTGCACGTCCACTTCAAGCTCGCGCCCGTCACTTATCGATAATGTTGCTTTTAACTCTGTCATGCTCACTCCCTTTTCATGTTAAAAATTTGTTAATATTAAATATCTTTTTATACCCGGAACTACTGAGACGATGCTCTTTTATTAGCACAAATAAAAGGCTAATGTAAAATGGATTTTCAACAATTTAGTCTTTTCGCCGCCAAATTTAAAGCAGCTTTCGCACAAAATGTTATTTTTTTGTAAAAAATTCTAGGCAGGTCACATTATGGGAAAAAAATATTCAGTATAATTGACCAAGTAAATATAAATCGTCGGTTGATTGCGCTAACAATATTTTTTATTTGGTTATTCGCAATAACATGTTAAATTTATTCATAAAATCCATTATTAATCTTACTGAACATTTAATTTTATCGTTATCTTAAAAAGGTCAGGTAGTTATGCGACAAAACGGTAGTATGCAGGATTGGCTGGACTCCAGCGCACTAGGCGGATCCAACCAGACATATGTAGAACAAGTCTATGAAGACTATCTTAAAGATCCGCAACGTGTTGATGCCAGCTGGAAACAAATTTTCGACCATTGGCCGAAAGCGGTCGCTGCCGAGCAGGCGCATACGCCGGTTCGGGAATATTTTCGTGAGCTAGCCAAGGAAAACACCAACAAAACCGGTACGCATACCATTATCGATCCCAGCGCCAGCCGCCGCTTAGTGCGCGCGCTGCAATATATCAATGCTTTCCGCTATCGCGGACACCTGCGTGCGGATCTGGATCCGCTGAAAATGTGGAACCGTCTTTCAGTGCCGAATCTGGACTATCAGTTCTACGGGCTGGAAGATAAAAATTTAGATGAAGAGTTCAATATCGGTAAATACGTTTACGATCGGGAAAACATTACCCTGCGCGAACTGTCCGAAAAATTGCATGAAACCTATTGCAGCACTATCGGACTTGAATTTATGCATATCCATAATGTTGAAGTGCGCGACTGGCTGCAACAAAAAATGGAAGCGCGCCTGAACAAACCGCTCTTTAGTGCCGAAGAAAAGAAAACCTATCTGCAAGAGTTGACCGCAGCCGAAGGGCTTGAACGTTATCTGGGCGCAAAATTTCCGGGCGCCAAACGCTTTTCGCTGGAAGGCAGTGATGCCTTTATCCCGTTAATGAAAGAAATCATTCGCCATGCCGGTAAATTCGGCGCCAAAGATATTGTCATGGGCATGGCACACCGCGGCCGCCTGAACATGCTGGTGAATGTCTTAGGGAAAAAACCGGCGGAGCTGTTCGATGAGTTTGCCGGAAAACACAGTCAGGACAGAACCGGCGATGTGAAATACCATCAAGGATTTTCCTCCAATTTTATGACGGAAAACGGCTCGGTTCATTTATCACTGGCATTCAATCCGTCACATTTGGAAATCGTCAGTCCGGTGGTGATCGGTTCGGTGCGCTCGCGGCAAACCCGATTGCAGGATCATGAGCGCATCAAGGTGCTGGGCATTACCGTCCACGGCGATTCTGCGGTCACCGGACAGGGCATTATCCAAGAAACGTTAAATATGTCTGCAACCCGCGGATATACCATTGGCGGCACCATTCGGGTCGTGATCAATAACCGTATCGGTTTCACTACTTCCTACACCGGCGATACCCGTTCCACAGAATATTGTACCGATATTGCCAAAATGATTGATGCGCCGGTCATTCACGTTAACGGTGACGATCCGGAGGCGGTTGTCTATGCCGCCCGCATGGCGGTGGAATATCGCGCCAAATTCAAAAACGATATCTTTATCGATTTGGTTTCCTATCGCCGCCACGGTCATAATGAAGCCGACGAACCGTCGGCAACCCAGCCGATGATGTATAAACAGATCAAAAAACACCCGACACCACGTAAAGTTTATGCCGATCGGCTGATTGCCGAAGAAGTGTTAAGCGATGATCTGACATTCGAAATGATGAATAATTATCGTGATGCGCTCGATAACGGCGAACGGGTCGTCAAAGAGTGGCGTGAGCTGGACCGCACTTCACTGGAATGGATCAACTACCTTGATCATGACTGGACGACCCATTACGAAAGCCAGTTCCCGCAAGAGCGGTTTGTTGCGTTGGCTAAAAAAGTCTGCCTCTATCCCGAATCACACAAACTGCATAACCGTGTCAAAAAAATCTATCAGGATCGCGAATTGATGGCGAACGGGGAAAAACCGTTTGATTGGGGAATGGCTGAAATCATGGCATACGCCACATTGTTGGATGACGGCAATGCAATCCGCCTTTCCGGTGAGGATTCGGGGCGCGGTACTTTTTTCCACCGCCATGCCGTACTACACAACCAAGAAGACGGAACCTATTATATCCCATTGGCAAATCTACATAATCAGCAAGGGCGGTTGGAAATTTGGGATTCGGTCTTGTCGGAAGAAGCCGTTTTGGCTTATGAATACGGTTACGCCACATCCGATCCGAAAACACTGGTAATCTGGGAAGCGCAATTCGGCGATTTCGCCAACGTTGCCCAAGTGGTTATCGATCAATTTATCAGCTCCGGCGAACAAAAATGGGGCAGAATGTGCGGGCTGACAATGTTGTTGCCGCACGGTTATGAAGGTCAAGGCCCCGAACACTCCTCTGCCCGTTTGGAGCGTTATTTACAGCTCTGTGCCGAACAAAATATTCAGGTCTGCGTACCGTCGACCCCGGCACAGGTTTACCATATGCTGCGCCGCCAAATGATTCGCCCGATGCGCCGTCCGTTAATCGCACTGACGCCGAAATCGCTGCTTCGCCATCCGTTGGCCATATCCGATATGTCCGAATTACTGGACGGCACTTTCCAACCGGTGCTGCCTGAGTTCGATACGCTGGATCCGACGGCGGTAGAGCGTGTCGTACTCTGTTCCGGAAAGGTTTACTACGATCTCTTGGAAAGACGCCGTGAAAAACAACAAACTAATGTCGCGCTAATCCGTATCGAACAGCTGTATCCGTATCCGAGCGAAGACATGCTGAGCGTACTGGAACCGTATCGGCATGTAAAAGATTTCGTCTGGTGTCAGGAAGAGCCGTTAAACCAAGGCGCATGGTATTGCAGCCAGCATAATTTCCGAACTTCACTGCCGACCGGCGCAACCTTAAATTATGTCGGCAGACCGGCTTCGGCTTCACCGGCGACCGGTTTTGCTTCACTGCACAACACACAACAAAAAGCCTTAGTGGAAGATGCGTTATTGGTTGAATAGTGGAATAAATGACAGCCAACAGAATTTCATCGTATAAAATTGACTAATTGAAAGGATCTAAACATGAGCAGTATTGATATTTTAACCCCTGTTTTACCCGAATCCGTTGCAGATGCGACTGTTGCGACTTGGCATAAAAAAGTCGGCGACAGCGTTGCCCGTGATGAAGTTATCGTCGAAATTGAAACCGATAAAGTGGTTCTGGAAGTGCCGGCTTCCGCAGACGGTGTTTTAGAATCGATCCTGCAAGAAGAAGGCGCTACCGTGGTCAGTAATGACTTATTGGGCAAATTGCAGCCGGCCTCTGCCGCCGGCACCATAACCAAAGACACGGTGAATGAACCGGCAGCAACCCCCGCTGAACGTCAAAGTGCGGTTTTAAGCACCGAAGAAAACCACTCCAATGACAATCTAAGCCCGTCGGTACGCCGTTTATTAGCCGAAAACAACATCGACTCTTCCGATATTCAAGGTTCAGGCGTCGGCGGCCGAATTACCCGTGAAGATATTGATGCCTATCTTGCCAAACAAGCCGCCGAAATCCATAAAGAAGGCACCGACAGTTCGGTGGCATTGGCAAACCGCAGTGAAAAACGCGTACCAATGACCCGCTTGCGCAAACGTGTTGCCGAGCGCCTGCTGGAAGCCAAAAACAGTACCGCCATGTTAACCACTTTTAACGAAGTCGATATGTCGCCGATTATGCAACTGCGCAAAACCTACGGTGAGAAATTTGAAAAACGCAACAATGTACGCCTAGGTTTTATGTCCTTTTATATCAAAGCCGTGGTCGAAGCCCTGAAACGCTATCCCGAAGTCAATGCCTCCATTGACGGCGAAGACATTGTTTACCATAACTATTTTGACATCAGTATTGCAGTTTCCACCCCGCGCGGCCTAGTCACGCCGGTATTAAAAGACTGCGACAAACTGACCATGGCCGAAATCGAGCAACAAATCAAAGAATTGGCTGAAAAAGGGCGAGACGGAAAATTAACCGTTGACGATTTGACCGGTGGGAATTTCACCATTACCAACGGCGGTGTATTCGGTTCACTCATGTCCACCCCGATTATCAACCCGCCGCAAAGTGCGATTTTAGGTATGCACGCAATTAAAGAACGCCCGATTGCCTTAGACGGACAAGTGGTGATTCGCCCGATGATGTATCTTGCCCTCTCGTATGATCACCGCTTGATTGACGGGCGGGAATCCGTCGGTTTCTTGGTCACTATCAAAGAACTGCTGGAAGATCCGACACGAATCTTATTGGAAATCTAGACTGTTTCTGATTTATAAAGCGGACGGGCGATACAACCGCCCCTCCAATATTCGACTGCGCTGACAAGGATAAAAAATGAATCTGCATGAATACCAAAGCAAACAAATCTTTGCCGACTACCATATTCCCGTTCCGCTCGGCTACGCCTGCCAAAATACACAGCAGTTGCTTGAAGCGGCAAAAAAACTCGAGGGCGACACTTGGGTAGCCAAATGCCAGGTTCACGCCGGCGGCCGCGGCAAAGCCGGTGGGGTAAAACTGGTAAAAAGTGAAGCGGAAATCAATGCCTTTGCCGATCAATGGTTCGGCAAGCGCCTGATCACCTTCCAAACCGACAAAAACGGACAACCGGTCAATACGATTTATCTGGAACAATGTTCTGCGATCAAAAAAGAGCTCTACTTAAGTGCGGTACTGGATCGCAGTTCGCAAACCATTGTCGTGATGGCGTCCACCGAAGGCGGCATGAATATTGAAGAAGTCGCCGAACAAACACCTGAGCTGCTGCACAAAATCAGCCTTGATCCATTATTGGGCGGGATGCCGTATCAAGGGCGCCAACTTGCGTTTAAACTGGGATTAAAAGCGGCACAAATCAAACAGTTCAGCCATATTTTCACGCAGCTGGCAAAATTGTTTATTGAAAAAGATTTAGCTTTAGTCGAAATCAATCCATTGGTCATTTTAGACAATGATCAACTGCTCTGTCTCGATGCAAAAATCGTTACCGACAGTAACGCCACTTATCGCCACCCCGATTTACAGGCCATGCACGATGCCAGTCAGGAAGATCCGCGCGAAGCGTTGGCGGAAAAGTGGCAGCTGAACTATGTTGCGCTCGACGGCAATATCGGCTGTATGGTCAACGGCGCCGGTCTGGCAATGGGCACGATGGATATCATCAAACTGCACGGCGGACAACCGGCCAACTTTCTGGATGTCGGCGGCGGCGCAACCAAAGAGCGGGTTGCCGAAGCCTTTAAAATTATTCTGTCCGACACGGCGGTCAAAGCCGTACTGGTGAATATTTTCGGCGGTATCGTGCGTTGCGATTTAATTGCCAACGGGATTATCGACGCCGTCAACGAAGTCGGCGTAACCATTCCGGTGGTGGTGCGTCTGGAAGGCAACAATGCCCCATTAGGTCGTGAAATTTTAGCGGATAGCGGTTTGAATATCATCGCCGCCGATAGTTTGACCGATGCGGCTAAATCAGTGGTTAGTGCTGCGGAGGAGAAATAATGTCTATTTTAATTGATAAAAACACCAAAGTCATTTGTCAAGGCTTCACCGGCGGACAAGGTACTTTCCACTCCGAACAAGCGTTAGCCTACGGCACACAATTGGTCGGCGGTACTTCACCGGGCAAAGGCGGCAGCGTACATTTGGGCTTGCCTGTGTTTGATACCGTTGCCGATGCCGTACAAGCCACCGGCGCCACAGCCAGTGTCATTTACGTGCCTGCGCCGGGCTGCAAAGATGCGATTCTCGAAGCCATTGATGCCGGTATCGACTTGATCATCTGTATTACCGAAGGCATTCCGACACTGGATATGCTGGCGGTCAAACAAAAATTGAATCAAACCGGCGTTCGTATGATAGGGCCTAACTGCCCCGGCGTCATTACACCGGACGAATGCAAAATCGGCATTATGCCGGGTAATATTCACCAAAAAGGCAAAATCGGTATCGTTTCCCGTTCCGGTACGCTCACTTATGAAGCGGTCAAACAAACGACCGATTGCGGTCTGGGGCAATCCAGTTGTGTCGGCATCGGCGGCGATCCGATTCCCGGCTCCAGTTTTATCGATATTCTCGCCCTGTTCGAACAAGATCCGGAAACCGAAGCGATTGTGATGATTGGTGAAATCGGCGGTTCGGCGGAGGAAGAAGCGGCAGCCTATATCAAACGCCATGTCAGCAAACCCGTGGTCTCCTATATTGCCGGCGTTACCGCCCCGAAAGGCAAGCGCATGGGGCATGCCGGCGCTATCATCAGCGGCGGCAAAGGCACGGCAGATGAAAAATTCGCCGCACTCGAAGCCGCCGGCGTCACCACCGTGCGCAGCTTGGCGGAGATCGGTGAAGCGTTGCTGAGAGTGATAAAATAAGGTTGCGGATCAAGCGGTTTTAGCAAAATAAAACCGCTCTTTAATCAGAAGTCATCATCAGTGCGGCAAAATTCTGCGACATCGTAGACAAAGTGCGGTTTAACCGCACTTTGTCTAAACATTGCCGTTACTCCTCTTTTCCAACGTTTCCCAACGTTCCAGATGTTGTTCCAATTCCAGTTCTTTCTCCGCCAAACGTTGCAGGGTTTCACTGGTGTATTGGTGATCTTTTTGGAAAAATTCAGCGCTGCCGACTTCGGTTTGTAACGCCTCGATTTCCGCTTCCAGCGCCTCCAACAGTTGAGGCATTTGCTCCAACTCACGTTGTTCTTTAAAGCTTAATTTGACTTTACGTTCCGCGGTTTTCGACTTTATTTTTTTTTCGTCTTCCGCCTGAACCGCACTTTGCGCCGCTTCAGCCGTTTTCTGCCGTAACGTCGCAAAGTAATTTTGCTGTTGCTGTTTCGCATCGCTATAGCCGCCGACATAATGGTTCAACACGCCGTTACCCTCAAAGAAATAACATTCGGTGGCGGTATTGTCAATAAACTGGCGGTCATGGCTGACGATAATCAGTGTGCCTTGATATTCACTTAAAATATCTTCCAGCAGCTCCAACGTTTCCACGTCTAAATCATTGGTCGGTTCGTCCAGAATCAGTAAGTTATTCGGTTTCAATAGCAATTTTGCCAACAGCAAACGGTTGCGTTCGCCGCCCGACAACGCTTTCACCGGACTCATCGCCCGTTTCGGCGGGAACAGAAAATCTTGCAGATAACCCAATACATGGCGCTTATGCCCGTTGACTTCCACATCTTGCTTACCGTCCGCCACGTTATCCATCACGCTTTTTTCCGGATCGAGATCGGCTCGGTATTGATCAAAATAGGCAATATCCAGCTTGGTTCCCGACCGTACTTTGCCGGCTGTCGGTTGTAATTGCTGCAATAACAGTTTAATAAACGTGGTTTTTCCGCAGCCGTTCGGGCCGACCAGTGCAATCTTATCACCACGCATAATATTATCGCTAAACTGTTGTAACAACATTTTGTCGCCAATCCGATAGCCCAGATTCTCAATCTCAAAGACGATTTTGCCGGAACGATTCGACTGATCAAGCTGAATTTTTGCCGTTCCCAACACCTCATGTCGCTGACGGCGCTCTTCACGCAAGGCTTTCAATGCGCGCACCCTGCCTTCATTACGGGTACGGCGTGCTTTAATCCCCTGACGAATCCACACTTCTTCCTGCGCTAATTTTTTATCAAATAATGCGTTTTGCAACTCTTCTACCCGCAGGTTTTCTTCTTTGGCGGTCAAATACAGATCGTAATTGCCCGGATAAGAGACCAGTTTTCCGCGATCCAAATCAACAATTCGGGTTGCCATTTTGCGGATAAAAGCACGGTCATGGGAAATAAATACAATACTGCCGGTAAATTCCAACAAAAAATCTTCCAGCCAGTCGATTGCATCAATATCCAGATGGTTGGTCGGCTCGTCCAGTAACAAAATGGTCGGGTTACTGACCAGTGCGCGCGCCAATGCCGCCTTGCGTTGCCAACCGCCCGATAATGCCGACAACAAGGTGTCAGGCTCCAGTTCCAACCGTTTCAATACGTCCTGAATTCGGGTTTCCACTTGCCAACCGTCGGCGTGATCCAATTCATTTTGTACTTCCGCCAATTGCTGTAACAATTCATCGGAATAATCAACCGTCAGTTGATGCGACAAACGGTGATACTGCTTGAGCAAATCCGCCAAATCGGCAATCCCTTCGGCAACGTAATCAAACACGTTATCTTCAATATGGCGCGGCGGATCTTGCTCCAATCGGGAAATCACCACGCCGCTTTCCAGCTGTAACGTACCGTCATCAAGGGTTTGTTCACCTGCCAAGATCTTCATCAAGGTCGATTTGCCGGCGCCGTTGCGCCCGACCAGACAAACCCGCTCGCCGGGTTCAATATGCAAATCCGCATGATCCAATAACGGATGATCGCTAAACGATAAATAAGCATTGGTTAAATTCAGTAATGCCAAAACAGATCCTTAATTATAAGTCAGAAATTGTGAGGGATTTTAACAGCTTTATGCCTGATTTTATATAACGGCAATAAAAACGACAAACCGCACTTTGATCACTCAAAAGTGCGGTCGGAACAGATCGATCGAGGAATCAATTACTCTTTTTTACTCAATTGCGGCAATACCGAATCTTTACCCGCAAGCAGTAAGCCGGTTTGCGTATAAATGCCCAATTTTTCACGAGTATCCACGATATCCAGATTACGCATCGTTAACTGTCCGATACGATCCGCCGGACTAAACGGCGCATTCTCGACTTTCTCCATGCTCAGGCGCTCCGCTTGGTAAGTCAGATTCGGCGAAACGGTGTTTAAAATCGAGTAATCGTTGCCGCGGCGTAATTCCAATGTAACCTCACCGCTGATCGCACGCGCCACCCAACGTTGTGCGGTTTCACGCAGCATCAGTGCCTGCGGATCAAACCAGCGGCCTTGGTACAACAAACGCCCCAAACGCAGGCCGTTGATACGGTATTGCTCGATGGTGTCTTCATTGTGAATACCGGTAAGCAAACGCTCGTAAGCGATATGCAACAATGCCATGCCCGGTGCTTCATAAATACCACGGCTTTTCGCTTCGATGATACGGTTTTCAATTTGATCGCTCATGCCTAACCCGTGGCGACCGCCGATACGGTTGGCTTCTAAAAACAGTTCGACAGGATCGGTAAATTCTTTGCCGTTCAGCGCAACCGGCACGCCCTCTTCAAAACGAACCGTCACCTCTTCCGCTTTGACGTCGACATTTTCATCCCAAAACGCCACGCCCATAATCGGTTTGACGATACGAATTCCGGTATTCAGGAATTCCAAATCTTTTGCCTCGTGGGTCGCCCCCAGCATGTTGGAATCGGTGGAATAGGCTTTTTCAACCGACATTTTGTAGTTAAAGCCGTTGGCAATCAGGAATTCGGACATTTCGTGACGACCGCCTAATTCATCAATAAACTGCTGATCCAACCACGGTTTATAAATTTTCAAGTTCGGATTGGTCAGCAAACCGTAACGGTAAAAACGCTCAATATCATTTCCCTTAAAGGTGCTGCCGTCGCCCCAAATATTCACATCGTCTTCTTTCATCGCCGCAACCAGCATCGTGCCGGTCACCGCACGTCCCAACGGTGTGGTGTTGAAATAGGTGACGCCGCCGGTAGAAATATGGAATGCACCGCACTGAATTGCGGCAATTCCTTCATGGGCAAGCTGGGTGCGGCAATCGATCAAGCGTGCGTCTTCGGCCCCGTACTCTTTGGCTTTACGCGGAATCGCATTGTAATCCTCTTCATCAGGCTGCCCCAAATTGGCGGTATAGGCATAAGGAACGGCGCCTTTTTGGCGCATCCATAGCAAAGCGGCGCTGGTATCCAAACCGCCGGAAAAAGCAATACCGACTTTTTGACCGGACGGAAGCGTTTCAAGAATTGTCGCAGACATAATAATTCCTATTATTGAGAGAGATCGAATTGAACGTATAAAATCTATTTTGCGGTTGAATATTATGCGTCAAATCATTTTTAAAGTCTATATTTAAATAAAAACTCACTTTTATGAATAAAAATTCACTTACTGCCGTAAAAACCACACGTTGGGAAAATGCCGTCTAATTTGCCAACACTTGTAAAGCCTGTCGATACTCTTCCGATTGTTGCAGCAGCATCTTTGCCGCCTGCTTCAACTGATTGACATTTTTCGGCGGCAGATAGAAAGACGTGCTGATATTCAGCACCTCGTCGCGCAGTGCCGACTGCGGCAGATCTTTCAGATTCAGGCTGACAAAATGCAATGTCACCCGTTTATCATGGTTGCGCTTGCCCAATTTTTCGTTCCAATCGTCGGTAAATATGCGAAAACGGCGTAATGATTCCAGCGAATATTGATCTATCGGCACATTGATGACCGCATTGACCACATCACCAATCCCCGGCACATCCGCTGTTTTATCGATATCACTGCTGATTTGATTCTGTGCGTTGACGTTAATCACGACAATATTGCGAATATCGCCCTCCGTCACTTTTTTATACAACAGATCCTGTCCGTAAATATCCCCCATATCCAGCAAACTGCGTAAGCCCAGATTGTCGGTTAAACCACCGTCAATCAAATGGACAAACGGACGTTCCCGACTGTTCTGATAATCGGAAATCATCTGCTTGTACTCTTCACGGGTTTTGTCGCGCATTCCCGCCCCCGATTCCTGCTCCATTGCTTGACGCATATCCGGCGGCATTTGGAAATGGCAATTGCCGCCATTGTTATTCAGTGTCAGCGGTGCAAAAACCAGCGGAACCGCACTTGACGCCGCCACCGCTCTTGCAATCTGCAAATTCCCCAGATCCAAACACATGATGTCAAAAAATTCTTGCGTAAAATTCAGCCGTTGCCCAATCGTCATATCGGTGGCGCTGATCACCGCAAAAGGCCCTTTCCGCCGCTTTTCCAGATCGGAAAACGTGGCTTCCTTAAACAAGGTCTGATTCAACTGCTCTTGCAATAAATCCCCACGCCCGAATTGGGGCGAAGTCAAGCGCGGGAGATTGGAGAATGAAAAAACCTGTTTGATGATTTGGTTTTGGAAGTCCAGACGTAAAAATTTCCTTTCAAAGTCAGGAATCGTCTGTTTACCGTACAGCGCAAAATATGCCGCCAATACCGAACCACCGGAAACCCCGTAAACCATATCAATGTTATCCAGCAAGCTTTCGCCGCGATCATCGCCTTTGATTTTGGTTTGCGCCAGCTGTTCCAACACGCCGTACCCCAACGCCGCAGCACGCGTGCCGCCGCCGGAGAGCATTAAAATAATAAAATTTTCACTGCCGCTCGGGCGACTAATCTGTTGCAGCATTCGATAACCTTGTTCGGGTTTCACTTGCCCGATCGTTTTGACCGGTTGGTAATTCACCAGACTGCAAGCACTCAGCAGGCAAACGGAAAAGAGAGAAAGAGAACGCATGATCATTCGGCTATCCTTTTTATAAAAAAGGCATATCACCATGATATGCCTGTTGCCCCTGCATTAAGCGGCTATTGCCAAAAATTCATTGAAAAAGGTCGGAAATGTTTTGGCGGTACAATTCGGATCTAAAATTGTTACGGCGCTATCCGACAGCGCAATCAAAGCAAAACACATTGCCATACGATGATCATTATACGTTTCAATTTCCGCATGTTTGAATTGCGCGGCTTTCAGCGGTTGAATCCGAATATAATCTTCGCCCTCCTCCACATCGGCGCCGACTTTGCGCAATTCTGTCGCCATTGCGCTTAAACGATCCGTCTCTTTCACCCGCCAGTTATAAATATTGCGGATCACCGTTTCACCCTCGGCAAAAAGTGCGGTGGTGGCAATTGTCATCGCCGCATCGGGGATATGGTTCATATCCATATCAATACCGTGCAATTCCCCTTTTTCCGCTTCGACAAACGTTTCGCCCCAAGTGATTTTCGCCCCCATTTTTGCCAGCACATCGGCAAACAGACGATCGCCCTGAATGCTGTTTTTGCCGATTCCGCTCACCCGCACTTTTCCTTTAATCGCACCCGCCGCCAGAAAATAAGATGCCGATGAGGCATCGCCTTCTACCAGATAATTCCCCGGTGACTGATATTGTTGGGGCGCTTTGATATGGAAGCGGCGGTAATCCTGATTCTCCACCCGCACCCCGAAAACCGCCATCATGTTCAACGTAATATCAATATAAGGTTTGGAAACCAGCTCACCGATAATTTCAATTTCAATATCCGACTCCGCCAACGGTGCCGCCATTAAAAGTGCGGTCAAAAACTGACTGGAAACCGAGCCGTCGATCCGCACGTTGCCGCCTTTCAAACCACGGTTGCGAATCGCAATCGGCGGATAGCCGTCGTTTTCCAAATAGTCAATTTCAGCGCCGGCTTGACGCAGCGCATCGACCAAATGCCGAATCGGGCGTTCTTTCATGCGCGGCTCGCCGGTCAGTACGATTTCACCGGTTTCTGCATTGGTATTACGCAAACACAACGCCGCTGCCAACGGGCGCATTGCAGTGCCGGCATTACCCAAAAATAGTGACAATCCCGATTGCCATTGAAAAGCCTTTCCCAACCCTGTCACATTACATTCTGTTTTATCTTCAGACAAGTAATAGCTGACACCAAGCTGCTTCAATGCATTTAACATGTGACGCACATCATCACTGTCTAATAGATTTGTGACATGGGTTGTGCCGTTTGCCAACGCCGCCAACAATAAAGCACGATTGGACAAACTTTTCGAACCGGGCAGATTAATCGTGCCTTCCATATGAGAAATCGGGTTCAGCGTAATTGAGGTGGGCTGCATAATATGTTCCGTAAAACCGCACGTTATCTGTCAAAACGTAAAGTGCGGTGCAATGATTGATGAAAAACCCCTTCGCCTGCGTTCGGAAAAGCGTGCTTACCGCTTAAGTAAAAACGGTATTAAGGGGAAGACGACCTTAAATTATAAATCCAAAATCAAACTCAGCGCATCCATAAAGCGCTGATTTTCTTCCGGCAAACCGATACTGATCCGTAAATGATTCGGCAGACCGTAACCGGCAATCGGGCGGACTATCACACCGTTTTCCAACAATTTTTGATAAATCGGTGCCGCCGGCCGTTTTAAATCTAAGGTAATAAAATTGCCTTTGGAAGGAATATAATCCAGCCCTTTTGCGTTAAAAAACATTTCTAGCTGTAATAATCCTTGACGGTTATTGTCAGCCACTTTTTCAATAAACGCATCATCATTCACCACTGCCACGGCGGCGCTTAATGCCAAACTGTTGCAGTTAAACGGTTGCCGCACTCGATTGCACAAATCCGCAATTTCCGGTGAAGAAACCATATACCCGATTCGCAGTCCCGCCAGTCCATAAGCTTTGGATAATGTGCGACAAACCACCAGATTCGGATATTTTTGCAGCAACACAAATGACGGAACCCGTTCGCTGACGGTGGTAAACTCGGTATAGGCTTCGTCCAGAACCACCAAAATATGCGGCGGCACTTCCGCCAAAAAAGCATCGATTTGTTCGGCGGTTAAAAATGTGCCGGTCGGGTTGTTCGGGTTGGCAAGATAAATCACTTTGGTTTTGTCGGTGATTGCCGCCAGAAAGCCATTCAGATCATGCCCGTAATCTTTGGCGGGCACGACGACGGCTTTGGCGTTAATTGCTTGTGAAACCAACGGATAAACGATAAAGGTATATTGCGAGAAAATCACTTCGTCATCACGGTTTAAAAAAGTATGCGCAGTAATTTCCAACAGATCGTTAGAACCGTTGCCTAATGTGATCTGTTCCGGTTGCAATCCGAATTTTTGTGAAATCGCCTGTTTTAGTTCGAAACCGTTGGCATCGGGATAACGGGTCAACTCGTTGAGCTGCTTGCTAATCGCCTCTTTGGCACTTTGCGGAAACCCGAACGGGTTTTCATTCGAAGCCAGTTTGACAATATTGGAAATCCCCAATTCCCGCTCCAATTCCTCAATCGGCTTTCCCGCCTGATAAGGGGACAATCGGCGTACACCCGGGTTGGCAATGTCGATAAATTTCATGTTTTTCTCTCTTATTTTTACTCAATCGTATGGTCAATACGCTACCAATTTTCATCAATAATATTCAGGGTTCGCAGCATGAATAGTGAAAATGTTTGACCGCACTTTCATCAAGCGTTTTATTTTCTTTAATCAAATCAAATAAATAATAAATCGCACCTTGATGGTTCAACATATCCATAGTGAATCAGCCATTTTCCCGCTCAAATTTTTGCATAAACGCAATTAACGCCTGTACGCCGTCAATCGGCATGGCATTGTAAATCGAAGCGCGCATACCGCCCAACACTTTATGCCCTTTTAAGGCTTGTAAGCCGTTTTCCAGCGCTTCCGCCACAAATTTAGCATTAAGCCCTTCATCACCGGTGGTGAAAGTCACATTCATCAAAGAGCGGTTTTGTTTCGCTACCGTATTGCGATACAGTTTGCTTTGATCCAGATAATCATACAGCAGCGCCGCTTTTTCACGGTTGCGCCGTTCCATTGCCTGAATGCCGCCTTGTGCCAATAAATGCTTGAACACCAACGAACAGAGATACCAGGCAAACGTCGGCGGGGTGTTAATCATCGAATCGCTTTTGCTTTGTACTTCGTAATTCCAGATTGACGGTGTTTCCTTACGGGCATGACCGATCAGATCTTCCCGCACTATTACGATGGTAATCCCCGCCGGCCCGAGATTTTTCTGGGCGCCGGCGTAAATCAAGCCGAATTTACTGACGTCAATTTCACGCGAGAGGATATTTGACGACATATCCGCCACCAAAACCGCATTACCGACATTCGGTAAGTCAAAGATTTCTACGCCGCTGATGGTTTCGTTCGGGCAATAATGTACATAATCGTACTGATCGGCAATCTCGCTAAAATCCAGTTTGCCGACACGCGATTCATCACTTTGCTCCAGAATATTGATTTCATCGATTTCGGCAAACAGCCGCGCCTCTTTCGCAGCGGTAGCCGACCAATGACCGCCGGTCAAATAAAGGGCTTTGCCCTTTTCGCCGATTAAATTCATCGGAATCGCTGCAAATTGACCACGCGCACCGCCTTGTAAAAACAGGATTTGGTAGTTTGCCGGAATACGGTACAATTCGCGAAAATCCGCCACTGATTCCCCGACCAACTGCATAAATAATTTACCACGATGGCTGACTTCCATCACGGAGGTTTGTTGGTCTTGCCAGTTCACGAATTCTTGTTGGGCTTGTTCCAGCACCGCCTTCGGCATCATCGCCGGACCGGCGCTGAAATTGAACACTTGTGACATTTTCAATCCTTAACTAAAAAAATAACAACCCGAATAGTTTTATCACTCTGCCTTGCGCTTATCAATCTATTTTTATCTGTTCCGGCTTGATATTTCGCAATTTTTATTGATAAAAACGTGATCGAATACTTTGACGAACAAGATTAAACAGGATAAATTAAAGTCATTGTGTCAAATCAAAAAAGTGAGTGTTAAAAAATGGAACCGGTAAACAAACAATGCTTTCAAGATGTATTGGAGTACGTGAGTATGCATCGTCTGAAAAACAAACTTAAACGCGATATGATTGATATCGAACGCAAAATCCGTGATAACCAAAAGCGTGTTTTGTTGTTGGATAATCTGAACCAATACATCACCGATGAAATGAGCGTTGCCGATATTCGCACGATTATCGCCACAATGCGTGACGATTATGAAGATCGGATCGATGATTATGTGATCCGCAATGCGGAACATTCCAAACAACGCCGCGAAATCAGCAAAAAAATGGCGGAACAAAGCAAAGCCCGCCAAGCCAAAAAATAATTTTTTGCCAACTTGATCTTAACGTGCGGTTACCATTTAAAACCGCACTTTGAGGATAAAAAATAGCGACGGATATCAAATCCGCCGTTGTCGTATTGCTCTGCACCCACGCTATTTTTCTACATTATCCGCATCAAAATGTACACTCAGCTGATTAAACGGAATTTCAATCCCTTCACGATCAAACGCCAATTTCACATCTTCGGTAATCGCATAATAAACGCCCCAATAATCGGCGGTTTTCACCCACGGTCGCACAACCAGCTGTACGCTACTGGCTTCCAGCGATCCCACGGCAATAGTCGGTGCGGGATTACTCAGCACCCTAGATTCCTGTGTCAGGCAATCCGCCACTATCTGTTTGGCCTTGGCAATATCGCTGTTATAAGCAATATCAAAGATAAAATCTACTCGACGGGTCTCATTGGCGGAATAATTGGTGATACTGTCGCCGAACACTTTGCCGTTCGGCACCAATACGGTTTTATTATCGCCGGTACGCAACTCGACCACCAATAATCCGATTTGCGTAACCGAACCGCTCACGCCGCCCGCTTCAACAAAATCCCCTTTTTTAAACGGTTTGAAAATCAAAATCATCACGCCGGCAGCAAAATTTTGTAGTGAATTCTGCAATGCCAGACCGATTGCCAAACCGGCAGCCCCGATTAATGCAACCAATGACGTGGTGTTGATGCCCAGTTGCGACAATGCAGCAATCACCACGATCAATAAAAAGAGAAAATAGCTGATCGAGGTGACAAAGCCCTGCAACATTTCGTCTTTGCCGGAACGCAATGCCGCCTTGCCCAATATACCGCTTAACAATTTGGCAATGGATTTCCCGATAACATAAATCGCAATCGCCAATAGTATCTTGCTGCCATACGGAATAATCCATTGGCTTAACACAGTATCAAAATCCATTTTCTGCACTTTATCGATAAATTCTACTGTCTGTGCCTGCACATCGAATGTGGAAGGTTCGGCAGCGGCCGTTTCTGTCGTCATACAAACTCCTGTTTATAACATGTTAATATTACGACTATTCTAGCATAAGATACATCGGCAATGTGATCAGCCTGTATAAACTTGACTAAATCTGTCGGAAATAATTGCCTCACAGGCAAATTTTCTTTAAAATTCATAAAATAATATTTTAAATATATCTTTAAGGACACGCTCTATGTATTCACAATTAATTTGCTACAAAAAAATGCCGATCTGGACCAAAGACACCTTACCGCAAATGTTTCAGGAAATGCACAATACTAAAATCGGCACTTGGGCAAAAGTGACTGTACTTGCCGGCTCGCTGAAATATTTTGAACTGGACGAATTCGGTAATGTATTGAACACGCACATTTTTGATGTGGAAAACCAAGCGCCTTTTGTCGAACCACAGCAATGGCATCGTGTTTTGCCGTTGTCCGACGATTTGCAATGCTATCTGGAATTTTATTGCCGTCCGCAAGATTATGTCGCCAAGAAATACAATATGACCGCCACTCACTCCGAAGTGATCAACGCCATACAATACCTCAAGCCCGGCAAAGCATTGGATCTCGGCTGCGGACAAGGCAGAAACAGCGTCTTTTTAGGCGTTCAAGGGTTCGAAGTCGATGCTTGGGATCAGAATGAAAACAGTATCGCTTTTTTAAATTCCGTGATTGACAAAGAAAAGCTCGACAAGGTGAAAACCGCACTTTATGACATTAATCAGGCGGCAATTCAGGATAATTATGATCTGATTCTCTCCACTGTGGTGTTGATGTTCCTACAACGGGATCGCATTCCCGCCATTATCGCCAATATGCAGCAGCATACCAATGTCGGCGGTTATAATCTGATCGTTGCCGCCATGTCGACCGATGATATGCCTTGCCCAATGCCGTTCTCTTTCACCTTTGCCGAAAATGAACTGAAAAATTACTATGCCGGTTGGGAATTGCTCAAATACTGCGAAGAGCCGGGCGAATTGCATAAAACCGATGCCGACGGTAATCGGATCAAACTGAAATTTGTGACAATGTTGGCGAAGAAAATATAATATTTGTCAATAAAATCGGGCTTCTCATCAAATTAAGAAGCCCGATTCTCCGACTTAACGAATCCCTGCCACCAGCGCTTTTACCAATTGTGGGCCGTGGTAGATCAAGCCTGAATAAAGTTGCAACAGTTCTGCACCGGCGGCAATTTTGCACTGCCCGTCGGTCAGCGAATCAATGCCGCCGCTGCCGATAATCGGAATATCACCTTTCAGCTCCTGATGTAAGCGGCGAATAATTTGCGTACTGAGCGGCTGCAAAGGCTTGCCGCTTAACCCCCCCTGCTGCTCCGCATTCGGCAAGCCGCTAACGCTGTCACGGGATATTGTAGTATTGGTCGCTATCACACCGTCCATTTTATGCCGGCGCAAGGTGTCGGCGATTTGTACCAATTCCGCTTCGGTTTGATCCGGTGCGATCTTGACCGTAATCGGTACATATTTATTGTAGTAATCCGCCAGCTCCGTTTGACGGGCTTTGAGCGCTTGCAATAAATCGTCCAATGCTTCCCCATATTGCAGGCTACGCAAGCCCGGCGAATTCGGTGAAGAAATATTAATCGTGATATAACCGGCATGGTTATACACTTTGTTAAGGCAATAAATATAATCGGCTTTACCGTTTTCTACCGATGTCGTCGTATTTTTGCCGATATTAATTCCGATAACCCCGTCATAGCGGGCTTTTTTAACATTTTCAACCAGATAATCGACACCGAAATTGTTAAAACCGTTACGGTTGATAATGCCTTCCGCCGCTTGCAAGCGGAATTGACGCGGTTTAGGGTTGCCGTCCTGTGCCAGCGGCGTCACCGTGCCGACTTCAATAAAACCGAATCCCAAAGCGCCAAATCCGTCAATCGCATCTCCGTTTTTATCCGCGCCGGCAGCCAAACCGATTGGATTTTTAAAACGAATGCCCATGCAAACTTTCTCTGTCCCCGGCGGGCAGCAAAGTGCGGTTTGCAGCACGTATTTAGCCGGCGTTTTCCCGATAATCCCCAGTGTTTTTACCGTAAAATCATGCGCCCGCTCGGCGTCCAGTGAAAATAACCCTTTTTTAACGAATGAATACATATGCCCAGCCTATTATTACGCTATATGGTGTAACGAAAAATCCCTTTCACACTGCCGACAAACAAAAAGGAAATCCGAAGATTTCCTCAATTGTACCCTTTATTATGATTAATCCAACGCTTTCTCAATTTTTTCGAAAAGATCTTTCGATAAGTTTTCTATTTTTGCCAAGCGCTCAAGTCCCCGTTTCATCAATGTTTGACGTTGGGCATCGTAACGCCCCAAACGGATCAACGGTTCGATTAAGCGTGATGCGATTTGCGGATTGCTGCTGTTGACCTTGATCAACACCTCTACCAAGAAGCGGTAGCCTGATCCGTCCACGGCATGGAACGCATTCGGATTCTGGTTGACAAAACTGCCGACCAGCGCCCGTAAGCGGTTCGGGTTGTTGAAAGCAAAACTCGGATGATCCATCAGTTTAATCACATTTTGCAGCACATCTTCGTCCGGACGGGTCGCCTGCAAGGCAAACCATTTGTCCATCACCAGTCCGTCATGCGCCCATTTTTGCTCAAAATCCGCCAGCAAAGCGTCACGGCAAGGCAATGCCGCCAACGTTGCCGCCGATAACGCAGCCAACGTATCGGTCATATTGTTGGCATGCAGATAGTGGGTATTGACCAGCGCATTACCAAACTCCGTGACCGCCAAATAGCTCAGGCACACATTACGCAAACTGCGCTGGGCAATATCCTGCCGCTCCGGTCGGTACTGCGGCAAATCGATACGATGATAAACTTTCAGCAGCATGGTTTTTAAATATTCGGCGATATTTTTTTGCAAGAATTGACGCACCGCATGAATTCCGCTCGGATCAATCACGTTGAACCGTTCGGCAAATTCCGTCTCTTTCGGCAACGTCAACATCAGCGCTGTCAGTTCGATATCCTGCTGATAGTCTTCCAGAATAGCGCCGAATGTATCCAGCAATAATGGGCTGATCAGCATCTCTTCGCCGTTTTGCTGACGTTGTAAATTGCGGCGCAATTCGTTTGCCAATAACGTTTGTGCCGCATCCCAGCGCACAAAATCGTTTTCAGCATGTTTTAACAACAACAATAATTGCTCATCGCTGTAGTCATAATCCAGTTTCACCGGTGCGGAAAAATCGCACAATAGTGCCGGAATCGGACGAGCATACACATGATGGAATTCAAATACTTGATTATCTTGCAAAATATTCAACACATTGCTGACCGGGCCGTGTTCATCTTGTAAATCCAATTGATGCCCCTGCCCGTCATATAATTCAATTTTCAACGGAATGTGCAGATTGATTTTATCCAATTGATCATGTGTCGGCGGTGTAGCTTGCGACACGCTTAACCGGTAAATCTTGTTGCGTTCGTCATATTCGTCATTCACCGTTAATTCCGGCGTCCCCGACTGACTGTACCAGCGCCGAAAAACCGTCAAATCGACAGCGGAAGCCCGTTCCATTGCGGAAATAAAGTCTTCACAGGTCGCCGCTTTGCCGTCATTTTCAGCAATATACAATTGCATGCCCTGTTGAAACCGCACTTCGCCCAATAACGTGTGCAGCATTCGAATCACTTCCGCTCCTTTTTCATAAACGGTAACCGTATAGAAATTGTTCATTTCGATCACCTTTTCCGGACGGATCGGATGCGCCATCGGGCCGGCGTCTTCGGCAAACTGTACCGTTCTGAGCAGCTTCACATTGTTAATCCGCTGTACCGCACGCGAGCCGGTATCCGATGAAAACTCCTGATCCCGAAACACCGTCAAGCCCTCTTTCAGGCTCAATTGGAACCAATCACGACACGTTACCCGATTGCCCGTCCAGTTATGGAAATATTCATGTGCAATCACCGCTTCCACATTGTGATAATCCTCATCGGTTGCGGTAGCCGGATTGGCAAGCACAAATTTGGAGTTGAACACGTTCAAGCCCTTGTTTTCCATCGCACCCATGTTGAAGAAATCCACAGCAACGATCATATAAATATCCAGATCGTATTCCAGCCCGAACCGCTCTTCGTCCCATTTCATCGATTTTTTCAGGCTTTGCATTGCCCAATCGGCACGATCAAGACTGCCTTTATCAACATACAATTCCAAAGCCACTTCCCGACCGCTCTTGGTCACAAAACGGTCTTGCAGCAAATCAAAATCACCGGCGACCAGTGCAAACAAATAGCTCGGTTTCGGGAACGGATCCTGCCATTCCACCCAATGCCGCCCGTTGTCCAGCTCACCGCCGGCAATGCGGTTGCCGTTCGACAACAAATACGGATATGCGCTTTTATCCGCCGTAATCCGAGTGGTATAACGCGCCAACACGTCCGGACGATCGAGCATATAGGTAATTTGACGGAAGCCTTCCGCCTCACACTGTGTACAAAACGCACTGCCCGATTGATACAGCCCTTGCAATGAGGTATTTTCCGCCGGTTTGAGCAGCGTAACGATTTCCAATTCGAACCGCTCCTGATTCAGCCCGCTCAAATCCAGCGACAATGATTCCGCATCTTGCCGATACGCGCTAAAAGGCTCGCCGTTTACCTCAATCGAGGCAAATTGAAAACCGTGTCCGTCCAGCCGCAGCTGCTGCGCCTCAGGATTCAGGCGTTGAACGGCGGTTTTAGCGGTGACTTGCGTCTGTTGCGGATCAAGTTGAAAATCAAGAAAAATATCCGTCACGGTATAATCCGGTTTCTTGTAATCCTTCCTGTATTTGGCTTTCGCTGGCATTCTCTGCTCCATCTTATTCTCATGCTTATTCAACCGATAAGCATAGAATTTTCTCCGTAAACTTGCAATCAAATCACCGTTATCCGGCTAAAAAATATAAAATATTTTCACAAGCACGACCACAGAGATTAATTTCTTATAAAATCATGTTATCCTAACCGCACTTTTGATTTATTCATTTAACATTAAAGGGAACCGCTGAATTTATGTCTGCAAAAATCGCCATTGTGATGGGATCGCAAAGTGACTGGCCGACCATGATCGAAGCCGCCAATGTGCTGGATCAACTACAAGTGCCTTACCATGTCGAAATCGTTTCCGCCCACCGTACTCCGGATAAATTATTCAGCTTTGCCGAAACCGCACTTGAGTGCGGGTTTGAAGTGATTATCGCCGGCGCAGGCGGCGCAGCGCATTTGCCCGGCATGATCGCCGCCAAAACCGTGGTTCCGGTACTGGGCGTACCGGTAAAAAGTTCGATTCTAAGCGGGATCGACAGCCTGTATTCCATCGTACAAATGCCGAAAGGCATTCCGGTCGGCACACTGGCGATCGGTGCCGCCGGTGCGGCAAATGCCGGTTTGTTGGCCGCACAAATGCTGGCAAGCCGTGATCCGCACTTGCTGACGCGTTTATTGCAATTCAGAGCGGAACAAACCCAAACCGTCTTGGATAACCCCGATCCTCGCCTGCTTTAACATTGCTTTAAATAAGGACTTAACCATGCCAAAAAGTGCCATTTATCCCCCGGTTTATGTCTTGGGCAACGGACAATTGGGGCGAATGCTGCGCTATGCCGGCGCTCCGTTGGACATCGATGTCCAACCGCTCGATTTCGATGCTCCGCTGCTTGACATTGAAAGTAACGCCGTGATTACCGCCGAAATCGAACGTTGGCCGACAACCGAACTCACCACCGCACTTTCCGCCCATCCGAATTTTATCAATCGCAATGTCTTTGGCTTACTGGCCGATCGTTATTCACAAAAATCGCTGCTAGACGAACTGAATTTACCCACTTCGCCTTGGCAACGCTTGGATTGTGCGCAACAATGGCGGCAACTCTTTCTAGATATCGGCAACAAAGTGGTGGTCAAACGCCGTACCGGCGGTTATGACGGACGCGGGCAATGGATTGTCGATTCGAGTAATCATGGCATCATCACTGCCGATTTATTCGGTGAGGTAATTGCCGAAGCCTTTATTCCGTTTGACGGGGAAATATCCCTTGTCGGCGCCCGTTTTCAAGACGGCAGTACCCGTTTTTACCCGATTACCCATAATTTGCAGCAAAACGGCATTTTGCGCTACAGTGTCCAGCCTGCAATACCGAACCGCACTTTACAAACACAGGCGGAACAGATGCTGAGTGCGATTATGCACAAGCTCGATTATGTCGGCGTGATGGCAATGGAATGTTTTGTAATCGGCGACAACCTGCTGATCAACGAACTGGCGCCGCGTGTTCACAACAGCGGACACTGGACGCAACTCGGGTGTAACGTCAGCCAGTTTGAACTTCATTTGCGTGCATTGCTGAATCTGCCGACACCGCTATTGCAAACGCTGATGCCGAGCGTAATGGTCAATCTAATCGGCACCGAACATCAACCGCAATGGCTCGGCATTCCGTTCAGCCAGCTGCACTGGTACGGCAAGGAAGTGCGGTCGGGGCGTAAAGTCGGGCATATCAATTTATCACACCCTGATAAAGCGGTACTTATCGAGAGTTTGCGCAGATTGGCGCCGTTATTGCCGGCTGATTACCTTTCCGGTCTGAGCTGGGCAGTCGGCAAATTATCATGATTTTTGCGTTTTGGGATTGTTATCCGAGCCGGAAATCAGTATAAATGAGAAAGCTATTTTTAAAACACAACATCATATGCTAAAAAGGTAACTCACTATGTTTGAAAAAATCCAAGCCGCTCCCGCCGATCCGATTCTGGGGTTGGGCGAAGCCTTTAAATCCGAAACTCGTGAAAACAAAATCAATCTGGGTATCGGGGTCTATAAAGATGCCGACGGGCAAACCCCGATTGTCAAAGCCGTGAAAACCGCAGAAAAACGCTTGTTGGAAACCGAAAACAGCAAAAACTACCTGACGATTGACGGCGTGGCGGCATACAACCAATTTACCCAAGCATTATTATTCGGCGCCGACAGCGAGATTGTAACAAGCAAACGCGCTAAAACCGCACAAAGTTTAGGCGGAACCGGCGCCTTACGCGTGGCGGCGGAATTTATCAAACGCCAAACCCATGCACAAAACGTCTGGATCAGTTCACCGACTTGGCCGAATCACAATGCAATTTTCAATGCGGTCGGCATCACAATCCGTAACTACCGTTACTACAATGAAGACACACATGCGCTGGATTGGGACAATATGTTGGCCGACTTGAGCCATGCCGGCGAAGGCGATGTCGTATTACTGCACGGCTGCTGCCACAACCCGACCGGAATCGATCCGACTCCGTCACAATGGCAACAATTGGCGGACTTATCGCTGCAAAACGGCTGGCTGCCGCTGTTTGACTTTGCCTATCAAGGCTTGGCAAACGGTTTGGAAGAAGATGCGCAGGGTCTGCGCGCTTTTGCCGCCAACCATAAAGAACTGCTGGTTGCCAGCTCCTATTCCAAAAATTTCGGTTTGTATAATGAACGTGTCGGCGCATTTACCTTGGTTGCTGCCGATCAACAAACTGCCGAAACCGCGTTTAGTCAAGTCAAATCGATTATCCGCACGCTGTATTCCAACCCGTCCTCACATGGCGCCAATGCGGTTGCGCTGGTGCTGGCGGATACCGGACTGAAAGCGGATTGGATCGCCGAATTGGCAGGTATGCGTGACCGCATCAAACAGATGCGTCAAAAATTCGTTGAATTGTTAAAAGAATATGGCGCACAACAAGATTTCTCATTTATTATCGAACAAAACGGCATGTTTTCGTTCAGCGGTCTGACACCGGAACAAGTGGATCGCTTGAAAGACGAATTTGCGATTTATGCCGTCCGCTCCGGCCGAATCAACGTTGCCGGCATCACTGAAGCCAATATCCGCTATCTATGCGAGAGTATTGTTAAAGTGCTTTAATACGTCATTAAAGGGAGCGAAAGCTCCCTTATTTATGTGTTGAATATTGAAAAGATAAGCCTCATACTTTATGTGACAATACGTTATTGAAACTCAAGACGGAGGAAAACTCGGTTCTTACTCATATTTTCACCGCCGGCATACTGTTGCACGCCACAGGAATCATGTTACCGATTACGGAATCACTATGTTACTACTTATCTTACATATCGCTCTGGTTACAGTTTTTTCAATCCGAATTCTGGTGCGCAATGATTTGGAAGCTAGCGGGCGGCTGGCATGGTTGGTGATTTTGTTGCTTTTCCCCTATTTGGGCGTTGTGATTTATTGGCTATTCGGTGAAAACAATATCGGTCGGCAGACAACGGCGAAGTATCAGACGATTTTTACCCAAATGCGCCATGATTATCCGCAACTGATCAGCCACGGACAACAAAACGAACAGCAAATAGAATTACCCTACCGCCCGGCTTTTGCGTATGCGGCTTCAATCAACGGCTTCCATACCCAATCCAATAATCAGGCGGAATTGATGGCAAGTGCCGCACAAGCCCGCGAACGTTTACTCGCCGATCTTGAACGGGCACAACATTGTATCAATATTCTGTATTATATCTGGTTGGCGGATCACACCGGTATCAATGTTGCAAAAGCGCTTATTCGTGCGGCACAACGTGGCGTTACCTGTCGGGTACTGGTCGACGGATTGGGATCGCGCCGGTTTGTCAATTCCGACTATTGGCAACGGATGAAAAGTGCAGGCGTACAATTGGCGGTTACCTTCCCGATTAACCGCCCGATAAAAACGATCCTCACCAGCCGGCTGGATTTGCGCAATCATCGCAAAATCACACTGATTGATAACAACGTGCTTTACTGCGGCAGCCAAAACTGTGCCGATCCCGAATTCAGAATTAAAGCGCGATTTGCTCCTTGGGTAGATATTCTGCTGCGTTTCGAAGGGGCTGTCGTTTCGCAAATGCAGCTTCTCTTTGCCAGTGACTGGCTGATTGCCGGTGGTCAACCGATCAATGAAAATCTTCCCTCACAGCCTGTCACATTATCCGGATTTGCCGCACAAGTCGTCGCAGACGGACCGACCGAACGCAAAGATTCCAGTCCGCAACTTTTTGTGAGCCTTTTCAATTGCGCTCGGCGAAGTATTACCCTTTCAACGCCTTATTTTGTACCTGATCATACAACAATTGAGGCATTGTGTGCGGCTGCTTGGCGCGGAATAAAAGTCACACTGATTTTCCCGCAACGAAATGATTCTTGGATTGTATCCGCAGCCAGTCGTAGCCACTACGCCAATCTGCTCAAGGCCGGGGTACAAATTTATGAGTTCCGCCATGGCCTATTACATGCCAAAACCCTGACTATTGATGAAAAAATCAGTTATATCGGTTCAACAAATTTGGATCTGCGCAGTTTTAACCTGAATTATGAAAATAATATTTTACTTCAGGACAGCGACACAACCGCAGCCATTTACCAACGTCAACAAGATTATATTTCACAATCAAAGCCGATCGATTTGGAACACATCACGCACTGGTCTTTATTGCGCCGCATCTGGCAGAATGTTATCGCCACTATAGGCCCTATTCTGTGATGTTCCCTCTCAAAAAAGGGCGATAGATACATATCTGCCGCCATCTATTGAAATAAAAATAGTTTTCAATTAAAATTCTGCCCTATTTTAATTTACGCTAGATTACAGGCAGGTTATGTTTCAACTTGAACAAGTATGTTACCGGATTCCGAACCGCACTTTACTGCACCCGATTGATTTGACATTTGAAGTCGGTAAAGTTTACGGATTGATCGGACATAATGGTTCGGGTAAATCGACATTAATCAAACTCCTTGCCAACCAGCAAGCTTGCAGCAGCGGCAAAGTGCGGTTAAAACAGCGTGAACTCAGCACATGGGGCAGTCGGGAATTTGCCCGTGAGGTTGCCTACCTGCCGCAACATTTGCCCAATGCGACCAACCTGAATGCGCGTGAATTGATTCAAATGGGGCGTTATGCCTGGAACGGTTTATTCGGCCGCAACAAACAACAAGACCAACAGGCGGTGGAAAAAGCCTTGTCCTTAACCCAGACGGAACCCTTCGCCGATCAACCGGTTGACACGCTGTCCGGCGGCGAACGTTCCCGCATTTGGCTGGCAATGCTCTTAGCGCAGCAAAGCGGTTTCTTGCTGCTGGACGAACCGTTGGCGGCACTGGATATTGCGCACCAAGTTGAAGTGATGCAGCTGATTCAACAGCTTTCTCGCCAATTGCATATCGGCGTGATCATCGTGATTCACGACGTCAACCTCGCCGCCCGTTTTTGCGATCAGCTGATTGCCCTGCACAGCGGCAAGCTGTTAATGCAGGGTTCGCCGCATGAATTGATGACACAAACCAATCTGAATGCTATTTACGGCATTACGCTACAAGTCATTCCGCACCCGAATTCCGGGGTGCCGGTCGCTTTTTATTAGGCTGATTATGTTGCGCTATTTTTTCTTATTATTGATTTGCTTGAGCTGTAACGTGCAAGCTATCGATTTAACCGATCAAAAATCCACAGTGAAAATTGCCACGCTGGATTGGACGGTCGCCGAAACCCTGTTGGCACTCGGGCAGCCGCCTGTTGCCATTGGCGATGCCGAAAGCTACCGCACTTGGGTTGCCGTGCCGCAATTACCGAAAAATACCCTTGATCTCGGCTCACGTCTGCAACCGAACGCTGAACGTTTAGCGCAAATACAGCCCGATCTTTTTATCAACAGTGCTATGTTCCGTAATCTGGAACCACTGTTACAGCGTTATGTCGCCGATCCGCAACAGATCAAAAGCGTTAATTTCTATCAAGCGGGCAATCTCTGGCAGAATCAGCTGGCGGCAACACGCCGACTGGCACAATGGATCGGAAAACCGCAAGCGGCAGAAGCCCTGATTCAGCAAAGCGAACAACTGTTTGCCGATTTAAATACCGAATTACAGCCTTTTCAATCCCGTCCGCTGCTGCTGGTACAATTTATTGATAGTCGCCATCTTCGGGTTTATGGTGAAAACAGCCTGTTTGGCGAAACCATCCGGCAAATGGGCTTTCGCAATGCTTGGACGCATGAAGTCACCGTTTGGGGGGCTGCCAATATCAGCATCAATCAACTGGCGGATTTTCACGACAATCCACGGTTGGTTGTCATTAAACCCTATCCGCTCAACGTGCCGACCGCACTTCAGCATAATACCTTATGGCAGCATTTGTCGCTGTCGCAAGATCCGCTCGTCCTGCCCGCCATCTGGACCTTCGGTGCTTTGCCGTCGGCACAACGTTTTGCCTTGGCATTACGCAATGCGCTGCAACAAGGAGGGGAAGCATGGTAAATCGTGCCGTCTTCACGCTGAATTTACTGCTGATGACAGCAAGTGCGGTTTTAATCGGCTGGTTACTCAAGCTGCAATTGCCTGAAAGCTATTCATGGCTTGACCTGTTCACAGCCCGCCCGGACAACTTGGATTTACTGCTGGTACAAAACTATACGCTGCCGCGCCTCAGCATGGCGATTCTCGCCGGTACCGCACTTGGGCTTGCAAGCCTGCTGTTACAACAGGTGGTCAGCAATCCGTTGGCGTCAGATAATACCTTGGCTGTCAGCAGCGGCGCACAATTTTTATTGTTCACCGCCACGCTGTTCTTTCCGTCAATTCTGAATGCCGGCACCACACTTATCGCTTTTCTGGGCGCACTCGGCGCACTGGCGTTGGTTTTCCTGTTGGCATGGCGCAAAGCGCTGTCGCCGTTAATTATGATTCTGGCCGGATTGGTGGTAAATCTCTATCTCGGCTCCCTCTCCGCCACTCTGATGCTGTTCTATCCAGAGGAGTCTCGCGGCTTAATGATTTGGGGAGCCGGTTCGCTGGTACAGGAAAGCTGGTTCGACGGCATACAGCTGTTCTGGCTGTTGTTGCCTGCGTTGTGTCTGTTAATTGTATTGCAGCGCCCGTTTACCATTCTGGCGCTGAACGACAACAACGCCAAAAGCTTGGGCGTGCCGGTGCAATGGATTCGTCTTGCCGGTTTGCTGCTGTCGGCTTATTTGGTTGCCATCGTCATCAGCCGCGTCGGTATGCTCGGTTTTATCGGACTCGCCGCCGCCACAATCAGCCGTCAATTGGGGATCCGCCGTTTCAAAGCACAACTGCTGCAAACCGCACTTTTAGCCGCCGCAATGTTATTGATTACCGATTTAGCGCTGCAATTGTTAACCCATTATTACCGCCTGCAACTGCCGACCGGCGCCGTTACCGCCGTCTTGGGTACACCGTTATTATTATGGCTGATGTTTAAAAATCTCCCGCAAAGCGGTCGGCTGCAAAGCCAAAGCGGCTTTTTGACGCATGGCAAATCATACGGCAACCGCACTTGGCTGCTGCTGGTGCTGCTGTTTCTCCTGACCGCACTTTGCGCCTTGCTTATCGGTAAGGGGGCTGACGGCTGGTCATCAGGTTTCGATCGGATATTGCTTGAATTACGCTATCCCCGCCTGCTTTATGCGCTGGCTGCCGGCATCATGCTGGCCGTCGCAGGCACTTTGCTGCAACGCCTTAGTTTTAATCCGATGGCCAGTCCGGAATTATTGGGAATCACCTCCGGCGTCAGCTTTGGCGTCTTGCTGGTTATTTTCGGTTTGACGCAGGTTTCCACACAAAATTTCTGGCTTGCCGGCGTATTGGGCGCATGCAGTGTCTTATTGATTATCATGGCGATTAACCATCGCAGCGGTATGTTGCCGGAACGGATTTTGCTGACCGGCATCAGTCTCGCTGCGCTGTTTGATGCAGTACAGCGTATTTTGATGGCAAGCGGCGATTTTCGTATGCAGCAACTGCTGAGTTGGACGGCAGGTTCAACCTATTATGCTGAAAATCAGGTGGCAATCCTGCTGACTCTGACCGCACTCGGCTTGTTGGCGCTCAGTCTGCTGTTCAGCCGCTGGCTGGACTTACTCAGTCTGCAAGCGGTTATGGCAAAAGCACTGGGCTTAAATTTAACCCAAGTCCGCTGGCTGTTGATTCTGTTAAGTGCGGTATTGACTGCTTGCGCCACTCTGGTGGTCGGCCCGCTCAGTTTTATCGGGCTACTTGCACCGCACTTGGCACACTATCTCGGTTTTCACAAACCAAAATCACAACTGATCGCCGCCGCCTTACTCGGCGCCACCGTGATGATCGCCGCCGACTGGCTTGGTCGGCAAATCCTGTTTCCGTATGAAATCCCTGCCGGCCTGGTCGCTACGCTACTCGGCGGCAGCTATTTCTTATTAATTATGCGCAGAGTGTAATGCTCTGCTTTTATGACGATAACTTAAGGACATATTATGCAAAAAACCTTTCAATACTCCGCACTGGCAACCGCACTTTTGCTTTGCTTCAATCCTGCCATCGCCGAAACGGACAGCGAAGAACTGGACGTAATCGATGTGGTCGGTTCGGTCGCAAAAATTGGTACGCTTTCCTATGATCAACCGCAATCGTCTGTTGTCGTCAGCGCGCAGCAAATTGCCGAAAGCGGTGCGAAAAAGATCGATCAAGCCCTGAATTATCAAGCCGGTATTCAGGGGGCGTCATTCGGGAACGACAATAAATCCGAATGGTTTAAAATTCGCGGATTTGATGCGTCTACCACACTGGACGGAACCCAAACGTCCCCGAATGGATTCTTCGTCTGGTTGCCGGAAATCTACGGTGTTGAAAATATTGAAGTGGTCAAAGGCGCCAACTCCCTACTTTACGGCGCCTCCCAAGCCGGCGGTGTAATCAATTTGGTCAGCAAACGTCCGACGGCAACCCCAAAAGGGGAAGTTAACGTTGGCTTCGGCAACAATCACCAACGCACCGTTAACGGCGATTACAGCGGTTATGCCAATGAATCCGGCAGTGTGCGTTATCGTTTAGTAGCACAATTTCGCAAAGAAGACGGCACGCAAGATTACACCGGCATGAAGCACTATTATTTTGCCCCGAGTCTGACTTGGGATATCAGCGACAAAACCCGCTTGACGCTGCTTGCCGGCTATCAGCGCGAACACGGCCGTCCGACCAACGGTTTTCTGCCCGCTTACGCTTCGCTGCTGCCGTCTACCTTTGGCAACATTGCCCGTAATACCTATTTCGGTGAGCCGGATCGCGATAATATGGAGCGTGAACAACTTTCCGCCGGTTATGAATTTCAGCACGAATTCAATAACGGCTGGATTTTCTCACAAAACTACCGTTTCAACCATTTGGATATGGATTTGTTAGGCGTATTTGCCTGGTCTGCGGACAATAACCGTACGGCTTATCGCGGCTACAGCTACAGCAAAGGCACATCGGCAACTCATAGCGTCGATAACCGTATCAGCAAAACATGGACCTTTGATAACGGCATTGAAAATACCTTATTGTTAGGCAGTGATTATTTGCATGCCAAAACCAAAGGCAATAATAACGGTTTCGGCTTTGTACCGGGCATTGATCTGTTCGCGCCGGTTTACGGCGCACCATTCAGCGTAACGTCGACACCATACCACATCAAAAACAGTCAATGGGGCTTCTACGTACAAGACCAATTACGGATTAACAATGACTGGATTTTTGATTTAGGCCTCCGCCACGATAAAGCAAAAAGCAACAGTTTTGTCGACAATACCGACACCTCTTACAATATTAGTCATAACACGGTTTCAGGCGGTGCGATGTATGTGTTTGAAAACGGTTTGGCCCCTTATCTCAGCTATGCCGAATCATTCCGTCCGACCACCGGTGTCGACGGTTACGGGCGCGTATATAAGCCTTATGAAAGTAAACAATATGAGGCCGGCATCAAATATGCGCCAAGCTTTATCGATGGCACCGTCTCTATTGCTTATTTTGATTTAACTGAGAAAAATGCGTTGGTTTCCGACAGTTCCAATATTTCCGTACAAGCCGGTGAACGCCGCAACAAAGGGATCGAAGTACAGGCGGATTTGAATTTGACGGATAATTGGTCAATGAGTGCGGCTTATACGCATAACCATTCACGTCAGGATCTGTCCACAACGACAACCATTCGCACCCCAATGGTCGCAAAACATACGGCATCATTGTGGACTTCATATCGTTTGCAGGGCATTTTGGACGGTTTAACGGTCGGCACCGGCGTTCGCTATGTCGGCTCGACAACAGACGATCAATACTATGCCGGTTATAACGTCCCGTCTTATACCGTGTGGGATGCCATGGCACAATATCAATTTGATTCCAACTGGCAATTGCAAGTCAACGCTACCAATTTGACCAATAAAAAATACCTGAGCGGTTGTAGTTTCTACTGCTACTATGGTGCGGAACGTTTGGTCAACGCCACACTTTCCTACAAATGGTAAATATGCGTTTATCCGATAAAAAAGGCTGCCGAACGGCAGCCTTTTTAACAATATTATGTTCTATTATGCCAAACAAGATTATGCCTATTTCAGCGTGATCCATTTCCCTTGTTCAAAACTGGTCATAATGGCATCTACAATATGTACAATTTGTGCGCCGTCGCTGAATGTAGCAAATTTTACCGGCGTATTTTCGGGTGCTTTATTCTCTAAAATAAACGAATAAAATGCCAACATCATATTTTTAAAAGCATCCGGCCAGCCTTCAATATGTCCTCCGGGGAAATGGTTATATGCAGAGACGGATTTATTGACTAACGTTGGATCATCACACAATATTTGGTTTGGTTTTTGGCGATAACCGATTGTTAAATACTGCGGCGTTTCCTGCTCCCAATGCAATGATTTCAGACTGCCGCTGATATCAAACATCAAATCGTTCTTATGTCCGGCACTGACTTGAGATACGGTAAACGAGCCTTTGGAGCCGTCTTCAAAGCGAATTAATACCGATGCATAATCTTCCGTTTCGACCGACTTGGATTCATACTCCGCCCCTGCCGAATCCGAGCCGAAGGTTTCTTCGTTTTTACCGGCCTTACGAATAGAATGAACAATACTCACATCAGCAAAAACCGCTTTAATTTTTTTACCGGTTACGAACTGCACAGTATCGCACCAATGCGACCCTATATCCGCTACCGTGCGGGATTTTCCGCCTATTGCAGGATCAACACGCCAGTTATAATCCGTATCCCACAGCATCCAATCTTGTAAATAATGTCCGTTTACTGCAAAAACCCGCCCGATATCTTGCGACTTAACCATTTCAGCCGCTTGTTGAACCATCGCAAAATTACGGTAAACAAACCCCACACCGGTGATAACCCGATGTTTTATTGCCAACGCCACAAGTTCATCCGCTTGCGGTGAGGTTAAACAAAGCGGCTTTTCCGAAAACACATGTTTACCGGCCAAAATAATTTTTTTATTTACATCAAAATGAATATGATTCGGCGTGCAATTATGCACAACTTGAATATCTTTATTCGACAGTAATTCGTCTATGGAATCATAAGCTATGGGAATATTCAACGCCGCTGCCTTTTCCTTCGCAAGTTGTTGATTATTTTCCGCCAATGCAATGATATTGACAAAGCCCAATCGACGAATCGCTTCAATATGCGCAACGCCGATAAATCCGGTTCCTATAATGCCGACATTAATTTTTTTCATACCGATAACCTTATGTTAAACCCAACATCAATTTCGCTTGCACACTATCGTCACCCGTATCGGCAAAGTTATCGAACGGTTTTGAAGAAACGGGAATAATCTGTTTTTGAATAAATTCAGCGCCCTCTTTCGCACCAATAATCGAATCTTTCATGCAGCATTCCCATTCTAAAACTGCCCAGCCGTCATAGTCATATTGGGTTAATTTAGAAAAAATACGATTAAAATCAATCATACCGTCTCCCAAAGAACGAAATCTTCCGGCTCTCTCCGGCCAACGTTGATATCCGCCGTAGCAGCCGGATTTTCCCGAGCTGATAAATTCGGCATCTTTGACATGAAAAGCTTTAATCCGGTCATGATAAAAATCAATAAATTGCAAATAGTCCATCTGTTGTAAAAGCATATGGCTAGGATCGTACAGAATATTACAGCGCGAATGATTTCCTACTTTTTTTAAAAAGCGTTCAAAGGTAATCCCGTCATGTAAATCTTCTCCGGGATGCAATTCATAGCAGAGATCGACACCTTGCTCATCAAAGTGATCCAAAATCGGTTTCCAACATTTTGCGAGTTCGTTAAAAGCGGTGTCAATCAATTGCGCTTTATGAGGCGGCCAAGGATAGAAATACGGCCATGCCAGTGCCCCCGAAAAGGAAGCGTGGGCATTTAAACCCAATCGTCTTGATGCTACCGCGGCTTGTTTAATGACATTTATAGCCCATTCTTGACGAGCCTGACGGTTACCACGTACTTGTTCCGGTGCGAAACCGTCAAAGGCCGCATCATAAGCCGGATGAACAGCGACCAACTGCCCTTCTAAGTGAGTCGATAATTCACTGATCACTAATCCGTATTGTGCCAACAGTCCGTTGATCTCATCACAGTAAGTCTGACTTTGACTTGCCAGCGCCACATCAAAGATATGCCTGTGGTTGCAAGGAATTTGCAAGGCTTTAAATCCTAAGTCGGCCGCCCATTCGGCAAGTGTTTCCAGTTTATTGAAAGGCGCTTGTTGTTCAATAAATTGCGCCAAGAAAATACCGGGACCTTTTATTGTTTTCATCTTATTCTCCTTCTTTGTCTTTATAGTTAAAGAACACGAAGAAAATAACGGCAATTACAACCGCACTTATTGCCGGAATCCACCAGAAAGTGCGCCAAATAGACATTTCCGTCACCGCTTGATTAGCAAACATACGGTTAAACAAACCGCCCGAAATTTGAGATCCCAACAGCATACCTATGCCGTAGGTAAACAAAACCACCAAACTTTGAGCCTGAGCACGCACTCTTTCGTTTGCAACTTTATCCGTATAAATAAAGCCGACGACAAAGAAGAAGTCATAACATATACCGTGCAATAGAATGCCTAAATAAATCGCCCAACGCATATCTTCATTGACACCCAATGCAAATAAAACATAACGCAAGAACCAAGCCAGCATACCCGCCAGCAGCATATATTTCACGCCAAGACGTTTAAAGAAAAACGGGATAAGCAGCATGAAAACAATTTCAGACATTTGTCCCATCGACATTAAACTACCAATTTTTTCGAAACCGACCGCATCCAAAAATGGCGCCGCATACGCATAGTAAGTGCCGAGAGGAATCGAAATCAACGTTGCACAAATTGCAAAGATCAAGAAATGGCGAATTTTAAACAATGCAAACGCATCAACACACATTAAATCACGCATTGAGAACGGCTGACCCTTTGCCGGTGCCGGCGTATTTGGCAGAGTAAGGCTATAAATTCCCAATAGTAAAGAACAAATTGCAGCCACTTGAAAAATAAGCGGACTGCCGGAAAGATCCGCTTGGCCGATGAATAATCCGGCGACAATCCAGCCGATAGTGCCGAAAACCCGAATAATAGGGAAAGATTTTTCGCTATTTACCAAATTGTGGAAAGCAATATTATTGGTTAGAGCCACTGTCGGCATATAACAAAGCATATAGGCCAATAATGCGCTAACTAACGCGCTCCCTTGACCGGCAACAAGTAAATCCGGGATAAACCATAAAATAGCGGCACCGATTAAGTGTAAAATCGCAAGCACTTTTTCCGACGGGAAAAATCTATCGACCAACATGCCTAAAATGAATGGGGAAATAATGGAGGCGATAGGCCCCATCGAAAATGCATCGCCGATTAATGTACTGAGGTCATATTTCGTCATGACTATACCTAACGTCACAGACCATGAGCCCCAGATAAAGAACTCCATAAACATCATCAACGATAATCTAGGCACAATAAATGCCGGCAGTTTTACGCTGTTATTCATACCATCCTCCAAAAAAGTAATCGATTACAATTAAGTAAAAACCTAAAGTAATCGATTACTTTTAATCTAAAAAGTGCTTTTTCTGTGATTTGAGATATCCATCACAAAAATTGTCTAGCTAGACTGACGTTGAATGAATTGCCAAGGCAGTAAATAATGGACAACGTCTAAGGCATTATCCGATTCGATCTGTGATAACAAAAGGGACACGGCTTTCCTGCCGATGTCTTCATTGGGTTGTTGGATAGTTGTCAGAGGTGGGACGGTTATTTGGCTGATATCAACACCGTCAAATCCGATCAAGGCAATATCTTGAGGAATTGAAAATCCGGATTCGGTGACGGCATTGACGGCACCCGCCGCCAACACATCAGAAATAGCAAAAATAGCATCGGGTCGTTCTGCATTTTTCAATAGCGATAATGCCGCTTTTTTACCGGATAAATAGCTGAGCGTATCGGCATAAACAATTGTACGATAAGATAAACCGTGATGAGCCAATCGGTTAAGATAACCTTGTTCGCGATGTTGGGAATATTGATAAGCCAAATCATGATTGATAAGCGCAATGCGTTTTTTCCCTGACTCAACCAGTTTATCGATAACAAATTCTGCGGCTGCCGTATCATCAATACTCACTGAAAAAACAGATGATTCGGGATCATATTCGGCACACTGTACCCAAGGAAATGCGCCGATAATCTTTTGCAATTCGGGTAATTCCGAAACGGCGTCCATCGTAATCACACCGTCAACCATTTTGCCCGATAGCAATTGTAAACATGAACGAGAGCGAGCAAAATCGGATTCCGTATTACATAATAAAATACGATAGCCGTTCTTCTCGGCTTCTTTCTCCACCCCTTTTACAACGGCGGCACAAAACGGATTTGCAATATTGGATACCATCACTAAAAGCATACCGGTTCGCGCCGTCCGCAATTGTCGAGCCAATAGGTTCGGCTGATAGTTTAGCGCTGCAATTGCCGCCAATACTTTCTCTTTATTTTGCGCTTTTACTGAGGGTAAATCATTGAGGACTCTTGAAACGGTCGCAACAGAAACGCCGGCCAACTTTGCTATTCTTTGAACGGACATGATTTTCTCATTATGATATAAGTATTCGAATTCAATCGGGTAGGCACGATTCTATAGAATTTTTTCACTTGTATCTACCACTTCCCTGCCGCCTGTTTATCGCTGTCCCGTTCTTCAATCCAGCGTTCCCCTCTGTCGGTGAGTTCTTTTTTCCAGAATGGCGCTCGGGTTTTCAAATAGTCCATAATAAATTCGTTGGCTTGGTAAGCATTGCCTCGGTGCGCCGAACTGACGCCGACCAACACAATTTCATCACCGGTTTGCAGCTTGCCGACACGATGAATCAATTCCACCCGTTGCAATTCCCAACGTCGGCACGCCTCTGCGACTATTTCATGCAAGGCTTTTTCCGTCATCGCCGGATAATGTTCCAGATATAAGGTTTGTACACTGTCGCCCAAATTCATTTCCCGCACCTTGCCGATAAACAACACCACGGCGCCACTGGATTTAGGCTCGGAAAGCCATTGATAAACCGCACTTTGATCAAACGCTTCGGTTTGTACCGCAATTCGGATCTCGCTTTCCATTTAACCTCCGGTTACCGGCGGAAAAAAGGCCACTTCATCACCATCGTGAATCGGGCTGTCTAACGGCACTAAGCTTTGGTTAATCGCCACCAACAATTTACCGCGTTGTAACGCCAACGCCCACTTTTCCCCCTTCGCCGCTAAATGTCGGCGCAAGGCTTCTGCGCTGGCAAATTCCGCTTCAAGCTGTAATTCGTCGGTATCAATCAGTTCTCTGACTTGCGCAAAAAACAAAACGTTAATCATCATTGATTCCCCTCGATCGAGAAGTCGCCCGATTTGCCGCCGCTTTTGCTCAATAACCGCACTTGCTCGATCACGATATCTTTTTGCACCGCTTTACACATATCGTAAATCGTCAACGCCGCAACCGATGCGGCGGTCAACGCTTCCATTTCAACGCCGGTTTTCCCGCTTAAACGGCACAGGCTTTCGATCCGCACTTGGCCGGTTTGCACAAGTGCGGTCAGCTTGACTTCCACTTTCGTCAGCAATAACGGGTGACACAATGGGATTAACTCCCATGTGCGTTTTGCCGCCTGAATACCGGCAATTCGTGCGGTGGCAAAAACATCGCCTTTATGATGTTCACCGGATAAAATCATGTTCAACGTCTGCGCCGACATGCTCACTAAGGCTTCCGCCCTGGCTTCACGCACGGTTTCAGCCTTGTTGCCGACATCCACCATATTGGCTTCGCCGTTACTGTTGATATGGGTAAATTGCTGCATAAAATCCCTTTAAATTAACCGCCGATAGACGCCAAGTGCGGTCGCACACCGCTGTCGCCCTGATGTAAATAATGATGTTCACGCTTTTGCTGCAAGGCGGAGAACAGCCGTGTCTGTAGCGGCGCCTGTTGCCAATCGTGCTGTAACAAATCACGAATATCCGTTCCCTCTTCCCCGAACAGGCAGAGGTGCAATTGCCCTTTTGCCGACACCCGCAAACGGTTGCAATCGGCACAAAAATCTTTCGAATACGGCATAATCAGCCCGATAGCGCCTTGATAATCCGGGTGTTTAAAAACATTGGCAGGGCCGTCGGTTTTTGCTCTGGCTTGCAAACGCCAACCGTTTTGCAACAGCTTCTCCATCAACACCGAACCGGGCAAATGATGGCGCCGGAAGAAATGATCCATTTCACCGGTTTGCATTAATTCGATAAAGCGCATTTCAATCGGTCGATCTTTAATCCACGTTAAAAATGCGGTGAAATCCTGATCGTTCAACCCTTTCATCAATACTGAATTAACCTTAATCCGTTGATAACCGATTTCAAACGCCTTATCAATTCCCGCCATCACTTGATGGAACAGATTTTCACCGGTGATTTGCCGAAACATCTTCGGATCAAGGCTGTCCACGCTGACATTGATCGCATCCAGTCCTGCGGCTTGCCAGTCCGCCACCGATTTTGCCATTCGATAGCCGTTTGTAGTCAGCGCAATCTGTTGGATTTTATCGTTCGCCCGTACCGTTTCGATAATTCGGGTAAAATCTTTGCGCAATGTCGGCTCGCCGCCGGTCAAACGCACTTTTTGCGTTCCCATTGCGGCAAATGCATTGATCAAACGGCGAATTTCACTCAAGGTTAAAAATGACGGTTTATCCGCCTCGGGACGATAACCGTCAGGCAGACAATAGTTACATTTGAAATTGCAAACATCGGTTACGGATAATCGTAAATAGTGATATTTGCGCCGGAAACGATCGATCAACACTTGCGGTTCATCGATCAAATGAATCGGAATAGTTTGCTGCATTCTGACACCTTTCTAAGCACGAGCGGATAAACCGTTTCCAGTGTATCCGGCGTAGCACGAATCATTCATGCTAACAGGCTTGCCGCCATATTAAAAATTAACGTAGGCGCAACAAGCTCGGAGTAATATGCGTTTGTGAATAAATCAGCGTAATTCTAGCATTATCATTAACAAGCGCAATCCCTCGGACAGCGTAATTGCGGCTATTTTCTACATTTGTGATCTCATCACGTTTCCAAGTGCGGTTATTTAGCGGATAATGCCTAAACAACGCTAAAAAATCAATCATCCGGGCACTGCATGAATTATCATATCAATCACCTGCCTTATCTGGCGCAATTACAGCACGTGGTTGCGCTTGGCGGCGGTCATGGTTTGGGACGTTTAATGTCCTCGCTGGGCTTTTTGAAAGCACGCCTAACCGGCATTGTCACCACCACCGACAACGGCGGCTCCACCGGGCGAATCCGCTTGCAGCACGGCGGCATCGCATGGGGGGATTTACGTAACTGCATCAATCAAATGATCACTGAACCCAGCACTGCATCCGCCCTGTTTGAATATCGTTTCAGCGGACAAGGCGACTTAGCCGGACACAATCTCGGTAATTTGATGCTGAAAGCATTGGAGGATATGAAAATCCGTCCACTGGAAGGCGTCAACCTAATCCGCTCTTTATTACGGGTAACTTCCCATTTAATCCCGATGTCGGAAACGCCGGTTCATCTCGGGGCAAAACTGCACTCCGGCGCCACCGTTGTCGGAGAAGTCAATATAGACAAGCTCAACGAATTGCCAAAACGCCTGTTTCTGATTCCACAGGTCAGCGCCACGCCGGAAGCAGTCAAAGCGTTGCAACAGGCCGAACTGATTTTACTGGGGCCGGGCAGTTTCTTGACCAGCATTATGCCGCCGCTGCTGTTGCCGGAAGTCACCGAGGCGTTGGCGCATTCCCGTGCCAAAATCCTCTTTATCGACAATCTCGGGGTGGAACACAGCCCGGCGGCCGCTTTATCCTTGGCGAATCGCATCGACTGGATTGAGCAACGTATCGGCACAAGTGCGGTTGACGGTATCATCACCTATCCTGATGCGGATTATTACAGCCTTGGCGAGAAAAAAATTCTGGCACAAAAACTCAATGATGATGATATTACCTACCGCCACAATCGCACACTGCTGTGCCAAAGCATTGATCGGATACTGGCGCAATTTTGCTAGCAAACGCCGACTAAAAAACCGAATTCTGTCGAAACAAAATTCGGTTTTTAACTATCTCAAGCATCGTGACCGCACTTTATCGATTGTTATCCTCTAGTCGTCATACTCGTCAAGCCAGTGTAATAAAATCGCTTCGAGGATTTTTTCGTTTGATTTTTGCGGATCATCATCAAACGCCTCTAAATTGCAAATCCAGCCGTGCATATCGGTAAAGCGGACAGTTTTCGGATCGGTATCCGGATACTGATCATATAATGCCCAAGCGATTTCTTGCGAATCCTGCCATTTCATACTGCCGCCCCCACTTATTCAATTAGTGCTCTTCACGCGCATGATTAATGGTATAACGCGGAATATCGATCACCAAATCATCGTTGCCGACCACCGCCTGACAGCTCAAACGGCTTTCCATTTCCAGCCCCCACGCCTTATCCAGCAAGTCTTCTTCCAAATCGGAACTGTCGTTTAATGAATCAAACCCTTCACGCACCACCACATGGCAGGTGGTACAGGCACATGATTTTTCACAAGCATGTTCGATTTCAATCCCGGCATTCAGCGCCGCATCCAGAATACTCTCTCCGGTTTGCGCCTCGACCACCATTCCCTCCGGACATAAACTCTCATGGGGAAGAAAAATTAATTTTGGCATTTTTTATCCTTTTTTCTCATTTCTAACGATTTTCAATTTCACTGATACTGTGCCCTTGCAACACACTGCGAACCGATTTGTCCATTCGGCGGGCGGCAAACTCACGGGTAACGGTATCCAGCTGTTTAATTCCCTGTTTGATTACATCACTGTCTTGTTCACGAATAGCGTGCTGCAACGCCTCAATTTGTACTCGGATCACAGCCTGTTCTTCGTCTGACAGCAAATCACCGTCCAACTTCAACGCCTCTTCCACGCCCTCAATCACTCGTGCGGCTTCCACACGCTGTTCCGCCAAACGACGCGCCCGAATATCCCGATCCGCATTCTCGATCGAGGCATGGATCATATCGCGGATCTCGCCGTCGCTCAGTCCGTAAGACGGTTTAACCTGAATAGACGCCTGCACTTTGCTGGATTTTTCCATGGCGGTAACGCTCAATAAGCCGTCGGCATCAACTTGATAAGTCACCCGAATATGTGCCGCACCGGCCACCATCGGCGGAATACCGCGCAAGGTAAAACGGGCAAGTGACCGGCAATCGGCAACCATTTCCCGTTCGCCTTGTACAATATGCACCGTCATCGCCGTTTGTCCGTCTTTAAACGTGGTAAACTCTTGCGCTCTGGCCGCCGGAATCGTAGTGTTGCGAGGAATGATTTTTTCAACCAGTCCGCCCATGGTTTCGATTCCGAGCGATAATGGGGTGACATCAAGCAACAACATATCGGAATCGGATTTATTTCCTACCAAAATATCGGCCTGAATCGCCGCGCCCAGCGCCACCACCTTATCAGGGTCAATAGAGGTCAACGGTGTTCTGCCGAAAAACGCCCCGACCTGCCGCCGAATCAGCGGCACTCGGGTCGATCCGCCGACCATCACCACTTGAAGCACTTCATCCGAACCGACCTGAGCATCTTTTAGCGCACGACGGCAGGCAATCAATGAGCGTTTCACCAAGGGTTGAATCAGTTGTTCAAACTGCTCGCGGTGAATTTCACCCCGCCACTGTTTAAATTCAATACCGACAACAGATTGTCCACTTAATTTTACTTTAGTTGCAATCGCGGTTTCCAATAGTTGCCGACGCTCAATGTTATCGGCGACAACAATGCCTGATTGCCGTGCAATCCATTCTGCCAGCAGATGATCAAAATCATCACCGCCAAGTGCGGTATCACCGCCGGTCGCCAATACTTCAAACACCCCTTTCGACAAGCGAAGAATGGATATATCAAAGGTTCCGCCGCCCAAATCATAAACTGCAATCACGCCTTCCTGACCGGAATCCAGCCCATAGGCAATGGCGGCGGCAGTCGGTTCGTTCAGTAAGCGCAACACCTGCAAGCCTGCCAAGCGGGCGGCGTCTTTAGTCGATTGTCGCTGGGCATCGTCAAAATAAGCGGGAACGGTAATCACCGCTCCGGACAATTCTCCCCCTAAACGTGCTTCTGCCAAGTGGTTTAATTTTTTTAGGATCTCGGCTGAAATCTGTACCGGGCTAAAATTACCCTGCACGGTTTCAATAAGCGGCAAACCGTTATCACTCGTCTGAAAACCGTAAGGCAGATTGGGATACCGCTGCCGCACATCCGCCAAACTGCGGCCGATAAGACGCTTGACCGAAATCACGGTCTGCTGTGGTTCGGCGGCGGCTTGTGCCAGAGCGTCATCACCCACCAACACTGCACCAACGGACGGATAATGGACAACGGAAGGAATCAGCTCGCTGCCGTTTACGTCCGATAAAATTTCACTGCTTCCGTTGCGCACGGTCGCCAGTAAAGAATTGGTCGTTCCCAAATCGATTCCCACGGCTAATCGGTGCTGATGCGGGGCTGCCGTTTGTCCCGGTTCGGCAATTTGTAATAATGCCATTTTTATCTTCCGTTCAAGTAAATTCGTATTAAAACAAAAAGCCAATAGACGGGTTAGGGTATATCCCGTTTATCGGCATTCTAACGCGCTAGGCAAACAACCGATCTTCGATTTGTTCGACTTCCTGCAAAAATTTTTCAACAAATTTCAAGCGATCAATATGCAGTTTTAAACTGCACCAGTCCGCCTGCCGAATTGCAGTTTCAATCGCCTGCAATTGTTGTTTGTGCAAGTCGTCGGCTTTATCCCGCAATGTCGAAATTTCGTCTTCCTGTCCGCCGCAAGCCGCTGCTTCCAAATCTTCACGCAACAGTAACTGTTGCATTAAAAACTCGGTGTCATGCACGGTTTCTTCCGGATTCAAATTCTCGCTCAGCTGTAATTGTAAAATCGCTTCCGCACGCCGCCGAGGATTTTTTAATATTTGATAGGCATCATTGATCTGCGCCGCTTTTTGCACGGCTTCCCGCTGTTGCTGCGCCGATTGAGCGGCAAAATTATCCGGATGATACTGTTTTTGCAGCGCTAAATAACGGCTCGATAAAAGTGCGGTATCCAATGTAAACTCAGTGTCCAAACCGAACAACGCAAATGGGTTTTGCATGATGATATCCTTACTCGACCGCACTTATACGGTAAAACTTTCGCCGCAGCCGCACTCGTCTTTTTTATTCGGATTGTGGAATTTAAATCCTTCGTTCAATCCTTCCTTAACAAAATCCAGTTCGGTACCTTGCAGATAAACCAGACTTTTGCTGTCGACAATCACGTTGACGCCGTGCTGCTCGAACACCTGATCGTCTTCGTTCATCTCATCAACAAACTCTAATACATAGGCTAATCCCGAACAGCCCGATGTTTTGACGCCCAAACGCAAGCCCAAGCCTTTACCGCGGTTTTGCAGAAAAGTCCGCACACGGTTGGCCGCACTTTCGGTTAAACTGACACCCATGACGAGCTCCTTATATTTTTAACATTAAACCAAATCGACACTCAAAAAGAGAAAATCCCCGCTTCGAATCCGATTCGAAACAGGGGGAATATTATTTGTTATTTTTTGCTTTATAGTCGGCAATGGCGGCTTTAATCGCATCTTCCGCCAAAATGGAACAGTGAACCTTAACCGGCGGCAGCTCCAATTCTTCCGCAATCTGACTGTTTTTAATCGATCCCGCTTCGTCCAGAGATTTGCCTTTCACCCATTCGGTGATAAGCGAGCTGGATGCAATGGCAGAGCCGCAACCGTAGGTTTTAAAACGGGCGTCTTCGATAATGCCGTTGTCGTCAACTTTGATTTGCAGCTGCATCACATCGCCGCAGGCCGGTGCGCCCACCATGCCGCTGCCTACATTTTGCTCTTTCTTGTCGAAAGCGCCTACATTACGAGGATTCTCATAATGATCAATTACTTTTTCGCTATATGCCATGTTATTTCTCCTATTGCGCGATTAGTGGGCAGTCCACTGCACGGTGTTCAAATCAATTCCTTCTTTAAACATATCCCATAACGGGGACAGTTCACGCAGTTTACCGACTGCTTTTTTCACTAATTCAATAGTGTAGTCCACTTCTTCTTCGGTGGTGTAACGACCGATAGAGAAACGAATCGAACTGTGCGCCAATTCATCGTTCAATCCTAACGCACGCAAGACATAAGACGGTTCCAAGCTGGCGGAAGTACAAGCCGAACCGGAAGAAACCGCAATATCGCTCAGCGCCATCATCAACGATTCCCCTTCAACATAGTTGAAGCTGATATTCAGGTTGCCGGCGACACGCTGCTGCAACGAGCCGTTGACATGCACTTCTTCAATACCTTTCAAACCGTTATACAATCTGTCACGCAACGCTTGAATGCGTGGAATTTCTGTCGCCATCTCTTCCTTGCAAATACGGTAAGCTTCGCCCATACCAACGATTTGATGCACCGGCAATGTACCGGAACGCATACCGCGCTCATGACCGCCTCCGTGTACCATCGCTTCGATCCGCACGCGCGGTTTACGGCGTACATACAAGCCGCCGATGCCTTTCGGTCCGTAGAGTTTATGGCCGGAAAACGACATCAAATCCACTTTTAATCGGCTTAAATCAATTTCAACTTTGCCGACGCTTTGGGTGGCATCGGTGTGGAACAATACTTTCTTGGCACGACACAGTTCGCCGATTTTTTCAATATCCTGAATCACGCCGATTTCGTTGTTGACGTGCATGATGGAAACCAGAATAGTATCGTCCCGCATGGCCGCTTCCAGTTTAGCCAAGTCAATCAATCCGTCCGCTTCCGGTTCAAGATAAGTCACTTCAAATCCTTCACGCTCTAATTGACGACAGGTATCGAGCACCGCTTTATGTTCGGTTTTACAAGTGATAATGTGTTTACCTTTGGTTTGGTAAAAATGTGCCGCCCCTTTAATCGCCAAATTATCGGATTCCGTCGCCCCGGAGGTAAACACAATCTCTCTGGAATCCGCCCCGATTAAATCGGCGATATGATTACGGGCGATATCCACCGCCTCTTCCGCCTGCCAGCCGAAACGGTGCGAACGGGAGGCCGGATTGCCGAAAATGCCGTCATAGGTCATAAATTCCATCATTTTTTTAGCCACTCGTTCGTCCACCGGACAAGTTGCCGCGTAATCCAAATAAATTGGTAATTTCATTTTCACTCCTGAAAAATTAACAATATCAACCGCACTTTGTTTTTCATTAGGCACGATTAATGACTTGAAAGGCTTGTTGCTCCAAATGCTTTTTTAAAGCGCTGCGCTGCGTCTGCTTGTTGACCAAATCGGCAATCGTAATGCCGTTCAAAAACTCCTCGATTTCCTCACTTAACTGCTCCCACAAAGAGTGAGTTAAACAGGTAATTCCGCCCTGGCAATTGCCTTTTCCCTTACATTTGGTCGCCGAGATGTTTTCATTCACCGCCGCAATAATCATACCGATCGCAATTTTCTCAATCGGCATACCTAATAAATAACCACCGCCGGGGCCTCGTACACTTTTCACCAAACCGAAACGACGCAATTTGGCAAACAATTGCTCCAAATAAGACAGTGAAATTTGCTGACGCTCTGAAATTTCAGCCAACGTAATCGGCATCTCAATTTCACCGCGTTGCGAATTGAGCGCGATGTCCAACATTGCCGTCACGGCGTACCGCCCTTTTGATGTCAATTTCATGTCTGTTCCTCAACGATAACCTGATAGGGTGAATTTTTTCATACCAGACTATTTTAGTCAACTTTAAACCCGACTATTTTTGTATGTTTTTGTCTATCATAGCAACAAGTCAGATCATTATTCGGCTAACCGCACTTTTTCTTAACGGCACTCAACATGCCCTGCAAAATATTGAGCTCGTTTTTCCGCAAGTCGGCACGGGCATACAAACGGCGCAATTTCGGCATCACACCATTGTTTTTAATAAAATCCAGCCGGCGATAAAGCTGTTCGGTTTGGTTAAAGAAAAATTCCAGCTCCTGCTGTAGCGGCTTTTCAGCGGCTTCCGCCACAAGTGCGGTTTGCGGCTGTTGCTCGAATGCCAACATTGCCATTCGAATTTCATAACTGACCAACTGCACCGCCATTGCCAGATTTAATGAAGCGTAATCCGGGTTGGCCGGAATCGAAAGGTGAAAACCGCACTTCAGTAATTCCTCATTGGTCAATCCGACACGTTCTCGCCCAAACACAATCGCTACCTTTGCGCCTGCCTGAGCATACTGTAGCGCTTGCCCGCCACAGGCGCGCGGCTCAATCGACGGAATCGACAAATGACGACTGCGCGCACTGGTGCCGATCACGAGTGAACAATCCGCCACCGCCTGATCGAAGCTGTCCACCACAACCGCACTTTGCACAATATCGTCCGCACCGGCGGCAAGTGCGGTTGCCTGCTCGTCCGGCAGCACTTTCGGCGCCACCAAATACAGTGACGACAGCCCCATGGTTTTCATCGCTCTGGCGGCAGAACCGATATTGCCGGTGTGAGAGGTTTCGATCAGTACGATACGAATATTTTGCAACACGATAGCTTCCTTACCTGTAGATTCGACCCATAGTATAGCATAATACCCGACTGTTTTTGTGCGTTATTTCAAGTAAAATTACCTCGCAATTTCGGGCTGAATTCCTTATAATGCGCCGAGTTTTGTTTCACATAACAAAATTATCCCTTTTATTTTGTTCTTTAAAATCCGGTGGAATTATGAATCCAATGTTAAATATCGCCATTCGTGCCGCACGAAGAGCGGGCAATATTATTGCCAAAGGCTACGAACGTCCTGAAAGTATCGAAACTGCAAACAAACGCCCCAATGATTATGTCACCAATATCGACAAGGCAGCTGAAGAGGCGGTGATTGAAATCATCAGAAAATCCTACCCCGACCACACAATTATCGGTGAGGAAAGCGGTGCGCTTGAAGGCGAAAACAAAAATGTACAATGGATTATCGATCCGCTAGACGGAACAACCAACTTCGTCAAATCTTTCCCGCACTTTGCGGTTTCCATTGCTATCCGTGAAAACGGCCGTACTGAAGTCGGCGTGGTTTATGATCCGATTCGCAACGAATTGTTCACGGCTGTACGTGGTGAAGGCGCCAAATTAAACGATACCCGTCTGCGTGTGGAAAACCGCCGTGATTTGGACGGTGCAATTTTGGCAACCGGCTTCCCGTTCAAAGCCAAACAACATATGCCTGCCCATTTGAATATTATCGGTGCGTTGATTGAAGATGCCGCAGATTTCCGCCGCAGCGGTTCTGCCGCGCTGGATCTGGCTTATGTCGCCGCTAATCGTGTCGACGGCTATTTTGAAATCGGTCTGAAACCTTGGGATTCCGCCGCCGGCGATTTACTCGTGCGTGAAGCCGGCGGTATCGTCACCGACTTTAGCGGTGGCCATAACTATTTGAAATCAGGCAATATCGTGGCGGCTTCGCCGCGTGTCGCCAAAGCGATTTTAACCAAAATCCAACCGCACTTGACCGATACGCTGAAAAACTAATCAATACAAAACGGGGTGAAATCCATTCACCCTGTTCAATTCATCTCAAATGAAACTTACGCCGCAATGTCCGCAGCAATAAAAAGACCCACGGCCATAAAACCCCGCTGATCACCGCACCGATCAATTCCTGCGAATTAAAACGGGCACTGTGCATAAACAGCTCGATCAGGAAGATAATAATATGGATCGTCACCACCGAAACAATCACCAAAATACTTTGCAGCCACAGCGACAAATTGCGTAATACCAGATGGTTGGAGGCAATCAGGTAGGCAAACAACGATAATACCAATGCGTGTACGCCTAAAATCGAGCCGAGACTCAAATCCCAAATCAAGCCGACGACGAACGCCCAACCGATACTGATTTTATTCGGAATCGCCAGCACCCAATAAAGTAATACCAACACCAGCCAAGACGGTCTGAATCCCTGAAACTCGGATGACCAAGGAGTAATTTCCATCACCAGCGCAACCAGAAAAGTGCAGGCAACCATTAATGACTGAATCAGCCAATTTCCGCGCATTATTGATCACCTCCGGTTAAAGAATCCTGTTGCTGCTGATTGGCATCGGCCGGTTCCGGCTCTGTTTGACCTATGGCATTATCCTCTTCCTGATTAGGATTAATCGTCTCTTTGATATTTCTACCCGCATTACTCGGTGTCAACAATTCGTCCTGTCGGGTAGAAAGACGCTGTCTGACGGCATTACGTACATCTTCCGGTGAAAGCGATTGCGCGCGGTGCAGTTCGTCGTTGATCGGCCACAGCAACAACAGATAACGCAGCCGCTCCAGTGACGCCAACGGTTTTGCGGTGATCACCGCAAAATAATTTTGTTTGTCGGTGGAAACCGAATCGACAATCGCAACCGGATAGCCTTCCGGAAAACGTCCGCCCAAACCGGAGGTTACCAAGAGATCACCTTGAACAATATCAACCGAATGCGGCACGTTATCCAACTGTAATTCATCGCCTCTGCCTGTGCCGCTGGCAATCAAACGCACGTCATTGCGCAACACTTGCAGCGGAATCGAATGGGTAACATCCGTGATTAACAAAACCCGACTGGTATTCGCGCCGACTGACGTCACCTGTCCGACCACGCCTTTTTCATCGATCACCGGCTGGCCGACAAATACGCCGTCACGACTGCCTTGATTAATCACCACTTGCTGACGATAAATATCGGTTTCTGCGGTTAAGACTTCCGCAATTTTTTTATATTCGTCATAACGCAACGGGGAATTGAGCAACAAGCGCAAACGCTGGTTTTCCACTTTCAGCTGATCCAGCAGCAACAAATCCGCATTTTTTTCACGCAATTGCGCTTTCAACACTCGGTTTTCAATCTGTAATTTAGACGTATCCGCTAAATTATCGGAAACCCCGTCCAGCACAGAACGGGGAATATTGGCAAAATAGAAGATGCCGCTGATGGACGTTTCCATCAGGCTGCGCAGTTGGATCATGCCGCTGTTGCGCCCGTCGCCGATCATCAACAGAACAGACGCTACAATCGCCATAATTAAACGGATTCCTAAAGGGGGAGCTTTAGAAAAAATAGGTTTCATGCCGTTACGCTTAAAAAAGTTGCGGTTTTAACATCGGGCTAAAACCGCACTTGTGAAAATAAAGGGTGTTTTCAGTGCGACAAATCAGTCGTCACTGAAAATATCGCCGCCATGCATATCGATCATATCCAATGCTTCACCGCCGCCACGCGCCACGCAAGTCAACGGATCTTCCGCTACGATAACCGGCACGCCGGATTCTCTGGACAACAACGTATCGATATTCGGCATTAACGCCCCGCCGCCGGTCAGTACCATACCGCGCTCGAAAATATCCGCAGCCAATTCCGGCGGGCAAGATTCAAGTGCGGTACGCACGGCGGTAACGATGCCGCTCAACGGTTGCTGAATGGCTTCCAAAACGTCACGTGAAGTTAGCTTAAAGCTACGCGGTGCGCCCTCTGCCAGATTGTGACCGTGTACTTCGATCTCTTTCACTTCATCATCATTTTCGATAAAAGCGGTGCCGATTTCCTGCTTGATCCGCTCGGCTGTCGCTTCACCGATAGATGAGCCGAATGTGCGACGCACATAGGCGATGATCGCTTCATCAAAACGATCGCCGCCAATACGAACAGAAGAGGAATACACGACACCGTTCAATGAGATCACGGCAACTTCGGTCGTTCCGCCGCCGATATCAATCACCATTGAACCCGTTGCCGTCGAAACCGGCAATTTGGCGCCGATAGCCGCCGCCATCGGCTCTTCGATTAAATAGACTTCCCGTGCGCCCGCCCCGATTGCCGATTCTTTGATGGCGCGGCGTTCGACCTGAGTTGCGCCCGCCGGCACGCACACTAATACGCGCGGGCTGGGACGCATGAAATTATTACGGTGAACTTGTTTGATAAAATACTGCAACATTTTTTCAGTAACAAAGAAATCGGCGATAACGCCGTCCTTCATCGGGCGAATTGCGGCAATGCTTTTCGGCGTGCGTCCCAACATCATTTTGGCTTCACGTCCGACAGCGGCAATACTTTTTAATGAGCCGACACGATCCTGGCGAATCGCCACCACTGAAGGTTCGTCCAACACAATGCCTTGACCTTTAACATAAATTAACGTGTTGGCAGTGCCTAAATCAATAGACAAGTCATTGGAAAACAGACCACGAATTTTTTTAAACATAATAATTCCGATTAGACTAAAGAGGGTTAAGCCGAGATAGGCGAAAAAATTGTGCTAAATGTATCAAAAAGCGGGCTGTTCCACAACTTGAAATTGGAAGCAATTAAACACCCGACAGTATTTCATCGCCCTAAAATTTATTGGCGAAGTCTCGGTTTATCCTTATATCACCGTCCTTCGACTTCGCTCAAACAGCGGTTGAGCAAAGCCGAATAACGAGGGCGGCGCATAATTAAAGCCTTACTGTTTGCTCTTAATGATGACTATATCATCAAGCTGCTGCGTAAACCGCACTTTAGCTACTTTTTAGCTAAAATCGGCGCCAAGAAACGTGCAGTGTGGGATTCTTGAGATTTAACCAACTGTTCCGGCGTTCCCTGTGCGATAATCTGTCCGCCGCCGTCGCCGCCTTCCGGGCCGAGATCGATAATCCAGTCGGCGGTTTTAATGACGTCCAAATTGTGCTCAATCACCACAATCGTATTGCCTTGATCGCGCAGGCGGTGCAATACGCCGAGCAACTGTTTAATGTCGGCAAAATGCAAGCCTGTTGTCGGCTCGTCCAAAATATACAGGGTTTTGCCGGTATCCCGTTTGGACAGCTCCGTTGCCAGTTTAACCCGTTGCGCCTCGCCGCCGGACAGCGTGGTCGAAGACTGCCCCAGACGGATATAGGATAATCCGACATCCATCAATGTTTGCAGTTTTCTGGCTATCATCGGTACTGCCGAGAAAAATGCCAACGCTTCTTCCACCGTCATTTCCAAAATTTGATGAATGGTTTTGCCTTTATAGCGAATTTCCAAGGTTTCACGATTATAGCGTTTGCCTTTACAGTGATCACAAGGCACATAAACATCCGGCAAAAAGTGCATTTCCACTTTGATCACGCCGTCTCCCTGACACGCTTCACAGCGTCCGCCACGCACGTTAAAACTAAAGCGCCCCGGATTATAACCTCTCGCCCTTGCTTCCGGCACACCGGCAAACAGTTCGCGGATCGGGGTAAACAAGCCGGTATAGGTTGCCGGATTGGAACGCGGTGTCCGCCCGATAGGGCTTTGGTCAATATCGATCACTTTATCGAAATGCCCCAGCCCGTCAATACTATCGTAAGGGGCGACATGAGTATTGTCCGCCCGATTGAGGGCATTTTGTGCCAGCGGAAATAACGTATCGTTGATTAATGTCGATTTTCCCGAACCGGATACGCCGGTGATACAGGTAAACAAACCGACCGGAATCGACAAATCGACATTTTTCAGGTTATTGCCGCGTGCGCCTTTCAAGCTTAACCATTTCGCCTTATTGACTTTAGTACGCTTTTTCGGAATCTCTATCCGCTCTTCGCCGGAGAGATATTTGCCGGTCAGGGAAGCACTGTTGTTCATCAACTCTTCCGCCGTACCGCTGGCAACCACTTCTCCGCCGTGTACACCTGCACCGGGGCCAATATCGATAATATGATCGGCCGCCATAATCGCATCTTCGTCATGCTCGACCACAATCACGGTGTTACCCAGATCACGCAAGTGAATCAGGGTTTTCAATAAGCGCTCGTTATCTCGTTGATGCAACCCGATCGACGGCTCGTCGAGCACGTACATCACGCCGACCAAGCCCGCACCGATTTGGCTGGCGAGCCGAATCCGCTGCGCTTCCCCCCCCGACAGGGTTTCGGCAGAGCGTGAAAGAGAAAGATAATTCAGCCCGACATTCACCAGAAACGACAACCGCTCTTTGATCTCTTTCAAAATTTTTTCCGCAATTTGCGCCCGTTGTCCGCTTAAGCGCAGGGTTTCGAAAAAGTTCAATGCATTACCGATACTGCGTTCCGCCACATTCGGCAGGTTAAATTGTTCGATAAAGACATGGCGGGCCTCCGTTCGCAAACGTGAGCCGCCGCATGACGTGCAAGGTCGGGTACTAATATTTTTCGCCAATTCCTCACGAACCGCCGTCGATTCGGTTTCTTTGTAACGGCGCGCCATATTATTCAAAATGCCTTCAAACGGATGACGACGTAAGGTGATGTCGCCGCGATCATTGACATATTGAAATTCAATCTCTTCTTCGCCCGAACCGTTCAGCACCACCGCTTGAATCGCTTGCGGCAACGCTTCAAACGGTTGGTGAATATCAAAACCGTAGTGTTTGGCGAGGGACGATAACATTTGGAAATAGTAAAAATTACGCCGATCCCAGCCTTTAATCGCGCCGTTTGCCAAAGAAATCGACGGATTCTGGATCACCAGTTTTTCATCAAAATATTGCTGCACGCCCAAACCGTCACAGCTAGGACAAGCGCCTGCGGGGTTGTTAAACGAAAACAGGCGCGGCTCCAGCTCCGCCACCGAATACCCACAATGCGGGCAGGCAAAATTTGAAGAAAACAGCAATTCTTCCGATGTCGCGCCGCTGCCGCTATTTTCGCCGTCCATCGGCGCCACCACCACCGTGCCGCCCGACAACTCAAGTGCGGTTTCAAACGACTCCGCCAGCCGGCTGGCCAAATCCGACCGCACTTTGAAACGGTCGATCACCACCTCAATGGTGTGTTTTTTCTGTAATTCCAATGTCGGCGGATCGGACAAGTCACAAATTTCACCGTCGATTCTGGCACGGATAAAACCTTGCGCCGCAATATTTTCCAATAGTTTGATATGTTCGCCTTTGCGCTCTTTCACCACCGGCGCCAACAACATCATTTTGCTGCCTTCCGGCAACTCCAGCACTTTATCCACCATTTGGCTGATCGTTTGCGCCGCCAGCGGCACATCATGGGTCGGACAACGCGGCTCGCCGACACGGGCAAACAACAGCCGCAAGTAATCATAAATTTCGGTAATCGTGCCGACGGTAGAACGCGGATTATGCGAAGTGGATTTTTGTTCGATAGAAATCGCAGGCGACAGCCCTTCGATATGATCGACATCGGGCTTTTCCATCAGCGATAAAAACTGGCGGGCATAGGCCGAAAGCGATTCCACATAGCGCCGTTGCCCTTCCGCATATAACGTATCGAATGCCAGTGAGGATTTGCCGGATCCCGATAATCCGGTAATCACCACCAGTTTGTCGCGCGGAATGGTCAGGTCGATATTTTTTAAATTATGGGTACGCGCACCGCGAACCTCAATCTTATCCATAAGTTTTTCTCAATTATTGTGCAAATTTGGAATGATTATCGCACAAATAAAAAAACTGTGTAAATATCCAGTATCTTTTTTATTTTAAAGGATGATTTTTTTTTGATTTTCAGGCAACATATAACACGATAACGAACAAGCTATAACATTAAAAGAGGATACTATGGCAGGCGTAAATAAAGTCATTATTGTTGGCAATCTGGGTAACGAACCTGAAATCCGCACTATGCCGAACGGCGAAGCCGTGGCAAATATCAGCGTGGCAACCAGTGAATCCTGGCGCGACAAAAATACCGGAGAAATGCGTGAAGTGACCGAATGGCACCGTATTGTGCTATACCGCCGTTTAGCCGAAATCGCCGGCGAATATCTGCACAAAGGCAGTAAAGTCTATGTCGAAGGCCGGTTAAAAACCCGTAAATGGCAGGATCAAAACGGGCAGGATCGCTACACGACCGAGATCCAAGGCGACAGCCTGCAAATGCTGGATTCACGCGGCGAGCGTGCGCAAGGCGGCGGTTATGCGCCACAACAGCAATCCGGCGGCTACTCCGCCCCGGCGGCCTCCCGCCCTGCACCGGCAGCGCAAAAACCGGCAGTCCAGCCTGAACCGCCGATTGATTTTGATGACGATATTCCGTTTTAGCCCTGATAAATATTAATTTGTAATCTTTTAGGTTTGGTTTGTTTTAAAAAAGACATATAAATTAATAGGTTAAGTTAATAAATAGCCCTCTTTTGTCTGTAAAGATACTAGAGGGCTTTTTATTGCCTAAAAAATGTGTGATTATTAGAATTCGTATATTATTATTTTTGTAAACCTGTAGGTTTTTAAGTTTTGTAATTGTAAAGATGTGGCTTGAATGAGAATCGTAACTGTAAGTCATAGATCAGGTGATTTATTGCCAATACTTTTGGATGGTGATGGTTTGCCGATTCCCTCTCCAAATGAATTTCTGTTGAGTCGAAGAAACTTAAGTACAAACACGCTAATCAGGAATCTTCGAGAGTTGTCTGTTTTGTATCGATGGCTGGAGGACAGACAAATCGATCTGAGAGCAAGGCTGAAAATTGGCACACTATTCACAGAGGCTGAATTCAGTGGTGGTCTGATAGAGTTTCTAAGAAAAGATATGGAATCTGAAGATAAGGTTGTCTCGCCTCATACATTCAATAATCGATTAGCAACGATCCGACAGTACTTCGTATGGGAGCTCGATGTTTATATTTCATCTTTACCACTAAGTGATTCCCAATATGAGGTTCTTCAGGCTGCAAGGAAGCGCCTAATGGGATGGATTGATCGAGCCTTTATAAATACTCCAAGGGCTGGAAGTATTTCGAGGAAGTCTCTAACCAATGACGAAGCCGAGTTCTTACTCCAGTGTCTGAATCCTGAAAGTCCAGATTCGTTTGCGCATTTCGAGCCTGTTAAATTTAGAAACTTCGCGGCGGTGTCTCTGATGCTTAATTGCGGACTTCGCCCTGGGGAATTGCTTAGTTTGCGTGTAGAGGATATTCAGATTGGCTCGATCTCGTCGGTGACTGTTAAAAGAAGGTCCCCGGACCCGCTCGACAAGAGAAAACCAAGACCCAGTGTCAAGCGCAATGGCAGGGTATTGCCTTTAGAAGGACATCACTTTGTGCGAATGCTGGATCGCTACATAGTTGAGTGGAGGGAGATTTTGGAGCAGAAATCGAGCAGTGAAACCGACTATTTGATCTTAAGTGATGAAGGCGACCCTCTGTCTCATTCGTCTCTTACGCAACTTTTTTCTCGTCTACGGAGTGAATATTCTGGTTTGCTTCCGGAGATTCTTACACCTAAATCTCTGAGGCATACCTTTTCTAGCCGTATGGAACAGGTACTTAGGGCGGCAGGCATGGAAGAGGATAGAAGGAAGCAAGCCTTGGCTATGTTGCGAGGAGACTCAAGTTTGGAGTCCCAATCTGTGTATATCGCTCAAGAGGTTGAAGAGCAGGCTCGTCGGGCACTTTCTGACTATCAAAAGAAATTGATTACAGGGTTCAATAAATGAATTTGCTCTTGCATAAAGCGCCCCAGATTTCTGACTCTGCGCTAGAGTTACCCTCTCAATTTTTTACTCGAGAGGGTGTAAAAGTTGAGATTACTGGTGATAGATGGACATTTCCTCTTCTGTATCGGCATAGCAGGCTTGATTTTTCTCGAGTTGAAAACGACACGCTTAAAACTTCGATTAAGCGCTGTATTATTGATCAGGCATCAAGGGTGTCAACTCATGCAGGGTGCCAGTACTGGAGTGATATATCCGCTGCAATAGTCTCTCGCCAAAAAAAGCACTCCTTGTTGCCCGACATTTCCGCTGATGAATTTCAAGAACGTCTGATTGCTGTAATGGAAGAGGCAATCAGTCAGGCGCGAAATAAGCACAGGCTGTGGGCGTTGTACCGGCCAATTCAGTGGTACATCTGGTGCTCTGAAAACTATTCGGAGCTCGGGTTCTCGATAGCCTATGCACAAGAGCTCGATTCTCTAGAAATTCCAGGCAACCCTAAGGGTGAGGCGGTTCGTCAGGAAGATCCAGAATGTGGGCCGTTGCATAGGACGCTGGAGCTTCAGCCTATAATCAATGCGCTTAAGCAGGATCAAAGTAAAGTCTACGAGCATTTGCAGCAAAAAACAGCTGTGGCTCTATCTATAGCTTTTGGCCGAAACCCCGCGAATTTAACATTTTTAAAAGAAACTGATTTAGTTGACCTGACACCGGGTTCATCGCCACCGTGTTATGTCTTGAAAATGCCAAGAATAAAGAAAAGGCAGTTGGCTCCAAGGGATGACATGATCGATGAGTATTTAGAGCCTGAGATCGCAAAGCACGTTTTGGAGCTTATAGATGCGTCCAGGCATAGGAAGCTTCTAATTGAGGTAGATGGAAAGGCAGTAGAAGTCACCAGACCTCTATTTATAAACCCCAGAAAAAATGCTTATGCGATTGATTCAAAGCGTTGGGATGAGGCTTATAACATGCTGTCCACTGGGATAGCGAACCTTGTGAAAGCTTTTATAAAACGTCACAACATTATCTCGCCGCTTACTGGCGAATTATTGCATGTCACGCCAAGGCGGCTGCGATATACCTTGGCAACTGGGCTGGCTGCTGAGGGAATCAGTAAGCGTGAGCTGGCCAGAATACTGGACCATACAGATACCCAGCACGTGAATGTCTATTTTGAGATGGCTGGAAAAATAGTTGAACACCTAGACAAAGCAACCGCGAAAGGTTTCTCGAAGTACCTCAATTTTTTCAAAGGCAGGCTAATCGATAGTGATGAAGATGCTGTCAATGGTGAGCGAGATGACAAGCATCTAACGTTTGTAGATGATCAGAATCCTGCTGATCAAGCTGATATTGGCGTGTGTGGTGAATCTAGCGTCTGCCACCTTGATCCCCCCTACTCATGTTATTTGTGCCCCAAGTTTCAGCCATATCGTCATGCTGATCATGAGCATGTCTTGGAGTGCCTGCTGGCCGGTCGCGAAGAGCGTTTGAAGAAGTACGAGAATGCGCGATTGGGCATGCAGCTCGATGAGGTAATCGCAGCGGTCGCACAAGTAGCCAAACTCTGTGAGGAAGGGGGGCATCATGTCTGATGGTCGCTCTAATCGCAAGGCCAAGGTCGTCCCTTTCGTTGATCGTCTTGAGCGTGACAGGAATGAAAATCTCAACTCTTTAGTCAGCAAAGCAAAGCTAATGAAGCTGGAAGGGTTTGAGTCGGTTGTTTGGGAGGACCCCGAGTGGCAAGTCGATGCAGGTCGCCTAGTCAAGTTAACTGGTAAAAATACGAAATCAGCCTCTTTTGGTTTTTTGCTATCTCCGAAGCTGGGTTCAGCGCCACTAGACGGTTGCTGGGAGCTGGTTGCCAAAGCATTGTTTGTTCTCAGGTTCCACAGAAAATATCAATCAGCACCGAATCAGCGCAGTTTCATTACCGCTATTGGATATGTCTCATTTGCAGCTAAACAGTTAGGGCAGGAATTAGTTGGGCTTACGCCAGAGGCTCTGGATAATGCGTCTGGTTTAATTTCAAAACACTACAGTGAAACCACTGCCTACAACCTTCACAAGCATGTTGCAGAGTTCGCAGCGCATTGTGATTCGAATGGTCTATGTCGGGTTTTATTTCAGTACAAATACGCCAAAATGAAGCGTCCCGCGAGCACGGGAGGGATAAATCACAAAAGGTTGGATGATCCAGAGGCTCTGGATACGAAGTCGGACAAACTTGTCGATCCCGCTGTGTTTCGAGTCATTGGCGAACTCTACTTAAACGTTCCCAAAGAGCATAAGTATCGCTTCTATATTCTGATGTTGACGCTACTTGCTTGCACAGGAAGGCGATTCAGTGAGATTTCACTATTACCAAATCAGCAATTGTCTTCTGATGAAGAGGGGATTGCCTATATCGAATACTTTCCGCGGAAGGCAAGTCATGGTGACGTTTTCACACCTAAGCGTAGACTTTACTTGCCGTCAGAAGTGACCCCCATCGTTGGTGATGTGCTCGTTGAGTTAGCGGAAATTACATTTGAAGCGCGTTTAACAGCGGAAGAAATTCACAAAGTTGGTGAGCCTGATCTAAGGTTTCTGGATGGCATACCTGAAGATAAAAAGCTCTACGCGGCTGATTTAACTGAATTGGGGATCAGTCATACTCTTTTGGGCACAACTGGCTGGCTCAGGAAGCAAAACCTCGCGTGGCCAGATCATAGCGCATTAACCAAGCAGGGAATTAAGCCTGCAAACCCCATTTTTTACACTTACAAAAGTGGATTGGTTGAATACTGTTTCCGTGATTTCTCGGAAGCATATTTATCGGCTCTCCATACGGATCAATTTGGCAAAGAATACTACCTAAAAGATCTTTTATTCATTCGTTCTCTTGGACTTTCCAGCGGAAGCTACGCTCATTGGCTGGCCACAAGTTGTAGCCAGTCCATGTTTACTACCTTTCTCCGATATTTCCCCGCGCTTGCCGCCGAGTACGCATCCAGCAGTATCGAGGTGAACTTCACCAGTCACCACTTTCGTCACACGCTTAATACCCTGCTTGATGAGGGCGGGTTAAGTGACCTGCTGCAAACTGAATGGTTTGGTCGAACTAACCCAAGAGATACCAAAGCCTATCAGCATACATCCCGCGAAAAACGAGCACTGATGCTCCGTGACGACATCAAAAAAGGTCTGGTTGGAGGCCAGTTAGCTGAGCAAATCAAAGTGGTTCCGGTAGAAGTCCAAGATGCCATTCTGAAAGCGCGAATTCAGGCCGTACATGATGTCGGCACGGGTATCTGTATCCACAATTTCTCTCAGACACCCTGCGAGCGCCATTTGCAATGCTCGGCGGACTGCAAAGACTATGTGTGGGCTAAGGATGATAAGGGGCGTCTGGACGAGCAGAAGCGCCAGTATGCCCTTACTGCGCTGGCACGAAAAAATGCTGAAAAGCAGTTGGATAGCGCCAAGCCGAAAAAGAGTGCCGACTGGCTGGCACACAACGATAAAAAACTTAAAACACTGGCTTTCCAACTGGCCGACAACGGGGTGGAGCACTTTGATCCCGAACAATATTTACACGAGGTAGAGCATGGTTAAGCGCTTCAGACGCATGTCCGACAGTGACATCAATACAATCGTTGCCGATTTGGATCGCTGGGCGTTGGGTGAGCTTGGATCAAAACTCACCTGGGCGGTGCTAGAAGAGCGCTTTGGCTTTAGTCGCCAGTCGCTCCAGGCCAAATCACAAATAAAAGCTGCGTACGATAACGCGAAACGAGCACTGTCGGGCGGATTGGTGAAAACCAAAGAGCAGGCCACCAAAGAGGCCGAAGAGCTTCAGATAGAGGTAGAACGCCTCAAGGCGGAGCTAGAGGCCTACAAGCGAAAGGAAGAGCAATGGCTGCGCCGCTGGCAGCAAATCGCCTTTCATGTGCGGCAGAAAGGCATACAGATGGCTAGCGTTGATAAGGTCCCGCCAGAAGGGGCTGATCTGCCCTCTAATACTGAAACCGCGCAGATTCTCCGGCCGTTTGATAAAGAGATACCGCCATCTGGAAGGGTTTAGTAGATACTAGTCTGGAAAAGTTAAACTTGACAAAACTTGACTGCTGCATATACTTCGCGCATGCAAAAAAGACTAAATACAGATAAAGCACAGCAGGCAATCGATAAGGCAGGCTTAACCCAAACTGCCGTCGCTGATGCTCTAGGCGTAACCAAAGAAGCCGTTTCCCAATGGCTTTTGCACAAGTCTTTTCCCCGACCTAACAAACTACTTCAGTTAGGCAAGTTGTTAAATCTTGCTTTTGATGATTTGATCATCAAGGAAGATCCGCATGCCCCGAAGGTGGCATTCCGCAAAATGCGCGGTACCAAAACCAAGGATCACCATATCGAAAAAGCGCAAGAGATTGGTCGTTTTCTCCGTCATCTCGTGCCCTGTCTGCCGTTTGATACCTTTGAGATGCCGCCGGTGCTTAAGTCTCCGAGTTGTGATTACGACTACCTTCGCACGGTTACAGCGAAAGTCAGAGAAGACATAAATCTTGGCCCAATAGAGTGTGTGGATTTTACGCACCTGATTCGCCGCTTCAGTGAGCTACAGGCCGTTGTGGTTCCCGTTATGTGGGGAGCAAAGCAGCGGCATGAAAATGCGGTGCACATACACCTTCCTGACTCGGGAAGCACATGGGTTTACCTGAATCTGGATACCAATATTCATGACTTCAAGTTCTGGATGGCGCATGAGTTGGGACACTGTCTTTCGCCAAGCCTTGAGGGTGATGATGCTGAAGATTTTGCCGATGCGTTCGCCGCGAGCTTGCTTTACCCTCATGAGTTGGCGGAGCAGGCATACGCCTCAATCATGTCGCAAGTCTCTCCTGCGGCCAAAATTGCACATGTCATCGGTTTGGCTGATCAGTTAACCATATCGCCTTGGACAGTGATTGGGCAGGTGAATAAATATGCCGAGTCCGCAGGGCAGCCTCAAATACAGCTCAGCAAATCGGCTTTCCCTGGTGCGGTGACCAACTTCAATAAGAAGTATAAGAACCTCAGCGAAGCCCTGTTTGGCAATACCGAGCTCGACGAACACGGCCACCCAAGCGCCCGTGACTATATTGAAAAGGCAGAAGGTGCTTTCGAAACCCCATTTTTTGACTTGCTCCGGAAATACCTGAAAGAGCACGATAAGGGGCCAGGTTATGTTCAAACTGTGCTGGATATGCCACTCCTCGATGCCCGGAGTATCCACGCAGAGTTGATCTGATGCCGCAATCGAAAATCCTCGTTGATACCAACGCCTACCTAAGGTTAGCCAAAACCATACGCCCCTTACTGTTTGTGCCCTTTGGTGACAACGTGTATTGCCTGTACATCCTGCCTGAACTGAATGACGAGCTGGGTACCAGAAAACTGCAAAGTAAGTTCCCATGGGTGGATGACGAGGAATTCGCGGAGAATCGCAAACACTTCCCCCAAATCGGCAAGAGGCAAAAGAAATCCATTCAGCAAACCTTCGAATATGTCTGGGATCATGTGCAAACCGAATTGCCCGGGCCGTCCCGTGTAGACGCCTGGTATATCGCCTATGCATTGGAGTTGGGGGTTCCGGTCGTGACGGACGATCAGGATATGACTGAGTTGGCCAAAGCCTTCGATGCGCAAGTCATGCCGACCTTAGAACTGCTTAAGATCATGCTGGACTGCGGCCATACGGACATGAAAACCATCAATGGTCTGGCCGAATACTGGAAATACTTTTCAGACATGCCAGCCAACTTCAAGGCAGATTACCAGCGCCTGTTTGGTGATCAATAAGCCTGAAAACCGTTCTTACTTGATCTACCTCCCAGATCCTATATACTGACAGTCTTGTACTTTTCCGACACCTCCGACATAGCTGAGATATCTCGTCATGAGTGACCCCATATTGACCATCAAAGACGTGGCCGATTACCTCAAGGTGAATGAACGGACCATATACCGGTTGGCTGCAAGCAGCGAATTACCGGGCTTTAAAGTGGGTAACTCCTGGCGATTCAAACAGAGCGAGCTGGAGCAATACATCGCCGCCCAGCACAACCGCGCCGGTGTCAGCGAAGCAATGAAATCACCAAACAGTAAATCAGAAGATAACTAGGAATCCGGCCCCATGGCACAACTGGAAAACATCGAAGCAATTGAAAAACGCCTGTGGAAATCGGCTGATACCCTACGCGCCAACTCCGAGCTGGCCAGTAACGAATACTTTTTGCCGGTGATGGGGCTGATCTTCCTGCGACATGCTTACAGCCGCTACTTATCGCTAAAAGACGAGATAATCGCAAACCTGCCCAGCCGTGGCGGTAAAACCCGCGAGCTTACAAAAGAAGATTTCTCTAAAAAGAGCGCCATCTATCTCAAGCCAGAAGCACAGTTCGACTACCTCATTGCTCTGACGGATGCTGATAATCGCGCCGAAGCCATTATTCATGCCATGGACTCCATCGAGACCGATTACACCAACCTCCGTAACCAGCTGCCGAAGCAGGAATACAACAACATTCCCAATGATGTATTAGGTATGTTGCTGCGTACGCTCAACCCAGAAGAGCTTAAAAAAGCCACGGGTGATATCTTTGGCCGTATCTATGAATACTTCCTCACCCAGTTTGCCGATCAGGGTGCGCACGATGGTGGTGAATTTTTCACGCCGGTATCGTTAGTGCAGTTGATTGTGAATGTGTTGGAGCCAGATCACGGCAAAATTTTTGACCCGGCTTGCGGTTCCGGGGGCATGTTCGTACAAAGTGCCCACTTTATGGAGCGGCACGCGCAAGACCCGCATGAACTCACCTTTTACGGCCACGAAAAAAATCGCGTGACCACACGCCTGGCCAAAATGAACCTGGCGGTACACGGCCTTGAAGGCAACGTGGAAGGTGGTGAAGCCGCCATTACCTACTACAACGATCCCCACGAAGGCCTGTTCGGCACTGTCGACTATGTGATGGCCAACCCGCCCTTTAACGTGGATGAAGTCGACGCCGATAAAATCAAAGGCGATAAGCGCCGCTTGCCGTTTGGCTTGCCGGGCGTAAATAAAAACAAAAAAGTCAGTAACGCCAACTACCTGTGGATTCAGTACTTTTATAGCTATCTCAACGATTCGGGCCGAGCAGGTTTTGTCATGTCATCCCAGGCTTCCAGTGCTGGGCGGGACGAAGCTAAGGTGCGCGAGCAGTTGGTCAAAACCGGTCATGTGGACATCATGGTCGATATTCGCGGTAACTTTTTCTATACCCGCACCGTGCCCTGCCAGTTGTGGTTTCTGAATAAAAACAAGCCCGCGCACCTGAAAGACAAGGTGTTAATGCTGGATGCACGCAACGTCTACCGCAAAGTTACCCGCAAGATTTACGACTTCAGCCCCGAGCAGCAACAGAACCTGACTGCCGTGGTCTGGCTATACCGTGGCGAAGGAGAGCGTTTTGTTGAGCTGGTGCAGCAGTATATCGACAAGTCAATTTTCGAAGCTCGCTCCTGTGAACAATCTGAAGCGCTAGCCTGCGAGCCAATACCAGACTTTATCACTCAGTTGGGAAAATTCGGCCAAGCCTTTCAACCCTTTATGGACAAACTGGAGCAGGGCGGCGTGAGTGTTGAGCCTTATGTCGATTTTCTGAATGCCAAAGGCTCGGTCGAAGGCGGTTGGTCCGCGTTTCAAATCCTGACCAACGACCTGCAGAAATGGTGGAACGAATACGACTATAACGATGCTGCCAGCCTGCTGGACTTCATCGATAAAGATACCTGCCTAAAAGACCTGGCCGAACAAAGCCGCAACCTGATTAAAGAAATCGACCTGGCTTATAAGCTGGCAACCCGCGTGATTGAACTGGCCGAAGCCAATGATGCAAAAGACAGCGAACTCTGGGATAACACGCTGTTAAATGGCCGCAGTCGCAGCAACTTAAAGAAAACCGCCGATGACGCCCGCAAGCTGGCCGTAGAGCAACTCAAGCAGGTACGCTACTTCTACAAGCAAGCCCACTGGCTGTTAAGCCGCTTCCCGGAAGGCAAGCTCTGTGATGTGGAAGGCCTGGTCAAACTGGTAGATATCAAAGCGATCGAAGCCGCTGACTGGAGCCTGACGCCGGGCCGCTATGTGGGTGTGGTGCCGGAAGAGGTGGATGAAGACTTCGATTTTGAAGAAACCCTGCATGATATTCATATTGAACTGCAAGGTTTGAATTCTGAGGCCATAGAGCTAGCCGAAAAAATTGCCCGTAACTTTGAGGAGTTGGGGGTATGAGCTGGCAAAGCGAACCTCTGTCAGCGTTAACCCTCAAAATTGGTAGCGGCTCAACTCCAAGAGGTGGTGATTCTGTCTATATATCTGAAGGTACAACGTTAATCCGTAGCCAAAATGTATATAACAATGAATTTTCAACGGATGGCTTAGTTTATATCGATGAAAAAACAGCAGAAAAAATGAAAGGCGTTAGTGTTGAGAAGGAGGATGTTCTTGTCAACATTACCGGCGATTCTGTTGCACGATGCTGTTTGGTCCATGATGCAGTACTCCCAGCAAGGGTAAATCAGCACGTTGCGATTTTAAGAACAAATCCAAAGAAGCTTCTGCCACATTTTCTTGCTTTCTACATGGTATCACCCTTCATGCAGGCCAAGATGCTTTCTTGGGCTGGTACTGGTGGAACCAGAAAAGCACTGACAAAAGGCATGCTAGAGGGATTTGAAATACCACTCCCCCCTGTTGATGTTCAAGATAAAATCGTCCAAAAGATTAGGACTTATAACGACCTCATCGAAAACAACCGCCGCCGTATTCAGTTGCTGGAAGAATCCGCTCGCCTGCTGTATCAGGAATGGTTTGTTCACTTGCGCTTCCCCGGACATAAGCAAGTTAAGATTACTGATGGTGTGCCGGAAGGGTGGTCAAAGGAACCTTTAGAGAACTTACTGGTTCTTCAGCGTGGGTTCGACTTGCCTGTTTCCAAACGTATAGAAGGAAGCGTTCCCATCTATGCATCCACAGGTATTAATGGATTCCATAATGTGGCGAAGGTAAAAGGCCCTGGTGTCGTCACGGGAAGATCTGGTTCACTGGGAACGGTAATGTATGTTGCTAAAGACTATTGGCCACTCAATACGACATTGTGGGTGAAGGAATTCAAAAAAGCGTCACCCATATTCGCAACATATTTGCTAAGAGCAATGAAGCTTGAAGGCTATAACGGCGGTGCGGCTGTTCCCACATTAAATCGAAATGACGTTCATAAGGTCGATGTTCTGTGCCCTGAATCGAAATTAATGAATGAATTCGAAGTTCAGGTAGAAAACATTTTCAAACAGATAGACAAACTAAAAGAATATAACGAGAAGCTAGCCCAAGCACGTGACCTGCTACTACCCAAACTTATGAGCGGCAAGCTAACCGTGTAAATCAAGGAGTGATCATGAACCGTGCCCAAGCCCAACAATTATTACAAACCGCTCTAGCTAATCCCGCCGCCGAATTCCGTGATGGACAGTGGGAGGCCATTGATGCACTGGTGAATCATCGGCAGAAACTGTTGGTGGTACAGCGCACCGGTTGGGGTAAAAGCTCGGTTTACTTTATCAGTACCAAAATTTTCCGCGATCGTGGTATGGGGCCAACCATTATCGTATCGCCTTTGCTGGCCTTGATGCGTAACCAAATTGAATCTGCTGCTCGACTTGGCATAGTCGCCGAGACGATGAATTCAACCAATACTGATGATTGGCGTTCGGTAACTCAGCGGATTCTGAATAATCAAATCGACTGCTTGTTGATTTCCCCTGAGCGCTTGGCTAATGACAGCTTTATTGAAACTGTGTTGCAGCCCATTGCCGACCGCATAGCCCTGATGGTGATTGATGAAGCGCACTGTATTTCCGATTGGGGTCATGACTTCCGCCCCGACTACCGTCGTATTGTGAATATTCTTCGCCAGTTGCCTGCCAATACGCCGGTGCTGGGCACTACAGCCACGGCGAATAACCGCGTGGTTGCGGATATTCAAACTCAGCTTGGAAATATTCAAATTCACCGTGGTCCGTTGATTCGGGAAAGTCTCTCCTTGCAGACCATGGTGTTACCGGATCAGGCATCTCGTTTGGCTTGGTTGGCGCAGGTGATACCCACGTTGCCGGGTACAGGTATTGTCTACGTACTGACTCAGCGTGATGCCGATTTGGTTGCAAAATGGTTGAATCAGCAGGGGATATCTGCACTGGCATATTACAGTGGCGTAACGCATCCTAATTTTGTTAATTATGCAGGGAAAGAAGATACAGATCTCTACCGCCAATTTCTGGAAACTCAGTTACTAGAAAACAAAATCAAAGTTCTTGTTGCAACTACTGCATTAGGGATGGGGTATGACAAACCTGACCTAGGCTTTGTGCTTCATTACCAAGCCCCAAGTTCGATAGTTGCTTACTATCAACAAGTAGGTCGCGCCGGTCGTGGAATCGAAAATGCGATTGGCGTACTAATGTCAGGTACTGAGGATAACGACATTCATGCTTTCTTTCGCCGAACAGCCTTTCCAAGTCAAGATGATGTTCAGCGTCTACTTGCAGCATTAGAAGATGCAGACGGATTGTCACTTGAGAAGTTAGAGAAAGAAGCAAACCTGCCGCAAAAGCGAATAGAGCATGTTTTGAAATATTTGCGTACTGAGAGTCCATCGCCTGTCATTGCGATTGGAAAGACTTGGTTTAGAGCTCCTGTTCGCTACCAAATGGATCTAGAGCATATTCGTAAAATTACAGAGATTCGTGAGCGCGAATGGAGCGAGATTAATGATTATCTCAATACTTCAGGTTGTTTAATGTTGGCTTTACGTAATGCGCTTGATGACCCTTCACAGGAAACTTGTGGCAAATGTGAGAACTGTATTGCGGAGCCAGTGCTTACCAAAGTTTTCGATCAAGAAATTGGAATAAGAGCAACTCAGTTTTTAAGACACTCAGAAGAAATTATTAAGCCCCGTAAGCAAATAGCAGCTTCGAATGATGAGGCAGCGAGAACATTTGTTGAATATGAATTTCCGCGTAATCTCGGTGACTTAGTCGCTCAAGAGGGCCGTGTTTTATCCCGCTGGGGCGATGCCGGTTGGGGGCGGACGGTTGCCGACAACAAACATGCCGGGCGTTTCAGTGATGAGTTGGTTGAAGCCATGGCAGAAATGATTCAGCAGCGTTGGCAGCCTAACCCCGCACCTCAATGGGTATGTTGCGTGCCGTCGCGTAATCATCCTGAACTGGTACCGGATTTTGCTCGCCGGCTGGCTGCACGCTTGGGGCTGCCGTTTGTGGATGCAGTTAGCAAAGTCAAAGACAATCAGCCGCAAAAAGGCCAGCAGAATCGCTTCCACCAATGTCGCAATCTGGATGGTGCATTTGCTGTGACTCAGCTTTATCAGGGGCAACCGGTTTTGTTAGTGGATGACATAGTGGACTCCGGCTGGACGCTAACGGTCGTCGCGGCACTCCTCCAGCAAGCAGGCAGCGGCGTGGTTTACCCCATCGCGCTGGCTTCATCTTCGGTGAAAGACTCATGAATGTATCCCGCTTTTCATCAGCTGATGGCTCTTTACCAGCTAACGGCTCTTTGTCACCCACGGCGCAAGCGACCTTGCTGTTGACCAGCTATTTCTCAAAAGCCAGTAGCGAAAGCGCAAAGCCGCTGACCAATGCCGAATGGGGTCGCTTTGCCTTGTGGTTAAAAGAAAAGTCCACCACACCAGCTGATCTGTTGGTTTCCGACCCGAAAGCTTTGCTGCAAGGCTGGCACGATGCGCGTATCAGTGCGGAGCGCATCATTGAATTGCTGAGCCGTGGTCATAGCCTCGCACTGGCCATGGAAAAATGGCAACGGGCAGGCCTGTGGGTGGTCACCCGTTCCGACCCGGAATATCCAAGGCGTTTAAAGCAGCAGCTAAAAACAGATTCCCCGCCAGTGCTGTTTGGTTGTGGTAACAAAGCCTTGTTGAGTGCCGGTGGCTTGGCGGTTATTGGCTCGCGCAATGCCAGTGAGTCTGATTTGGCTTTTACCGACCAAGTGGGGGCTAAAGCAGCGGCAGAGGGTATTGCCATTGTCTCTGGTGGTGCTCGGGGTGTCGATGAAACGGCAATGCTGGGGGCTATGAAACAAGGCGGTGTGGTGATCGGCGTGATGGCCGATAGCCTGCTAAAAGCAGCGACCAGCAGTAAGTGGCGTAAAGGTCTGATGAATGGCCATGCAGTGCTGGTATCGCCTTTCTACCCCGAGGCGGGGTTTAGTGCGGGTAATGCCATGGCTCGTAATAAATATATCTACTGTCTGGCAGACAGCTCTCTGGTGATTCACTCCGGTAAAAAAGGTGGCACGCTCAACGGAGCAGAAGAAAATCTGAAAAAGGGATGGGTGCCGCTGTGGGTTAAACACACGACGGACAAGGATGCCGCCAATGCCGATTTGGTCACCAAAGGTGGCCGTTGGCTGGAGGCTGATAATACTCAAGCCTTCAAGATTGCGGAATTAATGTGCAATGAAGGTGGGCGTGTGAATCAGGTGAAGGAACAAATGGGCGATCTCTTTTCCATGCCTGCACAGCCCGAATTGTTTTTTGAGCCTGAATCTAATCCTGAGCCAGATTCTGGGCCTGAAGAAGTTATAGAGTCAGAGCGCGAGATAGTCGTTAGCGAAAGCCAGACAAAGATTCAGGCTATTCCAGAGCAGACTGCCGAAAGCGAAGCTGCCCCATCAGGCCCTGTCGATTTCTATCAGATGTTTATCTCCGAACTTCAACACTTGGCTGAAAAGCCAGTAACCGTTGATGCGCTGATTGAAAGCACACAGCTTCATAAGTCTCAGTTAACTGAGTGGCTGAAACGTGCTGTTGATGACGGGGTGGTGAAAAAGCTCAATCGCCCTGCACGTTTTCAAGTCAAGAACAAGAAATAGAAGGATTTGCTCATGGCCATGACAGAAGAAACCCTGGTTCAGGAAGTCACTGCAGACTACTTGCTGAATCAGTTGCAGTGGGATGAATCTGTCCTGGGTATGTATGAAAAGCTGGGCAAGGAGGGTGATTTAGGTCGGCTTTCAGAGCAAGAGGTGGTGTTAACCCGCTATTTGGGCGAGAAACTGATAGAGCTCAACCCTGGCTTGCCGGATGTCGCCTACCAAGAGGCGCTGCGCGTGGTTTGTGAGATGCCAGCATCCACCAATATTGTTGCTGTAAATAAGGAGAAATACTCCCTTCATAAGAATGGCGTAGAGGTGAGCTTCCATAACGAAAAAGGTGAACGGGTAAAGAAACGGCTTCGCCTGTTTGATTTTGACAACTACGAAAACAATCACTTCTTGCTGGTCAGAGAGTTTTGGATCAAAGGCGATATTTATCGTCGCAGAGCAGACCTTGTGGGCTTTGTGAATGGTATTCCGCTGCTGTTTATGGAGGTGAAAAACGTTCACAAGGATATCCGTGCTGCCTATGAGCAAAATCTTGCGGACTACAAAGACACCGTCCCGCACCTGTTTTATCACAACGCCTTTATTATCTTGGGCAATGGTATTGACGCCAAGATTGGCTCCGTTTCCAGTAAATTTGAGCATTTCAATGACTGGAAGCGTTTGAATGAAAGTGAGCCTGGTGTGGTGGATATGGAAACCTTGTTGAAAGGTACCTGCTCCAAAGCCAATCTCATGAACATTTTTGAGAACTTCACTCTGTTTGACCAGAGCTCGGGCCGCCTGGTAAAGATTATTGCCCGCAATCACCAATATCTTGGTGTCAGCCGTGCCATTGATGCCGTGATTAATCGTGGCGAGCGGATGGGTAAGTTGGGAGTTTTCTGGCATACCCAGGGCTCTGGAAAGTCCTATTCGATTGTCTTTTTCGCTCAGATGGTGCATCGAAAACTGGGTGGGAACTATACCTTTGTGGTGCTGACTGACCGAGAAGATCTCGATACACAGATTTATAAAACCTTTGCAGGCTGTGGCTTGGTCGACAACGATAAAGACCCGTGCCGCGCCGATAGTGGTAAAGACCTGAAAGAGCTGATCGGCCAGCAAAAGGCGTTTGTATTTACCTTGATTCAAAAATTTAACGAAAAAGTCGACCCTAAAAAGCCTTATTCCGAGCGCGACGACATTATCGTCATCACCGACGAAGCTCACCGCACGCAATATGGCACGTTGTCGTTAAACATGCGCAACGCCTTGCCCAATGCCAGTTTTATCGGCTTCACCGGAACTCCATTATTTAAAGATGATGAGATAACCAAGAAGGTTTTTGGTGATTACATCTCTACCTATGACTTTCAGCGGGCTGTCGAGGATAAAGCGACAGTGCCCTTGTACTACGATGCCCGTGGTGAAGAATTGGTATTTACCGATGAAGATGGCAACGAGCATACGGTTGCGGACCCCAAAGGCATCAATGAGCGCATAGCGGAAAAGCTGGATGAGTTGGAAATTGAGGATGTAGACGTTCAGCAAAGGTTGGAGCGAGAGCTGAAGCGTGATTATCACATTATCACTGCAACCAGCCGACTGGATCAGATAGCACGTGACTTTGTGGCTCATTATGCCAACGCTTGGGAAACCGGCAAGGCGATGTTTGTGTGCCTCGACAAGATCACTTGTGTACGGATGCACAAATTGATCGATTTTTACTGGCAACAGGAAATTAAAACCAAAGAAAAAGCACTTTTGTCGGCTACGGATGAGCAGGATCTAGCTTGGCGAGAGCGGCAATTGGCGTGGATGAAAGAAACGCTGATGGCGGTTGTGGTCAGTGAAGAGCAAGGTGAAGTCGCCAAGTTTGAAAAATGGGGGCTGGATATCAAGCCTCACCGCCAGTTGCTTAAAGCAGGACTTGAACTGGCTGATGGCTCTCGACTGGACATGGAAGAAGCCTTTAAATCCAGCGAACACCCTTTTAGAGTCGCCGTTGTCTGTGCCATGTGGCTGACCGGATTTGATGTGCCCACACTTTCTACCCTCTATTTGGACAAGCCTTTGAAGGCGCATACCTTGATGCAAGCTATCGCCAGGGCTAACCGAGTAGCGGAAGGCAAGAATAACGGTTTGATCGTGGATTACTGCGGGATACTGAAAAACCTGCGTAAAGCATTGGCAACCTTCGCCGGTGCTGGTGACGAGGGTCATGGCGGAGGTGAGGGCGAAAATGAACCCGCCAAGCCCAATGAAGAGTTGTTAGAAAGTCTGAACGAGTCGATCAGTTTTGTTGCTGAGTTTTTACGAAAGCATGATTTTGAACTAAGCCGGATTATTACAGAAACAGGTTTTGCTAAAAATGCAGCGATTGCTCAAGCCAAGGAAATCATCAATCAAAATGACGAAACACGGAAACGTTTCGAGGTAATGGCCAGAGAGGTGTTCAACAAGTTTAAAGCCTGCATTAACGTGCCTGGCGTTAATGGTTATCGTGATATGCGTGATGCAATCAACGTACTCTATAAGAGTTTGCAGGCAGATAAAGAGAAAGCCGACATCTCCGACATCATGAAAGAGCTGTACGAAATTGTTGACGGTAGTATCGATACCACACATAAAGTCAAAGAGCCGAAACCGGATGGTGATCGAATTTACGATATCAGCAAGATCGATTTTGAACGACTCCGCCAAGAGTTTTCTAGGTCAGAGCGAAAGAATACTACAGTGCAATCGCTCAAGCACGCGGTTGAGAAGAAGCTAGCCCGGCTCATGATGCAAAATCCGTTACGTACCGATTATCAAGAGCACTACGAAAAATTAGTTAAGGAATATAATCAGGAAAAGGATCGCGCTGTTATTGAAAAAACCTTTGAGGCACTGCTAAAACTGAATGAAGAGCTTTCTCATGAAGAGAGGCGAGCAATCAGGGAAGGCCTGGATGAGGAGTCTTTGGTATTGTTTGATCTCCTCAGTAAGCCGAGTTTGCAGCCAAAAGAGATTGCTAAGATCAAACAGGTCGCCACTACTTTGCTGGCAATGCTAAAGGCAGAGCGGCTGAAAGTTGCGAACTGGCAGCAAAAAGAATCTACTCGCGACGCGGTTAAGCAGCAGATATTTGATTTTCTTTACGATGAAAGAACAGGGTTGCCCGTTGAGCAATATGAAGAGGATGAGATTTCTCATATCACTGAGAGGGTATTTCTTCACATATATAGGGCGTACCCCGAACTGCCATCGCCTATTTATAGGTGAAGAATTACGCGGAGTTACGCATGTGACGCGTAATTGTGCGTAATTTGAGGTAACTCTATCTCAAACCTCAAATGGGCCGGTTACATTCTAGATGGAGCCTTGGTCTAAGGAGCTCTTAGCCGGTGATGTCTTGAAATCGGGTGTAAATACCAAGGTTTGACATAGAGTTGATGGCAAGAGCGGGAAATGGATTTTATTTCGCCGAGATCTTGCTAGAATGCGGTTCAATGTTTGGTAGAAACAACCAGCCTTCCAATACCCGCCTTTTTTGATTTTGGGTGTTGGAGCCGCCTGAGTTGATCAGGTGTTGTCGCTGAAAGTGTCAAGATTCTTTCTTTACACTTGGTGGCTAATACTCCCACAGTACTTGCCCAGAAAGTTGACAATATTGGGCTTAACTTAACAGTTTTGGCTTTCGCTATGATAAAAACCAATATTTTCAATGAGTTGAATGGCTTGTTCGCTACATTATGTGAACTACCGTTTTAATTCGGCATAATCTGTTTTCATTAATACAAATTAAACGATGAGGAACCAAGCGATGCGGGTTCCTCTTTTTTTGGACGTTTTTGCGGCTTGAACGGATTATTTTACCGAAAACCAATTTATCTACCGCACTTGGAGATGCGTTTTTAGAAACTGAATAAACACCTGCACTTTCACAGGCAGCAGGCGAGTTGTGGTAATGGCATGGACGGGAATCGGTTTAGTGTGCCAATCGGGCAGGATACGGATCAGTTTGCCTTCGGCAACGGCTTGCCGCACGACGATATTCGGCAATGCCGCGATCCCCAAATGTTGCAACGCCAATCTTAAATTAAAACCCAAACTATTGGCAAAGAAACACCCGTCCACATCTACGGTGTGCTGTTCGCCGTGACTATGCCATAAGCGCCACTCATGATTATAGCCCGCTTGAATCCGAATAATTCGGTGCTGCGATAATTCATCGATATACATCGGTTCGCCTTGTTGTGCAAGATAATCCGAAGAGGCATATAAACCGCCGTCCAATTCAGTCAATTTATGGGCAATCAGCCCGCTGTCTTTTAAATCCCCCAATCGAATAGAAAGATCAAAATTTTCACTGATTAAATCCGCTCGGCGTGATGAAAGATCAAATTCAAAGTGAATATGCGGATATTGCCGATGAAAGTGCGGTAATATCGCCGCCAGCACTTCATAGGCAAAATCTACCGGCAAGGTGATACGCAGCGTCCCTGTCGGCATGGTTAACATATCCGTCAATTGCTGATGTGCGAGACGCGCTTCATCCACTATTTTGTGTGCTTTTTGATAATACAACCGCCCTGCTTCGGTCAATTCGATACGACGGGTTGTGCGGTTAAGCAAACGCAGTCCTATCGAGCGTTCCAGCTTGCTGATTCGCCCGGATACTGTTGATTTCGGCATGTTCAAATTATTTGCCGCATTGGTAAAACCTTTCGCTTTTACGACTTCGACAAATAATGCCATGTCATTTAAGTAATCCATTTTATTGTTCCAAATTTCGTATAATGAATTCGATTTTTCGCTATTTATCCTATTTTATCCAACTCATATAATCAACACTATCAATTGAGATCGTATATAGGAAATCATTTATGCCATACCACACGCTAACCGTGCAAAATATCACTATTTTTTATCGTGAGGCGGGTGATCCGACTAAACCGACTGTAGTCCTGTTTCACGGTTTTCCGTCTGCAAGTCATATGTTTAGAGAGCTGATTCCGCAACTCGAGCCGGATTATCATGTTATTGCGCCTGATTATCCGGCTTTTGGACAATCCGATATTCCGCCGCGATCCGAATTTCACTACACCTTTGATAATATCGCCAATGTTATGGATAAATTTTTAACCGCACTTGGTATAAAGCGCTTTGCCATGTTTGTGTTTGATTACGGTGCGCCTATCGGTTTTCGGATTGCCTTAAAAGATCCCGCACGGATCACGGCAATTATCAGCTCGAACGGTAATATTTACGAAGAGGGATTAGGTGAAAAATGGGCTCTGCGGGCAAAATATTGGCAGCACCCGACTAAAGCATTACGTGAGGAATACAAAACAGCCTTTGCCCCTGAAACCATTATCGGACAATACACCTTCGGCGCCCCCGAACAGACGGTTTCCCCCGACGGCTACTCGCTGGATATTTTCTATACGCAGCGTGCGGATTATGCCGAAATTCAATCCGATCTGATTTTTGATTATCAAAACAACATTAAATGCTATCCGGCGTTCCAACAGTATTTGCGCCGATACCAACCGCCCTTGCTCGCGGTGTGGGGAAAGAATGATCCGTCTTTTATCCCTGCCGGCGCAAACGCATTCAAACGTGATCTGCCGAATGCAGAAATCCACTTCGTTGAAAGCGGGCACTTTCCGCTTGAAAGTCATGCCGGAGAAATTGGTGATTACATGCGGAACTTTTTAGCCGGGATAAATCATGGCATTGCATAATCCTGCCCTGATCGGCATCAAAGCCTGCTTGATATTGGCTGTCGGAATGGGCTTCGGACGGTTTGCTTTCACGGCAATTTATCCGTATATGGTCGACGAACAATTACTGACGGTAACCGAAGGCAGTATCGCCGCGTCAATGAATTATATCGGCTATTTGATCGGTGCGTTGGCGGCAATCAAAATCAAACCGCATCATGCCGATGTGATGTGTATTTGCGCCTTATTAGGCACAACGCTCTGTCTATTGCTGCTCGCCCTGCCGCTATCAAGCCTGTGGATTATCGTGATCCGCGGCATTGCCGGCATATTCAGTGCCTTATCGATTATCGGTTCGTCAATGTGGCTGTTCAGTCAACGAGGGTTACATCGTCAAGCACCGCTGCTGTATGCCGGTGTCGGATTAGGTATCGCACTGTCTGCCGAAGTTGTCGTTATTGGCAATCACGTTCTGCTGACCTCTAGCGCGCTATGGCTGTTACTGGCTATCATCAGTATTGTGATAGTGTTGTTCGTCATTCGAGATTTACGCCGGACAGCACCGCTCCTCTCGGCGCAATCGGCGAAAACCGCACTTACACGCCCTGATTTTCATGCCGTACCGTTGGTGATTATGTATGGGTTGGCCGGTTTCGGTTATATCATCACCGCCACTTATCTGCCGTTATTCGTTAAATTGGCCATGCCGACGCTGAATGTCGGCCACATCTGGGCGGCATTCGGACTGGGCGCTGTTCCGTCTTGCTTTATTTGGCATAAATTACGGCATAAACTCGGCTCGAAACGGGCGTTAATACTGAATTTGTGGTTACAGGCAATCGGTGTCGTGCTGCCTGTTTTGCTGAACAATAACCTCGGTTATGTGTCGAGCGCCTTACTGGTCGGCGGCACTTTTATGGGGACAGTCACCATCGCCATGGCGCAAGCCCAATTGCTCGCACACCACAGCGGAAGGAATCTGCTTGCCATTATGACCGTCGCTTACGGCATCGGGCAGATTGCCGGCCCGCTGATTGCCGATAGACTGTATCAAATCGAGCACAGTTTTAATCTGTCGTTACTGATCGCCGCAGCAGTCTTGATCGGCGGTGCAATCATTATCGCCAAAAAAGAAAGTAAGGCCGTTAAAGGTGAATAATTTGTCGGTATACGGTACAGTTACGGTATTAAAACAACAATGTCAAATCTAAAAAACAAGGAGTCATATGCCTTACGTCAATATTAAACTCACCGGGGGAAGCGAAGCCCCGACCGCCGCACAAAAAGCCGAATTGATTCAAGAGGTCACGGCACTGCTTTCCCGTGTGCTGAATAAAAATCCCGAAACGACCGTTGTCGTGATCGACGAAGTGGATATGGATAATTGGGGTATCGGCGGCAAAACCGTGACCGTACGCCGAAAAATAAAATAAGGAAATCAACATGGAATCTCTCACCAAACAGCAAGTGCTGGACGCCTTTCACTTTCGTGCCGCCACTCGGCGTTATGATCCGGTGAAAAAAGTCAGCAAAGACGATTTTGACTATATTTTGCAACTGGCTCGCCTTTCACCCAGTTCGGTCGGTTCCGAGCCGTGGAAATTTCTGGTGGTGCAAAATCCCGAATTACGCCAAAAATTGAAACCGGTCGGTTGGGGAATGGCGAGCCAACTTGATGATGCCAGTTATCTGGTGGTGATATTGGCTAAGAAAAACGCCCGTTACGACTCCGACTTTTTCCGTCAAGGATTGGAAAAACGCGGTTTGACGGAAGAACAGATGCAGAAAACGCTGGCGATGTATCAACGGTTTCAAATCGATGACATGCATCTGCTTGAAAGTGACCGCACTTTGTTCGACTGGACCAGCAAACAAACTTACATCGCCTTGGCAAACATGATGACCGGCGCCGCACTGATCGGCATCGACAGCTGTCCGGTGGAAGGTTTCAACTATGCCGAAGTCAATCGTATTTTGGCGCAAGCCGGGGCATTCGATCCGAATGAATGGGGCGTTTCGGTCGTGGTGACGTTCGGTTATCGAGCAAAAGACATCAAATCCAAATATCGTAAGCCGATTGATGAAATCGTGAAATGGATTGAATAGCCCTGCCGAAGTACGGTCAAATACAGTGTATCTGACTTTTGCCAAAAACGGATGCCGCACTTAGCCCGATCAATGCGAAAGTGCGGTATACCGTGAAAATCATTCCGTGCAATCACAATCACACCGATTAATGAATATAGCTTATAAGTCCTATCAAAAATCGTCGCTAATGAAATAAATCATGTTCTAGTATAATCAAGTTGTTTAAGCATTAACCACTTCACTGACCAAAGGACGATATTATGTACGAATTTAGCTTTTGTAATCCAACCCGTATCGAGTTCGGCTCGGATAAAGAAAAAAATATTGGCCGCTATATGAAAGAGTTTGGCGTCCAAAAAACCATTCTGGTTTTCGGCAGCAATCGCATCAAGCAATCCGGACTGTTTGACGATGTCGCCGCCAGCCTCACGCAAAACGGGATTGAATTTCTCGAATTGGGCGGTGTGAAAAGCAATCCGGTTTTAAGTAAAGTAAACGAGGGCATTGAACTTGCCAAATCATTTGCCGCCGATAGTGTCTTAAGCGTGGGCGGCGGCTCATGTCTTGACAGTGCCAAGGCCATTGCCGCCGGCGCATTATATGACGGTGATGTTTGGGATTTCTTTATCGGTAAAGCCAAGGTTGAAAAAGCCTTAGCCGTATTTGATATTATCACGCTGGCTGCCACCGGCAGCGAAATGAATAGCGGCGGTGTGGTGATGAAAGAAGAAACCCAACAGAAATATTCATTAAGCGGTTTCCCGCTCTACCCTAAAGTTTCGGTCATAAATCCGACATTACAGGCAACCGTCGGCTCCGATTATCTGGTGTATTCCGCCGCCGATATTATCGCACATTCGATTGAAGGGTATTTTACCGCCGACATACAGCCTGAGATTATCAATATGCAGATCGAGGCCAATATCAAAACGGTCATCAAAACCACCGAAATATTGCTCGCCAATCCTGATGACGATGCGGCGCGCGGTGAATTCGCATGGGCGGCGACCATGGCACTGAACGGATTAACCTATGTAGGGACACGGGGCTACAGCTATCCGAATCACATGATTGAACACGCCATGAGTGCGGTATGTGACGTGCCGCATGGTGCCGGGCTTTCCGTTATTATGCCGGCATGGATGAAATGGTGGAAAAACAGAAATCCAACACAATTCGAACGTTTTGCCAACGAAATTTTCGGATTACAAACCGCAGATCAAGGGATTGACGCCTTAAAGGCTTGGTTCGATAAAATCGGCACGCCGACAACACTGGCTCAACTCAATATTGAGGGGCAAGTTCTGGATAAAGTTATCGACAATGCAGCCCAAAATGCGATTGATTGGCAGATGAGCGACACCTACAGCAAAGATGCTATCCGTGAAGTTTTTGAATTGGCAAAATAACCGAAAAGTACGCTTACGACAGGAGGATATGATGCAAACAATCAAATTGAATAACGGCGTAGAAATGCCGATGCTGGGCTTCGGCGTATATCAAATTCCGACGGAAGAAACCGAACAGGCGGTGCTGAATGCGCTGAAAACAGGGTATCGTTTAATTGATACTGCGGCGGCCTATTTTAATGAACAAGCGGTAGGCGCCGCCATTAAAGCCAGCGGAATTCCTCGTGAGGAGATTTTCGTCACGACCAAATTATGGATCAAAAAACGCGGTTATGAAGAAACGCTCACTGCCTTTCAAAAATCACTGGATCGTTTGGGACTTGAGTACCTTGATCTCTATTTAATCCATCAGCCGATCGGCGATATTTACGGGGAATGGCGTGCCATGGAAGAACTTTATCAAGCCGGCAAAATTCGCGCCGTCGGCGTGAGTAATTTTCACCCTGATCGGCTCGAGGATCTGATCGCACATCATGACATTATCCCGGCAGTCAACCAAATTGAAACGCACCCGTTCTATCAACGTGAAGAGGAACTCGCTTTTCATAGCAAAAACAATATCGTACAACAATCGTGGGCCTCATTTGCCGAAGGCAAAAACGAGATATTCAACAACCCGATATTAACGGTTATTGCACAACAACACGGAAAAAGTGTCGCGCAAGTGATTTTGCGCTGGCTTAATCAACGGGGAGTGGCTGTGATTCCAAAATCGGTAAAAGCAGAACGCATAGCGGAGAATGCGGCTATTTTCAACTTCAGCCTAAGTGCGGATGAGATGGCAAAAATCGCCGAACTTGACGGCAAAACAAGCCTGTTTATCGATCACCGCAATCCTGAAAGCGTAAAATGGCTTGCACAGTGGGGCGTAGATTGGGACATATAGCCATAAGGCGATTGAGTAGAAGATCAGATCGCCCCGCGCAAAAGTGCGGTTGTTGACACCCCAGCTAGTGGCGGTGTCCACTGTGTTTGTCAAGCTCAAGTGCGGTCTCAGCGCTTAATGCCTTAACCGCGGCATAAGTTACTTTTGTACCGCTTTGCAAAATAATGCCGCTCAACAGCAGGCTGGCGGCGGGATCAACCCATTGCCAGCCTAACAGTAAAGCACTCAACCCTGCCGCAATGGCAACCACCGACCCCAGTAAATCAGCCAAAACATGCAGATAAGCGGCGCGGATATTCAGATTATCTTGATCCGCTTTAACCATCATTTTGGCGACTAACACATTGACCGCCAATCCCAATATCGCCACTAAAATCATCGGCAGCGCAATCACTTCACTCGGATTTTTTAAACGTATAATCGCTTCATAAATAATGTAAAGCGCGATCAGAATCAAGGAAGCGCCGTTAATCAACGCCAACCGTTTCGACAAGCCCGGGAATTTGTTCGCCATAATCACCGCCGACAGTGCCACCCCCAACGACAGCGAATCATTCGCCATATGACCGGCATCCGCCGTCAATGCCAAGCTATTGAAAAGATAGCCGCCGAGAAATTCTATCAACATAAAACCGCTGATAATGCAGAAACTCCACATTAAACGCCGCCGATCGCCTGCTGACGATGCAATATGGTCAGAATGTTGATGGGAATGGTGGTTTGACATGGTATTCCTTAATTGTGCATTCACTTCGATCATCACCTAGTTTAAACGCTGCCGCTACCACGAAGTCAAGTTTTTCCGTCGCCGAAACAAGTATAAGTTTTACCCTATACCTTTTATATAAAAAATCATATTGGACTGATAGCGAATGAATTAAATAGGATATACACACAAATTTCAGGTCTTTACTGCTCGCTTCATCGTCATTACCCGAAAGGAAATAAACTATGAGTCCAAGTACTATCACCCTGCTGTTTCTTTTATTTGCCGTCATCATGTTCATTTGGGAAAAAATTCCGTTGGCGCTCACCGCCATGATAGTTTGTATCGGCTTAATTCTGACCGGCGTGTTGGATGTCAAAACCGCTTTTCTCGGTTTCATTGACTCCAATGTAATTTTGATTGTCGCCATGTTTGTCATTGGCGGCGCTCTGTTTGAAACCGGCATGGCGAATAAAATCGGCGGCTTAGTCACTCGTTTCGCTAAAACCGAACGCCAATTAACCGTTGCCGTCATGTTGATTACCGGCTTGATGTCCGGATTATTATCCAATACCGGCACTGCCGCCATTTTGATTCCGGTCGTGATCGGGATCGCAACCAAAGCCAATTTTTCCCGTTCACGATTATTGATGCCGTTAGTTTTTGCCGCTGCAATGGGTGGAAATCTGTCCTTAATCGGTGCGCCGGGCAACTTGATTGCCCAAGGGGTGCTGGAACAAGGTGCCGGATTGAAATTCGGTTTTTTTGAATATGCCAAAATCGGCTTGCCGATTTTAGTGGTCGGCATTCTCTACTTTGTGTTTATCGGCTATCGCTTTTTGCCTGCAACACAAAACTTAAGCATTCACGATTCCATTTACAGCGATGAAAAAATTGACTATCAGCGCATTCCCGTCTGGAAACAGCGGTTATCATTACTGATTTTAATCGGCACGTTACTGGCGATGGTGTTGGAAGAGGTGATTGGGGTAAGATTTTATCTCTCCGCCTGCATTGGCGCGATTCTCTTGGTATTAACCGGCGTCATGAGCGAAAAAGAAGCCTATAAAGCGATTGATTCTCAAGTTATTTTCTTATTTGGCGGCACACTGGCGCTGGCAACGGCACTAAAAAACAGCGGTGCCGGCCTAGCCATTGCCAATACGATTATCGGCTTTTTAGGTGAAAATCCAAGTCCGTTTATCTTATTGGCGACGATATTTTTAATCAGCTGTATTTTAACCAACTTTATGTCCAATACGGCAACGACCGCCCTATTAGCCCCAATCTGCCTGTCGATTGCCAACCAACTGGGGGCGGATCCCCGCTCGGTTCTGATGGCAACCGTTATCGGCGCCTCCTGCGCCTACGCCACACCGATCGGTATGCCGGCCAATACGATGATACTCTCTGTCGGCGGCTACAAATTTACCGATTATGTCAAGGCCGGTCTACCGTTGATTATTGTCTCAACCATCGTCAGCCTGATCCTGTTGCCGATATTCTATCCGTTTTATCCGTAGTTTTTACACAGACAAAAGTCATGCCAGCGCATGGCTTTTGCTGTAATTTATCATACGGCAGCGTCCGCCCCGTTTTTTACCCTCAGTCAAACCGCACTTTGCATCGCTTTCCTACTTGTCAGCGGTTATCCATTCATAGTTTTAAACTAATGATGAATTCAATATCACGGCACTACCCCTTTATTGCGTTTGCTTTATACTTTAAATAACAACACCCATTATCCGTATAAAAAGGTTATGGTGGAGTCAATAAACCGTTAACGCATACAACGGCTTGTTTGAGCAAGTTCACAACGTTGATACCGCACTTTTAGTTTACTCGGGGATTTTACGATGAAAATACAAAAACGGCTGTTTTCAATACTGTTATTAGGCTTTGCCGCCACAACGCTTGCGCAGGATTTCAAAACCCTTGACCGTCTTGCGCCTGAATATCAGGCTAACGCAGCGCAATGGGCAACCAGCATTACCGATGTGGACGAGGCAAACCGCCGCCATCAAATTCAACTGGATTTGGCACAACAGGCCGCTCAACCGAACGAACACATCCGTGTGCCGGCAGAATCGGCACAACCGGAGGTTGATCTCTATCTTTACCGCCCAAAAACAGAGAATACGTCTTTGCCGGCAATCTACTTTATCCACGGCGGCGGTTATCTGTTCGGCGCCGCCAAAAGTTCGGGCGACAATTTTGTGGAAATGGCGGAAAAACATCAGGCTGTCGTCATCAGCGTGGAATATCGTCTGGCAACACAAGCACCGTTCCCCGCCGATCTGAATGATGCCTATCACGGTTTATCCTATGTCTTCCGCCATGCAGAAAAACTCGGTATCGATCCGACGCGCATCGTATTAATGGGGGAAAGTGCCGGCGGCGGCTTGACGGCACGCTTGGCGCTTTATACACGCGATCAGGGACAATTCAAACCGAAAGGTCAAATCCTGATCTATCCGATGCTGGATTACCGTACCGGCACAGCGCAATCCCCCTATCAAAACGATTATGCGGGCGAATTTGTCTGGACGGCAGCGTCCAACCGCTTCGGCTGGCAAACATTACGCGGCAATCAGCCGATCAGCGAGGCGCAAATGGCCTATTTTTCACCGTCATCGGCAACGGATTTAACCAATTTGCCGGCTACTTTCCTGTTGGTCGGTGATCTGGATCTGTTTGTCAATGAAGATATTGATTACGCAAACCGCCTGATTGCTGCCGGAGTGCAAACCGAGCTGCATGTTTTACCGCGTTTATATCACGCCTTCGAACATCTCGATCCGACGACGGCGCAAAGTGCGGAGTATAAAAGATTAAGGGATAACGCCGTCAACGCCATGTTTCATTAAATAAAAACCACATTCAAGGAGAATTCACCATGTCAAAATTTGATCGCAGAACATTTGTCAAAGGTGCGCTCGCCGTGACCGCCGCACTACTTGCGACGGGACAAGCTTATAGCAATGAAAAAACCGACATCAAAACCTTAGTGATTGTTTCCCACCCCTATCCCGAACGCTCAGTCATGACGAAAGGCTTACAGGCGGCTGCGGAAAGTGTCGAGGGCGTAACGGTACGCAATCTGGAAACCCTTTACGGTTTTGATACCCGCGCCATCAACGGCGAAGAAGAACGGCGGATTACACGGCAGCACGACCGTATCGTCTTTATGTTTCCGACCCACTGGTTCAATATTACCCCGATGATGAAAGCCTATCTCAACGATACTTGGGGTAGTGTCGGACCCGGATTGTGGCAAGGCAAAGAAATGCTGATTGTCACCACCGCCGGCGGCGGCAGTTCCACCTATGGCGCCTCGGGCAGAATCGGTGTCAGCCTCGACGATGTCTTTCTGCCGATGAAAGCCAGCGCATTACATGCGGGAATGACCTATTTGCCGCCGCTCGCCTTTGAAAACATCAGCAGCAGCCGATTACCTCAATATCAGCAGCAACTGATCGAACGGCTGAAAAAGTAAAACGGTTTTACACCGCACTTAGCGAATATAAGGAAAATTTCATGACTTTTTTACCCAAATGGATACTGACCATGACCTTTTGTACCGCACTTTCCGCTCAGGCTGCACCGATTTTCAATCTGTTCGAATTGGGCGTTCAGCCCGCTGAAAAAACCGAACAATATCATGCCGTCGGTCTGCACAATATCACCACATCGCTTGCCGAAGAAAGCGGCACGCTGGCAATGTATTCCGCCGCACAAAAAGACAATCCGAATCTGGTATATATGTTTGAAATTTATGCGGATGACGCCGCCTATCAAACCCACATTCAATCACCGCAATACCGGGCTTTTTTACAGGCGTCGCCCTCGATTTTGACCGATCATAAAAAACGGATTTTGTTGGAGCCGCAATTTTTAGCCGATAAAAAAATCGAACAGCGGGCGGAAACAATCAATAATCTGGTGATTGTTGAGGTCAAACCCGAATTTAACGATGCATTCAAAGCGCTTGTGCTGCCGGAAATGGCGCAATCGATCAAGGTGGAATCAGGCGTTTTGGCAATGTATGCCGCCACTGAAAAAGATCAACCGAACCGTTGGTATTTCTATGAGATTTATGCCGATGAGCACGCTTACCAGCTGCACCGCCGGACACCGCACTTTCAAGAGTATTTGACGAAATCGGCGGAGATGCTGCAAGACAAACAAGCCGTACCCATCACTCCGAATCTGTTACGCAATAAAGGCGGATTGAATTTTAACGTCTTAGAGACACCATAATCTTTACCGCAGGTGGAAAATCGCGCCGTTTTCCACCGCATTTTTCATTGTTGTACCGCACTTCTGCGCTTATAATCGATAATGTATTAAAAGCCAACCATAGGAAGCCGCATGAACAGCTCGATTTTCGGTTATCTCACCGTTTTTCATACTATCGTAACGGAAGGCAGTATTGCCGCAGCCGCCAGAAAACTGGAAATCGCCTCGCCGTCGGTCAGCAACTCGCTGAAACTGTTGGAACAGCACATCGGCTTGCCGCTGTTTACCCGCACCACACGCAAAATCGAATTGACCGAAGCCGGTATCCAGCTGTATCAACACTCCAAGCCCGCCATGCAAGAATTGACTTTAGCACTCGAAAGCGTGCATGATTTGGCAGACATCCCGTCCGGTTCAGTGCGGATCACCGTGCCGCGAATCGCCTATCTCTTGATTCTCAAACCGCACTTTGCCGAATTTTGCCGCCGTTATCCTGACATTCAACTGGAAATTTCGGTTTACGACGGCACGGTGGACATCATCAAACAGGGCTTTGATCTGGGCATTCGTTTCGGCAGTTCGATTGAAGAAAATATGGTGGCGCGCAAACTGCTTGCGCCGTTTAAAGGCGGGTTATACGTGTCAAAAGAGTATGCGAAACAATTCGGCGTGCCGACCTCGATTGCCGAATTGAAACAGCATAATTTGATCGGATTTCGTTTTATGACCGCCAACCGTCTTTTTCCGCTCACCTTGAACGAAAACGGACACGATGTAACGCTTGAAATGCCAAGCGCCTTGATCGCAAACAGTTTGGAAGTGGTTATTGATGCCGTCCGTCAAGGGCTGGGAATCGGCCGTGTATTCGAACCGATTTTAAAGCTGGAAGCCGATGCGGCTGACTTTATTCCGGTATTGCCGTCCCACTGGAAAACCTATCCGCCGCTTTCATTATATTATGTGCAGCACAGTCAAAAAGCCAAGCGAATTCGGACATTGATTGAATTTTTAAGTGAAAAAATGGCGTAAGCTTCACTTACGCCATCTCTTTTTGTTGCTTATCGCAATTCGGGTAAAGTGCGGTTCAATCAGCCTTGAAACCGTTTGATATTCTCCGCCACCATTGCCGCTTTGAATTCACGCACCTCATAGGACGCCAGATTCGGATAATAAACATCTTCCGCCAATATCTTTTCCAGTTGCTGCCGATTTTCAGCTTGTGCAATAATCACGCCGGAATGCGGCTGATCAAGATAAGGCCCCAATAACAAAAAATGACCTTGTTGAAAATAATCGGCAAACCAAGTGCGGTGCTGATCTAGCATCGCTTGCTGTTCATCGTCCGACAGATGATCGGTTTTAAGAACAATATTAATCAAATACATAGCGCTCTCCTTATAAACTGTTGATTTGGGCGATGAGACGATCGGCATAAGCACCGGCTTCCGCTTGTTGCTGCGCAACCGCCGCCTGATCCCGCCCGACATAACTGACCCCGTTTAGATACATCGGCGACACCAAGTCTAAATTGCACAACACGGCGGTACTTTCCAGCGCAGCGAAATAGTCTTCAACATCATGGCGCATAAACGCATCTTTAGCATAAGCGCCTTTCGGTGCGCCGGTGGTGATTGAAACCAATAGTTGCTTGCCGCCCAATTTTGCGCTCGAGCCGTGGGCAAAGCCATGCACAAACACATCGTCCAGCCACTTTTTCATCAGCGCCGGCATGGAATACCAGTAAAACGGGAATTGCCAAACGATCAGATCGGCTTTTTCAAGTGCGGTCTGCTCTGCCGCCACATCAATATGATAATTCGGATACAGTTCGTCCAATTTACGAATCTCGGCATTCGGCAGTGCCTGCGCTAATTTTTCCAGAATCGTACGGTTGGCAACGGATTGCGCCAAATTCGGGTGTCCTGAAATCACAAGGATATTTTTCATCGGTGTTCCTTAACTAAACAAGCGGATAAATCAGCGGAACATCTTTCGTTCCGCTTGGTGTTAAGGATTATAAAGAATCTCCGATCGGCCGATAAGGGTGCCGTCATTTAAAAGATTATTAGCTTAAAACGAAGAATAATCGAGATAACCTAACCTAAAAAACTCTCGCGAATGGCTTCAATCCCCAACCGCACTTTAGTCGAATCGGCACGGTTCGGCGTCACCAGATATAAACTGACGGTCGCCAATTCCCAGTCCGGCAAAATATGTACCAGCTCGCCGCTAGCTAAATAGGCCTCCAATTCCCGTTCGGCATGAATTGAAATGCCCATATGCTGAACGGTCAACAATCGGCGAATCAACATACTGTCACAAATGACATTGATCGTCGGGGTAAGCACAATCTCACTTTGTCCTTCACGGCGATAGGTGTAATACTGGCGTTGTGCCTCAGGGTTCGGCGGGCCAATCCAACGGTGTCGTAATAAATCCTGCGGCGTGTTGATCGGCATATCGGACTCTTGCAAATAACGGGCGCTGGCGCAAGTAATCCGCCGTATATCCAGCAGATGACGGGCGATCAAATTCGAGTTTTGTAATGCCCCCATTCCCCCCCGAATCGCAATATCAATTTTATTTTCCAACAAATCGACTATCGAATCGGAAAACTGCAATTCAATATTCATCTCCGGATTTTGCGTTAACAACCGTTCCAATGCAACGGCAAACACGCCGCCGGCAATTCCGGTCGGCGCTGAAATCCGCAACGTGCCGATCGGGTTATCACGCAAACTTTCCAGCGTATTGACCGCACTTTCCGCCCCTTTCAGCATGGTGACACAGCCCTGATAAAACCCTTCGCCTGCGGTGGTTAAACTTAAACGGCGGGTTGTGCGGTTCAGTAATTTGATTTTATGCTGCTGCTCCAATTTACTGATGTATTGGCTGACTGCCGCCGATGTAACGTTTAACTGCTGTGCCGCCGCCTGCATCGACCCGAGTTCCACCACTTTGGCGAAGATCGCCATCGCTTTCAAATCCAGCATAAATCCTCATTATTAAATTTTACTTAATTATGAATTAAGAAATTCGATATTTTCATTTAATAAAACTCATATTACTATAGGCCCCGTCAAAAGCAATAATGCTTTTCTTATTAATTAACCTAATTTAAAAGGATATAACGATGAAATTCTCACACAAACTTCTGATTGCTTTACCTGTCGCTTTTGCCAGTTTCGGTGCATTGGCCGACAACCCGATTAACGATCAAATCGAAGCGGCAATCTCCGCCCAGCCGTTAAACACCGTTGCCGTGGCTTCTGAGGTTGCGGCGCAGCCAAAAGCCCGCCTGACCGGCGACAATCCGGTAAATGCCCAAATTGAAGCGGCGATTTCGGCGCAAACCCTGAAAAAAGCACCGATCAACAACAACCGTTTTGACAGCGCCTACGAGCAACTGCAAAGCAAAATCGCCGGCTTAAAACAGGCTGACAATCCGGCAACGTTCGCTGCCGATGCACAAGCGGCAAAAGAGTTGGCACTGCAAGCCAAACAAAATGTCTCCGCCTTACTGAAAGACACCGGTGATTCCGAAGACAACTACCGTCTGGCTTCCGACGTGACTTACAAAGCCAACAAGCTAAATCGTTTAATTCATGATTTGGACAGTGCGCTGGCATCTGCACAAAACGGTCAAATCAATACCGCCAAAACCATCGTGGCCGATTTGTCTGTCAACTCATAATCGTTATTAAAACAACCCCATAACAAAGCGGCAATAGGAAACCCTATTGCCGCTCTTCATATTGTCTCTTTTAGGTTGTGTCGGCTAACGTCGTCGTCCGAACAAAAACGATATCACTGCCAAAATCAAAAAAGCGAAGAACAGTACTTTCGCAATCCCGACCGCACTTCCGGCAATGCCGCCAAACCCTAAGGCCGCCGCGATCAGCGCAATGATAAAAAACACAACAGCATAATGTAGCATAAACTCCTCCTGTCACAATTGATGAGGTATTACACAACTTAAATCAAAATATGAATAAAATAAAAGAGTTGCGTAACGTCTATAGGTATAGCACAAAAATTTAACACAAATCAAATTATTCTTGCTTATTTTTGCCCGACTTCCCTACAATGGGCATCACGAATCAACATAACATCAGCAATTGGAATACCATCATGACAATTAACCACCTTGAACTGGAACAACTTTTAAACCGTACATTAAATAGTGAAGCCATCAGCGACTATGCCCCGAACGGCTTGCAAGTCGAGGGCAAAAGTGCGGTCGACAAAATCATCACCGGCGTCACCGCCAGTCAGGCGCTGTTAGATTATGCCGCAGCACAGCAGGCCGATGCGGTGTTGGTGCACCACGGTTATTTTTGGAAAAATGAAAGCCCGCTGATTCGCGGCATGAAAAGCCGCCGCCTGCGCACGCTCTTAGTAAACAACATCAATCTGTATGCTTACCATCTGCCGCTGGACGTTCACCCTGATCTGGGTAATAACGCCTTATTAGCCGGTATGTTAGGGATCAAAAATTTACAATCTCTTGAACAAAGTGCGGTATCCATCCCGATTTACGGCAAGCTGGAAACCGCACTTTCAGGTGAACAATTGGCACAGCGTATCGAAACGGTGTTACAGCGCAAACCACTGCATTGCGGCGACAATGCCCCAGCGACAATCCGCACTGTCGCCCTCTGCACCGGCGGCGGGCAAGATTACATCGATTTGGCGGCGGCACAAGGGATTGACGCCTTTATCAGCGGGGAAGTTTCCGAACGCACCATTCACTCCGCCCGTGAACAAGGCATCCATTTTTATGCCGCCGGACACCATGCCACCGAACGTTACGGCATCAAAAAACTCGGCGAATGGCTACAGCAACAGCATGGTCTGAATGTCATCTTTAAAGACATCGACAACCCGGCATAACGGCGTTTGTCAATTTGTAAAGATTGACTTTTCGCTTTGATTTTATTCAAATAATGTCTTAGGATAAATTTTGAACACCGCAACATAATATTAATCAAATGGAGAAAATAGTATGAAAAATGATTTTGAAAATAAACGTGAACAGCTACTTTCCGAGTTGCAAGATATCCTACAATCTGCCGAAGACTTGTTTGAAGCCGGCAAAGATGTCGGATCCGACGAGTTCAAAAAATTGAAAAAACGCTTAAGCGAACAATCCGACGGCTACCGTCAGCAGCTGGACGATCTTCAGTCCAAAGTGTCGGCGAAAGCCAAATACGCAGCCAAACAGTCCGATGCCCTGATTCAGGACAATCCTTATAAAGCGATCGGCTTGGCTGCCGGTGTCGCTTTTGTAGCAGGTTTATTGATTAATCGGAAATAATTCGGCGCATGGCGGAAGCCGTATTGACGGCTTCCCGATATTTCTGTTACAGGAGATAAGAAATGCAAACGATGAACAACATTAAATCCGGCGTAAAAAGCAGTTTCGTGACCGCACTTGAGCTAGTCGGCATCCGTCTGGAAATGGCGAAATTGGAACTCAACGAACAAAAGGAAAAGATCCTGCTGGTGGTCGTTTTCGCACTGTGTAGTTTTCTCTTATTGTTGCTTTGTGGTCTCAGCCTGATTTTCGCCCTGAACGCTTGGTTGCCGGAGGAAGAGAAATTCCATGTGTTTATGCTTATCGCAACAGGCTGTTTCGTCTTGGTATTGATTTTTGCGTTTCTAATCATTCGCCTGATGCGCAAACAACGCGGCTTCCTCGACCAAACCCTGAAAGAGGTTAAATTGGATATTGCCGCTATCAAACAAAGCGTCAATTCCGCAAAATAGAGCGCACGCAGGAGGATTTATGCCAAGCAATAGAGAACTGGAGCGCGAATTATTGTTACTGAAAGGCGAAGTATTGCGCAATAAATTCCGCCTACAAAGCGAAAAAACACGGCAGGATATTCGTCAACCGTTAAGCTACCTGAAAGCGGTATCCAATCCGATTATCCGCTCATCATTGATTTCCCTCTCGACCCGTTTATTATTGGGAAGAAAATGGCTGCTTGTACCTGCCATCGGTATTGCCTCGTTATTGTTATTCAAAAATCAGCAAAACAAACCGGATGATTCTTGATAAGCATAGAATCCATCGACAAATTGCAGTATAATCACGCCGTTTCAATTTGCGAACTGCGCAGGCATCTTTGTCGCCGTTTACAACCACTCTTTTTATTTCATAACAGGATCGAGTCTTATGGGTTTTTTAACGAATAAACGTATTTTAATCGCCGGTGTTGCCAGCAACCGTTCTATCGCTTACGGTATTGCCCAAGCCATGTTCGAAGCGGGTGCAGAATTGGCATTCACTTACCAAAACGACAAATTAAAACCGCGTGTTGAAGAATTTGCCAAAGACTTCAATTCTTCCATTGTGATTCCTTGCGACGTAGCAAGTGATGCCGACATCGAAAACTGCTTCCAAGCCTTAAGTCAGCATTGGGACAAATTCGACGGTTTCGTACACGCCATTGCATTCGCACCGGGCGACCAATTGGACGGTGATTATGTTAACGCCGTCACACGCGAAGGTTTCCAAATTGCACACGACATCAGCTCTTACAGCTTCGTTGCAATGGCAAAAGCGGCACGTCCGATGCTGAATTCGGGCGCTGGCTTAGTCACCCTGTCTTATCTGGGGGCCGAACGTGCGATTCCAAACTATAACGTCATGGGGCTGGCAAAAGCCTCACTGGAAGCCAATGTCCGCTTCATGGCTAACGCCATGGGTAAAGAAGGCATTCGTGTCAATGCGATTTCCGCCGGTCCGATCCGCACGTTGGCAGCCTCCGGCATCAAAAACTTCAAAAAAATGTTGTCGCACTGTGAAGCCGTCACCCCGTTACGCCGTACAGTGACGATTGAAGATGTGGGCAAAAGCGCCGCATTCCTTTGCTCCGATTTAGCCTCCGGCGTAACCGGTGAGGTGTTACATGTAGACGGCGGTTTCAATATCGCCGCCATGAACGAACTGGACGCCGAATAAATTTATAGGCGGGCTACCCGCCTATATTGCCGATTCCCAATAAGCAGTAATCCCTATTACTGCTTTTTCTTATATAAGAGATCATTGAATGTTTCAAAACAACCCGCTGTTAAGCCAACTCAAACAACAAATTCGGGAAAACAAACCGCGCATCGAAGGCTCGGTTAAAGCGAATGAAAAAGGATTCGGCTTTCTCGAAGCCGATAAAAAAAGCTATTTTATCGCCCCGCCGGCCATGAAAAAAGTGATGCACGGCGATAAAATCAAAGCGGTGATCACCAGCAACGGCGACAAAGAACAAGCCGAACCGGAAGCGCTGATTGAACCGATGTTGAACCGTTTTATCGCCAAAGTGCGGTTTAACAAAGAAAAGAAATTACAGCTGGCGGTTGATCACCCCAACATCAAAAATTTAATCCTTGCCAATAAAGTCGACACCATTGAAGAAGAACTGCAAGAGGGCGACTGGGTTGTCGCCGAGCTGAAAAAACATCCGTTGCGTGACGACAAAGCATTTTTTGCGCAAATCACACAATTTATCTGCCGTGCAGACGACAACTTTGCTCCTTGGTGGGTAACTCTTGCCCGCCATCAGCAGCCGCGTACGCCGGTTGCCGGCTTAGACGACTATCGTCTCAACGATGAACAATTACAACGTAAAGATCTGACCGCGTTGAATTTTGTCACCATCGATGCGGCATCAACGCAAGATATGGACGATGCGCTCTATATCGAATCGACCGCTAACGGCTGGCAATTGCAAGTGGCGATTGCCGATCCGACCGCCTATATTCCGTTAGACTCACAAATTGAGCAAGACGCCAGACAGCGCTGTTTCACCAATTATTTGCCCGGCTTCAATATTCCGATGCTGCCGCGCGAGTTATCGGACGAACTTTGCTCATTGATGCCACAACAAAAACGCCCGGCGTTGGTTTGCACCATCGAAACCGATTTCAATGGCGCAATCCTAGCCGAACCGCACTTTACTGCGGCATGGATCGAATCGAAAGCCAAATTGGATTACGATGAAGTTTCCGATCTCTTGGAGCAAAAAGCCAATCACTGGCAGCCGCAAAACGAACAGATTGCCGCACAGATCGAACGGCTACACCGCTTCGCCTTGGCTCGCATAGAATGGCGTAAAACCCACGCCTTGCTGTTTAAAGAGCGTCCGGATTACAGTTTTGAACTGGAACAAGACGGCAAAGTAAAAGCCATTCACGCCAAATACCGCCGTATCGCCAACCAGATTGTAGAAGAAGCGATGATCATCGCCAACACCAGCGCTGCGGTGTATCTGGACAAACACGCCAAGTGCGGTATTTTCAACACCCACAGCGGTTTCGATCAAAAATTTCTGCAAGCTGCGCACGATTTTCTGTTGGCTACGTTGGCAAACGATGAAAACCGTAACGAGCTGAACGCACGCTATGCCGTCGACCAACTGACCACACTGGACGGCTACTGCCGAATGCGTCACGATATTGAACACTGTGATTTCAGCTTCCTTGAAATGCGCTTGCGCCGCTTCCTAACGTTTGCTGAATTTAAAGCCGAAGCCGCACCGCACTTTGGATTGGGCTTGAGTGCCTATGCCACTTGGACATCGCCGATTCGTAAATATTCGGACATGGTCAACCATCGTATTATCAAGCAATGTTTATTGGGTCAAAGTGCGGTCAAACCGGCGGGTGACATTCTGGCGCGTTTACAGGAAGCCCGTAAACAAAACCGCATGGTGGAACGTGATATTGCCGACTGGCTGTACGCCTACTATTTTGCCCCACAATTGGCACAAAACCCGATTTTCACAGCCGAAGTACAAGATGTCAGCCGCGGCGGTCTGCGTGTGCTGCTACTCGACAATGGCGCCAGCGTATTCATTCCGATTTCAACTTTGCATGATAAAAAAGAGGAAATCAGCGTCAACAGCGACGAACTGGCACTGTATATCAAAGAGCAAAAAGCCTATCAAATCGGTGATCAATTACAGGTGAAACTGGTGGAAGTCAATACGACCACTCGTAGTCTGATCGGTAACGTGGTGAGTTAAGCTATTCGCCCTGATTATTAAAATATCAAATCGATATAGGCATAGCGGAAAATTACCTATCTTCCGCTATGCCATATCCATATAGTTTATGGCTGTATTAAACCGATTAATCCCCACCAGCCATAACCGATGGTCATAAACACAATAAAAGCGATCAACGCCATAATAGCCCCCATTCCCCACCATTTAACAACGCTATTATATCCGGCACCAAAAATAATCGGAGCAGCTCCGGCGCCATAGTGCGTTAATAACCCACCGAAAGAATTTGTTGCTGCAAGTAATAATGCCAACGCCATAGGATCTGCGCCGGCAACTTTGCCGACAGTCAAAAAAACCGGCAACATCGCGACAACATATGAGCTTGCTGAAGCAAAAAAATATCTAACAATAATACTTAACAAACCTATAATGATCAGAATGATAAAAGGATTATCGCCAAAATTGATATTGTCGCCTAATAATTGAGCCAACCAATCAAAAACGTTTGCTTTATCCAAAGCTGTCGCCATGCCGATTATACCGCCAAACCATATTAATGTATTCCAAGCGCCTTTATTTGCCAACATATCATTCCAGGTAATGACACCAAATAAGAAACTTAATACCATCGCCACCAGAGCAACCGCTGTCGCATTGATTGATAGTTTCAATCCTATGAGTCCGAATATTGAAGGCAATGCCCACCCTAGAAGCGCTAATGTAAATATTACTATTAATACTTTCTCACTATTCTTTAATGATCCCAGTTCATTCAATCCTTCTGCAGCAATCTTTTTATTATTAATATATTTTATTTCTGGTTTATCTAAATAATAACCAAGCAATGGAAATATTAATAACAATATAATACCCGGCACAACTAAACCAACAGCCCAATTTCCCCAATTAAGATCTACCCCTAATATTCTATTCATAAATTCAGCAGTAAGCAAATTAGGCGCCATTGCCGTAATAAACATAAAACTTGTCACTTTCATAACAAAATAGACATTCGCCATTAAATATGAACCGGCTCTTTTAGCCGACTCTCCGGGGTCTGAACCGAGTGCTTTTGCAATAGCGTGAATTATAGGAAAAACGATGCCTCCGCTACGTGCTGTATTTGACGGAGTAACCGGAGAAATAATAAAATCAAGAAATGCTGTCACATAGCCTAATCGAAGCGTAGTGCTGCCAAATGATCTAATCATTAAATAGGCTATTCTTTTCCCTAATCCTGTTTTTACGAATGCCGTACTAATAGAGAATGCAGCAAACACCAACCAAATTGTAGTTGTTGAATAGCCGGTAAGGAGTGAACTCGTATTATTTAGAAAAATACTCGCAAAGCCCATTGAGGTTAATAATACTAAGGGTTCTGAAAACGGTCTTAGAATAAGACCTAGAATGGCAGCCAAATAAAAACCCAATAATTTCCATGCCTCAACTGTTAATCCTTCCGGAGGGGGTGTAAACCATAATAATAATGGAAATATAGCCATAATGCCTAGTTTCCAAATTTTAATCTCCATTTTAACTCCTTACTTTTTGGATTATCCGGCATATGAACTTTCAAGTTAGGGGGCAATTGGTGCCGAACATTTGTTTGAATAGTGTTAGCTTCAACTATCCGTCCGAATTATCGTGTTCTAACGTTTGTTTCATCATTTGGCAATTAAATGAACCGTTCCATGCTGAAATTACGATCGCGGCAATGCCGTTACCAATCAGGTTGACAATAGCCAATCCTGTACCGACAAAACGATGAATCCCCAGAATTAGTACCATTCCTGCAACCGGGACAACCGGCAATACGATTAATGTACTTGTCAGCATAACGAATGCCGCTCCCGTTACTCCGGCGGCTCCTTTGGATGTTAACATGGCAACAATCAATAAAATAATTTGATTAGCGACGTTCAATTCGGTGTTCGTCGCTTGGGCAATAAAAATAATGGCCATCGTCATGTATAAATTCGTGCCGTTCAAATTAAAAGAGTACCCTGACGGAACCACTAGTGCGACAACCGATTTAGGACAACCCAAACGCACTAATTTTTCCATCAAGTGCGGTAATACGACAGATGAAGAGCCGGTTCCTAAAATAATCAATAGCTCTGTTTTAATAAAATTTAAATAAGCAAACAGATTCACTCCGCATAACCGTGCAATAAGGCCGTAGACAATGACGACAAACAGCACCAGTAAAATATAAAAGCCTAACACCAATTTAGCCAGCGGAATTAACGAAGCCAAACCGTAAGCGCCGATAGTATAGGTAATTGCGCCGAATGCGCCGATTGAGGAAAGTTTGGAAATCAGATGAACATTATGAAAAAATACTTTAGATATGCTGTCAATCAAGTTATAAACCGGCTTTCCCTTTTCACCAAGTGCGGACAATGAAAAACCGAATAAAATAGAAACCAATAGAATAGCCAAGACGTTACCTGAGGAAAATGCCCCGACAAACGTTGAAGGAATAATATTCATGGCAAAGTCTGTCAAATTAATATTACGCGCACTTTCAGTATATTTGGCAATAGCGCTGGTATCCAATGTTGCCGGATCGACATTGAACCCTGCTCCGGGTTGAATTAAATGCCCCCATAATAAACCGATAATCAAAGCAATAAACGATATGATAAAGAAATAAATCAGTGCTTTGCCGCCGACTTTCCCCAACTCGCTCATATCTTTCATGCCCGCAATGCCCGTCACAATAGTGCAGAAAATAATCGGCCCGATAATCATTGCAATCAGTTTAATAAACGCATCGCCCAGCGGTTTCATTTGCACAGCAAATTCAGGCGCAAAATACCCTAATGCTATTCCAGCCAAAATTCCCATTAAAACCTGAAAATAGAGTTCTTGATAAAATCGTTTTTTACTCATTTTCTTCTCCAAATATACATAATATATAAAAAAATCACGCTTATTTCTGATTGCTTTCGTATTTTTCTTCCGGCCAATAAAGCCGCATCGGATTATCTACCAATAGTTTTTTTCGTAATTGTTCCGTCGGTGCAATTTGCGCAATATAATCCACCAATAATCCGTCATCCGGCATATGATCTTTCAAGTTCGGGTGCGGCCAATCAGTACCGAATAATACTCTGTCTGGAAATTCCCGTATCAAACGTCGGGCGAAAGGCACGACATCCGTATAAGCATGTTGTTCGCCGTCGAGCGCTTTTGGCCCGGTTTTGCTTAATCGTTCGGGGCAAGATACTTTGCTCCATATATTCGGATGCGCTTTCATTAATTTGATAAATAAATTGAATTCCTCTCCCGTTACCGATTTACTCACATCAGGACGACCCATATGATCGACCACGACAATCGTCGGTAACCGAGTGAAAAAATCCCATAATTCCGCTAAATCGGCCGCCTCAAAATAGACCACAATATGCCAACCCAGCGGGGCAATTCGCGCGGCAATTTCCATCAATTCTTCTTTCGGCGTAAAATCAACCAGACGCTTGACAAAATTAAAGCGGACGCCTCTGACGCCGCCCGCATCCAAACGCTTCAATTCTTGATCGGTGACATCTCGTTTTACCGTCACAATTCCCCGGGCTCTTCCCTCTGCCGCCTGCAACGCATCCACTAAAGCTCGATTATCTGCACCGTGGCAAGTAGCCTGAACAATCACATTACGTTCAAAACCCAACAAATCACGCAAGGCAAACAGTTTTTCTTTGGGGGCATCGCAAGGGGTATATTTGCGTTCGGGCGCATAAGGAAAACGCGCTCCCGGCCCAAATACATGGCAATGTGCGTCAACCGCACCCTGCGGTAATATTAATGTTGGTTTTGATGGCGTCGGATAGAAAGGCAGCCACCCCGGCGTTACGTCAAATTTCATATTTTCTCCTAATCAATATATTTCAAACCGGCTTGCGCCAATTTTTGGCGCATATCATATAAATCCAGCCCGAGTATCCCTTGTTCAAATTGCACACGCTTATCAACTTCATTTGCTTCACGCTTTTCCGCGCTATCGGCGATCTCGTGCGCTTTTTCGGCCGGAACCACGACTACGCCGTCAATATCCGCAATCACAACGTCTCCGGGATAAACTACTATGCCGGCACAAATAAGCGGAACATTAACCGAACCCGGGGTAGCTTTAATCGTGCCTTTTGACGAAATCGCTTTACTGAATACCGGAAAATCCATCTGCCGCAAGGCATCGACATCTCTGACGCCGCCGTCAATAATCAGCCCTCTCCCACCTTGCGCCCGAAATGAAGTCGCCAGTAGCTCGCCAAAAAAGCCGTCGCTTGAATCGGACGTGCAACCGGCCACTATAACATCGCCCGGCTGAATCTGTTCTGCCGCAACATGCAGCATCCAGTTATCACCGGGTTGTAAAAGTGCGGTTACTGCGGTGCCGCACAGTTTGGCTCGGGAATAAACGGGGCGGATATACGGCCGCATTAATCCGGTTCTTCCCATGGCTTCATGAATGGTCGCAACACCGAATTTTGCCAGTTTTTCTACCGCACTTTTGTCGGCTCGCACGATATTGCGTTTTACAACACCCAATTGATTAATCCGTACTTCAGTCATGGCTACAACCCTTTAGCTTTTAATTGTCGATCCAGGCGAGGAAATACCCGCCGAGCATTTTCTTCATAAATTTGATGTTTTTGCCGCTCGCTCAATCCACCGGCTTCAATGTAACGTTTGGTATCATCAAAATAAAAACCGGTGTGGGGATCGATATCACGCACCGCACCAATCATTTCCGAAGCGAATAACACGTTTTTATGCGGAATGACATCCAGTAATAAATCAATACCGGGTTGATGATAAACACAGGTATCAAAGAAAATGTTATTAAGCAAATGCGCTTCCAAGATCGGTTTTTTCAGCATCATTGCCAGACCACGAAAGCGCCCCCAATGATACGGCACCGCACCGCCGCCATGCGGGATAATAAAGCGCAAATCGGGGAAATCCTTAAAAAGATCGCCTTGCAAGCACTGCATAAAACTGGTGGTGTCCGCATTCAAATAATGTGCGCCGGTGGTATGAAAACAACAATTGCAACTGGTGCTGACATGGATCATGGCCGGAATATCGTATTCGATCATTTTTTCATAAATCGGATACCAGTAAGCATCAGTTAATGGCGGCGATGTCCAATTTCCGCCGGAAGGATCCGGATTTAAATTGATACCGACATTGCCATATTCGTTGACACAGCGATCAATTTCCGCAAGACAGGTTTCGGTCGGTACACCGGGCGATTGAGGCAGCATGGCAACCGGAACAAAATGATCGGGAAACAGTTGTGCGACCCGATAACACAATTCATTACAAATAGATGCCCAAGTAGCTGAAATTTGCTGATCACCGATATGATGAGCCATAAAACTGGCGCGCGGTGAAAAAATCGTTATGTCTGCACCGCGCTGCTTCATCAATTTAAGCTGGTTCTGCTCAATCGATTCTCTCAGCTCGTCATCACTGATTTTTAAATCGGATACTTTCGGCATTTCCGAGGGATTGGTAATCCCGGCGATTTGCTTTTTACGCCACGTTTCTAAGGCTGTCGGTGCGGTCGTGTAATGCCCGTGGCAATCGATAACCAAACTCATCATTCGCCTCCCTGCTGCCAAATGTTATTTGAAATCATCACATCTCCTTTCATTAATAAACGGGCGGTGCGCAGTAAAGCCGCACTTTCTACCCGCCCTGCTTTCATGCCCAAAACCACACTGAATTCTCCGCTTGGGTGTTCCACCGAAAAATTGACTTGTTCACTCGATTTCACCGCGGAAAACTCATCAACTACCGTTCCCGGTAAAACACAGGCTGTGGCAACGGTTACCGCCGCCAACACCCCGATTGCATCATGGCAAATATGCGGAATAAAGCAGCGCGTATGAATATCGCCACCGTTAATCGGCTTGTTAAGCAAACACATTTTGGGATAATTTTTCTCTGTCACATCACCCAATCCCATTTTCAAGCCGGCTTGCAGGCGCAATTTTTCCAAGCGGATTTTTAACACATCATCGACATTTAATTCTTCAACATCTTCATAGGCACTCCGTTGTACCTGATCCGCACGAATCAGCACCATTGGCATACCATTGTCGATACAAGTCGCTTCGACCGTGCCGAAATCCGCTATTTCAAAAACATCACGTCGATTACCGGTCGGCAATAAACTGCCGCATACCGCCCCTTCGGTATCCAAAAACCGAATTTGGATAGCCGCACTGCCGCCCGGCACACCATCAATTTTAGCTTCTCCTTCATAACTGATATGTCCGTGTGGCGTCTGAACGGTAATATCGGCATACATGCCGGTATTCAGGGTTAATACTCTGGCCGTTGTCGTATCGCCTTGCGCCTTAATTAACCCGCTTTCCAGTGCAAAAGGCACCACCGCCGCCAACATATTGCCGCAATTCGGTTTGGTATCGACCGTTTCTTTTTCCGGTTGTAACTGCGCAAACAAAAACTCCAGATCGGTACCGTCTCGCTCACTACGGCGCACCAGACCGACTTTGCTAGTCAGAGAATGCGCGCCTCCTATACCGTCAATTTGCCGTTTATCCGGCGACCCCATTATTGCCAGCAGGACGTTATCTCGGATTTCATTATCCTGCGGCAAATCGTCAAAACGAAAAAAAGGTCCTTTTGAAGTGCCTCCCCGCATTAACATACAAGGAATTGAAGTCTGTTTTGTCATTGTTCCCTCCCGATTTTTTTCTATTCTATTCCCTCGGATAACTATTAAAAAGTTGATAGAATATCTATCAGTTATAACAAAAATAATAGATGTAATAACGCTCGGGAAAAATCATGATAAATTTAAGACAGCTGGTCTACTTTACGAAAGTGGCCGAATTAGGCAGCTATACGCGTGCCGCAGATGAGCTTAATGTCGCGCAACCGCTCTTGAGCCGACAAATCCGGCAGTTGGAAGTCAAGCTGCATCGGCATTTACTGATTCGCCACGGACGTGGGGTGAAGACGACGGAGGCAGGCAATCTCTTGCTGAAACATTGCTATACCATTCTTGGGCAGATAGAGGCGCTTAAAGAAGACATGAGTTTAAGTAACGGGAAAATCACCGGCACTATTTCATTGGGCGTTCCGCCGACATTATCCAAATTATTTGCACGCGATATTATCAAAACATTTTGCCGGCGTTTGCCTGATGCGAACTTAATTGTCACCGAAGGTCTGACCTCCAATTTACAAGAGCGGTTACAGTTAGGCCGATTAAATATTGCGCTTTTACACAATCCGTCATTTGTCGCCGAACTGGATTATGAGCTGTTGATTAATGTTCACTTAATGTTGATCACCCGCAGAGATGATCCGCTGCTTGACGATAAAACCAGCATAAACGCTAATGATCTGGAAACCATTCCGCTCATTATTCCGAGCGAGAACAACACGTTCAGACAATTATTAGACAGTGAAATGGCAAAGCGCCATAAAAAACCGAATATTGTGCTGGAAGTTGACAGCAAAGAGCTTATTTTGGATTTGGTCATGGACGGCATGGGACATTCGATTCTACTGCCGATGGTACTGGCATTGGGGCAGACAAACCGACAGCTGACCGCACTTCCCATTACCGATCCGGTACTGCCATGCCATTTGTATATGGCAACCTCCAACAAACTGTCGCCCAGCCGGTTGGAATTAGCATTGATTGCCATCATTCAGGAAGTATGTAAAAAATATTTTCCCGACGACTATCCGCTGAAGACGACAAAAACCGCATGCTGACGCAAACTCAACGTGCGGTCAATGCTAGAGTTTCTGACTTAAACCAGCAGTAAACTATTGACGATTGGAATCACAATAATAAACAGCAATGTGCTGATGGTCACGACATTGGTGGCATATTCCACATCACCATTGGCTGCATGCGCCAGAATCGGCAATACCGCCAGTGCCGGTACGGCAGATTGAACAATCAGCGTCTGTGCCTCAACACTCGGCAGCGCCCCCAAAAAGCCGCCGCCGAAAGTAATCAGCCCAATCATCAATGTCGGTACGACAATAAAACGCCCGATTAATGCGCCGGCGACATCTTTATCAATATGCATATTTTTTAATCCGGCATCCGCCAGCACAATCCCGACGTACAGCAATGCCAGCGGCGTTACCAACTCACCGACATAATCCAGCGTCGAATTGATAAATGCGGGAAGCGGTATATCGGCAAGCAGAAAAACAAATGCCGACAGCGTACCGGTAATCGGTGGGGTAATCAGCTTTTTCCAGTCAAAACCGCCTTGCCGCCTCTCGGGATCAAGCGTCGGATCATCGTTGGCAATCAACCAAGCGCCGATAGTCCAAGTCGATAGCGTATTGACCAGATAGCACACCAAAAAATACGGTAAACTGCCTTCGCCAAATAGTGCAACGTTTAACGGCAAACCGATAAAAATAGTGTTGGCATTGGCAATCACATTGATAAATACCCCACGCCTACCGCGCCGCACATTTAACAGTTTGACCAGCAGAAAGGCGATTAAATATGCCAGCAGCGTCACCAAGGCAAAATACAGCAATCCGTCGGATAATGAAAATAACTTGTCGCGATCCAAATATTTCAAGATAGAAACAAAAATCCCGGCCGGCAAGGCAATATTCAAAATCAATCGGGAAAGATTGCCGCCGAAACTGTCGGCAAACCACCTTTTTTTACGCAAACCGTAGCCCAAAGCGATGATAAACAAAATCGGCAAGGTACTTTCGATTGAGGCGAGAAATTGCATAGCCTTTCCTGTTATTCAACCAAAGTGCGGTATTGCGGTGCCCATTTCAGTTCATCAATGGCTTGATCAATATCCGCAATCGGGTGCTTATTCAATTTTTGATCGACCGCACTTTGTGCCACGCCGCGTGCAACCGTGCGTGAAAATTCAGGCAATTTGGCAACCGGCGGCAATACCGCAGCGCCCGCTTTGTCCGGATCCACTAAACCGCCTAAGGAGTGCGCCGCTTTGGATATCATAGTATCGTTCAACATACGCGCGGCCGACGCCAACACACCTAATCCTAATCCCGGATAAATCAAGGCATTGTTAGCCTGTCCGATTTCATAGCTGACGCCGTTAAACTCGACCGGATCGGTTGGAATTCCCGTTGCGACCAGCGCACGGCCTTCCGTCCATGTCAACAGATCTTTCGCAGTGGCTTCAGCCAATTCCGTTGGGTTGCTTAACGGGAAAATAATCGGACGCTCGCTATGCGCCGCCATTTTTTTGACAATACTTTCAGTAAACGCACCGCCGCAGGTTGATGTACCGACCAAGATTGTCGGTTTAACCGCTTTAACCGCCGCTTCCAATGTCGTTAATTCCTGACTGTTGGGAAATTCTGAGCGCTTACGGGCAAACGGGCGCTGTTCCGGCGTTAAATCCGCCATATCATCAAACAGTAAGCCTTGTAGATCAACCATATAAAATTTGGCGCGCGCTTCTTCTTCGCTTAGCCCGTGTTGCAGCATCTCTTGATAAATGCGATTGGTGATGCCGGCACCGGCACTGCCTGCGCCAAAACACATGTAAACCTGATCGGTAATCTGTTGTTTGGAGATATTTAACGCCCCCAAAATACCGGCAAGAGAAATAATCCCGGTGCCTTGAATATCATCGTTAAACGTCGGAATGCGATCACGGTATTTATTCAAAATATTAGCGGCATTGGAACGTCCGAAATCTTCCCAATGCAAATACAGTTTCGGAAACAACGCTTCCGCTTTTTGTACAAATTGATCAACGAAATCATAATAACGATCACCACGCACACGCTGATGGCGATTGCCCAAATAGAGCGGATCTTGCAGCAATTGCTCACGATTGGTACCCACATCCAACACAACCGGCAATACACTACTCGGATCAATGCCTGCGGCGGCGGTATAAACCATCAATTTGCCGACAGAAATATCCACGCCGTTCACGCCCCAGTCACCAATCCCCAAAATCCCTTCGGCATCGGTCGCCACAATCAGTTTAATCTCTCTGCCGTTGGCTGCATTTTTCAGGATCGTTTCGATATTTTCAGGTTCATTAATCGACAAGTAGGCGGCGTATTGCGGATCGACAAACAATTCATCATAGCGTTCAATGGATTCGGCAATCGTCGGGTCATACACAATCGGCATAAACTCAACCACATGTCGGCTAAACAGTGCATAAAACAGCGTGCGGTTAGTATTAAAAATCTCCATCAAAAAATGACGTTTCTCAATAGCGGAATCTTTTTTCCGATACTGGTCATAAGCCTGAGCGGATTGTTCTTCGAGGGTTTGAATACAAGGCGGCAATAAACCAATCAGCCCCAATTGCTTGCGTTCTTCCTGTGTAAAGGCGGTGCCTTTGTTCAAAAACGGATCATTTAATACATCATGGGATTTCTTCATCATTAATTCCTTTATTTTACATTGAAAATTTTCATCGCTTCCGCTGAAAACGGATCAACCGAATCACCCCATGTTATATCCGAACGCTTTAAAAATGAACAGAAAATATTAACAATATTACTTTAACTGAAAAAACAACTTGATTTAGAAAGAAAGGCAAAGAAAGGCAAAGCAAGGCAAGGCAAGGCAAGGCAAGGCAAGGCAAGGCAAGGCAAGGCAAGGCAAGGCAAGGCAAGGCAAGGCAAGGCAAGGCCATTGTAAAGATTTATTTATAATATAAAAACCGCACTTTGTGTCTGAATATCAAGCAAAGTGCGGTTCAGGTAGTGAAACGGCTGCGTTTAAAGGATTAAGCCTGCTCTTCTTCGCCGTGTTTAGCGGCAACCTCTTTCAACATCGGTTGTAATTCTCCCTGTTGAAACATTTCCATAATGATGTCACAACCGCCGACCAGCTCGCCTTCAACCCACAATTGCGGAAATGTAGGCCAGTTGGCATATTTCGGCAGTTCGCTGCGAATATCCGGATTTTGCAAAATATCAACATAACCGAACGGAACCTGACAATGAATCAAGGCTTCAACCGCTCTTGCCGAAAATCCGCAAGACGGGAATTTAGGGGATCCTTTCATGTAAAGAAGAATCGGATTTTCGCTGATTTGCTGTTTGATTTTGTCTAATGTTTCCATGATAACCTCAGTAAAAAGCAGGGGATTCCTGCTCAAAAATAAAGAATGCGCCGATTGTATCACAGCATCGATTTAACTCAATAACAGGTGCGCAATTTACCTCTTTCCCGTTACCAGCTGCCGCCGGCACCGCCCCCGCCGGAACTGCCGCCGCCAAATCCACCGCCTCCGCCGAAGCCGCCGCCAAAACCACCACCGCCGAAGCCGCCAAAGCCCCCGTTACGCGAGGTGCGGCGGCGACCGATAACCTGCCCGTTTCTGCCGTAATGATTATTGCTTGGTGTTACATAATTATTATTCATCCGCCCCATAAAGACAAAGATTAAAAAGATCACCACGAAAATCAGCGGAATCCAATCCATTTCGCCGTCGTTTTGTACGGCTTGCGGCTCATATTCGCCTTTACTGGCGGCAATAATGGCATCAAGCCCGTTATTAATGCCTTGATAATAATTATTTTGTTTAAAGTGCGGTGTAATTTCGTTGCGAATCAATTGCGACAACATTGCATCCGGCAATGCGCCTTCCAGCCCTTGCCCCGGCGCAATAAAAATCTTGCGATCGTTCAGCACAATCAGCATCAACACGCCGTTATTCAAGCCTTTGCGCCCAATTCCCCATTTGTCGACCAACGCAAAAGAGAATTCGGCAATCTCGTTATCACCGATCGTCGGCATAATCACCACGGCAATTTGCGAACTGGTTTCTGTGCCGTATGCTGCCAGCTTGCTTTCCAACGCACTGCGCTGGGCGGCGCTCAAGGCATTGGCGTAATCGCTGACATAACGAAACGGGTTGGGGGAAGGCGGCAATTCGACCGTGGCAGCAACAGACAACGCATTCAGACTAAAAAACAGGCAAAGTGCGGTTAATAACCAACGGATAGAATCTAAAGCCCGTTTACGAAAAGTGCGGTTCATCGGATTATCACCTCATTTGGCAATTCATCAACATCATCTTGTTGATACGGAAAATGCTGTGATAATTTTTCTGCCAATAAATACAAAGCCGCAATAATCCCTTTTGTCAGGTTTCCTTGCGCCGCTTGTGCGGTGATCACATCACAGCAACCTTGCCAGAAGTCGGCGGCGACAAAGCGGTTAATACCGCTGTCGCCAATCACCGCACAGCTGCGTTGCTTCAATGCGACATAGATCAACACACCGTTATTTGCCTCGGTTTTTTCCATTTCCAATTGACTGAAAACCTGCTCTGCACGCGTGACTATCGGATTAGCGCTTTCTGCTAAACCTTTCAATTCGGCATTTTTCTCGATATAAACCCGCACTTCGGCTGAGGTTTGTAATTCCAACTGCCGAACCGCCGCTTCCACCAACGTGGCATCAATGGCTGATTTTGCAAATAATGGCATAATGATACCGCTCTTTTATCAAGTGAATCTTAGTTAAAGCTGACTGTCGGTGCGTTTTGCGAACCTTCCGCCGCTTGGAAATACGGTTTTTCTTTAAAGCCGAAAATCATCGCGGCAAATTTAGTCGGGAACTGACGAACATAGCTGTTATAGGTTCTTGCCGCCGCATTGAAATCATTACGTGCCTTGTTAATCCGATTTTCAGTACCTTCCAATTGCGCTTGCAGATTCATAAACCCTTCATGGGCTTTCAGCTCAGGATAACGCTCGACAGTCACCAACAAACGAGATAATGCCGAACCGACCGAATTTTGTTCTTGTTGGAACTGATTCAATTGTTCCTGTGTCATATTGGCAGGATCAATCTTGGTTTGTGAGGCTTTAGCACGCGCTTCGATAACACCGGTCAAGGTATCACGTTCAAAATTCGCCTGACCTTGTACGGTGTTAACAATATTAGGAATCAGATCCGCACGACGCTGGTAAGACGATTCCACGTTCGCCCATACCGAATCGATCTCTTCTTCCGCACGAACCAATCCGTTATAGCTGCTCATTAAGGTTACACCGGCGATCACCGCCACAATAATAATGGCAATCCATTTTTTCATAATAATAATTCCTCTGATAAAGTAAAGTCGTCCTATTTTCCAGTAAAGTGCGGTCAATTGCAATTTTTATCACTGCGATGGCGGATAAAGCCCAATAACCGCAGATATCAACAGGGAGCGACTTTTATATAAACAAAAAGAGAGCCGAAGCTCTCTTCTTTTTCACTTTAACTTAACTGATTAAGCCAAAGCAGATTTTGCTTTTTCTACCAGAGCGGCAAATGCCACTTTGTCGAATACAGCAATGTCGGCAAGGATCTTACGATCGATTTCAACAGACGCTTTTTTCAAACCGTTGATAAAACGGCTGTACGACAAACCGTTTTGGCGAGCCGCCGCGTTGATACGCGCGATCCACAATTGACGGAATTGACGTTTACGTTGACGACGGTCACGGTAAGCATATTGACCGGCTTTGATAACCGCTTGGAAAGCAACGCGATACACGCGCGAGCGCGCACCATAATAACCTTTCGCAGCCTTAAGAACTTTCTTATGACGAGCTCTGGCAACAACACCACGTTTTACACGGGCCATAGGGATCTCCTTTGATCTATTTTAACTGGAATGAAATGAACTATGCGTACGGCAAGCAGGCTACCACTAATACTTGGTCAGCTTTCGCTACCATGGATTTGTGGCGTAAATGACGTTTACGTTTAGTCGATTTCTTGGTCAAAATATGACGCAAGTGAGATTGTTTACGCTTGAAACCGCCGGAAGCTGTTTTTTTGAAACGCTTCGCAGCACCGCGTACTGTTTTGATTTTTGGCATAATTGGATTAACTCCGCATTGTATGATTAATCATGATAATCAGGCGAATGAAAGTGCGGTCAAACAACCGCACTTTCATTACTTGTCGGCACTAATTATTTCTTTTTAGGGGCAAGCACCATCACCATTTGACGGCCTTCCAATTTTGATGGAGCGGACTCCACCACAGCGATTTCGGCCAGATCGTTTTTTACACGTTCCAACACATCGGCCCCGATTTGTTGATGGGCCATTTCACGACCGCGAAAACGGATTGTGATTTTGGTTTTATCCCCATCTTCCAGAAAGCGAATCAGGCTGCGTAGTTTTACCTGATAGTCGCCTTCGTCTGTCCCAGGACGGAATTTGATTTCCTTAACCTGAACAACCTTTTGCTTTTTCTTTTGCTCTTTAGCCGTTTTGCTCTTTTCATAAAGGAACTTGCCGTAATTCATAATCCGGCACACCGGCGGTTCTGCATTCGGGCTGATTTCAACAAGATCCAAAGCGGCGGCTTCCGCCATTTCCAATGCTTGTTTAATCTCGACAATCCCGGCCTGTTCGCCATCGGCATCGATTAAGCGAACTTCTTTCACCTTGATCTCGTCATTGATACGATTCGGGCGTTGCGTCTGAACTCTTTTTACAGCTTTAATAGTCTTATTCCTCTATTTATTTTAAGCAGGCCCCCGCAATTTTGCGGTCGAGCAACCGAAAATTCTTGCCGAATACGGCAAAAAAGTGGCGTGAATTTTAAAGAAAAAAGTCGGTTTATGCAAGGAGTTTTTGATATCAAAGCACCGTTCTTTCTACTCTGCCCTCAATGTCTCAAGAAATCCAATAAAAGCCGTTTTTTGCTCATGGCTCAAGGTCTGCCAATAGCGATTAATTAATGTGTAATAATAGCGCATGGTAATTTAAAAATAAAACAATATAGAAATTGTAGTGGCCATGCTAAAAAAGACAAAATACGGTTATTTTTGATACTTATTTCTCTTGCATCATTAACAAGTTATATAACTCAATATTGACGTAAAAATTCTCTTTACCAATTTTTAATTTATTCAAAATACCTAGCTTTACCAAAGCTTCCAGGCGTTTAGTTGCCGTATTCCGATGAATTTGACAATCTTCAATCACAAAATCAATCTTTGTATAGGGATGTTTATAAAGATTATTGATTAATTCATGAGTATAGGTTTTTGGCAATTCACTCCGGATTTTTTGCTTGTGTTGTTGCATTAATTCTTTAATTTTTTTAATTT
>NZ_JSUM01000006.1 GCF_000772535.1 Chelonobacter oris
AATTAAAATAATAGCTTGCTGCGCAGTTTCCGCAATACCATTAAGCATAAACACTAGCCATTCTTCCCAATTTTGGGTATCTCTTACATTTTGTAGTAGGGAGAAATATTGCCCTTTGTTACGATTAATATAGCGTGAGAGATATAAAATCGGTGTATCTAACTTTGGTATAAATCATCTTGTGTTGTAATAATATTTTCAATCTCCGAACTTTCTTTTGCTTCTTGTAGAGGCAATGTACCCACCAAGATATTTTGGTTCGGCATTGTTTGTATAACCCCTTTTAACTCACCAAGTGCTTGATGGGCAAAGTTGCTTGCTTTTAACACGGCCTTAGTTTCTAAATCATTCAAAAGAAATAAATCAGGAATTTGATAGATATCGCTATGGTTCATAGCTCCCCTCAATCGAATAGTAAGTCATTAATTTTATTTACTATCTATATCATCACTTCATACGGAAACCGTTAATTCTTGTATACATTATAAAGTCATTCACACAAAATACAGATTTCTTGTGCATATTATCACAACGTGCACACAAAACTTAAATTTCTTGTGTATATCATTAAAAAAGACAAGCCAACGCTTGTCTTTTTATACTAACCTACACAAAGTGCGGTTATTCTTCGCCTAACAGCCTCAATTCTCTGCTTCTGACCTGATTTTTCAGGATTTGGCAGAATTCATCAATGGTGAATGTGCCGAGATCTTGCCCTTTACGGGTACGAACCGCCACTTTTCCGGCTTCGATCTCTTTATCGCCACACACTAACATATACGGCACACGACGTAAGGTATGTTCGCGAATTTTGAAACCGATTTTTTCATTGCGCAAATCAGATTTCACTCGTAAACCGGCATCGGAAAGTTGTTTCACAACATTTTGCACATATTCTGCCTGCGAATCAGTGATATTCATTACCACCGCTTGCACCGGCGCTAACCATGACGGGAAGAATCCGGCATATTCTTCGGTGATAATGCCGATGAAGCGCTCAATCGATCCTAAAATTGCACGATGAATCATCACCGGCACTCTGCGATCATTATCTTCTGCGACATAAGAAGCATTTAAACGTCCCGGTAATGCAAAGTCTAACTGAATCGTGCCGCACTGCCATTCCCGATCTAAGCAGTCACGCAAAGCGAATTCGATTTTCGGCCCATAGAATGCGCCTTCGCCCTCTTGAATCTCAAATTCCAAGCCGTTGTGTTTCAACGCATTTGCCAAGCCTTCTTCCGCTTTATCCCAAATTTCATCGGAACCAATTCGAGATTCAGGACGAGTTGATAATTTGACTTGAATATTATTGAAGCCGAAAGTGCTGTAAATATCATAAACCATACGAATACAGGCGGTAACTTCACTTTCAACCTGATCTTCGGTACAAAAAATATGCGCATCATCTTGGGTAAAGCCACGAACTCGCATTAAGCCGTGTAATGAGCCGGACGGTTCGTTACGGTGACAAGAGCCGAATTCCGCCATGCGTAACGGCAGATCGCGGTAAGATTTCAAGCCTTGATTAAAGATCTGAACGTGACCGGGGCAATTCATCGGCTTAATGGCGTATTCACGGTTTTCCGATGATGTGGTAAACATCAGATCAGCATAGTTTTGCCAATGTCCTGTTTTTTCCCACAACACCCGATCCATCATAAACGGCCCTTTCACTTCCTGATAATCGTACTCTTTCAGTTTGGTGCGTACAAAGGTTTCCAATTCACGGAAAATCGTCCAGCCGTCATTGTGCCAAAACACCATGCCCGGCGCCTCTTCCTGCATATGATATAAATCGAGCGCTTTGCCGATTTTGCGGTGATCCCGTTTTGCCGCTTCTTCCAGCCGTTGCAAATATGCCGATAATTGTTTTTTATCCGCCCACGCCGTGCCGTAAATCCGCTGTAACATTTTGTTGTCGCTGTTACCGCGCCAATAGGCGCCCGCCACTTTTTGCAGTTTGAAATGGTGGCAAAATTTCATGTTCGGGACATGCGGGCCACGGCACATATCGATATATTCCTGATGATGATATAACGCCGGCGTGGCGGTTTTTTCAATATTTTCATCCAGAATCGCCAGTTTATACTCTTCACCGCGGTCTTTGAATGTGTCGTAAGCCTCTTGCCAGCTGACAACCTTTTTCACCACCTCATAATCGGTTTTCGCCAGTTCCTGCATTCTTTTTTCCAGCAGATCCAAATCGTCTTGACTCAAAGTGCGGTCAAGATCCACGTCATAATAAAAGCCGTTGTCAATTGTCGGCCCGATTGCCATTTTCACGTTCGGGAATAATTGTTTAATGGCGTGTCCCAATAAATGGGCGCAAGAATGGCGGATAATTTCCAGACCGTCCTCATCTTTGGCGGTGATGATTTCAAGCGAGCTGTCTTCACTGATCAAATCAACGGCGTCTTTGCGCACGCCGTTCACCCGACCGGCAATCGTCGCTTTGGCAAGCCCCGCACCAATGCTTTGTGCAACGTCCATAACGGAAACGGGGTGTTCGAATTGACGTTGAGAGCCGTCGGGTAAAGTAATAGTTGGCATAATTCATCCTTTTACAGTGGTAACCCATACGCAAGGCTACTTGTTCTAAATTAAAATGTTAATGGTGTTTGTCAAATCCGTTTATCTTTCGCACCTACTCTGTGCAAAAAATCGGGCTGGTATTTTAGCATGAAAAAACCATGAATTAACCTTTAATCTCGGCAATCGCAACGAAACCGTCAAACTTTGACCCAAATCACAGTAAAATCAAGTCGTTCCGACTAAGATAGGATTACAGGCGACTTTATTAGGAGTGACATGATGTGGAAAGCAATCTCTCAGCTGTTGGCTGAACAATTCGGTTCTTACTACACGATAAAATCCAAAACGCCTGTTGAAGACGGGGAAATGCATCAGGCATGGATTATTGACGACGGTAAAATCCCTGTTTTTGTCAAAATCAACGATAAATCCTACCGTTCGCTGTTTCGCACGGAAGCGGATCAACTGGCGCTGCTGGCAAAGAGCGGTACATTGCGGGTGCCGCGGGTTTACGGTGTCGGCTGCGCCGAAAACAGCTGTTTTATCCTGATGGAATCTTTGTCGTTAACCGCCGTGCCGCAAAGCAAAATGGCGGAATTGGGCGCACAACTGGCGGCCTTGCACACCTGCGGCAGCAATCAAGAATACGGTTTCGACTATGATACCTGGCTCGGCCCGGTTTATCAGCCCAACGCTTGGTCGAAAAACTGGTCGAATTTCTTCAGTGAAAACCGTATCGGCTGGCAACTGCAACTGTGCAAAGAGAAAAACATTCATTTCGGTCGTTTTGAGGATATTATCTCTTCGGTTACTTTTCATCTGGCAAAATACCAGCCTGTACCTGCCCTCCTGCACGGCGCGTTTTACTATAAACATATCGGCATCAGTGATAATGAAATCGTGGTGTTTGATCCCGCCTGTTATTGGGGCGATGCCGAATGCGATCTGGCGCTTGCCGAACTGTTTTATGATCTGCCGGCCGAATTTTATCAAGCCTATAACGGCATTAATCCGATCGATAAAGGCTATCGACAACGCAAAACACTTTATCAGCTGTACTATCTGCTTAATTTCAGCCACCGCTTTGGCGGCGATTACATTAAGCGTGCGGCAGATATTATTGAATTACTGAATTAAATTAAGGAAAAAAGGAAAAAAAGAAAATATGACAATAAGTGCGGTTATTTTTGATATGGACGGTGTCCTGATTGATTCGGAGCCGTTGTGGCAGCACGCCGCAATCGAATATTTCAATCGTCTCGGTTTGTCCGTCACTGCCGCTGATATGCAGCAGATGACCGGCGTACCGGCCGATGACGTTGTGCGACACTTATACCGAAGATATGGTGCCGCCCCCCTGTCCGTTGAAGAAGCAACCGAGCAATACCACCAAGCGGCGACCGCACTTATTCTGCAACGGCAGCCGTTATTTCCCGGCGTGAAACCATTGTTGGCACGCTTGGCGCAACGAAACGTTAAAATGGCGATTGCGTCTGCCTCACCGTTATATTTATTGGAAAGCATCACGCAAAAGTGTGGTATCCGCCACTATTTTTCGGCGATTGCATCCGCCACCGAACTGCATTATAACAAGCCGCACCCGGCGGTTTACTTGCATGCCGCCGACTTATTGGGGGTTGAACCGCACTTTGCGGTCGGTATCGAAGATTCCGTCACCGGCATGACCGCAGTCAAAGCGGCCTCGATGTGCTGTATCGTGCTGCCGTCAGCTGCAGAAGAACATGATCCGCGTTGGGCGCTTGCGGATTACAAATGCCGTTCGCTTGAGGACATTGACGAGGCATTTTTGGATCGGTTAATCCAACACCGATAATCCCGGCAGGGTAGAAAAACTTTGTGATTTCACCGTATGGTAGAAATCCTGCACGAATGCCGTGTTGACATCCGTTTCGCGTACCGCCGCATAAAGCTGGCTTTGCAGGCTGTTTTCCGTAATTTTGCGTGCCACGACATAGCCCCGCTCCAAATACGGCAACACCGCCCAATACGGCAATGCCGCCACCCCGCGTTTACTGGCGACCAGCTGGATAATCGCAATCGTCAGTTCACTGGTTCGCCGTGCCGGATTAATGCCTTGCGGATGCAGCACTTTGCGCAATAAATCCAGCATATCGTCAGGCACAGGATAGGTAATCAGCGTTTCGTCGACGAAATCCGCCGCCTGCCACACCGGCTTGTTCGCCAATCGATGATCTTTAGAGCAAATACCGACCATTTCATAGGCAAAGAGCGGTTGATGGACAATGCCTGCGGTCTCTTCCACTTCCGAAACAATCGCCCAATCGGCACGGTGAGTCAGCAGCAAGCCGATCGCATCGGTATGAAAGCCCGATACGATATCCAGCTCCACCAACGGCCAATTTTGGCGAAATGAATCCATCGCCGGCATCAGCCAGTCAAAGCAGGTATGGCACTCTACAGCAATCCGCAGCTGCCCGGCATCCCCCTCTTTCACCCGCACCAAATCCAGTTCCGCTTCAATCACTTTCGGCAAAATATCGTGTGCCAGTTTGATCAAGCGCTCGCCTGCGGCGGTAAAATGCAAGGGCTGGGTTTTGCGCTCAAACAGGGTTAAACCGTATTGCTCTTCCAGTAATTTAATTTGGTGGGAAAGAGCGGATTGTGTCAAATAGATGCGTTTTGCCGCCAAAGAGACGCTGCCGGTCTCTTTCAAGGCGATTAATGTTTTCAGGTGGCGAAGTTCTAAAAATATCGGCTTCATTAAAATTATTCATCATCTTTGTGAAAATTATTAGCTTGCATAATACACCAAAATCCTTCATTCTGCATCACAGATAGCCATTTAGACGGCTATTTAAAATTAAATAAATTTGACTAATTGGGAGAATAACATGACGACTTTTCATCTATCAGGCTTTCCTCGCGTCGGTGCCAAACGTGAATTAAAATTTGCTCAAGAGCGCTACTGGCGTAAAGAACTGGCTGAACAAGATTTATTGGACATCGCCAAAGCCCTGCGTGAAAAAAATTGGAAGCACCAGGCTGCCGCCAATGCCGATTATGTTGCCGTTGCCGATTTCACTTTCTACGATCATATCTTGGATCTGCAAGTGGCGACCGGCGCTATCCCGACACGCTTCGGTTTCGACAGCGCCACGCTGACACTAGAGCAATTCTTCCAATTAGCTCGGGGTAATGCGCAACAACACGCCATTGAAATGACCAAATGGTTCGACACCAACTATCACTATTTAGTCCCTGAATTCCACAAAAATACCGAATTCAAAGCCAATCCGGCGCACTATGTGCAGCAACTGCAAGAAGCGCAAGCCTTGGGTTTGAAAGCCAAACCGACCATTGTCGGCCCGATTACCTTTCTGTGGCTGGGAAAAGAAAAAGGCAAAGAAGCCTTTAACCGTTTGGAGCTGCTGGAAAAATTAGTACCGGTTTATGCAGAAATCCTGACCGCACTTGTACAAGCCGGCGCCGAATGGATTCAAATCGACGAGCCCGCACTGACGGTTGATCTGCCTGCCGAATGGGTTGCCGTTTTCAAACCGACTTATGAAAAACTCGCTAAAGTACAAGCCAACCTGCTGTTGGCAACCTATTTCGGTTCGGTTGCCGAACATGCCGATTTGCTGAAAAGTTTGCCGGTTGACGGCTTGCACATTGATCTGGTGCGTGCGCCACAGCAATTAACCGCTTTTGAAGATTATCAAAAAATATTGTCTGTCGGCATCATCGACGGGCGTAATATCTGGCGTGCCAACCTGAACCGTATTTTAGACGTGGTTGAGCCGTTAAAAGCCAAACTGGGCGAAAAATTGTGGATCGCACCAAGCTGTTCACTATTACACACTCCTTTTGATCTGGCAGTGGAAACCCAATTAGACAAAGATCTCTACTCTTGGTTAGCGTTCAGTCTGCAAAAAATTCAAGAATTAAACGTGGTTAAACAAGCGTTAAACCACGGTCGTGACAGCGTACAGGCGGATCTTACCGCCAGCCAAGCCGCGGCCGATGCCCGCGCCGCTTCCAACGTGATCCACCGCCCTGAAGTAGCGGCACGTTTGGCCTCTCTACCGGCCAATGCCGATCAGCGCCAATCACCGTTTGCCGAGCGGATCAAATTACAACAAGAATGGCTAAAATTGCCGTTGCTGCCGACGACCAATATCGGTTCATTCCCGCAAACCACGGAAATCCGCCATGCCCGTGCCAGCTTCAAAAAAGGAGCGATTTCGGCCGCAGAATATGAAGCCGCCATGAAAAAAGAGATCGCCTATGTGGTCGAACAACAAGAAAAACTGGATCTGGACGTGTTGGTGCACGGCGAAGCGGAACGCAACGACATGGTGGAATATTTCGGCGAATTGCTTGACGGTTTTGCCTTTACTAAATTCGGTTGGGTACAAAGCTACGGCAGCCGCTGTGTGAAACCGCCGGTGATCTTCGGTGATGTCGTGCGTCCTAACCCGATGACGGTCGCTTGGTCCACTTATGCACAAAGCCTGACCGAAAAACCGATGAAAGGCATGTTGACCGGTCCGGTAACCATTCTGCAATGGTCTTTTGTGCGCAACGATATTGAACGCGCCACCGTGTGTAAACAAATTGCATTGGCATTAAATGATGAAGTATTGGATTTAGAAAAAGCCGGCATCAAAATTATCCAAATCGATGAACCGGCGATTCGTGAAGGTTTACCGTTGAAACGTGCCGATTGGCAGAATTATCTGGCTTGGGCGACCGAAGCATTCCGTCTGTCTTCTTTCGGCGCGGAAGATTCAACCCAAATCCACACCCATATGTGCTATTCCGAGTTCAACGATATTCTGCCGGCAATCGCAGGCATGGACGCCGATGTCATCACGATTGAAACTTCCCGTTCCGATATGGAGTTATTGACGGCGTTTGGCGATTTCAAATACCCGAACGAAATCGGCCCCGGCGTTTATGACATTCACAGCCCGCGTGTGCCGGCAGCGAGTGAAATCGAACATTTGCTGCGTAAAGCACTTGATGTGATTCCTGCCGAACGTTTGTGGGTGAATCCGGATTGCGGCTTGAAAACCCGTGCTTGGCCGGAAACCCACGCCGCACTGGAAGTCATGGTCAATGTGACCAAAAAGTTACGTGCCGAACTGAACTAAGCAAACCGCACTTTCCAACAGAAAACGCGCCGACAAGGCGCGTTTTTATTGTTCACCGTTCAAGTGCGGTCAATTCAGTTTTCGTACTCAAAAACCCGCTCTTCCGTTTCCCGCACATCTTCCCCTTTCAGGTAATAATAGATAAACTCACAGATATTTTGACAACGATCACCGATACGCTCGATCGCACGGGCGGCCAGAATTGCCGTTAACAAACTGTCCACACTGTCAGCTCGGGTTTTCATACCGATTTTGGCATCGGTAATAATTTCTTGATAACGACTGTCAATTTTAATATCACGGGCATAAACATTTTTTGCCTCTTCCAGACTCATGCTGGAAAAAGCCCTTAACGTATCATGCAGCATGGCAATCGCATCTTGTGCCATCACATCAATCTTATCCTGTAGCGTTTTTTCAATGGTTACATCGTCATGCAGGGTGGTTTGGCTCATTTTATCCACCGAATCGCCGATACGTTCCAGTTCCGAGGCGACTTTCAGAATTGTAATGATAAACCGCAAATCGTCCGCCAACGGCTGACGACGGGCAATCAGCGTTACACAGGCTTCGTCCACCGCCACTTCCATTGAATTGACCTGTTGATCCCCTTCCACAACCGCACGCGCACTAACCTCCGAATTCCCTTTCATCACCAGCAAAGCGTCATGCAACTGTTTTTGCACCAGGCTTCCCATGGTCAACAGCAGTGATAACAGATGATTCAAATCACGATCATACTGTTTCATAATGTGTTTTTTTTCATTTAACGTCATTTTTTTCTCCTCTTAACCGAAACGGCCAGTGATGTAATCCGCCGTGCGGCTGTCTTTCGGGCGGTTGAACATCATTTCCGTTTCGCCGTGTTCAATAATATCGCCCAAATACATAAACACCGTGTAATCGGAACAGCGTGCCGCCTGCTGCATATTGTGCGTGACGATCACCACGGTATAATCTTTTTTCAATTCCAAAATCAGATCTTCAATCATACCGGTTGAAATCGGATCAAGTGCCGAACACGGCTCATCAAGCAACAGCACCTCCGGTTTAATCGCTATGCCTCGAGCAATACACAGGCGCTGTTGCTGTCCGCCCGACAGGCTGTAACCGCTCTTGTGCAGTTTATCTTTGGTTTCGTTCCAAAGTGCGGCTTTGCTTAACGCCCATTGCACCCGTTCGTCCATTTCCGGTTTGGACAGTTTCTCAAAAAGTCGCACGCCAAATGCAATGTTGTCGTAAATCGACATCGGAAACGGCGTCGGCTTTTGGAACACCATGCCGACTTTGGCGCGCAACAGCGAAATATCTTTTTTACTGCTGATAATCTCTTCTCCGTCCAGAAAAATCTGCCCTTCCGCCCGTTGTTCAGGATACAAGGCATACATTTTGTTAAAAGTGCGCAATAAAGTGGATTTGCCGCAACCCGACGGCCCGATAAACGCCGTGACTTGATTGGCTTCAATATCCAGATTCAGATTTTTCAAGGCATGAAAGTCGCTGTAGTAAAAATTTAAGTCTTTGACTTCAATAATTTTTCTCTTCGGCTCGGCTTTAGTCAAATCAATCATACTCATCGGTTATTCCTTACTTCTTCTCTTTATTTTTAAACACGACACGTGCCAAAATGTTCAGTAACAAGACGGCGAATGTGATAATCAACACCCCTGTCCATGCCAATTCCTGCCAGTTGGTGAACGGGCTGGAAGCGAATTTGTAAATGGTCATCGGCAAGCTCGCCATCGGCTTGCCCATGTCCAGACTCCAGAATTGGTTCGAAAGTGCGGTAAACATCAACGGTGCGGTTTCGCCGGCAATTCGGGCGACACTCAACAACACGCCGGTGATCACCCCTGCGGTGGAGGCTCGCAAGGTGATCGACAAAATCATTTTCCATTTCGGCGTTCCCAACGCATAAGCCGCTTCCCTCAAATTGTTCGGAATCAGATTCAACATATTTTCCGTCGTTCGGATCACAATCGGAATTTGCAACAACGCCAACGCTACCACCCCTGCCCAACCGGAAAAATTGCCGACCGGCGCCACAAACAAAACATACACAAACAGCCCGATAACAATTGACGGCGCAGACAAGAGAATGTCGTTAACAAAGCGCATACCTTCCGCCAGCCACGATTTTTTGCCGTATTCCGCCAAATAAATCCCCACCAGAACCCCTAACGGCGTGCCGATAAAAGTAGCAAAAATAACCATCATCAGGCTGCCGACAATCGCATTCGCCAATCCGCCGACTTCGGCATTCGGTGCCGGCGTCATTTCAAAGAAGACGTCCGCTGATAAGCCGGCAACACCTTTTTGTAACGTGGTAAACAAAATCCAGACCAGCCAGATTAAGCCGAACACCATTGCCAGCATCGCAGTGAAAATAGCAATGTTATTGATGATCCGGCGTTTGTTCTGCAACCGCACTTTGCGCTTTTCGTCATTATTCCGCCTTGACATCGCCATTATTTCGCCCCCTCATTTCTCGACAAACGGCGCACCAGCAATTTGGATACGATAAGTACCAATAACGTGATGGCAAACAGGATTAAGCCTAATTCCATCAACGCGGAAATATGCATATCCGATTCCGCTTCGGCAAATTCATTGGCAATTGCCGAGGTGATGCTGTTACTCGGCATATACAACGACAGACTGTCGAGCTGGTAAGTATTGCCGATCACAAAGGTCACCGCCATGGTTTCCCCCAATGCTCTTCCCAAGCCGAGCATAATTGCACCGACCACACCGCTCTTGGTATACGGCAATACAATACGCCACACCACTTCCCAAGTGGTGCAGCCGACACCGTAAGCCGATTCTTTCATCAATGCCGGTGTTTGTTCAAACACATCTCGCATCACCGAGGCGATATAAGGAATGATCATAATCGCCAAAATAATCCCGGCAGCCAAAATTCCAATCCCAAAACTCGGTCCGGAAAACAGCGAGCCGATAATCGGAAAGCCGGAAAGCACTTCGCCGACCGGACGTTGGAAATACTTGGCAAACAGTGGGGCAAAAATAAAAAAGCCCCACATGCCGTATACAATACTCGGCACTGCCGCCAACAGCTCAATTGCCGTCCCCAACGGACGGCGCAGCCATTGCGGTGCCAATTCGGTTAAAAAGAAAGCAATGCCGAAGCTGGCGGGAACGGCAATAATCAAGGCGATCAAAGACGTAACCAACGTGCCGTAAATCGGCACCAACGCCCCGTATTGATCTAACGGCGGATTCCACTCCTTAGACCAAAGAAAGGCAACGCCGAACTCTTTCATCGCCGGCAAAGAAGAAAAAATCAACGAAAGAATGATCCCCCCCAGAATCAACAATGTCAGATAAGTGGAAAACCTGACCAGCAATTCAAAAAAAATATCACCTTTCTTACCGGGTGATATTACCGCTGAGGATTTATTTGACATATGACGTCCTTTATATAAATCTTTAGGAAATAAAACGGAGTGCGGTTCACACTCCGTTGTGTTGACAGTAAAGATTAATAAACTGCTTTGCCGTCTTTATCGGCAATATTGCTTTTCCAAGCAGACTTAACGGTATCGACCACCGATGTCGGCAGCACCGCATAATCTAACGCAAGGGCTTCATCACCGCCTTTGTCCAATGCCCACTCAAAAAACTTCAAGGTTTCTTTGGCATGTTCTGCATTGCCCGGTTGTTTCTCAACCAAAATAAACGTGGTCGACGTGATAGGCCAAGCATTCGCGCCTTTTTGTTGGGTTAAATCTTGTGCAAAAGAAGCGTTCCAATCCGCACCGGCAGCGGCATTGCTGAAGCTCTCGGAGCTTGGGCGAACCACTTCGCCGTCGGCAGAAATCAAGCTGGCATACGGCAGATTATTTTGTTTGGCATAGGCATATTCAACATAACCGATTGCACCGTCAAGTTGCTGGATTGAAGCGGAAACCCCTTCATTCCCTTTACCACCAAAAGAACCCGATGCCCATTGTACGGTTGAACCAGAACCAATTTTTTCTTTCCATTCAGTGCTGACTTTAGATAAATAACTGGTGAAAACAAATGTCGTACCGGAACCGTCGGCACGGCGAATAACCGCAATATCTTTATTCGGCAAATTCAGGTCGGGATTTAATTTTTTAATGGCGTCATCGTTCCATTTTTTCACTTTACCGAGATAAATATCGGCAACCGTATTGCCATCGAGGACTAGCTCCCCGCTTTGAATCCCGTCTAAATGCACCGCCAGCACCACGCCGCCGATCACCGTAGGAAATTGAAACAGATTCTCTTTTGTCAGCTCTTTGTCTTTCATCGGCGCATCCGTTGCCCCAAAATCAACGGTTTTAGCAATAATCTGCTTTTTACCACCTGACGAACCGATACTTTGATAATTTACCCGATTCCCGGTCTCTTTTTGATAAGTATCCGCCCATTTGGCATAAATCGGTGCCGGGAAGGACGCGCCCGCACCGGTAATATCTACCGCAACGGCGCTGTTGGCAGCTAATACCATTGCAGAACCCATCAATGTGAATAGTGAAGTGCGGACAAATTTATTTTTAATAACTTTCATTTCAGTCTCCTTAACGTAAAATTTTAAATCCAATCCGTTTTGCCTTTTTGAGCGAATTAAACAGTATTTTCACACGGTCTCGCAAAACTTATGGCTCGAATATAGAGCAATTTTTTTCTCGATCAACCTCTTTTTTCAGCCTAAAAACCCATCGATAAGCTAGCTATGACGCTATGTTTATTTTATTATCATTATGAAATAGCATATTTTTTTATTTTTGTCATATAACTGTCATAAAACAAAAATATTCAACTGCTCATTTATTGAGCATGTCTTGCCGCAGAATTTTGCCAACGGGGTTATTTCGGCAAAAGTAATCATATCGATACTGCCAGATAAAAATCCAAAACCGACAATATGGCTTTTGTTTTGCCCTATTTTTTGTTAGAATCTTTCCCTATTGGGGCTGATTCTGGATTCGACGGGATTAGCGAAGCCCAAGGTGCATGTCGAGGTGCGGTAGGCCTCGTAAACAAACCGCAAAACAATAGTCGCAAACGACGAAAACTACGCTTTAGCAGCTTAATAACCTGCTCTTAGCCTTCTCTCCCCAGCTTCTGCTCGTAAGACGGGGATCAAGAGGAGTCAAACCCAAACGAGATCGCGTGGACGCCTCCGCTTGCGGATCGAAACGTTAAATTGAATCAAGCTAGCTTATCTGTCGCGTGTCTGTCCGCAGTGGGTAAGTGAAATTAAAGACTGACTAAACATGTAGTGCTGAAGGTAGAGTAATTTCGGACGCGGGTTCAACTCCCGCCAGCTCCACCACTTTTTAGTAAAGTCCGCCAAAGACTATCAAGGTCGCAATCCAAAAGGGTTGCGGCCTTTTTTATGCCTAATGAAGTCTACTGATAATTGCTAGAAACTACTTGTTATGACGCCCTGTTTAGTACCCCGATTATTTAGGCTATTAAAATGGCAAGAATCGTTCTAAACTCAACGATACTCAGATCAAGAAGGCCAAGGGCAAAAAGCTGGACGTGATGACTGGGAAACCGTTGCTCGAGCGAGACATAACCAGCAAGTAAATTCAGCCCCCGAGTATGGTTTAACACTGCTTGAGAAATATCTTGAACATGGTCAAAACCATTCAACTGAACAAAAGCTAAGATGGTCAGGGAAATATAACCTATCTGTTTTAAATGAAGCTCTCCCCGAAATATATGAGAGAGTTGACTGCACTTCCATTATGGATCTAGCACTAAACTATCCAAACATAAAATATAAAAAAGAATTAGAATCAGTTATCTATGCTATTGGCCTAGAGGAATTGAAGTTTCCTGATATTCGTACATCCAGTGATTTCTTAATACGGTACGGGTTTCCACCTCTGAACACGAAAAAAACACGACTAATATCAACTCAAATAATACATCTTCATCTACTCCAAATGCCCCTACAGGGACTAATAACTCATCCTCAAATAATTCATCACAGAATAGTTCAGGTAGTTCTGGAACAAATGGAACCGCTGCGAATAGCTCAACGCAAAATAGCAATACTTCTGCAGCAAATAATAGTTCTTCGTCTACAAAAAAATCAGCCACCTCAACAAACGATATAAAAACAGTAAGAAAATTATTGCGTAGCCTGAAACTATTTGGACCAAATAGATCTAAACTATTAGATATTAAAAAAGAAATGGTAAAATTAAAGCCTGAGGAACACCCCATCGCATTTATTTTTCTTCTAAGATGTATGATTGAAATATCTGCTAAGGCGTATTGTGATGACATAAGTTCATCCCAAGGCTCTCCCAAATATGTTAAAGCAGATGGTAGCGACAGAAATCTAGCCGATGTATTAAGAGACATTGTAAGTTATTTAACTCAAAACAAAGCTGACAAACAAATGGTAAAATTATTACATGGCCCATTAACAGAAATAACGCGCCAAGATGGTTTATTGTCAATAACCTCGATGAACCAGCTAGTGCATAATCCAAACTTTGTTATCCGTAGTAATGATATTCCGGGTCTTTTTGTATGCATTTTCCCACTAATTAAAAAAATGAATAACTAATTATGGCTAAATATAGAACACCACTAAGATACCCCGGCGGGAAACAAAAGCTAACCCCTTTTGTTTTGGAACTAATTATTGCGAACGGAATGGAAGGCTGTCAATACGTTGAACCGTATGCAGGTGGAGCCGGTGTTGCAATGCAGCTTCTCATTGATGGACATGTGAAAAATGTTCATCTCAATGACTCATCTTATCATATCTATGCATTTTGGCATTCAATATTAAACGATACGGAAAAATTCTGTAATCAGATATCTAAGCCATTATTAAATATTGATGAATGGAAAAAGCATCGTGAAGTAGTACGTCATCCATCAGAACATAGTATTTTTGGTGTTGGTTTTTCTACCTTTTATTTGAATAGAACTAATTGTTCTGGAGTATTAACTGGCGGGGTTATTGGTGGATTATCACAAGAAGGTAAATGGAAAATTGATGCAAGATTTTCACATTCAGAGCTAATAAATCGTATAGAATTAATTGCATCCAAAAAAGATAGTGTTTTTGTTTATAATAAAGATGCAGAAGATTTTTTTGCTGAAAATGTTATAACCTTTCCCGAAAATACTTTTATGTATTGTGATCCGCCTTACTTTGATAAAGCTAGTGGACTATATCTTAATTATTATAAACCAGAAGACCATGAACGAATAGCTAATACAATACAAATGATTGATAATATCAAATGGATTGTTTCATATGATGGTGTTGAAAACATACTCAGTTATTATAAAAACAGGAAAAAATTCCTATATCAGCTTCAATACAATGTAGCTAAAGTATATAAAGGAAACGAAGTTTTCATTTTTTCAGATGATATGGTCATCCCTAGAGATTCTGGCTTAGACTATATTTCTCATGCATTGAAAAATAATCCACAAGTATTTGAAGCACGCATTTGACTTAAAGCACTATGAACATATTATAACATATGTTGTTAAAAAGGCCTTTCAATTCTTTCTTTTCCCATTAAGGAAACTACCCATTGGGTAGAATACATATCTCCATACTTGGGGCACTCTTTCAGCCCATCGGGCTGTAAAAAACTCCCCATATTTGGGATAATCAAACACTTTATTGAAGTGAATATTTTCAGAAAACATTTATTAAATATAATATTATTTATTGATTGTCAAATATATTTAACTGTTGTTGAAAAAATATTATCACAACCATCAACCACGAATAAATTTAATCTTCCATAAAAAGTCTGAAGGATCAAACCAAGTTCCTGACGCCTTATCTCTTTTATATCTCATGTTATACTTCTGAATATTAGGGAAAGGTATATAATACCAGAAAGCATTTTAAAAAGCGGCTATTAGCTGACACTCCTTTCTCCATCACTGTTTACTATAAAAGAGCCAGAAATAGATAATAGAATTTTTATTTCTATGGATCGATCGGCTCAGAGATTATTGGAGTGCTCGGATCATCAACATAGTATAAAATACCTTCTATTTCAATAACCCATAAGATTATACATGTCAAGTTAAAGCATAAAATTATATAGTAGATTATCAGGGCAAGATCGCACTTTCCCCAAAATATGATCTAATATCACGTTCACTTCCAAAATAAAGGCAATCTCATGAATTTATTTCACTTTTTCGGGCAATTGGACGACCTGCGCAAAGACATCAATCAAAACCGTTTCTTGAAATCCTGTTTCTGACCATGAGTGCGGTGATTGCCGGGGCGGAAGGTCGGGCGGATATTAAACGCTTCGGCGACAGTCATTTGGCGTGGCTGCGGCAATACCGGCCGTTTCAGCGCGGCATTCCGGTCTATGACACCATTGCCCGCATTATCCGCCGTCTTTCCCCGGTGCAACTGAAGGATATTTTTATTAATTTTGTCAATCAAGTGCGGTCGGCACAAGGCGTGGAACAAATCGCCATCGACGGTAAAACCCTGCGCCACAGCTTTAGCGACGGTACAAAAACCGCGCTTCACAGCATCACCGTTTGGAGTAAAAGCCGCGGCTTGATTCCGGCGCAGCAAAAATCCCCGGGCTGGAAAAACGAACAACAAGGTGTACTGGAAATCTTAGATTCACTGATATTAAAAAATGCAGTGATTTCAGTGGATGCCATCAATACCCGCAAGAAAAAACAGTAAACTGCATTTTATATCGGCAGGCTAGAGGCTGATGTGGTATATAAAGAGGACGATTGCCCGATTAATGCGGAAGACGGGGCGGAGAATATGGCGATATTACGCCGTTTTGCACTGAATTTATCCCGTCTGCAGCCGGATAAAATGAGCATGCGGGGCAAGCTAAAAATGGCGGGTTGGTCGGACGAATACCGGTCGGCGTTGATATTTGGGGTGAGCGCTTAATTATTATACAAAGTGTGCGCTTGCCCTGACTTTCTCTTGAGCTGAGCGGACGATTGCCGTAGCATTGCGCCAAGTTGAATTTGAAGGACAATATATCATGCGTTATGACAAAATGAGTGCCTTTATCGTAATGGATATCGTGCGCGAAGCCGCCAAATACCCGAATGCCGTTCATTTTGAAATCGGTCAGCCTGATCTGCCGCCCTCGCCCAAGGTCAAAGCGGCATTACAACATGCGGTTGCCGACAATCAGTTCCGTTATACCGAAAGTCTGGGCTTAGCCGAACTGCGGCAAAAGATTTGCCAATATTACCACCGACATTATCAGGTTGAAATCTCTCCGCAACGTGTGCTGCTGACACCCGGCACCAGCGGCGCTTTTTTAATTGCCTATGCGTTAACACTGGCTAAAGGCGATAAACTGGGCTTAACCGATCCGTCTTATCCGTGCTATAAAAATTTTGCCTATATGATGGAAGTCGAACCGCACTTTATGCCGGTGGACAAACACAGTTGCTACCAACTCACGCCGCAACAGTTACAGGGACAGCCGATTCGGGCGCTGCAAATCTCCTCACCGGCCAATCCGACCGGCAATATTTACACCGCCGACAACCTGCGGGCATTAAACGACTATTGCCGTCGGCATGATATCGCCTTTATTTCCGATGAGCTGTATCACGGTCTGGTTTACGAACAGCAAGCTGCGACCGCACTTCAATTTAATCCCGACGCTTATGTCATCAATGGGTTTTCCAAATATTTCTGTATGCCGGGCGCACGTCTTGGCTGGATTATCGTGCCGCAAGACAAAGTGCGGTCGGCGGAAATCATCGCCCAGAATATTTTTATCTGTGCGCCGACATTAAGCCAATATGCGGCGTTGCACGCTTTTGATGCGGATTATTTGCAGCAGATCCAAACGACATTTAAACAACGGCGTGATTATCTGTATCAAGAATTGAGCAAACTTTTTACCATCGAATTTAAACCGCAAGGGGCGTTTTACCTGTGGGCGGACGTATCGCATTACAGCGATGACAGCTATCAATTTGCCAAAGAGATGTTGCACGAGATTCAAGTCGCCACCACGCCAGGCATTGATTTCGGCAATAACGGCACCAAGCACTATTTACGCTTTGCGTATACACGGGAAATCGAACATATGCGTGAAGGGATCGAGCGCTTGAAAATGTGGTTACAACAACGGGGCTAAAAAGCCCCGCTCTTTTGTGAAACGCCGTTACAGGCTGTTATTTTTAAAGCCGAACATTCGCTTTAAGGTATTGTCTTTATCAATCACATGGTGTTTTAATGCACCGGCAACATGCAGCAGAATCGCCGCCAGCATAATCGGCAACAAAGTTTTATGTGCCGAATTTGCCGCCCCCGCCAAACCGGCGTCCAATACTTCCCGCTTGCCGTCAACCAGATTGGCGGAGACCAAATCCCAACCGAACAGCTGTAAACCGTGGCCGCCGGCATAAGACATCAGCATGCCGGAAATCGGAAATGCCAACGTGCCCAAAATTAAAATCCAATGAATTAGTGTCGCCAACGCCTGCTCCCAGCCCTGATGCTGCCCGACCGGTTTCGGCCAGCCGTTTTTCCAACGCCACAGCACCCGAATCACAATAAACAGGAAGATAAAAATCCCCAACGATTTATGGGTCGGATACAAACCGTAACTGGCGGTTTCACTCATATAAACGCCCAATGTCATTAAGCCGAGGATAAAAAGCGCAATCAGCCAATGCAGCGAAATGGTGATATGCGATAGGCGTTCAGGGGTATCTTTCATTTTCGAAGACATAAAAAATCCTATATCGATTGTTAATAAAAAGTAAATTCGTCGATTATTATAATGACTTTTTCTCTAAAATATAGCGAAATTTGCTGTAGGAAAGCCGACGAGTCAATCGATAACCTCCGTCACTCGGCTGATTACCGCCCCCTGTCGGAATCGTGTCAGCATGCGATCACCGACTTGGAGCTGGCCGCCGGCGGTGATCGTTTTACCCTGCGGATCTTGCGAAATCGAGTAACCGCGCGCCAACACATTTAACGGGCTGAGGCGGTTTAAGGCGGAACATAATTCCGCCAATTGATGTCGGTTGGCGATCAAGCTTTTCTCAAACAGCGCATTCAACCGCACTTGCCGTTGTTGCAAATGTTGTTGCTGTTGACCGATTCGGTAAGGTAGCGGATTTTGCCGTAACCGCTGTTGCAGATTGGCATAACGGTTCTGTTTGCGCTCCAATTGCCGCTGAATGGAAAGCACTAGCCGCCGGCGGACAAAATACTGTTGCTGTGTTTGATTATCCAAAGCGCGCCGAACAGCTTGATTCAATCTGGCGATCAGCTGTCGGATCTGTTGCCGGCGGAGCTGAAGTTGTTTACTTGGGTGTTGGTGGCTTAAGCGCAGGCTCAAGCGTTCCCATTGCTGCTGTTTGCGGCTGAACAGCCGATCAAAAGCGATTTCCAAATGTTGCTGCCGATATTGCAATTGTTGCAATAATTCTTTTTGATCACGGCTAACTAATTCTGCTGCCGCTGAGGGCGTTGGCGCACGCAAATCGGCGACAAAATCGGCAATCGTCACATCGGTCTCATGGCCGACGGCGCTGATAATCGGAATCTCCGAGGCAAAAATCGCCCTTGCCACCGCTTCCTCGTTGAAGCACCACAAATCTTCCAACGAGCCACCACCACGTCCGACAATTAATACTTCAACTTCGTTACGTCGATTCGCCAACTCAATCATTTGTACAATCTCGGCAGTCGCTTCCTTGCCCTGTACTTGGGTCGGATAAATCACAACCTCCAAGCTCGGATCACGCCGTTGCAATACCTGCAAAATATCCTGTAACGCAGCACCACTCTTTGAGGTAACAATGCCGATGGTACGGTTAAAGTGCGGTATCGCTTTTTTCAGTTGTTGTGCAAACAGCCCTTCCGCCGCCAGTTTTTGTTTCAGCCGTTCAAACTGTTGCTGCAACAGCCCGTCGCCCGCCGGTTGCATACTGTCGATAATCAGTTGGTAATCGCCGCGCGGCTCATACAAACTGACCGACGCTTTGACCAACACCTGCATACCGTTTTGCGGTTTAAAGGCGACACGCATATTCTTCATGCGAAACATTGCACACCGCACTTGGGCGCTTTCATCTTTCAGACTGAGATACCAATGCCCTGAAATCGGTTGGCTGAAATTGGAAATTTCGCCGCTAAGCCAAACTTGCCCCAGATTGCCTTCCAACAGCAATCGAGCCTGATGGTTTAATTGGCTGACGGAGTAAATTGTCTCTTGCATATTTCAAGCTATGCCTGATTTAGCACTAACCAGCCGTTTTCCAGCCAGCTGCACAGGGAATCCAGCAGCAATTCTGCTGCCATCTCATCATGGCACGCGGCAGTATGGCGCTGTAAACCCGCCCAATCCAGCATCGTGCCGTTTGCCAGATCTTGTAACACCGCACTTTCGGTTTCGCTCAATTCGTCTAACCACTCGCCGTTGACATATAATGCAAACGGTTGTTCGGTATACAATATTTTGCTGTTGCCGTCTTGTTGAATCGTTGCGCCGTCTTGTAGCATTTCCGCCAGTTCTTCAGGGTAAAATTCCTCATCGGACTGTAATAATTCGTAACGACGGCGGCTGACCGCACTTGCCACAGCGTGTTGGAACAGGCTGTCGAACTGTGGTGATTGACTGAGAGAATCCAGTAGTTGCCGCTTCATATCGGCAACCATAGCCGGATCGAGTTTTGCCGACGGCTGTTCACTCGGCGACAAACGTAGCGGAATAGTGAATTCAGACGGATTAAAGTGCGGTGTCGGATGGCAAATCGCATCGTTGATATTCTCAATCAAATCGCCCAAATTCGGATAGCGCAAACCGAATGACACCGTCAGACAGTCATCTTGCGCAACGCCGTAATGCGACAAGCGCGACGGCACATACAGCACATCGCCCGGCGCCATCACATCGTCCAGCACCAGTTCGCCCATGTCATCAAAAATCCGAATCGGTTGGTCGGCTTTAAATTCGGTACTCGGATCGCACCATTTGCCCAGTTGCCAACGGCGGTGGCCGTATGCCTGCACTAAAAACACGTCATATTCGTCATAATGTTTGCCGACAGACCCGTTTTCAGGGGCGTAAGACACCATAATATCGTCCCGTTGCCACTGCGGAATAAAGCCGAATGCTTGCCACAATTCGCCCAATTCCGGCGACCACTGTTCCAGATTCTGCACCAATACCGACCATTGCTGCGGCAATTTATGAAAATCTTTTTGAGTTAACGGACTGGTTTTTAACGTCCATTTTTCTGCGCCGTGCTGATCAACTTCGGTTTTTACCAAACGAGCGGTAACATCTTCTTGTTGTGCTAATCCAATAATATCTTGCGGCTCCAGTAAGCCGACAATTTGCGGCAGCCCGTTTTTAATCAACAACGGTTTTTTCTGCCAATATTCTGCCAAAAACTGCTCGGCACTGATTTCATGGGGTAAACAATAGGCGATTTTTGGCATGAGATTATCCTTCTGCTGATTCGGTTGTCTGCGGCTGAGACCGCACTTGGGTTTGCGCTTTTTTAGCGTGTTGTTTGGCTTCGGCGCGCTGCTGCTTTTCTTGCGCCTTTTGTGCTTCTAGTTCTTGTTTTTGCTGCTCCGCACGCTTGCGGCGGATCTCTTTCGGATCCGCCAGCAGCGGACGGTAAATTTCAATCCGATCCCCATCTTCCAGTACATCGGTCAGTTTCGCCAAACGGCTGAAAATGCCCACCGTATTGCTGCGTAAATCGATCTCGCCGTATTGCTGCAAAATGCCCGACTGCAAAATCGCATTTTGAATAATTGTGCCTTTATCGACTTGATAATGTTTCAAAAAATATCTGTCCGGCAAGGCATACGCAATCTGGATATTGATTTTTTCCGCAGTGGTTTTGTCAGACACCATACACCTCTTTTGCCCGTTTTTTGAATGCATCGATCATTTTCTGGGTCAATTGCTCAAAGATTTTACCAAACACCATGCTGATCAACGCACTGGAAAATTCAAACTCCAATTTCAGCCGAATATAACATGAACCTTCGTCAATTTCGTCAAACTGCCAATACCCCTGCAAAAAACGAAACGGCCCTTCGACCAGTTGCATACGGATCCGTTTATGCGGCTGCATCGTGTTGTGGGTAGTAAATTGCTGGCTGATTCCCGCCTTGCTGATCACCAGCTGCGCCGTCAGTTCATGATCATTACGGGTTAATGTCCGGCTCGACACGCAGCCCGGCAGAAATTCGGGGTATTGTTGATAATTATTCACCAGTTGATACATTTGTTCGGCGCTGTAGCCCACTAAGGCGGATTGATTAACGGACGGCATGATTTTCCTGAAATCGGGAACAAAGAATAGCGCGTAATATACGCCAACCTCGCACCAATATCAAACCGCAATCCCGATTAAAACGCTTGTCGCACCGCCTGCACCACCGCACTTAATTCGCTTTCGTCCGTCACATTGATTTGCAGATCATCGACGGCATTTTGCCCCATTGTCGGGTTGTGTTGCGACTGCATTCGGCTGCGGCGATAACCTTTGGCGGAAAGGTGCAATTCCGTTGCGCCGGTTTGCTGCAAAATCCGAAGTGCGTTAAACCGATTCACCCCTGCGCCGGGCATGATTGAAATCCGTTGCTTTGCTTGTTGTACCAATTGCCGAATTAACGGCATGCCCAAAACCGCACTTTGCTGCTGTCCCGAGGTTAAAATCCGCTCACAGCCCAATTCGACAATCTGCTCAAGTGCGAACAGCGGATCACGACACAGATCAAACGCTCGATGAAAAGTAATACCAAGTCCGTCAGCCGATTCAATTAAGTGCCGACAGCAATCCAAATCTACTTCGGCTTGCGCAGTTAATGCGCCGATAACAATGCCGTCCACGCCAAGCTGCTTTGCCATGCGGATATCCGCTTGCATGATATTGATTTCATCACGACTAAACAGAAAATCCCCTGCTCTCGGGCGAATCATCACATAAATCGGGCGTTCAGCCGCACTAACCGCACGTTCAATCAAGCCGTAATGGGGGGTTATGCCGCCCAACGCCAACGCAGCACACAGCTCAATACGGCTTGCTCCACTGCGCTGCGCCGTTTTTAACGATTCGATATTATCAATACATACTTCAATGTTGATCATAATTCTCTCTGAACGGAAATAGTAGTAAGGTAAACTCCGCTTAATAAAAAATGCCAACCATATTGGCCGGCACATTTTTGCTGATATTAGTGTGTTTCGCAACGATCAATTGCCGATCACAACTATTCTGTCACCCAACGATTGCAACGGACGATTATTTTTCAGCCCAATCATTTTTTCCATCGCTGTCAACTGCGCATAGCTGGCTTGTAACGGTTGTTCCATTACAATCCAGTTCACCCCTTCGGTACATGGCGGTGTTGTTAAAGAGCCTTTCAAACTCAAATGTTGAGTATTCTTTGGAAACAAATCCTGAACATTAATTTTTTCTGTTAATGCCACTTTTTCACCCACTTTAACTTGTTTTTTCAATAAGTTATTCAAGTGCGAATTTTCTTTCCCGACCGCAAACATCACGGCAATAACGGCAATTTCGCCGTGGCTATCGGTGTGTACAAAATGCAATTCCATCGGGAACTGTTTGCTGTTCAGCGTATGTTCACCGGGGGTATGAACATGGAATTGTTGCAAGGTGTATTCTTTTCCTTCCAAGATCAGATTAACCGATTTGGTTTGTGGGGTTAATTGAACGGTATGACCATTATTCTCTAAGATATAATCCATCGGCGAATATTGATAATGCAAATGCGCTTTCACTACTTTTGCTTTAGTTGACAGATCTACCGGAGATTGCAGATGCCCACTGCCGCAAACCGCAAATTCTTGCGCAAGTTCTCCCCAATGCGCCGGCGACTCTTCCCCTTGATAACTCCAGTGCGGATGATGTTCAGCACTTGGTTGATGACTGCATGCAGACAAAAATACGGTGCAAATTGCCGTAGCCAATATTTTTTTCATCACTAAAACTCCAAATATATTTTAATAGTATAAAAGCGCTAAAACGCTTCAATTGGAATATACGCTTGTTTATTTTCTTGACAAGTTCATTTTCTTGTTTTTTATTGAAAAACCTTTAATATCAAAAATACTCCGTGATTAAAATCATTATTGACATCAAAAAGCGACGTTAATCGGTAATCAAAGGCGCGTCATAAGAAAAAAGATCACACTTATGCAAAATCGTTCTTTACGGTTTACGGCATCATGGGAAAAATATTTATTGATTTTAGCCGGCTTCTTTTCCAGCGGCGTGGTCACTTGGATCGCTGCCAACCGGGAGCAGTTCGACAAATTTACTAAGCTGTATGCAACACAGGGGTTGCTTGTGCTTAGCTTTGTCATCGGCATTGTCTGTTACTATCGGGAATCTCGTAAGCAGGGCAAAGTGCGGTTAAAATTTGCCGCTGCCACTCTGTTTTTTGTGGCGGCGGTGATGATAGGGGCGCTGATCGGGCAAATCTATCAAACCGGTGCCGATCCGTGGCAATTGTTTGCTTTGTGATCACTGTTACAGCTGCCGTTACTGCTCGCTTTGCCTAATTCGGCGGCGACACTGCTGATCTCGGGATTAGTGCTGATTTTTCTGTTTTTATCCGCCGCCGGAGAAGAGCAACGGATTCTATTGCTAACAGCCCTATTTTTTCTCATCGTCGGTGCATTCGGGTATTATCAAAAGCAAAACGAATTTATGATCGGTATGCTGTTGGCAATCGGTTTAACATTGGGATCGTTTTATCAGTATTCTCTGCAATATCAGGGGGGGAATCTCTTTGCCATTCGATCTCCACACGTTGCCGTTGCTGATTTTTAGTGCCGTTTGCCTGCTATGCTACGCTAAAATTCAGATCAGTTGGTTACAAAGTTATAGCCTGATTGCGCTGCTCATCACATTGTTTTGTTGGTATGCAGGTGAATTCAGCATTTCTTACTCCCAGCCTGATGATCCGTTTACCGAGCAATACGGCTTAGGCTATTTTTTATTTGTGCGTTACAGTGATTACTGGTTGCCGCTCGGCATATTGTTGCTGTTCTATTTTGCAATCAAGCCGTCACGCTATCAAGGTTATCTACAAACTGCCGCCTGGGGTTTTTTACTGTACTATTTGGGATTTTATCAACTTATTAAGCAGCTTGAACTGCATACGCTACCCCCCTTTAGCCAACCAGATACTATCGTCACACCGCTGAGTTGGTCTGATTTTTGGCGGCGTCTGTTTCCAGCGGTAAACCGGCATCCTGGAGCTCTGTTTTTGTTGCTGATTAACTTTTTACCAGTACTGTTTTATCTCTTATTCAGCCGTCAATTTCAGCTAAATAAGCTCCGCAACGCCGTGCCCTAAAGCTTGACTATGTAGACTCGGACAGCACATTGGAAAATAGTATTGCCTATGAGAGCGAAGAACGGCAAGCCGCCCATGCCCAATTTGAACAATGGCGGCAAAATCTGCCGAAAACACGTTATATCTTGTTAAATCAAGCCGATAGCGGCGTGGCTGGTTTCTGCAGCTTGGAAAACACTCCGCCGCAGCAATATCACGGTTGCAGTGACGATCGTTATATCAAAATCCTGATCTCGAATTATGATTTCCTGTGGGCGATTACCATGCCCGGCAAACAATTCTTCTTCGCTGAAGGACAAGGTGAGCATTTTGCCCAAGCCGTATATGGAGAGTTTCGCATTTTAAACGGCACAGCACTATTACAGCGTTTATTGGATGGGAATTTACAACCGCTGTAATTAAAATACAGGATAAAGTACGGTTTCGCTTTTGATTGAGAAAAACCGCACTTTAGCGTAAAATGCGCCTCTATTTTAGTATTATCGTATATGGAAACAGCGTGTCGGACATCAAGTTAATCGTCGGTTTGGGAAATCCGGGCAATCAATATGCCAACACTCGCCACAATGCGGGAGAATGGCTGATTGAGCAGCTTTGCCGCCAATACCACCTCAACCTTAGCCCCGAAAATAAATTTTTCGGCAAAACGGCACGTACTGTTGTCGCAGGTCGCGAAGTGCGGTTTTTAGTGCCGACTACATTTATGAATCTGAGCGGCAAGGCGGTAGGCTCGTTGGCAAATTTTTACCGTATTCAGCCGGAACAAATTCTGGTTGCACATGATGAGCTGGATCTGCCGCCCGGCAGCGCCAAACTCAAACAAGGCGGCGGACATGGCGGACATAACGGATTAAAAGACATTATCTCTAATTTGGGCAACAGCAAAAATTTCTACCGTTTACGACTAGGAATCGGGCACCCCGGCGATAAAAATCTGGTCAGCGGTTATGTACTGAACAAACCACCACAAACTGAATTGAAGTTGATCGAACAAGCCGTGGAAGAAGCGGCTGTCTGTGTCGATCTGCTACTGCAAGACGGCATCAGCAAAGCGATGAACCGTCTGAACGGCTTCAAAATTTAATCATAAAAAACGGTATTAACAAGGAAAATATTATGGGATTTAAGTGCGGTATCGTCGGTTTACCGAATGTAGGAAAATCAACGCTGTTCAATGCATTGACCAAAGCCGGAATCGAAGCGGCGAACTATCCGTTTTGCACTATTGAGCCAAACACCGGCGTAGTGCCGATGCCGGATCCGCGTTTGGAGGCGCTGGCGGAAATCGTCAATCCGCAACGCGTGTTAGCGACCACCATGGAATTTGTGGATATTGCCGGTTTGGTTGCCGGTGCGAGTAAAGGCGAAGGTTTGGGCAATAAATTCCTAGCCAATATCCGTGAAACCGATGCGATCGGCCATGTGGTGCGCTGTTTTGAAAACGATGATATCGTTCACGTTGCCGGTAAAATCGATCCGGCGGAAGATATTGACACCATTAACACCGAACTTGCGTTAGCGGATTTAGACAGCTGCGAAAAAGCGATCCAACGCCTGCAAAAACGGGCTAAAGGCGGCGATAAAGAGGCTAAATTCGAATTAAGCATTATGGAAAAATGCCTGCCGGTGCTGGAAAACGCCGGCATGATCCGCTCCGTCGGTTTAGACAAAGACGAGCTGCACGCGATCAAAGGCTATAACTTCCTGACTTTAAAACCGACGATGTACATTGCCAACGTCAATGAAGACGGCTTTGAAAACAACCCGTATTTGGATCGGGTGCGTGAAATCGCAGCACAAGAAGGGGCGGTGGTCGTGCCGGTTTGTGCGGCAATCGAATCCGAAATCGCTGAGCTGGAAGACGAAGAAAAAAATGAATTCTTACAAGAACTCGGCTTAGACGAACCGGGTTTGAATCGCGTTATCCGTGCCGGCTATCAATTGCTGAATCTGCAAACTTACTTCACTGCCGGTGTCAAAGAAGTGCGGGCTTGGACGGTTTCCGTTGGCGCAACCGCACCGAAAGCCGCCGCAGTGATCCACACCGACTTTGAAAAAGGCTTTATCCGTGCCGAAGTCATCGCTTATGATGATTTTATCCAATTCAAAGGTGAAGCCGGCGCCAAAGAAGCCGGAAAATGGCGATTAGAAGGCAAAGACTATATCGTCAAAGACGGCGATGTGATGCATTTTCGGTTTAATGTGTAATTAATAGAAACGCTGCGAATGAGCAGCGTTTTTTCTATCCAAAGAAGCTAAAAATAGGTAAGGAAATAACATGAATAATTCCGTATTAACCGTTATCGGGAAAGATCGTATCGGGATCGTGTATGATGTCGCCAAGCTATTGGCGGAACAGCAAATTAATATCGTCAATATCAGCCAACAACTCATGAATGAATTTTTCACTATGATTATTTTAGTTGATACCACCGCTTGCGCCAAAGATTATCAAACCTTAGCCAGCTTTTTTATGGCGGAAGGGGAAAAACTGGGGCTGGATTTACGCCTGCAAAACACTGACATTTTTAATGCCATGCACCGCATTTAAGGATTGGCAATGAGCAACAGTATTCAGTCTTATGAAATTTTAGAAACGCTGAAAATGGTCTCCGATCAACATTTTGACGTGCGCACCATTACTATCGGCATTGATCTGCATGATTGTATCAGTCCGGATTTGGCTACCCTGAATCAGAATATTTTCAATAAAATCACCACAGTCGGCAAAGATTTGGTGCAAACCGCCAAAGAACTCTCCGCTAAATATGGCGTGCCGATTGTCAACCAACGGATTTCGGTCACGCCGATTGCTCAAATCGCCGCCGCCACCAAAGTCGACAGCTATGTCTCGATTGCACAGACGTTGGATCGCGCCGCCAAAGCCATCGGGGTTTCATTTATCGGCGGTTTTTCCGCACTGGTGCAAAAAGGCATGAGCCCGTCCGATGAAATCTTAATTCGTTCTATTCCCGAGGCATTAAAATGTACCGATATTGTTTGCAGTTCGGTCAACATTGGTTCGACCAAAGCCGGAATCAATATGGACGCCGTCAAACTGGTCGGCGAAATTGTCAAACAAACCGCTGAAATAACCCCCGACGGTTTCGGCTGTGCCAAATTAGTCATTTTTTGCAATGCGGTAGAAGATAATCCGTTTATGGCGGGCGCATTTCACGGTTCGGGCGAAGGCGATACGATTATTAATATCGGTGTTTCCGGCCCCGGCGTAGTGAAAGCGGCATTAGAAAATTCCGATGCCAAAACCCTGACCGAAGTGGCGGAAGTGGTGAAAAAAACCGCTTTTAAAATTACCCGTGTCGGCGAGCTGATCGGGCAGGAAGCCTCAAAACGACTGGGCATTCCATTCGGAATTTTGGATCTCTCTCTTGCGCCGACCCCGGCTATCGGTGACAGCGTGGCGAGAATTTTGGAACACATGGGACTGAGCGTTTGCGGCACTCACGGCACGACTGCGGCACTGGCACTATTAAATGATGCAGTGAAAAAAGGCGGCATGATGGCAAGCAGTGCGGTCGGCGGCTTGAGCGGCGCTTTCATTCCGGTGTCTGAAGACGAAGGCATGATCAAAGCTGCCGAACAAGGCGTATTGACCTTAGATAAACTGGAAGCGATGACCGCCGTTTGTTCGGTCGGGCTGGATATGATCGCCGTTCCCGGCTACACCACTGCCGCCACTATTTCGGGTATTATTGCCGATGAGGCGGCAATCGGCATGATCAACAGCAAAACCACCGCAGTGCGGATTATTCCGGTGCCGGATAAAGATGTAGGCGAAAGTGTCGAATTCGGCGGCTTGCTCGGTTATGCGCCAATTATGCCGATTAAACAAGGCAGCTGCGAAATTTTCGTCAACCGTGGCGGTCGCATTCCCGCTCCGGTACAATCATTGAAAAACTAAAAGTGCGGTCGCTATCGCCGCATCCGATAGCGACCGAACGGCATAACCGCAATAAACGCTATTTACCGACTTATTACTTTTTGATCTAGCTAATAAGCATTTTTTTATTTGGGCAATAACGATTTTATTGTATTTTAACGTTATCTGTTTACGTTAAAGGAAATTATTGTCATGAAATCCCGCCATCTCTTTGCTTTAACCGCACTTGGCTTCGCATTTTCAACGGCTGTTGCCGCCGCACCGCATACCCTGATCAACTGTATCGGCAACTCCCCCGGGCAATTCAGTCCGGCGATAACAAACGATGCCAATGATTTCAACGCCAGTTCGCAACAAGTGTACAACAGCCTATTGGCGTTTAAATCGGGATCAACCGAAATTGAGCCGGCTTTGGCAGAACGTTGGGAAATTAGTGATGACGGCTTAAGTTACACCTTTCACTTACGCCGAGGCGTGAAATTCCACAATAATCAAACCTTTAGTCCGACACGGGATTTCAATGCCGATGATGTCCTGTTTTCCTTCAACCGCCAAGCGGACAAAAACCATCCGTTCCACACTGTTTCCAACGGCACTTATTTTTATTTCAACTGGATGGCGTTGCCGAAAATCCTGAAGTCGGTGGAAAAAATTGATGACTACACCGTCAAAATCCACTTGAACAAAGCCTATTCGCCGTTCCTGAAAATTGTGGCAATGGACTTTCTGTCGATTTATTCACAAGAATATGCCGACAAGATGTTGGCGGCCGGCAAACCCGAAACGATTGATAAAATCCCCATCGGCACCGGCCCGTTTGTTTTCCAAACCTACCAACTGGATCAAGCGATTCGCTATACCGCCAATGCCGATTACTGGAAAGGCAGAGCCGATCTGGATCGGCTGATTTTCAGTATTACGCCTGACGCCACCGCACGTTACGCCAAGCTGCAAACCGGCGCTTGTGATGTGATCGACTTCCCGAATATCGCCGATATCGAAGAAATGAAAAATAACCCGAAAGTGCGGTTATATGCCAAAGAAGGCTTGAATTTAGCCTATATCGGCATCAATCTGCGCAAAGCACCGTTGGAAAATGTGAAAGTGCGCCAAGCACTGAATTACGCCACCGACAAACAATCGATCATCAATGTAGTTTATCAGGGAGGTAGTGGTGTGGCGGCAACCAACCCGTTCCCGCCGGGTGTATTGGGTTACAATGATAATATTCAGGATTATCCGTTTGATCTGGAAAAAGCCAAACAATTACTGGTTGAAGCCGGCTACGGTGGCGGTTTTGAAACCGAAATCTGGGTACAGCCGGTGGTGCGCCCTTCCAACCCGAATCCACGCCGTACGGCAGAAATCTTACAAGCGGATTGGGCAAAAATCGGGATAAAAGCCAAGCTCGTCACTCACGAATGGGCGGATTTCAACAAACGCACCCGCGAGGGCGAATTTTATACCGGCACCTATGGCTGGACCAGCCGTAACGGTGATCCGGATAACTTTCTCGCCCCGTTGTTAGGTTGTGAAAATGTCGGCGGCACCAACTATGCCGGCTGGTGTAACTCGGAATTTGAAGCATTATTGCAACAAGCTGCCGCGACCGCCGATGAAAATCAGCGCACCGCACTTTATCAGCAAGCGTTAGTGATCGCAAAAGAGCAAGCGCCGTTAATTCCGTTGGCACATTCGGTGAATTATGTCCCGACCGGTACCCGTGTACAAAATTTCCAACAAAGTCCGTTCGGCTATACGGCATTTTATGGGGTGAGTGTAGCGGATTAATCCGTTTACCGTATAAATGAATAAACCGCTATCGGTTTTGCAAATAGCGGTTTTTCCTTTTTGGTGATGACAAGATTTACTCGCAAATCGGCATCATTATAAATTCCGCCGAAGGAAAATGGCGGGTAAGATACCCCTGCAAATAACGTTGCGTTTCCGTTTCGATAATCGGATCAATTTGCGGATATTGATTATAAATGACGGCCTGTAGCGGAATATCACGCCGTTGGCATACTTCCAGGCTCAGCAGGGTGTGGTTGATACTCCCCAACTTACCTGACGTGACTAAAATCAACGGATAGCGCTGCCGTGCAAGATAATCCAACGTGGTGATTTCACGGTTCAACGGCACGGCCAAACCGCCGGCACCTTCGATCAATACCACATCATAATGCGATGATAATGTCTGCGTATCCGCCGTAAGTTGTTCAAGATCGAGTTGCCGCCCTTCCCATGCTGCCGCCAAGTGCGGTGAACACGGATAGCCGAACACATAACGACAAGTTGTGCCGTTGTGATCCCACTGTTGTAGTGGTATTTTTTGTATTTTACGGTGTGTTTGGATATCCTCGGCGATCCCCTGACAACCGGTTTGCACCAGTTTTTGCGTGATCACCGTCAGCCCCTGAGCCGTTAAACGGTTGGCATAAAAACCGGTGGCAAGGGTTTTGCCGACATCGGTATCAATGCCGGAAACGAATAATATCTGTTTGTTTTTCATCTACTTATTTTCTTCTTGCCAATATCAGTAACGGGGCATAACTCAACCGCACTTGGCTGTCCGCCATGCCGAACTGCTGTTGATAGCGCCGGTAAAAATCATGCAATCGCCCTTTACTCCAGAATCTTCGGTTGGTGGCGGTCACACCGGTCGCCTGTAAATGGCGCAATACCGCACTTGGGTGCGCAAAATGCAGTACGATCGGATCATTTTGCAGCGCTACTAATTCAAAGTGCGGTTGCAGCCATGTTTGCCAATCCGCTTCGTTCGGATAATTCAGCCCAATCTGCGTTAATTGTTTGATTTCCGATAAATTATTCGGTAAAAACGTGCTGAACAGTAACAGCCCGCCCGCTTTCAGCGCCTGTTGCGCCAAGTGTAAAAATCGTTGTGGGCGTTGAAACCATTGCACGGTAGCCGCAGAAAGGCATAAATCAAATTGCCGATTCAGTGGCAACATTTGATCCAATAGCTCCCCATCGCCTGCCAGTAGTTGAATCTGCTGTTGTTTTAAATCGGATTGCACTTCTGCTAATGCGGCGGCATTTAAATCATTCAGCCACCATGACCGCACTTGGTATTGCTGTGCGATTAAACGAGTCAAATCCCCACTGCCACAGCCAATTTCCAACACCTGTTCAAATTGCTCGGTTTGCGTATAACGGGATAATAAGCGGCATAACTCACGGTTCATCTGCTGTTGTGCGATTGCGTGGTTATCATAACTGGTGAATGCTTTAGCAAAACATTTTTCGATCCTCACTTTATCGGTTACTAACGGCATAATCTATCCCAGCCGTTCAATAACGGAAATAAAAAGTGCGGTGCGGTCAATTGCTCTATTTGGCAATCCGTTTGTTGCCAATAGCGTTGCTGATTAGCACTCGGGAAAATTTGATCCTGCTCGCCGATAATTGCTTTCCGCCATGCAATAACAGGCGGTTTCGATAACGGCAAATGCGCATTTACAGCGTTCAATTCGGCAGCGATTTCCTCGGTTGATCTAAGCGAAACCGCTTGATATTGTTGTAAGAAATCACGGTTACCACACATTCTACGTTCAAATTTACTACGGGTTAATGGGTTAAAACCCGCTAATGTTCCCTGAAAAATAGCCGTGGGAATCCCTAATTCATCATCTGACAAGTGCGGTGTTCCGTTGATTGCGACCGCCGTTGCAAAAGCCAAATCCGCCACACTCTGCTCCGCCGCCCATACGCCCATCGACCACGCCACCAAATTCCGTTGCGAATAGCGGCTAAAATCAAAATTCAGATCTAAAGTGCGGTAATCCCACACTAACAGCACATCATGCCCCGGCGGAATTTGCCAATTTTTTACCAAATCAGGCGAGGTTCCCCAGCCGGCAAAATAGACGATCAAGTGCCGGTTATTCTCTGCTATCGAAATCCATTCCGTTTGCATAATCAATCCGTATTCAAGTGTGTGATCAGTTGTGCCACCTCGGCGGCGGTCATATCCGCCGTCAATGAGAAACGAATGCGCGATCCGCCTTTCGGCACGGTCGGCGGACGAATCGGCAAGCAGTAAAAACCGCACTTTTGCAGCCGTTCGGCAGCGGCAATCGCGGCTGAATTATCGCCCAAAATATACGGCACAATATGTGTTTCACTCGGCATCGGTTGGCCGGTGATTGCCTGCACCGCACTCCGCAATTGCGCACTTACTTGTTGCAAATGCATGCGTTGTGATTTGAAATCCGCCAAATGTCGCATCACAAAATATGACCACTCCACCACCAGCGGCGAAAGTGCGGTCGAGAAAATCAGCGGTCGCATGTTGTTGATCAGATATTCCTTAATAACCGAATCGCAAAGCAAATAAGCGCCCATTGAAGCAATCGCTTTGCCAAACGTACCGACGAGAAAATCAATTTCTTGAATACAATTACATTGTTCCGCCAAGCCTAACCCATTCTCACCCAGTACGCCGATCGCATGGGCTTCGTCCACATACAATAACACATTGCCATACTGCTGTTTTAAAGCCACCAGCCGCGTCAAATCCGCCGCATCACCATCCATGCTGAACACGCTTTCAGTTACGATAATAATCCGTTGGAAATTTGCGGCATTTTTTTCCAATAACTGCTGCAAATGCGCATAATCATTATGCCGATAGCGTTGATAATGTGCTGTTGATAGCCGAATTCCGTCGATCAAGCTGGCATGTACCAATTTATCCGCCAAAATCAGGGTTTGCTTGTCAGCCAATGCCGGCAAAATGCCGATATTGGCATGATAGCCGCTGTTAAATAATAAACAGGCTTGACGCTGAAATTGCACTGCCATCAAGGTTTCCAATTGCGCATAAATCGGGAAATTACCGGTTAATAAGCGAGATGAAGAAGAGGTCAGCGCTGCCTGTTGCCAATCAATTTGCGCAAAGAATTGTTGCTTAAGTGTCTGATCAGAAGCTAATCCCAAATAATCATTCGAGGAGAAATTCAGCATTTTTCGCCCGTCACGCCAGATAAATTTTCCCTCATGGCGAATATCAGGCAAAGTGCGGTATTGCCCCTGCCGTTTTAATCGCTGTAGCTGTTCGGCATAAAAACCGATCATAACGAATACTCCTGCCGAAGTGCGGTCAACAGCCCGTTGGTCAGCTGTGACAATTGCTGCGGCGTGATAATAAACGGCGGCATCAGGTAGACCAATTTGCCGAACGGACGCAGCCAAACGCCCTGTTCAACAAAGCGTGCCTGCAAACTACGCAGATTGACCGCACTTTTCATTTCAATCACGCCGATTGCCCCCAACACGCGCACATCCGCCACGCAATCCCAATGCTTAGCAAGCGCAAGTTCTTGTTTTAATTGTTTTTCAATCCGAGCAACATTCCCTTGCCAATCGCTTTCCAGTAATATTCGGATCGATTCCGCCGCCACGGCACACGCTAGCGGATTACCCATAAACGTCGGGCCGTGCATAAAACAGCTTGCCTCACCGGCGCAAATGGTATCGGCGATGCGAGCAGTCGTTATCGTCGCCGAAAGGGTCATGTAGCCGCCGGTCAGCGCTTTGCCGAGGCAAATAATATCCGGCGTGATGTCGGCATGTTGTAAAGCAAACAGTTTTCCCGTGCGCCCGAAACCGGTGGCAATTTCATCGAAAATCAGTAACACGCCGTACTTTTCGCACAACGCTTTGGCTTCAACCAAATATTGCGGAGAATAAAAATACATGCCGCCCGCCCCCTGCACAACCGGCTCTATAATCAGAGCGGCAATCTCATCGCCATGTTGTGCCAATAAGTCTGCAAGTGCGGTGATATCGTCAGGATTCCAGCTATCATGGAATTTGGTTTGCGGCTGCGGTAAAAAATACTGAATCGGCAAGCGCCGGCTGAACAGCGAATGCATTCCGGTAATCGGATCACACACCGACATCGCATGCCAAGTGTCGCCGTGATATCCGGCTCGAACGGCAGCAAACTTACAGCGTTCAGGTTTTCCTTTTGCATGCTGATATTGCAGCGCCATTTTCATCGCCACTTCCACCGCCACCGAGCCGGAATCGGCATAAAAGATTTTTTGCAACGGCGACGGCAGCAGTTCAAGCAGCAGCCGCCCCAATTCTACTGCCGGTTGATGAGTCAAGCCGCCAAACATAATGTGGCTCATTTTGTGTAACTGATCGGTCGCTGCTCGATTGAGGCGAGGATGATTGTAACCGTGCAGCGCAGCCCACCATGACGACATGCCGTCAATCAGCTTGCGCCCGTCTTGCAATGTGATTTCCACGCCTTCGGCTTTGGCTACCGCATAAGTCGGCAACGGATCGAGTGTGGAAGCATAAGGATGCCACAAGTGTTGGCGATCAAACGCTAAAAGTGCGGTTAAATTCATATGAGTATCGTCTTTTTAAAAATAAACGCCATTCTAACATAGCGATAAAAAAGGATATTCTGATGAATATCCTTTTATATAATATTAAATTACTTGACTTAAATTCACTTATTTCAATTGTGCGAAAGCCTGCGTTAAATCGGCTTTGATATCTTCCACATTTTCCAGCCCGACAGAAAAACGCAACAAACGATTACACACGCCGCGCGCAATACGCTCCGCCTCAGGAATGTCCATGTGCGTTTGGGTTGCCGGATAAGTAATAAAACTCTCCGTGCCGCCCAGACTTTCGGCAAAGGTGATCAGTTTCATCGCTTTTAAAAACGGATTAACCCAGTTTTCGTCTTTCAGGCGGAACGACAACATACCGCTCTTGCCGGAATACAACACATTCAGCACTTCATCCTGCGCCGCCAAAAATTCGGCTATTGCCTGTGCATTTTTCTGATGGCGTTCCATACGCAATGCCAACGTTTTCAAACCGCGTACCGCCAACCAAGAATCAAACGGCGACAATACCGCCCCGGCACCATTTTGCAGATAGAACAGGCGCTCCCCCAGCGCCTGCCCTTTTGACACAATCAGCCCAGCCAACACATCATTATGGCCGGACAAATATTTTGTGGCACTGTGAATCACCAAGTCCGCACCGTGTTCAATCGGACGGAACAACACCGGCGTTAAAAAGGTGTTGTCCACAATCAGTAATAAATTATGCTTTTTGGCAATTTTGCTGATTGCCGCCACATCACACTCTTCCATTAATGGATTGGACGGCGTTTCAATAAAGATCGCTTTAGTATGCGGCGTAACCGCACTTTCGATCGCCGCTAAATCAGCGGTATTTACATACACCGGTTTCACGCTGTTGTTGTTTTTATAGCTGAAATCCAGCAAACGATAAGTGCCGCCGTATACATCGCTGGAAATAATCCATTCGTCAGGCGAGCGGAACAACGACATCAACAGCTGAATCGCCGCCATGCCCGAGGCACAGGCAAAACCGCGATCGCCGCCTTCCAAACGGGCGATACCCTCTTCCAACACGGTACGGGTCGGATTTTTGGTGCGGGTATAATCGTAACCGGTCGATTCGTTAATGCCGTGATGACCATAAGCGGTAGAAAGATAAATCGGTGCAGAAACCGCGCCGGTTTTTTCATCCGTGCGGTTGCCCAATTGCGCCAGTTCGGTTTCGATCGAGTAAGTTGTCATAATGAAATGCCTTAAAACAGTCTGCCAATAATTAAGAAGTGATTCATTTTGACATAAAGCCCAAGCCGATTAAAGCACCTTATAAGCGAAAAAATCCGTCAAACCGCACTTTTACGCCGATTCCGACAAAACCACTCATTTTTTCGGCAATCAAACAAAAAAATGCAATCAGCCATTGACACTAAATCAGAAGTCAGTAAAATGCCCACTCACTGACTAACGACAGTAACAAAACGTCGTTGACAATTGCGGGAATAGCTCAGTTGGTAGAGCACAACCTTGCCAAGGTTGGGGTCGCGAGTTCGAGTCTCGTTTCCCGCTCCAAATTCTAAGGCGTGTTAGCAAAGAGGTTATGCACTGGATTGCAAATCCATGTAGCTCGGTTCGATTCCGGGACACGCCTCCATCAAAATCAGTTGCCCGAGTGGTGAAATCGGTAGACACAAGGGATTTAAAATCCCTCGGCTTTCGGGCTGTGGCGGTTCAAGTCCGCCCTCGGGCACCATCTATATATCTGAAATTACTCATATTTTTATTTTAACCTAATCGTCAATACTCCTTAACATTTTTCCTGTTAATTTTCTAACATATTTTCTAATCTAAAGTTCTGCGGTCTTGCATTCACATAATCATTGAATTGTTGCTGAGTTAATTTTAACTCTTTAGCCGCCGGAGGCGGAAAATATTGGCGCCGTGCCGTTAAGCGCGATAAGCTTAATGTTTCAATAATGCTGCTTCTTATGGCTTATGTCCAGCCAAACTTACCATTATCATAAACCCAAACCACACTCGCAGGCGCATGACAGTTCCACCACAAATTATCTATATCATACAAAGGATCACTGTCATCATAATGATTAGGCCAATACTGATTAAATAGCTCTGCAAGTTCCTCCGCATTTTTTCTATAAATACATTATTAGACATTAGTTTTATTTTATTCGTTTCTATCAATATCCGTAAAATATCTAAAAAAATTTCTTTTCTAGATTTTTCTATTTTATTGTTTTTTTATATTCACTAATACATTGCCACGTTGATACAAAACTATAACCTCTAGCATATCGCATGATATCTTTTATTAAATAATCATAATTCATTTGAACTTAACCTCTATTTGTCTTCCTTTATTTATCAAAGGTGTTGTTACATCAAGTGTCCATTTTGCTTCAGATATTTCTTGTGAACTAGAGAAATTGCTTAATCCTATAATTGAGCCCTTAAGATCTCCATTGGAAATTTTAATTGAATATACTAATCCGACATCTCCATTAAGGCTTTGCTTTCCCGCTATAATTTTACCTTTTGGCAACTTATTAATTCCTGAAATATCTTTAAATAGCTGTTCAATTTGCTTATTGGATAATCCTGAGAAAATCGGTGCACCCTCACTCAATTTCTTATCGGCATAGAAGATTTTTCCATCCACACTTAATTTCATATCTCTTGGATGAATTTTACTGTTATTGAATTGTTCCCTAAATTGATTAATAAGATTATATTGAGTTCTGGCTGCAATATCTCTCGTTTGCATCTTTGCAACATTAACCGCACTTTGCAGCTTTACAGCAGAGCCACCTGCCCCTGCATTTAATAAAGCTATTGCTCCTTCTGCATTTCGTGCCCGTAATGCATAGTGTAATGGGGTCATGCCATACATATCTTGAGCATTTACATCTACGCCATGCTTAATATAAAACTCCATCACAACTAAAGGTGCGGGAGCATAGCTATTTAAGTTGCAATAATGTAGCCAATTCTATTTTTCTTTAGGACTTATATCAAGAATATTTAATTCTTTTTTAATAAAAAAACATCTTGTAAAAGTTTTATATCTTCATCACTATTTTCCCCAATTACCCTTAACTCAAGATCTTGGTTATACAATTCTTGATATCTATCTAAAACTTTTTGTTTACATGCAAAATCTTCTTTTTTCATTTTATTAAAAAATTCCTTCCTATCACCAACAATTGGATTAATTTTATCTATTCCAGGCATTTCAATTTTATGGCTACGATTTTCTAACATATTTTCTAATCTAAAGTTCTGCGGTCTTGCATTCACATAATTATTGAATTGTTGCTGAGTTAGTTTTAACTCTTTAGCCGCCGGAGGCGGAAAATATTGGCGCCGTGCCGTTAAGCGCGATAAGCTTAGTGTTTCAATAATGCTACTTCTTATGGCTTATGTCCAACCCATTCCACCATCATCATAACACCACACTGCTCCAGCAGGCGCATAGCTATTCCACCATAAACCATTAATATCATATAATGGATCTTTTTCATCATAATGATTTGGCCATGCATTGCGAAATAAATTTATTTGCTCTTCAACACTCCCTTTTAAAAAATTATTTTCATCATAACTGTATAATTTCATTTCTCCTTTATACATTAAATCAGTCAAAAATTCTAAAAACAATTCTTTAACCCTTGGATTATCTTCGATAAACCCAAAATGCCTTTGAAATCCTATAAAAACCCCATCTAATGAATACCCCTTATTAAGCATTATATCTTCGTAAACAAGTAACGGAATTTTCTCTATCATAATTGCACCTCATTTAAATTTAATTTCTATTTTATCACTCTTGAATAATCCTTGGGATTCAATGTTCTTTTTCCCTTTAATAATTTCTATAGTCCATTTTACACCACTAATATCTTGACTTGTAGAAAAGTTTCTTAAGTTAACTGTTGTATCCTTTAATAAACTATCCTCTGGTTTAACAGGATAAACTATTCCTGGTTCACCATTAATACTTTTTATTCCCTGAACAATTTTACCTTTTGGCAACTTATTAACTCCTGAAATATCTTTAAATAGCTGTTCAATTTGCTTATTGGATAATCCTGAGAAAATCGGTGCACCCTCACTCAATTTCTTATTGGCATAGAAAATTTTTCCATTCACACTTAATTTCATCTCTCTTGGATGAATTTTACTGTTATTGAATTGTTCCCTAAATTGATTAATAAGATTATATTGAGTTCTGACTGCAATATCTCTCGTCTGCATCTTTGCAACACTAACCGCACTTTGATTTTGTACCATGCCGCCTATGCCGGCCAACATACCAAATGTTGCAGACATTGTTGCTGATGAAAGATTTTTACCTTGTAGTGCACCTTGCCAACTGCTTCCTTGCCCATTTTCGATCAAATCCGCAAACCAGTAGCCCGAACTCTTATAACTGTCGCTGACTATCGAATCCATTAAATGCAATTTACTATAATGTTTCTCAGCATTTGTAATACCCTCTTGAATCCGAATCTTACAAGCCTGATCACCTCTCTCCCAGCAGCCTTTCAATTCATTAATATTCCGAATACCCCGTTCAGCCATTTGTTGGGTTACCTGCATTTCGCAGGTTGTATTCCGCTTGCATTGCTTCATCTTCTCGGCAAAATAAGCCGGTTCATTATCCTTCAGGAAATTATGGCGCACCGCTACGTCAGCAGTGTTGACGGCGGTATTGGGGTTGCCGCCGAGATATGTGGTAACTCCGGCGGCAACCAGCTTACTGTAGCCGACCACTTTTTCACGCTCTTTGTCGCTTAACAATTGAATCAGTTTATCAGCAAGCATTTCAGCGGTAATTTCCCCCATCACTGCCCCGACAGCGCCGTCAACACATTTGCCGCCAACCGTTGCACCGGCACCGCAACCCGCTACGGCATGTGCCAGTTTATGCGCAAACTGATTGGCAAATTCGCTGCTGCTGAACGTTTTCAGCCCTTTAATCCGATTCGCCCCAATGCCCTGTCCGGTTTCCGCTACCGCACTTAACAGCCCGCGTTTCAAGGCGCTTTCCAGACTTTCGCCGTTAATCGTTGCACTCGTCAGCGAGCTGATGCTGTTGTTAACCACGTTATAACTGAGCTTATCCGTCCAGTATACGCTATCCGACCATGGTTGCATGCTGGACAAGGCACCGACTTTCTCCAGTATGCCGGCCGTCACCACCGAGGTTGCCAGTGATTTTACACTCTGTTTGCTCCCTAAATCCTTAAAGACTTTGCCTAAATCACCGCCGTGATTGATACTCGAAATCGAGGCTTGGGTAATCAAACCGGTTATTGCGGCATTCGCCATCACCCCCGCAGTTGAGGTGGCGGCAACATTAACGCCCGTCATTGCCAAAGCGCCTACACCGGCACCCGACGTGGCGACCGCAACTGCAATCGCCACAATTATCGCACCGGCGCCGCTCAGTCCCTGTTGGCTGTGATTCCATTTTTCATATTCCAGTTTTACCCGTTTCCAGTCGACATCTTTGCGTTGGGTAAGGCTGTTGAGGTATTCCATGCCCGGTTGTTTCGCCAGCTTCTCAACTTCTGTTCTGAAAGCCCCTTTCGGCAGCTGCACCGATAAGCCACCGGGGGCGGAAAATATCGGCGCCGTGCCGTTAAAGTGCGGTAAGCTCAAGGTTTCAACGCTGCTGCCTCGGTCTTTCATTTTCTGCCACAGCGCTGATTTGGATTCCGATTTATGAATTTCGATGACTTTGGTTTTTATCCCTTCGAAAATGATTTTCGCATCTTTGCGAGCTTGCGCCCCCACACCAACACGGATTTTTGCCGGCGTCAGTGTAGTAAACTTCGTCCCTTGCAAGAGTGTATCCCAACCTGAATTTGTCGATGCACTTTGCGCCACCAGTCGAGTCGGTAGCGCAGACTGAACCGCTTTGGTACTGGAGGATTTTGATTTGCCGCTGGAGATAAAACCGAATAATTTGGATTTTTTGGTTTTTTCGTGTTTGTAATAATTTTCTTCATCAACGGCATATAGCCGTAATGCTCGACCTGCGGTGATATCGATATTGCCTTTCCGAGCTTTGAAGTGAGTCGCATAGAGATCGATATTGCCGCCGGCTTTTAAGTTAATCGACTGTGCCGACAAGTTTGTCGGTTTTGCCACTGAACGTTTACTCGTATTTATTTCTGTCACGCGTTTAGGCTTATACCATTTACCGGCTCGATAACTGCGAAAGTGATAACTATAGAACTCTTCTTGCCCACTTTCCAAACGCATATCATTATAGGCATATAAATTAATCTTACCATTAAGCGCATGCAAATCAGCAGCGCTGATAATTAAGTTTGAATCACCGTTTTGTGCGGCAGCTTCAATATTAATGCCTTTTTTGCCGATAATCTCTGTCGGAGTATTAAAGATGGCATAGCTGTGTTCATTATTACCACTTTTACCTTTTTCAAACACTTCCGGTGTACCGTTAATCATGACACCGTAAGCACGCTGTTCGTCTTTTGCCGGCGTCGTGCCGAGTGATTTAATATTAACCGTATCACTGGCAGTTATTTTTGCAGATTCAATACTGATACTGCCTTGAGAAAGCAGATTGATCGTTCTTGCGGTCAATTTTGCACCGAGGTGTTCATAGCCATTTTTAGGAGAAGAAATAAAATTAATTATTTTTTGTGTATCAGCTATTTTCTTTTCAAGTAACTCCATTTCAGGAGAAGTATCTCTCCACGGGTAATCAAGCTCATCATAAACAATTTGTAATTTCGTATTTAAATCACTAATTTCTGCTTTTAATGTAGAAAGCATCCAGTCTATACCACTATATTTTCCCGCACTATTTTTCAACGATTTCAACTGAATATTGCCCGTTGTTGAGGTGATGTTGATATTATTGGATTGTAGCTCAGAAGCTTCCAACGTGACCGCCCCGGCGGTTAAATCTATTTTTCCGCCAGCATTCAGTTTTACCACTTGCGCAGACGCATTGCCTTGTTTTCCTGAAAATCCACGTAAAAGTAAATGATTTTGCGTTCTAATCGACAAATCACTCTGTGCACGGATGTTATATTGTGGTAACAAGGTTAAGTGATTTTTGACATCAATGCTGAATGCCCCGTTAAAGCCTTTGGTTTTTTGATCATTTTTCAAGCCATCGCTGCCGACGGATTTCCAATCAGTACTGCCTCGAATATAGATGCCGCCATGCTTGGCGGTCATCGCTACCGCACCGCCTTGTAATGTCGTCTTATTTAAATTCTGGGATGAACCGGCGTATAAAGAAAGAATATCCTGTGCAACCAGTCGATTTTTGGTGTCTACACCGTTATTCTGATTGAGTTCTTTGTTACTGCTGATCACAATCTCTTTAGCCGTAAATTGTGTTTGGTTCAGATGAATATCCGATTGTGCTGAAATACTGACCGCTCCGTTCAAAACATTCGCTGTGACATTGCCAACCGTGACCGTCCCTTTTCTTGCATCGAGGTTCAGCCCGTTTTCGGCTAATGTCAGATTGCCGTTTTTAAGCTCAATATTGCCCGAGCGGGAAAACAGGGTGAAGCCTTGGCTTCGGTTTTCTATTTTACTGAGATCAACGGATAAATTTATCCCTGTTTGTAAACTCACGGTGCCTTTTTCAGCCTGAAAACGCATGCCTGTCGGTAACTGCAATGTGCCGGGGCCGGCCGAGCCCAGCATAATACCGTTTTTACCGTGTAAAACGGTTGTTATATTGTCTTTTGCCGTTAACCGAGTGTTGTTTTTAGCCAGCACCGATAACTTACCGTCCAGTGCTTCGGCATATAGATTGGTCGTTTGGATATCACCGTTTAATGATTCAATATCAATCTGTTTCCTCGCCTTAAATTGATTATTATTCCCGATAGATAACAAGCCGTCATTCGCTGTTAGGCGTATGTTCTGAGCCTGTAGTGTAGCGGTTATCGGCGCATCACCAATCAAAATACTTTTGCCGCTGAGCGATACATCACCGCTGAGATTTGTCGGTTTATTTTTTATCAGAGGCAAAAAATAAGTCAGTTTATCACCGGCATCCAGTGCCATATGATGCGCCTTGCCAATCTGAGGTTTAAGCACGCTTAATTGGTTATCTGCCTGCATCAAGATCTGTTTGCCGGCAAATAAAGCACCTTCTTTCATTGAGATATCGGCAAGTACTGTTGTTTTTATGTGGGGAGCACTCTCCGAAGACGTTACCGGATATTCACTGTGAAGGATAAGATTCCCCTTATCACTTTTCAGTGCGGTATGCGATAAGGTGATACCACGGTTACTGTATAAGGTGAGATCCTGCTCGGCTGAAAGCTGAGTGTCCTGCTGAGTAACAATGCCGTGTTTACCTGCTATGTCTAAGGAGCCGCCTGACACAACTTGCACTTTCATTCCTGTTTCCACGTTGTCTGCGACAAGCTGAATATGATGTGGTATCGTTGTTTTGCTACTTTCAATCCGTGCATTGTCACGCAGTATTATTTTGCCTTTGGCTTCAATGCTGACCTGCCCCTGTGCTTGGGTCTCTTTGCCTTGCTTATTTTTTGTCGGTGTTATGCCATTACCTGACAAAATAACATCATGCCCTGCGGCAATACTGACCGCACTTTTGCCTTGTAGCTTGCCGTCATTCTCAATATTGCCCCTCACCGTTGCCAGCGAGACGACATCACCCTGTATCGTTCCGCGATTTTCTAATTTGCCGTCCGCCGTGAGTATCAATTGACCGTTTGTCGCTTGCAGCGTGCCTAAATTTTTCACGCCCACACCGTTTTCCGTTGCCAGAAGATGAATTTTACCGGCATACATTCCGCCTAACTCCGCCACATCAATCGCAACCTGAGGCCGCTCACCTTTGCTTTTTTGTGGTTGTATCGTACCGTCTTGATAGCTGATCTTTTGCGAACCGGTGACAATACTCAGTGATTTTGCCTGTATTTTACCTTGGATAATCGCTGTTCTGGCGAGCAGTTGAATATAATCGGCCTGCCGATTGTCCAGCCCTTTTTTCCCGACGGTAATCACGCCTTTCTCAATAGTGATATCCCGGATATCACCTTGATTTATTGTCGGCTTGCCGGTCGTTAAGGTCACATTACCGGCATTCGTAAAACTGGCGCCATTGACTGTAATCCCCGATTGATTGGCAATAATGACATCGGCTTTTCGCCCTTGAACGGCAATTTGTCCTTCCAATTTACTGGCATGATTTGAGTTTACTTCGTTTAGAATGACTTTCGCCTCCCCCTTCTCCAACCAAGGGTTATTTTTGCTGTTATTAAAAATAGCGCCTTTGCTGTCCACATCAAATTGCTGATAAACATTATGACTCACACCGCCTGTACTTGGCATGCGGATATTGATCAGTGGTTTACCGTTTTGGCTCAGGACGGTCGCTTTTTGATTGCTGTTTGCCTTCGGATCGGCAATAATTTGGGCGGTAATATCTGGTGAAACCGCTAACAAAATAGCCATACTCAGTAAGGACAGCGGACGAGGTAAAAGAAGTGATAAACGGGGTGTTTTGATTTTTGACAGTCGGGTTGTTTTGCCGCTATGGCGACAATATTCGGCAACAACGACGAAAAGTTGTCTGAATTGACTGAAAATGACGTTAAATAAATGCTTGTTCATGGGGCATGTCCTTATTTTAGGTGTTTAAACAGCAAAATTACAACGTATAACTGAAATGGCTAACGGTTAAAAAGAATAGGTTACGTTAAATCCCAAAATATGCTTATCGGCATTAAAATGGTTAGGCTTGTGAATTGGTTTGCCGATAAAAAAGTCATAATAAATATCACCATAACCGGCGAATTCCCCCTTAATGCCGACTGCACTGCCGATTAACATCTTTGATTTTTTTGATTTTTGTGATTCACCACTGATGCGACCAAGATCAACGGCCAGATAAGCCTGATGGTTCCGGTGATAATGCCAACCGATATCGTGTCGTCCAATCCAACCTCGTCCACGGGACAAGGTCAGATCCCCGCTGAAACCACGGATTGTGTAACGACCACCGAGACTTAATAAATCATTTGCCAATAATGGCGATTTATTCCATTGAAACTGCCAGTCGGTGCTCAGATAGCCTCGAAACGTATTGAATTTAATGGGTTGATAAAATTGCAGGCTGACACTTATCACTTCAGGACGACTTAATGTTTTATTCGGCTGCGGTACCGATTGCCACATACCGGTACCTTTTTTATAATTTACACTGAGATATAACAAGCTCTGTTGAAAAAAATGTTGATGGCGTAAACCAATATCCCAACCGGCTAAACGCCGACGTTGCGTGTCGACTTCAACATCATCAATAAAATTATTGGCTTGCCGTTGCCATACCCCCATATCAAGATAGGTTTTCTGGGTACTATTACGATGAAGCAGATAACTGCCTTTTAAGCGACTATTCTTACTTTTTCCCCAATATTGATAATTGGTATAAAAACCAAAAACCGTTTGGTCATAATAGTGCTGAGAGAAAAATGCACTGAATAACCAATTTTTCCATGGCATTGAATAACCAACACTAATATTCCGCGCCCGACGCTTATCCGGCATATCACTGCCTTGTTTAAAAGAATGGCTAACATTCAGATAAAAAAGGTCATTCAAGGAAAATGGATTATCCAATTCCATACCAACATGGGTTTGCAGCCTGCCGGTCGATTTATTACCGGCATCATTCAAGCCCAGAGAAAAGCGCAGCGGAAATTGCTGTTGATATTCAAGCAGCAAATTGCTTTCCCCAACGAGGGCATTTTTTAATTCATTCGGAATAATTTGAATATTAAGATCGCCGGAAGGCACACGTTTAAAATTCTCTAACCCTTGTTCCAGCGAGCGTACATTTAACAAATCGCCCGGTTTTAAAGGCAGTCCACTCCGCATTAAACCGGCTTTCCAGCGTGGCGTCGCACTCGTATCGCGCCAGTCGATATGCCCTATTCTACCGGGTACGACTGTAAATACGATCAGGCCTTTACTAATATCTTGATCTTCCAAATAGACCCGGGTTGTAATATAGCCCCGTTGAATCCATTCATTCTGTAGTTGGTTAACGATAATCTCAATGCTCTCAATTCCGAGACAGCGAGGTAATGTTAAGTCTAGTGTTTTCCGGGCAGCACTTAATATCGAAGAAAACTGATTCTGTAAAGATGAGGTTTGAATGCCTGCATTGTCCCATTCAGTCAATGATAATGTATTCATCATCAAACAATGCTTTTCAGTCACCGGTAACGTGTGTTTTTCCTCTGTTATTTGATCAAAACGAATATCTTGCGCAGACGACATCTGTTTTTGTAATTGTTTATCTTGTTGCTGTTGATGTACAGTCTGCTGTGCGTCCAGACCGTCAATTTCATTTTCATTTGCGGTGGCATAGGTGGCCGGCACAGATAAGAAAAGAGAGAACAATGAATAGCGTAAAAAGTGCGGTGTCCATTTTAGGGTGGATAAATTCATCATGATCATTGTTATTATTCTAATAATTGAATATATAATACCATTATAAATAACAATAATTTTTATTACAATCTAGGTTGCCTTATGCATTTTAATATTTATGATCGCTATCGCAAAATTTAACTTATTTGGTATTACATACCAGATAAAATCTACCTCTCTGTCAAATCCGCTTGCTAAATATTGATAGTTGGACAATGTGATTGGAAATAATATCTTGGTAAAGAAACGGCTCACGCCGAGCCTGCGATAATTTCGTGGTTGACACCCGGCATTTACGATCGTTTCCAAATACCGGGTATTGTGACGCCTGAAGCACACGCTAAAATAGATTCATTATGGACGGCGTTTATTGATAAAACAGAACAGTTTCATCAGATTAAACGAACTGAGTTATTCATACGACCATATTATTCAAGTCAGCATAATATCGTAAAAACAGTAAAACTTACCCCTTAATGTAGAAATAATTACTAATTTGTAGTTTTGAATGGATAATTATTAAGCCGTTTATGAGAGCCCTTTGGCCCTTTCGGGTAAGACCTTTCCTGTTGGAAAGGTCACCCTTTTCCCTTTCGCCATTTAAGTTACCCTTTTAGAGGCTGTCGTAGGGAACATTATCATATTCTGCTTCAATGTTATTTTCTTCAAATTCCGGATTTTCAATATCCAAGAACTTCCAATAATTACAAATCAACTCATCATCACCATAAGGCTCTCAAATACCGAGATAATAATGTACAAGTGCTGTCTAATTATGGTTTATCGCCTGCGCAGGCCGTGAAACTGTTTTTCCATCAAATCGCTAAGACCGGTGCGGTACCATTATCTTTTGATTATGATAAGAAAATCCCAAATTATGAAAAAAGTGCTGTAACCATGCGAGCCATTGCAGTCGCAAGAAATGGCAAACTGGCTCAGATTGATGATTTTAATCATTTCCCCACTGAAATTGCTCAATGAAAAAATTGCGTTAACAAATCAATTTAAACGTGACGCTTTATGTGGGTGCCTAATATAATCGAAAAATAAAAAGTACAGGTTCTTTCCTGAAACATCATACAAAAATCGTATTGATGTTTCGCTGTTTACCTGCCTTTCCCAATGAACTCGAGCAGCTTGTAACGCATTTTCCAATTCCGCGTCGAACAAAAATCCGAATTTCGAGATGATCAAAGAATCGATTCGTCGGCGAGGATTAGATCTTGACATCCTCCCCTGCCTAAGGCAGGGGATTCCTACTAGCGCCTATTGCAAGCAATAGGCTACTCTCGGTGGGTTCTACTGACTGCTAGTGCATGCAGTTCACTTCACAAGCGCGACGGGCAGGTCCTGCCCTGATACTTCATTATGCTTGGACAATCGCTCGTCCACACGCTAACACATTGATTGCATCGACTACATCGGCGTTTTCCCTGTAGCGACATTCGACACACTCAAAATGAACCTGCGTTTGGCGGTTTTCCTTTGCGCTATGCCCACAACAAGGGCAAGTTCGGCTGGTGTTTTGTGGAGGAACAGCTGCCAAAAATCCGCCTAGCCATTGGGTTTTGTAGTCCAATTGACGTCGAAACTCAAACCAAGACTCGAGTATCGATCGGTTTAAACCTGATTTTTGTTTCACGTTTTTACCCTGTGCTTCTACCGTACCTTTTGCTGATGCCGACATATTTTGTACCTGCAAATCTTCAACATAGATTATGGCGTGTTTTTTGCTGATTTTACTTGAAGTTTGGTGCAAGAAATCTTTGCGACAGTTGGCAATTTTATGGTGCAATTTGGCAATTTTTGCCTTTAATTTCTGCCAATTTCGGCTAAATTTGGTTTTGTTTTTTTTCCATTGTGGAAGAAGATTGGCCATTTTAGTATAGCTAAATTTGTGGTCGTTATCTTGTTCGTACTGTTCATTTTGCCACGCTAATGCCTTATTAAAGACAAAACGAGAACAGCCGCAAAACCGCTTGATTTTACGGACTTGCTCGCCATTTGGCATTATTTCAAATTTAAAGGCTTTGCGGATTAACATAGTCCAAACTAAAATACAAAAATTGTGTTTATTCTACACTTGGTCTATGGGAAAAGAAATGGAAATTAGACGTGGAAGACACGTTGTTTTTAACTTACACGTTCATTTGGTTTTTGTAACTAAATATCGCAGAGATGTATTCACTAAAGCCATTTTGGACGATTTACGCTCAATTTTTGAAGCCGTATTTGCTGATTTTGAGTCCACACCGGTAGAGTTTGATGGTGAAGACGATCATGTTCATCTACTCGTTGAATACCCACCTAAAGTAGCAATATCTAATCTTGTGAATAGCTTAAGGGCGTTTCAAGTCGGCTAATACGTCGCAAAAATTACCCAAGCATACGCAAAAAATTATGGGGCAATCAGCTTTGGTCTCCGTCTTATTTTGCAGGTAGTTGTGGCGGTGCACCGATTTCGATTATTCGCCAATACATCGAGCAACAACAACCCCCACAGATTAGCTAGGTTTGAAACGGCTTCGCCGTTTGAGCCTTATATCTCCGCCCTGAAGGACGGAGTTTTACGGCACGGGCTGATAAAATTACAGTAATGGGCTGAACAAAAAGAATAGCCGTTCAAAAAAACGTTGATAAATCGGGCGGTTAATCCATTTTTCGATATCCATCAAATCGGATTGCTGTAAATATCCCTGCTGCAACGCTTCAACTTCCTGTCCGAAACTCAAATCGTCTACAATCATGGTGACTTCAAAATTCAGCATGAAACTACGGGCGTCCATGTTGACCGTGCCGACCAACGCCAAGCGGGAATCGACCAGAATACTTTTGGTATGTAGCAAGCCGTGTTTAAAGCGATAAATTTTAACGCCGGCCTCCAGCAATTCGTCAAAGAAGGTACGGCTTGCCCATTCGACCAGCAACGAATCGTTTTTTTCCGGCAGAATCAACTGTACGTCGATACCGCGAATGGCGGCTGTCGCAAGGGAAGACGCAATGGTGGCGCTGGGTACAAAATACGGTGAAGTAATAGTAATACTACGGCGGGCGCTGCTGATCACCAATAAGAGGGACTGAATCATCATATCTTCCGAAAATCCTGGGCCGGACGGTAAAATCTGTACCCCGTGCGAATCGTCCGGTTTATGCTGTAAAATAGGGCATTGCGGCAGCAGGGCAACCTCTTCTTCGGTTTCCATTTGCCAATCCATACTGTGTATTCCGCGTAAAATAAGCGATACCGGGCCTTCAATCCGCACCATGATATCAATCCACTGGCCGACACGAGCGTTTTGTTTGAAATAGCGCGGATCGACCATGTTCATGCTGCCGGTATAGGCGACCTGATCATCAATAATCACAATTTTGCGGTGTTGGCGCAGATCGATGCGGCGAAAAAACATTCGGAAAAGATTGGCGTGCAGAGCCTCTTCAATACGAATGCCGTGCTCACGCATATAGCGGTAATTTTTGCCGCCGAGAAATTTTTTACTGCCGACCGAATCAAGCAAGATCTGGACTTTGACACCGCGCTTGGCTGCCTGAATCAGTGCCGTCATCACATCATTGACCAACCCGCCGTCAAACCAGATGTAAAATGTCATGTCAATTGTGTGCTGCGCCCGCTCAATATCACGAATCATTGCGCTGATAATACGCTGCGGCGTATCCAAAATATGCAGTTCGTTGCCTAACACGCAGGGAATGCCGATCCGATGTCGACTGAGGGCAAAGAGCGGTTTAAACCGTAAATTCTGATTGCTCAAGGTGAGATTGGAACACTGATCAAAACTACTGAACCATTCTTTATACAAAGGGGTTAGTTTTTTAAACGATTCGGCACGGCGGCGACCCAGTTTGATTTCCCCCAACACCAGATAGGCGATGATCCCGAACAGCGGAATGATATAAATAACCAAAAGCCATGCCAGCGTGATCGACACCGCTTGTTTTTTAAAGGCGAGACGTGCCGTAATGCCGACACTGAAAATCCAGATTAAAGGCGGCATCAGATAGCCGATAATTTGCGAAAGTTCTGTATTCATACTATGCTTATTATTATTTCAATTTCTCTATTCATATAATGCAAACAACAAAAATCGCCATCGTGTATCAACATTCGGATTTTATCGTGATCGATAAACCCATCGGAATCAGTGTCCATAAAGATCAACAGCAGTCCGGATTGCCCGATTTGGTTGCAGAGCAGTTGGGCTGTCCGTCGTTATGGTTGGTACACCGTCTGGACAAAATCACCTCAGGATTACTGATCTTGGCGCGAAATGCGCAGGCGGCTGCCGAATTTTCACAGCTATTTGCGGAGCAGCGGATCGAAAAACATTATATCGCCCTTTCCGTACGGAAACCAAAGAAAAAACAGGGCGTAATTATCGGAGATATGCAAAAGAGCCGTAACGGCAGTTGGAAATTATGCCGCACGCGTGATAATCCTGCGATTACCCGTTTTACCAGTTTCGGCTGTCAACAGGGCGTTCGATTGTTTCACTTGATGCCGAAAAGCGGCAAAACCCACCAAATTCGCGTGGCGTTAAAAAGTATCGGCAGCCCTATTTTAGGCGATCAGCGCTATGGGGATCAAACCGCACTTGACCGCACTTATCTCCATGCTTACGCCCTTCGGTTTTGCTATCGGGGCGAAACGGTGTTTCTCAAACGGTTGCCGCAGCAAGGCGAGTATTTCTTACAGCCGTCAGTTCGGCAACAAATCGAGCAACTGGACATCAACAGTAAATTTAGTGGATAATACCCCGATTTTAGTTTAGTTTTGAAAAGGGCTTAAATTATGCGTTGGCAAGGGCGTAGAGAAAGCAATAATGTAGAAGATCGCCGCGGTTCAAGCAGCGGCGGTTTTGGCGGCAAGGGCGGCGGCATTGTCGGTCTATTGATTCTGTTGGTCGGCGCCTATTTCGGTGTCGATTTATCCGGACTGGTCAATACCGGCGGATTAACGTCGAGCGGGCAGCAGTATCAAAGCAGCTTGAGCGAACAGGAAGAACAGCAGCTCAATTCTTTTTCACGGGTTGTGCTGGCGGATACCGAAGTCGCTTGGGATCAATATTTTGCCAAGAGCGGTCAGCGGTATGTCGCACCGACGATGGTGCTGTATAATTATGCGACACAAACTTCATGCGGCATGGGACAGGCGGCGATGGGGCCGTTTTACTGTCCTAATGATCAGCGGGTTTATCTGGATCTCTCGTTTTATAAAGACATGAGCAATAAACTACGCGCATCGGGCGATGCCGCATTTGCCTATGTCATTGCGCATGAAGTCGGACACCACGTACAAAATTTATTGGGTATTTTGCCAAAAGTACAGCAGGCACAACAGCACAGCAGCAGTCGGGCGGCGGCAAATGAGTTATCGGTCAAGCTTGAATTACAAGCGGATTGTTTTGCCGGGATTTGGGGTTACTATGCCGATAAAAACGGAATTCTAGAATCCGGCGATCTGGAGGAGGCTTTTAATGCCGCCGAAGCCGTCGGTGATGACCGCTTGCAGAAACAGAGTCAAGGTTATGTCGTGCCGGACAGTTTCACGCACGGCACATCGGCACAGCGTTTGGCATGGTTCAAACGCGGCTTACAAAGCGGCGATATAAAGCAGTGTAATCCGTTTGGTTAAATCGATTGGCAAGGCGCAAGGATTGCGCCTTTTGTTTGCGCGCTATTTTTTTATGTCGGTTTAAATAATTCTTTTTTTGCGATAAAATGGGAAAACTTTTGCCGTGAAGTCTTTCGTGATTAAGGCACTTCGATGAAATTTAATATACCCACATTCTTGACGCTGTTTCGGGTCATACTGATTCCGTTTTTTATTGCGTGTTTCTATCTTCCGTTCAAATGGGCGCCGTTTTTAACGGCATTACTCTTTTTCATTGCTGCGGTTACAGACTGGTTTGACGGTTTTCTTGCCAGAAGATGGAACCAGACCACCCCTTTCGGCGCCTTTCTTGATCCAGTCGCCGATAAAGTAATGGTCGCTGCGGCATTGGTGTTGGTGGTGCAGTATTACCATAATTTTTGGATTACGATTCCGGCAATCGTGATGATCTCAAGGGAAATCATCATTTCGGCACTGCGCGAATGGATGGCTGAAATCGGTGATCGCAACAAGGTTGCGGTTTCATGGTGGGGAAAATTCAAAACAACCGCACAAATGATTTCACTTATCGGCTTATTATGGCGTTATAACCCGTTAATGGAACAAATTGCAATCGTAGCCTTGTATATCGCCGCCGTACTGACGGTTTGGTCGATGCTGCAATATCTAAATGCCGCCAAAGGCAGCCTGTTGGACGACGTCAATCCTTAACCACTGAAAATGTGCTGTTTTTTAAGCAGTTGAGATAAAAAGCCATAATTTTGTTTGACTAAAAATTTCAATTCAGTAAAATGCACCGCACTTGATTCAGTTAATGAATCCGAATGCGGGAATAGCTCAGTTGGTAGAGCACAACCTTGCCAAGGTTGGGGTCGCGAGTTCGAGTCTCGTTTCCCGCTCCAAATTGCCCGAGTGGTGAAATCGGTAGACACAAGGGATTTAAAATCCCTCGGCTTTCGGGCTGTGGCGGTTCAAGTCCGCCCTCGGGCACCATTTAAAATATAAAGAATTCAATAAGATAGCCGCTTAATGCGGCTTTTTTTATTTCTAAAGTTTAATCTCATACATCATAATTTCAGATGACGATGCTCCATCTCTTATCATTTATAACAATCCAGCCCTCCCTCCTCGCAAAAAAACAAAATAGCATTTCATAAAAAAAATAGATCATCATCACAATTTATAAAAAAATGAATCAAAATTAGTTGTAGATTCTATTATGATTAACTTAAAATCAAATCTGACTTAAGGAGCAAACTATGAAAATTTATCACAATACCCATCCTACTGATGCTAAACAATATGACACCTTGCGTTTACGAAAAGAATATTTACAAGAGAAATTATTTAATGATTCAACGATTACGATGCTATATAGCATATAGATCGCATCGTTGCAATTGGAATATGCCCTATTAAAACATCGCTCAAATTAGATGACTTTGTTGATAAAAAAGCTTTGGAACAGATTTACTTCTTACAGCGAAGAGAGCTTGGTATTATCAATTTGGGCGGAGAAGCTGAAATAAAATGCAAAGAAGAGAAATTTATCTTAGATAATCTCGATGCCCTATATTTAGGAAAAGAAACTGAAGATATCGAATTTATTTCTCTAAACCCAAATAATCCGGCTGTACTTTATGGACTTAGTACACCAGCACATCATTCATATCCAACCAAATTAATTAAACAAACTGATTCAAAAAAATTAATATTAGGAACGCCAGAAAATGCAAACATGAGAACTATTAACCAGTATTTACATCCTGATATAATTAAAACTTGTCAATTATGTATGGGGGTAACCCACTTGGAGCCTGGCAGCGTATGGAACACTATGCCAGCTCACACACATACGCGAAGAATGGAAGTATATCTTTATTTTAACATTAAACCTTCGCAAGTTGTTTTCCATTTCATGGGAGAAGCACATGAAACACGCCATATCATCATACGAAATAAACAACTTATTTTCTCACCCAGTTGGTCTATCCATTCTGGCTGTGGAACCGAAAATTACAGCTTTGTTTGGGGAATGGCCGGTGAAAATCAAACATTTGACGACATGGATTTTATTGATATTAATCAATTATCTTAACTAGAATTTTTTAGGAGACATAATTATGTTTAAAAATAGATTATTAAAATCTGTATCCCTAATCTCTATCATTAGTGGATTATTAAATATATCGCTATGCAGCGAATGCAACAACTGAATTAAAAGTAGCATTCAACCAATCAGATAAACACCCTCAATATCAGGCATTGCAATATTTAAGTCAGCAATTATATGAAAAAACCGAAGGTCGCTATCAACTTAATATATATCCAAATGAATTACTAGGTGATCAACGCGCATCATTAGAATTAGTACAGAATGGTGCAATCCAAATGGCAATAGTAGCGAATCCATTAGTTGAAAATTATGATAATACTTTTGCTATATTAGGATTACCCTATGTTTACACCAGTTCAGAGCATCAAGAAAAAGTTTTTACTTCCAGTATATTAGACAATTTATTTATTTCTACAAATAAGTTTGGTTTTGAAGTTTTAGCTGCCTATACAGCAGGAGCCAGAAGCATATACACTAAAAATTCGCCAGTATTAACAATGTCTGATCTTAAAGGAAAAAAAATCAGAGTACTACAATCTGATACTATGATTAAAACACTGAATTGTATGGGAGGTACCGGTGTTCCAATGAATCAAGGAGAAGTTTATACTGCCATCCAACAAGGTGTGCTTGATGGGGCTGAAAATAATGAAATAACCTATACTGATTTAAAACAGTATGAAGCTGCTCCTTATTTCTCTAGAACAAAACATTTAATGGTTGCAGATCTATTAGTTGTAAGCAGTCATTTCTTATCTTCTATGTCTGACACAGATCAAGATATTTTAAAAAAGTTAGCGAAAGATAGCATATCTAAAGAATTCTCAATATGGAATTTACAAATTCAAGCAGCAGAAAATAGTGCTATAGAAAAAGGAGCTTCATTTGTTAATGTCGACATTCTTCCATTTCAAGAAAGCTGCAAAAACTTACAAAATGAGCTAATAAGAACCCCAGAACAAAAAGCATTATATGAAAAAATAATTTCATTCAAATAAACAAGTTAAGGAGGCTAATCATAGCCTAGCCTCCTTTTTATAAAGGATTTTATATGTTTAATAAAATTTTTAACATCATCAAAAGGCTGAAAATAATAATAGACAAAATCATTTCTATAGCATGTATATTTATTATTAGCACTATGACACTATTAGTTTCTTATCAAGTCATCGCTAGGTATATTTTCAATAACCCAAGTGCCATAAGTGAAGTTTTATCTAGATATTTCTTTATTTGGTTAGTTTTATTCGGTAGTGCCTATGTATTCGGTTTAAGAGAACATATGCTAATTTCTTTCATAAAAGACAAATTCCCACCAAAAACAAAGATAATTTCTGATATGTTATCAGAGCTTGCTGTTGCTGTTTTTGCATTAGCTATAATGATTCTTGGAGGTTATAGTGCAAGTGTTCGCCAAATGTGGCAATTAGATTCGGCACTACAAATACCAATTGGGGTAATATACTCAGTTATCCCTATAAGCGGCGGATTAATTTTATTTTATTCATAATGAATTAAAATTATATAACGATTTTAAAAAAACATCATAAAATTCAGAGGATTAATTATGGATTTAGCTACAACAGCAGGGTTAATTATGTTCCTAGGGACTGTTTTTTTTCTTCTTATCGGTACTCCAATAAGTATTAGCGTTGGAATATCATCTTTTGCTGCAATGTTGTTTATACTTCCTTTTCAGGGGACAATAGTGACATCAGCTCAAAGAATTTTTGTCGGTCTTGACTCATTTGCCTTGCTAGCAATTCCATTTTTTATACTTGCTGGTAATATTATGAATAAAGGTGGGATTGCTATTAGATTAATTAATTTTTCTAAAATTATTAGTGGTTTTTTTCCCGGTTATTTGGCCCAAACAAATGTTGTATCTAATATGCTATTCGGTTCCATAAGTGGCTCCGGAGTTGCATCTGCCGCAGCCATTGGTGGAATAATGTCCCCTATTCAAAAGCAAGAAGGATATGAGCCTAAATATAGTGCTGCAGTTAATATTGCATCCGCCCCCACAGGTATGATAATTCCACCAAGCAATACATTAATTGTTTATGCCACTATTGCAGGTAGCGTTTCAGTATCAGCACTATTTATGGCAGGCTATTTACCAGGGATTCTTTGGGGATTAGGAGTAATGCTAGTTGCTGGCTGGATGGCAAAAAAACAAGGTTACATTACAAAGCACTATATGAACTTTACTGATTGCATAAAAGTAACATTAGAAGCCATTCCCAGTCTTTCTTTAATTTTTATTGTTATCGGTGGTATTTTGGGTGGAATATTTACTGCTACAGGAGCTTCTGCTATCGCAGTCATGTATTCTTTATTTCTCAGTTTATATTATCGAAATCTAAATCTAGATGAATTATCTAATATTTTGTTAGACACTGCAAAAATGACTGCCATTGTTATTCTTATGCTTGCTACATCATCAATCATGTCGTGGGTTATGGCTTTTACGCAAATACCAGGAGTGATTGCTAATATTTTATTATCTATCACGGATAATCCTGTATTGATCTTATTAAATTATTAATATTATTTTACTAATAATTGGTACATTTATGGATCCTACCCCGGCAGTATTAATATTCACTCCTATATTCTTACCAATCTGTACCGGTTTAGGAATGAGTCCAATTCAATTTGGCATAATATTAATATTTAATTTATCACTAGGAACAATAACACCACCTGTTGGTCCAATATTATTCACAGGCTGCAAGGTAAATAACATTGCTATTGAACAAGTTATTAAAACATTACTACCGTTCTTTTTAGTTATTTTTCTCGTGTTAATGCTAGTTACCTATATACCTGAAATTTCAATGGCAATACCTGAAATGATGGGATTTATTAAATGACATTTCTCATTTAAAGAATAGGAGAGGTTTTCCTCTCCTGTTAGATATTATATTATAGGATAGCTATGATATCCTAATTTCTCAGAAATATTCTTTCCAGCTTGTTGTAATAAAGTAACCAAATACGGTAATTTTTCTTCTTCAAAACGAATTGAAGGTAGTGAAATCGACAGCCCTGCAATAATATATCCAAAACGATCATAAACCGGTGCAGCAACGCATCTGAGTCCCTGCTCCTGCTCTTCATTGTCCTCCGCGTAATGCTGCCCACGCACTCTATCTAGCTCTTCTTGTAATTGCTTAATATTTTTCAATGTTTTATCTGTATGTGAAATAAACGTAACATTTTTTAATATATCTCTTACTGTTTCAGCACTATACTCAGAAAGTAATATTTTTCCTATTGCAGTACTATACAGTGGGTTGCGCCGCCCAATTCTTGATTGCATCCTCAGATTATAGCCAGAATCAATTTTATGCAAATAGACGATCTCTGTGCCATCTAACATTCCCAAATGCAAAGCCTCATTAGTTTGTTCGGAAATATAGCGCATTTCTTTATCAGCCAATGCAATTAAATCTAAATATTCCAATGACTTAGAACCTAACTCAAACAATTTTAGTGTCAATCCGTATTTATCGCTTTCACCCTCCTGAAAAACAAAACCTAAGGCTTTCATCGTTTGTAAAAAACGATATGTCGTACTCTTTGACATCATCAAACGTTGTGCTAACTCAGTTATGCCAATTTCTTTTTGTGTCGCTAGTGCTTCTAAGATTCCAAATACTTTTAACACTGAAGAAACAGACTCAGGCTGTGTATCTTTTTCCACATGAACTCCTTATCTTATTAGTTAAATTGACTATTTTATTATAAAGGAAAGATTATAAAAGGTCACTTTTTCTGAAACTATTTTTTACTAAAATAAAACTGAAATATTAATTAAAACTCTATATATTACTTATTACAATCTCCGATATGCAAAATCCAACCAATATTATAATCTTACGAACATAAAAAATATAAAACAACTTTTCAAAATTACTTGAACATATGTTTTATTTTTTGTATAGTGGCTCTAAAGCACACTCAATACTGTTCTTCAACAAACAAAATGATAAGTATTTCAAGGGAGATTTATTATGCTTACAGATTCATTCAGCCTAGTAGGAAAAGTTGCCTTAGTGACTGGTTGTAACACCGGTTTAGGGCAAGGGATGGCATTAGGACTTGCACAAGCCGGATGTGATATAGTTGGTGTGAACCTATCACAACCAACTGAAACCAAAGAAAAAGTTGAAGCTGAAGGTCAGCAATTTATCAATATTAGTGCAGATTTAATGCTACAAGAAGTTATTCCTGATATTGTCAAACAAGCCGCATCTGCATTTGGTAAAATTGATATCCTGGTTAATAATGCCGGGATCATCCGCCGAGAAAATGCCATTGATTTTACTGAACAAAATTGGGATGATGTAATCAATATCAATTTAAAAACCGTCTTCTTTCTTTCCCAAGCTATTGCTAAACAGTTTATTTCACAGGGAAAAGGCGGAAAAATCATCAATATTGCTTCTATGCTCTCTTTCCAAGGAGGAATCAGGGTTCCATCCTATACTGCATCTAAAAGCGCTGTTATGGGTATTACTCGTGCAATGGCAAATGAATGGGCTAAATACAATATTAATGTAAATGCTATCGCACCAGGTTATATGGCAACGAATAATACCGCAGCTTTACGAAGTGATGATGAGCGTAGTAAAGAAATCCTAGCGCGTATTCCTGCTCAACGCTGGGGCACACCAGCAGATATAGCCGGTCCTTGCGTATTTTTGGCATCTGCTGCCGCGGATTATATTAACGGCTATACAATCGCTGTTGATGGCGGTTGGCTGGCAAGGTAGGATACTCTATGTTTATATATTCTGAAAACATTAAGCTAGAGGATCTTGGCAATAACATCAAATGTAAGGTTCTTATTTATAATGATAATATCATGACTGTTGAGATAACACTTCAAGACCAATACATACATTACGTATAATAAAATCTGAACTGCTTAAAGCTGCTTTTAGCGGAGAGTGTTTCCAACAATATTTCGTCGGACATTATCAATATAAAAAAATTGAGGGGTTTGTATTAAATATTTTACTCTAATAAATTTTAAACTTCAAAAAGCCAACTATATAGTTGGTTTTTTAACAAAAAATAAAGATGTACCTTGCAATCTTTTGTTTTGGTCAGATATCTATTAAAACGAAATTCCAAAATGATGTCAGCTTAGGTATTTATTGAACAATGGCCTTAAGCTATTTGTCGAGCAATTTATTGTTGGCGGAATTTTTATGGCTTCCCATTGCTACCACACTATCCCAAACCCAAGTAAAGCGAATCTATCGCCATCATTACCAATCGCCTAAGACAGCTTTTTTCTTTGACTCCAGGAACCGCACTTCCGATTATTCTAAGACAGTTAAAGAAAATCATCAGTAGGCACTGCTTCTATAATCTTTTCAAAATTAAAATATATCTATCTCATTCCCTTTATTTTATGAAATCAAAGGAATATTCATGTCTATCTTGCACTTCACTCCACTTTTTTCTTGATTTTGATTGCAAAAATACATTTTTTTAACGTATTCTGAAGCTGCATGTCAATACCTTTTGTATCTGGTATTGACGTGTATTTTTATCAATCTGTTATCCACGGCGACTTCTTTCTAATTTTGTGACCAATATCGCAGTAATGAAACATTACTTCATTTAATATAGAGCTCAATAGAGTTTTGCTATCAAAATGCAGTTTATCTTTTCACCACCTACACAGGAGAATTACAATGAAGTTTAAAAAATTAGCACTAGCAATATTATGCTTGGGTATGTCCGCCTCCGCATTTTCAGCTGATTACGATTTAAAATTCGGCATGCAGGCCGGTACCAGTTCTAATGAATATAAGGCGGTAGAATTCTTCACTAAAGAAGTCAAAGACAAGTCTAATGGCAAAATCGAAATTGCGATTTTCCCAAGTGCGCAGTTAGGTGATGATCGTGCTATGCTGAAACAGCTTAAAGACGGTGCGTTGGATTTTACACTGGGTGAGACCGCCCGCTTTCAGGTTTTCTATCCTGAAGCAGAAGTATTTGCATTACCTTATATGATTCCAAGTTTTGATGTAAACAAAACAGCGATCTTGGAAACCCAATTCGGTCAGGATTTATTTGCCAAAATCAATAAAGAATTAGGTCTTTCTTTACTATCGATCGCTTATAACGGAACCCGTCAAACGACTTCAAACCGTGCCATTAATTCCATTGCCGATATGAAAGGTTTAAAACTGCGTGTTCCTAATGCAGCAACTAACTTAGCCTTTGCAAAATATGCCGGCGCATCTCCGACACCGATGGCATTCTCTGAAGTCTACTTAGCTCTGCAAACTAATTCCGTAGACGGACAAGAAAACCCATTGCCGACCGTTCAAGCACAAAAATTCTATGAAGTGCAAAAATATTTGGCAATGACAAATCATATCTTGAATGACCAACTGTATTTAGTCAGTAATGAAACTTGGAATGAGCTGCCGGCAGATTTGCAAAAAATCGTCACCGATGCGGCAATCTCTGCTGCTGATTTCCATACTAAACTATTCGTTGACGGTGAAGCTGAATTAGCCACCTTCTTTAAAGAGGAGGGCATGACGATTACTACACCGGATCTGGAACCGTTCAAAGCCGCTATGCAGCCGTACTACAATGAGTACTTACAAAAAAACGGTGATCTTGGTAAACAAGCAATCGAACAAATCTCAAACTTAACCAAATAATTTGATTAAATCTTACCTCCTACCGGCTAGGAGGTAAGATTGTTATAAATCAATTTGATGTTTTTGGAGTGTCTTATGAAAGTCATCAATAAATTAGAAGAATGGGTTGGCGGAGGACTATTCCTAGTTATCTTTGCGATTCTTCTTGCGCAGATTGTTGCGCGCCAAATTTTTGACTCCCCATTGATTTGGAGTGAAGAATTAGCCAGATTATTGTTTATTTATGTCGCCATGCTCGGCATCAGTATGGCTACACGCAGTCAACAACACGTCTATATCGACTTCGTCACAAACTTTATGCCTCCTTCATTAAGAAAAGCGGTAAACTCATTTGTGCAGTTGATTATCTTTGCTTGTATTTTTTTATTCTTTCATCTCGGATTGAATATATTCTTGGATGCTAATTTTGAAATGGTTTCCTTGGGAATTTCCGAAAAATGGCTGTACGGCGCATTACCGCTGGTATCCGTATTAGTCTTTTTCCGTTTTCTTCAGGCGCAAGTAGAAAACTACCGTAATAATCTGAGTTATCTTCCTGCAATGTTCTTTTTGGTTGTAACAATCGTGTTATTGGCGGTTTTATTCACCAACCCGGATTTATACAAGGCCTTAAGAATTACGAACTATATTAAATTGGGCAACAATGCGGTTTATATCACATTACTTGTCTGGTTGGTGATTATGTTTTTAGGCACGCCTGTCGGCTGGTCATTGTTTATTGCCACGATTCTTTATTTCGCCATGACACGCTGGAATATTGTCAATTCGGCATCATCAAAATTAGTCGATAGTTTAAACAGCTTCCCGCTGCTATCCGTACCGTTTTTCATTTTGACCGGTATCTTGATGAATACCGGAGGAATTACCGAACGTATCTTTGATTTTGCAAAAGCCTTATTAGGCCATTACCGCGGCGGTATGGGGCACGTAAATATCGGCGCAAGCCTGATTTTCTCCGGTATGTCGGGTTCTGCGCTCGCTGATGCGGGTGGGTTAGGGCAACTTGAAATCAAGGCAATGCGTGATGCCGGTTACGATGATGACATTTGTGGCGGTATCACCGCAGCATCTTGCATTATCGGCCCCTTGGTTCCACCAAGTATTGCAATGATCATTTACGGTGTTATTGCCAACGAATCGATCGCCAAATTATTTATTGCCGGTTTTGTGCCGGGGGTTTTATTGACTGCCGCCTTAATGACAATGAACTACTTCGTTGCCAAAAAACGCGGTTATCCAAGAAGCCCGAAAGCAACATTACAGCAGCGTTGTACGGCATTTAAAAAAGCCATTTGGGCAGTGCTGACACCGCTTTTGATCATCGGCGGTATCTTCTCGGGTTTATTTACTCCGACAGAAGCCGCCGTCATTGCCGCTGCCTATTCCACCATCATCGGCATGTTTGTCTATAAAGAACTGACCATACCTATGCTGTTTAAAAGCTGTGTGGAAGCAATGGCAATTACCGGGGTTACAGCCCTAATGGTCATGACAGTCACATTCTTCGGTGACATGATCGCACGTGAACAAGTCGCCATGCGGATTGCCGAACTCTTTATGGCGGTTGCCGATACCCAAATCATGGTACTGTTGATGATCAACCTGCTCCTGCTATTCTTGGGAATGTTCATCGATGCATTAGCATTACAATTCTTGGTATTACCAATGTTAATTCCGATTGCCATGCACTTTGGTATTGATTTGGTGTTCTTCGGCGTTATGACAACCTTGAACATGATGATTGGTATTTTAACACCGCCAATGGGAATGGCGCTCTTTGTGGTCGCCCGTGTCGGTAATATGTCGGTAAGTACGGTAACAAAAGGGGTTCTACCGTTCTTAGTGCCAATTTTCTTGACCTTGGTACTGATTACGATTTTCCCGGAAATCATTACCTTTATTCCAAACCTTCTGATGCCGTAGGCTAAGAAGAAAAAATCTCGGAACCAGTATAAATCAAGCCTGGTTCCAGTTAAATCAGCCGTTCAAAACGGTAAACTTTATCCTTAAACCTGACTCTAGCAGAGGTAAATATGAAAAAAACAGCTTTACACAGTGCATTATTCGCAGCGATTGCCATGAGCGGATTTGCCGCACAAGCCGCTCAATATCCTGATCTGCCTGTAGGGATTAAAAGTGGTGCAGGTGCATTAATCGGCGATACCGTTTATGTCGGCTTAGGCACCGGCGGCGATAAATTCTATTCCCTCAACTTGAAAGAGAAAGATGCCAAATGGCAAGAAACCGCCGCATTCCCGGGTGGAAAACGTAACCAACCGGTTGCAGCGGGCATTGACGGCAAACTGTATGTCTTTGGTGGTTTCCAAGATACCGATGCGGCCAAAAATCAAGTCATCAACGATGCTTACGCCTACAATCCGGCTGATAATAGCTGGACAAAATTGCAAACCCGCTCGCCACGCGCTGCAGTAGGGGCCAGTGCCGCAGCAACAAAAGATAAAGTTTATTTCGTTGGCGGTATCAATCAGGAAATTTGGAACGGTCTGTTCCAAGATATCGCAGCTGCCGGCGGTGATAAAGACAAAGAAAAAAATATCTTCGACCCGTATTTCAACCTGCGCGCGCAAGATTTCTTTTTCTCTTCTGAAATTGTCAGCTATGAGCCCGCCACCAATACTTGGCGCAATGAAGGTTACTTCCCATATGGCGGTCGCGCCGGTGCGGCAGTCGCCATCAACGGCGATAAACTATTGGTCGTAAACGGTGAAATAAAAGCTGGTCTGCGCACCGATACGACTGAGCTCGGAACCATTGGCAAAGACGGTATTACTTGGAAACAGCTTGGCAGCTTGCCGGCACCTAAAGATTACAAACAGCAAGAAGGTATTGCCGGTGCTATGGGCGGCTATACTAACGGTAACTACATTGTTACCGGCGGAGCAAACTTCCCCGGCGCACGTGAGAACTATGCGAACGGTATCAATGATGCGCATCGCACCGGTGGTTTGAAAAAAACCTTGCATAGCGATGTTTATGCATTAAACGAAGCGCAAGGCACTTGGAAAATTATCGGTAGCCTGCCTGAAAATATCGGTTACGGTGTTGCCGTCAGCTATGGCAACAAAGTATTGTTGATTGGTGGTGAACTCGATGGCGGCAAAGAATCAGCAACGGTTCAATCCATGAGTTATGACGGTAAAAAACTGGTTGTTGAATAATCAACGTGTTATAACCGATATAAAAAACCAAACTTAGTGTAAGGCATGGTTTACAAGAAAAGCACTATCGATATTTGAGAGCTATGTCTATCAAATGACTGAGCTGCCGATAACTAAACCCATTAATTATTGGCAGTTCTTTTTTATTTTTATCTCTGCACATTCCCCACAAGGTTGACTAAACCATTCAAAACCGCTACTTTTATCAATTGTAATTCTTTTTTAATATCATTTGATTATAAGGCAATCGTTCAGACATGGCGCAGATTGATCCGACATTATCGGGCAAGATACCGACAAAAACCGAAAAAATTCTATGGAGCTTATTACCGCTGTTAGGATTAATCGCCGTGATGTTTTTATGGATAAGCAACCAACCGTTTTATCAATACCAATATCCTTGGTTCAGCCTGATTGATCTTAATCTGCTGATCTATATCGACGGCCTTTCACTGCTGATGCTGTCATTAATCTGTGGAATCGGCTGTGCCGTTTATCTGTATGCTGCCGGTTATTTTTCCGATCATCCGCAATTGCGGCGATTATATGCCCTACTGACTCTCTTTATGGTCGCCATGATCGGCTGTGTTATTTCCGATCATCTGTTGCTGTTTTTCCTATTTTGGGAATTGACCAGCATCACCTCGTTTTTATTGGTTTTGTTTAACTATCAGGCGGAAGAGAACCGTCAATCCGCCAAACAGGCACTGTTGATTACCGGCAGCGGCGGTTTGTGTCTGCTGGCAGGCTTTCTGTGGTTATGGCATTTAACCGGTACGGCACAAATTTCCGAATTAGTGACTATTCTACCCGACTATCTCGCCGAACCGCACTTTAAGTGGATTTTAACGCTAATCTTAATCGGTGCCTTTACCAAAAGCGCACAATTTCCCTTTCAATTCTGGCTGCCGAATGCCATGGCGGCGCCGACACCGGTTTCTGCCTATCTGCATTCTGCCACAATGGTAAAACTGGGCATTTTCTTGCTTGCCCGTCTGGACTACGCTCTGAGCGACTGGACACTGTGGCAACAAATTCTGCAAACCGTCGGTTCGGTTACTGCCGCTTGGGGAATGTTGCTGGCGCTTAGAGAACGGGATTTAAAGAAAATTCTGGCATGGTCGACAGTTGCTTCGCTAGGCACGATGGCGGTTCTGATTGGATTGGACAGCAGTTCCGCTTCGATTGCCGTCGTCACCTTCATATTAGCCCATGCACTGTATAAAGCACCGCTCTTTTTCGTTGCCGGCAATATCGATTATGCTACCGGCACGCGCATTATCGATCACTTGGGCGGTTTGAAACGTTATATGCCTTGGACGGCAACCGTTGCCATTTTAGCCGCACTTTCAATGGCAGGTATGCCGACCTCTTTCGGCTTTATCGCCAAAGAAGCGCTGGCTATCGCCAAAGAAGCCGATGACACCCTACCGCTGCCATTCAGCGCTTACGGCAATCTGATTTTCAGTATTATTGCCGTCGCTGTTGCCGCTGTTGCGGCAATCCGTGTTTTCTGGCAGCACCCGGGCAACAACATCACGCCGCATGTGCAAGAAGTCAAACTCAAAATGTTAATTGCGCCGGCATTAGTTGCTACTGTCGGATTATTTATCGGCTTGACGCCACAGCTGGCGATTCCGTTGATTAGAATGTCGGCACAAGCCATTACCGCTCACCCGATTGGCGAAGTTGATCTCTATTTTGATCTACAAGCTTTGCAAACCACCGGTTTAACCATTCTGGCAACCGTCGGATTCGGATTACTGGTATTCCATTTCTGGGATAATTTACATTATGCGTTTGACCGCTTACTCACATTCTTTCCCCATTGGGGCGGTGCGGCCACCTATCATCGCATTGTGGATCGCATTCCGGCATTGACATCACAAGTCACCGACCGTTTCCAACATGGTTTGCTTTCGGGCTATATTCAATGGATCCTAAGCTTCACCCTGCTTTGTCTGGGCTTAAGTCTGTTATGGGGAATCCGACAGGGCATGTCTGTCGACTTGGATCTCTCCGCCCTGTTTTATCCATTACCGAGTGCGGGGCTAATCACTGCCGCAGTGATGATCTGCATCGGTGCTTTTTTTGTGATGTTGTCGGACAAACCGTTTATGCTATTGCTCAATTCCGGACTGGTCGGCTTCGGCTCCGCCCTGTTGTTTGTCTTTGTCGCCGCTCCGGATGTCGCCCTGACTCAATTTGTGGTCGAAACGATTTTAGTGATTATTTTGGCTTCAATTCTGATAATCTTAATCCGTAACAACTCGGCAGACTTCAACCGCCCGCAAGATCGACGCAAACACCCGAAACGGCTGGCTCTCACTCTCCTGCTTTCGATTGCGGTGGCCAGTATTATCGTCCTTGCGATTTTAATCATGCTGGGGCTGGAATTCGACAGTCACGTTTCTGATTTCTATCTTGAAAACAGTGTGCCGCAAGCCTATGGGCGCAATATCATCAACGTGATTCTAGTGGATTTCCGCGCACTGGATACTTTCGGTGAAGTCGCAGTGATGTTATTCTCATTGCTGGCCGCCCGCCCGTTATTACGTGAATTAAAACGCCAAACCGGCTTACTGAAAAGAAAAAAAGAGGCCGAAAAAAATGCAAAATAGTGTCCTGCTATTGAGAAAAACCGCCCGTCCGCTTTACTGGATTGTGCTGCTGACCTCCGTGGTGATTTTATTACGTGGTCATAACGAACCGGGCGGCGGATTTATTGCCGGCTTATTGGCAGCATCGGCTTCGGTGCTATGGGCAATTGCTTTTTCTACCCGACAGGCACTGAAAAAACTGCCGCTCTCCTCGCCGCTGAACTTGGCGGCAAGCGGTTTGCTCCTTGCGGCCGCCGCCGGTTTGCCCGCCCTGTTGAGCGGCAACGCGTTTTTATACCATTTTTGGGCAACCATACCGCTCTTTGTATTTGATTACAAAATTTCTACCGTCCTGCTGTTTGATTTGGGCGTCTATCTCTGTATTTGGGGCGTGGTCAGCGGCTACGCCGTGATGTTATTGCAAACTACCGAATAAAAAAGGCGAATTGGATTTTATGACACTGATTATTCTGTTGACCTTATGGATAACCCTGATTGCAGCCGTTTATCTGCTGCTGTCACGCCATGCCTTACGCATCGTCATCGGCTTGATGCTGCTCGGCAATGCGGTCAATTTTATTATTTTATTGTCGGGACGAATCTCGTCCAACGTGCCGGCGGTCGTGCCGCAGGGGAAATTGTTGCTTGAAAATCCGGTCAACCCGCTGCCGCAGGCTTTAATTCTTACCGCCATTGTCATCGGCTTTGCACTGACCTGCTTTTCAGTGGTGCTGATGATCAAACTGATTCGCCGCTTGGGTAGCGATGACGTCAATCAGTGGCGTGAAGCCGAACCGCAGAATAACGGCGGCTATAAACCGGCTGTTTATAACGATCACGATGACTTGAAAGACTACCGCAAGGATTTGTGCTGATGCTGACGTCAATCAATTTTATGGTAATCTCTCCGGTACTGATACCGCTCTTTGCCGCCGCAATCGGCGTTCTGCTGCGCTACCGTCAACAATATCAGTATTGGCTCAGCTTATTTGTCGGCATATTAATGCTATGCAATCATGCGCTGCTCTATAGTGCCGTCCGACACCAAAATTTACAATCCCATTTCGGTAACTGGCCGCTTCCTTTCGGCATCGGTTTTCAAATCGATATGCTGAGTTACATTATGCTGGGCATTTCCGCCGTGATGATGTTTGCCTGTCTGCTGTTTATGTTGAGCAGTCTCAGCACCCGCCCGCTCAACTCGCTGACCTTGCCGTTGCTGTTCGGTTTGATCGGCGGGGTAAACGGCAGCTTTATCACCCAAGACTTTTTCAATTTATATGTTTGGTTTGAAGTCATTCTGATTTGCGCTATCGGTTTACTTGCAATCGGCAGAAAAATCTCGCAACTGGACGCCGCCTTTAAATACATGGTACTGAATCTGTTCGGCACGCTTTTACTGCTGACATCGATAGCGCTGCTCTACGGCGCCACCGGTAACCTGAATTTCAGTGCGGTACAGGCGGCCTTGATCAACATTGCACCTCATACCAAACTGATATTGATCACCCTGTTTATTGTTGCCGTACTGATCAAAGTCGCGGCTTTCCCGGTTTTTACCTGGATGCCGGCCTCTTACCATACACTGCCGATTCCCGTTATGGCGCTGTTCTCGGCGCTACTGACCAAAGTCGCGGTTTATACCCTGCTGCGCACCCTGTCGCAACTCTTTTTGCCGAGTATTGAAATTCTGCAAACCGCACTTGCTTGGATTGCCGTCTTGACCATGGTGGTCGGCGTGCTGGGCGCCGCCTACCATTGGGATATGCGCCGAATTTTAGTCTTTCACAGCATATCGCAAATCGGTTATATCTTACTGGCGATTGCGCTCGGCAGTGTTGACGGCAACAGCGCCGCCATTTATTACACCGTCCATCACAGCATCGTAAAGGGCTGCCTGATTTTAATCGCCGGCATCATTTACCTTTATGCCGGCAGTTACGATCTGCGCAAAATCGGCGGACTATACAATATCAAACCGTGGCTGGCGGTGTTATTCGCCATTCCGGCGCTGTCATTGGTCGGTATTCCGCCGTTTTCCGGTTTTTGGGCGAAAGTTCTGCTGTTAAAAGAAACGATTCACCAAGGCGAAGCATTGTGGACAGCCATCGCACTGCTGAGCAGCGTTCTGACACTGTACTCTATGATGAAGATCTGGTTCGAAGCATTTTGCAAGCCGCACCCTCATGTTTGCAACACGGAAACTGTCTGGCAGCCGGTGATACGACAAAACATCAAACCGGCGGTCATTGCCGTTACCATTCTGTGCGCAATCATTTTACTGCTCAGTTTTATTCCCGATTGGCTTTACGGTCTCAGCCGCATAGCGGCACGACAATTAGGAGGTGAATAAATGTTAATCAAAAAAATAAGCGCCGCGCTACAATTGGTCGTACAATTTTTCTGGCTGATGGTTAAATCGGGTTTTGCTACCCTGTTCTTGATCATTAAATTGCAACTAAAGCGAAAGCAATCGTTGCGGGACAGATATGTTTCATTTGAGATACCGAACAGCAGCGAAACCGGATTAGCCGTTTTGGGCTGTTTGATCAGCCTGACGCCCGGCACCACACTGCTCAATATCGACACCATACGCCGAAAAATGTTACTGCATATACTGGATTCCGATCAAACCGACGAGGTGATACAGGAAATCAGGCAAAAATTTATACCGCATATTGTCATTCTGTTCGGCAATACATAAATTCGAGGAAAAAATGTTGGCATTTACTCTGACCTTCGTTTCTATCTGCGCCCTGATTGCGGTGCTGTTCGTGATTTATCGGATTCAAAAAAGCACTGATGACGCTGATAAAATCGTAGCCCTAGACATTTTATTGGCCGCCGCCCTGATTCTGTGCATTGTGGCGGCATTGACGATAGATAACACTGTTTTGCTTGATGTCGCAATCGGCTTATCGCTGATCGGGTTTATCGGCACGGTCGGTTGGTCGGCGGTGATTCAGCGTAAAAATGACGCCCAGACGCTCTCGGAGAAGGAAAAAACACATGATGCTTGAAATATCGGGATTGATTTTCCTGCTGCTCGGCGGTTTCAGCCTGGCCATTTCCGCGCTGGGCATTCACATTCTGCCGAACACGCTCAGTAAACAACATGCCGCAACCAAAGCCGGTACGTTGTCTATCACGCTGGTGTCGCTCGGTGCGATACTTATCGCATGGGATTGGGCGTGGACAATTCGTCTGCTGATTATCAGCCTGTTCCTGATTCTCACCTTACCGATCGCCTCACACATGTTGGCAAGGGCAGCGGTGAAAGACCGCACTTTGCTCGACAATGGCGGCAATCCGCCTGCTAAAACGCCATAAATGAAAGTACGGTACGGAAAACCCATGATGAAAACGCTTGAAACCCAAATTTCACCACACAAACGGTTCTGGCTAATAATAGAATTCAGTACGATTTTTATCGTGGTGCCGCTACTTTATTTTTTTCGTCTTCTGCCCAACAACAGTATGATTCCCCTTTTGTGGGGGATTTTTGTTTATACACTGATTATCTTAAAAACTAACCGAATCTGCTGTTGCCGTTGGGATATCAAGCCTGCCATGCTGCTGCCGTTATGTTGGCGGGCAAGTGCGGTCTGCCTGTGCTTAACGCTCTTTACTTGGCGGCAAATGCCGGATAATTTCCTCGCTTTTGTCCGCAGCAACCCGACTCTGTGGTTAGCGGTGATGCTGCTCTACCCGATACTTTCGGCGTTTACCCAAGAGATGATTTTCCGCAAATTTTTCTTTTTCCGCTACCGCCCCTTATTCCGCCATGACGGTTGGCTGATTGCGCTAAGTGCGGTTTCATTCGCTTACATGCACCTTGTTTTCCGCAATCCTGTGGCTGTCTGCTTTACGCTGATCGGCGGTCTGATCTTTGCCGTTGTCTATCAACGCAGCCGAAGTCTGATGTTAGTCACGCTCGAACACGCCATTTATGGAAATGCCGTTTTTACCGTCGGTCTCGGGTACTACTTTTATCACGGCGCCGCCTGACAATAAAAAAACCCTGCACGGGGTAAGTACAGGGTTTTGCCGCAAACCACAGAGGAATTCGGTTTGCTTATTGCTGCTCGTTATAAGCTTCCAATGCGCGCAGGGAATAGGTGTAAGCCGCACCGGCATTTAATGCAATGGCCGTCGCCAACGCAGCGGCAACTTCTTCTTCCGTTGCGCCGGCTTTAATCGCCTCCGCCGCATGTACCCCGATGCAGCTTTCACAACGGGTGGTAACCGCCACAGCCAAAGCGATTAATTCACGGGTTTTCGCATCCAATACATTGCCTTCCGCTGCCGCCGCATTCAATGCGCCATAGGCTTGCAACATTTTCGGGTATTTTTTTCCTAACTCGCCGAATGATTTTTTGACATGAGCAACGTCATTTTTCCAGTCTGAAAACATTTTTTCTCCTAATTTAAATGTGAGTAAATAGTCTGGTCGATAGCGGCCATTATTGATATTATTTAACAAATTATATTGCTTTATAGTATCAATATTTATCCCTTTCATCTTAAAGGGTCATCAGTTTTTATTACTGTTCAAGGACATAAGCGTTATGGATTATTTGGATCGACTGATACAACTCGCCCAAGTCGAAGGCGAAATCAACGTTCTCTGCCGTTTCCGGGGGGATTGGCAAATCAAGCATCAACAAGAGCCCAGCCCGCTGGGTATTTTCCATATTATCTCCAAAGGGGAGTGTCGGTTGGTGCTGAATAATCAGCAAAGTTACCACCTGAAACCCGGCGATGTGTTTTTCCTGCCGCACGGGTTGGAACACCGCATTCAAAGCCACAACCGTAAAAGTGCGGTCGATGAAGACGGCACTTCCACAACCGCACTTCAACAATTGCAGCACGGCCCTTTCACATTACGCACCAACAATCAGGCATCACACGATTTCGAGATGTTTTGCGGTTACTTTCGTTATGCGGGTCACTCCACCTTGCCGGCGATTTTACCCGAACATTGGTATTTATCCGGCAACAACGACTCGGTGACGTCATTACTGGCACTACTGCAACGGGAAGCCCTATTGGAAATCGGCACGGCTTCGGTGGTCAATGCCCTGTGCAATGTACTGTTTACCTACCTGACGCGCGATTATATCCAACAAAACAGCGAAGTCAGCACCGGCGTACTCGGCGCATTACAGGACAAAAGGTTATACCACGCCGTCAACTCGATGCTGCAACAGCCGGAATATCACTGGAATATGGAAAATTTGGCGGAACTGAGCGCCATGTCGCGCGCCAATTTTATCCGCTTGTTCAAAAACAAAACCGGTACGCTACCGGGCAAATTTCTGACCGGCTTGAGAATGCAAAAAGCCGAATTGTTACTGCGCAACAGTAATAAATCTATCCTTGCCGTCGCCCTTGAAGTCGGCTATCAATCCGAAGCCCATTTCAGCAAAGCATTCAAACAGAAATACGACATTTCACCGAGTAAATATCGGGTGCAGAAAATCGAAGGATAAAGAATAAAAAACCGCACTTTGGATACATCACAAAGTGCGGTCGGATTAAACGCGAGAATGCTAATACCCCAACGCCGCCATGCCCACCGTCATATGTAAACCGTAGAAAACCACACGTGCCAGCAATTCGCCTGCGATAATCAGAATGACACCGATAAACGGCAGCAATACATGATGTTTTTTCACACCGAAAGTAAGTATCACTAACCCGATGCCGATGAAAGCAAAACGAATCAACATCAGTACGACAAATGACGGCACCAAATCCAGCGCCTGACGAACGGCGCTACCGACACCGGCAAGATAGCCGTGTTGTTGATAGGCGGCAACAGCGGCAATAACAAACGTCAGCCATGCAATCGCCAACAGCAATCCGTTCAACCGTTCACCGATTTTCACACTGTTCAACAGCGCCAATGCCAGTGCCGAACCGGCTAAAAGTGCGGTCAGGCTGAAAGCGAGCGGTGTATAAACCGAATTCCACGTCGGCACTGTCGGAATCATATAGAGCATCGACATTGCATAAATAAAACCGGCACCGATCAGACTGACCGTGATCACCCCGAATGTTTTCCAGACTGCCGGAAGTTTGCGTTCAATACCGCCTAATAAACGAACAATTGCACCGATCAACGGCAATTTGTGCCAAGCATTCGGCAGCAGGTTGGCGGTTGCCAATGCCCAATAGCCCGCCCCCAGTGCAAAGAAAGCGGAACCGGCGGCGATTTCATTACTCAAACCGGAAGCACCGATGCGATTTAACGCATTGAATGCACGCTGTGGCGAACCTAAATGCAGGGTCGAAAACACAAAACCGATTGCCATCAAGATCCACAAGACGACCATCACATAATGGGTTTTACTTACAACTTGGCGGTTCCTATCGGTCAGCAATAACAGGCTGAATGCCCAGAATGCACCGACCGCACTTTGTGCCAACACGGTGAAAAATACCAACGGCCATTCATGTAATCCCATTCCCATTTTAGACCTCCTTAGGATTGGCAAGGAAACCGCTGCGATCATCGGTCGGTTTCGCATTGTGATTCAAACGCAAAGCGATATTCGGCTGCGTGTAGGATGACGGCGGCAACGGCGCCACATCTTTCAGATCGCCGTATTTGGCTTTCAGCTCATCTATCGGCAGCAGATCCAGCGCTCGCAGCGGACAAGATTCGACGCACATCGGTTTTTTACCGACTTCAACCCGCTCAAAACAACCGTCGCATTTGGTCATGCGGCCTTTCTCCGCATTATATTGCGGCGCACCGTACGGACACGCCATACTGCAATATTGACAGCCGATACAGACTTCTTGATCCACCACCACAAAGCCGTCTTCGCGTTTGTGCATTGCCCCGCTCGGACAAACGCTGGCACACACCGGGTTTTCACAATGGTTACAGGCAATCGACAAATAATATGAAAATACGTCTTGTGTCCAGGCTTCCCCGTCTTGCTTCCAACCGCCGCCGCAATATTCATAAATTCGGCGAAAACTAACGTCCGGCGTTAAATCTTTGTAATCCTTACACGCCAATTCACAGGTTTTACAGCCGGTGCAACGCTGTGAGTCGATATAAAATCCATATTGTTTCGCGCTCATGATTCACCTCCCACACGTGCGACTTCAACCAGATTGGTATGCTGCGGATTGCCTTTCGATAGCGGCGAAGGACGCTGGGTGGTCAAGACGTTAAAGCTGCCGTTTTGATCCACCCGCTGTCCGTCGGGCGTATACCACGCCCCCTCGCCCATCGCCACCACGCCCGGTAAAATACGCGGTGTGACATTCGCCATAATGCGGGTTTCGCCGCGACCGTTGAAAATTTTCACCTGCTCGCCGTGTTTGATGCCGCGTTTTTCGGCGTCCAGCGGATTAATCCATAATGATTGCAACGATGCTTGATCCAACACATCGACATTGGCATAAGTCGAATGCACCCGTGATTTAAAATGGAAGCCGACCAATTGCAGCGGATATTGCTCGCTCAACGGATCATCGAAGCCCTCAACCGCTCTGGCATAAATCGGCAACGGGCTGATAATGTCGCCCTCTGCCAATTCCCAAGTCTCGGCAATTTTCGCCAAGCGTTCGGAATAAACTTCAATTTTACCCGACGGGGTCGTTAATGGATTGGCTTCGGGATCTTGGCGGAATTTTTTGAATGCCACCATATGACCGCTCGGATCTTTTTGCTTGATAATGCCGCGCTCACGGAATTGCTCGAAGCTGATATCACGGAAAAACGGATTTTTCTCTTGGGTCAGCCGATACAGATGGCGTAGCCACGCTTCCTGCGTGCGCCCTTCGGTAAACACCTCTTTCGCCCCCATTTTCTCGGCTATACCGCTTAAAATTTCGTACACCGGTTTACATTCGAATTGCGGTTCAATCGCCTGATCGGCGAAAATCACATAGCCCATATTGCCTGCCGAACCGTCCATACAGAAATCCGCCTGCTCGGAGGTGGTACAATCCGGCAACAAAATATCGGCACATTTGGCGGTAGACGTCATATGGTTATCGATCACCACCAACATCTCACATTTGCTTTCATCTCCCAAAATCTCCAACGTGCGGTTGATGTCGGAATGTTGGTTGATGATACAGTTGCCGGCATAGTTCAAAATAAATTTGATCGGCTTATTCAGCTTGTCCGCCCCTTTTAAACCGTCTTTAAGTGCGGTCATTTCCTCGCCGCGAACCACGGCATCGGTCCACATGAAAATCGGAATTTTCGCCTTAATCGGATTTTCACCGACAGGCAAACGCACAAACGGAATGGTATAGAAGCCTTCACGCGAACCGCTGTTGCCGCCGTTGATGCCGACATTGCCGGTCAAACACGCCAACATAGCAATCGCACGCGCCGCCTGCTCGCCGTTGGCATGGCGCTGCGGCCCCCAACCTTGGCAGATATAAGCCGGTTTGGTCGTGGCGATTTCACGAGCTAAGCGCACAATCGTTGCACTCGGAACGGCGGTGATTTTAGATGCCCATTCCGGCGTTTTCGTAGTTTGATCGTCACCTTCACCCAAAATATACGCTTTGTAGTGCGCATTCGGTTTGGCGGACGCCGGCAAGGTTTTTTCATCATAGCCGACACAATAGGTGTCGAGGAAATCCTGATCAACCAGATTTTCAGTAATCATCACATACGCCATGCCCTCGACAAATGCTGCGTCCGTGCCGGGACGAATCGGCACCCATTCGCCTTCACGCCCTGATGCAGTGTCGTTATAACGCGGATCAATCATGATCATACGCGCCTTGGAGCGCTCCATCGCCTGCTGTACCAAATAGGTCACGCCGCCGCCGCTCATACGGGTTTCCGCCGGATTGTTGCCGAAGTACACCACCAGTTTGGAATTTTCAATATCGGTCGGGCTGTTGCCGGCATTGCTGCCGTACATAAACGGAATGGACTCAAAAATTTGCGAATAACTATAAGTGCCGTGATGTCCCAAACAACCGCCGATACTATTCATAAAGCGGCTGGAAATGCTTCTCGGCGGCGGATACGATGCGGCAACCGTTGCCCCCAGTGTGCCGGTCGCAAACGGCAAATACAGGCTTTCATTACCGTGTTCGGCAATAATCCGTTTCAAATTATCGGCAATTTCACTAAACGCTTCGTCCCACGAAATGCGTTTGAATTTGCCTTCGCCCCGTTTGCCGACCCGTTTCATCGGATATTTCAAACGATCGGGGTTATACACCCGACGGCGCATTGAACGCCCGCGAGCGCACGCCCGCACTTGATGAAAATCGCCGTAAACATCATCGCCCAAGTTATCGGTTTCAACATATTTAATCACTCCGTCCTGCACGTGCATCCGTAGCGGACAACGGCTGTGACAATTGACGGTACAAGCGCTCCACACCAGTTTTTCTTCATTGTGCTTGTCGCTGTCGACCGCACTTTGTGCAACATTGGCGGAAACAGGCAGTTGCACCGCACTTGCCGCCAATGCCACTCCGCCCAACGCCGCACTTCCTTTCAGCAAGTCCCGTCGGCTGGTTGAAAAACTTGGATTATTTTTGGATATTTTCTCCATAAATCCCCTCCCCACTAAAAATAAAATTCAAAAAAGAAATCAGTCAAGCCGATAATAACGGATTTACGCTACCTAATATTGATTAATGTCAAATGAGAATAGTCACGCAACTAAATCGAAAGAGGTTGAGATTTTTTAACGGAATTTCTCGCCTTGTTTCTATCTCAATATTTATATAACGATTTTCGGCATTCTGCGTTACACTATTCAAAACCGATTTATTTTCAATAACATTGCTATGAACAAATCCTTAATCAACAAGGCCGTTTTCTACGGACTGCTCTCTTCACTGTTTTTTGCGGCGACTTTTGTGCTGAACCGCAGTATGTCGTTGTCGGGCGACAACGCTTGGTGGTCGGCGGCATTACGCTTCGTGTTTATGCTGCCGATGTTGTATTTACTGCTGGGAATGCGGGTGAACCGAAGTGCGGTTTACCGTGAAATCCGCCGTGCGCCAAGGCAATGGCTGTTGTGGTCGAGTGTTGGTTTCGGCTTGTTTTATCTGCCGTTGACGTTATCGTCCGATTATGCCGCCTCGTGGCTGGTCGCCAGTTCATGGCAATTGACCATTATCGCCGGCATTTTGCTGACACCGCTGTTCGGACAAGCCGTTCCGTTAAAAAACCTGTTTTTTTCATGCCTAATCGTGTTGGGCGTTGTGTTGCTGCAAGTCGACAATCTACGAACGTTATCCCTTGTTGACAGTTTATATCCGTTGCTGCTGATTCTTGTTGCCGCCTTTGCTTATCCGCTCGGCAACCGTAAAATGATGCAGCTGGTCGGCAATGCCCTCAGCACCCAACAACGGGTTTACGGCATGGTGATCTGCGCTATGCCGTTTTGGTCAATCACTATGCTGATTGCCTTCAACAACAGCGGGTTACCTTCCGTCGGCCAGCTCAGTCAGTCGTTTTTAGTTGCGCTGTTTTCCGGCGTGATTGCTACCATTCTATTTTTTAAAGCCACCGAATTAGTGAAACACAACATGAAGCAATTGGCGGTCATCGAAGCCACACAGGCCGGCGAAATCCTCTTCACTCTGCTCGGCGGCGTGCTGTTATTAAACGATCCGATACCGAGCGGTTTGGCGTTTATCGGTTTATTGATTGTGATTTTAGGCATTTTTATCAACGGTTTCTCGACACGATCATAAAAATAGTTGTAATTTAGCGTGTCGCCATATTTATTTCCGGCATAAAATCATTCATACTAACGCCCTTTTTATTGATTTATTTTTATACATTATTTAAGGAACGTTTATGTCTGACAACACAACCCGCTACGCCAATCCGGGTCCTTTGGGATTATGCGGATTTGCCCTGACAACCTGGCTGTTATGTTTAATCAACGGCGGCTTTTTTGATACGCAATCCCTCGGTCTGGTTGTGGCAATGGCATTCGCATTCGGCGGTACCGCACAAGCCATCGCCGGCATAATGGAATTCAAAAAAGGAAACACGTTCGGTTTCACCGCATTCATCAGTTACGGCGCATTCTGGTGGTCATGGGGCTTGTTCGTTGCCTTTTTCAAAGGCGAAACGCCGGCCACATTCGTCGCTTGGTATTTGGCGGCATGGGGAACCTTCACACTGATGATGTTTGTCGCCACCCTGACCAAACCGCGCGCTCTGCAAGCGATCTTTTTCTTCCTGACGTTGACATTTTATGCATTGGCAATCGGTGACGCCACAGGCAATCACGGCATCGTCAATGTCGGCGGTTATCTGGGGCTGATCACCGCACTTTGCGCGTTCTATCTGGCGGCAGCCGAAGTGATCAATGAATCTTACGGCAGAACCATTTTACCGATTGGCGAGAAGAAATAATCGAATTTATCTAAAAAACGCTACCGCACTTTGCCGAAAATTAAACGATTGGCAAGTGCGGTATTTTTTGCCCGCAATAATTTGCTTTCCTGATTTGCTCAGCGTATTAATACCTTTTTATTATTTTTCGGAGGTATATGTGATTAAAAATCATCTGGACTGTCATTTTCGACGACATCACCTAGTTTTTTCTGAGCCTCTTTTAGCTTTTCTGTGGCATCTGTTTGGTTTGCTTTTCGGCGACTTCCATTCCTTTGGCGGCATTTCTCGTTGCCTGATCAACCTTTCCTCGTGCAACATCTGCACGAGTCGCCGAAGGCGGCGATAAGACAACGCAACAACATGACATCGATCTTGCCAAGCGGCTTTGGGCTGAATACAAAAAAGGTGGAACACAATGAAATTTACAGAATTTGATCCGGTAGAATACCTAGCCGATGAAGAAACCATCGCAATTTATCTCACTGATGCGCTCGAAAACGGCTCAGAAGAAGAGTTTATTCTTGCATTAAAAAACGTTGCTCGCGCTAAAGGCATGACCCAGCTGTCTAAAGATACCGGGCTTGCACGGGAAAGTCTTTATAGAACGCTTTCCGGCGAAACTAAACCTCGGTTTGAAACTGTGAATAAAATTGTAGGGGCACTAGGTTTAAATGTAGCTTTCACGCCTAGACATCTGTAACCGAATAAAAAATACCGCACTTTTACAAGGAAGTGCGGTATCTCATTTCTGGGGCGTGAATAAATTAACCGTTCAAACGCTGTAAAAGTGCGGTATACAGATTCACACCGGTCAACAATTGTTTTTCATCAAAGTCAAATTCGGCCTGATGATGGCCGGCAGTGCGGTCGGCACCAACGATAAAATAGATCGCTTTGCCGCCGTGTTGCTGCACACGACGCCCCAGAATTGTGGCGTCTTCGCTGCCGTTAAAAGCGTAAGTCGGTTTAACTTGTGCCACGCCGCTTTCTTTTTCCGCCAGTTCCGTGATGAGTTCGACCAATTCTTCATCATTATCCAAATCCACCGCTTCGCCCATGATTTCCGTTTCATAGGCAACATCAAAACTTAGGGCGATGCCTTTGGCGATTTGCATCACCTGATCCACCATATATTGGTTAATATCGGCATTTTCACCGCGCACCTCCAGCTGCACTTCCGCGGTGGTCGGAATTACATTACGCCCTTCACCGGCTTTCAGTACGCCGACATTGATTCGGGTCATTCCCTCGCCGTGGCGGGAGATAGCGTGCAGCTGAGTCACCGCATGAGCGGCGGCGAGCAAGGCATTACGTCCCAAGTGCGGTGACGCACCGGCGTGTGCCGGTTTGCCGTGATAACGGATATCGATTTTCGTGGTACACAAAAACTTCAGCGGATTGGCAATAATCGTGCCGGAGTCGGCACAGAAACTCAGGTGTGAAGCGGCAAAATAATCGGCATCATCAACAATACCGCCGGCGGCAATCGCCGCTGCACCGCGCACGCCTTCTTCCGCCGGCTGAAACACCAATTTGATTTTGCCGTTGAGCCGTGCTTTGTTGTCCGCAATCCATTGCGCAACCCCCAAACCAATCGCCATATGTCCGTCATGACCGCAAGCATGCATAAAACCGTCATTTTGCGAACGAAAACCAAGCTGATTGGGTATGTGTTCCGTCGAATCGGTTTCCTGCACATTAACACAATCAATATCGAATCTTAAGGCAACGGTTTTGCCTGTTTTACCCGAATCAAAAATCGCCACCAAACCGGTGTAGCCGTCCATTTTATCCAGCCAGTTTTGATCGGCGCCGGCTTCAATCGCCCGTTTCAACCCGGCATCCACCGTGGCTTGCTGCCGTCCGCGCACAAATTCCTGATTGATAATCGCGTTGCCCAACCGCACGTCGAAGCCCATATCCGTGAGATAGGCCGCCAGTTTAGTGGTAGTTAAAAACTCGCACCAGCCGGTTTCAGGGAATTGGTGGAACTCCCTGCGCCAGTCGATTAATTGTTGTAGATTAACCATGCCGTCCTCCTTTTCTATAACATAAAGAGTGCCAGAAACAGCACTGCCAAAACCATGCCCGGTGCGGTACGCTTAATCATATCGACCGGATTAACGCCTGCCAGACCGGCACAAACAATGGTCACACCGGCAATCGGTGAAGCCGTACGGCCGATTGCGCCGGCAATCGCAGCGCCCATACCCAGATTCACATGGGTGTACCCCAACTCGACGGCATGCGGCGTCACCGCCGTATTAAATGCGATCGCCGCCGCATCGCCGGAACCGGTGATCACGCCCATCAAGAACGGGCCGATTGTCGCTCCCCAACGCACAAATTCATTCGATGATTTCAAAAACTCAATCGCAGAATCAATCGCACCGGTCGATTTCAAACCGGCGACAAACACACTGGCCGCAATGATAATCCCCAAGACATTGGCATAGGAACTGCCCATGCCGTTGAAGAATTCATTACTGATTTTCACCGGTGACATGCGGGTAACGATAATCGCATAAATCGCCCCGATTAACATCGCTTCCGGCACCGTCATTTTTGTCCATGTCAGCCAAGAAATTTGTTGTAGTTCGGTTCCCCCGATCACCAACAATACCACGGGAATCAGCGGCGCAAGCGCATAAAGCAGATTGACGCGGCTGAAATGCTGCTCCGAGTCCTGATTCTCGGCCAGATATTCATCACGGAATTTTTTATGATAATCCCCCAATGCCACCGCCAAGATCGTCAGGACGATTGCCCCGATAGCCCCGGCAACAATGGTGTACGGCGCATGGGACAAATTGACTTGGGTCACGGTCAAACCCGACATTTCGCTGATCATCGCCGAGTGAGACGAGCCCGGACTCATCATTGAACCGAACGTGCCTGCCAAAATCGCCGCCCCGGCGGTTGCCGGACGGACACCGGCCGCTTTCAGCACCGGAATCAAGGTAGCCCCTACCGCCGCCGCACAGCCTGCGGCGGACGGAATAGCGATATTGATAAAAAAGGTCAGAATAGTGGCGATTGGAATCAAGAAAAACTTTAGCCCGCCCAACGGCTTAGTCAATAAATGCACCAAATGCATATCACATTCGGTATATTTCATCACATAGGCAAACCCCATGCTGGAACAAATTGCCATAATCAGCCCCGCACTGGTCATACTTTTGGCAAAAGCCTCCAACGCCCCCATCGGATTCAGCGTCAGCACCGCCATAACCAAACCAACGCCCAACAGAACCGTTCGGGTTTCATGTTTTTTAATCAATAAATAAATTGTGGCGACAATGCCCAACAATGCGATCATTAATTTTAATTCACTCATTGGCAACCTCCCTTATGCATAATTAAAGGTGGAATTCAGTGCAATCTCTTCCACGTCCATTTGCCCGCTAATCCGCAAAATATTGTCGTAGCCGATCACCGTTGCCGTGTTACCGCGAATCTGCAATGCCGTTCCTTCCGGCAACGCATAAACTACCGCATTCGGGTTGACCGTTAAAAATTCATTTAACCGCTCTTCACGGCTTTCCCCGTTATGTCCCTGCATTTTGCCGGAAATAAAGTGCGGATTAATTTGGGCAGGAAACAAATCCAGTGCCTTGAATGACGGTGGATAAGCAATCGGCATATCGTTGGTGGTCATAATCGATGCCCCGGCGACATTCGCGCCGGCACTCCAACCGAAAAACGGCGTACCGCACTTGACTTTATTACGGATAGGCTCGAGCAGATTATGTCGATACAGTTGATTTAACAGGCAAAACGTATTGCCGCCGCCAATTGCAACCGCATCGGCCCGTTCGATGATCTCGGTCGGATCTTGCGATTGATGCACGGAAATAATCTTCATCTCCAACGATTCAAACGCCTGCTGCACCGCCTGCTCATACTGATCATAACTTCGGCTCACGCCGGCATAAGGCACAAATGCCAACGTTTTACCCCGACAATCCGTCAAGAAGCGGGCAATCCACGGCGTACAATGTACCAGGTAAGCCGTATCGCGATATTTGGAACCGCTCATTAACAGCATTTTTTTAACACTCATCTGCATACTCCTTTTCAGTCGTAATCATCCTGATTCTGTGACATACTTTCTCACAAGGCTTATCTTGCAAGTTATACGTTGTGTAACCAATCTGATTTTACGCCAATTGTTTTTATCTTATAGTGAAGAGGATCAATCTTTTCTTAAAGTTTTTGTAAACTTTCATCGGCAGGGAGACATGATTATGGCTATCAATATGCAGCGCATCAAAACGTTGATTGATCATTTAGCAACGATTTCATCCGGTGACAGCGAGCTTACCCGCCTTGCTTTCAGCCCCGAAGATCTGACGGCACGCGAATATTTGCTTGATCTCTGTCGGGCGCTGGGACTCAACGTCAGGATCGATGAAATCGGAAATGCGATTATCCGCCGCGACGGCATAGAAAACGATCTGCCGGCAGTCGCATTCGGTTCACATATCGACACCGTTGTCAACGCCGGAAAATTCGACGGCCCGTTAGGATCGATTGCCGGACTGGAAATTCTGTTGCAACTTTGCGAGCAACGACAGCAAACCCGCTATCCGCTCGAGCTGATTCTCTTTACTTGCGAAGAATCCAGCCGTTTTAACTACGCCACCCTTGGCAGCAAAGTGATGTGCGGAATCACCAATCAAGCCGCGCTGTCGCATTTACAAGACAAAAACGGGGTCAGTCTGGCAGAAGCACTGGCACAAATCGGGTTGGATTTTGAAAAAGTCGATCAGGCAAAGCGTGCCGCACAAGCGTTCAAATGTTTTATCGAACTGCATATCGAACAAGGCCCTCGGCTTGAAAACGAAAACAAAACCATCGGTGTCGTCACCGGCATCGCTGCACCGATTCGCTGTATTGTTAAAATTCACGGACAAGCGGATCATTCCGGTGCGACGGCAATGAACTATCGCCATGATGCGCTATTGGGCGGTGCCGAACTGGCGCTCGAGCTGGAACGGGCGGCGATTCGGGCAGGGCATGAAACCGTGGCGACGGTCGGACAAATGCAGGCAAAACCGGGGGTAATGAATGTGGTGCCCGGCTATTGCGAATTGTTGGTAGATATTCGCGGCACCGATATCGAGGCGAGGGAAAGCGTATTCCTCGCCTTACAACAAAAAATCGACGATGTCGCCAAACAGCGGGGATTACAAATCGATTTACAACTGATCGCCAAAGATCAGCCGATTATTCTGGATTCAGGCATGGTTAATGCGGTTAAACACGCTGCCGACACACTTGGTTATGCCTATGAAATCATGCCGAGCGGCGCAGGCCACGATGCGATGCATATGGCAACATTCTGCCCGACCGCCATGATTTTTGTTCCTTCACACCAAGGCATCAGCCACAATCCGTTGGAACACACCGACTGGCAGGATATCGAAGCCGGCGTCAACGTTCTGCAACACGTGATATTGCAACAAGCCGAACTAAAATAACACGGCAATGAGATTATTTCATCGCTCACGTTTTGCTTTTCCATTAAGCCGACGACAGTCTGGTCAGAAAAAAGGGGAGATATCCATGCAAATTCTGAAACTCATCACTGCGACACTGTTATTGGCGACAAGTGCGGTTTCAATGACCGAGACAACACCGCAACAGATTCAGCAACAGCAAAATCCGCTGATGATTGATGTCCGCAGCAAAGACGAATTCGATGCCGGCCACTTGCAAAGTGCGGTGCATATTCCGCATGATCAAATCGAGCGTCAAATCAGCCGATTGACTACCGATAAAGATCAAAAAATTTATGTTTATTGCCGTAGTGGGCGCCGAGCCGAAGCCGCCAAGGCGGAACTGGAAAAATTAGGCTATCGTAATGTTGAAAATCTGGGCGGATATGCACAGTTAAAAGCAGACGGTGTTAAATAACCTTCTGTTGACTCTACACAGACAAAGTGCGGTATAACAAACGGGCTATACCGCACTTGAGATCAATATCAGCCGTTTTTCAGGCTTTTCATGTCGATCACAAAGCGATATTTCACATCGCTTTTCAGCATCCGTTCGTATGCGTCATTGATATTTTGCATCGTGATCATTTCCACATCGGAAACGATATTATGCCGACCGCAGAAATCCAGCATTTCCTGAGTTTCGGCAATGCCGCCGATCATCGAACCGGCGACGGTGCGGCGACCGGTGACCAACGGGACGGTGTTAACCGTAGATTCCAATTCGCCCACAAGCCCAACCAGAACCAACGTTCCGTCCAGCGCCAAGGTGGCGATATACGGTTTCAAATCATGGGTATAAGGCACTGTGTCGATAATCAGATCAAAATGGTTGGCAACCGACTGCATCTGCTCTTCCGAAGTAGAGAAAACCACATGATGTGCCCCCAGCTGATAAGCATCCGCCTCTTTGCCGCCGGAACGGGTGAACAAGGTCACTTCCGCGCCCAGTGCATTTGCCAGTTTAATCGCCATATGCCCCAATCCGCCCAGACCGACCACCGCAACTTTACTGCCTTTCCCCACATGCCAATGCCGCAGCGGCGACCACGTGGTAATACCGGCACATAATAACGGCGCTACCGCTTGCGTCTCCAGATTTTCCGGCACGCTGAGGACAAATTTTTCGGTGACGACAATGGTATCGCTGTAGCCGCCGTAAGTCGGCATCTGATCACCGAAACGATCGGTGTCGTTATAGGTCTGCACATTCCCGTTTTCACAGTATTGCTCCAGATCTTGTTCGCACGGGTGGCAATGCTGACAAGAATCGACCATACAGCCCACGCCGACTAAATCCCCGACGTTAAACTTGCTGACCTGCGCCCCGACACGGCGTACACGGCCGACAATTTCATGCCCCGGCACAATCGGATAATGGCTCCAGCCCCAATCGTTACGGGCTTGGTGAATATCGGAATGGCAAACGCCGCAATATTCAATATCAATTTCTACATCGTTGGCGCGCACTTCACGGCGTTCGAATTCAAACGGTGCCAACGGGCTGGTTGCGGATTGTGCGGCATAGCCGCGTACTGTAATGGTCATATAGCATTCCTCTTTTGAACTATTTACTCTCAATCATTTTAATCAGTTTGGCGGGTATTCCGCCGACAATACTGTTCGGCGCAACATCTTTAGTGACCACCGCATTAGCCGCAACAATCGAATTCTCGCCGATCGTCACCCCCGGCATCACCGAAACCGCCGCCCCCAACCAAACATTATTTTCCAATACAATCGGCGCACAATAGGTTGCACGGCGTGTCAGCGGATCAATCGGGTGATTAATAGTCACCAGATTCACCTTCGGCCCAATCAAGACATTGTCGCCCAGCGTAATCCCGCCGCGATCCATAAATTCACAGGCGTGATTGATAAACACATTTTTACCGACTCGGATATTTTTCCCGAAATCGGTATAAAACGGCGGCATCAGCCAAAATGATTCGTCCACCACCGCACCGGTCAAGCGGGAAAACAGTAACCGCACTTGCGCCGGATCATGATAACCCGTATTCATCTCAGCAATAGTTTGTTGGGCTTCCGTGATCAGGCGTGCGATTTTCCCATATTCCGGATCCGTCAGTGAAATCAGCTCACCCGCTTTTTCCCGTGTAAAAATATCTTGTGCAGACATGTGTTCTCCATCATGGCGTAAATATCGTAATCTGTAATATAATAATCAGATTACGATTTCCTGTATATTCATAAATTTGAATTTGATAATTTCGGAAACAGAAACTATGTTGAACAAATTGGAAGCACTCAAAGTCTTTTGCACCACCGCCGAAACCATGCAGTTTCGTGAAGCGGCAAGCCGTCTTGCGGTTTCCCCGCCGGTGGTCACCCGAATCATTGCCGAACTGGAAGACCATCTCGGCGAGGCGCTGTTTCAACGCAATACCCGACAAATCCGGCTGACCGATTTCGGCGACCGGTTTCTGCCTCAGGCGCAGCAATTGTTGGAAGAAAGCGAACGATTATTTGCGCCGTCAAAACGCAAACATATCGATGAAATGAGCGGCTTAGTCCGAATCACTGTGCCCGAACTGCCGCATGAAAGTGCGATTTTGGACGAACTGTTCGCCGTATTAACGCCCTATCCCGACCTGATTCTGGACTGGCGCACCGATGGCGTGCGTTTAAATGTCGTCGAATCGCAAATTGACATCGGCTTGCGCATAGGCAACCTGAGCGACAGCCGCTTAATTGCGCGCCGTTTGGGCGAAGTCAGTGAAAAAATTGTGGCCACACCGCACTTGATTGAACAATACGGCATTCCGAAAACTATTAATGACCTGCAAAAAAATTTCCCGCTGACCGCCGCACTGGACGCCAACACCGGACGTTTTTGGTCATGGTATATCAACGAAGAAACCCAGTTTATGCCGCGTAATCCGGTATTTATCAGCAGCAATATCCATAACAGTCTGCAAGCGGCATTGTCGGGACGGGGCTTTTCTCATCAATTGGATTGGCTGTGCGATCCGCACTTACAAAACGGCAAACTGGTTGAAGTATTGGCGGATATACCCAAAATACGCTGGCCGATCTACCTCTACCGTCCGCAAAGAGCGGTCACGCCGGTGCGGGTGAAAGTGGTGTTTGATTTATTGGCGGCTATTTTAAGCAAGTATTTTAATTGAAATAAACCGCACTTTGCGCCAAAAGTGCGGTCTGCCGGACTTTTGGCGCAAAGTGCGGTCTGCCGGACTTAGTAGCCCTGCAAATAAACCGTTTCCGCCAGCTTCACGCCCAACAACGCCAGACTGAAACGCTGTTCGTCGCACACCGTCCAAAAGCGGATACCGTTATCCAGCGCCACCACATCACTGATATGGATCTGATCGCATTCCTGATACCGTTCGCCATGACTGACCGGAGTGATCACCTGTTCCGAATGCAATTGCAGCAAGCGATTATCCGCCCAAGCCGCCAGCCAAGACGTAATGTCACTCTGATAATCGGAAAGTGCGGTCACTTGCTGTCCCAATCCGTAAAAAACCGCACTTTGCAGCTGATGAATAATCAGTTGAATTTCACTGTTCGGCAAAATCTTTTGGAATTGCTGCAACAGACGATCGGGCTCGTGCAAATTAAACGGCGCCACATCAAATGCCAAGCGCGCTTCACCGTCGTCCAGCGAAATGCCGTTCAATAAGCGTGCCGTCTGCCCCGCCAGTTTTTTCACCTGTTCTGCGTTGACATAAGATGCCGGCAACATCGAGCTGACCAACACACGGTTGATCTCACCTTGCAGCAGCACCGAACCCGCGGTCAAAATCAGCTGACTGATTTGCGGATCCGCCAACGAGACGATATTGCGATTGCGCAAGTCCGCCAACTGCGTATCATTAAAGCCCGGCACGATCAACGGCACATCATGCAGCACCGCACAAACGCCATTGAGATCAATCACCACACAGCCGCTGTCCGCGGCTTGTGCGACATACGCCGCATGTTTGCTTTCACCGGCAAAAAACAAATATTGTTTATCGTGCCAATCAATCTCTTCAATCGCTTGCTGTTCAACACTACGGTTATGAAAACGCAGCCCCTGCTCTTCACCAAACGGATAAATTTCGGCAAGCGAGAGTTTCTCAATCGGCAAAGCCCCTTGTTCCAGCAATTCGGCAATTTTTTCCGCCAATTCAAATTCGGCGGCGATCACGACATTTAACGCTGTTTGCATTTTGTTCTCCTAATAAACAGGGTAAAATTCACTGCGCCATTCTACGGAATTTCACTAGATAAGTCTGTAAAAGAATCAAAAGAGAGCGAGTATGACCCCTGCAATCCACTATTTAACCAAACACAATATTCCTTTCAGCGTTCATGCCTATGAACACGATCCGACTATCCGCGATTTCGGGCATGAAGCCGCAGAAAAGTTGGGATTGTCCGCCGGGCAGACCTTTAAAACATTATTGGTTGCAATCAATGGCGATCAGAAAAAGCTGGCGGTGATGATTATTCCCGTTTCCCATAAACTGAGCCTGAAAAAAGCCGCCAAAGCATTAAACGTGAAAAAAGCGGAAATGGCCGAAATTGAGGCGGCGCAGAAATCTTCCGGCTATCTGGTCGGCGGCATCAGCCCGATCGGACAGAAAAAAGCCCTGCCGACCTTTATCGATCAAAGTGCGGTCGAATGGGATTTGATCTATGTTTCCGGCGGCAAGCGCGGACTGGATCTGGCGTTAACGCCAGCGGATTTGGCACTGGCGACAAAAGGAAATGTTGTTGATTTGCGCGACCAATATTAAACACAAGTGCGGTGCGATACCGCACTTTGGTGCTATTGACGACTGCGTTCCAGCGCTTTTGCCAGTTCGCTTGAGAGGATCATGTAAGTTTGATCCGCCAGATCACGCCGTTCTTTGCCGACGGTATCAATCGCTTGGTAAAACGTCAGCTCAATCACCGCACTTTTCTGTGCCGCCAGATCTTTTAACGACCGCCACAGGCTGACATCACCGTAATATGCCATCGTTTCGTTGCTGCCGCCGTGTTCCGCCGGGTAAAAGCACAACACCGGCCAAACTTTTGCGTCGCCATCGATCGCCGCTTGAAAAAAGCTGCTTTTAAACGGCAGAACCTGCTCGCCGTTGGTTGAGGTGCCCTCCGGAAACAGCGTGATTTGTGCGCCGTTACGCAGTGCGCTCGCCACGCCGTCCACCTTGCCCTGCGTGCCGGCATTTCCGCGCTGGCGAGACACAAACACCGTATCCGCCTGCGCCGCCAAATAGCCGATTATCGGCCATTTGCGCACATCTTCTTTAGCAATAAATTGCCCCGGCAACACCGCATTAATAGCAAAAATATCCAACCATGAAATATGGTTGCAGATAAACATCGTACTTTTGGTTTGCGACAACGGCGGGACATTATGCGCATTCACTTTGATGTTAAAAACATGCAAAATTTGTTGTGACCAACGCTGAATACGTGCCAATTTTTGTTCGGCCGTACAGCGCGGAAACAATAGCAGCATTTGGAAAACACCGCTCATTAAAAAATAGGCGATTAAGGTCAATCGCCAAAAAACAACCACCGAATGCATAAGCCGCCTTATTGAATTTTATCAGTTTTAATTGTAATCAACGACATAAATGCTTCATGTAACGTTCGTCAAGGCGAGTAATCGGCATCATAATCAAAACGTCCGCCGAGTTGAAATCCGGATCCCATGCCGGCTCGCCGCAAATATAAGCCCCGGCACGCAAATAGCCTTTAATCAGTGCCGGCGTCGACACCTCAAGGTCTTGTTTGAGCTTGTCCAGTTGCACCGGATTATGCGGAAACACCCGATATTCCAACGGTGATAAATATTTTTTTTCCAGCTTACGATACAAACTGGCGGCCATATGCCCGCCGTCACTCATGCTGATACTGCCGCAACCGATCATATAAGACAGGTTTTCCAACTGCATGAATTTAATCAAGCCCGACCACAGCAACATCACCACGCCGCCGTTGCGGTAATCTTTATGTACGCAGGCTCTGCCCAACTCGACGGTGCGATCAAATATGTGTTCAATCCGGCTTAAATCAAATTCGCCGGCACTGTACCAGCCGCCGGCTTTGCGTGCGCCTTCGATAGTCAACAGACGATAACAGCCGACAACCCGTCCCGAATCTTCGTCTCTAACAATCAAATGCTGACAATGTTCATCATATTTATCAATGTCCAAGCCGTTGACACTGTTGATTTTCGCACCCATCTCCAATGCGAAAATTTCATAACGAAGACGCTGCGCATCTTCGATTTCGGCTTGAGTGGAAGCCAATGTGACGACCAAACGCTGGTTGTCAATGACATTGTGTTGTTCTATATGATGCTGCAACACACACTCTCCTTACCCAAATATTCGTTCTACTCTAACAATTCAGGGCGTTATCATATCATTCTTGCGTATTTCGTAAAACATTTATTGGCGAGCGGCGGTATAGTAGCAACGAGGGCAATAAAGCAATCAAAATCGCAAAGATAAAATTAAACACAATAAACCGGCACTCTTCTTCACCTAGTCTAACCGGCAACACGAAGCCGCTTTGCAAGCCAAGATGTTGCGAAATCAATTGTGCCGCAACATAGCCGATCACTACGCCAAGCAACATTGCCAAGGCAATCATCACGATCAACGCAAACCAAATCAACAAGAAAATTTTAGCACGCGGCGCACCAAAGATTCGCCATGCAGCAACCTGTTTTTGCCTATTTTGTAGGTACAGTACGATAATCATCAGTAATGCGACGGCAACTAAAATCCGTGTCACAACCGAAACCCATAATAAGACTTCTTTGCCGTCACCTAACACACCATAAACCCGCACTAACACTTCAGCAGGAAACACCGCTTGTGTATGATCGGTTTTATATTGGCTACGCAACTGATACGCACCGGCAAAACTTTGAGGTTTAATCACAATCGCCGATACGCCTAATTCGGCAATTTCATGATCGTGTTCATCTTCATAACCGGGGGGACCATCATGCTCGTGATCATGTTCTTGGTGTACCGCCCAAACACTGGTAATCGGCACTAGTAATGCTTTATCCCAAATACTGCCTTCTTCAGGCAACACGCCCACCACGTTATACACAATCTCATCGTGCGAGTGGTGATTACTTTCACCTAATTGCCCGTGCATCGGTGTAAATGTATCGCCTACATTCAAACCGCTCTTTGCGCCGACAACTGCTTCATAATCTTTTTCAAATACCCGTCCTTCAGCAAGCTGACGCTCACCGCCATCGAGCACAAGTGCGGTATTGGTGCCGACGATCGGCATACGTTGATAATAATCACCGAATGCTAACGGTGCAGCCCAATCGACTAACGGATTCAATTCAATTTCTTTTAAAACCGTGGTGTCCAACAAATTTAATGGTGACGGCTGTAAAAAAACCGTACTTAACACGAGTTGTACTTCACTACCCGGCGCGCCGACTACCAGATCAAAACGATCTGCCGCTTGTGCACTGCCTTCACGCAATGCCCGCTCTTGCAAACCGACGGTAATACTAAGTGCGGTAGAAAGTGCAATCAGCAAAATAATCATCAGACTGCCGAATTTACTTTTTTTAAAGTCAAGCAACAACAATTTCAGCATTAACATACTTATACTCCTTTCCGCTCATCCGCCACGATAACGCCATTTTGTAACCGTAATTGACGTTGCAGTTGATCCGACAAAAATCGGTCATGGGTAGCAACCAACAAAGTACATTGTTCTTTTTCGCTGATTTCCAATAATAAGCGCGCTATATTACGACTATTTTCCGCATCCAAACTTGCCGTCGGTTCATCGGCAATGATCATCTGCGGTTTTGCCAATAATGCTCTGGCAATCGCCACTCGTTGCATTTCCCCACGTGATAATTTAGCCACATCACTGTGTAAGCGAGCCATATTCATTTCAGTCAGCAAGTATTCCGCTCGTTGTTTTATATCTTCTGCGACATGCCAATGACGAAATGCAAACGGCAGCAACACATTTTCCAAAGCGGTCAAGCCGTTAGTCAAATAAAAATTCTGCATCACCATGCCGATATGCTCAAAACGCCAAGTATCACTTGCGGTTGCGGAAAGTGCGGTCAGTTCTTGCCGTCTCCATTTCACCGTACCACTGCCGGGTTTCAATAATCCGCTGATAATGTTTAAAAAAGTACTCTTACCGCAGCCGGAAGGCCCCATCACAGCAACCTGTTGCGCACTCGGAATCGTTAATTGCGGAATGGCTAAAATCGGTTCCGGCAATGCCGGAATATTGACGGTTAAATCACTGATTTCTAACATCCAATCTCCTGTCAAACTCAGAAAGAAAAGCGTGTTTTATAATTTACTGAATTTTGCGTTAGTTATTCTTAGCAAACTGACAAATCCGGTTTCCGGATCAGTCCAAGAACCATACGCCAATTTTCCCGTGACTTTAATCATGGCATTACTCTGGACGAAAGGCTGCTTTTTATCCAAATACACCACGACAATATCTGCCGGCCAATCTGCATCAGACGAACAAAACGGACACAGTGCCATCGGCGCTTTGGTCAAAACAAAAAATTGTGCATCGGCTTTGAGCGGCGGTGCCATAAAGCCGTCCATATCAACAGTCTGATCTTTCAAACTTTTAACTTTTTCGGAAAACTCCATGCCAAGCACTGAAATTTTGCCGTATAGCTCATCAAAGGTCAGATTGGTAGAGGCAAAAGTCGATAGGCTCATCAATAACAATCCTACGCAAAGTAATCCGCGTTTGATACCTTGAAACAAACCAAATTTAAATGAAAAGAGCGGGGTTTCCCCCGCTTTGATTAATTGAATGGTCATGTTCACTCGAATGCCTATTATTTTTTAGCGCTATTGATAGCCAAGCTGTCAACAATCACTTTATAAATATCAGAGTTTTCCATGTAACCACGAATCTCTTCCGAACCGGGACCTTGTGCTTGAATCACGACATCATCAATGGCATGTACGCCGGTTGATTCGCTTTTCGGCAAGATACCGGTACGCAATACCGCCCCCGGAATATCTTTATACGCTTCGTTGGCAACATACTCGTCTTTCTCGTTTTTCAACGCCGGTACGAATTGACCGTCTAATTTCGGACGGAAAGTTTCATAGTAATCCGGATAATTGTTGAAGAACACCGCTAAACGTTTGCTGACATCCAGTTTATCCGGATAGCCGTCACCGTCTTTATCTTCATAGTTCGGATAACCCGCCGCCGCATACACGCCCACTTTTTCACGCATGGCATTGGCATCACCCGGTTTGTCATCATCAACCGTACCGATTAAAGAAATACCGTGAGTATGGTCACCGGTTACGATAATCAAGGTATCCGGATTTTTCTCCGCAAATTCTTGCGCAATTGCGATTGATTTATCCAATAAGATGGTACCCATAATCGCACGTTCCCAATCCAATGGATGTGAGGCTTTATCGATTAATGATGACTCAACTACCAATACAAAGCCGTCTTCATTTTGCGATAACACGTCAAGTGCGGTTTTGGTCATGGTTGTCAGATCCGGTTGATCCGGGAATTTTTTGGTAACACCGTTATCAGTCAAGAAACGACGATCCAATACGGTATCCATGTTGCCGGTGTGAAATAAACCTAACAATTGCTTAGTGTCTTTCGGAATCGAAGTCAATTCAGTATTGTTGGTCACCAATTGGTATCCGTCTTTTTTGAACATTTCCACATAATTCAAATCGTCTTTACGTTTTGAACCCGGTACACTTTGCGGCAAGAAATAGGCAGAACCACCACCCATGATGACATCCGGTTTTACATCGTGGAACATACCGGTGATTTTATCTTTATCTGCACGGCGACGAGTATGGGAAACAACGGCTGCCGGTGTCGCATCTTGAATTTCAGAATCGGTCACCACACCAACGCTTTTGTTGGTTTTACGTTTGATCAATTCACCCAGCGTTTCTTGTTTCGGATGATTCAGGTTATCAACGGAACGGCTGACATATACACCCAACGCATTAATCGCAGATTTATGACCGGTCATGTAAGCACTCATGGTATTAGCACTGTCGGCTGTAATCGCATCGGTGCTTGATGTACCGATAAAACCGGTTACAGGCAAGCTGTCCATTGCCAGTTTGGCATTGGCTTTCCCTTCAGTTATCCCTTTCGATAAAATTCGCGCACCGGTACGATGCGCTACTGACAAACCGTCGCCCAAAAAGAAAATCACATTTTTCGCTTTGGCCACATCCGGTGTTTGATATATCGTCCAATCGACCGCACTTTCTTTGCCGTTTGCTTTGACTTCCACTTTATAATCGCCGGCATCCTGAATGCTGACGTTGCGCAGCCAAAGTGCGGATACATCTTTGCCATCTTCTTTTTCAATAAATTCCACATTGGTATTACCCAATACGTCTTTAAAATCTTTACCGTTGATCTGAATACCGACATCTTCCAGCTTAACAATTTCATCGAATTCTACTTTAAAATCGAATTTTCCGTCTACCATTATGGTCGCACGATCAATCGGATAGATGCTTTGCGCAACTACACTCAACGGCAGGGCAGCTACCATAAATGGCAATAGGTAACGTAACTTCATTTTTGTCTCCTAATCTTTATATAGTAATAAATTGCTTAATTTGCTTCGCCATCACTATACAAAAGAAATATGACAGAAATATGACAATGACCGATTTAAACATGATTACTTCCATCTATTTTTCATTACATCAAGTTTTGGTGTTATGCTAAAATATTCCTTTTTGCAACGAATTCACTGTTATGTGCCTTTCCCGTTCCGCTTCACCCACGGCGACACCGCCCAATATTATTGCTTTTGCATTTTTACTGATGGCTTTTCTGACCGGTATCGGCTCGGCTTTCCAGCTACCGGTTCTCAGCCTGTTTTTATCGCAAGAAGTCGAAGCCGGTCCGCTTGCGGTCGGTTTCTTTTATTCGTTTAACGCAGTGGTCGGCATTGTGATCGGGCAGTTACTGGCAAGCTATTCCGATCGGCATCCGGATCGACGTAAAATCATTTTGCTGTGTTGTCTGATGGCCGCCGCCGGCTACTTGATTTTTGCTTTCAGCCGCAGCTATTACATTTTGATTACCTTTGCCGTTGTCTTGTATGGGCTGGGTTCCGCCGCAAACCCGCAAATTTTTGCCTTCGCCCGCGAATACAGCGAACGCAGCCAAAAGGACGCGGTCATGTTCTCCACCATTATGCGCACCCAGATTTCACTGGCATGGATTGTCGGCCCGCCGTTGGCATTTTCGCTGGCGGTCGGTATGGGGTTTGAATTTTTGTTTTCGCTCGGCGCAGTCACCTTTCTTGCCAGCGGCATTCTGGCCTTTACCCTCTTACCGAAAGTGCGGAAAAGCAATAATTACAGCAATACGGCAAAAACCCAAGCGCCACGTCAAAACCGTCGTGCCACCCTGTTTTTATTTATAACGACTATGCTGATTTTCTGTTGCAACAGCATCTATTTGATCAATATGCCGCTATATGTCATTAAAACCTTACAATTGGAAGAAAAACTGGCGGGAATTCTGATGGGGACTGCCGCCGGGCTGGAAATTCCGATTATGCTGCTCGCCGGCTACCTCACCCGTTATGTCAGTAAAAAAAGCCTGCTGCTGTTCGCCATTGCCTGCGGACTGCTGTTTTATCTCGGCTTGCTGTTTATTGAAAATCCGTGGGGTCTGATTGCGCTGCAACTGCTGAATGCAGTACTGATCGGCATTATCGCCACTATCGGTATGCTCTATTTTCAGGATTTGATGCCGCAACAATTGGGCGCCGCCACTACGCTTTTCACCAATGCGGCAAAAAGCAGTTGGGTGATTGCCGGTCCGATTGCCGGCGCCATTGCCGAAATTTGGGATTATGCATCGGTGTTCTATTTCTGCCTGCTGTTTATTCTGCTGGCGTTTTTCAGTATGTGGAAAGTCAAATCATGTTAAACCAAAGTGCGGTTGCGCCGAATCAAGCCCTAAAAGGACATTTAATCGTGTTCCTCACCATTGTTACTTGGGGAACAACGTATGTCGCAACCAAAGTATTGCTGCAAGATTTTCGCCCGTTGGAAATTTTGGTCATCCGTTTTGTTATCGGTTTTATTGCGCTATACCTGATTTATCCGCGTCGCCTGCCGTTTACCGATTGGCGACAGGAGGGCTATTTTGCCGCCGCCGGATTGAGCGGTATCACACTCTACTTTCTGTTGGAAAATATCGCCCTGCTCTACACTCAGGCAATCAATGTCGGCATTATTATCGCCGTCGCCCCGCTGCTGACCGCACTTTTCAATCTGTTATTTTTAGGCGGTGAAAAACCCTCCGTTCGCTTTTATTCCGGTTTCACCCTGGCCATGATCGGGGTGGTTTTAATTAGCCTGCAAAACAACACTGAACTGCAATTAAATCCATTCGGGGATCTGCTCGCCTTTTTAGCGGCGTTGGTTTGGGCGATTTATTCGATTCTGATGCGAAAGATCAGTGAATTCGGCTACCGCACGTTGCAAACGACACGACGTACGTTTTTCTACGGCTTATTGTTTATGTCGCCGCCGGTGTTTTTGACTGATTTTCAACTTTCGTTTGACAAAATCCTGCGCCCCGACAACCTGCTGAATATCCTGTTTTTAGGCTTGTGCGCCTCTGCAATCTGCTTTGTCAGCTGGAATTATGCGGTCAAAATATTAGGTGCGGTCAAAACCAGCCTGTATATTTATCTGGTACCGGTGATTACGGTGATAAGTGCGGTCTGGATTCTGAATGAAAAACTGACTTGGCTCGCCGCTATCGGGATTGTGTTTACCCTGCTCGGTTTGGCGATATCGGAAAGGAAAAAATAAAACGGCTGCCAAAGCAGCCGTTTTTAATAATTGACATGCAAAGTGCGGTCAACGCCACGCTTTGAACTGATTGATCAACCCATTGGTCGAACTGTCGTGCGAACTGATTTGTTCGTTGTTTTCCAGCTCCGGCAAAATCCGATTTGCCAATTGTTTGCCAAGCTCCACGCCCCACTGATCGAAGCTGAAGATATTGAAAATCACGCCCTGAACAAAGATTTTATGCTCATAAATCGCAATCAGTGCGCCCAAACTGAACGGGGTAATTTTCTGTAACAGAATGGAATTGGTCGGGCGGTTACCTTCAAACACTTTATACGGCACGATATGCGCCACTTCATCCAGCGATTTACCCGCCGCCAGAAACTCTTGCTCGACCACTGTTTTGCTTTTGCCGAAAGCCAGCGCTTCGGTTTGGGCAAAGAAATTCGACAGCAGTTTGGCATGATGATCCGACAACGGATTATGAGTTTGTGCCGGCGCGATGAAATCACACGGAATCCGTTCCGTTCCCTGATGAATCAGCTGATAAAACGCGTGCTGCCCGTTCGTGCCCGGTTCACCCCAAATAATCGGCCCGGTTTGATAATTGACTTTACTGCCGTCGCGGGCGACAAATTTACCGTTGGATTCCATATTGCCTTGTTGAAAATAGGCGGCAAAGCGGTGCATATATTGATCATACGGCAAAATAGCTTCCGATTCGGCGCCGAGAAAATTGCTGTTCCAAATCCCGATTAACGCCAGTGTAACCGGAATATTTTGCTCAATCGGCGTGTGGCGGAAATGTTTATCCATTTCATGTGCGCCGCTCAGCAACTGTTCGAAATTGTCAAAACCGACAGACAAGGCAATCGACAAACCGATCGCAGACCACAACGAGTAGCGGCCGCCGACCCAATCCCAGAACTCAAACATATTGTCGGTGTCGATGCCGAATTCCGCTACCGCTTTGCCGTTGGTGGAAAGTGCGGCAAAATGTTTGGCCACATGCCGCTGATCTTTAGCGCTTGCCAAGAACCAGTCGCGTGCCGACAAGGCGTTGGTCATGGTTTCTTGGGTGGTAAACGTTTTTGAGGCAACCAACACCAAGGTGGTTTCCGGATCGACTTTTTTCAGGGTTTCGGCAATATGCGTGCCGTCGACATTCGAAACAAAGTGCATATTCAGATGGTTTTTATACGGGCGCAATGCTTCGGTCACCATATAAGGGCCCAAATCCGAACCGCCGATACCGATATTGATCACGTCGGTAATCGCTTTTCCGGTGTAGCCTTTCCACTCGCCGCCAATCACCCGTCGGCAAAAATCTTTCATTTTTGCCAGCACCGCATTCACGTCCGGCATCACATCATGACCGTCAACCGACACCGGCGTATTGCTGCGGTTGCGAAGTGCGGTATGCAGCACGGCACGGTTTTCGGTGCGGTTGATTTTTTCCCCGCTGAACATGGCCTCAATCGCTTGCGGCAAAGCGCATTCATTCGCCAGCTGCCGCAATAAAGCCAATGTCTCTTGATTCAGCTGATTTTTAGAAAAATCCACCAGAATTTCATGATTAAAATTCAGGGAGTAGTGCTGAAAGCGGGCGTTGTCCTGTTCGAACAGTTGGGCAATCGTGACAGCTTGCTGCTGTTTTTGGTGCGCTTCCAAAGCCTGCCACGCAGCGGTAGCGGTCGGATTGATATTTTGCATGTTATACCTCATTAGATAAGTTAATTGTATTCCGTAATAACCCGTGGCGTTAATTTGGTTACCAGTTCATAACTAATTACGCCGATATGTTTGGCGATTTCTTCAATCGGTAATCGATTGCCCGTTGAATCTTCGCCCCAAAAAATAACGTCGTCGCCGACTTGAGCCGTACTTTCCGCCCCTAAGTCAACGGTAATCATATCCATGGAAACTTTGCCGACAATCGGCACGCGCCGACCGTTAATCAACACCGGCGTGCCTGCGGGCAGATCACGCGGATACCCGTCGCCGTAACCTAACGCAACCACACCGATTTTGGTATCTGTTCGGCTGACCCAGCTGCCGCCGTAACCGACCGCTTCACCTGCGCTGTGATTACGTACCGCAATCAAACTCGAGCTTAACCTCATCGCCGGTTTCAAGCCGTATTCTGTTGCCAAATGGTCGTTATCCGGTGAAATACCGTACAGGATAATGCCCGGCCGCACCCAATCAAAATGTGAATCCGGCCAGTACAAAATGCCGCTTGACGCCGCTAAACTGCGTTCGCCGCCTTTGCCCTCGGCGGCTTGCAAAAATTGTGCCAGTTGCCGCTCTGAATAACCGCACGCCAACTCTTCGGCACGGCTGAAATGGCTTACGAAATGAATCGGTTGCTGCACGATCGGGCAGGTTTGCAAGCGTTGATGAATATGTTCAACCTGTTGTAACGATACCCCTAAACGGTGCATACCGCTGTCGATTTTAATCCAGACTTTTATTTTTCCGTCTAATATCGAACCGTCCGATACCGCACTTTCCAACGCTTCCAGCTGGTACTCGCTGTGTATCACGGTTTCAATCCGTTTTTCCGCCAACATGGGCAGTTCGTCGCCGTTGAAAAATCCTTCCAACAGTAAAATCGGTTTATGAATGCCCTGTGCACGCAGTGCCAACGCTTCCGACACACGAGCCACGCCGTAGCCGTCAGCCAGTTCTTCAACGACTTTCGCCACCGCCGACATGCCGTGCCCATAAGCATTGGCTTTGACTATCGCCAATACTTTGCTGCCGGGCGCCAATTGCTTCACCCGTTGTAGATTGTGCCGCAAAGCCGCCAATGAAACCGTAGCGGTGGCGGTTCTGATTTTCCTGCTCATGCCTGCTTAATCTTCTTCATTATATTCCGGGCCGGTGTAATTATCAAAACGAGAGAATTGTCCGCGGAACATCAGCCGCACTTTGCCGATCGGGCCGTTCCGCTGTTTCCCGATAATGATTTCGGCAATATTTTTCAATTCGCTGTTTTCATGATACACCTCATCACGATAGATGAACATGATCAAATCGGCGTCCTGCTCAATTGAGCCGGATTCCCGCAAATCGGAATTGACCGGCCGTTTATCGGCACGCTGTTCCAAACTCCGATTCAACTGCGACAAGGCGACCACCGGCACTTCCAGCTCTTTTGCCAACGCTTTCAGTGAGCGTGAAATTTCGGCAATTTCTAAAGTGCGGTTATTATCAAAACCGGGCGCCCGCATCAATTGCAGGTAGTCCACCATGATCATGCTTAAACCGCCGTGATCACGATAAACCCGCCGTGCTCTGGCGCGTAATTCGGTCGGGGTCAGGCCGGAAGAGTCATCGATAAACAGATTAGGCTTATCGCTGAACATTTGCACCGTGCTGTTAATCCGTGCCCAATCGTTTTCATCTTCAATTCTGCCGGTGCGGATTTTAGTTTGATCAACCCGTGACATTGAGGCGAGAATACGCATCATAATTTGATCCGCCGGCATCTCCAAGCTGAATACCAACACCGGTTTACCTTCGCTCATCATCGCATTTTCACACAGATTCATGGCGAATGTGGTTTTCCCCATCGACGGACGGGCAGCCACAATAATCAGATCGGAAGGCTGCAAACCGGCGGTTTTGCGATCGAGTGACGAGAAACCGGTCGAAACGCCGGTAACGCCGTTGTTATTTTTGGATTTGGACAGAAATTCGATTTTATCCAATGTCGTTTCCAGAATAGACAACACATCTTTCGGCCCTTCGTTACTGCCGGTGCGTTTTTCGGCAATCTCGAAAACACTCCGTTCCGCCTCGTCCAAAATTTCCTTAATTTGTTGACCGTTCGGGTTATAACCGCGATCGGCGATTTTATGTGCCGTTGAAATCAACTCACGCAACACCGCCTTTTCACGCACAATATCGGCATACGCCAAAATATTGGCGGCACTGGGCGTATTTTTCGACAATTCGGCAAGATAGGCAAAGCCGCCGACATCATCCAGAATTCCTTTGCTTTTTAGCGCTTGATCTAGGGTAATAATATCTATCGGTTGATTATGGCGCGCCAGATTTTCCATTTCATTGAAAATCAATCGGTGGGCGTAAGTATAGAAATCATCGGCAATCACGTGTTCGGTCACCGGATCCCAATGGGCATTGCTCAACAGCACGCCGCCCAAGACCGCCTGCTCCGCTTCGATAGAATGGGGAGCAGACATGCCCGGCTCGATTTTTTTATCCTTTGTCGCTTCTCTTTCCGAAAATATCGACTTACCGTTCGCCACCTTTGACCACCTGTTATGCTAATATCCCTGCCCGAATTCAGGGGAGCAGTATAGCAAATTATTCCCTCTTTTTTTACTGTCTAACGTAAAAGATCATTCAAGCGCGCAAGAAAAAACCTCTATCGCCGTCAAGCGGATAGAGGTTTCAATCCATAGGCTATACAGCCTAATTTACTTGTATTTTTGCCTGTGTCGGCTCAGAGAACACATGGCTGCTGGCACTGCTGTGTCCGGCGGCGCCCTTACCGTGGAAGTGGTAACGCGACTCCTGCCACTGCACAATTTCAAATGCCGGTTGCGTAACCGCAGACGGTGCTTGTGTCATTTGCACTCGAGTATGAAGTGCGCAGGAATACGTACCGAAACGGCGTGTTTCCTCTTGCTGCGCCTCGCTGACAACCGTTTCAACACGCGGTTTTTCAGCCACTACTGCCGCCACATCCAGCTCTTCGATTTTAAGATTTTGCTGTGGTGTTTCAACAACCGCCGCAAACTCCGTTACGCTCGGCTGAACCGCACTTTGCTCGGTTTGTTGAGCCTGATCCCGTTCGGCATCGGCAACAGAAGCCTGAATTTTCTTCTCGACCGATTCGTTCGCCTGCTGGGTGATAAAGCCTAACGGCTGTACGCTTTTCTCGTTGTCGATAACCACCGCTACCGCCGGGGTGCTCAAACGCTCTTCCGCACTTTCGTCCTGCCGCTGTTCCTGCTGCAATAATTGCTCCACCGGCACGAAAGGCGTGTTTTGCTCCTCACTTTCCGCCGCTTTGGCAACGTATTCGGCTGTCACCCAAACTTTTCCGCTTGCCAGTTCCGGCGAAGCCACTGCCGCAAACAACGGCATCGGCGCACCCGTTTCGTCCTGATTCTGACGGCGACGGCGCTGATTGCCGGTACGCAGATGGCGCGGTAAACGGCGGCGGCGGGAAGTGCGACGGTTATCGTCTTTCTCCGCAACCTGATGTTCGCTGCTCACGTCCGCGTCAATCTGTTGCCGACTTTCCACCAACGGCAGCGCTTGCGGTGCTTCATCACTGACAGGCTGTTGAACCGTTGCTTCGGCTTCCGACACGGCAATATTTTCCGCACCGCCCTCTTCCTGATTCAAACGAACTTTTTTACGTAAATTACGGCGCTCGCGGCGAACGGCAACAGCTTGAGGCTCATTGTCGTCAAAGGCTTTTGCTGACGGCGTATCCTGCAATTCAGTCGCTTCAAGTGCGGTTTCATTGCGTTTACGGCCACGTTGTTGTTTGCCGTTATTGCGTTCACGTTCACTACGGTTTTGCTTATTGTCCGTATCGCCGTTCTCTGCTTTTGATGTGTCGACCACCGCGCTTTTCTTAACGCCGTTTTCCGCTTTCGCCGCACGTTCATTATTGCTGCGATCACTGGTGCGCTCATTACGGCGGCGATTACGGTTTTGACCGCTACGGCGATCGTTGTTGCGACGACGCGAATTGCCGCTTTCCTGCTTTTCTTGCGCTTCTTGCGGCTCGCTACTTTCCGCCGCAAACAGCCCTTTCAACTTTCCGATTAAACGGCTGAACAATGAAACGTCGGCTACGGTCTCCGCTTGCGGCACAGCCGTTGGTGTCGGTGTCGGCGCTGCCGTCGGTATATTCAATTCCCCTGCCGCCGCTTTCTCCAGCACCGACTCAACGGTAACGACCGCACTGTCCGGTTGACGGATCAACAGGTTTTCTTCATGATTGCCGTTCGGCGCATTTTCTTCTTCTTGCGCATAATATTTGCCCAAGTTGTAACTCAGCGTATTATTGCCTTCGCCGTCACGCAGGCGGAATACCGAAAAGTGCGGTGTTTCCATTTGTTCGTTCGGCACCACCACAATTTCGACATCATGCCGTTTCTCAATACTGTAAATCGCTTTACGTTTTTCATTCAACAGGTAAGAGGCGATTTCCACCGGCACGATAGTATGCACCCGTGAGGTGTTTTCTTTCAGCGCTTCCTCTTCCAGCAAACGCAGAATCGACAACGACAACGATTCATTGTCACGCACTTTGCCGGTGCCTTGGCAACGCGGGCAGATGTGATGCGAAGATTCGCCCAGTGACGGGCTCAAACGTTGGCGCGACATTTCCAGCAAACCGAAACGGGAAATACGGCTGATTTGGATACGGGCACGATCCTGACGCACCGCATCACGCATACGGTTTTCCACCTCACGCTGATGGCGGATCGGGGTCATATCGATAAAATCGATGACAATTAAACCGCCCAAATCACGCAGGCGCAATTGACGGGCAATTTCATCAGCGGCTTCTAAATTGGTATTCAGTGCGGTTTCTTCAATATCGCCGCCACGGGTGGAACGTGCCGAGTTGATGTCGATTGCCGTCAACGCTTCGGTCACATCAATCACAATCGAGCCGCCGGACGGCAACCGTACTTCACGCTGAAAGGCGGATTCGATTTGCGATTCGATCTGGTAATGGCTGAACAGCGGCACTTCGCCCTGATACAGTTTAATTCGGTTGATAAAATCCGGGCGAACCAGTTTGATATGCGCCTTGGCTTTTTCATACACTTTGGCACTGTCAATCAGGATCTCGCCGATATCGCGGCGCAGATAATCCCGGATTGCACGCACAATAACATCGCTTTCCTGGTGAATCAAAAACGGCGCCGCACGAGATTCGGAAGCCTGTTTAATGGCGTCCCAATGGTGCAGCAGTACTTTTAAATCCCATTGCAACTCTTCTTGCGATTTGCCGACACCGGCGGTACGCACGATGAGGCCGACACCGTCCGGCACGTCCAGAGAACTCAACGCATCTTTCAGCTCTTGGCGTTCATCGCCCTCGATTCGGCGCGAAATACCGCCGGCACGCGGGTTGTTCGGCATAATCACCAAGTAACTGCCCGCCAGCGAGATGAACGTGGTCAAGGCGGCGCCTTTGTTGCCACGCTCTTCTTTGCTGACCTGCACGATCACTTCCTGCCCTTCCTTCAGCACATCACGGATATTCGGACGACCTTGGAAAGTATAGCCTTCAGGGAAATATTCACGGGCGATTTCTTTCAGTGGGAGAAAACCGTGACGGTCGGTGCCGTAATCGACGAAAGCGGCTTCCAGACTGGGTTCTACACGGGTGATTTTACCTTTGTAAATATTGGCTTTTTTCTGCTCGTGTCCCGGACTTTCAATATCCAGATCAAACAGGCGCTGTCCGTCGACCAGCGCAACACGCAACTCCTCTTTCTGAGTCGCATTGATTAACATTCTTTTCATTGTTTCAAATACTCAATTATTTTTGCTTATTGTTAAACCGATAACCTGCGTACTGGGCTTTATCATCGACCTCATGTCTGTCAGCTACAGTCAATCTCACGACTGTCTATGCCTGGGGTGCATGGATGATATTACCGGGTCACTCTTCTTCCCCGATAAAAACAAAATGTTATTCGTTAAATTTTGCAAGCGGACGAAAGTTATCCGTCGTTATTCCGCACCGATAAACGTCTTACACTGACTGTTGCGTTCCCAAGTGCGGTATTGCCGTCAAACGGCAAATTCTTTTTACTGGAATCCCTGTTTTAAAAACGCTGAAAATACCATTTTTAACCATAAGAAAACGCATCATTATTCCATTTTATCCCTACCGTTGGCAAGGCGGGATTCAATAAATTTGCAGCAAAATCACTTTTATTCTGCCATTTGCGCTGCTTTTCTCTATAATACGGCGTTAATATCCTCGATCAATTTCACGAAAAACAACATCATGATGAAACGACAAGACGAAATAACCCATAGCGTTCGCTTTCAAACCATTAGCGCCGATCAGGCAGGGCAGCGAATTGACAATTATCTGCTCGCACAGCTGAAAGGCGTGCCGAAAAGTATGATTTACCGTATTATCCGCAAAGGCGAAGTACGGGTAAACAAAGGGCGGGTGAAAGCGGAATATAAACTGCAAACCGACGATATAGTGCGGATTCCGCCGGTGAAAACCGCCGCCAAAGAACAAGCGCCGATTTCCGGCAAACTACATCAAGTTTCGCAGCTGGAACAACGGATTCTGTTTGAAGATGAGGTGCTGCTGGTACTGAACAAACCGTCCGGCATGGCGGTGCACGGCGGCAGCGGTTTAAGTTTCGGCGTTATCGAAGCCTTGCGCAGTTTACGGCCGGAAGCCCGTTTTCTGGAATTGGTTCACCGTCTGGATCGGGATACGTCAGGGATTTTATTGGTCGCCAAAAAACGTTCCGCCCTGCGCAGCCTGCACGAACAACTGCGCAACAAAACCATTCAGAAAGAATATCTGGCACTGGTGCGCGGCCAATGGCAATCCCATTGTAAAGTCATTAATGCGCCGCTGAATAAAAACGAACTGGCGAGCGGCGAGCGGATTGTACGGGTGAACGAACAAGGCAAAGCATCGGAAACCCGTTTCAGCGTGCAAGAACGTTACGGACAGGAGGCCACCCTGATTAAGGCAATGCCGGTGACCGGACGCACCCATCAAATTCGGGTACACACCCAATATGCCGGACACCCGATCGCAATGGACAGCAAATACGGCGATCAGGATTTTGATCAAAAAATGCAGGCTGTCGGCTTAAACCGCCTGTTTCTGCACGCCTATGCCATTCGTTTCCAACACCCGCAAAGCGGCGAAACATTGCGCTTAAGTGCCGAAGCGGACAGTGACATGAAAGCGGTGTTACGCCGTTTACGCGAACGATCGCTAGGATAAACGGAGATCAGCATGGCAAAGCGCACGTTACCTAACATCGTGATATTGACCGGCGCCGGCATTTCCGCCGAATCCGGTATCCGCACTTTCCGTGCCGCCGACGGGTTATGGGAAAATCATCGAATCGAAGACGTCGCCACACCGGAAGGCTTCCGCCGCAATCCTGAATTGGTACGGCAGTTTTATAATCAGCGCCGTCGACAATTGCAACAAGCCGAGATTCAGCCGAATGCCGCCCATTATGCATTGGCGGAACTGGAGCGGTTTTTCGGCGAAAATGTACTGTTGGTCACGCAAAATGTCGATAATCTACACGAACGTGCCGGCAGCAAAAATTTGATTCACCTGCATGGCGAACTGCTGAAAGTACGCTGTGTGCATTGTGGTTCGGTGGTGCGGTGGCATAGCGATATCACCGCAAACGATTACTGTAAAACGTGCGGCGGCGGTTTACGCCCGCATATTGTCTGGTTTGGGGAAATGCCGTTCGAGACGGAGCGGATCTACACCGCACTGCAACAATGCGACTATTTCCTTTCCATCGGCACCAGCGGCAATGTTTACCCTGCCGCCGGTTTTGTCGAAGAAGCCAATTTTGCCGATGCCGTCACCGTTGAACTGAACCTTGAACCGAGTAAAAGCGGAACGGCGTTTAAAGAAACCGACTACGGGCCCGCAAGCCAAGTTGTGCCGGCTTATTGCCGCAAGCTAATCGGCCTCGTGTCGGCTTAATTGACGATATAATCCACCGCTCCGACGAATCGGGCGCTTTACCGCACTTTGCCAAATTCGCGGACTGCCGAACAGTGAAAAATGCGTTTTGGCGCGAGTGACCGCAGTGTAGATCAATTCCCGACTTAAAATCGGATTCATAGTCAGCGGCAGAACCAAAGCGGTACGGGCGAATTCGGAACCTTGCGACTTATGCACGGTCATTACAAACGCCGTTTCATGGCTCGGCACACGGCTTGGCGAAATATCACGGTATTGCCCTTCACCGATCTCAAACCAAACCCGACTATTGCCGTGTTTATCGGTCAGCAATAACCCGACATCACCGTTATACAACGCTACCGCCGGATCGTTTTGTAACACCATAATCGGTTTGCCGTGGTACCAATCCTGCCAAAAACGGAATTGCAGCAGCCCTTTTCGGCGCAAGCGTTCACTGACGGCAAGGTTCAACCGTTCGACTCCGAACTCGCCCTGCCGCAGTCCGGTCAACAACCGCACTTGATTAAACGCCTTGAAAACGGCATCAATTTTTTGCGGTTCAAATTCATCCAGCTCGTTCACCAGTCGTAAATACTCGCCGTACCAAACACTTGCCTGCTGTAAAATCAGATTGACCGCTGCTAAAGTGCGGTTTTTCATCGTCGGCTCATTGCTGAACACGCCCTCCGTCGCCAACGGCGGCTGCGGATATTCATAACAACTTAAATCCTGAAAGCGTTCAAAACAGGACCAGCCGTTTGCGTCGCCGCTGTTGACACTGTCGGCTAACGCTTTAATGCCGGAATCTTCGCTGAAACGGTAGCTTTTCCGTAGGAAACACAGACAATCCCGAATCGGCTCGCCTGTGGGTCGTGCCGATAACGACTGCCCCGTTACCTGCTGCAAATAGGCGCAATGTTCGGGACTGTAACCTTGCGGCAAAAATTTACACAGCTCCGCCATAACCGCACCGACTTCCACCGAAGTCAATTGATCTTTGTCCCCCAACAAAACCAAACGAGTCTGCGGCGACAACGAATTCAGTAATTTGGCAAACAGGTTTAAATCCACCATTGAAGCCTCGTCCACCACCAATAAATCCAGCGGTAGCGGATTGGTTTGATGATACCGCACTTGTTCGTTTCGGGCGTTCGTTCCCAACAGGCGGTGCAGCGTTGTCGCCTGTAGCGGAATTTGTCCTTTCAATTGCAACGACACCGCACTTGGAAATTGCGCCAGCGTATGGCCGATCGACTCGCTCAAACGTGCCGCCGCTTTACCGGTCGGCGCCGTCAGTGCAATTTTCAGTGGGGCTTGCCGTAACTGTTGCTGCTGCCATTGCAATGTCAACAGCAGGCTGCAAACGGTTCGGGTTTTACCGGTGCCGGGACCGCCCGAGATCAGGCTGAAGGAATGCCGAAGTGCGGTTGCCACCGCCATTTTCTGCCAATCGATCTGCCCTTGCGGTTCACTCGGAAAAAGCTGCTGTAAAAATAATGCCAGTTTTGGGGTATCAAGTTGCGGCGGGCGCTGTTGTAAGCGCTGTAACAAACATTGCGCAATTTGTTGTTCGTCATATCGGTTGCGAAACAGATAAAGCAGACCGTTCGCCCAAATTAACGGTGCCGGCGGCCCACCGCTATGCGTAAACGCGATGTGCCGTTGCAGCAATTGCTGCCATTGATTCGGACGAATGTCCGCCAGTTTTTGCTGAATACGCCATAACTGTTGTCGCTGTTCCGGCTGCATTGCCAAATCAAAAAAATTGCCGTTTTCAAAATGTTTCGGATCGAGACAGGTACTGCCGTTTTGGCTGTAGTAACTGGATAATGCCGCCAGTAACACCGCCAAATCGGCAATCGGCTGCGGATAGCGATACGGCTGTTGTTTCCGGGCAATCAGGCAGGCAAAGCGGAAATCCAACCGGCTTATCACCTCCGCTTGTTCGAGTTGCTGTAGAATCGTTATCATTGTCCTGCCAATACCTTATCCAATCCGTCAATCAGTTGCCATTGCGGCTTGTTAAAATAAACGCCGCTGTCATTGCCGACACCGTCCATGCCGCGCAAAAACAGATAGTACACACCGCCAAAATCACGTTGATAATCGTAATCGGGGTCACGCCGTTTTAAATAACGGTGCAGTGCCACGGTATAAATCAAATACTGTAAATCATAACGGTGATACGCCACCACACGGCGCAATATCGCCGGTAAATAGGCTTGATAGCCCTCGCCCAAAAAATTGGATTTATAATCCATCAGGTAATATTTGCCGTCAATACGGCATACCAAATCGATAAAACCGCGCAGCATACCTTTGATGCTGTCGAGCTGCAACGGCGCTTGCTCCGCCGCCGGCGGATGGTATTGCTGCAATAGTCGGTTTAACGTGTGCATATTCAACGGACGATCGACACTGATCATAAATGCCATTTCTTTCAGGCAGTCCGCCGCAGTTAACCTGTCGAGGCGCACGCTTTGCCGTAAATCCAGCGGAGTGCGGTAAATCTGTTGTAACCACTGTTGCAACGGCGATTGCCAACTTTCCGACGCCAAATCCAATTGTCGGCAAAGTGATAACAGTGTCTCCGCGTCAGGCGGACGGGCAAAATCGGCATAGCGTAGAAAATCATGCAGAATATTGCCCACTCTCGCCCCTTGCGGCAATGTGAACGGGTTTTGCGCCTGCATTTGCCACTGTTTCAAATCCGGCATGGCGACATCGGCATTCTCCGACAACAGCGCATATTCGGGCAGTTCGCCGTCATCATCGTATGCGCTGTCGAGATATGCACTGCTTTTTCCGGCATATTCCGCCTGATCCAATCGAGTACGGTTTTGGTTACGTTGTTGCATGGCGGCAAGCGCGGTAAAACTGCTGACCCGCCAGTTATGCTCGATCCTGCCGCCAAATACGGCGGCCTGCAATACTTGTTGCCGCGCTTCCGCCGCCCGCCACTCGTCAGCCTGTAATGCAGAAAGTGCGGTCAGTCGGTATTCCGATTGATCTAACCGTTGCGACAGAATCGTTGCGGTTACAAATTCAACATTGCTTTTCGGCGCTAACGCCATTTCCTGCGGCGATAACAAATACGCCAGCGGATTCCAGTCCGACTTCAGCCCGATCTGCGACGGAAAACCGATATTCAGCTGATAGCGGGCGCGGGTCAGCGCCACATACAGCAAGCGCAACGCTTCCGCCATATTTTCTTTCAAACTATCCGCTTGATGGGCTGATGTCAGATCATAATACAGTTGGTTTTTTTCATCATGATAACGGGTCAAACGCGAACTTTTGCGTGGTTGAAGCTGCCCCCGCCCCAAAAACGGTAGCCAGACCACCCCGTATTCCAACCCTTTCGATTTATGCACCGTCACGATTTTGACCAAATTCCGCTCGCTTTCCAGCCGCAACCGCACTTCGTCCGCTTCCGGATTATGCAAACGAACGGTCTGCTCAAACCAACTCAACAGCGCATATTCATTTTCATTGAGGCTTGCCCCTTGCTGTAGAAATTCGGCCAAATGCAGAATATCGGTAACCGCCCTTTCACCGTCCGCCATCGCCAGCAATTTCGGCACCAGTTTCTGCTGCTGCAAAATACAGTGGATCATCGGCAACACGCCCTGTGTCTGCCAAATGCGGCGATATCGGGTAAAATCCTTGATTCGGCTTTCCCATGCTTTTTCATCTTGCCGCAAGCGAAATAATTCTGCCGCATCGAAATGGAACAATCGACTCGCCAACACGGTCATCACTGCATTTTCCTGCTGCGGATTCAAACAGGCGTACAATAAATAGACGATCACCTGCGCCCATTCGCTGTCCAATACCGAGCTGCGATCGGAGAGGTACACGCTCTGAATACCCAATACCGCCAAAGCAGACTTGATGCTCGCCGCCTCTTTTTTATTGCGCACCAACACCGCCAAGTCTTTCGCCTGTAATGAAACCGTCGGGTCATCAAACGTTAGTTGCTGTCGTTCAATCGCCTTCAGCCACTGCTGAACCGACACCGCACACGCCGCGGCCATGTCCGCCTTATCGTCATCGTTGATGATGAAATTGAGCGGTGGCTGCAAAACACCGTTGAGGTGCAACAATGTTGCTTTTTTACCGGCGTTCACCGGTTGAAAACGAATTTGCGAATACACAAACGGATTTTGTGCGCCGGCAAACAATTTGTTTACCGCGCCAATCAATGCCGGCGTGGATCGCCAGTTGGTATCCAGCGTAAAACGTTGTACCGCACTTTCCGCCGCCGCCAGATAGGTGAAAATATCCGCATTACGAAAGGCATAAATCGACTGCTTCGGATCGCCGATCATAATCATGCCGCTGTCGCCGCTGTTCGGCTGATCGATATACAGCCGTTTGAAAATGTGATACTGCTCGATGTCGGTATCCTGAAACTCATCAATCATCGCAAACGAAAACTGGCGGCGGATCAACTGCGCAAGGCTTCGTCCGTTTTCCGCGTAAAGTGCGGTTTTTAAACGACTGAGCAAATCGTCGAAGCTCACTTCCTTATGTCCGGCTTTGTAGCTTTCCAACTTAGCCCGCACGCCGTTGATATAGTGCCAGTAAAGGATTTTTTGATAAAATTCGAGGTCGGTTTGTGCCAGTTGATCGACTCGGGCAAAAAGCGGGTGGCTGATTTTCGCGTCACCTTTGGTTTTCTGATCCAGATTTTGTTGCGAAAAATAAAACGCCAACTTGTCATGCAGGACAATCTCATCACTCTGCGCCCACCGTTGAATCGACTCCATCGCCGGCAAAACAAAGCGCGGCTGATAACGCCGTCCGTCCAGCCGTTTATCTTTTTTGCGCGCCATTTCCGCCGTTATCAGGCTTTGAATATCATCATACGCTTCTCGCCAAGCGGCTTTCAGCACCGAAATCTGCTCTGCATAAACGCTCAGGTGTTGTTGTAAAAACGTATTTAAATCGCCCTGATAGGCAAGCGGCAACCGCACTTGCGGCATTTCGCCGCTTAATTCGAATTTGATCGTCTCGAACACCGCCTGCGGCGATTTCAAGTTCTGGCGGATAAAACGGCTGACCGGCAAATTTTGCGGATAATAATTTTCACGCCAGTATTCACGGCAAAAACGCAATAACAGTTCATCATGTTGCGGCATCATTTCCAGATTGAAATGCACGCCCGAATCGAATGCATACCGCATTAGCATACGATAACAAAAACCGTGAATAGTAAAAATCGCCGCCATGTCCATATTTTGCTGTGCCATATCCAGCCGTAAAACCGCACTTGGCAAATCCGCTTTTACCGCTTGGTACAGTTCCGACACAAACGGATCGTCGCTTGGCGGCAGCGCCGATTGTCGGTTCATCGCCTCGCTAAACAGCGCCTTTATTTCAACGATTCGTTGTCGGATCCGATCTTTCAGTTCCTGCGTGGCGGCTTCGGTGAAGGTCATCACCAAGATCTCCTCCACCGTCAAAGCGCGGTTCAAGCCGTTCTGTCCGGCATTGAGCAGCAGCCTGAGGTATAAGGCAACCATGGTATAGGTTTTGCCCGTTCCGGCAGAGGCTTCGATCAAGGAAACCGTATTCAGCGGGTGGGTTATCGGATTGAGTTTTTGCATACGGTCCGTATCATTATTGCAGTTAAGGCGAATGAATATCGGGGCGGAAAATTATCCGCCCGCTTTATTATTGATGACTTAAAAGGTTAGTACTTTATCGGCGGCAACCGTCCATGCCGCCAATTCTGCTAAAGTGCCGATTTCAACGCCGTCAGCCAGTTTTAACGATGTCAGCCCTCTTGCATTGGTACAGGTTTTGCATAATCTGACGCTAGCCCCCAGTGAAGTGATAATTTCCAATGCCTGTTGCAAATTATAGCCCTCATTCGGGGTTTGCCCGTGCAGGCCGGCAACTACCGCATCCGACATCAAAAACAGTTTTACCTCGACTTCCGTTTTGTGCTCTTCCAACAGCATGATCGCCAAGCGTAGCGCATTAAAACAATTTTCACTGCCGTACGCCGGACTGTTGACTACCAGTAAAATTTTCTCCATTGCAAGCTCCTGATTTCAATCGTTAATCTTTAAAGCCCAACCTCAGTGCATAATTCCTTTGTCGATAAAGACGATTTTCACTAAAAATAAGATCGATACGACCCAGACCGGAATTGAGATAGCCCTGATTTTGCCGGTAAATACTTTCATCACGCAATAACTGATAAAACCAAATGCAATACCTTCGGTAATCGAGTAGGTGAACGGCATCATCGCAGCGGTAATAAATGCCGGTGTCGCTTCAGTGAGATCGTCCCACCGCACTTTAATTAAACTGGAGGACATCAAAATCCCGACATAAATCAACGCGCCGGCGGTTGCATATAACGGCACCAATGACGCCAGCGGCGACAGGAAAATCACCAGCAGGAACAAAATCCCGGTGACGACGGCGGTTAAACCGGTACGGCCGCCGACCGACACGCCGGAGCTGCTTTCAATATACGCCGTGACCGAAGACGTGCCGATATACGCCCCGCTGACCGAACTGATACTGTCGACGAACAATGCCTGTTTCATTTTCGGAAAACGCCCTTTCTCATCGGCTAACCCCGCTTTTTCGGTGACGCCCAACAAGGTACCGGAGGAATCGAACAAATTGACCAGCATGAAGGAAAAGACAATTCCCAACAAACCAACGTCCAATGCCCCGCTCAAATCGACCTGCCCGACCACATTGCTGATACTTGGCGGCGCTGAAAATATTCCGTTGAATTTGACATCACCCAATGCCAACGCCAAGGCGGTAACAACGGCGATCGACACCAGCACCGCCGCATGAATATTGCGCGCCGCCAAAATGACGATAATAAAAAACCCCAGAATACCCAGTAATACGTGGGTTGAATAAAGATTGCCCAATGTCAGCAAGGTTTGCGGATGCCCGACCACAATCCCCGAATTTTGAAACCCCATTAACGCAATGAACAGCCCGATTCCGGCGGTGATCCCCACCCGCAGGCTGGTCGGAATACTGGCGATTAACCAATACCGCACTTGAAACAAGGTCAGCAAAAACAAGCCGACAGCGCCCCAGAAAATCGTCCCCATACCGACCTGCCACGACAACCCCAGTTTTGACACCACCGTATAGGCAAAAAAGGCGTTTAATCCCATCGCCGGCGCCAAAGCAACCGGCAGGTTGGCAAACAGCCCCATAAAAATACTGCCGAAAGCGGTGATCAGGGCGGTGGTGATAAACACGCTCTGCGTATCCATGCCTGCCGCGCCGAGAATCGACGGGTTGATAAACACAATATAAACCATGGTTAAAAATGTGGTGGCGCCGGCGATCACTTCGGTTTTGACATTAGTACCGTGCTGTTCCAGCTTGAAAAAGCGTTGTAATACGCTCTGATTTTGCGTTGTTTGTTGCGTTGTTTGTTGCATAGATAACGGGTTCCGGTTAAGAGTGAAAAAGATAATCAAACAAAAAACCTATAGTAGCAAAAAGGCAAATTGACTGCGATAATTTTCAAAATTTATCGGAAAAAAGTGAATTAATCCGAAGTACAACAGCCTAATCTACTGAAATTATTACATTAATTAAGGGCAACAATCATGTTGAAAATAAAGAAAATCACCGTTGCTTCACTCATTATCACCGCCACCTTGGGATTAGCCGCCTGCCAACACGTCGAAAATGCTGCCGCTACGACCGCACTTGGCGGGCAATATGTCAGCGAAGGCTATGCCGAACGTGCCGAAGGCAATGATTGGGTGATGGTTAGCGTGGCGGACAAAGGGAAAGATAAACTGGCAATCAAGATCACATCACGCGATGATATCAAAAAACCGACTTGCAGTTTCAGCGGCGAAGCGGTTAAAAAAAGCGACTATCGTTATGAAGTGAACGATGACGGTTCGGTATTGGTGTTTAAGTTTGACAAGAACAGAGTCAGCATTTCCTCGAGCAATCCGATTGCGCTACACTATTATTGTTCCGGCGGCGCCAGTTTAGCAGATACCTATACTAAGCTGTAATGGCATTGCCGCATAAAAGCCAAAACCTGAATCGAGGCTTTCTCTTTTCAGGTTTTGTTTATGTTGCTTTCTGGTTGCTTTATAGCTTTTTTCATGAATCCGGTGACGGGTAAATTTCGCCATATTCTTCGCCACAAAATTGTTAACCGCACTTTCGCCGATTTTTGCGGCGGCTTGTTTTTTCTTTGTCATAAAATATCCTTTTGTCTTGAATAAACCAAATCGCCGCTATTCTAGGCGAAAAGGACAACTTGTCAACTTTTGAACGATTTTATGACGCTTGAAACAGAAATACCGTTGTCTTTCGATAAAGCTCACCCGCCTTGCTTATGCCGCCATATTGAAACCATTCCGGATGATTCGGGGTGTCCGGCAAGCTTTGGGTTTCCAGCGCAACCCCGGCATGATTGGCGTAAACCCCGCCGCTGCGATTCGGCGTACCGGCGAGGAAATTCCCACTGTAAACCTGAATCGCCGGTTGATCGGTCACTATTTTCAAGCGCAGATCACCGTTTGACGACTGTAACTCAACCTGTGCTTTTGCATGTAAGCCCGGTGCATTCAACAAAAATGCGTGGTCATAACCCGACACGGCCTGTTGATCCGAATCGCTCAAAAAATCCTGCGCGATAACCTTTGCGTGACGAAAATCAAAACCGCCCTTTTCAACCTCTCGCAACGGCGCATTCGGAATGCCGGCGGCATCAACCGGCAAATAATGATCTGCGGCGATGCGCAACCGATGCTGCAATACCGTTTGATCCGCACTTTCACCGTCAAGATTAAAATAGGCATGGTTGGTGAGATTTAACGGGGTGTCCCGATCGGAGCGGGCTTCAAATTCAATCGCCAGCGCGTTATCTTGACGCAGTCGATACCGCACTTTGGCGTGCAGATTGCCGGGAAAACCCTGATCGCCGTCTGCCGACAGTAGGCCGAATTCGACATAATCATCGCCCTGCGCCGAAATTTGCCACCGGCGTTTGTCAAAGGCGTCCGTGCCGCCGTGCAACTGATGTTGCTGTTGTTGATTGGCATCCAGCAAGTAGCGCTTTCCGTTCAGATTGAAAGCCGCATTGGCGATTCGGTTGGCAAAACGCCCGATTGTCGCCCCCAAATAGGCGCCTTGTTCACTGTGTTGCACCAGCGTTTCACAGCCTAAAATCACATCACGCAGCCGACCGGCAACCGGCAACCGGCAAGTAAGCCACGTCGCTCCCCAGTCGGTCAGTTTTACGCACATGCCATTCGCATTGGACAATTCAACCACTTGAAACGGGTTGCCGTCAGGGGCTGATTGTTCACTATAAATACGGATCATAATACACTGACTCCGGCAGAGGCATGACAAACATAGAATGTTTCTTTCAAGCCGGTATGTTTTTCATAATGGTCGGCAATCTTTTTACGTACGGATTCAATTTTCTCCTCCGGTGCAAGCGCAACAATACAACCGCCGAATCCCCCGCCGGTCATGCGGGCGCCGCCACTGTCGCCGATCACCTCTTGAGCCAGTGCCACCAGATAATCCACTTCCGGTACGGTGATTTCAAAATCATCACGCATGGAAACGTGCGATTGCCCCATTAAGACGCCGACCTGTTGCAGATCGCCCTTTTTCAAAGCAACGGCGGCATTCAGTACCCGTTGATTTTCCGTCACGATGTGTCTGGCACGTTTGGCAACCACGGCATCAAGTGCGGTCAGCTCGGATTCACGCTGTTGAAATTGTTCAATCGACACATCCCGCAATGCTTTCACACCGAAAAAAGCGGCAGCTTGTTCGCATTGCTGACGACGGCTGTTGTATTCGCCGTCCACCAGATCATGTTTCACATTGGAATTGACGATGATGACGGCAACCCCGTGCGGCACCGGCGTAGGCTCGGTTTCCAATGTGCGGCAGTCAATTTTCAGTAAATGATCTTTTTGCCCTAACGCCGAAATCAATTGATCCATATTGCCGCATTGACAACCGACAAAACGGTTTTCCGCCTGTTGCCCGATCAGGGCGATTTCAACGTTAGTCAACGCTAAATTACCCAATACCTGACAAAATTTGCCGGTTGCGACTTCCAACGCCGCCGAAGAACTCAAGCCGGAAGATAACGGCACATTGCCGCTAATCGCTAAATCGGCACCGCACTTGAACTCGGGGCATTTTTGCTGAATATATTTCACCACGCCGCGTACGTAGCCGGTCCATTTGTATTCGGGATGCGGCTCAATCGGTTTGTTCAAATCAAATTCGTCCCATTGCTGCAAATCGACGGCATATACCCTGAAAAGACTGTCCGTCCGTTTAGCACCGCTGATTGCCGTGCCGTAGTCGATCGCACAAGGCATCACAAACCCATCGTTATAGTCGGTATGTTCGCCGATAATATTCACTCGCCCCGGTGCATAAACCAACAATTGCGGTTGATATTCAAACTGATCGACAAATGCTTTTTGCGCCGCCTGTTGCGGCGATAATCCAGAATGCTGTGAATTCATGTTTCAATCCCCTTGTTATTTTCCTTATAATGAATATCGCTCAACTGCGCCAAACGGGCGGCAGCCTGCTCAGCCGTCAGATCCCGCTGTGCTTCCGCCAGCATTTCGTAACCGACCATAAATTTGCGGATCGTGGCGGAACGCAGCAACGGCGGGTAAAAAACCGCATGTAGCTGCCAATGTTCCAAATTGCGCCCGTCTTTAAAAAACGGCGCATAATGCCACCCCATCGAATATGGAAAACTGCATTCAAACAAGTTGTCATAGCGGGTGGTCAGCCGTTTAATCGCCAATGCCAAATCATCACGCTGTGCAGCGGAGAGATCATTCATTCGCTTCACCGCCGTTTTCGGCAACAGCAGGGTTTCGAACGGCCACGCCGCCCAATACGGCACCACCGCCAGCCAAAATTCGGTTTCAACAACGGTGCGACTGCCGTCTTTCAATTCGGCATTGACGTAATCCAACAGCAAGTTGCTGCCGTATTGTCGGTAATAGTTGAGCAGATTGCGTTCTTTTGTTGCAATTTCATTCGGTAAAAAACTGTTCGCCCAAATTTGCCCGTGCGGGTGCGGCTGCGAACAGCCCATCACTTCGCCTTTATTTTCAAAGGCTTGTACCCAAATGTAGTCTTTACCCAATTCTTCAAGCTGTTCATTCCAAGTTTCCACCACTTGCCGAAGTTCCGCCACACTCATTTCCGGCAGGGTTTTGCTGTGATCCGGTGAAAAGCAGACGACCCGACTCAAGCCGCGCACGCCCATCACCTGAAACAGCGGATGATCACTTTTCGGCGCATCAGGACTATCGGGCATCAGGGCGGCAAAGTCATTCGGGAAAACATAGGTATATTTATAATCGGGATTCACCGCACTTGAAACCCGTTTATTACCCGGGCATAAGAAACAATTTTCATCATAATGCGGCAGTTGTTGCAACGAAGGCTTTTCTTGTTGGCCGCTCCACGGACGCTTGGCACGATGCGGCGAAACCAAAATCCATTCATCTTTCAATGGATTATAGCGCCGATGTGGATGTTCGGTCGCATCAAAATTTATCCTGCTCATCTCAATTTATCCTTTATTTAATCCAAAATACGCATGTAATCGGTTACATTATCGGCGTTAAATATAGCATAATCTGTTAACCAAACCGTTAATCAGATCACAAAATCCCCAAATACTTGCAGGATTATCGTTGAAACATGAAAAATTAGCGTATGATAGGAAACGGTTTCAATAAAATTCAGTTTGAGAGAGAAAGTTATGGTGACGATTCGTGATGTGGCAAAATCCGCCAATGTATCGGTAGCGACGGTCTCGCGCGTACTGAACGCACACCCTTCGATCAGTGAAAAAACCCGTGAAGCCGTACTAAGTGCGGTGCAGCAGCTCGGCTATTACCCGAATGCCAATGCACAGGCACTCGCCTCACAAAGCAATGATACGATCGGCGTGGTCGTTACCGATGTAACCGATTCATTTTTTGCCATTCTGGTCAAAGCCGTTGATCAGGTTGCCGCACGGCATAATCGAAATATTCTGATCGGTATCGGTTATCATGATTTGGAAAAAGAAAAACAAGCCATTGATTTATTGCTGAAAAAACGCTGTAACTCATTAGTCGTACATGCCAAGGCACTCAGTGACGAAATGTTGCAGGATTACTTGAGCCGTCATCCCGGCATGGTGGTTATCAATCGGACAATTCCCGGTTTCGAACACCGCTGTATTGCGCTTGATAATGAAAAAGGGACGTATTTGGCAGCCCAAACCCTGATTCAGCACGGCCACCGTTACATTGGTTATATCGGCTCAAACCATCACATCAATGATGAAACCGAACGCAAGAGCGGTTATTTAAAAGCCTTGTCTGACAACCAATTACCGATTTATTCCCACGCTATTGCCAATGCTTCCCCGGATTATCAGGGCGGCGAAGAAGCTATGATCAAACTGCTGAGTTACAATTCCAATCTGACGGCGGTCGTTTGTTACAATGATTCCATGGCTGCCGGGGCGCTTTCTATTTTGAATGAAAACAATATTAAAGTACCGCACCAATTTTCGATTATCGGTTTTGACGATATGCCGATTGCCAGCTATTTGGTGCCGAAATTAACGACTATTCGTTATCCTATTGATTTAATGGCAAGTTATGCTGCCGAATTAGCCCTAAGCCTAGTCAATAAAGAGGTTGAATCGCCGGATAACGTCACCTTTAATCCAACACTCGTGAAGCGTTTCTCTGTAAAGTCCGTTTAATTTGAATAAAAACTGTGATCCAAGCCGCATATTTTTCAATTACACCATGTAATCGTTTTCATAATGTGAATAGGATCACATACTTTTGAAGCATCCTTGAGTATCCTAGCCCCTGACATTATCGCACAAAGCAGATAATACTCTGAGGATCGGTTACAGCAAAACCGATGGCACTTATCTTTATATAGCAAAGATGGAGAGAATTACCATGAAAAAAACCGTATTGACTTCCGTTGCATTGGCTGTCGGACTGGGCATTGCCGCAACTTCTGCGCAAGCCGCCAACCGTATCGGTGTAACCATTTACAAATACGACGACAATTTTATGTCCACCATGCGTCAGGAAATTGAAAAAGAAGCCAAAGCATTAAAAGACGTCGAGCTGTTGATGAACGATTCCCAAAATGCCCAATCCATCCAGAACGATCAGGTTGACGTATTGATCTCCAAAGGCGTAAAAGCATTGGCAATCAACTTGGTTGACCCTGCCGCTGCGCCGACCATTATCAAAAAAGCATCGGAAGAAGATATTCCGGTGGTATTCTTCAATAAAGATCCGGGCGCAGCGGCTATCGGCAGCTATGACAAAGCCTACTATGTCGGCACCGAACCGAAAGAATCCGGCGTTATCCAAGGTGATTTGATCGCCAAACAGTGGAAAGGCAACCCGGCTTGGGATTTGAACAAAGACGGCAAAATCCAATATGTGCTGCTGAAAGGCGAACCGGGGCACCCTGATGCCGAAGCCCGTACCGAATTCGTTATCAAAGAATTGAACAATCAAGGTATTGAAACCGAACAGCTTTACATTGATACCGGCATGTGGGATGCCGCCATGGCAAAAGACAAAGCCGATGCCTGGTTATCCGGCCCGCAAGCCAATAATATCGAAGTCATCATCGCCAATAACGACGGTATGGCAATGGGTGCATTGGAAGCGACCAAATCCCACGGCAAAAACCTGCCGATCTTCGGCGTTGATGCGCTGGCTGAAGTATTACAGTTAGTGAAATCGGGGGCGATTGCCGGAACCGTGTTGAACGACGGTGTCAATCAAGCCAAAGCTGTGGTGCAGTTGTCCGATAATCTGGCTAACGGCAAAGATGCGGCCGAAGGTACCAACTGGAAACTGGAAAACCGCGTCGTCCGTATTCCTTACGTCGGTGTCGATAAAGACAATCTGGAAAACTTCTTAAAATAATATGTTGTCATCCTGGGGAGGGTTTCTCTCTCCCCTTTTCGCTTGAGGTTGGATATGAGTGCAGAACAATCCGTGCAGACAGAAAGCAAAGTCCTGTTGGAAATGAAAGGGGTCAGCAAAACCTTTCCCGGCGTAAAAGCGTTGGACAATGCCAATTTGACTGTGCGATCACATTCGGTTCACGCCCTGATGGGGGAAAACGGAGCCGGAAAATCCACATTATTGAAATGTCTCTTTGGTATTTATGCCAAAGACGAAGGCGAAATTCTTTTTCTGGGACAGCCGGTTAACTTTAAAACCTCAAAAGAAGCACTGGAAAACGGAATTTCGATGGTACACCAGGAATTGAATCTGGTGAAACAAAGCAGCGTGATGGACAATCTGTGGTTGGGGCGCTACCCGACCAAAGCAGGCTTGGTCGATCACACAAAAATGTACAATGATACCAAAGCCATTTTTAAAGAACTGGATATTGATATCGATCCGAAAGACAAGGTAGGAAAACTCTCTGTCTCTCAAATGCAGATGATTGAGATTGCCAAAGCGTTCTCCTACAATGCCAAAATCGTGATCATGGACGAGCCGACATCTTCGCTCTCGGAAAAAGAGGTAAACCACCTGTTTTCCATTATCGAGAAACTGAAAGAACGCGGCTGCGGCATTATTTATATCTCGCACAAAATGGATGAAATCTTCAAAATTTGCGATGAAGTCACGGTATTGCGCGACGGAAAATGGATTAATACCATTCCGGTCAAAGGCGCCACCATGGACGGCATCGTAGCGATGATGGTCGGACGGGAGTTGACCCAACGTTTCCCGCCGAAAATCAACCAGCCGAAAGAAGTGATTCTGACCGTTGAAAACCTGACCGCACTTAACCAACCCTCTATTCAAGACATCAGCTTTGATCTGCATAAAGGTGAAATTTTGGGGATTGCCGGGTTGGTCGGCGCTAAACGAACCGACATCGTCGAAACCATTTTCGGGATTCGGGAACGAAAAAGCGGTGTCGTCAAACTGCATGACAAGGTGATGCGTAACAAAACCGCACTTGATGCGATCAACAACGGCTTTGCGCTGGTCACGGAAGAGCGTCGTTCCACCGGGATTTACGCTAATTTAAACATTGAGTTTAATTCCCTGATTTCCAACATTAAATCTTATATGTCCAAATTTGGTCTGCTGAGCAACACCAAAATGAAAAGTGATACCCAATGGGTGATTGATGCGATGAACGTGAAAACGCCGTCGCACAGAACCAACATCGGCTCACTGTCAGGCGGAAACCAACAAAAAGTGATTATCGGCCGTTGGTTACTGACCCAGCCGGAAATTCTGATGTTGGACGAACCGACCCGCGGGATTGATGTCGGGGCGAAATATGAAATCTACCAATTGATTATGGAGCTCGCGCAAAAAGACAAAGGCATTATCATTATTTCTTCCGAAATGCCTGAATTACTGGGCATCACCGACCGGATTATGGTAATGAGTAACGGCAAGCTTGCCGGCATCGTCAATACCAAAGAGACATCGCAGCAAGAAATTTTACAACTTGCCGCCAAATATTTATAAAAATAGAGAAGGGATAAAACCATGGCTGATTTAGGAAAAAATAAATCTCTTGATTTCCTCAAACAAAATGCAATTTATTTTGTCTTGCTGATCTTACTGTCGATTATCATCATTCAGGACGCCAGCTTTCTGAGCCTGATCAACTTCAGTAATATTCTGACCCAATCCTCGGTCAGACTGATCATCGCACTTGGTGTTGCCGGCTTGCTGGTTACACAGGGTACTGACTTATCCGCCGGTCGTCAGGTCGGGCTAGCGGCGGTTGTCTCCGCCACCTTGTTACAGGCGATGGATAACGTCAACCGCGTTTTCCCTGATCTGGCGGAAATTCCGATTCCGGTGGTAATTCTGGTGGTTTGCGCTATCGGTGCGGTGATCGGCTTAATGAACGGCTTCATTATTGCCGTACTGAACGTCACACCGTTTATCGCCACCTTGGGTACAATGATCATCGTATACGGGATCAACTCGCTGTATTACGATGCGGTCGGCTCTTCACCTATCGCCGGATTTACCTCGTCCTTCTCCGAATTCGCCCAAGGGTATTTCCGATTCGGCAAGTTCAGGCTCTCCTACATTACCATCTATGCAGCGATTGCCACTTTCTTGGTGTGGGTGATGTGGAACAAAACCCGCTTCGGTAAAAATATCTTCGCTATCGGCGGCAACCCTGAAGCGGCACGTGTATCAGGCGTTAACGTTACCCGTAATCTGGTCGTGATCTATATGATTGCCGGTATGTTCTACGCCTTCGGCGGCATGTTGGAAGCCGGCCGTATCGGCAGCGCTACCAACAACCTCGGCTTTATGTACGAACTTGATGCGATCGCCGCTTGTGTGGTCGGCGGCGTCTCTTTCGCCGGCGGTGTCGGCACCGTTATCGGCGTAGTCACCGGGGTACTGATCTTCACCGTCATCAACTACGGCTTAACCTATATCGGGGTTAATCCATACTGGCAATATATTATTAAAGGCAGCATCATTATCTTGGCCGTTGCAATCGATTCCCTGAAGTACGCCAAGAAAAAATAATGCAAAGCATATAAGTCGTAAAAAGCGGCACTGGCACTTTAACCGCACTTGGGACTCCTCTACCAAGTGCGGTTTTTTCGCTCAAACAGTGATAGGCTTTAACGGTGGATAAATGAATATTTCAGTGCGGGACAGCAAATTTATCGCAAAAATATGGCGAGAAAGCCGGTTAATTCTCGCCGAATGGGTTATTTCCCGATGCCGTACAATTTTAATTTATTGGCAATCGTAGTGTGCGAAACGCCTAAACGCTGTGCTAATTTGCGGGTACTCGGATAAACCTGATAAAATTTATGCAACAGTGCCGTTTCAAATTCAGCGATAATCTGTTCCCAGTCCATGCCTTCATATTCCGACAGTTCCACATCTTGGTTTTTCGGCTTAGTATGAAAATTCGGTATCGGCAATGTTTTGCTGTCGCCGAGCGAAGCGCAAGTGCGGTACAGCAGATTATAAAGCTCACGCACATTGCCGCGCCAATCATGTTCCATTAACACATCGATATACTCACGCTGATATTGCGGCAGAGCAATGCCGAGCTGGCGACTGATTTTTTGCAGGAAAAAATCCACCAAATAGGGAATATCCTGCTTATGCTGTCGTAGCGGCGGGACATTCAAACTTAACACATTGAGACGATGATACAAATCTTCGCGCAATTCCCCGCTTTCCACATAATCTGCCAGCGGTTTTTGTGAAGTGCAGATAACCCTGACATCCGCATAATGTTCCTGCTCTTCGCCGACACGGCGATAACTGCCGTCATTCAGAAAGCGCAATAACTTCGCCTGTAACCCCAACGATAATTCGTTGATTGAATCCAATAATACCGTGCCGCAATGGGCATATTCGAAAAATCCGGTACTGTGGTTGCCGTGTGTGCTGTCACCGAACATTTCCTGCTCGGCGGCTTCCGGCGGTAAGCCTGCACAGTTCACTGCAATCAATTTTTCACCGTGCCGTTTACTCCACTGATGACATAATTTGACCAGCACGTCTTTACCACTGCCGGTTTCGCCCTGAATCAATAACGGCGCATCAGACTGGGCAAACTGTCTCAATCGGTGCAATAACCGCTGCATTTCGGCACTTTGTGCCACGACATCTGCCGGTGCATCTTGTGACGGTGTTTCCTGTTTATTCTCTGTTTTATTGGAAAGCATAAATACCCCGTAAGCCCGTTGTCAGGCAAGTCGATTAAGAAAGCGATAAAACAGCCCTTGCGGATTCTTGACCAATTCGGAATAGTGGCCCTGTTGCTGCAATTCGCCGGCATCCATCACACAAATCCGGTCAAAGCGCTCAAGTGCGGTCAAACGGTGCGTGACCATAATTAACGTTTTATCGCGGCAATGCTGTAAAATTAAATCCAGAATATCACGTTCGGTTTCACGATCCAGCCCTTCGGTCGGCTCATCGAGCAGGATTAGCGGGCTTTCGTTCAATAAGATACGTGCGATGCCCAAACGGCGCTGTTCACCACCGGACAGCGGTCGTCCGCCGTCGCCTAACCATAACGCCAATCCGTCTTGTTGCTGTAGCAGATGGCTCAACCCTACTTGCCGTAATACCTCGCAGAGCTGCGGATCCGTCGCTTTATCGTTTGCCAACAATAGATTATCTCGTAATGTAGCGCTGAACACATAAATCCGTTGGCTGAGAAAGCCGATTTGACTGCGCAAAAACACTTCCGAATACGCCTTCAAATGATGGCCTCCCAACCGCACTTCGCCTTGTTGCGGATCATAATTGCGCAAGATCAACTGCAACAGGCTCGATTTACCGCTGCCGGTTTTGCCCAACAACGCCACTTTTTCACCCGGCGCCAATTGCCAGCAAAAATGATGTAACACCGCACTTTGCAGGCTGTCGGACGAAGTTGTCGGATAGCGGAAGCTGACATTGTCGAATGCCAATAGCGGTTGCTCAGCTATAAAACCAAATGACGGCGGTTGTTCGGGAAATGTCACCAATGGCGGCTGCTCGATAATTTCACTCACCCGTTGCGCCGAGCTAATCACCTGCCCCAAACGTAAAAAGGCCGCCCCTAAAGGCATCAGAATTTCAAACGATGCCAGCGCGGCAAAAGTGAATAACGCAATATTTGCCAAACGCAAATAACTTTGATCGGCAAAGTGCGTCGTGCCGGCAAACCATAACATCGCCAACAGAATCACGCCGTTGCCCAATAACAGCAGCGCTGCCGACAAGCCGCTCAAATTCGCCTCTTTTGCTTGCAATTGCTGCCATTGCCGCTCACTTTGTTCGAGCTTATCACGCTGTGGCCGCGCCACATCAAACAGCAGTAATTCCGCCTGATTCTGCATCCAATCGATAAAGCGCACACGATAATCGGCACGCTGTAAGGTCAAGCGTTCACCGAATTTTTTACCCAAGTGATAGAAAACCAACGGGATCAAGATCATCAGCCCAAACAACGTTAATGCCAACATTGTCGCTAATGTGCGGTCTATCAGACTCAATCCTAAAAACAGGAACAAAATCACCATGCCGGCACTGATAAACGGTGCAAGCAAACGCAAATACAGACTGTCGAGAGTATCTACATCAGCCACCAGCCGATTCAGCAAATCGCTGTTGCGATAACGCGCCAAAACAGCCGGCGAAAGCGGAATCAACTTGCCGAATACCATCATGCGCAGACGTGCAATCACCCGAAATGTGGCGTCATGGGTGACAACCCGCTCAAAATAGCGAAATGCGGTTCGTCCGATAGCCAGCCCGCGCACCCCGGCGGACGGATAAAAAAAGTTAAACAACATATTGGCGCCCGCCAATGATGCCGCCGCTAAAAACCAGCCCGACAACGTCAGCAAGCCGACACTCGCCGCCAGACCGCAGATCATCAAAACCACGCCGAACAGTAGTCGGAAAGCGTTATATTTAAACATGGCCAAAAAAGGCAAAATTGTCCGCATTACGTCTCTCCGTCAATTAATACTGTGCTGCCGTTCCGCCAGCAATTCGGCAAAATAACCGGGCTGTCGGCGCAATGTTTCAAAGCTGCCTTGTTGGATAATCTGCCCCTGCCGCATTACCCAAATCTGATCCGACTGCTGCAAATCTTCGATTCGATGCGTCACCATCAATGTACTGCGCTGTTTGGTTAAGGCCTGCAAGCTTGCCAACACCGCACTTTCCGACTGTGCGTCAAGGCTTGCGGTCGGCTCGTCCAGTAGCAACAGTCCCGCCGGACGCAACAGCGCTCGGGCAATCGCCAGCCGCTGCGCCTGCCCGCCGGAAATACCGCCTGCGCCTTCCTGAACGTGATAATCTAACCCCAATTCCCCGACAAACGCTTCGGCACAAGCCGCCTGCAACGCCTGCCGCAATTCCGCTTCGCTTGCATACGGATTGCCTAACAGCAGATTTTCACGAATCGTTGCCGGCAGTAAAAGCGGATTCTGTCCGACCCAGGCGATTCTCTGTCGCCAGTGCGTCAAATCCAGATCACGAATTTCAACCCCGTTCACCTGCAAACTGCCGCGGTAAGGCAAAAATCCGAGCAGCACATTCAGTAACGAACTTTTCCCTGCGCCGCTCTGCCCGACTAAGGTGATATTCTGTCCCGCTTCAAGGGTAAAATTGAGTTTTTGGCTTAATGCCTGCCCTTGCGGGCTGAGAATTTCCAAATCACGGGCTTGTAAGCCGATTGCATCATTTTCAATCCGTTGCACTGCACTTTCACTTTGTGTCTGTAAAAATGTCTGCCCCAGAAAATCTTCAATGGCATCGGCAGCCGCCACTGCTGCGGCACGATCGTGATAATACGTCCCCAAATCCCGCAGCGGTTGGTAAAATTCGGGCGCCAGAATCAAACTGAAAAACCCGACAAACAACGGCAAGGCAATGCCGTCATAACCGAAACTGATTTGCCCCAAATAGCTGAAACCGAAATAAACCGCCATAATAGCAATCGAAATCGAAGTAAAAAACTCCAGTACCGAAGAGGACAAAAATGCGATTTTCAACACATCCATCGTACTGCGGCGAAATTCATCGGCCGCCTCGCCCATCACGTTTTGCTGCTGTTCAGTGCGGCCGAACAGGCGCAGGGTTTCCAACCCGCGCAAGCGATCCAGAAACTGCCCGCTCAAGCGTCCCAGTACAGTAATATTGCGTTGGCTGGTTTCCGCGGCTTTCAAACCGACCAATGCCATAAAAATCGGAATTAACGGCGCAGTCAGCAGCAGAATCAAGCCTGCTACCCAATTTATCGGGAAAACGGCAATCAGGATAATCAACGGCACTAACAAAGATAAAAACTGTTGGCTGAGATAACGGGCATAAAAATTGTGCAGGTTCTCCACCTGTTCCAACACAATGGTCGCCCAAGTTCCCGCCGGATGAATTTTCATCGCAACCGGACCGATTGCCGCCAGTTTGTCCAATATCTGCCCCCGAATCACACGACGTAGACGTTGACCGCTGTAAAAGCCGATTTTTTCCCGTAAATAAAGGATCAGCGCCCGCAATGCGAAAATCACAAACAAGCCCAAAAAGTGCGGTAAAAACACGGACTGTTCACCAACGGGATCCTGCATAATCAGCCCGTCTAACACCACCGCCAGCAACCAAGTCTGCCCAATCAGCAAAACCGCACTCAGACAGCCCAGCAATACATTCAGGTAAAGCGGACCTTTGATAATGTTCTGTTGTTGACGCAACCAGCCGGCAACCGTTTTTTGACGGGCTTTATCCATGTATGATTCCAGTTTATAAGAATGAAAAGCAGGGCGGATTTATATCCGCCCCTATGATTTTACGTTATCGGCTTACCGATTCAGACTTGCTGTGCATCCAGAAAGCGCTCGGCGTCCAGTGCCGCCATGCAGCCTGTGCCGGCGGAAGTGATCGCCTGACGATAATTGTGATCCATCACATCGCCTGCAGCAAAAACCCCTGCAACCGATGTGGCGGTGGCATTGCCTTCCAGTCCGGATTGCACCACAATGTAACCGTTTTTCAATGCCAGTTGCCCCTCAAAAAGTGCGGTATTCGGCGAATGTCCGATCGCCACGAACACACCGTCCAGTTTCACCTCTTCGCTGTTCGCCGACTCGGTATCCTGCAAACGAATGCCGGTTACACCGCTTTCATCGCCCAACACTTCTTGCAATGTCCGTTTGGTATGCAAAATAATCTTGCCTTCTTCCACCCGTTTCATCAGTCGGTCAAGCAAAATTTTTTCACTGCGGAATTGATCACGGCGGTGCACCAAATGCACTTCGGAAGCGACATTTGCCAGATATAACGCTTCCTCTACCGCCGTATTACCGCCACCGATCACGGCAACCGGTTTATTGCGATAAAAAAATCCGTCACAGGTTGCACAGGCGGAAACTCCGCGTCCTTTGTAACTGTCTTCACTTTCCAAACCTAGATATTTAGCAGAAGCGCCGGTTGCAATAATCAGCGCATCGCAGCTAAACTGCTGCATATCGCCGCTCAATTTGAACGGTCGGCTGCTGAGATCAACTTCATTGATGTGATCGAACACGATCTCGGTATTGAATTTTTCCGCATGTTGCAACATACGCTGCATCAATTCCGGCCCGGTGGTATCGCCGTAATCCCCCGGCCAATTTTCAATTTCGGTGGTGGTGGTCAGCTGTCCGCCTTGCTGCATACCGGTGACCAATACCGGATTCAGGTTCGCCCGTGCCGCATAAACCGCCGCGGTATAACCGGCGGGGCCTGAACCTAAAATCAATAATTTGCAATGTTTAACTGTCATCATGACTCCTGAAAGTAAGTTTTCGCAGTATTATAATCCAAAGTGCGGTTTGGCTATATGCAATTTTTTCGTTGTCAGTACAACAAAGAATAAAGTAAACGACGATATTTGTTGGTTATCGGATCACTGTTGCCGATCGCCGCCAAAATCGACAGATATTGCTGCTTGAGATCGCCGTTCAGTACGGCTAAATCCTGTTTTAAGAAGCCGAACAACAACGCTAACGCTTCTTCATTGCGTGCCGCCTGATGCAATTGCAGTGCCAGTTTGAGCGCAATTTCCGGACTTGGATTGCGGCTGAAATCCTGCTGTAACTGCTGGATTTCCGGGGTATCCGCCGCCTGAATCAACAAATCGATCTGCGCCTGCAAACCTTGCCAGCGACTATCACGATCCTGAATCGGAATCTGCTGTAAAATTTCGCTTGCCGCTTCGGTATTTTTCATCGCAATATACGTCTCGGCATACAATAAAGCGATCTCGCTGTTTTTCTGATCCGATAAATGCCATGCTTCTTTCAATAACGGCAATGCGCCGGCATAATCTTCCGCTTGCAGCAAATCCAACGCCTGATTGAATTTGATCTCTTCCTCTTTCGGTAAAATCACGTTCAACCGCACTTTCAGCTCCGCTTCGCTCAACACCCCCGGAAACGCATCCAACGGCGCACCGTCCTTAAATAAATAGGTCGTCGGTACGGTTTGAATCTGGAATTGGCGGGCAATCGCCTGTTGCTGTTCACAATTGACTTTCACCAACACAAAAGCGCCGTTTTGCTGCTCCGCAATGCGTTGCAAAAGTGCGGTAAACTCTTCCGAGCGGGCATCTCCCGGCATATAGAAACTGAAAACCATCGGCAGCTGCTGGCTCAGTTGCAGAATTTCATTAAAATTTTGTTCGGTTAAATCAATAAGATAATTTTTATCATCAAGCATAAGTTACGCCTCGTAGAATGGTTGACGGCTATTTTAGCAAATTTTTTTAGGTTAGCCGATTGAATTGCATCGTCAATTGTAGATGGGGGCGAATCGGTAGTTTTAAAGAGGGGGGAAGCGAGAAAAGCCGCTGCTCTCGCAACGGCCTTTATTGCAGATTATTTATATTTTTTATGAAAAGCATCACGTAATTCGATTAATTTCTCGGCATGTTTCTTCGCCTGAGCCAAATCGCCCTGTTCTGCCAGCGTGATACTTTCTGCCGAAACATCAATCAATTGCTGTAAGCCTGATTGATAATCCAGCACGGCGGCACTGTCCTTTGCCTGATCATGCAAACTGTAAGGCAAGAACTGTTTTGCCTGTTCCGCCGCATTGCTCAGGTTTTGCAGCGCCGCAACAAAGGTCGGTGCACTGTCGGTTTTCAATGCCGTCGTTGCATTGCTTGCAATCGTGCGCATCTCGTCTTTCAGGTTCGCCGTTGCCGCACCGCTGCTCAATGCCGCGATCGCCAATACGGCGAATAATCCTGTTTTCCATGATTTACTGAATGTCATACGTTCCCCACAAAATTAAAAAAGAATTTAAAATCAAAACACTTACACATTTTTTACCGCATCAGCGATTCGCTCTGCCGAGCATTGCGCCAACTCGGCATCCGCGCATTCAACCATAACACGGATTAACGGCTCAGTACCCGACTTTCTTAATAAAATTCTTCCGTTTCCGTCTAATTCTTTTTCAATCTCTGCCGCAACCGCTTTTACGCTATCGTGTTGCAACGGATTGGCACCGCCGTTTTCGTCGGCATTGAAACGCACATTAATCAACACTTGCGGAAACAATTTGACCGCACTTGCCAGTTCGTTGAGTGACATTCTTTGCTGTACCATCGCCGCCAGTACTTCTAAGGAGGCCACAATGCCGTCGCCGGTGCTGTTTTTATCCAGAATGATAATATGACCGGAGTTTTCGCCGCCGAATTTCCAATTGTTGGCTTCCATTTGCTCCAGCACATAACGGTCGCCGACATTGGCACGTACAAACGGAATCGACAGTTGTTTCAGCGCCACTTCCAGCGCCATATTGCTCATTAATGTACCGACCACGCCACCGGACAACTTGCCGGCACGCAGTGCTTCCCGCGCAATGATGAACAAAATTTGATCGCCGTCCACTTTATTGCCCAGATGATCCACCATAATCAAACGATCACCGTCGCCGTCATACGCCAAACCGACATCGGCTTTTGACTGGCGCACAATGTCGGCAAGTGCGTGAATATCGGTCGCACCGCACTTTTCATTGATATTCAATCCGTTCGGCTTGGTGCCGATTTCAATGACGTCCGCACCCAATTCACGCAACACGTTCGGCGCAATGTGATAAGTCGCCCCGTGAGCGCAGTCCACCACAATTTTATAATTCTCCAAACTCAAATGTGCCGGAAAGGTGCTTTTGCAGAATTCGATATAACGCCCCGCCGCATCGGAAATACGGCTGGCACGCCCCAGTTCGGCGGATTCGACGCAATCCATCGGCTGCTCCAGCATCGCCTCGATCGCTTCTTCCACATCATCAGGCAATTTAGTGCCCTTAGCGGAGAAAAATTTAATGCCGTTATCCCAATACGGATTGTGTGAAGCGGAAATCACAATGCCGGCTTCGGCACGGAAAGTACGGGTCAGATATGCCACCGCCGGTGTCGGCATCGGGCCGATAAACGCCGCGGACAGGCCGGCTGCCGCCAAACCGGCTTCCAGCGCCGATTCCAACATATAACCGGAAATGCGGGTGTCTTTACCGATCAAGACTTTGCGGCTACCCTGTGTCGCCAGCACTTTACCGGCCGCCCAGCCCAATTTCAGTGCAAATTCCGGCGTAATCGGATAAGTCCCCACTTTGCCGCGCACACCGTCAGTGCCGAAATATTTACGTTCTGCCATATTTTTTCCTCTTTTTTAAACTGAATCGTTAGACATTTTTCATCATTTGCCAAATTTTTAAGGCATCGGCCATCGCCGCCACATCGTGTACCCTTAAAATTGCCGCACCGTTGATTGCCGCCAGTAACGTCGCCGCCACACTGCCGACCATGCGCTGTTCCACACGTTTATCCAACACTTGCCCGATCATACTTTTACGTGAGAGCCCCGCCAACACCGGATAACCTTGAATACAAAAACGGTTAAGCTGCTGCAATAATCGGTAATTGTGTTCGACGCTTTTACCAAAGCCGAAGCCCGGATCAAGTATCAAGTGCGGTTTTTTAATGCCGGCATCGAGGCAATTTTGCGCCCGCTGCAATAAATAATCCAACACCTCTTGCACCACGTTTTCATAATGCGGCTGCTGTTGCATGGTGCGCGGCTGCCCCTGCATATGCATGATGCACACCGGCAAATCGAGTTCAACCGCCGTTTGCAGCGCATTTTCTGCGGTGAGTGCGCGAATATCATTGATCAAATCCATGCCGGCGTTTGCCGCTTCATGCATCACTTGCGCTTTCGAGGTGTCGACCGAAATCCAGCAGTCAAAACGGGTTCTGACCGCCTCGACCAGCGGCACAACACGCTGTAACTCTTCCTCCGTCGACACCTCTGCCGCCATCGGGCGGGTCGATTCACCGCCGATATCGATAATCTCCGCACCGTCGGCCAACATCCGTTCAACATGGTACAAGGCGCTGTCTAATTGATAAAACTGCCCGCTGTCGGAAAATGAATCGGGTGTAAAATTCAAAATCCCCATTATTTTCGGGGCGGATAAATCCAAAGTGCGGTATCGATTACTGATTTTCATAAGGTTATTTCGCGTTTGTTATTATTCAAATTAGCGTTATTCGGGTTATTCTTGATGAAAGTACTGTTCCGCCTGCGGCAACATTTGGTACGGATCGGGATAACGATACTCAAAATCCAGCTCTGCGACAATTTTGTTGCCGTGTATAATCCGCCGTAAATCCGCTTCGTCCTGTACAAAGTGCGGTGGAACCAAACCCAGTTTTTCCGCCATAGTGCGGTAATAGTCGGCTCGATTCGGGTGCTGCGGCGCACTCAAATGGTAAAGCCGTTGATAGCCGCGGGTTTCCAGCAATAACTGAATCGCCAAAATACAATCCGTCTGATGCACCAGATTGACCGGCTGATTGCCGCCTTTCACCGCCTTTCTGCCCGCCAGACTGCTGACGGGGTGACGATCGATGCCGATCAAACCGGAAAGGCGTAAAATATCACAATCTACATTGTTAAGTTGCAGCAGCCAGTTTTCGATCGCATACAACGCCTTGCCGACCTCCGACTGCGGCTCGACCGCACTTTGTTCGTCATATTCGCCGTGTTGCTGTGGAAAAACGGACGTTGAGCTGATAAACAACAAATGTTGTACGCCGTGCAACAGCGCTTCGTTGACCAGATTTTTAATGCCTTCGATATAACTGTGGGTATCAAAAAAATACCGGCTGGGCGGAATGTTGATAATCAGCGAATCGACCGTCAATAATTCGTGTATGTCATCGGGATCGGCGTCAATTTCCGGCGTCAGTTGCAAAAAATAGGCTTCAAATCCGTTCAAACGCATACTTTCCGCCCCTTCATGCGTGCGCTTGCTGCCTTTCACCTGCCAGCCGATACGCTGTAAATGCTTTGCCAGCGGAAAACCAAGCCACCCCAAACCGACAATCGCTACCGAATTCATCTTGATTCCGTCCTCTCCTTTTGCAATACCAAATGCTGCATTTGCCCGTGCCGCATACGCCCTTGAAACATACTGTGCCGTTGCATTATCGCTAATGAATGCGGTTGTAGCAAGGCATCAATATCCAAAACCAGTGTTGTCCCCACTTTTCGAGCAAGATAATCCGCCATCCGGCGTACTCTCCCGACTTTTTGCTGCGGCGGCACAAATTTGTCCCAGACGGAAATGATGCCGTCCGGTTTTACGATTCTGCATGCTTCTTGCAACAGCGCTTGCGGATTGTCTATGACCGCCAGAATCAGATGCAGAATGACGACATCGACACAACAATCGGGCAATGAAGAATGTTCCGCCGCGCCCTGCCGCAGCGTTAAATCCAGCGAATGCCCTCGGCGGCTTAAGTGTTGCGCCCGCTCAGCGCATTTGCGTAACATCACGGCTGAAAAATCCACCGCCGATACCGCACTTTGCTGCGGTAAATAAGCTAAATCCAGCCCGCTGCCGCAACCGGCAAGATAAATCCGCCGCGCTGACTTCAATGCCAGATGATCAAACACCTGTCGGCGCTGTTGTGCCGCCGGACGGAGTAAAATGTCATAAAAACGGGCGTAACAATCCCAACGCCGGGCGCTGACCATCTCATGACTCCTTCAAAGTACGGTTTACGCCGTTTGTTGTTGCTGTGCGGCTTTGAGCAGCAACCATTCACACGGACGGAAACGTTCGCCGTGCAGTTCAACCATCAATTCCAACTCGGCAACAATGGTTGCGGCGCCGATTTCATCGATATAGGCATAAATCCCGCCTCTGAATTCCGGAAAAAACATACCCAGCACCGAAGCCACATTACCTTCATTCAGATTGGTAATCACCGCTTCCTGCGCACAATAGGCGGCTTCATTCAGCAGCATCAAAATACAGCGGCGGACGATCTGTTCCGGTTCGAGGTTATTTTCCGCAACCACCTCCAACACCTGATAAATACTTTTATCCACTTGGGTACGATCGCCGCTGCGGGAATGGTAAAGGTAAAAACCCCGCCGATTTTTACGCCCTTTGCGCTCATTACGCAGCAGGTAATCCACTTTCGGCGGTGGTGAAAAACGTGCACCGAACGTCCGCTCCAATTGCGGCAAGGCTTTCACTAAAATATCCAACCCCATTTCGTCAATCATCGCCAACGGCCCGTTTTTAAAGCCGAATTCCTGCAACGCCCGATCTATCGTGCCGACCGCTTCGCCGTCAAGCAGGCAGTAAAACGCTTCCAGCAGGTAAGGAATCATAATGCGGTTAATAAAGAAACCCGGCGAATCCTTCACCAGCAACGGCACTTGCCCTTGCTCGATAACCAGGCTGATCGCTTTGGCAACGGTGTCCGGCGAAGTGGTTTCATGCGGAATGATTTCCACCATACGCCGCTGACTGACCGGCGTGAAGTAGTGTATACCGATAACATTTTGCGGACGCTGTGCTTTTGAGGCGATTGCCGCTATCGATAAGGTCAGCGTATTACTGGCAAAAATCGTTTTTTCATCGTAATAATTTTCACTTTCTTCGATCAAATTTTGCTTTAACGCCAAATCTTCATACACCGCTTCAATCACAATATCCGCCGCCTGTTTGCCGATAAAACGCTCGCCGCCGCTGATCAGATAAATCTTTTGCAATAATTTTCCATAAGGCAAATGCCCTTGATCCACCTCTTTTTGCAGCAACAGATAACTCAGACGCAACGCTTTTTGCACGCCGTCGGGATTAATATCCTTAATCCGCACCGGCAGCCCCGCCCGTGCCGCAGTGATATAGGCAATGCCCGCCCCCATAAAACCGCTTCCCAGCACCGCCACCTTTCTGATTTTGCTGTCGCGCTGCAAATCATGATATTGATGGCGCATTTCACGGTTGGTGCGCTCCATCCGACGTAATGCCGTTGAGGTTTTATCGACAAATAAGTCGGCAAAACGGGTACTGACCGCACTTGCCCGACTTTCTTGCTGTTGTTTGAACAAGTTCAAAATCGCATTTGTCGCCGGATAATGGTCAAAGGATTTCAACCAGATTTGCTGTTCAGCCTGTTCGATCAAATAACGGCGCAACCAACGAATATTCTCCCCTTTTGCCAACAGGCGATGGTAGCCGCCTTTCGCTTTCTGCACCGCCGATTGTGCTTCGCCGCAAAGGTAACGGCAGGCAACCTGAAATAACACCGCTTTCGGCACGATTTCATCAACCAGCCCTTTCGCCAACGCATGACGGGCGCTGATTTTATTACCGGAAAGCATCATTAGCAGCCCCTGTTTCAGCCCGATTTGCTGCGGCAACAAATGGCAGCCGCCGGCAAAAGGCAACAGCCCCGATTTCACTTGCGGCATGGAAAAACGGGTCTCCATATCGTCCGCCGCCAATCGGTAATCACAACTCAATGCCAGTTCCAGCCCCAAACCGAAGCAACTGCCCTGCACCGCACACACGCTTGAAAACGGTAGCGTTTGGATCTTGTCCATCAAATCACGGCTTAATTGGCTGAAATCCGTTAATTCGGCATGACTTTTTTGCTCTAGCCCCAACAAACTGAAGCCCTGTACAAAACTGTTTTCTTTTCCGGAAATAAAGATCAACCCGCGCAAAGGCCAATTGGCCAATTGTGTTACCAGTGCATTTAAATAGTAAAGCGTTTCCCGATTTAACCAGTTCTGTTTTTTTGCCGTCACATTGAGCGTAATGACGGCAATATCCCGTTGGTAAAAACTGAGTTTGAACAGCTCGGTATGCTGTTCGCCGCGGTAGTCAAAGGTTGGAACCGACGGATTTTCTGTCTGCATTTTCATTTCTCAACTACTCCCTTTCCAACACCATCGCCGCCCCCAGACCGCCCAAACCGCCGGACGCAATCAGTGCGGTTGCCCCGCCCTGCCGCTGTAACTGGTGCAAGGTTTGAATCAGGACGCGTAAACTGGTAATCGCCCGCGGCGATCCGTATGCCAGTGATCCGCCCAAAACATTAAATTTATCCATATCGACACAGCCAAGTGCGGTATCTCGCTGCAAATGCTTTTGCGCAAACCGTTTTGATTCAAATAATTGGAGATTTGCCAAAATCTGCGCTGCGGACGATTCGTGCATATCAATCAAGTCAATATCACTCAATTCCATGTCTGCCCATGCCAGCGCTTTAGCGGCGGCATGGGTTGCGCCTAACAGCATATTGTGCCAAACATCATTGCCGGTTAAGGCGAAACTGCGAATATAACCTAACGGTTTCAATTGATAGCGTTCCACCAACTCTTCGCGCATCAACAACACCGCCGCCGCACCGTCCGCCGGTTCGGATACACTCCACGCCGTCACGACATTGTGCCGACCGCTGTGCAGCGGTTTAAGGCGTTGATAATATTCCGCATTGATCTGCTCGCTGATCATATTGTCCCGAATCACATAATGCCGATAAGGTGCGGGATGTGACAGCATCACCTGCTCAGCCATCAAGCCCTGTTGCCATGCCAGCTCCGCCCGTTGATGGGAACGGGCGCTGTATTGATCCAACTGCTCGCGATCTAAGCCGAAATTTTGCGCCATTTGTTCTGAAATATCGCTCAATGAAAAGTTGGTCATTGCATCACGCAAATTGACTTGCTGCAGTTTGATGTCTTGCCGTGAAAGGCGTTTGAACAGATTCCATTTACGGCTGTAACTGGAGGTGCGCCATATATCGCGCAAAGTGCGGATCAGTTTCGGTTTCAGACTGAAAGGCGCATTGGAAATCGAATCGGCACCGCCTGCCAAGCCGCAGGATATCGAGCCGCTGATAATGCCGTTACAAACATTGGCGACCGCTTGCAAACCGGTGATACACGAACTGCTCAATGTATAGGCCTGCGCATGCGGCATCGATAAAGTCAAGGCAATTTCACGCGCCAAATTCGGCACGTCGGGCTGCTGAATCACCTGTCCGAAAATAAACTTTTCGACTACGCTACGCTCCAACGGCAGGCGGTTGAGCAACTCATTGGTCACCATAATCCCCAAATCGGTGGCATAACACTCTTTAAATCCGGTATTACGTCGCACAAACGGCGTGCGCAAGCCCGCCACCACGGCAATTCGCTCTCCGCGCGCATTCACCAGTCTTTGCTGAATAGGCATAAAAATCAATCCCGATTATTGCGTTTGAAATATCGCATAGCATAACAAATCCTTCTTAAAAGAAACGAAAAATTTTGCGTTGCGGCAGAATTTCTCTGCTTTTACTTTCTAGTCAGGCGGCTTATTGATACAATTTCGCCCTATCCAAAAAACAAGACGGCAAAAATACATTATTATGACCAAGAAAAAAGCAAAAGCAGGTTCAAATACCATTGCCCTGAACAAAAGAGCCAGACACGATTATTTTATCGAAGACGAAATTGAAGCGGGGCTTTCGCTGCAAGGCTGGGAAGTCAAAGCCATGCGAGCCGGCAAAGCTAATATTAGCGACAGCTATGTTATTTTTAAAGACGGAGAAGCTTATCTATTCGGAGCAATGATTACGCCGTTAAATATGGCGTCAACCCATGTTGTCGCTGATCCAACCCGCACGAGAAAATTGCTGTTAAGCCGGCGTGAACTTGAAAGTCTGTTCGGCAAAGCCAACCGTGACGGATATACCATTGTCGCCTTGTCGCTGTATTGGAAAAACGCATGGGCAAAAATCAAAATCGGACTGGCAAAAGGCAAGAAACAACATGACAAACGTGATGCCATTCAAGACCGGGAATGGCAGCGCGCCAAAGAACGGATTATGAAGAACAGCAACCGCGGTTAGTTTCAGATGCTAAAAAACCGCACTTTGAACCCAAAGTGCGGTCGAATCTCTTAATAATACGCTTATTTATTCAGCAAATACGCCCTTAATAAGGCAAAATCATTCGCCATTTCATCCGACAACAACGGCAGTTTATTGTGTTTGTCTAACGCTTCCGGTAATGGCAAATCAAGATTCAAGATCCGATCAACACTTTCCTTAAATTTTGCCGGATGTGCAGTACAAAGGAAAATACCGGTTTCATTCGGTTGCAAATCGGCTTTCAACACATTGTAAGCGATCGCACCATGCGGCTCGCACAGATACCCTTTTTCGTTCATCTGCTTTAATGTCGTTTCGGTTTCACTGTCTGAAACCGCACTTGAATGCAGCTCACTCAACGCCCAACCGTTACGTTTGAAAATTTCTTCCACCCGTGGCCAATTATTCGGGCGGCTGACGTCCATCGCATTGGATAACGTTGCCACAGTCGCCTTCGGCTGCCATTCACCGCTCTTCAAATAGCGTGGGACGGTATCATTGGCATTGGTGGAGGCGATAAAACGTTTAATCGGCAGCCCCAGCCATTTGGCGATTAAACCGGCGGTTAAATTGCCGAAGTTGCCGCTCGGCACAGAAACCACAATTTGGTCGCGCTTTTCCTTCGGCAATTGCGCAACCGCTTCAAAATAGTAACACACTTGCGCCAATAACCGACTGATATTAATTGAATTTGCCGAGTTTAAGCCGATTATCCGGCGCAAATCTTGATCGTCAAATGCCTGTTTTACCAAGGCTTGGCAATCATCAAAATCACCGTTGATCGCCACCGTGCGGATATTCCCGCCCAACGTACAGAATAATTTCTCCTGCAACGGGCTGATTTTGCCTTTCGGGTACAAAATCACAACCTCGATATTCTCCAATCCGTGGAAAGCGTGTGCGACCGCCGCACCGGTATCGCCTGAGGTTGCGGTTAAAATCGTGATTTTTCCTTCCCCTCGGATTGCCGCCAACGTACGTGCCATAAAGCGACCGCCGAAATCTTTAAACGCCAAGGTCGGGCCGTGAAACAGCTCCAACGCATAGACATTATCTTCAACCTTAACCAACGGTGCCGGAAACGTGAACGCATCACTAATAATTCGATTCAATACCGCACTTGGTAATTCTTCGCCAATTAGTGCCGACAGTATTTTTTGGCTACGTTCCACCAATGGAAGTTCAAGCAACACTTCGACATTATCCAGTTGCGGAATCACTTCAGGAAAAAACAGCCCTTGATTTTTGCCCAATCCCTGACGCACTGCCTGTGCAAAATCGACTTGCTCTTCCGGATGCTTAATATTGTATAAATTCATTAAAAAAATCCTTGCTATAAAACGTACGGTGAAATAGAAAAGTGCGGTCAGTCTAACAGCCTTGCACCCTGATTATCAACCTGACAAACATGAACAAAGCCTTCATTATTTTGTAAGTAGTTGTTTTCCAGATAGGTGGCGACTTTAGTAGCTGTCGCCAAATCCGGCGCAATCGCAAAAATCGTCGGGCCGGAGCCGGAAATGCCTGTCGCTAATGCTCCCAAATCACGACAACCCTGCTTGACATTGTCGTAATTCGGCAACAGTTGTTCCCGATAAGGCTCGGCAATCACATCTTTCATCATCAATGCCGCCAGGCTTTCCTGCTGCGTATGACAGGCATGTACAAAACTGCCCAGATAACGTCCGTGATCAATCACATCTTGGCGGCTATAACTTTTCGGCAAAATCGCCCGCGCTTCCGCAGTGGAGACTTCAATCCCCGGATAGGCAAGCACCCAATACCATTGATCAAAAAACGGCAGCGTTTGGCTGATATTGCCCAGTGATTGCACCATTAACTGTACACCGCCCAAAAAGCACGGCGCTACATTGTCATAGTGAATCGAACCGGAAATCCGTCCTTCCAACTCGCCCATCATTTCCAAGAGTTCCATTTTAGAAAACGGTTCTTGGTGGAATTTATTCAAAGCAACTAACGCGGCCACAATCGAACAGGCGCTGGATCCCAGTCCGGATCCAATCGGCATATTTTTCTCTAATGTCAGCCGCAATGACCGCACTTTAGTATTACGCAGCTTTAAACGTTCACTAAATAAAACATAGGCTTGATACACAATATTTTTTTGCGGCTCTTTCGGTAATTTCCGCACAAAGTAACCCGCACTTTCCAGCTCAAAACCGTCTGCAATCGCTTCAATTTGTACCACATCACCTAATAGAGAACCGTCAATTGGTGAAACCGCCGCCCCTAAAGTATCAAAACCGACACTGACATTGGCACTGGATGCGGGCGCATACACTCTTAACATATCCTGATCCATCAGTTTCCGCCTCCGTTTTGCAAAGTACGCAGAATATCGGCAAAAATTCCGGCAGCGGTTACATCATTACCTGCGCCGTAACCACGAAGCAATAACGGAATCGGATTGTAATAACGGGTATAAAACGCCAACGCATTTTCGCCGTTTTTCACTTTATAGAGCGGGTTATCACCGTCAACCGCCACAATCGAGACCTTGCATTTGCCGTTGTCCAAGCGACCGACATAACGCAATACTTGCCCGTTGGCTTTGGCTTGTGCAACCCGATCGGCAAATTCTGCGTCCAGCGCCGGCAATTGTGTCATAAATTCATCAACATTTTTTCCTTCGGCAAAGCCTTTCGGCAGCACGCCTTCCACTTCGACATCACTTAATTCCAGCATTAAGCCGTTTTCACGGGCGATAATCAACAACTTACGCGCCACATCACTGCCGGACAGGTCATCTCTTGGATCCGGCTCGGTGAACCCTTTCTCTTTTGCCAGTTTGGTGGCCTCCGACAGGCTCAAGCCTTCTTCCAGTTTGCCGAAAATAAACGATAACGAACCGGATAAAATTCCGTCGAATTGCAGAATTTCGTCCCCTGCCGCCAACAGTTTCTGCAAGTTGTCAATCACCGGTAACCCTGCGCCGACATTGGTATCATACATAAACTTACGCTGATTTTGCGCCGCCACCGCTCTTAACCGCAGGTAGTATTCAACATCAGAGGTGTTGGCTTTTTTATTCGGGGTAACCACATGGAAACCGGCACTCAGAAAGTTGACATATTGATTGGCGATGTCTTGATTCGAGGTGCAATCCACCAACACCGGATTGACGATGTTGTTATCTTGGACAAAGTTCACTAAACGCTCGACCGAAAATGCCTCGCTCGCTTGTGCTAATTGTTCGCGCCAGTTATTCAGTTTAAGCGGCTGTTCGCTCAGCAATAAATGTTTGGTATTCGCCAGTGCGTACACGCGAATGGCGATATTCTTTTTTTCCAAATAGTCGGTTTGGCGCTGGATTTGATCCACCAGTTCGCCGCCGACACCGCCGGTACCGACCACAAACACATCAACGACTTGATGGTGGGTAAACAGTGCACGGTGGGTCGCTTTCACCGCCTGTACCGATTTATGTTGCGGAACAACCGTAGAAATAGAGCGTTCGGAAGAACCTTGCGCAATCGCCACAATATTAATGTTGGCTTTAGCAAGTGCGGTAAAGAAACGTGCCGCTACACCTTTCGCCTTCTTCATACCATCACCGACCACCGACACAATCGAAAGGTTGTCGCTGACTTCCAACGGCTCCAGCTGTTTGTGTTCCAACTCGTAAGCAAACTCTTGTTCCAGCGCTTCTTTTGCCACAATCGCCGATTTGGTCGGGACACAGAAGCTGATGCTGTATTCCGAAGAAGATTGCGTAATCAGAATAACCGAAATGCCGGATTTCGACATCGTGGAAAATACCCGTGCCGCCATACCGACCATGCCCTGCATGCCGGGGCCGGACAGGTTAAACATGCTGACATTATCCAAATTGGTGATCCCTTTCACCTGCAAGCTGTCGGATTTGACATCGTTGTTAATATAGGTTCCCGGTGCATCTGGATTGGCCGTATTTTTAATCACACACGGAATGCTACAACGTACCAATGGCCCGATGGTGCGCGGATGAATCACTTTCGCTCCGAAATAGGAAAGTTCCATTGCTTCTTGATAAGACAGGCTATCCAACAAACGAGCATCATGCACCAAACGAGGATCACAGGTATACACTCCGTCAACGTCCGTCCAAATTTCACAGTAATCGGCATCAAGGCACGCCGCCAGTACCGCCGCCGAATAATCGGATCCGTTGCGCCCCAACAACACCAGTTCCCCTTGTTCGTTGCCGGCGGTGAACCCCGCCATCAGCACGATATTTTGCTTTGGAATCGAGGCGGCGTCGACTCGCGGTTTGGATTTGCTGATACTGACTGAGGATTCCAGATACGTCCCTTTGGCAACCAGTTTTTCTACCGGATCGATTTGGGTAACCTGATAGCCTTTGGCTTCAAACCAAGCTTTCATCATGGCAATCGAGAGTTTCTCACCGCGACATAAAATGCCGGCATTGACGCTGTCAGGACAACGTTTATTACGTTGAATATCGTCTAATACGTGTTTTAACTGGGTGAATTCGTTATCGATAACTTGAAGAAGGGCGATTTTGTCGAGTTTAGGATTAGCGAGATATAAACCGTCGATGATGCGATAGAAAATTTGCAGGACTTCATTAAATTCATGTTCAAAAGCTTCACCACTGCCGGCTTTTTCCACCAGCGCCACCAGATAATTGGTGATTTTCGCCGGTGCCGACAGCACGCCTGCCGCTTGATCGTTTAAATGCGCTTGTTCAATCAATCCGGCAGCCTGTAAAAAGCGTTCCGGATTCGCCAAAGACGTTCCCCCAAATTTAAGCACTCGCATAATCTTCTCCTGATTCATTATTAATGTTGTGTAAGCGATAAATATTAAAAAACCCGCACTTGTCGGTGCGGGTTTTTTTGATTTTGTTATGCAACACTAACCCGCCACGTACTTACGCATGGTAATGATCATAATGGTGGTGGTCATTGTGTTGTTTTGCATGATTTATTTAAATTTTTAAAATTTTTGATGTGATAGAAATACAGAATTTCCCGAGTATTGTCAATGAAAAATTCGGCGAATACGCCAAATCTGCTGATTTTTTTAAATATCCAACAGCAGATTGACCGGAATCCCCAACCCATGATGCAATTTCTTGATCATGCTCAATCTTAGACTTCGTTTACCGTTCAATACTTCCGACCTTCCCAATCCTCTTCACTCTCTGTGTCCGCTTCTAAATCCATTAATTCAGAATGGAAAATCAGACATCAAAGTGCGGTTTTTTAGACACACCGCCGATTCCACGCTAAAATAACCGCACTTTACTTTTAACCGTTAATATCACTCTCCATGTCTATCCAACAAAATTTAGCTGAAATTCATCAACAAATCGATGCTTGTTGTCAACAGGCTGACCGCACGTTAAACCAAGTTAAGCTATTAGCCGTCAGTAAAACCAAATCCATTGCTGAAATTGAGGAAGCTATTGAAGCCGGACAAACGGCATTTGGTGAAAACTATGTGCAAGAAGGAGTTGAAAAAATCCAGTTTTTTCAGCAACGAAACATTAGCTTAGAATGGCATTTTATCGGGCTGCTGCAATCAAACAAAAGCCGCTTGGTGGCGGAACATTTTGACTGGGTTGAAACCGTGGATCGCCTGAAAATCGCCGAACGCCTCAGCCGGCAGCGACCAACCGCACTTGCGCCGTTAAACGTATTGATTCAAGTGAATATCAGCGATGAACCATCCAAATCCGGCATCCGCCCAAACGAGCTATTGCCGTTGGCACAACAAATCGGCGAGTTACCGAATTTGACACTGAGAGGCTTAATGGCAATTCCGCAAGCGAGTGCGAATGAACTTGTGCAGCAACACGCATTCGAGCAAATGCAACAGCTGTTTCAGCAACTGCAACAGGCTTTGCCGCAACGGCAGATCGACACCCTGTCGTTAGGCATGAGCGGCGATATGGCGACGGCGATCAAGTGCGGTTCGACCCAAGTTCGTATCGGCACGGCAATTTTCGGCGCGAGAAATTAGCGGTTTTCTGCGGAAAACGGTATACTCTCCCCCCTTTCGAAAAATAACAAGCGCATACGCTATCACGTTTCAGGAGTCTCTTTATGTTTGGATTCGATCCAACCATTGTTACCTTTACGGTATATATTATCGGCATGTTGCTTATCGGATTGCTGGCATACCGCTATACCCGCAATTTATCCGACTATATTCTCGGCGGGCGCAGTTTGGGCGGTTTCGTCACCGGCATGTCGGCCGGTGCGTCCGATATGTCGGGCTGGCTGCTGATGGGGCTGCCGGGGGCGATTTATGCCGCCGGCTTGGTTGAAGCCTGGATTGCCATCGGTTTAACCGTCGGTGCCTATTTAAACTGGTATTTTGTCGCCGGCCGCCTGCGCGTCTTCACGGAAACCCACAATAACGCCTTGACACTGCCGGAATATTTTCAGGCACGCTTCGGCGCCGAACATAAAATGCTGAAAATTGTCGCCGCATCGATCATTCTGCTTTTCTTCACCATTTATTGCGCATCCGGCGTCGTGGCGGGCGCACGACTGTTTGAGAACCTATTCGGCACCCCATACCAAACCGCACTTTGGTACGGTGCGCTGGCCACAATTATTTATACCTTTATCGGCGGTTTTCTGGCGGTCAGCTGGACCGATACCGTACAGGCCACCCTGATGGTACTTGCGCTGATTATTACTCCGATTATGGTGCTGTTCAGCCTTGGCGGCATCAATGAATTCAGCACGATATTGGAAAGTGCCGGCAACCGACTGGACAAAAATTTCACCGACATCTGGAGCGGTACCTCCCTTATCGGCTTATTAAGCTTGGCGGCATGGGGATTGGGCTACTTCGGACAACCGCATATTCTGGCGCGTTTTATGGCGGCGGATAATGTCCGCTCATTAACCAGCGCCCGCCGAATCGGCATGTCGTGGATGGTTTTTTGTCTGCTGGGTGCCGTCGGCGTCGGCTTTTTCGGCATCGCCTATTTTTATGCGAATCCGGAACTGGCCGCGGCGGTCAGTGCAAACCGAGAACAAATTTTTATCGAATTGGCACGCCACCTGTTTAACCCGTGGATTGCCGGAATTTTGCTGTCCGCGATCCTCGCTGCCGTGATGAGTACCTTAAGCTGCCAGTTACTCATCTCCTCCAGCGCTATTACCGAAGACTTTTACCGCGGTTTTATCCGACCGAAAGCCCGTGATAAAGAGTTAGTCTGGATTGGCCGTGTCATGGTCTTGGCGATTGCCGTCATTGCGATTGCAATTGCCCGAAATCCGGAAAGTCAGGTATTAAAACTGGTTGAACACGCGTGGGCGGGCTTCGGCAGCTCTTTCGGTCCGTTAGTCCTATTCTCGTTATTCTGGAAACGCACCAATTCAAACGGCGCCATGGCAGGCATGTTGACCGGCGCTTTAGTGGTGATTTTCTGGAACAAAGTCGTTCCGGACAGCGGCATCTATGAAATGATTCCGGGCTTTATTCTCTCTTCCGTTGCTATTATCGCAGGCTCACTGATCAGCGGCAAACCGGATACGAGCGTAGTAGAAAATTACGAGCAAGCAACGATGCAATATAAAGCCAGCCTATGATCTCCCATCAAGCAAAGTGCGGTTTAACATGCCGTCAAACCGCACTTCGATTTTATGTCTACACAAATTATTCACACAGTTTTTCCGGCGCCGGCGCCAACATACGCTTGTGATGTGAACGGTTATGCCAAAAATCAATTTGTTTTTGAGCCTGCTCCGAAACGGGTTCCCCACGCAAAAACGCATCAATTTCCGCATAACTGACACCCATTTCATCTTCGTCGGTCTGCCCCTGCCATAAACCGGCACTCGGCGCTTTCTCCAAAATCGCTTGCGGCACGCCCAATAAACGCCCCAACGCAAAAACCTGCTCTTTACGTAACTGCACCAACGGCACCACATCGACACCGCCGTCGCCAAATTTAGTGAAATAGCCGGTATGCCACTCCGCCGCATTATCCGTACCTACCACTATCGCCTGCTGATTTTGCGCGCAAGCGTACAACGTTATCATGCGTAAGCGTGCTTGTACATTTCCCGCAATCACATTTTGTCTTTCGGCATCATCACGGAATAACGGTTTTGCACTCTGCATAAAAGTGCGGTAAGTATCAATAATCGGTACTTCCATCACTGGGCAGCCTGCGCTTTCTGCAACGGCATAAGCATCAATAATATCCTGTTTAGCGGTTGTTTCGGACGGCAAAATCAGCCCCTGCACCGGCGCACCGGTTTTCATCAGCAAACTGACCGCCACTGCCGAATCAATACCGCCGCTAATCCCGATCACATACCCTTTGGCGCGATAAAAATCTCGCTGCTTTTCCAGCCAATCGACCAGATAATCCGCATATTGCTGTAAATTCATACTATTCTCCTTCATTCGGCACTTGGTAGCGCACCGGCTGCAACCTCGGGTTAAAACAGTAACGGCGCCCCTGTTTCGCTTGCTCTTCGCCGTTTAATTTCACACAATCACCGGTGAAACCAATATTCACTTTCAGCAAATTCGAGCCGACACCATAGGAATCCACCGGCGTACCCAATTGCTCAAACAGTTTGATTTTCGCCGAATCAAATCCACCGCTGACAATGATTCTGACATGCTGAAAACCCTCCGCATCCAAATGTCGGCGCAACAGTTTAATCAGGCGAGGATTGGTGCCGCGCAAATCATAACGCCCGAATTCATGCTGATTTTTCAGAAAATATTGATCGACCATATTGGCGGAAGTATCGACTCGGACACCATATAATTTGTCACCGAAATGGCGTGCAACCTTCAATGAATCTTCAATTACATCATTGTTATAATCCACCAACGCCACCAAATTATCATCCGGAAATGTCGCCAGATAGGCTTCGCAGGCTTTAATCAAATCGCCGTTAAACAGCTGGATCAGCGCATGCGGCATCGTGCCGACACCTTCCGTGCCCCACCACTCGTTCATTGCATAAGTCGCCTGTGCGCTCATGCCGCCGATATAGGCGGCATAGCCATCGCCCGCCTGCTGTGAGAAATGATCATCACGATCGCCCATAAAAATCACTTGCTTTTCCCCTGCCGCCTGTACCACGTTATACACATGGGTCGCAACCGAGGTGCGGCGTGCCAAAATTCCGTCGATAATCCCTTCCAGATAGCCGAAATCTTCATAGTGGCCTTCAATCATCAACACCGTTTCAAACGGTGAAATTTTATCGCCGTCATTAAGCGCCCAGATTTTCAATGCTTGCGGATTGGCGGCAAACGTATGCAACAAGGCGATCGCTTCATCCATGCCGCAGACAATCGCCTCGTTTTTTTGAAAAAACTGCAAGGTCACGCTTTGTTTTGGGATACGATTTGCCACAATTTTAGTGGTTTTTAAAAAATAAACGGCGGAAAACCAACCGTCTTTAATCCGTTGATCAAACTTGAAAGTGCGGTTAGTCAGCCTTGCCAGCTTACCTTTTTGTTTCAGTTCAAATTCTTTTTCACACATGTCCGTTTCTCATCTTAATTGAAAATAAAAAGTATATGCTACAAAAAAACCATTTTGTTTAATTTGAACTTTTTTTATGTATTAATCAAGCGATATTTTGGCGGAGATAACGCAAAGTCGGCGTAAAAATAGTGAAACGTATAGAAAACTCGGTCTAAAAGACATTATTCAGTCTCGATTTTCAGTACCAGCGGCATAAAAAAATGCGATGCTGATTCCGACCGATACCGTCATCGCGAAACTGGCCAGCGCTTGCGTTTGGCTGAACATCAACAACCCGAATGAAAGCAGGCTGGTGACGGCTGACAATAAAATCGCTAAAAAAGCACCGGCTGAAGCGGTACGGGATTTCGCCAAGAAAATGGCGTAATCCACACTCATTCCTAAAACCAGCGCCAAGCCCAAAGCGGAAAATACATTAAAATATTGCCCGCTCAAACTTAAAACCGCAAGCGAACAAAGCATGGAAAATGCAATCACAAAAACGAACATGCCGGCAAAACGAATAGAAAATCCATAAGCCAGACAAAGGCAGACCAAAACCGCACTTGCGCTTAACATCCACAAAACCGCATTGCGTGTCTGCCCAAATAACACGCTCCACTGTTGCGTTAAATTATGATAACTCACCCCGTCCGTCTCAGAGGCGATCTGTGAGAATTTCCCTTGCTCTCCGTCTTGCAGCGGAACCAGTAGATAATAAATCGTCCGACTGCCTTGCGTTTTCTGAAAATATAGCGATTGAAAATCGCCCCCTAATGCTGAATCCATAAATTGAGTCAATGTCGTTATCGTTTCGGGATAAGGTTGGACTTGTTGTAAACCCAATCCTGTTAACGCCGGCGTCAAGGTTTGCACTGCACCGGAGACCAATATTGCATTGCGTTGCTTCCTTTCTCGGCTCGGAACATAATCGGATAACAGGACGCGATAAGCATGATCGAGTTTTGCTTGCTGCAAGGCGCTTTTCAATTGTTCACTGCGTTGCAGTAGGCTCTCTTGATTATCGGCTTGCAGAATGAAATATTGTAATTGGTTACTCTGTCCGAGAATAGCCGTTACCTGCCGCTCCATCTGTTTGAGCGATTCAGTCGGGCGTTGAAAGGTTCGCACGTCGTCATTAAACTGAATCTGAATTGCCGCATACAACAATAACGGCACTACTCCGCACATCAGCGGAATAATTTTGCAATTCTCACGCCAGAAATGTAAATAACGATATAAGCCGGTTTGTGCTACAAATGTCGCATACGGCATCTTTTCGATGAAATAAGGATAAAACAGATAAATTGTCAGCAACGCCCCAAACAGACCGAAAACGGCATAAACCGCCATCTGTTGCAACACCGTTGACGGTGCGAAGAAAAGAAGCGCATAGGCAAGTGCGGTATGCCACTGCACCGATTTCGCTTGAGCCGTAAAATTCCATCAATTCACATACAACCGTTGCTGCGCTTTCGTTCCCACCATCTCGGGCAATTTACCGCTGGAGGAAAAACCACATTGGCGACCGGATAATGCAGATTATCATCGAGAAAACGTAAAAATGCGGGACTGCTGATCAGTTTATAAGCGGATTTAATCTTTGCCAGCTGTTCCAAAATGATCAAACTATGATCAAAAAACGGCATCCTCACAACTAGAGGAAACAGCAAGCAGTATATCGGTCTAATGAACAATTAAGAAATGAATTAAGAAATGAAAGATACATTATTGGTGATAATAAATAAAAAGGTTCTAGATAGCAGGAAATAAATTAGAAATAATCTGTTTCAAATCAAATCAGTCGTAGACTGTTTTTTAAGAGATGGTGCGGAAGGGGGGACTTGAACCCCCACACCCGTTAAGGCTCTAAGACCTGAACCTAGCGCGTCTACCAATTTCGCCACTTCCGCAATTTTGTATGAATTTCTATTTAATGGCTGGGGTACTAGGATTCGAACCTAGGAATGCTGAGATCAAAACCCAGTGCCTTACCGCTTGGCGATACCCCAATTTACATCTTGAAATTCAATGATAAGATATATCGGTTGATGGCTGGGGTACTAGGATTCGAACCTAGGAATGCTGAGATCAAAACCCAGTGCCTTACCGCTTGGCGATACCCCACCTGCCGACAATCGCAAACCTGATGAATGGTGCGGGAAGAGGGACTTGAACCCACACACCTCGCGGCGCCAGAACCTAAATCTGGTGCGTCTACCAATTTCGCCATTCCCGCTAGGAAAAAATATGGTGGCTATGACGGGATTCGAACCTGTGACCCCAACATTATGAGTGTTGTGCTCTAACCAACTGAGCTACATAGCCATTCAATTATTTTCTGCGTTCACCTCATCGGTTTTGCGAGGTGCATTATGCTAATATCAGCCCAACTCGTCAACCGTTTTTTCTTAAAAAATCACTTTTTTAATCTGTTCGGACACAGATTGACCAGTTTAATCGCATGGCGTGCAATTTACAATCAAAGATTTTCATTCCACGCCGTTTTCGGCTTGTCTGCCGAATTATTCTTCCAGCAGCTGAACCAGCAATTCACCGTTCCATAACGCTCGCTTAATCAGGGCAAAAGCACCGATAATATCATCATGTTCCAATTCCGACGCTTCAAGTGCGGTATGCTTGACAAATTCCGCCAATGCCATCGCCTGCAACGCTTTTTCAATTGCAGGAAACAGTATTTTTTGTGCCTGTGTAATTTGCCCGGAGAGGATAATTTTTTCCGGATTCAACACATTGATACACACCGCCAAAACCTGCCCGATATGTCTGCCGATTTTTTGAAATAATTCGACCAACAGCGGATCACCCTGATTAACGGCACGGCAAATGCTATCGAGATCACAGCGTTCCAATGAAACCCATTCACTGTGATGCCCTTGCTCCAACAGTTGCCGGACGGTATCTTCAATCGCCGGATTACTGACCAACGTTTCCAAACAACCAAAATGACCGCACTTGCAAGGCCTGCCTAACGGATCAACCTGTGTATGCCCAATCTCACCCAAATTGTTCTTACTGCCGCTAAACAGTTCTTTATTCAAAATAATGCCTGCCGCCACACCGCGGTGAATACGTAACAAAATGGAGTCATTACAGGTTTTGGTTTTGCCGAAATACGACTCCGCTAACGCCAGCGCCCGCACGTCATGCCCGACAAACACGGGCAGATTGATCGCTTGCTGAATCTGTTCCGCCAACTTCCACGGTTTTTTCAAATTGAGCTGCGGCATAAAATGAATGGTATTGGTTTTTTGATCGACAAAGCCCGGAACCGTAATACCACATGCGATAATCTGCCCGCCCGACTGTAGATACTTCGCCACCGCCTCTTTAATCAAATCCAGCAGGTAGTGTTCCAACTGTGCTAACGATTGCTTGATTTGCAATTGATATTTTTGTTTAAACAGCACTTCCGTTGCCAAATTCATCGTTGCTACGGTGACACTGGTTCGCCCCAAACGTATCAACACAGTGGCGAACTTTTCCCGTTCCGCCACAATCGAAATCGCCCGTCGGCCGCCGGTAGACTCCTGCGGTTCCATTTCTTTAACCAGCCCGAAGCGCAATAAATTGCGTGTGATTTTGGTCACGCTCGCCGCTGCCAGGCCGCTCATTTCCGATACCTGTATCCGTGAAATAGGGCCGTGCCGATCAATCAAACGATACACCAATGCGCCGTTCGCCTGTTTGACAAAATCGACATTGACTATCTGTATTGGGTTATTCATTGTCGTTTCCTTCTTATGGCGACGTTTTCCATTTCCAATCCAATAAAAAAGTGCGGTATCAATCCCCTGCACCGCACTTTAGACGCTTATTATCTTGATAACATCAACGCCAACTAGGCATAGTGCTGTAAAACTCCGTTTACTGCGGTGGCGGTAACCTTGAAGTTATGGTCGAATACGGTCAGATTTGCCACTTTTCCGGCAGCAATCGAGCCCAAAGTGCGGTCGACTCCGATAGCGCGAGCCGGATAAAGGGAACACATTCTCAAGGCTTCGGGCAGTTCTATACCGACTTGCTCCACCAAATTTTGTACCGATTCAATCATGGTGATGGCAGAACCGCCGAGACTGCCGGTTTTTTCCTCATAACATTTGCCGTCTTTGACGATGACTTTGGTGCCGACAAAATCAAACCATTCGATATCCGAACCGGCAGCGGCGGTCGCATCGGTAACGACAACCAGTTTCTTACCTTTGATCTGTTTAGCAAAGCGGATATTAGACCAAGTCACATGTAAGCCGTCAACAATAATGCCGGTGTAAATATCCGAATCCAACACCGCACCGACCACGCCCATATCACGCCCCGAGCTGATCGGCGACATGGCATTGTGCAAGTGGGTCGCAAAACCGATTCCGTCCCGAATACGCTGCTTGGCAACCTCATAAGTCGCATTGGAGTGGCCTAACGACACTAGAATACCGCTATCACTAAACTGTTTAATATAGTTTGCCGCTTCATTTTCCGCCGCAATCGTCAGCTTGGTGATGACATCGCCGTTGGCACATAAAAAATCAACCATTTCAGGCGAAATTTGACGAATATATTGCGGACGGTGAACACCTTTTTTTTCAAGGCTGAGGTAAGGTCCTTCCAAATGCAGCCCCAGAGCTTGATTGGCATTCTTGCTGTCTTGCAGATACTCCCGCATGACCGCAACCGCACTTTTCATACCTTCATCAGGCGCTGTAATAAATGTCGGCAGATAGCTGGTACAGCCATACCGCATATTGGTCTGCTGCATGGTATGCAAGGTCTCGATAGTGGTGTCCAGATTGAACATCACGCCGCCCGCACCGTTTAATTGCAGATCAATAAAACCTGCGGTCAGATTTTTTCCGTTCAAATCAACCCGCTCAATCTCTTGCGGTAAATCCGATTGTGCCACCACCGCTTCAATTAAACCGTCATTGACGACAACCGCATGCTGATAAAGCACTTTGTCGGCGCTATAAACCACGCCGTTAGTCAACGCATAACGCATTTTTACCTCTACTTATTCCGCCACAGCCGCGATTTCCGCCGCTTCTAAATTCGTAAAATATTTAACGGTTTTGACTTTTAATTCCTGTGTTGCCGGCTCGTCGCACACCAAAATCGCTTTGGTATGCATTTGCAACGCGCTGATCGTCCATAAATGATTGACACAGCCTTCCACACCCGCCTGCATTGCCAAAGCCTTATTATGGCCGGTTGCCAAAATCAGCACTTCTTCGGCGTCCAATAATGTCGCCACCCCGATGGTTAAAGCATATTTCGGTACTTTAGTCAGATCATTGTCGAAAAAGCGGGAGTTGGCAATCAGCGTATCTTCCGTCAAGGTTTTGATCCGTGTTCTTGAGTTTAACGAAGAACCGGGTTCGTTAAAAGCGATATGCCCGTCACTGCCGACACCGCCCATAAACAGATGAATTTTGCCGTAAGAGCGGATTTTTTCTTCATATTGACGGCACTCTTGATCATGATCTGTGCTGTTGCCGTTCAAAATATTCACATTTTGCGGCTGCACATCAACATGCTTGAAGAAGTTTTCCCACATGAACGTATGATAACTCTGTTCGTGATCTTGCGGCAGACCGACATATTCGTCCATGTTGAACGTCACTACGTTTTTAAAGCTGATTTCGCCTTGCTGATACAGTTTAATCAACTCTTTATAGGTTTGCAGCGGTGTGCTGCCGGTCGGCAATCCCAATACAAACGGTTTTTCCGCCGTCGGTTGAAAGGCATTAATTTTCTTTACAATATAATTAGCCGCCCAACGGCTGACTTGCTCGGCGCTTTTCAGCGGAATTAATCTCATTTGATATCTCCTTTAACTATGAATCGTTTGTCGGCAGTAAAAACTGAATTGATTTAATCATTTTTTTCATCGAAAATCAAGATTGATTTCGATCACAAAACAAGGATAAAAAACTTGCAAACTTAAGTGCTTCAAGTCAATATGAAACTGCCTTATTTACAAGATATTTTTTGTTAAAAAATAAATTACTCATCACTTCATCCTTTAGAGAGGTACCTTATGTCTATCCTAGGCTATTTACAACGCATCGGTAGAGCCTTGATGGTTCCCGTTGCGGCACTACCGGCCGCTGCCATTTTGATGGGGATCGGCTATTGGCTCGATCCCAACGGCTGGGGAGCGGACAGCCAGCTGGCCGCACTACTCATCAAATCGGGCGCCGCCATTATCGATAATATGTCACTGCTGTTTGCGGTCGGGGTCGCATTCGGCATGTCGGAAGATAAGCATGGCTCCGCCGCATTATCCGGCCTTGTCGGCTTTATGGTCGTCACCACCCTGCTCTCCCCCGGTGCGGTCGCTCAGTTGGAAGGCATTGCCATCGAACAGGTTCCTGCCGCCTTTGGTAAAATCAACAACCAGTTCATCGGGATCTTAATCGGGGTGATTTCAGCCGCCCTATACAACCGTTATTACAAAGTCGAATTACCGAAAGCATTGGCATTTTTCAGCGGTAAACGCTTGGTACCGATCTTGGTCTCGGTGGCTGCAATCGTCCTTTCTTTCATTTTGCTGTATGTCTGGCCGATTATTTTCGGCGGTTTGGTCAGCTTCGGCGAATCCATTAAAGACATGGGGGCAGTCGGTGCCGGCATCTACGGTTTCTTCAACCGTCTGCTGATTCCAATCGGCTTGCACCATGCATTAAACTCAGTATTCTGGTTTGACGTGGCGGGCATTAACGATATCCCGAACTTCCTCGGTGGTGCACAATCATTGGCTGAAGGCAGGGCGGTACTGGGTGTGACCGGTATGTATCAAGCCGGCTTCTTCCCGATTATGATGTTCGGCTTGCCGGGTGCGGCATTGGCAATATATCATATGGCAAAACCGGAAAACAAAACCAAAGTCGCTTCTTTGATGATTGCCGCGGCACTGGCATCATTCTTCACCGGAATCACCGAACCGCTGGAATTCTCCTTCATGTTCGTCGCCCCGGTGTTGTATGTCATTCATGCTTTACTGACCGGTATTTCCGTCTTCTTCGCCGCTTCAATGCAATGGATTGCCGGCTTCGGCTTCAGTGCCGGTTTAGTGGACATGGTGTTATCATCGCAGAACCCACTGGCTCAAAACTGGTATATGCTGATTATCCAAGGCCTTATCTTCTCCGTTATCTACTACGTCATCTTTACCGCCTGCATTAAAATGTTCCGATTAAAAACGCCGGGACGTGAAGATATTGCGGAAGACGACATAGCTCCGGTAACAGCCGCCGTCACAACCGGCAGCAAACGCGAAAAAGCGCAGCAATTTATTGCCGCCTTAGGTGGGAAGGACAATATCAGCAATATCGATGCCTGTATCACCCGTTTACGTTTAGTATTGGTCGACCGTAGTAAAATCAATGAAAACCAACTGAAAGCCTTGGGTTCGAAAGGTAACGTCAAACTGGGCGACAACGCCTTACAAGTTATTTTAGGACCTGAAGCGGAAATGATTGCAGATGAAATGAAAACGCTGTAGATTAGCTGCCTGTTTTAATTCACATACCGCACTTTGCCTTCAAAAGTGCGGTTTCTTTTTTACGGAAATAACCCATGAAAATGAAAAATTACCTTGCTTTAAGCTTATCGGCGACATTACTCGCCTGTGTGCAACAACCTGCCCACCACCAAAACGGCAAACAACAAACGTTCGACATGAAAACGGTCGAGGAATACCACAAGCAAGTGAGACACGGCAATACAGCCCCATCAACCGCAGCACATGACGGAATTGTATTGGATGCCAGTGATTATCAAGCCAAACCTACACTCAATACCCCACAACAGATTCGCCAAGCGACAATCCTGAAAAACCTGCCGCAATACAAACAACCGGTTTATAGTCAAGGCACAACACACAGCACCACCACCAGCCACAGCACAACGGAAATATTGAAAAATACGCCTAACGAAAAACAGACCAAAACTGTCGAAAAATCAGAAACAAAATGGAACAGCAAAGGCTTTTCATTCGGGCTATAGAATAGAATTGGTGCCCCCAACAGGACTTGAACCTGTGACCAATCGATTATGAGTCGACTGCTCTGACCGACTGAGCTATGGGGGCAAAGTGCGGTATGCGAATTGCATAAAGAGCTGAGATTATAGAGGAATCGCAGAGTTAAGTCTATAAGCTGGAAAATGGTTGGCGAAAAAACAGACTTAACTCAAAAACAACAAAAGTGCGGTGATATTTTTAAAATCACCGCACTTTTTGTCTCTTGCCGAATAGATGATTACTCGTCCAAGAAGCTCTTCAGATTTTCAGATCGGCTTGGGTGGCGCAGTTTGCGTAGCGCTTTCGCTTCGATTTGACGAATACGCTCACGGGTCACATCAAACTGTTTACCGACTTCTTCCAAGGTATGATCAGTATTCATATCAATCCCGAAGCGCATTCTCAATACTTTTGCTTCGCGCGGGGTCAAGCCGTCCAACACTTCCTGTGTTGCCATTTTCAAGCTTTCCGCCGTAGCTGAATCCAACGGCAGTTCCAACGTGCTGTCTTCGATAAAATCACCTAAATGCGAATCGTCATCGTCCCCAATCGGCGTTTCCATAGAGATCGGTTCTTTGGCAATTTTCAGCACTTTGCGGATTTTGTCTTCCGGCATGTTCATGCGCTCCGCCAACTCTTCCGGCGTGGCATCACGCCCCATTTCCTGCAACATTTGGCGCGAAATACGGTTTAATTTATTGATCGTTTCGATCATATGCACCGGAATTCGAATCGTTCTCGCCTGATCGGCGATTGAACGGGTGATCGCTTGGCGAATCCACCAAGTTGCATATGTTGAAAATTTGTAGCCGCGACGATATTCAAACTTGTCTACAGCCTTCATCAAGCCGATATTGCCTTCCTGAATAAGATCCAAGAACTGCAAGCCCCGATTGGTATATTTTTTAGCAATCGAGATCACCAATCGCAAGTTGGCTTCCACCATCTCTTTTTTGGCTCTGCGGGCTTTCAGCTCACCTTGTGAAATCCGTTCGCCGATTTCCCGAATCTGCGAAACCGATAGACTGCTGTCTTTTTCAATCACTTCAAAACGGCTGATGATCATACGGATTTCCGATTCGTAGTTCTGCAATTTTTCAGACCACGGCTTGCCGGCATTCAAGGCTTTCACCAACCAGACATCACTGGTTTCATTTCCGATAAAGCCTTTCGGGAAGTGGCTGCTCGGCACTTTACTGTAATCGTTGACTAAACGGCGCAGCTGTCTTTCTTCGGTACGAATCCGTTTTAACATGCCGCGCATCAACAGTACTAAATTATCGAATTGTTTCGGCACCAGACGGAATTGTTGAAACACTTCGGACAACACGGCAATATGTTCTTTGGCTTTTTTACTGGTGCGACCATGTTTTCTGATCACTTCCAACGTCACACTGTAATGCTCTTTCAATTCCGTGAATTTTTGACGGGCAAATTCCGGATCAATGCTGTTGTCGGAATCATCGGTGTCGCCGGATTCTTCATCCTCACTCTCTTCTTCATCGTCCAAATCCGCAGCAACTTCGGCATCGCCGCTGTCATCTTCAGCGAATTCGTCCAGTTCTGTGGTCTCTTCGGCAACCACGTCGTTCAAATCGACAAATCCGGTGATCAAATCGGTTAAACGAATCGTACCGGCTTCCACTTGATCATATTGTTCCAACAATGAGGTGATCGCTTCCGGATATTCCGCCACCGCACTTTGTACTTCGTTAATGCCTTCCTCAATTCGTTTGGCAATATCGATTTCACCTTCGCGCGTCAACAGCTCGACACTTCCCATTTCGCGCATATACATGCGAACAGGATCGGTTGTGCGGCCCAATTCGGCTTCAACACTGGATAAAACCTGTGTCGCTTCTTCCACCGCATCTTCATCGGCGATATTTTCAGTCAACATCAAATCGTCGGCGTCCGGCGCACTTTCCAGCACCTGGATCCCCATATCGTTGATCATCTGAATAATATCTTCAATCTGCTCGGCATCGACCAATTCCTCAGGCAGGTGATCGTTCACCTCGGCAAAAGTCAAATAACCTTGTTCTTTTCCCTGAGCAATTAGCAATTTTAATTGAGATTTAGAGGTTTGCTCCATAAATTAGATATCCGCACTTATTGATTATTGAGGTTAAAAGGCAAATTACAGCTGGCTATTATAACATAACCGCCTGACGTTACCCAATGGATTTATTTACTTGCCATCAGCAATTGCGCCAATTCTTTTTTCTCGTCGAGACTCAGACTTTGATTCCGATCTTTGGCAATTAGCAGTTCCATACGTTTTTCAATTAACTGGTTGTAGAGATAACTTAAATTATCCGCAAATGTTTTTTCGACATTTTCGTCACTGATTAAATGATCCCAAACCGCTAGAATTTCAAGGTGTTTACTGTTTTCTTTTCCGCGCCAATATTCCAAAATTTGCCCGGTGGTCAATCCCAATCGTTCACGACATAGCTGCGCCAATTCGTAAAACAGTTTAAACCCCGGATCTTGCAGTTCGTGCAACGAATCCAGATCCGGAATATTCTCGACCAGTTTCGGGTGCTGCAGCAGCAGGGCGATCAACAGCCGCATCGGCGTTTGCTTAATCTTTGGTTGGCTGAAATGGGATTTTTCTTCATTTACCGCAGGCAAAGACAACAGCTGTTGCAGTTGATTCGGATTCATAATACCCAATTTACTGCCCAGCATTTCAACCAAATAGGTACGCAGCAATTTGCCCGGAATTTTTTGAATTAACGGCTCACTCAAAGCGGCCAGTTTCGCTTTGCCTTCTTTACTGCTCAAATCCACTTGTGTCAGTAAATGTTCGAATAAAAATTCATTCAGCGTTTTCGCCTGTGCGACAAATTGTAAAAAACCCGTTTTTCCGACTTGGCGGATATAAGAATCCGGATCTTCCCCGTCCGGTAAAAACACGAATTTCAACTGACGTCCGTCGTGCAAGTGCGGTAACGCATTTTCTAACGCCCGCCATGCCGCATCACGCCCGGCGCGGTCACCGTCATAGCAACAAATAATCTGTTCGCAACTGCGGAACAGTTGATAAATCTGCTCCGGTGTGGTGGCGGTTCCCAATGCCGCCACCACATTTGTCACCCCGAATTGTGCCAAGGCGACCACATCCATATAGCCTTCCACAACCAGTAAAAATTCCGGCTCGGCATTATCTTGCAGCGCTTCATACAAACCGTATAATTCATTGCCTTTATGGTATACCGCCGTTTCGGGCGAATTAAGATATTTCGGTTTTTCATCGCCCAAGACACGTCCGCCGAAGGCAATCACCCGCCCGCGACGATCCCGAATCGGAAACATTAAACGGTGACGAAAACGATCATAAATATTACCGCGATCATTTTTAGACAACATGCCGGTATCCAACAACTGCTGCTGTAACGCACTACTGTTGCCGAATTTTTTCAGCACACTGTCCATGCGATTCGGTACAAAACCGATTTGATAACGTTGTACCACTTCCGCCGACAAACCGCGTTTTTCTACATACGCCTGCGCCGGAATATCCTGTTGCAAGTTCTGTTGATAAAAAACGGCGATCTCCTGCAGCAACTGATGCAAATCCCGTTTGCTCCGGTAACTCAGGCGTGAACCGCCGTCCTGATCGAATTTCCCCTGTTCGCGCGGCACTTCCAAGCCGTGCATCGCAGCCAACTCTTCAACGGCTTCAACAAACTCCAGTTTGTCATATTCCATTAAAAAACCAATGGCGTTACCGTGCGCACCACAACCGAAACAGTGGTAAAACTGCTTGTTTTGACTGACGGTAAAAGAGGGGGTTTTCTCATGATGAAAAGGGCAACAGGCCTGATAATCACGGCCGGCTTTTTTTAACTTCACCCGTCCGTTGATCAATTCGACAATATCGGTACGCGCTAAAAGATCGTCAATAAAAGTTCTAGGGATTTGTCCTTTCATCTGTGTGATGACTCCGTTTATGAATTCTGCCGTCTGTGCGATGGCAATCTCTCTTCTAGGCACGGAAGGATTTTTTGTATAATAAAACCGTGAAACCTAGGAAGGGAATCACGGTTTTATCGAATTTTAGCACCCGACCGTCAAATTAGACAACGACAAAGTGCGGTCAAACAGCTGAAAATCAGTATAAACGGGTGTGACGTGCGTTCTCACGAGCCAATTTTTTAGCGTGGCGTTTCTGTGCGGAAGCCTTTTCACGTTTACGGATTGTGGTTGGCTTTTCATAGAATTCACGGCTACGAACTTCTGCCAGAATACCGGCTTTTTCGCATGAACGTTTGAAACGACGCAATGCTACGTCGAAGGATTCGTTTTCACGTACTTTAATTACAGGCATGTGCCATTCACCTCAAAGGAATTTTGTTATTTTAAACTAAATTGCCGCACATATGGCGACAGGGCTATATAAAGGTTTGCAATTCTAATGCAAAAAGCGGGTAAAAGTCAAAGCAAAGTTTGCGCTTTTTGCTAAAAAACCGAGCGTATTTTCCTCAGACGGCATGGAAAAACAGAGTTGCATAGAAATCGCGGCATAGTAGAATAGCCTTTCATTCCGATAATAAAACTAAGTAGGAAAACAAAATGCGGATTTTGGGCATTGAAACCTCATGTGATGAAACCGGCGTTGCCGTTTATGACGAACAAAACGGCCTCATCGCCAATCAATTATACTCGCAAATCGCCTTGCACGCCGATTACGGCGGCGTAGTGCCTGAACTGGCGTCGCGTGATCATATCCGCAAAATTGCGCCGTTAATTCAAGCCGCATTGCAACAAGCCGGCCTGAGCGCCGCCGATATTGACGGCGTTGCCTATACCTCAGGGCCGGGGCTGGTCGGAGCATTACTGGTCGGCGCAACCGTTGCCCGTTCGTTGGCGTATGCTTGGAACGTGCCTGCTTTGGGGGTTCACCATATGGAAGGCCATCTACTGGCGCCGATGCTGGAAGAGAATCCGCCTGCATTTCCGTTTATCGCCCTACTGGTTTCCGGCGGGCACACCCAATTGGTACAAGTTGACGACGTAGGGCAATATCAATTACTCGGTGAATCAATTGACGATGCCGCCGGCGAAGCGTTTGACAAAACCGCCAAACTGCTCGGGCTGGACTATCCGGGCGGTGCCGCATTGGCAAAATTGGCAATGCAAGGCAAACCGCACTTTACATTCCCGCGCCCGATGACTGATCGCCCCGGCTTGGATTTCAGCTTTTCCGGCTTGAAAACCTTTGCCGCCAATACTATCGCTGCGAATCCCGATGACGGGCAAACCCGCGCCGATATTGCTTTTGCATTTCAAGACGCGGTGGTGGATACGCTGATAATCAAATGCCGCCGCGCCTTAAAACAAACCGGCTTGAAACGGTTGGTCATCGCCGGCGGTGTCAGCGCCAATACCGCACTTCGTCACGGTTTGGCGCAATTAATGCAACAACTGGGCGGCGAGGTATTTTACCCTCAACCGCAATTCTGCACCGATAACGGCGCCATGATCGCTTATGCCGGCTTTTTGCGGCTGAAACACGGGCAAACATCCGACCTGGCTATTGAAGTCAGGCCGCGTTGGAATATGACCGAACTTCCCCCTTTAACATCGATTTAATTCACAGGATTTTATATGAAAAACTGGCATACTTGGCTGATTATCGGCACCGTTTCAATTCTTTTCGGGCTTTTTGCGATTTTAAATCCGTTTGCCGCCAGTATTGCGGTAGAACAACTGATTTCATGGATTTTTATTCTCGTCGGCTTAATTCAAATTTATTCCGCATGGAAAACCCAACGTTTTTCTTGGGTGATGCTGTCCGGCGTCATCGGTTTGTTGGTCGGTTTAGTCATGCTCACCAATCCGCTTGGTGCATTGCTCTCTTTAACCACGTTAATCTCAATGCTGTTGCTGTTTATCGGCGGCGCCAAATTGCTGGCCTCATGGAAATTACGCACCACGCCGTTTTTCGGTTTTGTGATGTTTTCCGGGCTACTGTCGGTACTGCTTTCCATTGTTATTTTTGCCAACCTGCCCGATGCCGCCGCAACCCTGCTCGGCTTATTATTGGCGATTGAACTGATTTCCAACGGTATTTCCTTGCTGACTTATGCCGTGATCATTAAAAAACTGGAACGGAAATAATGTTCACAAAAGTGCGGTTCATCACCGCACTTCGCTTTGATACCCCCCTTAATACGGTTTTTTACCTGCTTTTTCAATCAATTTACACAGATAAGGAATATCATCATGGCTCAACATATCGATTAGCCCCTCACGCAACCACTCGATAATTTCGCTTTCTGCATCAATCCCGTATTTTTCGTTATACACTTGCGTAATCTCACGCCCCGGCGGTGATTCATGTAAATATAAACGCACCGATAAGCCGGCTTTTTTATACGCCGACAAATCGTCACGATGAACATAATGATACTCCACACAGGCACTGGCTGCATTTGAACCCAGCGTTGCCTCCAGCTGTTTGTTATAACGCGCCAGTGTCACCACTTGCAGTTTGACTTGCGGCAAAATCGTTTTTACCCGATTAATCAACACGTGATCAAATGCCAACAATAATACGTTATCAACCGCGTTGGTTTCTAACAGCGTATCCGCCAATACTTCGGCACAACGTTGATGGTTCAGCTTTTGCTTCACTTCCAGCACCACGCCGACATGATTCGCTACCGCCCACAACAAAACCTCGCGCAATTCGGGAATCGGCGTACCGGCAAATTTCGGATCAAATTTTATGCCGTAATCATACTGCCGCAATTCCGCCAACGTCATCTGCTCGACATAACCCGTACCGGTCGACACCCTATCAATGGTAAAATCATGATGCACCACCAATTTCTCGTCTTTGGTCATATGAATGTCCAACTCAATCGAATGCGTGCCCGCCGCCAACGCCGCCTCAAATGCAGGCATCGTATTCTCAGGATAACAGTGGCTATACCCACGATGACTGTTTGCTAAAACCATGCCTTGCCCGGCAACAACAAAATTAAAACCCATTTTTTCCTCACAGTGAAAGTTGATTAAAAATTGAATTTAATTATCAAACAAATAAAAATAATTTAACAGCATTAAATAAGATAAAAGTGATCTAATTCACACTTCAAATAATATTTTGAATTTATTTTTTAAATTGTAATGAAACTGTCATAGTTGTGCTGTATTATCTCCGCAAGCAAAGCCTCAAGGCTTATTATTTCGTTAACGGAGGAGTTTATGGCGACTTTGGCGATCAAAAACATCACCAAAAAATTCGGTGATTATTATGCGGCAAACAATATTTCATTCACTGCGGAAGAGGGTGAGTTTGTCACCCTGCTCGGGCCAAGCGGCTGCGGCAAAACGTCACTGTTGAAACTGATTGCCGGTTTTCATGCGCCCGACAACGGTGAAATTTTAATAGACGGCAAAAACGTCAATCACGTCCCGCCGGAAAAACGCAACACCGCCATGTGTTTTCAGTCTTACGCACTCTTTCCGCACCTGAATGTCGCACACAACATTTGCTACGGCTTGCAACAGCGCAAAATTGTGCCGCTTGAACAAAAAGCACGTTTGGATGTCGCCTTAAAGCAAATGGATTTGGAATTACACCGCTTGAAATTGCCGGGGCAGCTCTCGGGCGGACAACAACAGCGGGTTGCACTCGCCAGAGCTATGGTCACGCGGCCGGATGTGATTTTATTCGATGAACCGTTGTCAAATCTCGATGCCAAATTGCGTGAAAGCGTACGTTTTGAAATTAAACAACTTTCCCACCAATATAACCTGACAAGTATTTATGTAACCCATGATCAAGCGGAAGCGCTGGCGATGTCAGATAAAATTATCGTGCTCAACAAAGGCAATATCGAGCAAATCGGCACACCGGAAGAGATTTATTACCGGCCGAAAAATCGATTTGTTGCCGATTTTATCGGCGTTGCCAACATCACCGAAGCCAAAGTGCGGTCTTGCGGCAACAATCTGTATCAGGTCAGTTCGGTATTTGGCGATTTTGTGGTGGAATCGGAAATTCAGCCGCAAGCCGAACATATCTATATCTGTTTCCGCCCCGAAGATGCTGAAATTTGCCAACAACCAACAGCAGAAAACCGCTTTGAGGTTGCGATTCTGCAAACCGCCTTCATGGGCAATTTAACCGAAATTCAAGCTCAAGTAGAACGTGAAAACCACCGCCGAAAAGTGCGGTTACAAGTGAAAAATTTTTTACAAATTCAGGGGAAAAGCCGTTTGGCATTTACCTTACCGCGCACGGCGATTCATTTTTTGGAGGCCGTCTGATGAAACAAATCAAAAACGACCTCACCGCCTGGCTACTGCTCGGCAGCGGACTGGGCACAATCTTACTGTTAATGGGCTCAACGTTTTATATCGTCATCGCACAAAGTTTCGGGCTGCATAACATCAACAATACCGAACCGCACTTTACGCTCGAATTTTGGGAAATCGTACTGGCAGACACCACCTTCCAAAAGTCGCTGTTTTATTCCATTAAAGTCTCTCTGCTCGGTGCGATTTTCTCGATTATCGTTTCTTACCCGATCGCCATGTGGCTGCGCAAACCGATACCCGGCAAAGTGGGCATCATCACGATTTTGCGTGCGCCGATGCTGGTGCCCGGTCTGGTCGCGGCATTTCTGTTTATCAACGTCATCTCTTATCACGGAATTTTAAACGAATCGCTGGTTTGGCTCGGGATCTGGTCGGAACCGAAAACCCTGCAAAATGATGAGTTTGGTTGGGGCGTCGTGATTTTGCAAATGTGGAAAAATATTCCGTTTGCGCTGATTTTGATCGGCGGGGCGGTCAACGGCTTAAAAAGCGATCTGCTCGATGCCGCCGCTAATCTCGGTTCAAATGCATGGCAGCGCTTCCGCTATGTGATCTTTCCGATGACGCTCGGCGCGGTACAGGTGGCGTTTATTCTGATTTTTATCGGTGCGCTCGGCGATTTCGCCTTCTACACCATTGCCGGTCCGCGCAGCACCTACTCATTAGCGCGTTTAATGCAAATGACGGCTTACCAATTTGAAGAATGGAATCAAAGTGCGGTCGTTGCGATGATGATTATGCTGACTTCGGCATTTTTCACCGTCTTGATCTCCGTCGTTATCCGCCCGTTAGCCACGAAACGAGGAGATATCAAATGAGTTCGGTAAAAACCCAAAACGGCAGACTGATTGCCAAAATTTCCTTCATCTTTTTTATTCTCGTCAATGTCGTCTGGCTGGTTATTCCGCTGTTGATGGCAGGTTTATGGTCGCTGGTCGATCCCGAACAGCCGTGGAGCTACCCGGATCTGTTCCCGCAGTCGCTGTCGTTTGCCCGTTGGTTTGATGTCTGGGAAAATACCGCACTTCCCGAAGCCATGCTCAACAGCTACACCATTGCGCCGGCCGTTTCCGCACTGGCGATCGCGCTGGCACTGCCGACGGCTTATGCCTTCGGGCGCATGGAATTTCGCGGCAAGAAGATCGCCGAAATGCTGACCTTAATTCCATTGGTGATCCCCGGTATGATCATTGCGCTGTTTTTCAGTGCGGTATTGATCGATTTAGACATTCGCAGTCCGTTTATCGGCATTGTGATCGGGCATACCGTGATGACTCTGCCCTATGCGATTCGCATTCTCTCCGCCGGTTTTTCTTCGGTTCCACAAGATCTGATTGATGCCAGTCGTGATTTGGGCGCTTCTCGCTTCACCACCTTTAAAGATGTGTATTTACCGATGTTAAAACCGAGTTTTCTCGCCTCGATTATTTTCTGTCTGGTAAAAAGTATCGAAGAATTTTCAATTTCGTTCGTCATTGGATCGCCGGATTTTATCACCGTACCGACCATTCTGTATTCGTTTCTGGGTTACTCGTTTGTCCGTCCGAATGCGGCGGTGGTATCCCTGATTCTCTTAATTCCGAATATTATCTTATTGATGATTATCGAAAAATTACTGAAAGGAAATTATCTTTCTCAATCTACAGGCAAAGCATAACCCCAACTTTCTTGATAAAAGGAGCACTATATGCGTTATTTCAAAACACTGTCCCGACTGAGCTTGGCTGTCTCGGCCTTGGCTTTATCCGCCTTTTCTCACGCCGACACCCTTGAAGGCAAATCCTGGGCGGAAATCGAAGCCCTCGCTAAACAAGAAGGGCAAGTAACGTTCAGCGTCTGGTATCTGCAACCTGCTTGGCGTACTTTCGTAAAAAATTTTGAAAACCAGTACGGCGTTAAAGTGCGGATTCCGGAGGGAACGCTTGACGGCAATGTCAACAAACTGCTTGCCGAAAAGAATCTGGCACCGGGTAAAATGGACGTGATCGCCATCAGTGCGGATCGTGTCAATATCGTCAATAACTTCGCCGCAGCAAAAAATTTAAGCGGCTTACCGCACTTTGATAAACTCAACCACAACTTGCAAGGCGTTGAACTCGGCGAAAATGCCGTTGGTTTCTGGGGCAACCAAACCGGATTGGCTTATGACCCGATGCGGATAAAGCCGGAGGAACTGCCGCAAACCTGGCAACAATTGGAGGCGTATATCCAAAATAATCCGAAAAAATTCGGCTATTCCGATCCGAACGGCGGCGGAACCGGCAATGCCTTTATTCAGCGCGCCATTGTTTATACCGCCGGCGACTATGATTACCAACAACCGACCGTCGACCAAGAACAAGTCAAGAAATGGCAACCCGCCTGGCAATGGTTCAGAGATAACGCCGCCAATATGACCCGCACTTCGTCCAACGCCGACAGCCTAACCCGCCTCAATGACGGGGAGCTGAATTTGGTTGCCGCTTGGCAAGATCATCTGTTCAGCCTGCAACAGCAAGGTGCGATCACCAAACGGCTGCAATTCTATGTGCCTGAATTCGGTATGCTGGGCGGTGGCAATGCGGTTGTCGTGGCGAAAAATTCCCCTCACCCTGCCGCTTCATTGCTGTTCGCCCATTGGCTGACATCGCCGGAAACCCAACAAAAACTGAACGCCCATTTCGGTGTTCGTCCGCTGGATAGTGAATCCGGCAAAAAAGACATTGTCGGTTTCGCTAACGGCTGGGCAAAAGCTCAGGTGTTGGGCTTCACCAAAGAAGTAGTTTCTCACTAGAATCCCGAAGCGGAATAGGGGATAATGCGTTATCCCCTTTTTTAACCCCGATAATTTGGATTACCATGCCTAAAACCGACTATTTCAGCTTTGATCTGCGTCCCAGCCAAAAATTATTGCTGAATTTAATCCGCCAACATTCGCCGTCACGTGCGGAATTAAGTCATCTTTCCGGCTTGACGCCCGGCGCCGTGACTCAATATTGCCGTGAATTATTGTTTTTAGGCTTGATCAAAGAAGGCGATAAAATCGTCGGCAAACGCGGTCTGCCGTCTTATCGCCTGGAACTGAATCCGAACGGTTGTTGTGCCGTCGGCGTATCGTTCGCAGAAGAAGATTTTGACGTTTCCGTTGTCGATTTAAGTGGTAAAAAACTGGCAACCTGCCGCAAAAAATACGCCAATGCCGATAACTTCGAACAAATCGTGCAACAAATCAAAAGTGCGGTTTCCGCCCTGCTGGAAAAGAAATTTCTGACCACAGCCCGAATTCTCGGCATCGGTTACGCTGTGCCCGGCTATCTGCTGGCGGACGGTTCGCGCTCGGCGCCGTGGCTGCCGGTGTTGCAGCACAAGCCGAATTTATCGGAAATTTTCGAACAACAACTCGGTTTACCGGCGTGGGTGGAAAATAATACCAATGTCAGCGCCTTAGGCGAATTTTATTCCGGCAACTGGAATAAAATCAAAGATATGATAGTCATCAGCATTGATTACGGTCTGGGCGCAGGCATTATCACAGAAGGCAAACTCACCAAAGGCGGATTTGGTAATGCCGGCGAAATCGGCGCATTTTTTCCAAGCGGCGAACAGCGTCCGACATGGAAAGATTTGAAAAAAACACTCAAAACCGCCGATTTGCCACTCGAACAAATAGACCGTCTTATTGCAGACAATCACCCGCTCATTGAACAATGGCTCAATCGTGTCAACCGTCAATTACAAAGTGTTATCCAGTCCGCCCTTTACTGGCTCGACCCCGAAGCCATCGTCCTCACCGGACTGTTACCGCCTGCGTTGACCCGAAAAATCATTACAAATGTAACCCAATCCGCAATTTATCAAGAACCGTCAAACAAACCGAAACCGATTCTGCACTGCGCCGACAACACCATCGAAAGTATCTCGCCCGCCGCCGCCTGTTTACCGATTTATCATTTGTTGAACGGATAAACGTGCGGTTTAACACGCCTATTTGCGCTTAAACTTACTCCACATTTTATCTTCTTGCCCGCGCCACAGGCGTTGGATATTTTCATGGTGGCGGTAGATCAAAAGACAGCAGACCAATGCGACGGGGAAGGTGAATTCGGGTTTGAACAAATAGACATACAACGGCACTAAAAGTGCGGTCAGAACGGCACTGAGTGAAGAGTAACCGCTAACCAAAAATACCAGTAACCAAGTGCCGAACATACTGGCTGCCACGCCCCAGGCAATCGGGGCGATTGCGCCGAAAGCGGTGGCAACGCCTTTGCCGCCTTTGAAACCGAAATACAGCGGAAAGCAATGCCCCAGACAGGCGGCTAAGGCAACCATTCCCAGTTCGAACTGGGTTAAATTCAAATAATAGCCCGCCCACACCGGCAACATGCCTTTCAGCATATCAAATAACAATACCGCCAGTGCCGCCCATTTGCCGCCGTTGCGCAGCACGTTGGTCGCCCCCGGATTGCCGGAACCGGCCGTGCGCGGATCAGGCAATCCCGCCAGACGTGAAATCAGAATCGCACTGGAAATTGATCCGATCAGATAAGCGAAGATCATATAAAAAACGGCAAACAGGCTCATGACGACCTCGGGGATTGGCAATAAAATTTGAGAATATCGTTCATTGTACCGAAAATCAATGGCATAATCTGCGCTAAATGTTCGATAAAGGATAAAAAGATGTACGATACGATTTTTATTGAAAAATTAACGGTGTTCGCCACTATCGGGGTTTACGATTGGGAGCAGCAAATTAAGCAAAAACTGGTGTTTGATATTGAAATGGCATGGGACGGTCGCCGTGCAGCGGCCGAAGACGATGTGCGGTATTGCCTGAATTATGCCGATGTAAGTCAATTTATTATTGATTATGTCGCCGCCAAACCGTTTTTGTTGATCGAAACCGTTGCCCATCAGGTTGCAGAACAGTTGCAGCAACGTTTTGCCATTCCGTGGTTGCGCCTGAAACTCAGCAAGCCAAGTGCGGTTGCTCAAGCCTCCGCCGTCGGTATTGTGATCGAGCGAGGGCAACGTTGATGCCGACCGCACTTTACGGTTATCTGGGGCTGATTTTTGCCGCCCTGTTTTGGGGCGGCAATTTTATGTTCGGGAAAATCATCAGCAGTGATATTTCGCCGATTATGCTGAATTTCAGCCGTTGGTTTCCGGCAGCAATCATATTGCTGTTGCTGTTTCACCGTCGGCTAAAACCCGCATTGCCGTTAATTCGCAAATATTGGCGGCTGTTGACCGCACTTGGCATTCTGGGGATTATTTTCTTTCCCGTCTTTTTATATCAGGGGCTGCAAACAACGACGGCACTGAACGCCAGTATTTATCTGGCGGCGGTACCGATGGCAACCTTGTTGATTAATCGCCTGCTGTTTCACGATGCCGTGCGGCCGCCGATGCTGTTCGGTGCGATATTGAGCTTTATCGGTGTGCTGTATCTGCTGGTACAAGGCGAATTTGGCAATATTTTGCATCTGAATATCAACAACGGGGATATGTGGGCGATCGGCTCTGCGCTGAGTTGGGCGGTATACTGCTCGATTGTGCGCCTCAAGCCGCCGCAATTGACAAACAGCGTGTTTGTCACTTCGTTAGTTACTATCGGCGTGATTCTGTTTACGCCGTTGTATTTATATGCCGTGATACAAGGCGAAGGTGCGGTTTATGCGAAACTCGATGGCTACCAATGGTGGATTATGTTATATCTGGTTGTTTTTCCGTCAATTTTATCCTATGTCTTCTGGAATTACGGTATCACCATCGTCGGCTCCGCCAAAGGCGCCAGTTTTACCAATGCCGTACCGCTGTTTGCCGCCATATTAAGCATTGTCGTATTACGTGAACCGATCCGCCCGTATCACCTGATCAGCAGCTTGTTGATTATCGCCGGTTTGCTGTTATGTAACCGCAAAGTGCGGTCACGCCAACAACAGTAACTGATTTAGCTCGGTTAATTCCAGCGTAGGTAAATTACGGCTTTCTCGCTGAAACCGTAATTTATCGGCATTCAGATTCAGCCATACCGCCTGACACCCTGCCTGTACGGCGCCCTGCACATCGGTTTGCAGATTGTCGCCGATGTGTAAAATCTCCGCTGACCGCACTTGAAAATGCGCCGCCGCCTGAATAAACAACTCAACGTGCGGTTTTGCCCTGCCGTGTTCGCCGCCGCGCAGACATAAGCTGAATTGATTAAAACCGATTTTTTCAGGCTCAACATTCCCGTTGGTAATCGCCGCCAACGGATAGCGTTGTGCCAATTGGTTCAATACTTCAAAACTGTGCGGCGGCACGTCGATTTGGTGGCGCCAATGGGTAAAATGGCGCATCACGTGCGTGCTGATCGCGCGAATATTCGCCGCTGAAACCGCATACTGCCGTAACAATACCGCAAGCGCGTGAATACGCCACTGCACCACGTCTTCACTCAACAACGGCTCCGATTGTGCGACCGCACTTTTTACCCGATGCCACGTTTCGGCTGTCAAGTGCGGTAAATTCGCCAAACGCTGCAATTCAGCCAGAAACTGCTTTTCCGCCTCGGCAATCACCGTGCGATTATCATATAAGGTATCGTCCAAATCAAAACTGATGATTTTGAACGGCTGTAATTGACGATAAAAGCGCATAATAAATCCTGTATAAAAAATCGTGACGACGATTATGCCATTAATTTCCCCAATGCGCTGACAAAAGTGCGGTCACAAAAAAGCCGCGCCTCCACGGCACGGCTTTTGATATCAAACCATTTGATGGTTAATCCTCAAATATTTTGGCTTTGTAGATAGGATTCATCAGGTTTTCAGGCGATAAAATATCGTCCAGTTGTTCTTCGGTCAGCAGACCTTTTTCCAATACCACCTCTTTGACACTGCGCCCTGTGGCGGCACAAATTTTGCCGATCACATCGCCGTTATGGTGTCCGATGAACGGATTCAAATAGGTAATAATGCCAATTGAATTAAAGACATAACTTTCACAAACCGCTTTATTGACCGTGATGCCGTCAATACATTTGTCACGCAAATTAACGCACGCATTGCCCAACAAAGCGATACTTTCAAACATGGCTTGCCCGATAACCGGCTCCATCACGTTCAACTGCAACTGCCCTGCTTCGGCGGCGAAGGTAATCGTTAAATCATTGCCGAAAACTTTGAAACAGACTTGGTTCACCACCTCCGGGATCACCGGGTTGACTTTTGCCGGCATAATCGATGAACCGGCCTGCAATTCCGGCAAGTTGATTTCATTCAAACCGGCACGCGGGCCGGAAGACAGCAGACGCAAATCGTTACATACTTTCGACATTTTTACCGCCGTGCGTTTCAATGCGCCATGCACCATCACATAAGCACCGCAATCGGAAGTCGCCTCAATCAGGTTTTTCGACAAGACACAGCGCAATCCGCTGACTTCGCCCAAATAGCGGGTCGCCAATGCCGGATAACCTGCCGGTGTGTTCACACCGGTGCCGATTGCCGTTGCGCCCAGATTGACTTCCAGTAGCAATTCGGCAGCGCGGCTGAGATTCAAAATCTCTTCTTCCATCAACACCGAAAATGCGGTAAATTCCTGACCGACCGTCATCGGCACCGCATCTTGCAGCTGCGTACGTCCCATTTTCAGAATATCGGAAAATGCCGCCGCTTTGGCTTCAAAACCTTGTTGTAGATAACGCAATTTTTCGATCAGCTGTAACAAACTGTTATATACCGCAATACGGAAGCCGCTCGGATAGGAATCGTTAGTCGACTGGCTTGCATTGACATGATCCATCGGATCCAAATATTGATATTCGCCTTTTTGGTGTCCCATCAGCTCCAGTGCCAGATTCGCCACAACTTCATTGGTGTTCATGTTGACCGAGGTTCCCGCTCCGCCTTGAAATACATCGGACGGAAATTGATCCAAACATTTTCCTTCTTGCAAAATCGTATCGCAAGCCGCAATAATCGCTTGTGCAATTTTTTTCGGGATCACTTTTAATTCGCCGTTTGCCATTGCCGCCGCTTTTTTCACCATCACCATGCCGCGCACAAATTCAGGAATATCGGAAATCGTTGCACCGGAAATCTTAAAATTCTCCACCGCTCTTAAGGTGTGAATGCCCCAATAAACGTCTGCCGGAACCGCTCTTTCGCCTAGTAAATCTTTTTCTAATCGGGTTGCTGTCATTTGTTTTTCTCCTCTTGTATTTGAGATTTGGTTTTTTATTCTGTGCATTCAGCACCTGTTACCCACCATTCTAGCCCTTTAAAAATTTTGATCATTGGATATAAATTGATTGCATACATTACTTTTTCTAATCCGAATAGGATCACCCACACCTTGAAAAGTGCGGTTTAATCCCCAATATAAGGATTAAGTTTTGTGTTTGGATAATAATGACGAGGTAACGACCGTGCCGCTATTGATTCTATTTGCCGTTTTCGGCATCTATGTTTATCTGGAACTCTCGCTCTTGGTGACGATCGGCAGTGCCGTCGGCGTTTTCCCGCTGATTTTGCTGCTGATTCTCTCCTCACTTATCGGCATCATATTGATACGTCTGCGCGGCTGGTACACCATGATTCGGATTCAACAGCAACTTGCCAAAGGCGAAATGCCGACACACAGCCTGTTTCAAGCCGCACTTTGGCTGCTTGCCGGTATACTGTTCGTGATTCCGGGATTAGTGAGTGATCTGTTGGCGATTATCCTCTTACTACCGATTACCGCTCGCTTTCTGGAAAAAGTGCTCGCCAATAAAATAAAATCGTTTGCCTTTGTCAGCGGCTTTGGGCGTCGTCAATCTCAAGCAAACACAGAAGACGGCACTGTATTTGAAGCCGAATACGATAAAAAAGTCGATGAAAACAAACGCTTGCCGTAATCCGTTCGGCATATCGGGCAACACGAAGGTTATTCGTTTAAACTAGCGGGCTGATTCTGCTTTTCGAGTAAAAAAATTGCGCTTTACCCCCTTGAAACCGAAACGGCTTGCCCATATAAAGATGTCACTTGTTTATTAAACCGCACTTGGCTTTTTTAATCAGGTTCAAGGGCTGTTTTTGATTGTTCTACCAACCATAAATCAGGAGAAAAATGAGATGAATATTCGTCCGTTACATGATCGTGTCATTATCAAACGCGAAGAAGTTGAAACCCGTTCTGCGGGCGGCATTGTGCTGACCGGCTCGGCTGCAACCAAATCTACCCGTGCCAAAGTTCTGGCCGTGGGCAAAGGTCGCATTCTGGAAAACGGCAGCGTACAGCCGTTAGATGTCAAAGTCGGTGACACCGTGATTTTCAATGAAGGCTATGGTGTGAAAAACGAAAAAATCGATGGCGAAGAAGTCTTGATTATTTCTGAAAACGATATTCTGGCAATTGTCGAATAAGCGTTTTTATTTTTAGTATAACTATTTGTAATAAAAGGAATATAACATGGCAGCAAAAGATGTAAAATTTGGTAACGACGCCCGCGTAAAAATGTTACAAGGGGTGAACGTATTGGCAGACGCCGTAAAAGTCACACTGGGGCCTAAAGGCCGTAATGTCGTATTGGACAAAGCGTTCGGCGCACCGACCATCACCAAAGACGGGGTTTCCGTTGCACGTGAAATCGAATTGGAAGACAAATTCGAAAACATGGGCGCTCAAATGGTGAAAGAAGTCGCATCCAAAGCCAACGATGCCGCCGGTGACGGCACCACCACCGCAACCGTACTGGCGCAAGCCATTGTCAATGAAGGCCTGAAAGCCGTTGCCGCCGGTATGAACCCGATGGATTTAAAACGCGGTATTGACAAAGCCGTTGTCGCCGCCGTAGAAGAATTGAAAAAATTATCCGTCCCTTGTGCCGATTCCAAAGCAATCGAACAAGTCGGCACGATCTCTGCCAACTCTGACACGATTGTCGGTAAACTGATTGCCGAAGCGATGGATAAAGTAGGTAAAGAAGGCGTGATCACCGTCGAAGACGGCAGCGGGCTGGAAGATGAATTAAATGTGGTTGAAGGTATGCAGTTCGACCGTGGTTACCTCTCCCCTTACTTCATCAATAAACCGGAAACCGGCAGCGCCGAGCTGGAAAACCCGTATATTTTACTGGTTGATAAAAAAATCTCCAATATCCGTGAATTATTACCCATTTTAGAAGCCGTTGCTAAAGCCGGTAAACCACTGTTTATCGTGGCGGAAGATGTGGAAGGCGAAGCACTGGCGACCTTAGTGGTCAACACCATGCGCGGTATCGTCAAAGTTGCTGCAGTGAAAGCGCCGGGCTTCGGTGATCGCCGTAAAGCCATGCTGCAAGATATTGCGGTATTGACTGCCGGTACTGTGATTTCCGAAGAAATCGGCATGGAACTGGAAAAAGCCACTATCGAAGAATTGGGTCAAGCTAAACGTGTTGTCATCACCAAAGACAATACCACGATTATCGACGGTATCGGTGATCAAGCTCAAATCAGCGGCCGTGTGGCACAAATTCGCCAACAAATCGAAGAGTCTTCTTCAGACTACGACCGTGAGAAATTACAAGAACGTGTCGCCAAACTGGCCGGCGGTGTTGCTGTAATCAAAGTCGGCGCGGCAACCGAAGTCGAAATGAAAGAGAAAAAAGCCCGTGTTGAAGATGCCCTGCACGCGACCCGTGCTGCGGTAGAAGAAGGCGTGGTTGCCGGCGGTGGCGTGGCACTGGTGCGTGTTGCGGCAAAACTGGCCGAACTGACCGGTGACAACGAAGAACAAAATGTGGGAATCAAACTGGCACTGCGTGCAATGGAAGCGCCATTGCGTCAAATCGTCAACAATGCCGGCGAAGAAGCCTCTGTTGTGGCACGTAACGTGAAAGACGGTGAAGGCAACTACGGTTACAATGCGTCAACCGAAGTGTACGGCGATATGGTTGAAATGGGTATTTTGGATCCAACCAAAGTAACCCGTTCTGCGCTGCAATTCGCCGCTTCGATTGCCGGTCTGATGATCACAACCGAATGTATGGTCACCGAACTGCCGAAAGCCGAAGCGCCTGATATGGGTGCCGGAATGGGCGGCATGGGTGGAATGGGCGGCATGATGTAATAAACCGCACTTTCAGCCGATGAAATAAACCCGATAATGCAATCATTATCGGGTTTTTCTTGTTTATAACTGTCTATTTTTGCGGTTCATCAGCCGAATAAAATCGGGACTACCAACACAGTGGCGATCATTACGATAACCGTAAACGGCACGCCGATTTTTAGAAAATCCGAGAATTTATAACCGCCCGGGCCAAGCACCATGGTATTCACCGGTGAAGAAACCGGCGTCATAAAAGCGGCTGAGGCGGCAACCGCAACCGTGATCACAAACGGCAACGGTGAAGCATTCAACTCATGTGCCAAAGCAACTGCAATCGGGGTCATCAAAATCGCAGTCGCCGTATTGGAAATAAATAAACCGACCGAGGCGCACAGTATAAACAGGCTGACTAAAATCGCATGAATCCCCCAATCGCCGACCAGATCCAATAATCCGCTAACCGCCAAACCGATTCCACCGGTTTTATCCAATGCAATGGCAAACGGCATCATGCCGACAATCAAAATCAGGCTGGGCCAATGTACCGAATTATAAGCGCTTTGCGCATCAATACAGCGGAATTTCGCCATCATCATGCAGGCAATCAGTGCCGCAATAACATTCGGTACCATTCCCGTCACCATTAATGCCACCATGGTGATAACCGATAAAATTGCGTGCGGCGCTTGTGTTAACGCCGGCGCCACCTGATCAATTTCACTCGGGTAATTCAGCATAAAAAAATCCTGATTGCTGCTGCGCAATTCATTAATCTGCTTCCATTCCCCGATCACCAGATATTGATCTCCGGTGCTGATTTCCACGTCTCCCAATTCGGTATTAATCAGCTTGTTGCCGCGTTTGACACCGGCGACAATCAACCCGTACTTATTTTGAAACTGAATATTGCGAATGGTTTTGCCCAAATTGGGGCTTTCCGGAATCGGCGATATCTCCGCCATACCGACCGATTTGGATTTTTCACTGAAATAGTTGCCGCGCACCGCCATCGGTTTTAATTTGTATTCTTCACAAAAAGAGAGCCAGTCCAACTCCTTATCGGCAATATCTAACAGCAGAATGTCTTTTTCACGCAATTCCGTCAACGCGGAAGCCGTTACCACAATATGGCGGATTCGGCGCCAACGCTCGACCGCAACGACTAAAATATTATATTTTGAATGTAGATGCAGTTCGTCCAGCGTTTTACCGATTAACGGAGAATCCGGCATAATCAACGCCTGTTTGGAGCGCCCTTGCAGCCGGTAATTGACGATAAGATCGTTCATCGAAGTGCGGTTATAGTTGGCTTTCGTTTTATCGGCGCTGTCGCTGCTATCCAACAAACGGCGTACGACCAGCATATACCCGATTCCCAACACCAGTACCATCAATCCAATCGGCGTAAAAGTAAAAAAGCTCAGTGCCGGCTGCCCCGCCCGTACCAATTCGGCATTAGCAATCAAATTCGGCGGTGTGGCAATCAACGTCATCATACCGCTGATGAGACCGGCAATACTGAGCGGCATCATCAAACGTTTAGGGGAGATATTCATTTGGCTGCAAATCGCAAGCACCACCGGGATAAAAATGGCGACAATGCCGGTCGAACTCATAAATGCCCCTAGTCCTGCAACCGCCACCATTAACAAAATAAGAATTTTGACCTCGTTGTTGTTGGCGACTTTAATCAGCCATTCGCTGACCTGATAAGCCACCCCGGTGCGAAGCAGCCCTTCCCCGACAACAAACAACAGCGCTATCAGAATAATATTCGGATCGCTGAAACCTGCTAAAATTTCTTGCACCGTCAGGATACCGCTCAGACTGAATGCAATCATCACCAGTAATGCAATCGCATCAATGCGCAATTTATTTGTCATAAATTGCCAAACTGCAATCAATAACAGCAGCAACACCCACGACAACTGTGGATTAACGGGTAAAATCCGCGCCCAAAACTCCATAATTATACTCTGCTCCTTGTCTCTGCTTTTTGCTGCTTTACTATATCACAGAAGCCAACACGGATTGAGCCGAAATCACATAAAGTATGCTGATATTAAAAACCGATTGTTTACTCTTTTTGCCGATAATATCAAGCTGCGTTTTTACCGCGCAATTGGTGGATTGTATTGGTCACTACGCCGCGTAATGCCAGTTCGTCTAAGGAATCCACCTGCAAATTACCGCATCTGGAATCGAGCGAAAAAAAGACCAATTTATTCTGCTGTACCGAAAAAAACTCATACAGCTGCAAACCGCCGTCCTGTTCAATCACCACCAGATCGCCGGGGTTAATCGAAGAATTTTCTTCGATCACCAGCATATCCCCCTGTTCAATACCCCATGATGTCAGGTTAGGATTTTTCACTCGCATAAAAAAAGTGTGTTTAGGTTTTTTAATACAATATAAATTCAAGTCCATTTTATATTGAACCGCACTTTTTTGATCAAAATGAAAACTGGACTGATGATAATCGTCATACAACGGCATTGGCTGATAGGAGTAACCGCCACCCGCACTTTTATTTATACTGTTATACATTTCGCTGCCTCCGTTTACTTGAAACTGCCACCGCACAATACTGTTTTTTTATACAGTTATTTATACTGTTTTTTTATACAGCTTTCAAGCTGTTTTTATACCGATCCGAAAAAAGATCCCGTGATCATAAAATCCCTTGAATATCATCATGATTATTCTGCAACTTTATTAACGAATAGATAAAAAAATTCACTAAAAACAGATATAACCATATTAAAATCACGCTTTTTTTAATTTTCTGTTTTATTCTTGAAAATTTTGCGCTAATCTTAGGCGGAATCTCCTGACCGAGATGACATATTTAACCGGTAAAACTACCATTTCATTCACCATAAAAAGAAGAACACTATGAGTAACTCAAATCACTTTTTAACCAAACTCTTGTTTCAAGGAAGTTTGATTACCAAGATTGCGATCGGCCTTGTGCTCGGGATCATCGTCGGTTTAATCGCTCAGCCTTTATCACCAACCTTAGGATTCAACCTCGCCGAAAGTGTGACTATTTTAGGAACGCTGTTTGTTCGCGGTTTGCGCGCCATCGCGCCGATTCTGGTTTTCATTTTGGTGTTATCCGCCATTGCCAACCGTAAACCGAGTAATGCCGATCACAGCAGCAAAGCGATGAAATCGATCGTCATCCTGTATATTCTCGGCACATTTTTAGCAGCGCTCGTTGCCGTTATCGCCAGCTTCCTGTTCCCGACCCATTTAACTCTGGTTACCGGCAGTTCGGAGCTTAGCCCGCCGCAAAATGTCAGTGACGTCGTCATCACCGTGTTAATGAATATTGTCGACAATCCGATTCAGGCGCTATTCAATGCGAATTATATCGGCATTCTGGCTTGGGCCATCGGGCTGGGGATTGCTTTACGCCACGCTTCCGAAAGCACCAAACGTATTATTCATGAGTTGGCGGAAGCCGTTACCATGATTGTGAAAGTGGTGATTGCCTTTGCACCGTTCGGGGTATTCGGCCTGGTTGCAGCGGCAATGGCCGACAAAGGGCTGGAAGAATTGGGCGCTTATGCCCGCCTGCTGTATGTGTTGGTTGGCTCCATGCTGTTTGTCGCCTTTATTATCAACCCGATTCTGGTGTTCTGGCACACCCGTAAAAACCCATATCCGTTAGTATGGACCGCCGTGCGTGAAAGCGGTTTGACGGCTTTCTTCACTCGCAGTTCCGCCGCCAATATTCCGGTCAATATGAACTTGGCGAAACGCCTTAACCTGAATGAAGAAATTTATTCGGTCTCTATTCCGCTCGGTGCGACCATCAACATGGCAGGCGCTGCGATCACCGTCACTGTGCTGACATTAGCAGCGGTTGCCACATTGGGCATCGAAGTCAGTTTCGGCACCGCACTTTTACTGAGTGTCGTCGCCAGTATCTGTGCCTGTGGTGCGTCCGGTGTTGCCGGCGGTTCACTGCTTTTGATTCCGTTGGCATGCAGCCTGTTCGGTATTCCGAATGATATTGCCGTTCAGGTTATCGGTGTCGGCTTTATTATCGGGGTAATTCAAGATTCGGTCGAAACCGCGTTGAACTCCTCTACCGACGTGGTGTTCACGGCGGCAGCGGATCTTGCGGAACAACGCAAAAACGGTTAATTTCCACCTGTTTCCGATTTATCAAGCGAATCCGATCATGAAAAACGGATTCGCTTTTTTATCCGCCCAAAACACACAAGGAAAGCCATGCAAACCGCCATTCAATTACAGCAAGCCGAGATCAAAATTACCAATCGATTGTTTTTAAAAATCGCCGATTTTCAAATCAAACCGAATGAATTTGCGGTCATCGTCGGACATAACGGCAGCGGTAAAAGCACATTGGCCAAATTTCTGGCGCAGAACAAAGCGCCTTATCAAGGCGGCTACCGCAACCATTTTGAACACATCGCTCTGCTCTCTTTTGAACAACAGCAACAGATTATCGAACAAATTTATCGCGATCTGAATAATGACTGCGTTGATCCGGATTATCACGGGAAAACCGCCGCCGAACTGATTTTGGAAGAGCGGCAGGATTCAAGCGGCTTGAATTCGCTGGCGCAAACATTGAAGATAACCGCCCTGCTGAACCGACCGTTCAAACTACTGTCCACCGGTGAAGGGCGTAAAGTATTACTTGCCAAAGCCCTATTCAGCCGTCCGCAGCTATTGATTCTGGACGAACCGTTCGAAGGTTTGGATCACGCCTCGCAATGTTACTGGCAGCAGCTATTGTCGGATTTATGCCGACAGATGACCGTCATTCTGATCATTAACCGACTGGACGATATTCCGGCGCAAGCCGACAGTATCGCGATGTTGGATAATTGCCGCCTGCTGTTGCAGGCAAATGCCGCCGAGATAAGCGCCAGCCCGGTGTTCCGGCAATTGCGTGCCGCCGAAAGTGCGGTTCGGCAGCCCGTTCCTGATGCCGCAGAGCCGTCGCCGAAATTGCCTGACGGGCTGAATACGGTTTTTGATCTGCAAAATATCAACGTACGCTACGGCGACAAAATCATTCTTAACGGATTAAACTGGCAAGTCAAACCGGGCGAAAACTGGTGGGTTAAAGGCCCGAACGGTTGCGGAAAATCAACTTTACTTGCGCTTATCAACGGTGATCACCCGCAGGCATTCAGCAATCGGGTGAAAATTTTCGGTAAACAGCGCGGTAGTGGTGAAACCGTATGGGAAATCAAGCAAAAAATCGGTTTTCTCAGCAATCAGTTTCATCTCGATTATCGGGTCAACTGCAATGCATTAGCGGTGATTGCTTCCGGTTATTTTGACTCCATCGGCATCTACCAAACAATCCCCGACAGTATCCGCATCAATGCACTGCAATGGTTGGAGCGAATCAAAATGCGGCAATTTGCCGATAAGCCTTTTCGTTCGCTTTCTTGGGGGCAACAACGGTTACTGCTGATTGTGCGTGCAATGGTGAAACATCCGCCGGTTTTGATTTTGGACGAGCCGTTGATGGGATTGGACGGCATTAATCGGCATTTAGTTCTGACATTTATCGGGCAGTTGATCGACAATAGCCGAACACAGTTGCTGTTTGTCTCACACCACTTAGAAGACCAACCGAAATGCATTAACCGCACTTTTGAATTTATTGCAAATGGTGAAACTTACGATTATTATCAAAGCGAGACGCAATAAATCCAATTATCAATAACCCAGTAGGGAGGAACCAATACATGGAATTTCTGGACGGACTGCCGCTTGTCGCCCTGTTTTTTGTACTGTTCATTATTTTTACGCTGTTTTCAGCCCTAAAAACCGTATCGCAAGGATACCACTGGACGATCGAACGTTTCGGTCGCTATACCCGTACCTTAACGCCGGGTCTGAATTTTATCGTGCCGTTTATCGACAGGGTCGGTCGCAAAATCAATATGATGGAACAGGTGTTGGATATTCCGTCGCAAGAAGTTATTTCCAAAGACAACGCCAATGTCTCGATTGATGCAGTCTGTTTCGTACAGGTGGTCGATGCGCGTAATGCGGCGTATGAAGTCAACCATCTGGAACAAGCGATTATCAATCTGACCCTGACCAATATTCGGACGGTTCTCGGCTCGATGGAGCTGGACGAAATGTTGTCGCAGCGTGACTCCATCAATAGCCGTCTGCTGACTATCGTTGATGAAGCGACCAATCCGTGGGGAGTGAAAGTCACCCGTATTGAAATCCGTGATGTCCGCCCGCCGAAGGAGTTAATCGATTCGATGAACGCCCAGATGAAAGCAGAACGGAATAAACGTGCCGATATTCTGGAAGCGGAAGGCGTGCGCCAAGCAGCTATTTTACGTGCCGAAGGGGACAAACAATCACGCATTCTGCAAGCCGAAGGGGAAAGACAGGAAGCATTCTTACAGGCCGAAGCCCGTGAACGTGCCGCCGAAGCCGAAGCAAAAGCTACACAAATGGTCTCTGACGCTATTGCACAGGGCGACACCAAAGCGATTAATTATTTTATTGCGCAAAAATATACCGAAGCGCTACAAAAAATCGGACAAGCAGAAAACAGCAAAGTAGTGTTAATGCCGCTGGAAGCCGGCAATCTGATCGGCTCGATTGCAGGGATCAGCGAATTATTGAAAACCACCAAATAGCGCAGGCAAGCGAGGTCGTCAATGGAATGGTTCAGCACATGGGTGTTTTGGTATTGGTTGATTTTAGGCTTTGTCCTGCTGATTGGTGAAGCCGTTATTCCGGGTATTTTTCTGCTTTGGTGGGGGCTCGCCGCTTTTATCGTCGGGATACTGAACAGTATGCTGAACATTCCCGTTGCTTGGGATTGGATTATCTTTGCCGGCCTGGCCGTCATTGCCGGTTTAATCTGGTGGCGCTACCAACATCGTAAAGATCAGCAGGAAGATCCGCATACCGCACTTAATCAGCGCGGCATTGCAATGTTGGGTCAGCAGGGCATTGTTACCGAAATACAGCAAAACCATATCGGGCGTGCGCACTTTGGCGATACCACTTGGCGCATTAAAGGGGAGAACCTGCAAAACGGCGACGTGGTTAAAGTCACCTCAATCAACGGTATTACCCTCAATGTTGAAAAAATATCAGGATAGTACAAAATGCAGCATTTGATTATTTATGCCCACCCCAATCTGCACAGCTTCACCAAAGCCGTGGTTGATTCAATCACGGCAGTAAGTAAAAAGTGCGGTTATGACTGCACGATACGCGATTTATACCGCATGGGTTTCGACCCGATTTTGTCATACGAAGAGTTGCAAGGCTCCTACCAAGGCATTGTGGCGGCAGAAATCCGCCATGAACAGGAACTGATTCGGCAAGCGGATCTGATCACACTGGTTTACCCGTTATGGTGGATGGGTTTTCCCGCTATTCTGAAAGGCTATCTGGATCGGGTGCTGACCCACGGCTTTGCCTATAAAACCGAAAACGGCATTTCACAAGGCTTGCTCAATGGCAAAAGACTGTGCCAATTCGTATTAATCGGCAGCCGTCTGGCGGAATATCAAAAGTGCGGTTTCGACAAATCAATCAAGGATATGCTGGTGGACGGGCTGTTTAATTATTGCGGCATTAGCGATATTCAACATACGATTTTTGACGAGATTCACATTATCGATCAAGCCGCCCGACAAAAGCTGTTGCAGCAAGCGGCAGAAATAACCCGACAAAATCTGTCGTCGTAACTGCATAATCCCTGCCGGCGCTTTCCGGCAGGATTGGAAACAGGCTCATGCAAATCAATCAACTACTGACATTGGCAATAATTTTATACAAAATCGTCGATAATTGTTGCATTTCCTCCTCAGAAATCCCCTCAAAAACCGCATGAATATTGCGCCACTGCTGCGGCAACCGCTCTTTGATAAACGCTTTACCTTTGTCGGTTAATTTTAATTCGAAACAACGGCGATCCGCATCACTGACAACCCGCTCAATCCAGTTTCTACTCACCAGTTCATCAGATATGCGAGTAGCATTGGTGCGCGAAGATCCCAAAATACTGCTCAATTTCGAAGGTTGAATCGTATGTTCCTGCTGGGTATACAAGACCACCAGCGCCATAAACAGCGTATCATTCAAATCCCAGTCTTTCAGCAAACGGCTGCGATGCTCCAAATAACCGCTGGCAGAGTGCAGCAATAACCGGATTAATAACACTTTGTCCAACGGCAAATCCGGCTCCGATTGGGCACATTGTTTGATTGACGCTTCTATCTCGGCAAAATTTCGCATAAATACTTCCTCTCATTTCTACATAGTCCGATTATTTTATAGTAACAATAGTTATTATAAAAGCAGGAAAGCGTATTTTCTTTCCCGGTAAAGATTACCTTCTGAAAAATGTAAACAAATTGTTTAATTTGTGTGAAGCAGATCAACATTTCGTAAAATACCGTTTTACTAACATGTTATGATTGCTTATCTTGAAATGGCTGTTTTCACGCTTTCATCAACGATAAACCAGAGGATCATCCCATGAAACTACAGAATACCCTCTTCAAAATCCTTTCTTCTGCCGGCGCACTTGCACTGCTGGTTTCTGCAAATGCGTTTGCGGCTGATCCGATTGTGATCAAATTCTCGCATGTAGTGGCTGATGAAACCCCAAAAGGTCAAGGTGCCCTGCTGTTTAAAAAATTGGTTGAAGAAAAATACCCGAACCAAGTCAAAGTCGAAGTCTATTCCAACTCCTCACTATACGGTGACGGTAAAGAAATGGAAGCCTTATTATTGAACAATGTACAAATGTTGGCTCCGTCTTTAGCGAAATTCGACAAATATGCACCGCAAATCCAGTTATTCGACTTGCCGTTCCTGTTTGACGACATCAATTCGGTAGAACGTTTCGAAAAAAGCGAAGCCGGCAAAAGCCTGCTTAACAGTATGAGCGACAAAGGCATTACCGGACTGGGATATTGGAACAACGATCTGAAACAGCTTTCCGCCAACAAAGCGTTAAGAGTGCCGAGAGACGCCCGCGGTCTGAAATTCCGGGTACAAAATTCGGAAGTGCTGGATGCTCAGTTCAAGCAGCTGAACGCCGTACCGCGTAAAATGGCATTCAGTGAAATGTATCAGGGTTTGCAAACCGGTGTGGTTAACGGTGCGGAAAACCCGTATTCCAACATCTATTCGCAAAAAATTCATGAAGTACAAAAATACATTACGGAATCCAACCATGGGCTGTTGTCTTACATGGTTATCGTCAATACCAAATTCTGGGAAGGCTTGCCGGCTGAATTGCGCACCGGCTTAAGCGAAATCATGATGCAGGTCAGTGATGAAGTGAACAAGAAATCTCACGAATTCAATCTTGCCGACAAACAAAAAATTCTCGATGCCAAAACAACCAAAATCATTTATTTAACCCCGGAAGAAAGGGCGCAATGGCGTGAAGCGATGCGTCCGGTCTGGAAAAAATTCGAAGCGTCTATCGGTGCCGAACTCATTCAAGCCGCCGAAGCCTCCAATCAACCGTAATCTTCCCGTTCAAAGTGCGGTTTCCGACCGCACTTTCTCCGCATCTCGTTTTAAGGAATAACCTATGAAGTTGCTTGAATTCTTGTGGGGAAAGATGGAGGAGGTCATGATCGCCTTTTCATTGGCGTTAATGACGACTATCACCTTTGTCTATGTATTGTTTAATAATATCTACTCCCCGTTTTATGATTTGGCTGATGCCTATCCGTCCATGGAATCCCTGTTTCTGCCGATTGCCGATTTTTCCATTACCGTTGCCCAAGAGATGACTTGGAGCGTAGCGTTGACCAAACTGTTTTTTGCCATGCTGATCTTCTTCGGCGCATCTTACGGCGTGCGCACCGCCGGACATATCGGCATTGATGCGGCCGTAAAAAAATTCAGCACGCCGGTTCAACGCCGTATCAGCATCGTCGCCTGTCTTGCCTGTTTACTGTATGCCGCCATGATCGCCTATGCCAGTATCGAATGGGTCAGCGCGATGTTTCAGGCAAAAATCGGCGCAGAAGATCTGCAACATTTCGGTATTCAGCTGTGGCATATCGGTTTGATTGTGCCTATTGGCTACCTCATGATCTTTATTCGTTTTGCCGAAATTTTTGTGCGCCTACTGAAAGGACAGCAAAATGATTTGGGATTGGCGGATGAAACCAAAGATGCCATGAAATTACAAGAAACAGAGAATCATTAAGGAGCCGTTATGACTGTCGTCTTTCTGTTTATTTGCCTATTCGCCTTAATGCTGATCGGCGTTCCCGTTGCGGTCGCACTCGGCTTATCCGGCTCCTTGATTATCATCTTTTTCAGTCAGGATTCCATCAGCTCGGTGGCGATCAAGCTGTTTGAAACATCGGAACATTACACCCTGCTGGCCATTCCGTTTTTCCTTCTGGCAGGGGCGTTTATGACGACCGGCGGCGTAGCCCGCCGACTGATAGACTTTGCCAATGCGACCGTCGGTCATATCCGCGGCGGTTTGGCGATTGCCTCAGTGATGGCGTGTATGTTGTTTGCCGCACTTTCCGGCTCCAGCCCGGCGACGGTTGCTGCGGTCGGTTCGATTGCCATCGCCGGCATGGTACGATCCGGCTATCCGATTGAATTCGGTACTGGTATTATCTGCAATGCCGGCACGTTAGGCATTCTGATTCCGCCGTCAATCGTGATGGTGGTATATGCCGCCGCCACCGAATCGTCAGTCGGCCGCCTGTTCATGGCGGGCGTTGTGCCCGGTTTGCTCTTGGGCGGAGCGTTAATGCTGGCAATTTATATTATCGCCCGTCTGAAAAATCTGCCGGCACTGCCGCGCGCTTCCGTCAAAGAGTGGTTCAGTGCCGCCCGCAAGGCGCTGTGGGGATTAATCCTGATGGTCATCATTCTCGGCGGTATCTACAGCGGCGCCTTTACCCCGACCGAAGCCGCTGCCGTCGCTGCGATATATTCTTTCTTCGTTGCGGTATTCGTCTACAAAGACATCAAACTGAAAGCGTGTCCGAAAGTCTTGCTGGAAGCCGGCAAACTCAGCATTATGCTGATGTTTATTATTGCCAATGCCATGTTGTTCGCCCATGTTTTAACCACCGAACAAATTCCGCAGCAACTCACGGCATTGGTCGCCGAAATGAATTTGCAGCCGTGGCAATTCCTGATTGTGGTCAATATCGTATTATTGATTGCCGGTGCATTTATGGAGCCTTCCGCCATTATTCTGATTTTAGTCCCGATTCTGTTTCCGATCGCCATGCAGTTAGGCATTGATCCGATTCATTTGGGGATTATTATGGTGGTCAATATGGAAATCGGCATGATTACTCCGCCGGTCGGGCTCAATCTGTTCGTCTCTTCGGCCATTACCAATCTCAGCCTGCCGCAAGTGATTCGGGCGGCAACGCCTTGGCTGTTGCTGATGTTGGGTTTCCTGATTGCCATCACCTATATTCCGGCCATTTCACTGTCGCTGCCGAACTGGATCGGTGCAATGTAGTTGCCCATACCGCACTTTACGCCGTTACGGTTAAAGTGCGGTTTAACCGGGTTTTGCGCGCTAATTTTTTTCTTTCAATTTCTCTCTGAGCAGCTGCTTCAGTTGGTTGCTCAATTTTTTATCTACGTTGATTCGATACTGCGGTGAACGGCACGGGCCGAATAAACTGACCGGAAGCTGATATTGTGCATATCCTTCCATTGTCGGTAACAAACGTAATTCTAAACGGCACGTGAAATCGGTTAATGCCATTTCCCCTTTGCCGTTTAAATTCAAATCATCTCCGAATGCTTGGATACGCTTCAATTTGACGGTTTGGCGATTCCAGTCCAGCGCCACATTCACTTGGTTAAACGGCGTAACCGCACGATCGGCATATTGCGCCGCACCTTGCCGAATCGGATAATACTGGCTGATCATCTCAAGCAGATTCAAGCCGTTAAGTGCGGTATCCATCACCTTTAACTGCAATGTTCCCTCACTTAAAACGCCTTGTTCAAATACCGCCTTGCCGTCAAAATCCGTCTTGCCGTCAAGCAATACCGGCAGCTGTAAAAATGTCAATAACGGTGCCAACAACACGTTTTTTCCACTCAGGGTTAAATGTTGTTTTTGCGGTTCCGAAAGCGACGTGATCGATAAACGCCCGCCCGCCTGATCAAGCTGCAAGTACAAGCGCGGCGTCCCCGCTTCCGCCGAGATAACAATATGTGCAATCGCATCGCTTATCATTAGCCGATTTAACTGCGCCTGCCGTGCCGCCACTTGCCAAAGCGCCTGCTGCCGTGAAAAAGAGAGCATGTCCGCCTTGAAATCCAACGTGCGGTTATTCAAAAAATAATCCGCCGCCATCTCCGCATGAAACACTGGATTGTGCAATTCAATCCCATTGGCAAAACGCCGCACTGCACCACTGAATTGCAGCTTATCACGATTGATCGTCTCGGCTACCATTGCCAGCGTTGCGGCGTGATAAACGGAATCAATATCCGTCAGTTCAAGATCGATCTTATCCAGTATCGTCTGCTTTTCGTCACTGACAACCCCGCCGACAAGCGCCGCCCGTTTAATGCTCGGCGAAAACCCGAGTAAAGCGAACCAGCCGAAGCGTAATGTCGCCCGTTCTGCCGAAACGCTCCAGTCACCATAGTGATATTGCGGCTGCGATAAGATTAAAGTCGGAATAGGAAAATAGGCCAGTTCAGCCTGTCGAAACTGGACATTCGGAATGTGCTGCAAAGATTCGGTGAGTGTACGTTCCAGGCGTGCGCTTTGGGAGTACAGCAGAAAACCCAGCGCGGCTGCTCCGACAACCACAGAATACAACACGCGCTTTTTCCACATGCGAGGCTAATCCTCGTCGATACGGCTGGCAACCGCACCTTGTTGGTTTTTGTATTTCGCATTACTGCGACTGTTATACGGTTTTGCCGCATCGCCGCTTAAAATTTCAAAACTCAGCGCCCCAATAACCATTTTAGGGCGCAATGCCAGCGGCAGTTTTCCCGAATTATAAAATTCCAGCACGATCTTGCCTTCCCAACCCGGATCAATACGGTGGGCGGTGACATGCACCATCAATCCCAAGCGTGCCAACGAAGATCGCCCGTCCAGCCAACCTATTACGTTGGCCGGCAGTTTCACCGATTCGTAGGTGGTCGCCAGTGCCAATACGCCCGGGTGCAGAAAAAAAGCCTCATCGTCGTTCAGTACGATTTCATCACTCATCACCCGTTCCAGCTGTGCCGACACTTCTTCTTTCGGGCCGCTCAGATCAATATAAGGCGCACTGTATTCACGGAACACCCGAAACGAATTCCCCAAACGCACATCAACCGTTGCGCCGTTAATTTTGTCGTTTGCCGGACGCGGATCGAGCGCAATAATGCCTTGATCCAGATAAGATTCAATATCACGATCACATAATCTCATGCCGTTTCCTTGTCATTATTTCTGTTTTAACATTTGTAAAATTTGCGCTTTCAAAATATTAATCGCAATCCGGTTTTTGCCGCCGCGCGGCACGATAATATCGGCAAACTGTTTCGACGGCTGGATAAACTGTAAAAACATGGGGCGCACGGTTTTGCGATACTGCGATACTACTGATTCCAAACTCCTGCCGCGCTCCTGCATATCCCGTTGTAAACGGCGGATAAAGCAGATATCCAACGGTGCATCAACAAAAATCGAAGCATTCAACTCTCTACGCAAGCGCTCGTCCGTCAGCAATAAAATCCCTTCCAGAATAATCACTCGACGCGGCCGGAATTCACGACTGTTAGGGGTGCGGGTGTGTTCCACATAACTGTATTCCGGCACTTGGATCGCTTCGCCACGCTTTAATTGCTGTAAGTGTGAAACCAGCAGATCATGATCCATCGAACTGGGATGATCATAATTGGTTTCGATCCGTTGTTCGAACGACAGATGACTTTGATCCTTATAATAGGAATCTTCCGAAATAATACCGATGTCGCTACCGCCGACTTCCTCACACAACTCTTTGTGAATCGTAGAAGCGATTAAACTTTTACCGGATGCCGAAGCGCCGGCAATGGCAATAATAATGGTGTTGGTGTCGGCTCGTGCGTTGGAATTTGCCGTGCTGTCGCTCATAATCAATCCTTGTAATCAATTTTATAAAGTATAACAAGATTTAGCGGATTACGCACCCGCCCAATCAGGCAGAAACCGCATAGACCTTGAATTTATTGGTTTTTGCCAACACCCGATGGCTGCCGAATTCACCGTCCAGCCACTGTGCATACGGCAAAAAGGCATTTGCCACGATACGCAGCTCGCCCCCCTGCCGTAAAAACCATTTTGATTGCCGAACCAATTCCTGCACCGCACGATAAGCGGTATCAATCCCGTCATGAAACGGCGGGTTGGAAATAATCAGATTAAATTTACCGCTGATGTCGGAAAATACATCGCTGGCGACCACATCCGCCGCCAACCGATTCTCTGCCAACGTACGTTCGGCGGAAGCCAGCGCCATGGCGTGAATATCACTCATGACCAATTCCAATGACGGATTTTGCCGTTTCAGATAACTACCGATCACACCGGCGCCGCACCCCAAATCCAGCACGCGTCCCTGTATCTTGTCTGTCAGCGTGGAAAGCAAAAGTGCGGTCCCCTGATCCAGTTCACCGGCGCTGAATACGCCCGGCAGGCTGTAAACGGTCAATTCCGGTAATTGCGGGTGGCGGTAAGATTTCCAATACGCCGACAAGTCGAAGTGCGGTTTTTGTCGCAACTGAAAACGGTACAGCCCGCAACGGCGGGCTGAGTCGATTTTATGAATATCACCGAACGGCTGCAAAATTTTCTCTGCTGAACGAACACCGCTACGGTTCTCGCCGATCAACAACAGCTCCTGCCCTAGCGGCGCCTGCGCCAGCAATTGCATTAACTGAAAAACCACTTCCTGTTTGTTTTTACTCCAGTAATAGACAATCAAATCGGCATCATGGCGGTTTTCTATGCAAAATTCGGTTTCGACCGCACTTTTCATGTTGCGCACATAATCATAATAACAACTGATCGCTTTTACCGAGCGACTTTTTTTTAGCTGTGCCGGAAAAGCATCCGTCAAACAACCGGCAAACAACACCGATTTATCCTCGAAAAAGGCGAGATGGCGCTGCAAAACTTGACTTTCAACTGAAATCACTGTAAATCCTGATGGTTATTGGTTAAAATTAACGGCATTATAGCTTGTTTTCCGCCGTTTATTAAGGATCCTTATGCCGTTGCGCCGTAGCGTATTGTTACAACAAATGGGAATCGACCAATGGGTTTTACGTCGACCGCAAACCCTGAAAGGTGCAGCGGCCATTGCGGTGGCAGACAATATCAAACTGCTGCTGGTGAGCGAACATCCCCCTGTCGTCACCCCATTTTTACAAGACATTTACCGTGCTCTCGGCATTTCGGCGCAAGACTGCCTATCAGTCAACCGAGAACAGCTGACCCGTTTGACGATTCCGCAGCCGCTGGCAGTCTGGGTGCTGGGTGAAAATCCGCCGCTCGACACACAAATCCTGACCGCACTTGAACAACATAATACGCTGTTTACGCCGCTCGATCGGCAAACCCTGTCGCACAATCCGCAAGCCAAACGCCAACTCTGGCAGCAGTTACAACAATTTCACTTACAAGAAGAAAAGCGATGATCGACATTCTGCCGCTACAAACGGACGATTTTGCACGGTTGTACCAAATCGAACAACAGGCGCACATCACGCCGTGGTCAAAAGGTACGCTGCTGAATAATCAGGGGGAGCGCTACCTGAATTTAAAACTGCTCAAAAACAACAATATCGTCGGTTTCGCAATTTGCCAAACCGTGCTGGACGAAGCAACGCTGTTCAATATTGCGATCGATCCCGCTTATCAAAAACAGGGCTTGGGCGAGCAATTATTGCTACGGCTGATAGCCGACCTGCGACAAAGTGCGGTTTTGACCCTGTGGTTGGAAGTGCGCCGCTCCAATCTGGCGGCACAAAAGCTGTATGACCGCTTGGGCTTCAACTTGGTGACGACTCGCCCGAATTACTATCCGACCAACGACAACCGGCGTGAAGATGCGCTGGTGATGGCATTATATTTGTAAAAAGCCACCGTTTCCCGTGCAATATCGGGCGGTGGCTTTTCACAGTCACGTAAGAAACGCCTGTGTTTAGGCTTTCTTTAAAAATTCCGATTTCAGCGCCAGACTGACGCCATCGATTTTACAATCCACATTGTGATCGGAATCGACCAAACGGATATTTTTCGCTTTGCTGCCTTTTTTCAGCACCAGCGAAGAGCCTTTGACTTTCAAATCCTTAATCAAAATCACGGAATCCCCGTCTTGCAGGCGATTTCCGTTACTGTCTTTCACGATAAATTCATCACTGCTGTCGGCAACATCTTCTTCGCTCCACTCATTGCCGCAATCGGGGCAGACAAATTGAATGGTATCGTGGTAAACATATTCCCCGTGACACTTAGGGCAATTCGGCATCTGTTCCATATTTTTTCCTCTAATAAAATTCGGGGCGCAGTATAGCATAAAAAAACGCTTTGTGCCGAAAGCACAAAGCGTTTAGTCATTTGTCGTTAACGATTCGATTAAGCCACGACACCGAATTTTTCTTTGACAATCGCTTCAAAATCGGTACAACCGCCGATCGGCTGTTCATCAATGAAAATTTGCGGCACGGTTTGGACTTCTTTACCGACCGATTTTGACAAATCGGCTTTGCTGATGCCTTCAGCAATAATATCGACATAGCGATAATCGAAATCATCACGGCTATTTTTCAATTTTTCAGCCAATTCTTTGGCACGAACACAATACGGGCAGCCCGGACGACCAAAAATAACGGTAAACATATGATTACTCCTGAACAGTTAGTCAATTTACAAAACATTATTATTCTAGCCGATTCAATCAAAAATAAGAAAAGATTTTTCCGCATTACTGTGATTGGTGTAATATATTGATCTATTCTGCCTAACAGTCATGCTTAGTTATTGGAGATTTCCCCATGCCAATTCAAAATTCGACGGTTAAAACCGCACTTGCACACCGCTCTATTCGTAAATTTGCCGACCGCCCGATAGACGAGGAAACACGGCAAATACTGATTGAATGCGCCCGTGCCGCCTCAACGTCCAACCATCTGCAATGTATTTCGATCATTCGAGTCACCGACAAAGCGGTGCGCGAACAACTGAAGCACTATGCTTCCGATCAGCAATATGTGGCGAGCGCCGCCGAATTTTGGGTTTTCTGTATTGATTTTCACCGCCACCACCGGATTCTGCCGCAAGCGCAAACCGATTATACCGAAGTGTTGATGATCGGTTGTGTCGACAGCGGCATTATGGCGCAAAATGTGCTGCTGAGTGCCGAATCATTGGGGCTGGGCGGCGTCTATATCGGCTCAATCCGCAATAAAATTCAGGAAGTCGGCGATTTGCTGAAGTTGCCCGAGCATGTTGTTCCGGTAGTCGGGCTGTGTCTGGGATATCCCGATCAAGATCCGCCGTTGAAACCGAGACTGCCAAGTGCGGTTTTGGTCAGCGAAAATCATTACCGCCCGCTTGAGCCGCAAATTTTACAGGATTACGATCGTCAGGTTGCCGATTACTACCGGCAGCGCAGCCAAATTGAGATGGATTGGTCGCGCAACGTGATAAAAACGCTGGATAAACCGGTGCGCCCCCACATACTGAATTATTTACAACGGCAAGGTTTTGCCAAAAAATAATCGGTGGCGACGATGAAACTGTTAATGCTTTGCCGTGAACCGCGCCTGTATAGTTGCCGGCGTTTACTTGAAGCCGCCGAAACTTGCGGCCATACGCTGGACATCCTCGACCCCAATCGCTGTTTGCTGAAACTCGATCAAGAACAGACCCGACAATTTAAAATCTATTATCAGCCCCGATTTGATCAAACACCGTATCTGCTGCCGCACTATGATGCCGTTATTCCGCGCTTCGGCTCCGGCAGCACCGCAATGGGTTGTGCTTTGCTGCGCCACTTTGAAGCGATGGCGATTCCTTGTCTCAACGGCTCACAGGCTTTTTTAAACGCTCGCGACAAATGGCACAGCCTGATGCTGCTGCAACAGCACGGTCTTGCCGTTCCGCCGAGTGCATTGTGCGGTAACGAATTTGACGCCAACTATGCGGTCAATCAGGTCGCCTCGCCGACAATTCTGAAAACCTTGTCCGGTTCACAAGGCATCGGCGTCATGCTGGCGGAAAAACGACAAAGTGCGGTCAGCATTTTAGAAACGTTAAAGCAAGCGAATATCGCCTCGTTACTGCAAGATTTTATCCATGAAGCCAACGGTTCGGATATTCGCTGTTTCGTGATCGGCGACAATATAGTTGCCGGTATGCAGCGCAGCGGTCAAAACGGAGAATTTCGCGCCAATGCCCACCGCGGCGGACGTGCCGAAACAGTGCGGCTAAGCCGTCAAGAAAAAACACTGGCACTCAATGCGGTGCGGACAATGGGGCTTGATATTGCTGGTGTCGATATTATCCGTTCCAACCATGGGCCGTTAATTTTGGAAGTTAATGCCAGCCCCGGCCTTGAACTGATTGAAAAAACAAGCAAAATTGATATTGCCCTACAAATGTTGATCTATTTGGAGAAACAGATACAGCAACAACATACGGAAACGCAAATGCGAAATACTGCATAATTTCACGCTTGAACGGTTGCTTGATACACTCGAATTGTTTATGGTTATATCACTTGATAATAATGCTATAGGAATAAAAAAATGATTATTTACCTGCACGGTTTTGATTCCAACAGTCCGGGAAACCATGAAAAAATCCTGCAATTAAAATTTATCGACTCTGATGTGCGCTTTGTCAACTACAGCACGCTGCACCCGCGCCACGATATGCAGCATCTGCTGAACGAAGTACATAAACTGATCAATGAAAGCCAAGATCCGCAGCCGATGATTTGCGGTGTCGGCTTGGGCGGATATTGGGCGGAGCGAATCGGTTTTTTATGCGGCATCAAACAAGCGATTTTCAATCCGAACTTATTCCCGTATGACAATATGCAAGGCAAAATCGACCGTCCGGAAGAATATCAGGATATTGCGACCAAATGCGTACAAAATTTCCGTGAGAAAAATCGTGGCAAATGTTTAGTCTTTCTTTCGACCGAAGACGGCATTTTGAATTCGCAACACAGTGCCGAGACACTGTCGCCGTTTTATGAGATAGTCTGGGACGAAACGGAAAGCCACAAATTTAAAAAGATCTCGCATCATCTTCAGCGTATTGCTGAATTTAAACGGCAACATTAAGCGCAAACGCAAGTGCGGTATGGTGACCTAATGACCGCACTTCGCATTCGGCACGCTTCAAATTTGATAAAACTCCAGCGGCAAACCGTCCGGATCCTTGAAAAAGGTGAATTGTTTGCCGGTCAGCGGATCAAGACGAACAGGCTCGCAACAAACATTGTGCTGCTGTAAATAGCGGACGGCAAGTTGGATCTCTGCGACTTTAAAAGCCAAATGACGCAGCCCGCAGGCTTCGGGGGTGGTTTGACGCGGCGGTGGTTCAGGGAAAGAAAACAGTTCAATTCGGCTACCGTCGGCAAAAGCTAAATCCAATTTATAACTTTGCCGTTCGGCACGGTAACTTTCTTCAATGATTTCAGCACCCAAAATGTCGCAATAAAAATGCTTCGAACGCTGATAATCGGAAGCAATAACGGCGACATGATGAAAACCAAGAATCGGCGTTGCCATCGTAACCGCACTTTGCTAATTGATCACCCGACGGGATTGGGTGTAATTTCTCGCCCAATAGCTTTCGGATAAGGAGTTGGTGGTCACGCCTTTACTAGTGCTGGCATGAATAAAGCGATTATCGCCGATGTAAATGCCGACATGGTTGTTTTTACGGAAGAAAACCAAATCGCCGAATTCCAGCTGACTTTTATTGATTTTCTTGCCGACATGGCGTTGTTCGGCGGTACTGCGCGGCATATCAATGCCGAATGCCCGTTCAAAAGCGTTCAGGACGAATGCGGAACAGTCAATCCCGTTTTTACTCGTCCCGCCTAAACGGTAACGCACCCCTTGCCAGTTATTATAGAAATCATGTAATTTGGCGAATTGATCAAGGGTCACACCGTTGCCGGTATTTTCCGGCAGGTTGGTGCGAATGCTCGTATCTTGCGATTGAGAAACGCTTTGCGACCCGCTATTGCTACAGGCACTCAACGCGGCAACCGCTAAAATTAAAATCAGTTTACGCAACATCATCATTATCAATTAGTTAATATTCATCTTCAAAAAACGTTTCGATTCTACGTGAAGCTTGACCTCCTTTCCAGTAAAAACCGATTTTTCATCGAAGATAAACGCATTTTTTTGACGGACTTCAAAAAATCGTAAGCAGATTTGCCGAATAACAAGAGATTATCTAATTGCAAACTGCCCGTTCAGTACACTTAAGCCGCCAAACTGCGCAGCCACGCGATTTCATCCGCCCAGATTTCCGGTTTGACGGTTTCTAAAATCAAGGGTATTCCGTTAAATTCGTCGTGCCGCATAATATGTTCAAACACGGCGGTACCGATCGTGCCTTCACGCAAACAGTCGTGGCGATCAACACGGCTGCCAAGTGCGGTTTTCGAACCGTTAAGATGCATACCGCGCAAATAATCAAAGCCGACCACTCGCCCGAACTCGGTAAACACCTGTTCGCAGCCTGCCGCACTGGAAATATCATAGCCGCCGGAAAAGGTATGGCAGGTATCCAGACAAACCCCGACCCGCGATTTGTCCTCCACCAATGCGATAATTTCGGCCAAATGCTCAAAACGGTAGCCGATATTGGAGCCTTGTCCGGCAGTATTTTCAATCACCGCCACCACGTTCGGCACTTGTCGGTGCGCCAAATTGATTGATTCGGCAATCCGCGCAATACACTGTTGTTCGGAGATTTGGCGTAAATGGCTGCCCGGATGAAAATTCAGTAGCGACAGCCCCAATTGCTCACAACGCTGCATTTCATCAATAAAAGCGGCGCGCGATTTTGCCAGCCCCGCTTCCTCCGGATGACCGAGATTGATCAAATAGCTATCGTGCGGCAACACCTGTTTCGGATCGATTTTCGCTTGATACAGCGCCTGTTTAAACCGCTTGATACTGCTTTCGCTCAACGGCTTGGCAAGCCATTGCCGCTGATTTTTAGTAAATAATGCAAATGCGTTCGCACCAATTTGTAACGCATTCGCCACGGCATTTTCCACACCGCCGCTTGCACTGACGTGCGCCCCAATATATTTCATTCGATTTTCCTTTGGATCTGATTTTTGATGGCTATTTATGGTAGCATTGTCCGCAAATTTAACAAACCTATCGGTATCATTATGACAACCACCATCAACGATTTCTCCATGTTGTGCCGTCTGTTCGGCAACTTATTTTATCGCGCGCCGCAGGACGAGGTGCTTGCGCCGCTGTTCGGTTGGCTGCAACAGGGCAATTTGACCGCACTTTGGGCACTCAGCACCGACAGCCAAAGCGAAAAAGCGCTGCAACACCTGCAAAGTGCGGTAGCCGATGATAAACTGGCAAATGCTTATCAGCAACTGTTCGGAGAAAACGGCACTGTCGACAGTCGAATTTCCGCCTATAGCGATACTCTAAACGCATTTGTTACTTTCAGAAAACAATGCGGCATGGCCGATCTGCCGCAGGCGGATCACGTTGCGCACCTGCTGTTGAGCGCTTCGTGGCTGGAAGACAACGTCGAATCGCTTATCGCACAGCAAACCTTGTTTGAGGATTTTTTACTGCCGGTCATGGGGCAGTTTTTAGGCAAAATAGAAGCGCATGATCAAGGCTTTTATCGGGCTACGGCACAACTGTGCCGCGATGCATTGGCGGCAATGGCGGACGAGCTGGAAGAAGCCGTACATTCGGAATAACGGGTTATTTTCCCGCTTCCAGCACTAATTGTCGTTGAATACTTTGATACAATTCAGGCAGCAGTTGCGTCATCATGGTCAATTGTTGGCGCAATACCCGATCTTGCTGCAATAGGCTCCGACTGCCGAACGGCATAGCGGGATCAATGTTCAGCCGTTGTCGGATTTCATCGATGTTATGTTGTAATTGCGCCGGCGGCAGTTGATCCAAGTTTTGCAAAACATCGATTAATGCCCGCGCCGCCGGATAAAGATCAATCAAAAAATACTTATCGTTACCGTGTTCGTCCATCGAATGGCGAAATGCGCCCAATGCGGAAATATACCCCAACAAACAGTAGTTCTGTTTCAACAGCTGAAAGCCGTTCGGTAAAAAAGTGCGGTATTTTTCCGGTTCACTGTTCATATTGCCGATAACCGCGTTCAACGCCGCCGCACTTTCATGCGCAGCCAGCCGTACACTGCGGTAATTGACATGATTGCGTTCGCCGAATTGCAATTGCACCATAATGTACAACAGATAACGGGCACTGTTGTTCAGGCTGTTGCGGATAATCCGAATGATCTTCATGTATTTCCAGTCCGGCCACAAATATGAAACCGCCAGCCATGCCACTGCCGCCCCGATTAAAGTATCCGCGACACGCGGCCACATTGCGCCGTAAATATCAAATCCGCTAATGTCGAAACTGACCAATACCTGCACGGTAATAAACAGGGTCGAAAAGCTGTAATGGTTGTTCTTAAAGAAGAAAAACAGGGTACTGGCGGCAACCAAAATCCCCAGTTTTGCCTCCAGCGTCGCCATAAAATAAGGCAGCAACGAGCCGATCAACACCCCGATCAACGTGCCGATCACCCGTTCACGCAAACGTTTTTTCGTCGCCGAATAATTGGGCTGACAAACAAAAATCGCTGTCAGCAGCACCCAATAGCCCCGTTCCAGATTGAAACTGTTGGCAATAATACAGCAAACCAGCACCACCAGCGACAGCCTGACCGCATGACGAAACAGCTGTGATTCAAAAGTCAGGTGATTTTTTACCGCCGCCATAATTTCACGTAAGCCGCGAATCCTGTCGGTGGTGATAATTCGGCTAAACGACTGCTGAATATCATTGCTCTCTTTACCCAAAAACAGCAATTGCCACAAAATATGTTTTAAATTGGCAATTACCGTGCGCAAATTTTCCACTTGCGAACTGTCGGGATAATGCCGTAGAAAATGCTCGAATGAATGGTCTATCCCTGCAACCGCTCTTTGCAACCGCACTTTCGGCTGGTAAGCCTCTCGGTTCAGTATTGCGGCGGCAATATCACGGCAATCGTCCGCCTGTAGTTCCAACAGGCGCTGAATACGAAACACCAAATCGCTGTTTTTCAGCTTTGTGACCAATTTGCGATGATTAAAATGCGAGGAACTGGCGCGCTCATGAATATCCTGAGCGGCATAATAATAACGAATCAAACGGCTGGTCTTGGCATGGCGGTGCTGTTTACCCAGACGGTAAAACAACGATTGCCGACAAAGATTGAATGCGGCGATAACCCGACTGTTCAGTTGCGACAGATCAAGTTGCAATGCTTCGGCGCTGTCGCTTTCATCGGGATCAAAAAACATCGATTTACAATCCAGATAATCCGCCAACGCCAAATAAGCATTCGCCAGATTTTCATCGACTTTATAACGGGGAAAGAACAAATAAATCAGCACCGAAGATGCGCTGTATAACAACGTGCCGCAAATGATCATCACCGGATTAACGTACCATTCGGTTTGCGGCAGATAGGTCAGGGAAGTATACAGCGCCACAATCAACGTGCCGAAAGCAATAGTGCTGTAACGCTGCCCCAGCGCCCCCATCATGGTGAACACGAACGTAAACAGCGTCATCATCAACGCAAACCAAATCGGATTATCCAGCGAAATTTGCGCCCCGAAGGCGGAAGTGGCGAAAGCGGCAATGGTGATCAAAATATTTTTGATTTTACCGCTCAGACTGTGATCCAAATCAACCAATCCGGCGGCAATAATACCCAATACGAACGGCATCGCTACCGCCGAGATATTCAGGCTCCATACTAAAACAGCAGCGATATTCACCGCCACGAACACCGGCAGGATAGCAATGATCTTACTGTTCAGCCAACCGCTCTTTTTCACGTATTATCTTCCGCCCGATTTTGCTCAAGTGCGGTTTTTAAACTGCTGTTGGAACTGTTGAAGCTTGACTGCCTGCGCCGTCTCACTCGGCACTACCCGCTGCCCGACCGGAAACAGCGCAATGCCGGCCAGTTTAAAATGCGCCAAGCCGCTCGGAATACCGATAATCGTAAGGCATTGTGCAATACCGGTAACAATATGCAATAAACAGAGCCACCAGCCGAATGCCACAAACCAAATAATATTCAGCACACTGCCTAAGCTGTTCGCAACCGCACTTGTCGGCTGCAAATACTTAACATGGATAATTTCATTACCGAACGGCAACAGCGCCATTTTGGTGATCTCCCAGCAACTGCGGGTATAAGGCAGCGTGATCACCAACACCGCACTGAGAATCGTGGCCAAAAACCAACCGATTACCGTGCCGAAACCGAAAAAAACAAAGTTGAAAATATTTAGTGCTGCGTTCATTATTGGTTTCCTTCTCTAGTGAATGCCGTCAGCCCAAACGTTCCGCCAGATACGCGGCATAATCCGGAATTTCGATTTCCACCGTGCCGCCAAAGCAGGGCGAACTGATCAGAAAATCCGCCGTTGCCGGATTCATTGCCACCGGAATATTCCACACCGTTGAAATACGCATCAGCGCTTTCACATCCGGATCATGCGGCACCGCATTCATCGGATCCCAGAAAAAAACCAATAAATCGATTTTTCCTTCCGCAATCATCGCGCCCAATTGCTGATCGCCCCCCATCGGGCCGCTCAGCAGTGCCGCCACACTCAAACCGCTCTTTTTCTCAATCAAATTACCGGTCGTTCCCGTACCGTAGAGTCGGTGTCGAGCCAGTAAAGTGCGGTTTTTCAGACACCAGTCAACCAAGCTTTGTTTACAGTGATCATGCGCCACCAGCGCAATATTTTTTTCGGCAGGAATCTGGCGGGTCATTTTTTGCATCGAATACATCTCCCATATCGGCAATCGGCTTGAAAATAAAAAAGCGAGCAAAGCTCACTTTTTTATCCGTTTAATTCACACGGCGATTATTGTTTTTTCGCCCAATTCAGGAAACGTTGCTGCGTCGTCTGATCGGCTTGTTGGAACCAGTACTGCAATTGCTGTTCGGCAACGTTTTCGCCTTGTACGGTCACTTGCCCTTTTGAGGCTTTGCCGACGTTCGACATTCCCATTGCAACCGGCATACTGGCGGTCGCAAAGCCGGCAACGGCCGCTTTGCCGCCACTGCTGTTATAAGCAGACAAATTCTCGGCGAGATTTCTGCCCGGGAACAGCCCGTCTTGCACTAAAGGCTCCTGCTCGCTGGCAATCACCTGCCCGCTCGCCGTCCGCACGCTCACTGTCGGATTTTTTTCAAAACGGGTTGCCCCCGCTTCATCAATAATACTCGCCGCCTGAATTTGAATATTCTCGCTGCCCGCTTTAAACTTAACCACAACCGGTGACGATTCAAATAAACGGCGATCGGAACCTGAACGGATAATTTCCGCCACTTGCACCACAACCTGATGCGTTTCATTATCGGAAACCGTTGCCGTTTTATTCTGTTTCAATAAACCGCCACCGGCTTTTTGCCCGTCCAATGCCAAAATTTCTACATTAGATGATGTGCTGATTTCAGCCGCCACCGCACTGAAGCCGGTCAACAACGCCACAGCGCTAATCGCTAAATGAGCTAATTTCATGTTATTTCCTCAATGATAGAAAAATCCGTAAAAACCGACGAATATCGAATTTTTTACAAAAACCCAAATTGGTTGTGCCTATCCTATGCCAAAACCTTGTAAAATAAAATAGCTAACCGTTATTTTTATCCAAATTAAGGAGGGCTTATGGGTTTACGGCTTCAATTTAATGTGCACGGAATCGTACAAGGAGTCGGATTCCGCTATTTCACTTGGCGCAAAGCGTGCGAATTGGGCTTAAAAGGCAATGTCCGTAATCTCTCCGACGGCAGTGTATTGGTGATTGCCGAAGGGGACGGCGCCCAAGTCGATTCCCTACGCCGCTGGCTACAACAAGGCGGCCCCCGATCCGCCCGTGTTGACCGTGTTTTGGAACAGTCTTATCAAGGCAAGAAACGTTTCACTCGTTTCGAAATCGAGCATTAAGCGGCATTATTGTCGACAACCGCCGACCGCACTTGACTGCCGTGTTGGCGGAAAGCACGATAAACCAATGCGAAAATAAAACAGACGGATTGCATCAACACAATAGTCGGTCCGGTTGCCGAATCGAGATGATAGCTGAACACCGTCCCCATCAGGGTTGAAAAAATCGAAACGCCGATGGCAATCATCAACATTTTATTGAACGATTTACTCAGGCAAAATGCCGTAATGCCGGGGGAAATCAACAACGCCACCACTAAAATCACCCCGACCACCTGCATGGCGCTGATGATGGTCAATGCCAGTAAAACCAACAGTAAATAATGCAGTGTTCGAACCGACAGCCCCGCAACCGATGCCTGAATCGGATCAAAACAGTACAGCAAAAAATCTTTGCGTTTAAGGAAAACCACCCCAAACGTCAGCAACGAAATCCAGAATGTCAGGCGAAATTCATCATTCGTCACCCCGAGCAGATTGCCGAACAGAATATGGCTTAGGTGCTGATCCGTTTCCACTTTCACAAACAGAATCAGCCCGAGAGCAAACATGCCGGAAAAGACGATCCCCATGACGGTATCCTCTTTTAATCGACTGTTTTCTTTCAAATATCCGGTTGCCAGAGCGCAGCAAATGCCCGAAAAAAATGCACCGACGGTTAACGGTAAGCCGAGCAAAAAAGCCAGCACCACACCCGGCAGCACGGCATGTGAAATGGCATCGCCCATCAACGACCAACCTTTCAAAACCAGATAGCAGGATAACAGCGCACAAACCACCGCCACTAAAAGTGCGGTATACAGCGCCTGTTGCATAAACGGAAAGGAAAAAGGCTCGTAAAACCAGTTAACAAGCGTGCTAAGCATGATTTTTCCTCCGTGTTCCCGCTCGTCTCAGCAAGCCGTGCTTTGGTGAAAAGAAAAATGCCGCCAAAAACAGTAACGTTTGCAAAAAGACGATCAAACCGCCGGTCGCACCGTCCAGAAAATAACTCAAATAAGCCCCGACCGCACTTGTACTAACGCCCAAAAACACTGCAATACAGACTAGCCGCCCAAAGCGATCCGTCAGTAAATAAGCGGTAGCACCGGGCGTGATCACCATGGCTATCACCAAAATCGCACCGACGGTTTGCAATGCCGCTACAACACACGCACTCAGTAAAGTAAAAAATAGAATTTTTAAGCGTAACGGCGAAATACCGACCGAAACCGCATGGCTTTCATCAAAAAACACCAACAACAAATCTTTCCAGAAAACCAATAAAAACGCCACACAAACGGCAATAATGATGCCGACTTGCAGCACGTCTTCATCGGCAATGCCCAACACATTACCGAGAATGATCGACTGTACGTCGACCGATGTCGGATTTAGGGAGATGATAAACAGCCCTAAAGCAAAAAAAGTGGTGAAAATAAAACCGATAATCGCGTCTTCGCGTAATTTAGTAAGTGATTTTACCCATAAAATCGCCAACGCCGCCAATAAACCGGATAAAAAAGCGCCGACGGCATAAGGCGTTGCCAGCGCATAGGCAATGGCAACGCCGGGAACGACCGCATGTGACAGCGCATCGCCGATTAATGACCAACCTTTCAGCATCAAATAAGCGGATAAAAATGCACAAACGCCCCCCACCATCGCGCTGATAACAATCGCTTTGAGCATATATTCGTAGCCGAACGGCTGTAATAACAGTTCCCACATAGGCTAACAATCCGCTTTTTTGTTTGCGGCGGCAGATGTGGTCGGCGCTAATTCCGCATCTTTTTCACCGTAGAACACCACCGGATGTTCATCATCGGTCAAGACCGTCAAAGTGCGGTTATCCTCATCGTCATGCAGCACCTCGCCCCCCAGTGTGAGATAGCGCAATACGCCGCCAAACACCAATTGCAGGTTTTTCTGGGTAAATGTCGTTGCGGTACTCCCTGCCGCAATCACGGTTCGGTTTATCATCACCACCTGATCGCAAAAGTGCGGTACGCTGCCGAGATTATGGGTTGACACCAAAATTAAATGGCCTTCGCTGCGCAATTGCCCGAGTAACTCGACTATCGCATTTTCGGTTTTGACGTCCACGCCGGTAAACGGCTCGTCCAACAGAATAATTCGGCTTTCCTGCGCCAACGCCCGCGCCAAAAACACCCGTTTTTTCTGCCCGCCGGACAACTCGCCGATTTGGCGATCCCGTAAATGAGAAATATCCACCCGCTGCATCGCCAGTTCGACTTTTTGTTTGTCTGCCGCTGACGGAATCCGTAGAAAATTCATGTAGCCGTAACGACCGGTCATCACCACGTCATAAACCGAAATCGGAAACTGCCAATCGACCTCTTCCGCTTGCGGCACATACGACACCAAATTCTGTTTCAAGGCTTTTTTCACCGGCAACCCATGTAAACGAATCGAACCTTGCAGCGGCTTCACCAAGCCCATCAAACTTTTAAACAGCGTTGATTTGCCGCTGCCGTTAACGCCGACCAAAGCACAGGTTGTTCCCCCTTGCAGACGGAAAGAAACATCATGAAGTGCGGTATGCCCGTTACTGTAGCGCACACTCACGTCACAGACGTCCAATAGCGTGCTATTATTGTCCGCCTCCGTACTGGTCGATCGATACATGGTTATTCAAATCCTTTTACAATGGTTGAAACGGTCACTTGGAGTAAATCCAAATACGTCGGCACGGCACCATCGGCTTGTGACAGCGAATCCACGTACAATACGCCGCCGTATTTCGCCCCGGTTTCCTTGGCGACTTGTTTGCTCGGACGATCGGACACCGTGCTTTCGCTGAAGACGACCGGAATCTTGTTGAGACGAACCTGATCAATGACAAACCGCACTTGCTGCGGCGAGCCTTGCTGTTCGGCGTTAATCGGCCATAGATACAGCTCTTTGAATCCGTAATCTTTCGCTAAATAACTGAATGCGCCTTCAGAGGTGACCAACCAGCGTTTTTCCGTCGGAATTGCCGTAATTTTCTCGCGCAGCGGCTTGTCGAGCGCTCGAATTTTTTCACTGTAGGCCGCCGCATTACGATTATAAATTGCCGCCTGCTGCGGATCATGTTCAACCAGTGCACGGCGAATATTTTCCACATAAATCAAGGCATTGCTCGGTGACATCCAAGCATGAGGATTCGGCGCGCCCTGATACGCCCCTTCGGAAATCGGCAACGGAGTGATCCCTTCCGTTACAACCGCAACCGCTTTCTGCGGCATATTTTCAAAAAAACGCTCAAACCAGCGTTCCAGATTCAAGCCGTTCCATAAAATCAGATCGGCATCTTGTGCCTTGATCACATCTTTCGGGGTGACTTGATAATCATGGATCTCCGCGCCCGGCTTGGTAATCGACTCGACTATCGCCGCCTCTCCGGCAACGTTTTGCGCAATATCCTGAATCACGGTAAAGGTGGTCATCACTTTAAACGGCTTCTCTGCCGCCTGTGCCGAAAATATCAGTACCGCACTTAATGCCAGACCGGCTACAAAATTTTTCATGCTTTTATCCATTTTTTGCTCCTTATTGATAGATCGTTAAACGTGCAAGGCAATCCGTTTGCCCCAATCAAACTATATCAATAAAGCCACCCCTTTTAAATGATAATAATTATCAATTAATGTGATTTTAATTTCTTTACACCTTTTTCTAATAAGGATATTCGGTTTATCCGACACTTTATAGGCATTTTGCCGGTTTCGGCAAGCCGGCGAGTTTGGTCGCCTGCTTGGCCGGCCCTTGCGGAAACAGACGCTGCAAATAACGGCTGTTGCCTTTATCCACCCCCAGTTTATCCGCCATCGCTTTCACTAACATGCGAATTGCCGGTGAAGTTTTATATTCTTGGTAAAATTCGCGCACAAAATAAATCACTTCCCAGTGCGCCTCGGTCAGCGTCAACTGCTCCTGCCGAGCCAACACTTCCGCCACCTGCGGGCTCCATTGGGCAATGTCCGATAAATATCCGTCTTTATCGGTGGCAATATTTTTGCCTTCAATCTGCATCGTTTTCTACCTCCGCAACAGATACAATTATGCCCCTATTCAGGGGCATAAGAAAATGATTAAAGCAATTATTGTGATAACAAACGCCAATTTTAATCGCGTGATGCACCAATCAAACTCAGCAGGCTGATAAACAAATTATACAGCGAAACGTAAATACTGATGGTGGCACGGATATAATTGGTTTCCCCGCCATGCACGATATTACTGGTTTCATACAAAATTGCCGCAGTAGAAAACACCACGAACAATGCGCTGATCGCCAAATGTAGCCCCGGCAGTTGCAGGAAGATATTGGCAATCACGCCGATCACCAACACGATAAACAGCGCAAATATCATGCCGCTCAAAAAAGACATGTCTTTTTTGGTGGTCAATACGTAAGCCGAACACGCAAAAAACACCGCCGCTGTGCCGCCAAGCGCCAACACGACGACATCACCCATTCCGGCACCGACATACATATTCAGAATCGGCCCGAGGGTATATCCGAGAAAACCGGTGAACGCAAAGGTCGACAAAATGCCCAACGGGCTGTTTGCCAGTTTGTTGGTTAAAAACAACAGGCCGTAAAAACCGACCAATAACACCAACAGCCCCGGATAAGGCAGATTCATCGCCATCGAAATATAAGCGACAACCGCCGAAAACGTCACACTGAGTGCCAGTAAGAAATAGGTATTGCGCAATACTTTGTTGGTCGCCAGAACCGATTCTTCAGTACGGCGGACATCCGTCACAATTCGTTGTTGCATTTATTCTCTCCCAAGTCATAAATAAGCTGTTAAAACATTCCCTAACCATAAGGGCTATAAGGCAAAAAGTCAAATCTAAATTAGCGGTTTCACTCAAACCAAATCAGGCTTGCCATACGTCCGGTTTTCCCGTCCCGACGATAGGAAAAAAACCGTTCTTTTTGTGTAAACGTGCAATATTCCCCCCCGTAAATATGGCGGATACCGCACTTTATCAAGCGCTGTCGGGCAAGCCGGTATAAATCACACAAATATTTTTGCGGCTGGTTCGGATCCGCGGCAAAAGCCGTTTCAGCCTGAGGATCTTGTGCAATGAAACGAGACCGCACTTCTTGCCCGACCTGAAACGCACCGGCGCCGATTGCCGGCCCCAGCCAGGCATGAATTTGCGACCGTTCAGCGGCAAACTTGCCGATTGTCGCTTCCAACACACCATCGGACAAACCGCGCCAACCGGCATGTGCCGCCGCCACTTCATTGCCGTTTTCCGACGCAAACAACACCGGCAGGCAGTCGGCAGTCATCACTACACACACCTGCTCCGCTTGATTGGTGTAAACCGCATCGGCATCAGGCAGTGCCTCTTCCGTCGGCAGTTCAATCACTGTGGTACTATGAATTTGGTTCAGGAAAAGCGGTGCTTGCGGCAGGCTGCCTTCTTGAATCAATAAAAGTCGGTTTGCCGTCACCGCACTTGCCTCATCACCGACATGATTGCCCAGATTAAAGCTGTCATAAGGTGAAACACTCACGCCGCCGCTGCGTTGGCTTGATAAGGTTTTAATATTGGCAGGCAAACGCCAATCGGCTTTAATCCATTCCATTAATAATCCAACTCGTCTTTGTGTTGCTCATAATCGTGCTTAAGCGCATTGACCAGTTCAACAAAATCGTCCGGCACCGGCGCGTGCCACTCCATTTCTTTACCGCTAATCGGGTGCTCTAAACGCAGCATTACCGCATGTAAAGCCTGGCGCTGAAAATGGCGTAAAACCTGTAAAAATGCTTCATCGGCACCTTTTGGCGGGCGCGGGCGTCCTCCGTAAACAGGGTCGCCCAACAGCGGATGAGCAATATAAGCCATATGCACCCGAATCTGATGGGTTCGCCCGGTTTCGAGTCGCAAACGCAAACGGGTATAATTGCGAAAGCGCTCCATGACACGGTAATGCGTAACCGCAGGTTTGCCCATCGGATGCACCGCCATCTGAGTACGTTTGGCGGCATGTCTTGCCATCGGCTGATCCACCGTCCCGCCTTTGGTCATGATGCCGTAGGCTACGGCTTCATATTCACGGGTAATTCGCCGTTTTTGCAGGGCGTATACCAAACGCGTTTGTGCCGGAATCGTTTTCGCTACCACCATCAACCCGGTCGTATCTTTATCCAGACGGTGAACTATTCCGGCACGCGGCACTTCGGCGATTTGCGGGCAATGGTACAACAGCGCATTCAGCACTGTTCCGTCAGGATTGCCCGCCCCCGGATGTACTACAAACGCTTTCGGTTTATTGATCACCAGAATATCATCATCTTCATACACAATGTTCAAGGCAATATCCTGCGCCACAAAACGGTTTTCCTCTTCGAGCTCAACCTCAATCAAAATCTGTTCGTCGCCATAGACTTTTTCTCTGGGTTTATTGACGATTTGCCCGTTGACCCGCACCAGATCCTGTTCAATCCAAGTTTTGATCCGTGAACGGGAATAATCGGGAAAGCACTCCGCCAGCGCCTGATCCAGCCTCTGCCCCAGTTGATGTAATTGAATTTGTGCGGTTAATTGTAGTTGTTTTGTCATAAATAAAAATCGAATCCATTTAATTCTAATTTGCTTATTTGCCCAGTATGGTTAAAATACAAGGCGCAACAAGATTATGACTGTCATTGTAACTGAAGTTGACAGTGAAGTAACCAAACTTAGCTTGAAAACCGCTTCTGTGATTCAGTCCTGCGGTTTTCGCCAGAAAATATTCAGGATTGTTATTTATGAATAAATTAAAATCACTCGCCTTGCTGTTATTGACCGCATTTACGGTGACGGCTTGTTCTTCCGACAGCAAAGAAGTTGACAATTTACCGGTAGAAGCGCTGTACAGCAGAGCCAACACCTATCTTTTAGATGAAAACTATTCTGAAGCCATTCGCTATCTGGATGCCGTGGATAGCCGCTACCCTTTCGGCGCCTATGCCGAACAAGCCCAATTGGGGCTGATTTATGCCAATTATAAAGATGCCGAATACACGCTGGCGCTCGCCAATGCGGAACGCTTCCTGCGCTTGCACAGCGACAGCCAACATTTGGATTTCGTCCTGTATCTGGCCGGCTTAATCAATACCGAATTAGGCGATCATTTCCTGCAAAAAACCTTCGGAACCGACCGTGCCTTGCGTGATCCCCTAACCTTGACCAACGCCCTGCACAATTTTGAAACCTTACAGCAGCATTTTCCAAACAGCCAATATGCCGCCGATGCCGCAGTACGCGCCAATTATTTGCGTAACGCACTGGCACGTCACGAGCAGCGTGTCGCCGAATTTTATTTCAAACGCAACGCTTATGTCGCCACGGTAAACCGCGTATTGGGTTTATTGGACAATTATCCTGATACGGAAGCGACCCATCAGGCATTACCGCTGTTGGAACAATCTTACCGAGCCATGAACCTGACCGAACCGGCCGACAAAATTGCCGATTTGATCAAACAGGGAGAAGGCAAAACATTCCCGCAAATCCCTGTGCCTGAAGGCGATGTCGAGTTAGTCGTCCCGAACGTGCTTGCGCCGGGTGCATCGCAATAATCCCCTATTTTACGCCCCTTAAAACCAATCTGTTTTAAGGGGTTTTTCTTGCATGATCCCACAAATTTTCCTCGTCTCAGTATACATTTTGATCTGATACCGCCGGTATCAATTCTCATTAAAAACAAAATACGATCTAAATCAAAGAAAACTTAAATAGGCATATAAAATACTTCTTTTATAAAATTGTTCCATTTATGATAACCGTCGTTAAAACGAATTAACATTTGATTTACTCACTATGTCTACTGACGCTATCAATAAGGAATTTGAATTATGTATTGTATCCAATGCGAACAAACGATGAAAACCCCGGTCGGCAACGGTTGCAGCTATTCACAGGGAATGTGCGGCAAAACAGCGGAAACCTCCGATTTGCAAGATTTACTGATCGCCGTGCTGCACAGTCTGTCCACTTGGGCGATCAAAGCGCGCGAACTGTCGATTATCGATAATGAAATTGATGCCTTCACCGCACAGGCGTTTTTCTCCACCCTGACCAATGTGAACTTTGATTCACAACGTATCGTACAATACGCCCAACAAGCCGAAGCCTTTCGTGATGAGCTGATTCAACGTTGCCGTGAAGTCAATCCGAGCACCGACAGCGTACATCCGTTAGCGCACCTGAAACTAAACGGCAACGATATTGCCACCCTGACCGCACAAGCCGATGATTTCGCCTTGAATAAAGATATCAATGAGATCAGCGAAGAAGTTCACGGCTTGAGAATGCTTTGTCTGTACGGCTTAAAAGGCGCCGCAGCCTATATGGAACACGCTCATGTTCTGGGTCAGTTCGATAATCAGGTCTATCTGGAATTCCACCAATATATGTCATGGTTAGGCACAAATCCGACCGACATTGACACCCTGTTGAAAAATGCGCTCGGTATCGGCAGTATGAACTTCAACGTCATGGGCTTACTGGATAAAGGCGAAACCGCTGCATTCGGCAACCCTGCACCGTCCACGGTCAACGTCAAACCGATCGCCGGCAAATGCATCCTGATTTCCGGCCATGACCTGAAAGATCTAAAAGCCTTACTGGAACAAACCGAAGGAACCGGCATTAATGTCTATACCCACGGTGAAATGCTGCCGGCGCACGGCTATCCTGAATTGAAAAAATATCCGCACTTGGTCGGCAACTACGGCGGCGGTTGGCAAAATCAGCAACGTGAATTTGCCAAATTCCCGGGGCCGGTGATTATGACCTCCAACTGTATTATCGATCCGAATGTCGGCAAATATGCCGATCGTATCTACACCCGCAGCATTGTCGGCTGGCCGGGCGTCACCCATTTGGACGATCGCGATTTCAGCCGAGTGATCAAACAAGCAAAAGAAATGGCGGGCTTTCCATATAGCGAAATCGAACACAATATTACCGTCGGATTCGGTCGTCAAACCTTGTTAGATGCTTCCGATGCCGTTATTAATCTGGTTGCCGAGAAAAAATTACGCCACGTCTTTTTAGTCGGCGGCTGTGACGGCAGTGTCGGTGAACGCAGCTATTACACCGAATTCGCACGCAACGTGCCGCAAGACTGCGTGGTGCTGACATTAGGCTGCGGCAAATACCGTTTCAACAAATTGGAATTCGGCACACTGGAAGGCGGCTTGCCGCGCTTATTGGACGTCGGACAATGCAACGATGCCTACTCTGCAATTATGCTGGCGGTCAATCTGTCCGAAAAATTAGGCTGCGGCGTCAACGATCTGCCGTTAACACTGGTGCTGTCTTGGTTCGAACAAAAAGCGATTGTGATTCTGCTGACACTGTTGGCGCTGGGCGTAAAAGATATTTACACCGGCCCGACCGCACCGGCATTCCTGAATGACAACTTGCTTGCCATTCTGAATGAAAAATTCGGCTTACGCGGATTAACCAATCCACAACAAGATATGCAGGAAGCGTTGGCGAGATAATCTTCGCCAAAATGTTATCACGTTAACGAAAAGTGCGGTCTATTTTACCTGACCGCACTTTTGTTTATTACTATTGTAGGATTTTTTATGTCGAACCCAAATTCCTTTTGCCTGAATGAAATGATGGTAAATAATATTATTCAGGAAACAGATGATGTTTATACCCTTGAACTCATCGCACAGGATTTTTATCCATACGAGCCCGGACAATATGCGTTAGTCAGTATAAAAAATACGCCTGATATTGTGCGAGCATATACTCTATCTTCTACCCCGGGGCTCAGCCGTTATATTACATTAACCGTACGTCGCATTGAAAATGGAGTCGGTTCGACTTGGTTGACTCGTGATGTGAAAGTCGGCGATACCTTATGGTTATCTGATCCAAAAGGCGAGTTTACCTGCGCTCAAATTGCCAGTGATAATTACTTGCTGATTGCCGGCGGATGTGGTGTTACGCCAATCATTTCAATGGTGCGCTGGTTATGTGTCAATCGTCCGCACGCCAAACTTACCGTTTTTTATAGTGTTCATTCGCCGAAAGATGTCATTTTTAAACGTGAATGGGAGATGATGAAAGTGCAATACCCGCACTTGAAGCTGCACATGAACTCCTCACAAGGGGCAAGCGAGGGTTTCTACGCCGGCAGAATCAGTCAAGATATGTTACAGGAACTCGTGCCGGACATCGCTGACGCCACCGTTCTGACCTGCGGTCCGGAAAGCTATATGCGACATATTCGCGACATCACTGAAGCATTAGGCGTGCCGAAAGCGCGGTTTTTCTTAGAACAATTCCACTCCTCAACCGAAGTTTGCATGACGGATAACAGTAAACAAGTCAGTTTAACTGTCCATGGTATTTTGGGCGAGCAAACTTTAGCTGTACCGGTTGGGCTTTCACTGTTAAGCGCACTGGAAGAAAATGATGTACCGGTGATCGCGGCCTGCCGCACCGGCATTTGTGGTTCCTGCAAAACCAAAGTGTTACAGGGCGAATATGAGATCAGCACCAACGGCCCATTAACCGAAGAAGAAGTTCGGCAGGGTTATGTACTGGCGTGCAGCTGCCAAATCAAAGGTAATATGACAGTCGAACCGGTGATTTAAACTCAAACCGCCACCGCACTTTGACTCCTATCTGCGCACGGTGGCGGCTTAAATATCTTCAAAATCAAGAATCTCAGCCATAAAAAATCGCCTTACCAACCGCACTTAAAGTATCACACCAGCAATATCCCCAGCAAAAACAATACCGAAATCGCCATTTCCAATAATCCCACCTGCATCACCGACAATTTATAACGCGGCGCAACAATCGCACGCAACAGCGACGGCACAAAACAAAGTGCGGTTTTCCAGTCGAAACCGGCAACAATCACAACCAGTAACAGATGAAAGCCGATTGAACACTGTAAATAACGCGGATTTTTACGCTCGCGCAAGACGCTTTTTACATACAGTGTCGTACCGATAAAAAACAACGTCGGATACAGAAACACCCGCCAGATTTGCAAATCAAAAGTGCGGTCGGCAAAATAATATGCCGCCATTCCGGCCAAAGCAAAAATCACTATCGCCGCCAAGTCATTGCCCAACGCCCGCTCGTCTTTTTGTTTGACATAATAAATAGTCAGCAGACCGAACGGCAACATCGCCAGCAGGAAATACAATATCCGCCAATTATGCCAAAGGACAGGCAACGACAATACAAGTGCGGTCAACCCATAGCGCCGGCACCACTGCAGATTGAGCGCCGGATTGCGCCCTTTCAACAGATTGAAAAACGGATATGTGAGCAGATACAGACAAAACCATGCCGCCAATAAAAACAGGTGTTGCCAGACAATATGTGACGACAACATGCCGTACAAAAACGGCAATAACGCCATCACAATCGCCCCGTGCTGGTTGGAAATCAGCAATTTCATACTCTACCGGATTATTTCAAGACAAGTCAGGCGGTAAACATAGCAAAAGTTGCAATTTTTAGCAATTCAACCGAAAGATGCAAAAACCTTACCTCAGCATCGGCAGAAAACCGCACTTGGCTAACATCAGTCGACGGCAACAAAACCGAAATCTGATTTTCGGTAAAATCAATGATGCGATCAGCATAAATACATTGTCCACTTCCGCTACGGCATAAAATATGTGTGAACTAATGGCACATATTCTGTTGTATAATCAACGCTACTCACGGTTTTTCCAACAAAATAAGATCAGGTATTACCACAAAATTTGCTTTACCAAATTTAATAATACTTATATTTTATACAAAATCGCCTTTTATCAAAATAATACAGCCGTATCGCCTTCCCATAATGGCTGGCTTGCTATAATCGATCATGGAATTTAGTCTGCGGTTATGACGGCAAAATAACAAACAGACAACAATAAAATTCACAAAATCTGCGCTTTTACGATGCATATTGATTTATAAGGAAAAAAGCTATGAAAAACACCATACTTATGACTCTGTTGTTTGCTGTTTTCACGGTGTGTATTTATATGTGGTTCGTACAAAAAAGTACAATTGCCCGACTTGATATGATGGCGGATCGCATGACCATTAAACAGGTTGTCGATGAGTTTTCTAATTTGGCGGATAGTAAGGAAATCGACAAGCAAGTGTTGCTATTCACAGAGAACGGAATTGTCGAATCTTTTACTGACGGAGAGCGGACATCACTATTGCAGGGGCGAGAGCAAATGAAAACGGTGTTTTCTGATTTTCTTGCACAATTCCAAGTGGTTTATCACCAAAACGGGCAGCAAACCATTCGCTTGAACGGTGATAAAGCCGAAGCGACCTCGTATTGCCGTGTCATTTTGATCAACACAAAAGGGGAAAAACCGATCAAAACCACCCTGTATGTTATTTATCAAGATCAATTGCTCAAGCAAAATGACCAATGGTTGATTGAACACCGTCAATCCGATTTTGTCCGGCGCGAAGTGGAAACTATCAATTAACCATATACAGTGCGGTGATCACTGTAATCCTGCTTTTAACGCTATTTACCGATACAAAACGAGCTGAAAATATTACTCAGCAGATCATCGGACGTAAATTGACCGGTAATGTCACTTAGGGCATCCTGCACCATGCGTAACTCTTCCGCCAACAGTTCACCGGCATAAAACCGTGTCAGTTGCAGATGGCCACGCTGTAAATGTTCAGCGGCTGCGTGCAACGCTTCCAAATGGCGGCGGCGGGCAAGAAAACCGCCTTCAGTCACGGTTTGATAGCCCATCGACTGTTTTAGATGTTCGCGCAACAAATCAATACCGCACTTGGTTTTGGCGGATAAACGGATCGTGGTATAACCGTCATGCCGTTCAATCCCCTCATTTTCCGCACTGAGATCGGCTTTATTACGAATCACTGTAATCGGCATTGAAGCCGGCAGACGTTCGATAAATTCCGCCCAGATTTTATGCGGATTCAGCTCGGTAGTCGTCGTACTGTCAATCATCAATAACACATGATCGGCCTGTTCTATTTCCGCCCAAGCACGGTCAATCCCGATTCGTTCCACTTCATCGGTTGCCTCACGCAAACCGGCGGTATCAATAATATGCAACGGCATACCGTCAATGTGGATATGCTCACGCAACACATCACGCGTCGTGCCGGCAATATCGGTCACAATCGCCGCTTCCCGCCCGGCAAGGGCATTCAGTAAACTGGATTTGCCGGCATTCGGCCGCCCTGCGATCACCACTTTCATGCCTTCACGCAACAGCGAACCTTGTTTGGCTTCAGCCTGTACATGGTGCAACTGTTGAATAATATCGTTCAGGCGCGTCTCAACGACGCCGTCCGCCAGAAAATCAATCTCTTCATCAGGAAAATCGATTGCTGCTTCCACATAGGTTCGCAGATAAATCACTGAATCAACCAACTGATTGACTTTATTGGAAAATTCACCTTGCAGCGATTTCAACGCCGAACGTGCCGCCTGCTCTGAACTGGCGTCAATCAAATCGGCAATCGCCTCGGCTTGCGCTAAATCCAGTTTGTCGTTTAAAAAAGCTTGTTCGGAGAACTCTCCCGGTCGGGCAATCCGAATGCCGTCGATTTGTAAAATCCGTTTTAACAGCAAATCCAATACAACTTGTCCGCCGTGTCCTTGCAGTTCCAACACATCTTCGCCGGTAAACGAATTCGGTGCTTTGAAATACAACGCAATCCCCTGATCCAACACGCTTCCGTCACTATCTTTAAACGGCAGATAGTCCGCCATACGCGGCTTAGGGCATTTTCCCAATACTGTTTGTGCCACCTCAACCGCTTTCGGCCCCGACACCCGTAAAATGCCGATGCCTCCCCGTCCCGGCGCAGTGGCTTGCGCTACGATGGTTTCTTTTGTCATCTTCTTTCCTTGCATAAACCGCACTTTCCGTTACGGATTGAGTATAGCAAAAAGGCGTCCACTCAGGGACGCCGAATTTTGTTGCAAACTACAAATCAACTATTTCTTGCCGCGAGAATGCAACCCTCTCTTTTCCAGTCCGCGATAAATCAGCTGCTGCTGAATAATCGTAATCACGTTGGAAACCAACCAGTACAACACCAGTCCGGCAGGGAACCACAGGAAGAAGAAAGTGAACACCACCGGCATAAACGTCATGATTTTTTGTTGAGTCGGATCCGCTACCGGTGTCGGCGACATTTTTTGCAGCAGGAACATCGAGCCGCCCATTAATAACGGCAGAATGTAGTACGGATCTTGTGCCGACAAATCTTGAATCCAGCCGAAGAACGGCGCATGGCGCAGCTCGACCGCTTCCATAAAGGTCCAGTACAAGGCGATGAAAATCGGCATTTGCAACAGAATCGGTAAACAACCGCCTAACGGGTTCACTTTTTCTTCTTTGTACATTTTCATCATTTCCTGACTCATGCGCTGTCTGTCATCACCGAAACGTTCACGTAATTCTTGCATTCTCGGTTGCAGCATACGCATTTTCGCCATTGAGGTGTACTGCGCCTTGGTCAAGGGGTACAAAATCGCTTTCACTACAATCGTAACGCCGATAATTGCCAAGCCCCAGTTGGATACAAGGCTTTGGATAAATTGCAATAGCCAAAAGAGCGGTTTGGCAATAAACCACGCCCAACCGTAATCCACAGTCAAATCCAGATTCGGTGCAACGGTTTCCATTTGATCTTGAAGTTTAGGACCGGTCCACAATTTGCTGCTGATAGTCTGGCTTGCACCGTCGGCAATCACTTCTGTCGGCGCACGAAAACCAATAAAGGCGAAATCTTTATTAGTGCTGGTATAAAGCTGATTGTCCTCATGCTGATTCGGCACCCAGGCGGTCACAAAATAGTGTTGCAGCAAAGCAACCCAGCCTTGTTTGGTGGCAATCGACAAATTGGCTTTCTGCATATCTTCAAAACTGTATTTTTTATAATTGGTTTCAGAAGAAGAATAAGCACCGCCGGTATAGGTCGGCATCGCCAGATTAGTCGAATGATCGATCAAGGTGTGCTTGATTTGCGCATACGGTTGCAGCTCGACGTTTTGTCCGCTTTGGTTAGTGATTTGATAATCGACATCAACGGCATAACTGCCGCGCGTCAAAGTGAAGGTTTTAATGACCTGAAGCCCGTCTTTTTCATAGGTCAACGGGATCTGCAACTGATCTTGCCCGTCTGCCAATTTGAAATTATCACCGTTTAATTGGTATTGCGCACGACCGGCAGGGGTATCAATGCCGTTTTTACCGACCAAACCGCTTTGAGCGACATAAACTAAATCGGCATCGTTTTGCATCAGTGAAAACGGGGTGTTTGAATTCAGTTCCGCATCGTATTTCAGCAAATCGGAATCGATCACATCACCGCCTAAGGTATCGATTCTCAGGCTCAATACATCGTTCTCGACCGTAATCACACGCCCTGTTGTCCGGCTGTCAATACCGCTCATTACCGAACCGGAGGCACTCGGCGTGTCGCTGCTGTTATTCACTGTCGTCGTTTCTTGCCCGGCTGGTTTCGGCAATACATAGTCGATTTGCCATTGCTGATACACTAAAAACGAAATAAACAGTAAAGCGATAACTAATAAACTGCGTTTTGAATTCATTATTTTTCTCTGTATTGGTTAGATGTCGAATGTGTGCGGCTTTTCCCGCCACCGCACTTCGGCGGAACGGGGTCGTCACCACCCGCACTTAAAGGGTGACATTTTAATACACGTTTCACCGTAAGCCAACCACCTTTTAATGCGCCGTGCATTTGAACGGCTTCCAACCCGTATTGCGAGCAGGTCGGGTTAAAACGACAACGAGGCCCCAACATCGGGCTGATCGCCAAACGGTAAAACTTAATCAGCAAAATTAAGAGTTTTGCGCCAAACGACGATGACGATGCCATAACTTGCCTAAAATGTCGGTTAAAGTGCGGTTATCCAATTCACCGATCCCTTTTTTCGCCACCACCACAAAATCCATGGCCGGCAGATCATGCTGGTGCAAACGGAAATATTCGCGGCAAAGACGCTTGATACGGTTGCGCTCGTGGGCACGTTTCAGATGTTTTTTGGCAACGGTCAATCCCAAGCGGGGAATGGCAAGTTGGTTGGCTCTGGCTAAAATGGTGATTTCAGGTCGACTCGCCCGAACAGGCTGTTGGAAAACGAATTTGAATTGTTCGGGAGTCAACAGACGCGACTCCCGAAGAAATTTGTGCTTAATCACACTGGAAGTGCGGTCGGTTAAGCGGATAAACGCTTACGACCTTTAGCACGGCGGCGTGCCAATACCTGACGGCCGTTTTTAGTCGCCATGCGGGCACGGAAACCGTGAGTACGGCTACGCTTTAATACTGATGGTTGAAATGTACGTTTCATAACTAATCTCTGCTTATTATTTAATAAAGGTTTCTTAACGGTAATTCAGGCATCGTACCGATTCCCAACAAGAAAGACGAGTACCTAAAAATAAGGAACCGAATTTTAATCACAAATTACGCCCAAGTCAATTGCGATTCATAAAAAGGCGTAAATTATTTCCCGCAATGCCGCTCCCGTCACGAATAGCGGTAAATAGTTTACACCAAATTCAGTATGCGCTTGTTTACAGACTGTAAATAGCCGATAGTTTCATTAAGTGACTTCATCGTCGTCATTAATTCCCCTGTTGAAAGAAAATTCAGCTTCGCTCTACTTTTACCTTATCCTATCCACCGGCATTCGCCGCCGAATAGGATTAAGCCGCCTTAGACCGTCCGCATCAAAATCGTACAAAAATAATTCGTTCAACTTCGCCTCGGACAGCACAAGCGATTGATAAAAATTAAGTCCGCAAAATGCAAGCGGTTTTTTTCGGATTTTTTCGACATTGATTACGGATTTTATCCGTGGTTTATTGTATGATTACCGCTTATTTATCATTATACCGTTTCTTCACCGAAATCAATTTATTGGAGCGTCACGCGTGTCTTCTCTTTGGCAGGATTGCCTTTCGCACTTACAAGATAAAGTATCCCCGACCGATTTCAGCACTTGGCTGCGTCCGTTGCAGGCAGATCTCGACAACGAAATATTGGTACTGTATGCGCCGAACCGCTTTGTCATCAGCTGGGTACAAGAACGTTATCTGAGCCAAATCAAAGAGATTAGCCGCTTTCTTTCCGGCAACCCGCAATTCAGCGTCAGACTGATAGAAGGCAGTAAGCCGCAAACCAATCTCAAGCCACAACATCCCGTTGCCGAGCCGAGCAAGCCCGAACAAACCGAAAGCAAGCCGTTTCGCAGCAACCTGAATCTCAAACATACCTTCGATAATTTTGTGGAAGGAAAATCCAACCAGATGGCACGTGCCGTCGCCCAAAAAGTGGCGGACAATCCGGGCAGCTCCGATTCCAACCCGCTGTATCTATACGGTGGCACCGGCTTGGGCAAAACGCATTTGTTACACGCCATCGGCAACGGTATTTTAGCTGACAATCCCGATGCCAAAGTAGTTTACATGCACTCAGAACGCTTCGTACAAGAAATGGTGAAAGCCCTGCGCAACGATAAAATCGACAACTTCAAAAAATTCTATCGCAATCTGGATGCATTACTGATCGATGACATTCAATTCTTCGCCAATAAAGAAGGGACGCAGGAAGAGTTTTTCCACACCTTTAATGCGCTGTTTGAAAGTAACCACCAAATTATTTTAACCTCGGATCGTTATCCGAAAGAGATCGACAAAATCGAAGATCGACTGAAATCCCGTTTCGGCTGGGGCTTGAGCATTGCTATCGAACCGCCGGATCTGGAAACCCGGGTTGCCATTTTAATGAAAAAAGCGGAAGAAAGCGGCATGTTACTGCCGGAAGAAGTCGCATTTTTTATCGGGCAAAAACTACGCACAAATGTGCGAGAACTGGAAGGGGCGCTCAACCGTGTGCGGGCATTTGCCAATTTCAAAGGGGAACATATCACCATTGATCTGGTGCGAGAAGCACTGAAAGACATGCTGGCGCTGCAAGATAAATTAGTCACAATTGAAAATATCCAAAAAATCGTCGCCGAATATTACAAAATAAAAGTGTCCGATTTAAAATCAAAAAGCCGTTCCCGCTCCGTCACCCGCCCGCGCCAATTGGCAATGGCGCTGGCAAAAGAGCTGACTAACCGCAGTTTACCGGAAATCGGCAAGGCTTTCGGCGATCGCGATCACACCACCGTGTTGCATGCCTGCCGCACCATTGCGGATTTACGAGAAAAAGACAATAATATTCAAGAAGATTTTTCCAATTTAATTCGTACGCTGTCGGCATAATTCCGAATCATCACAGCAAGATAATCATCATCGACAAAAACAGCAAAAGAAAAGAGGTTGATATGCAATTCTCTATCACTCGGGAAAACCTGATTAAACCACTACAGCAAGTGTGCGGCGTGCTAAATTCCCGCCCACCGACGGCCGTTTTGCATAATTTGCTGCTGCAAGTGGACGGCCGGCGCCTGATTCTGACCGGAACCGATTTGGAAGTGGAACTGTCCACCCAATCCCAACTGAGAAGTGCGGTTCAAGACGGCTTTTATACTATTCCGGGCAAAAAATTTCTCGATATTTGCCGCAGCTTTAATGACGAAGCGGAAATTAACGTTACCTTTGAAGATGATCGCGCCATTGTCAGCAGCGGTCGCAGCCGTTTTACGCTTTCCACCCTGCCGGCAAACGAATACCCGACCTTGACCGACTGGCACGCCGAAGTGGATTTCTCCGTTCCGCAGCAAACCCTGCACCGCCTGATTGACGCCACCCAATTTTCGATGGCAAATCAGGACGCTCGCTATTTTCTGAACGGCATGAAATTTGAAACCGAAGGCAATCTGTTACGCACCATCGCCACCGATGGTCATCGCTTGGCGGTCTGCACTATCGCACTGGAACAATCGTTGCCGAACCATGCGGTGATCGTACCGCGTAAAGGCGTATTGGAACTCAACCGTCTGTTAAACGAACCGGAACAGAATGTCCGGATTCAGATCGGCACCAGTAATATTCGCATTCAATTTGAACACACTGTGTTTACCTCCAAACTAATCGACGGTCGTTTCCCCGACTATCGCCGAGTCTTACCGCGCAATGCCGATCACATTATCGAAGCCGATTGGGCAACATTGAAACAAGCCTTTTCCCGTGCCGCCATTCTCTCCAGCGATCGCATTCACGGCGTGCGGTTGGCACTGAGTCTGAATCAAATGGGCATCACCTCCAGCAATGCCGAAAAAGACGTAGCCGAAGAGGTGATCGACATTCAGTATGATAATGACGAGATGGAAATCAGCTTCAATGTCAGCTATTTATTGGACGTACTCAATGCCCTGAAATGCGACAAAGTGCGGTTCCGCTTCAGCGATTCCAATTCCAGCTGCCTGATCGAAGACTGCAATGAAGCCAGCGCCGAATATGTGATCATGCCGATGCGTTTATAACGGATAGCCTTTGTCATGGCACTTTCCCGCTTAATCGTCACCGATTTTCGCAATTTGCAAGCCGTGGATATTGAACCGAATCCCGGCTTCAATTTTATTGTCGGCAATAACGGCAGCGGCAAAACCAGCCTGCTGGAGGCCGTCTATTATCTCGGGCACGGACGTTCATTCAAAAGTGCGGTCAGCCAACGGATTATCCGCCATGATCAACCGCACTTTACCCTCCACGCCCGCATCAGCGAACAACAGCATGACTGGGCATTGGGGTTACAAAAAACCAGACAGGGTGATACGGTCGTCAAAATCAACGGCGAAGACGGCAATAAAATCGCCGATTTGGCACAATTACTGCCGATACAGATTATTTCACCCGAAGGCTTGACCTTGCTGAACGGCGGTCCGGCTTTTCGACGCGCCTTTTTGGACTGGGGGCTGTTTCATCACCAAGCCGAATTTTATACGTTATGGACGAGATTGCGCCGCCTGCTGAAACAACGCAATGCTGCGCTACAACAAACCGCTCACTATGCCCCGCTAAAAATCTGGGACGGCGAACTGTCGCTGCTCGCCCATCAAATCAGCGACTGGCGGCGGGAATATGCCGAGACGCTCTCTCCCGAGATAGAACAGAGCTGCCGCCTGTTTTTGCCTGAGCAGGCAATTCAAGTCGGTTTTCATCAAGGGTGGGATCAAGATACCGAATATGCCGAATTATTGGCGCAGAATTTTGAACGTGATAAAAATATCGGTTACACCGTATCCGGCCCGCAAAAAGCGGATTTCCGCTTTAAAGCCAACGGTTTGCCGGTGGACGATGTTTTATCGCGCGGTCAACTGAAATTGATGATGTGCGCCTTACGTCTAGCGCAAGGCGAACATTTGACCCGCACCACACAGCGCAATTGTTTGTTTTTACTCGATGATTTCGCCTCGGAACTGGACCGGTACAAACGCAGCCTGCTTGCCGAACGCCTGCAAAAGAGCGGTTCGCAGGTATTCGTTACCGCCATCACCCGAGAGCAGCTCAAGCAAATGCCACTGGCCGACGGAACATTGTTTAAATTACAACACGGCATATTGAAACAACACGACTGACCGCACTTTACTCCATAAATTAGCCCGTGTTAAACCCCTCAAAATCTGTTATAATCATTGAAATTTTTGAACAAAAAACCGAGAAAAATTATGTCTGATAATCATGTTTCAAATGCCTATGATTCCTCCAGTATCAAAGTCCTGAAAGGGCTGGATGCAGTCAGAAAACGCCCGGGAATGTATATCGGGGACACCGATGACGGCAGCGGCTTGCATCACATGGTATTTGAAGTCGTCGATAACTCGATTGATGAGGCACTGGCCGGACATTGTCAAGATATTATCGTCACTATCCACACCGACAATTCTGTCTCGGTACAAGATGACGGCCGCGGCATTCCGGTCGGTATCCACGCCGAAGAGGGCGTTTCCGCCGCAGAAGTGATCATGACGGTGTTACACGCCGGCGGAAAATTCGATGACAACTCCTATAAGGTCTCCGGCGGCCTGCACGGCGTGGGGGTTTCAGTGGTCAATGCGCTGTCGGATAAATTATTGCTGACTATTCGCCGTGAAGGTAAAGTTCACGAGCAAACCTATCATTTAGGTGTACCGGAAGCGCCGCTGGGCGTGATCGGCGAAACCGAACAAACCGGTACGGCAGTACGCTTCTGGCCAAGCCCGATCATTTTTACCAATATCGAATTCCAATATGAAATTCTGGCAAAACGCCTGCGCGAACTGTCGTTCCTGAATTCCGGCGTGTCAATCAAGCTGATCGATAAACGAACCGATAAACAGGATCACTTCAAATACGAAGGCGGTATCCGTGCGTTCGTTGAACATTTAAACAAAAATAAAACCCCAATTCACCAACAACCGTTTTATTTTTCCGGTGAAAATGAAAAAGACGGCATCGGTGTTGAAGTTGCGCTGCAATGGAATGACGGCTTCCAAGAAAATTTATATTGTTTTACCAATAATATTCCACAACGTGACGGTGGTACTCACTTAGCCGGCTTCCGTGCCGCACTGACCCGCACCCTGAACAACTATATGGAAAACGAAGGCTACAATAAAAAATCGAAAATCAACACCTCCGGTGATGACGCCCGTGAAGGATTGGTGGCGATTATCTCGGTGAAAGTGCCTGATCCGAAGTTTTCCTCACAAACCAAAGACAAACTGGTATCGTCGGAAGTCAAAGGTGCGGTGGAATCGGCAATGAACGAACGATTGCAAGAATATCTGTTGGAAAATCCGAATGATGCCAAAATTATTGTCGGAAAAATCATTGATGCCGCCCGTGCCCGCGAAGCCGCACGCAAAGCCCGTGAAATGACCCGTCGTAAAGGTGCGTTGGATTTAGGCGGCTTGCCGGGCAAACTGGCCGACTGCCAAGAGCGTGATCCGGCACTGTCTGAACTGTATATCGTGGAAGGGGATTCCGCCGGCGGCTCTGCCAAACAAGGGCGTAACCGCAAAAATCAGGCGATTTTGCCGTTAAAAGGGAAAATTCTGAATGTAGAAAAAGCCCGTTTTGACAAAATGCTTTCTTCACAGGAAGTTGCAACGCTGATCACCGCACTTGGCTGTGGGATCGGGCGTGATGAATATAATCCGGAAAAACTGCGTTATCACAAAATCATCATCATGACCGATGCCGATGTCGATGGTGCGCATATTCGTACCTTGTTGCTGACCTTCTTCTATCGCCAAATGCCGGAACTGATTGAAAAAGGCTACGTCTACATCGCCCAACCTCCACTGTACAAAGTGAAAAAAGGCAAACAGGAACAATATATTAAAGATGATGAAGCGATGACTCAATATGAACTGGCGATTGCACTCGACGGCGCCGGCCTGCATATTTCCGATTCCGCCCCGGTCATGAGCGGATTGCCGTTGGAAAAATTAATCAGCGAATATAACAACGTCAACAAAATGATCAACCGCTTAGCTCGCCATTATCCGACCGCACTTTTGAAAGAATTAGTGTACGCACCAACCTTAAATGCCGAATTACTGAAAAATGAAACGGAAGCCGGCTATTGGGCACAACAATTGCTGGCGACACTGCAAAGTAAAGAAATCGGCGGCAGTCATTATTCAATCCGCACCGTTTACAATCAAGAACGCCATTTGCACGAAGTGGTGCTGACAGTACGAACCCATGGTATCGACACTGACTATCATCTTGATTTCCAGTTTTTTGAAGGCTCAGAATATAAGCGGATCGTCAAATTGGGCGAACAACTACGCAATTTGATTGAACCCGGCGCTTATATAGTCCGCGGCGAACGCCAAACGGCGGTATTCTCTTTTGAGCAGGCTGTCGAGTGGCTGGTGAAAGAATCCCGTCGCGGCCTCGGTATCCAACGCTATAAAGGGCTGGGAGAAATGAATCCGGATCAACTGTGGGAAACTACCATGGATCCGAACGCCCGTCATATGTTACAAGTCTCGATTAAAGACGCGGTAGCCGCCGATCAACTGTTCACCACCCTGATGGGGGATGAGGTCGAACCACGCCGTGACTTTATCGAAAGCAACGCCTTACAAGCGAATTTGGATATTTAGTGATTAAAAATGCTACTTTTATCCCAGAATCAAAGTAGCATTATTATAATTAGGATTTAAAATGTTAAATAATTCTAATCTTAGATTATCAATAATTATTAATTCTCTCATTTTCCTTTTCTTCACTCCCTTATTACTCATTAAAAAATCTTACTATATTGCGCCACTAATATTGTTGATAATCGCATTATTATTTTTGGTCTTTAAAAAAAATAAAATCTTTAAACTAACGCCTGAAATTAGAACCTATGTCATAGCCTGCAGCGGTTACTTTCTGGTTGCTTTAATGATTGCCATTATTCATCACGATAAAATCCCGACTTCATTTAAAGCAGAAATGTTAGCCTTACTGACTATTCCCATTTTAATCTTATTTTTATATTTCAGACCTGACTTCAAAATATTATCTTTCTCTTTGTCTATCAGTGCTATTTTAGTCGGCTGCCATGCTATTTATGATAAATTTTTTCTAGGGACTTTCAGAGCACTATCCGATGGCGCAGTACATATTGTTATTACCGGAGGGATAATAATGACAATCGCCATGCTTTGTTGTGCCATTTCAATCTATCATCTAAGCCAACAGCAGTATAAGAATGCATTATTTAGCGGATTTGCTGCAATAATGGGGATTTTAGCCGGTTTTTTTACCGGCTCCCGAGGCTCTTGGCTAATATTTCCATTTATTATTCTTTTATTATTTGTTATTTATTGGAAATCACTGAAAAAGTTAATTCCAGTCATTGGTATTTGTATTCTAACTGGGATTGCTATATTAACCCTCTCACCGCAAACAGGAATTAGCGAACGATATCACCAAGCGATATATGATATCACTCACTATACCGAACAAACTGAAAAAACCACCTCTATCGGAATGCGTTTTGAACTATGGAAAAGCGCTTGGTATGGTTTTCTGGAAAAGCCTGTCTTCGGCTGGGGAAAAGAGGGAATGTTTGATGCGAAAAAACAACAGATAGCGCAAGGAATTGTTATACCTTATACCCTTGCACCGCACTTAACACATGCACATAATCAATTCCTTGAACAGATGTTCTTCCGCGGCAGTATTGGATTGATTGCATTATTGGCTATTTTATTTATTCCTTTGATACATTTCTCAGCTCATTTCTATAGAGCAAATTCATCTTACGAGAAGCTAATCTCATTATTGGGCATTATAAATATTCTCACATTTCTCTCCTATAATTTAAGTGATGTATTTTTAACAATGAAAGAAAGTGCGATGTTTTATTATATGCTGAATGCAATTATTTACGCTATGCTTTATCATTACAGACAACCTATTCATATGGTAACCAAATCATGACAATTCCTATTTATGTGATTAATCTGGAAAGTTCAAAAGACAGAGCTCAATCTATTGCCCGGCAATTCCGACAGCTGGATATTGACTACCATTTGTTTCCGGCAATTAATGGAAATCAACCTCATCCCTTATTCAAAAAATATAATGCAGAAAAACACTTTTTTATAAAAGGAAGAACCTTATCCAAAGGAGAACTAGGGTGTTTTGCCAGCCATTATTTACTTTGGGAAAAATGTGTTCAACATAATAATCCAATTATCATTTTAGAAGATGATGCCTATTTGACAAAATATTTCAATGCGTTTTACATACAAGCTGATGAAATATCAACTTCATATGACTTTATCTGGCTGCATAAATCAAGTCGTGGAGGGAAACATATCCAATGCGGTAAAGTAGGGCAATTTTCGATTGAAAAATATTTCAAAGATTATATTTGTGCCACGGGATATTTAATATCCCCCAAAGCTGCCAAAAAATTTCTTGAGGCAATGGATGAATGGTTATATCCGGTTGATGACAGTATGGCTAGATTTTATGAAAATGGTGTTGAAAATCTTGCCATATCTCCGGCATGTATTAGCGACAGTAATATAGCATCAACAATTGGTGAAGATAATCGAGGCAAGCAGGGGAAAAGCCTTACTCTAATATCAAAACTCAGAAGAGAATACTTTAACTTAAAAGCGCGATTTAATCGCTTTATGCATAATAAACAATTTATCAGAAAACTAAAAAAATAATTTATAAAGAAAAGGTTACCGCCCTAAAAAGCGCTAACCTTTCTTTGCACCAGCAATATTATTACTTCCCACTATCCCCATAATTTCCCAATACTCGGGCACTTGGGTCGTTGACATTACAGCCTTCCCATTCTTTATTCGGCATCCAGAAATCTTTAATCCAGCCGGCATTGCCAGGATAGAATTTTTCAAAGATATCACGATACAACAAAGATTCTTTAGTAAACGGCGTACCATAAGTATATTTACTCTTCGCCGACGCTAAATCCCGGTCAGTATATTTTTCTTCGGCATAGGCTTTCAGGTAATCCACCATTGAATGTCCGACAGCATCGCTGAATGCTGCTTTTTCACGCATTAAAATACTGTCCGGCAGATAATCCATGCCTTCAAAAGCGTGACGCAACAAATACTTACCTTTGCCGTACACATTCATTTTTTTCTCGGGATTGATACTCATCGCATAATCGACAAAATCCAGATCACCGAACGGCACACGCGCTTCCAGTGAATTCGCAGCCAAACAGCGATCAGCACGCAGCACGTCATACATATACAGCTCACGAATACGTTTTTGTGCTTCTTTCTGGAAGGCCTCGGCGCTCGGTGCAAAATCAGTATACTTATAGCCGAAGATTTCATCACTGACTTCACCGGTCAACAGCACCTTCAAGTTTGTATTTTCTCGAATATATTTACACACCAGATACATACCGATGCTGGCACGGACAGTGGTAATATCCCAAGTCTCCAGATGCCAAATCACTTTTTCCAGTGAATTCAATACATCATCTTTGGTCATGATCACTTCGGTATGATCCGTTCCCAAAAAATCAGCCACTTCTTTGGCATATTTCAAGTCAATCGGATCGGTTTCCATACCAACGGCAAACGTCTTAATCGGTTTACTCAAATTCTTCTGCGCAATGGCACAGACCAATGAAGAATCCAACCCGCCGCTTAATAAAAAGCCCAACGGTGCATCGGCATGTAAACGCTTGATAACCGCACTTTCCAGTTTTTCCCGGATATTTTTGGCAATTGTCGGAATATCATGGTCATATACCATTTTTGGATCCGCAATATCATTATATCGGGTAAATTTTCCGTCTTGATAATAATAACCCGGCGGAAACGGTTGAACATCACGGCAAAATTCAACCAGCGCTTTGGCTTCGGAAGCAAATGCAATTTTACCACTCTGTTTCTCATAGCCATAAAACATTGGACGAATACCGATAGGATCACGAGCCGCCATCACTTGATCGCCATGCTTATCAAATAGCACTAGCGCAAACTCGGCATCCAGCATTTTGACCATAACTTCAAAACCGACACGCTCATATAACGGAATCAATACTTCACAATCACTGTCGGATTTAAATTCAAATTTATCCTTTAACAGCGCTTTCAATTCTTCAAAATTATAGACTTCACCGTTACAAATCAGTTCATAGCCGTTGTGTTTGAACGGCTGGTTGCCGTTATTCGACAAATCCATAATCGATAAGCGATGGAATCCCCATAAACCGCTTTCTTCCGTTGTTAAGCTTTGATGATCCGGGCCGCGGTGAAAAATGTTATCGTAACCACGTTTAAAATCCGGTTGTGACATTTGTTGTTCGGATGCGAAAACGAATCCACACATAATTATACTCCGTCTAATTTTTATTAGTTTTAGTTGTTAATTGGATATAATTTTAAACCTTAACTTGAACAATCATCAAGATTTAATGCAATATACAAACAAAAAATCAAAACAAAAGCCGATTGATTTAAATTTTATATAAAAAAATGCAATATTTTTTAATGAAAAAATAAAACCGCCCTATTCGAACAGAATAAGTGCGGTTTATGCCATAAAAAAACAGCAGGTTATTCGACAACGAAACAGGCGATTTGACTACCGTCAGGGTACTGCCGCAACTCAGGTTTTGATTGAAAACACCGCGCTTCCGCCAAACGGCAACGCCCACTGAACGCACAGCCTTGCGGCGGATTCAACGGACTCGGCAATTCGCCGCTCAGTTTAATCCGTTCACGACGTTTTTCTGCAGAAAGGCGCGGCGTAGCGGACAATAATGCCTGCGTGTAAGGATGGCGCGGATTAGTGAAAATCTGCTCGGTTGTCCCCTGCTCCACACAACGCCCCAAATACATCACAATCACCTCATCTGCAATATGCTCCACCACCGACAAATCATGCGAAATAAAGATGTAGGAAAGTCCCAGTTCGTTTTGCAGATCCATCATCAGATTGAGCACTTGCGCCCGCACCGACACATCCAGTGCAGAAACCGGTTCATCCGCCACCACAATATCCGGATTCAGCACCAAACCGCGCGCAATGGCAATACGTTGGCGCTGCCCGCCGGAAAACATGTGCGGATAGCGATCATAAAATTCAGCGCGCAAACCCACTTGTGCCATAATCGCCAATACTTTCTCTTTCCGCTGCTCCGGCGTTAATGCGGTATTAATTAACAGCGGTTCTTCCAAAATCGTACCGACTTTTTTACGAGGATTTAACGAGGCATACGGATTCTGGAATACAATCTGGATTTTCTTACGGCGTAATTTTTTAGTTTCACTGTCATTAACCAAAAAATTTTGTCCATTGTAATACAATTCGCCGTCCGTCGGGTCTTCGATCATGGTCAATAAACGTGCCAATGTCGATTTGCCGCAACCGGACTCCCCGACCACAGCCAACGTTTTACCGCGCCCCAACTCGAATGAAACACCGTCCAGTGCTTTGACTTGTTGCGGTTTGCTGAAAAAACCGTTTTTGACCGGATAATATTTTTTGAGGTCAACCCCTTTTAGCAACACATTCTCAGACATGAACCGGTTCTCCTTGTGCATTTAACGGGGTATGACACTTCACTTGGCGATCAGCCAGATAGTGCAAGTGCGGTTCTGACGTTCTACATTCATCGGTTGCATACGGACAACGCGGGTTCAGCAAGCAGCCGCTCGGACGATCGTATTTGCCCGGCACAACGCCCGGCAGCGAATGCAAGCGGGATTTCCCGACGGCAAATTCCGGCAATGAACGTAACAGAGCCTGAGTATAAGGGTGTTTCGGCATGGAGAAAATCGCTTCCGCCTTGCCTTCCTCAACCACTTGTCCGGCGTACATCACAAGGATCCGTTCCGCCGCTTCGGCAACCAATGCCAAATCGTGCGTGATCAAAATCAATGCCATATTCTCTTTTTTCTGTAACGCCAGCAGCAAATCGATAATTTGCGCCTGAATGGTAACGTCAAGTGCGGTCGTCGGCTCATCGGCAATCAGTAATTTCGGACGGCAGGCAATCGCCATTGCAATCATCACTCGCTGGCTCATACCGCCGGACAATTGATGCGGATAAACCGATAAACGTGATTCCGGATCAGGAATCCCGACTTGCGTCAGTAATTCGATTGTACGTTGACGGCGGCTATGACGACTGCCGCCTTCATGCACTTTCAACGCTTCCATAATCTGGAAACCGACCGTGTAAGCCGGATTAAGACTGGTCATCGGATCCTGAAAAATCATCGCCACTTCGGAACCGACCAGCTCCTGTTTTTTATCTTCCGAAATCGCCAATAAATTATGACCATCAAAGTTGAGGCTATCGGCATGAACCCGTCCCGGAAAATCGATAAGCCCCATGACGGCCAGAGAACTGACGGATTTTCCAGAACCGGACTCGCCGACAATACCCAATACTTCACCTTGCTTAATGTTATAACTGATACGATCCACCGCTTTAAACGGGGCTTGTTGATCGCCGAAATGCACTGACAGCCGATTGACTTCCAGCAACGATTTTTCCAGTGCGACATCTAAGGTTTTATCTAATGTCATTGCGTGTTTCCTTATTGTTTCAACTTAGGATCGAGGGCATCACGCAAACCGTCACCCATTAAATTAAACGCCAATACCGTCAATAAAATCGCCAATCCGGGGAATGTAACCACCCACCAGGCACGTTGGACAAATTGCAAAGCTTCCGCCAACATTGCGCCCCATTCCGGTGTCGGCGGCTGCGCGCCAATCCCCAAAAAACCCAATGCCGCCATATCTAAAATCGCATTGGAAAAACCCAATGTGGTTTGTACGATCAACGGCGCCAGACAGTTCGGCAAAATCGTAATCAGCATCAAACGGATTGACCCCGCCCCGGCGACACGCGAGGCTGTGACATAATCCCGATTCAATTCATTCAACACCGAAGCTCGCGTTAAACGGACATAACTCGGCAATGAAACCAATGCAATCGCAAACGAAGCATTCAGTAGAGAAGGCCCCAAAATCGCCACAATGGCAATCGCCAGCAGTAAACTCGGCAATGCCAGCATAATGTCGATAATCCGCATGATCATTACATCAATCCAGCCACCGAAATAACCGGCGACCAAACCTAAAACTACGCCGAACATAAACGACAGGCTGACCACCAATAAACCGATAAACAGCGACAGACGCGCACCGTAAATCAAACGTGACAAAATATCACGTCCGACATCGTCCGTGCCTAAAATATAGCTCCAACTTCCGCCTTCCAGCCATGCCGGCGGCATTAGCAGAGCATCGCGCGCCTGTGCAATCGGATCATGCGGTGCAATCACATCAGCGAGCAGGCTGACGGCAAAAATAAAAATAATATAACTCAGCCCGATAACAGCACCTTTGCTGTGGCTGAAATGCGACCAAAATTCGGCAATCGGCCCTTTCGGTGCCGGCGGCGCCTGAATTTGAACGGCTTTATTTAACGATTCGGACATCACGATTCCCTCTATTCATCCATGCTCTGACATTATTTACGGTGACGAATACGAGGATTCAAAATCCCGTACAACAAATCAACAAACAAATTGACCACAATAATGATGGTGGCGATAATCAGCACCGCCCCTTGCACCACCGGATAATCACGGGCGCGAATGGCTTCGATCACCCACTTGCCGATGCCCGGCCAAGCAAAAATCGTTTCAGTCAAAATCGCTCCGGAAAGCATTTGTCCGACAATCAAACCGACCACCGTCACCACCGGAATCAAGGCATTACGCAAAGCATGCACCACAATCACCCGCATTTTTGATAAACCTTTGGCACGGGCGGTGCGGATATAGTCTTCGCCCAATACTTCCAGCATCGAAGAGCGGGTCATACGCGAAATCACGGCCAACGGAATCGTGCCAAGCACTATCGAAGGCAAAATCAGATGCGAAACCGCCGATTTAAATGCGCCTTCCTCGCCGGACAACCAACTGTCGATCAACATGAAACCGGTCACGTCATCTATCCAGAATTGTGCGCCAATCCGGCCCGATACCGGCGTTAAATCCAGTTGTACCGACATCACCAGCATCAACAGCAAGCCCCACCAGAAAATCGGCATCGAATAGCCGGTGAGCGACACCGCCATCACACTGTGATCAAAAAACGAGCCGCGTTTCACCGCCGCCAGAATGCCGATCGGAATACCTAAAATCACCGCAAACAAAATCGCCATTGTGGTCAATTCAATCGTAGCGGGAAACAAATTTAAAAATTCTTCGACAACCGGCTGACTGTTTTTGAAAGAAATCCCCAGATTGCCCTGAGCCAGATCACCAAGGTAATTAATATATTGTTGGTAAAGCGGCAGATCCAATCCCATTTGTTTGAGCATCTGCGCGTGCATTTCCGGACTTAAACCGCGTTCGCCCATGCGGATCTCAATCGGATCACCGGGAATAAAATGGATTAACGCAAACGTTAATAGCGTGATGCCGATAAAGGTCGGAATGACCATGGCAATACGTTTTAAAATAAATTGAAACATGATAATTTCTCGAAATTTGTCACAATCCCACACTGTCGTTGACAATATTGAGAACAAAAACCGCACTTTTACCATAAAAGTGCGGTTAAATACAGAATTATTCTAATTCCAGTGCGTAAAAGTTATGCAAACCGAACGGATCGATTACATAATTTTTCACCTCTTTGCGCAACGGCAGGTACGTTGTCGAGTGAGCTATGGTAATCCAAGGCGCTTGCTCTTTGAAAATTACTTGCGCCTGTTTATACAGCTCGCTGCGTTTTTCTTGATCGGTCACTTGCACCGCCTGTCTGATCAACTCATCAAACGGTTTATAACACCATTTTGCATAGTTGGAACCCTGTTCGGCAGAAGCACAGCTTAATAATGTGCCCAAAAAGTTATCCGGATCACCATTGTCGCCGGTCCAGCCCATCATGCCGGTCGGATCATCGCCTTTTTTCATGCGTTGCAGATACTCGCCCCACTCATAGCTGACGATTTTAGCGTCCACACCGACCGCCTTCCAGTCTGCCTGAACCAATTCCGCCATACGGCGTGCATTCGGGTTATACGGACGAGAAACCGGCATCGCCCACAATTCGGTAGTAAAACCGTTTTCAAAACCGGCTTCTTTCAGTAATGCTTTGGCTTTGGCCGGATCATACGGATAATCTTGCACGTCGTCATTATAGCCCCACATGGTCGGTGGGATTGGGTTTTTCGCTTTTTCCGCCGCCCCTAAATAAACCGCCTCAATAATCGCATCTTTATTCACCGCATAGTTCAACGCCTGCCGGACTTTTTGATTTTCAAACGGCGCTTTTTGCACATTAAAGTGAACATAGCCGACATTCAGCCCCGCTTCTTCCATTAAATTGATATTCGGATCATTTTTCATCAATTCCAAATCGGCAGGATTCGGATACGGCATCACATGGCATTCGCCTTTTTGCAGTTTGGCATAACGCACTGAAGCATCAGGGGTAATCGCAAAGACCAGACGGTCGATTTTGGATTTTCCCTTCCAGTAGTTATCAAACGCCTTATAACGGATTACGGCATCTTTTTGATAGTTGACCAGTTCAAACGGACCGGTGCCGATCGGCTCTTGATCCACTTTTTCAGGCGTACTGGCTTTTAACATATTCTCAGCATATTCTGCAGACAGAATACCGGCAAAGTCCATCGCAATATTAGCTAAAAATGGTGCATTTGCTTGTTTTAAATAAATTTTAACCGTGTAATCATCTACTTTTTCTAATTTATCGATAGTATTCGGCATATCCATACCGACAAAATATTCGTATCCCAAATTAGAAACTTTATGATACGGATTCTGCTCGTTCATCTGGCGATCGAAAGAAAAAATCACATCGTCGGCATTGAAATCACGGCTCGGTTTAAAATTCTTATTGGCTTGAAACTTAACGCCTTTGCGCAAATAGAAAGTATACGTTTTCCCGTCGTCGGAAACATCCCATTTTTCTGCCAGAGACGGCTGCACCGTTGTGCTGCCGCGGCTAAATTCGGTCAAACGGTTATACATCGCTTGTCCGCTGGCGTCCAGTGAAGCGCCGTCAGTCACCAATTGCGGATTAAAGGAGGTTGGCGACGCTTCGGAACAATAAACCAAGGTTTTCGGCTGATTCGCCGATAGTGATAAGGAGACCGACAGCGCAAGTGCGGTCAGCGACAATGTTGTGAGTTTTTTCATGATTACACTCCGATTATGAGAATCTGTTTATTTTTATTTACATCACTAAATCAGTAATGAGATTATAGTTAATATCACCAATCAAGCCAATTCACAAGATACGAAACGATATTTTTTATCAAAAATTGAAGATTCATCAATTTTTTAGCCGACTTGATTAAAAACAGAAGAAAAAAGAATGGCAGGAAATCCTGCCACTCAAAGAACGAACAATATGTCCATCGTAAGATTCGACTCGGCGGTCGCCTCATCGGCATTGAAAAAGGGCGGCTTGAAAGTGCGGTTTAATCCGCCAATTTCACGCCGTAAAACGCGCTGTAACCGAACGGGCTTTGTTTATAATCACGCACGCGTAAACTCAACGGCGTAACGGTAATCGAGTGCGCCACCGTAATCCACGGCGCTTGCTCTTTGGCAATGACCTGCGCTTGTTCATACAAGCCGACACGTTGGGTTTTATCGGACAGTTTCGAAGCCTGTTTCAACAAATCGCTAAATTCACTGTTACACCAACGGGCATAGTTACTGTGTCCGACGCTGTCACAGCCCAACAACGGTGTCAGGAAATTGTCCGGATCGCCGTTATCGCCCGACCAGCCGTAAATCCCCGCTGTCAGCAAGCCCTCTTTGGTGCGTTTGATATAATCGCCCCACTCATAACTCACCAATTCGGCTTTCACCCCGATTTTCGCCCAGTCGCTTTGCAAAATCTCTGCCAAACGGCGCGGATTCGGATTGGAGTTACGCACAACCGGCTGCACCCATAACTGGGTTTCGAAACCGTTCGGATAGCCGGCTTCCGCCAATAATTGTTTGGCTTTTTCCAGATCATACGGATAATCTTTCACTTCGGTATTATAACCCCAAATTGTCGGCGGCAACGGGTTGACCGCCGGCACGCCCGCGCCCTGATAAACCACGTTGATAATGGTATCTTTGTCTGCCGCCATGTTCAGCGCCTGCCGCACTTTCACATTGTCAAACGGTGCTTTCTCGGTATTAAAGGCAATATAGGCAACGTTCAACCCCTCTTGCGACATCAACTGAATTTTCGAATCACTGCGCATTTTTTCCAAATCGGCACTATTCGGGAAATCCATCATATCGCACGCACCGGTTTGCAGTTTGGCATAACGTGCGGTCGCATCGGGGGTAATACTGAAAATCAGACGCTTAATCGGCGCTTCGCCTTTCCAGTAATCTTTGTTTGCCAAGAAACGTACCGCCTGATCCAACTGATAACCGGCAAATACAAACGGCCCTGTGCCGATTGGGGTTGTGTCAATCGTCTCCGGTTTGCCTTCCGCCAGCATTTTATCGGCATATTCCTTAGAATAAATAGAGATAAAATCCATACCCAAACTGGAAAGAAACGGCGAATCCGGATAATTCAGCGTAATTTTCACCGTGTAATCATCTACTTTTTCCACCGCTTTCAGCAATTTCGGAAAATTCATCGCATTAAAATACGGATAAGTCCCGTTAGAAACGCCATGATAAGGATGGTTCGGATCCAGCTGGCGTTGGAAAGAGAAAATCACATCATCGGCATTGAAATCACGACTCGGTGTGAACACTTTATTAGCATGGAATTTCACGCCTTTACGCAAATGGAAAGTGTATTCCAACCCGTCTTCGCTGATATCCCAGCTTTCCGCCAAGCCCGGCTCTAAATCAGTGCTGCCGCGCACAAATTCCACTAAGCGGTTATACACCTGCTGCGAACTGGCGTTGTAGGAAATACCGTCCATCACCAGCGCCGGGCTGAATCCGCTCGGTGCGCGGCTGGTACAGTTGATAAAAGTGTCTTTGTCTGCGGCTTGCGCAACCGTGGTCAGACCGATTAAAAGTGCGGTTAAAGAGAGTTTGCTGCTGAATTTCATAAAATCTCCGAATTCGTTAATAAATCATAAAATATCGGTAAAGATACCGTTCCGGCGATGATTTCAAAAGTTCAAAATCATCTTGATTATAACCAAATCATCTAAAAAATACCTATTCCGTTTATTGACTGCGGCGACTCATATTTTCACCGTCATGCACGTCCAGCTTCAACAACAGCCAAAGCTGCAAAATCCCGATCGCCGCTACGCTGAAAAAAGTATAGCTGAAGGCTTGGGCGAGCGCACTTTTATCCAACACGTCCAAATAAACATTCAACACTACCGCCGAGAATGCAATGCCCAGCCCCAAACCAACCTGCTGGGTAACACTCAACAGGGTGCTGCCCTCACTGTTGTTCTCCGCTGAAAATTCGCTAATGGTCAATGTGTTCGCGGCGGTAAACAGGGTCGACATCGCAGCACCGTATAACATCAGCGGCGGCAATAATAACCAAATCGACCAACTCTTTTGCATCAACCCAAACAGAATCAAACTGATACACAGTAATAACGTCGCTGTAATCAACACCTTTTTATAGCTGAAGCGAACCAACAGCCGACGTAAGAACGGTTTACAGACAATCGAGCTGATCGCAATCGGCGCCAGCAGCCAACCGGCAATATCCGCCGGATAACCGTAAGCAACCTGCAACATCAGCGGCAGCAAAAACGGCGCGCCCGAACCACAAATACGCAGCACCAAATTCACTTGAGTGCCGATACTGAAAGTGCGGTATTTAAACAAAGAAAAGCCGATTAACGGATTGCGGATTTTTTGCGCATAATAAAAATACAGCAGGAACAGCAGCACACCGGCAGACAGTACGATAAACGCCGCAGGCAGGCTGAAAGTGCGGTTGCCGATCATATCCATACCGAGCGTAATCCCGACCAGCGAACCGCCAAACAGCAAAAATCCCACTCGGTCAAAACGAAACACCTCGGCTTTCATATTCGGCATAAACAGCCCGCACAGGAAAAACCCCAAAACCCCGATCGGAATATTGATCAGGAAAATCCAGTGCCAGCTGGCATAAGTCACCAGCCAACCGCCCAAGATCGGGCCGACAATCGGGCCTATCAAACCGGCCATCACCATCATATTCAATGCCGAAATAATTTCATGGCGCGGCACACTTTTGATGATCGCCAAACGGGCGGTCGGCATCATCAGCGCACCGCCTGCGCCCTGCACAATCCGCGCCAGAATCAGTGTCTCCAGACTGCTCGCCAATGAACAGAAAATCGACCCCAGAATAAACAAAACGATTGCCGAACGAAAAATAGTCAATGTGCCGAATCGATCCGCCAGCCAGCCGCTGAGCGGAATCAACAATGCCACCGTTAAAGCATAACTGATCACCGCCAACTGCATTTCCAGCGGCGCTTCATGCATACCGGCGGCAATCGCCGGCAATGCGGTATTCAAAATCGTAGCGTCGAGCGTTTGCATAAAAAGTGCGGTCGACGCCACCCACGCCAAGCCTTGATAGCTTTTACTCATTGCCCTTCCTTGTCTTGCATCGTTAACCACCAACGATAAATAAATCCGGCAATCTCTTCCATGCCGTTCAGATCCAAACACACTGCGCTGTGCTGGGCTTGCACCGCATAATCCGTCGCCAACGCCACCACCCATTGATCAATCTCGGGCAATGGTTTTGCCATCGCTTGACGGTGCAACAAAATTTTCGGCAACGCTTCCTGTTTAAACCCTTCCACCAATACCAAATCACTCAAATGTGAATCCAGCTGTTGCGCCAGATACGTTAATGAAACCGCACTTTGTGTGGTTTGGGTCTCCGTCATCAACGCCCAACGCTGATCGCACGCCACCGCTACTTGTGTCGCCCCTGCCTGTGTCATACGCCAGCTGTCTTTGCCCGGTTTATCGGTGGAAACGTCATGATGGGTATGTTTTATCACCGCCACCCGCAGCCCTTTTCGTTGTAAGTGCGGTAGCAATTTTTCCAATAACGTCGTTTTACCGCTGCCGCTGTAGCCGCTGATCCCCAGCATCGGAATTGACGTGGGCGCTTGCCGGCGATTCAATTCGTCCAGCTGCGACAAATAATTAAAATTGGCAAAGGCTTGCGGCTGATCGCTGAAATCTACCACGCTGTAGCATTGTCGATGCATAAAATCACGCACTTTCCGCCCCCCCTCAAGCAGATATGTTTCCAAAGCCGGAATGAGCGATTTATTCATCAGCGCAAAAGTCGGATGCTCCCGTTCGCCATCGCTGACATACGCCAGCTCCGCCGGCTGCTGTCGAACCGCACTTTGCAGGCGAGCCGCCAAATCCGACGGCAAAAACGGCGCATCGCACGGCACGAACAACACCCACTCGGACACACTGTGTTTCAAGCCGCTCAACATACCGCTTAACGGCCCGAGGAAGCCGTCCAATTCGTCCATAAACACCGGCAAACCGCACTTGGCATAGTGTTGCTGATTGCGGTTGGCATTAATCAAAATCTGTTGAACCTGCCCCTGCAAACGTGCTTTCACATGCATAACCAACGGTTTTTGCCGTAATAACTGCAAGCCTTTGTCCGCCCCTTGCATTCGTTGCGAAAGCCCGCCGCACAAAATAACCGCACTTATTTGTTGTTTTTTCATTCGTTCTCTCTTTTGCAATTCTGCCGTTCGGTGCTATCATCGCACAAATCAAAAATGAAACAATAGGACAACTTATGAAATGTCATCGTCTTAACGAAGTGCTGGAGCTGATTCAGCCGCACTGGTCGCAAGATCCGGATCTCAGTTTATTGGAATTTTTACAAAAAATCGCTGTCGAAGCAGGATTCGACAAACCGATTGCCGAATTGAGCGATGAAGTGATCATTTATCATTTGAAAATGCGCGGCAGCGACAAGCACGAACCGATTCCGGGCATTAAAAAAGATTATGAAGATGATTTTAAAACCGCCCTTTTAAAAGCGCGCGGCATTCTCAAATAACATCTGATTTTTACCACGTAAATTTTTAATATTAAGGACAGCCATGAAAAAACTACTGTTGATTTTAGCCGCACTATTTTCCGTCAATGCAGCACAAGCCGCCGATTTCGTTCCTCAAGAAGGCAAACAGTTTATCACCGTTGCACAACCGGCAACCGTCGATAAAGAGGTGATTGAGTTTTTCTCTTTCTATTGTCCGCACTGCGCCAATTTCCAACTGGAATACAAAATTCCGCAAACTATTCAGGCAAAAATGCCCGCCGGAACGCAATTCGTCAAATATCACGTCAATTTTCTGGGACGAGCGTCCGAAGATTTAACCCGTGCCTGGGCGTTTGCGATGGCAACCAACAGCACCGAATTGGTGGAAGACGCCCTGTTTGAAGCGGCTCAAGCCAATCAAATCAATTCAATGGCCGATATCCGCAAAATCTTTTTGGACAAAGGCATCAGCGCCGAACAGTTTGACAACGGCATCAACAGTTTCGCCGTCAACGGTCTGGTCAACAAACAAGTCAAGGCATTGGAACAATACCAAGTGCGCGGTGTGCCGGCGTTTTTTGTCAACGGCAACAAACAGATTGATCTCGGCGGCTTCAGCGACTCCGCCAGCGTACAGCAGTTTGTCGACAATTATGCCGATACGGTATTGTATCTGCTGAACCACTAACGACATAAATTATTCCGTTTCACCACCGCTCTTTAAAGTGCGGTGGCACATCCCCCCTGCTTCCAATGAAAAATACAATTGAACGCTTTTCTGCAAAAAAAAGTTGACTTATTTTTATGAATTGGTTTAATGCATCCCGACTTATCTTTGTATTATAGAGGAACCATTATGGCTGAAAGTTTTAGCGTAACCCGTCGCTTTTTTGACGATAAAAATTACCCGCGCGGTTTTTCCCGCCACGGTGACTACACGATCCGTGAATCCGATACGTTGGAGAAATACGGTCAGGCATTTATCGAACTGGATTTAGGCAACCGAGCGCCAATCAATGCCGAAGAAGAACAATTCGTTGCCGTTTGCCGCAACACGCGCGAACCGGAAACTTTCTTTGAAAAAACCTGGTGCAAATACCGTTCCCGCATTGCCAGCGTAAAACGGGTTTACACCCTGTCCGGCCTGTCTGCCGGCGATGCCGTTGACGACTATAGCAATAATGACTAAACCACGTTGATGACTTTGGCGCACAAATGTGCGCCTGATTAACGCCGACCGCACTTCTTCTGCCGTCTGCCAAAAAGTGCTACACCGGCACAATTCTAATCTTGTCTACTGATTTCTTTACTGATAATTATGCAAAAATCAATGCAATCACTACCGACTGCGCAATATTCACAACTGTTGGCCGACAAGCAACAAACGCTCGCTCGCCTGCTTTCTCCCTTTTCCGCGCCGGAAATCGAGGTTTTTGCCTCTGAGAAAATCCATTACCGTATGCGTGCCGAATTTCGGATCTGGCATGATCAAGGCGAAATTTACCACATCATGTTCGATCCCCGCACAAAACAACGCTATCGGGTGGATCATTTTCCGATTGCCAGTGAATTAATCAACCAAATGATGGCTGCTGTCATTCCATTGTTGCAACAAGAAAAAATCCTGCAACACAAGCTGTTTCAAATTGATTACCTCAGCACCCGCAGCCAAAAAATCATTGTCAGCCTGCTGTATCATAAAAAATTGGACGAACAGTGGCAGCAACAGGCACAACTATTGCGCCGACAACTCCAACGGCAAGGCTTTGACGTCCAATTAATCGGGCGTGCCAGCAAACAAAAAATCTGTTTTGATCAAGACTATATCGATGAAGTACTGAACATTAACGGGCGTGATTACGTTTATCGCCAGATTGAAAACAGTTTCACCCAGCCAAATGCCGGCATCAATGTAAAAATGATTGAATGGGCTCTCTCCTGTACTGAAAATAGTCGCGGGGATCTGCTGGAACTGTATTGCGGCAACGGCAACTTTTCCGTAGCGTTGGCACCACATTTCCGCAAAGTATTGGCGACCGAAATCGCCAAACCGTCGGTAGCGGCGGCACAATTCAACATCGAAACCAATGGTTGCGACAACTTGCAGATTATCCGTATGTCGGCGGAAGAATTCACCCAAGCGATTAACGGCGTCCGTTGCTTTAACCGCTTGCAAGGCATTGATTTAAGCGATTATCAATGTGAAACCGTTTTAGTCGATCCGCCGCGTGCCGGATTGGATAACCAAACGGTGAATATGGTGCGGCAATATCCGCGCATTCTGTACATTTCCTGTAATCCGCATACCCTGTGCGATAATCTGCAAACATTGTGCCAAACCCATAAAATCGAGCGTGCCGCCTTGTTTGATCAATTTCCGTACACCGAACATATGGAAAGCGGTGTCTGGCTGGTAAAACGCTGATGGCAGTGCAGTTATTGTGTGAATCACAATCCAAACAAGCGGATTTTGACCGCACTTGCCGACAGCTCGGCTTACACCATGATGCCGGCGCGCCCCTCGCTTTGGTACAAACCGACGAGCGGTTAGAACTGCGCAAGCCGGACGAGCCGAAACTGGGCGCAGTTGCGGTGGATTTCACCAGCGGAGCAATGGCGCATCGACGTAAATTCGGCGGCGGGCGTGGCGAAGCGGTCGCCAAAGCGGTCGGCATAAAAAAAGCGTATATGCCCAGCGTGATCGATGCCACCGCCGGCTTGGGGCGTGACGCCTTTGTCTTGGCGGCGATTGGTTGTCAAGTGCGGTTGATTGAGCGAAATCCGGTAGTTTTTATGCTGTTACAAGACGGTTTACAGCGTGCTTATCACGATCCTGAAATCGGCGACTGGCTGCAACAACGGCTGCAACTGTTGCCGATTGACAGCTTGACCGCACTTTCGGCACAAACCGAGGCGGCGGATGTCGTCTATCTCGATCCGATGTATCCGCACAAACAAAAAAGCGCTTTGGTTAAAAAAGAGATGCGGATTTTCCAATATTTAGTCGGCGCCGACTTGGATTCGGATCAATTGCTCGCTCCGGCACGGCAACTGGCACGCAAACGCGTGGTCGTCAAACGCCCCGATTACGCGCCGTTTCTGGCGGCAGAAAAACCGCACTTTAGTCAGGCAACCAAGAATCACCGCTTTGATGTATATATGGGATTAAATCCAAGCTCTGTATAACCTGAATTATCTTTTGAGGGAAATATGCCGCAAACCATCTGCCTTAATATGATTGTAAAAGATGAATCCGATATTATTCGAGACACGCTGGAAAATATTGTTCGCCACGTTCATATTGATTACTGGGTCATTTCTGATACGGGATCGACGGATAATACCGTTAAGATTATTACCGACTTCTTTACAACAAAGAATATTTCGGGCGAAATTCATCATGCACACTGGGTTAATTTTTCACACAATCGAAATCTGGCATTAAAACAGTGTGAAGGAAAGACAGATTATATTCTAATCTTCGATGCCGATGATCGAATAGAAGGGAATTTAATATTACCGCAGCTCACTCATGACAGTTACCATATGCTCATGTCCAATCAAGGCACAAATTATTACCGCCCTCTGTTAATTAAAAATAACGGTCAATTTTTTTGGCGCAGCGTGCTGCATGAATTTCTGGAATCAAAATCCGCTTCACCATCAAAATCCGTTATTCACGGCGAATATCAGATTATTTCGGGACGTTTCGGCAAACGCAGCCAAGACCCCGATAAATATCTCAAAGACGCCCTATTATTAGAACAGGCATATGAAAAAAATGAAGATGACGACTTGAAACCTCGCTACGCCTTTTATTGTGCGCAATCTTATCGTGATGCCGAATATGACGAAAAAGCGATTGAATGGTATTTAAAACGGATTAAATTGGGCGGATGGATAGAAGAAGTAACGTGCTCATACGAAAATCTAGGCATCTGTTACGAACATCGGCAAGATGAAAAATCCGCACTTTATTACTGGCTTGAAGGTTACGATTATAATCCGCAACGAATAGAATGCCTATATCAGGCAGCCCGCTTACTCAGACTTCAAGGAAAATGCCGATTAGCCTATCAATTGGGTATAATTGCCAAAAATATCCCTTTTCCTGCACAAGATATTTTATTTGTTAAGAAATCCATTCATGACTTTTGGATCTATTTTGAATTATCGATCAGTGCGTATTATGTGAATAATTTCCAATTGGGTTATCAGTGCTGCAAATATATTCTCTTGGCGAATCCAGAACCGCATATTGTCGACATTACCCTGAACAACCTGATATTTTACCAACAACAAGCCCGACAGGATTCGAAAGCGGAAATTCAGACATTGCTGAATAAACTGGAACAGTATCAAACTGTCGGAAATAATATCAATACACAAGCCATCATTGATTATTTTAAACAATGTTTAGCCGAATGAATCCGATTTAACTAAACAATCTATACTCCGCTCAAGTAAAGTGCGGTCAGCCGGAAAATAGACGATTTTTTCTTAATCGAATGTTTACACCGGTCGTGCTCACCTTGTCTATTAAATTTATAAATCAATCGTTTGACCAATTAAACGAGATTCAAACCAATATAGGTCGCCAGATGCATCATCAGGTATTTATTTCGGAAACCTAATGATAAAAAAACCGTATGAATCCATTCACACGGTTTAAGCATTTTAGCAAGAAAAAGTGCGGTTTATTTCGCTGAAATCACCACAC
>NZ_JSUM01000007.1 GCF_000772535.1 Chelonobacter oris
CCACGAGACGTCAATACTAGGTAATAAGCGGAATTTCGTGTAAAATCAGTTCAATTTTTATTCCGAGAGAATCCATTATGAGTAAACAAAAATTAAGTGTGGTGATTCTGGCGGCAGGCAAAGGCACCAGAATGTATTCCGATTTACCGAAAGTGTTGCATAAAATTGCCGGTAAGCCGATGGTTAAACATGTGATTGATACCGTGAAACAGCTGGGGGCGGAGAATATCCACCTGATTTACGGGCACGGCGGTGAAGTGATGCGCCGGCGCTTGCAAGGCGAGCCGGTTAATTGGGTGTTGCAGGCGGAGCAGTTAGGCACGGGGCATGCTATGCAGCAAGCCGCACCGCACTTTGCCGATGATGAAAATATTTTGATGTTATATGGCGACGGGCCGTTAATTACCCCCGAAACACTGGAAAAACTGATTGCCGCCAAACCACAGAACGGCATTGCGTTGTTGACGGTTAAACTCGACGATCCGACCGGTTATGGGCGGATTATCCGTCAAGACGGCAATGTGGTGGCGATTGTGGAACAAAAAGACGCCAATCAGGAACAGCTGAATATTCAAGAAGTGAATACCGGCGTGATGGTGGCGAGCGGGGCGAGTTTTAAAAACTGGCTTTCCCGTTTGAACAATAACAATGCGCAGGGCGAGTATTACATTACCGATGTGATTGCGTTTGCCAATCAGGACGGTTGTCGGGTGTGTGCTGTGCCGGCGGCGGACAGAATGGAAGTAGAAGGGGCGAACAACCGCCTGCAAATGGCGCAATTAGAGCGTTACTACCAGCAGCAGCAAGCGAAAAAAATTCTGCTGGCCGGCGTAATGCTGGTTGATCCCGCACGCTTTGATTTGCGTGGCGAGTTGAGCCACGGCAAAGATGTCGAAATTGATGTCAACGTAATTATCGAAGGGCAGGTGGCGTTGGGCGATCGGGTACGTATCGGCGCAGGTTGTGTGTTGAAAAACTGCCGTATTGCCGCCGATGTGGAAATCAAGCCGTATTCGGTGATTGAAGAGGCGGTGATCGGTGAAAGTGCGGTGATCGGGCCGTTTTCGCGCTTGCGTCCGGGGGCGGCGCTGGCGGCGCAAACCCATGTCGGCAACTTTGTCGAAATTAAAAAAGCGGTGATCGGTCAGGGATCTAAAGTCAATCATTTGACCTATGTCGGCGATGCGGAAATCGGCAGTAATTGTAATATCGGCGCCGGTGTCATCACCTGCAATTATGACGGCGCCAATAAATTTAAAACCGTTATCGGCGATAATGTGTTTATCGGCTCCGACAGTCAGCTGGTAGCGCCGGTCACGATTGCCGACGGGGCGACTATCGGCGCGGGCAGTACCATTACCAAAGATGTCGGCGACAACGAACTGGTAATCACCCGTGTTGCACAACGTCATATCGCCGACTGGCAACGTCCGCTCAAGAAAAAATAACCGCACTTTGTGTTCTACATCAGCGGCGGTTGTTGCCGCTGATGTAGAAATATTCCGCATAATCACGTTAAAACTGTGATCTGTCTTGGAATTTCATGCATAAAACCGCACTTTGCCTTGCATTTTTTCATGGAGTGACGTTATCATTCCGTCACATCGAAATGATAATTGTCTTCCAATCCACGCCAGCATAATGGAATAAAATTGATGAAAACACGACTAAAAACCGTCTTGCGAGCGTGTTTTACTTTCTCTTTTTTGACGGTGGCGATGGCTGCGCAGGCAGGTTCTTATCCGGATTTACCGCAGCCGATTAAATTTGGCAGCGGCGCCCTGATCGGCAATACGGTTTATGTCGGGTTGGGCAGTGCGGGCAATCGATTTTATGCGTTGGATCTCAGCCGTCAACAATCGCAATGGCAGCCGATTGCCGAGTTTCCCGGCGGCGAGCGTCAGTATGCGGTTGCGGCGGCGCTGAACGGCAAATTGTATATTTTCGGCGGACTGCAACAAGGTGAAAACGGTTTGCAGGTGGTGAACGATGCTTACCGCTACGATCCACGGCAAAACAACTGGGCAAAGTTGGATACCGGTGCGCCGCGCGGCATTGTCGGGGCGGGAAGTGCGGTTTATCAGGAGAAAATTTATCTGCTCGGCGGCAATAATCCTGAGATTTTAGGGGCGTATTTACACGATTACGCCGCCGCTGATCACACGGAAAAAGAGGCGGTGCAGCAAGCCTATTTCGAACAGCGGCCGCAGGATTATTTTTTTACCGCCGAATTGCTGAGTTACCAACCGTCGGATAATCGTTGGCGCAATGAAGGCAGTCTGCCGTTCAGCGCCAGAACTTGCGCCGCCGTTGTCGGGCAGGGGGAGACGGTGCTGGTGGTCAGCGGTGCGGTCAAACCCGGCTTGAATACGGCAAACACCCAACAGGGGCTGATCGGCAAGCAACGCACGGAATGGAAAAAATTATCGGATTTGCCTGCGGTTGTCGGAAAGACTGCGGAAGGTTTGAGCGGTGCGGCGGCAGGCTACAGTAACGGACACTATTTGATTGCCGGAGGCAGTAATTTTCCGGGGGCGCAGCAACAATTCCGGCAGGGCAAATTGTTTGCCCATCAAGGCTTAAGCCGAGCGTGGCATAACGATATTTATACCCTGAAAAACGGTCGCTGGAAAAGAATCGGTGAGCTGACCAACGGTGTCAGCCATGCGGTTACGGTGTCTTATGATAACAATGTTTTATTAATCGGTGGCGAAAGTCATGGCGGTAAAGCGCTAAGTGCGGTGCAAGTGTTGCGCTATGACGGCAACGGATTGATTATCGAATAACAAACTTTCCTCTATTTAGTTTGTGTTTACCCCTTGGCCGTGAGGCTAAGGGGATTTTTTTGTTTTCTGCAATACGAAAGTGCGGTATCAGGCAAGCCTGAGCGTAGATTGAGGCGTTAACGCCAGTGTTTCAGTTTGGAGGTTTTACCAATGCCGGGATTGAAGCTGTTGGTCGGATCCAGATCGCGATAAAATGCCTTCAATGTCGGTTTGGCATGATATAAATGGCCCACGTTATGCTCCGCCGGATATTGTGCGCCGCGCTGTTCCAATAATTCCAACATCTCTTCTTCCAGCGCCGTCGGGTCGGTTCCTTTTTTGGCGATATAATCCTGATGGAAAACATGGCACATAAAATGGCCGTAGTACAGTTTGTGGATAAACTGCCGATCGAGTGCCGGCGGTAAGGTTTCAAACCATTGCGGATCATTGCGGCGCAATGCCACATCGAGGGCGACAATATCTTCTACCGTTTTATGGTTAATGATCCGATAGCGGACGGCGGCGCCGGCAACGGCAAAGCGATGGAGCATCGCCGCCTGTGATTCCTGCGGATTACATTCGAAAAAATCCCCTTGATGGCGGGCAAAATAATCCTGCAAAAAAGCACGGGCTTCTTCAATGCCGCTATTGGCCATTTTCAAGATTAGATGGTGTTCGTATCGGTCACGATATTGCCGCATTTTTTTCGGCAAATGCTGCGGCAGCAGCCGACTGAACAGCTGCATACTTTTGTCCGAAATATGTTTCGGCAGAAACGGCAGTTTGTTGCAGATACGATCAATTTTGTTCTTGAGTGCGAACAGTTTCGGCAGATTATTGGTGCCTAAGGTTTTAATCGCCCAAAAGGTGTCTTTGCCGTATACGGCGGCGACATCAAACGCTTCACGGTGAATATATTCGCCGGAGACCGGCAGTGATTGAAAGCGGCTCAGGATATGGCGGCGAATCGCATTGAGTTCTTCGGTGTGATTGGTGCCGATATAAAATACCCGACTGTTTTTTTCCAACGGGAAGGTGTCCAACCGCACGGCAAACACCATTAATTTGCCGGCACAGCCGGAGGCTTCGTATAACCGACGGGGATCGGCATTAAAACGAGCCGGCGTATCGGCATCAACTTGGCGGACGTGATCACAATAGCCGTGATCATGCCCCTGCCCCGAACCGCACTTGATATCCGCTTCTCGATAACGTTTTTGTTGCAGACGGGACAGCATTTCTTCCGGCTCGTTGCCCAAATCGATCCCTAAATGGTTGATTAAATGCAGTTCACCGTTTTGATCAAGCTGTGCAAACAGTGCCATTTCGGTATACGCCGGACCGCGTTGTACCAGTGCGCCGCCTGAATTGTTGCATATTCCGCCGAGTACCGATGCGCCGAGGCAGGAGGAGCCGATAACGGAGTGGGCTTCACGTCCGTGCTTCAGCAAGACTTCTTCCAGCTTGAACAGCGTACTGCCGGGCAGACAGATCACTTGTTCGGCACGGTTAATAATTTGAATTTGGTCTATCCGCAAGGTGTTGACGATCACCAGATCGCGATCATAGTCGTTCCCGTCAGGGGTCGAGCCGCCGGTCAGACCGGTGTTGGCGGCTTGCGTGATCACGATCACGTCCGCCTTGACGCAAGCCTGTAAAATCCGCCATTGTTCGATTAGCGAGGCAGGCAGGGCGACCGCCAAGGCGTTACCGCTGCCGAAACGGAAACCTTGTCGGTAAGGCAAAGTGCGGTTCGGCTCGGTCAGCAGATGCTTTTCGCCGACAATGTTCTTCAGTTGTTGAATCAGGGCTTGCTGTTTTTGATTATAGGATGCCATACGCGATCTTTTTGGTTGCCGTTCAGTGTCCTCAGTCTATACCGATTATCGGCACGGAAACAAGCCTTGTCTCAATTTAATTGTGCCGATTTCGCTTGCTGTGCGAGGCAGGCCTCTTGTTCGACCCTATCGAGCGGATCGCCGCCGGAGGCGGCAACGACCGCACCGATAGCACCTTCGACCAGCGGTGCCGCACTGATTTTTACATTGGGCGCTATTTCGGGATCGAGCAAATCCAAGGCGCTTCGGGCGCTGAGAATGGCACTGCCCAAATCAACAAGCACGAGTACACCGTCGGGCGTATAGACCGATTCGATCGCTTGCAGAATGCTTATTGCATCGGTGCCGATAGGGTTTGCCGGGTCGTCAATACCGGCGGCAACGGCGATTTTGCAGTTGTCGGCGCACATTTGCCGCATTAATTCGAGTAAGCCGGCGGCCAGTGTTGCACTGTGGGAAACCAAAACCAAATTAACCATTATACCTCCCGCACCGCAGCGGACAGCGCTTGCAGCAAATATAACACTGAGGTTGCGCCGGGGTCTTGATGGCCGATGCTGCGCTCGTTCAAATAACTGGCACGCCCTTTTCTGGCTTTCATCGGAATGGTGGCGGCAAGGGCGCTTTCGGCGGTTTCGACCGCACTTTGCAATGCCTGCGGCAAAGTGGCTTTTTGTCGTTCACTGTCGGTGAGTGATGTCAGTACCGGCAGCCATACGTCACACAGGGTTTTATCGCCGGCTTCTGCCCGTCCGCGGGCAACAATGCCGTCTACACCGTCTTGCAGCATCTGCTGAAACAGCGTTAAATCCAGTGTTTCCTGTCCGGCAGTACGTTGTGCGGCTTTGATAAAAAACGTGCCGAACAGCGGCCCGCTTGCACCGCCGACACTGGACAGCAATGTCATACCGGTGCTTTTCAAGATGGCGGCAATATCTTGATCGGCAACGGTCGGCAGTTTTTCAAGCACTTTGCTGAAACCGCGCTGCATATTTAAGCCGTGATCGGCATCACCGATAGCCGTATCCAGTTCCGTCAGATAATCGCGTTGCCGTTCAAACACGGCGGCGCTGTTTTGTAGCCATTGTATAATGTGCCGTTTGGTTAAGTTCATGTTATCTCCTCGATTTTTAACGGTATTGCGCATTATGCTTTCCAACGCAAACCGGCAGTATTGACCGGCGCATCCCATAGTGAGAGTATGTCGTCATCGACTTTCAGTAAGGTAATCGATACGCCTTGCATGTCGAGGGAGGTGCAGAAAGCGCCGACCAGATTGCGTTCAATACTCAGCCCGAACTGTGAGCAGCAGCTGGTTAAACGATGGTACACGCCGTACAATTCCGACAACGGTACGCCGCCGAGATTGTTGACCAGTGCAATCACCCGATCACCGCGTTGTAAGGCGGATTTGGCTTCGTACATTTCTTGCCAGACCGCACTTTGGTTGTCCCAGCGGCGGATCGGGCGTTCAAAACCGCCGTTTTCAATCAGCGTGGCAAACATTTGATCAACGGTTTGATCCAAATTGACAAACGGGCGGCGTTCAATGCCGGGTTCACCGTGAATGCCGACCCCGAACTCCATCTCGTTTTCCGCCAGTGTGAAGGACGGTTTACCGGCGGCAGGTACGGTGCAGGCGGCTAGCGCCACGCCGATGGAATGGCCGGCGTTGTTCAGTCTGGCGCCTAATTCCGCCAGTTGTGCCAGTGAATCACCGCGCTCGGCGGCGGCACCCAGAATTTTTTCAAGCAGAACGGTGTTGGCGACTCCGCGTCTGCCGGCGGTGTAGAGACTGTCTTTTACCGCCACATCGTCATCGATCAGAACGGTAGCGACCGGCGTACCGCCGTCATGCAGAATTTCAACCGCCGTTTCAAAATTCAGTACATCGCCGGTATAGTTCTTAATCAGCAACAGTACGCCTCGACCGCTGTCGACCGCACTTGCACACGCCACCATCTGATCCGGTGTCGGCGAGGTGAAAATTTCACCGGGGCAGGCGCCGTCAAGCATACCTGCTCCGACAAAACCGGCGTGCATCGGCTCGTGTCCGCTGCCGCCGCCGGAAATAATGGCGACTTTACCGTCGACAGGGCTGTCGGCTCGGCAGACATACAGCGGTTCCGCATTAAGTTTTAAGTTCGGATTGGAAAGAATTAAGCCGGAAATTTGTTCTTTTAATACATTTTCGAGGTTATTTATCCATTTTTTCATCATCACTCCTTGCGTTATCGAAAATAAATAGGTGGTTAATGTATGTAATTATGCGGACAAAGTCTGTAATCCCGCTCACAAATTGGAAAAATAATCAGGTAAAAATTATTTTATAAACTGAAAAAAATGTTTGAAGCGGCTATAAAATGTGGTATTTATGTAAGACAGATAAAATTTAACCCGGCTTGGTTCGATATGATTGCAAACATAACGGTTGTCCGTTCTATTATTAGTATTATTCTCGGTGCGGTGATTATTATCACCGACGGCGAGCGGTGATAATTTGCAACAGAATCAAGCTGTAAATCAGACAAACCCTCGCCCCAAGCGGGGGTTTTTTGTTATGACAACGTTAGGCAGGCAAGTGCGGTTTACGAGGAAAACATGAACGGAGCAAGATTAGTTACCGAAAGTTTGAAAGCACATCAGGTCGATGTGATTTTTGGCTACCCCGGCGGGGCGATTATGCCGGTGTATGATGCGATTTATGATTCGGGTCTGGATCATCTGCTCTGTCGTAATGAACAAGGCGCAGCGATTGCCGCCATCGGTTACGCCCGTTCCAGCGGCAAAGTCGGGGTGTGTATCGCCACTTCGGGGCCGGGGGCGACTAATCTGATTACCGGTTTGGCGGATGCACTGCTGGATTCCGTGCCGATTGTGGCGATTACCGGACAGGTTGCCTCGCCTTTTATCGGCACCGACGCTTTTCAGGAAATTGATGTGCTGGGCTTGTCGCTGGCGTGTACCAAACAAAGCTTTATCGTGCAGAATATCGAGGAGTTGCCGCTGATTCTGGCGCAGGCGTTCAAGTGCGCACGAAGCGGCCGTCCGGGGCCGGTGTTGGTCGACATTCCGAAAGATGTGCAGTTTGCCCCGACAACGGCGCAGCCGATCGTCTTGCCGCCGGACAATGCCCCGGCGCAACAGGGCGACAATCTGCAACAAGCCAAGGTATTGTTGCAACAAGCCAAACGTCCGGTGTTGTATGTCGGCGGCGGTGTCGGCATGGCAAGTGGGGTGCCGGCATTACGCCGTTTTTTGCAAACGACAGCTATGCCGTCGGTTTCTACCATTAAGGGGTTGGGCGCAATTGACGCAGAACAGCCGTATTATATGGGTATGGTCGGTATGCACGGCACCAAAGCCGCCAATTATGCGGTGCAGGAAAGCGATTTGCTATTGGTTTTCGGCGCCCGTTTTGATGATCGGGTGACGGGCAAGCTGGAGAGTTTTGCGCCGTATGCGAAAGTGATTCACGCCGATATCGATATTGCCGAAATCAATAAATTGCGCAAGGCCGATGTGGTGCTGCGCGGTGATCTGTCGCAGGCCTTTGACGAACTGGCGATACCTTTGGCGATCACCGACTGGCAGCAGGATATTCAACGCTTGAAACAGGATTTCCCGTTTATTTATCCGGGCAATGAACATCAGCAGAATATTCATCCGTGGACATTATTGAAAACCTTGTCGGCGCTCAAACCGCAAAGTGCGGTCGTCACCACTGACGTCGGGCAGCACCAAATGTGGTCGGCGCAACATATGGCGCATAACCTGCCTGAAAATTATATTACCTCGGCCGGACTGGGTACGATGGGATTCGGTTTGCCGGCGGCGGTGGGCGCACAAAAAGCCCGTCCCGAAGATTGCGTTATTTTGGTCACCGGCGACGGCTCGTTTATGATGAATGTGCAGGAACTCGGTTCAATCAAGCGCGGCAAACTGCCGATTAAGATTTTGTTGTTGGATAATCAGCGGCTGGGTATGGTGCGCCAGTGGCAGTCTCTGTTTTTCCACGGGCGCCACAGTGAAACCATTTTGGACGATAATCCGGATTTTGTCGCATTGGCGGCGGCATTCGGCATTGCCGGCGAGCGGATCGAACACGGTTCGCAGGTGCAAGACGCTTTGCAACGGCTGATTGACAGTGAGGGCGCTTATCTGCTGCATGTTTGCATTGATGAAGATGAAAACGTTTGGCCGTTGGTGCCGCCGGGGGCGAGTAATGAAACCATGTTGGAAGATATTGGCGTTTAAGTGTGGTTTGGCGAATAACATATAGAGATAACAAGATGAAAGAATATCAATTAATCCTGCAAGCGCAATGGCGCCCGGAAGTATTGGAGCGCATTTTGCGTGTTGTGCGCCATCGTGGATTTTGTGTCATACAATTGGCAATGGATTCAAGTGAGAATCAGATTGAACTGAATTTCAACGTGACGGGGGAGCGCCCGATTGCAACATTGGTAAATCAGCTGAGCAAGCTGTTTGATGTCAGATACGTGGCGGTTAAATAAGCGGAAGTGAAACAAAAGTGCGGTTAAACCGCATATTATGTGAGTGATTGTTTAAACAGAGGAAAAGATTATGCCTAAATTGCGTTCGGCGACCAGTACCCAAGGTCGTAATATGGCGGGGGCGAGAGCATTGTGGCGCGCGACCGGAGTGAAAGATCAGGATTTCGGTAAGCCGATTATTGCGGTGGTAAACTCCTTTACCCAATTTGTCCCGGGGCATGTCCATTTGCGCAATATGGGCAAATTGGTGGCGGATCAAATCGAAGCTAACGGCGGCATTGCCAAGGAGTTCAACACAATTGCGGTGGACGACGGCATTGCGATGGGACACGGCGGTATGCTGTATTCGCTGCCGTCACGCGAGCTGATCGCCGATTCGGTAGAGTATATGGTCAATGCCCATTGCGCCGATGCGATGGTGTGTATTTCCAATTGTGACAAAATCACGCCGGGTATGTTGATGGCGGCGCTACGCTTGAATATTCCGGTGATTTTCGTATCCGGCGGGCCGATGGAAGCCGGCAAAACCAAATTATCCGATCAATTGATTAAGCTGGATTTGGTCGACGCGATGATTCAAAGTGCGGATCCGAATGTCAGTGATGCCGACAGCGAAGCCATCGAGCGTTCGGCGTGTCCGACCTGCGGATCCTGTTCCGGCATGTTCACCGCCAACTCGATGAACTGCCTGACCGAAGCGTTAGGCTTGAGCTTGCCGGGCAACGGCTCTTGTCTGGCGACCCATGCCGACCGTAAACAGTTGTTTTTGCAAGCGGGAACCCAAATTTTAGAACTGTGCAACCGTTACTACCAACACGATGACGACAGTGTTCTGCCGCGTTCGATCGCCACCAAAGCGGCGTTTGACAATGCGATGAGTCTCGATATTGCGATGGGCGGCTCGACTAATACGGTGTTACATTTACTGGCGGCGGCGCAAGAAGCGGAAGTCGATTTTAGTATGGATGATATTGACCGCCTGTCGAGAATCGTACCTTGTTTGAGCAAAGTGGCACCGAATACCAATAAATACCATATGGAAGATGTTCACCGTGCCGGCGGTGTGATGGGCATTCTGGGTGAATTGGATCGCGCCGGTCTGTTGAACAATCAAACCCGTACCGTCTTGGGTTACAGCATGTCGGAGCAACTCGATCGTTACGACATTATGCGGACCGATGATGAGCAAGTGCGGTCGTTTTTCCGTGCCGGTCCGGCGGGTATCCGCACCACCGAAGCGTTTTCACAATCCTGTCGTTGGGATTCGCTAGACGATGACCGCACTTCGGGTTGTATCCGCAATAAAGAAAATGCTTATAGCCAAGACGGCGGTTTGGCAATGTTGTCCGGTAATTTGGCGGAAAACGGTTGTATCGTTAAAACCGCCGGTGTCGATGAAAGTATCTTAACGTTCACCGGCAAAGCGATTGTATTTGAGAGTCAGGATGATGCGGTGGCCGCTATCCTCGGCGGTAAAGTCCAAGCGGGTCATGTTGTGGTAATTCGTTATGAAGGCCCGAAAGGCGGGCCGGGAATGCAGGAAATGCTGTATCCGACCAGTTATTTGAAATCGATGGGCTTGGGCAAAGCCTGTGCATTGTTAACGGACGGTCGCTTTTCCGGCGGTACCTCGGGATTGTCGATAGGTCATTGCTCACCTGAGGCGGCGGCCGGCGGAATGATTGGTTTGGTTAAAGACAACGATATTATTGAAATTGACATTCCGAACCGTTCGATCCAATTAGTTGTTGATGATGCGGAGCTGGCGAACCGCCGCCGCGAGCAAGAGGCAAACGGCTGGAAGCCGAGAAATCGTCAACGTCAGGTTTCATTGGCGTTGAAAGCCTATGCCATGTTGGCAACCAGCGCCGATAAAGGTGCGGTGCGCGATCGCAGCAAGTTGCAGGACTGATGCCATGACGATTTCCGTACAACCGAGCGGTAGCGAATATCTCAGAGCGGTGTTGACCTCCAATATCTACGATGTAGTTGAGGTGACGCCGCTGCAAAAAATGGAAAAACTGTCCGAGCGTTTTGATAACCAAATTTATATCAAACGGGAGGACAGGCAGCCGGTCAACAGTTTTAAAATTCGTGGTGCCTATGCCATGATCACCGGCCTGAGCGAGCCGCAAAAAGCCGCCGGGGTGATTGCCGCTTCGGCAGGCAATCATGCGCAAGGCGTGGCGTTATCGGCAAGAAAACTGGGATTGAAGGCGCTGATTGTGATGCCGCAAAATACCCCGTCGATCAAAGTGGAAGCCGTACGCGGTTTCGGCGGTGAAGTGCTGTTGCACGGCGCCAATTTTGATGATGCGAAAGCCAAAGCGATTGAATTGTCGCAAAGCAAGCATATGACGTTTATTCCGCCGTTCGATCATCCGGCGGTGATTGCAGGGCAGGGTTCGTTGGCAATGGAGCTGCTTCAGCAGTCACAACACATCGATCGTATTTTCGTGCCGGTCGGCGGCGGCGGTCTGGCGGCTGGCGTGGCGGTGTTAATCAAGCAATTGATGCCGGAAGTGAAAGTCATCGGCGTCGAATCGAAAGATTCCGCCTGTCTGAGAGCGGCGTTGGATGCCGGTGAGCCGGTGGATCTGGAACGGGTCGGGTTGTTTGCCGACGGCGTGGCGGTAAAACGAATCGGCGATGAAACTTTCCGTGTTTGCCGACAGTATTTAGATGATGTGATTACCGTGGATAGCGACGAAATCTGTGCCGCAGTGAAGGATATTTTTGAGAACGTGCGCGCCATTTCCGAGCCGTCGGGGGCATTGTCGCTGGCGGGGTTGAAAAAATACGTCAAACAGCACAATATTCAAGGCGAAACCTTGGTTAATATTTTGTCCGGCGCCAACTTGAATTTCCACAGTTTACGCTATGTTTCAGAACGCTGTGAAATCGGTGAAAAACACGAAGCGCTGCTGGCGGTGACCATTCCGGAACAAAAAGGCAGTTTTCTCAAATTCTGTCATTTATTGGGCGATCGTGCCGTTACCGAATTTAATTACCGCTATGCCGACAAGCAACAAGCCTGTGTTTTCGTCGGTGTTCGGGTCAGTGGCGGCGAAGCGGAAAAACAGGAGATTATCGCCCAGTTACAGCGAGCCGGTTATGATGTGAAAGATTTGTCCGATGACGATGTGGCGAAAACCCATATCCGTTACATGATCGGTGGGCGCAGTGCCGGCGCACAGCGGGAAAAATTGTATACTTTTGTGTTTCCTGAACAGAAGGGCGCACTGGTGAAATTTTTGCAGACATTGGGTACGCAATGGAATATATCCCTGTTTCATTATCGTAACCACGGCGCGGATTACGGCGATATTCTTTGTGCCTTCCAGCTTAGTGAAACCACCGAACAGGTGTTTCAGCACCATCTGCAAGCGCTGGGCTATGCCTATCAGGATGTTACCGATTTACTCTCTTACCAGTATTTTTTGAAGTAACGGGTTAAATCCATAAAACCGGTTGGGCGAAATCTCAGCCGGTTTTTTTATGGGCGTTTTCTTTGATTTTTATTTCTTTTGGTAATTAAATTTGATTTATTTATTCCAATTAATTATTATAAGTGCGGTTTTTATTTTGAATATTGACTCAATGATAATGATTAAGGAGCTAACGGTTTGTTTTCGTTATTAAAAAATAAGACGACATTCAGTATGCCGGTATTTGTGCCGAGTTTTCTGTTTGTGGTTGCGCTGGCGGTTTTTTGTATCTTTTTTCCGCAGATCATGCAGCAAAATCTGGATTCCGCCAAAAATTTTGCATTCAGCCATTTCAGCTGGTTCTATATTCTGTCGGTCAGCTTTTTTATTCTGTTTTTATTGTTGCTGGCAATGAGCCGTTTGGGTGATATTCGCTTAGGCAGTGACGAAGAAGAAGCGGAATATCCGTTTTTTTCGTGGGTGGCGATGTTGTTTGCCGCCGGCATGGGGGTCGGTTTGATGTATTTCGGTGTGGCGGAACCGTTAATGCACTCGGTTGCGCCGATTACCGAGGGCAATCCGCAAAAAGATGCGATGTTGTATACCTTCTACCATTGGGGGATTCACCCGTGGGCGATTTACGGCACGATTGCGCTGGCATTGGCATATTTCGGTTTCCGTTACCGTATGCCGTTGTCGATCCGTTCGGCGTTTTATCCGTTGTTGCGCGATAAAATCCACGGCATATACGGCCATATTATTGATGCGTTGGCGTTGGTGGCGACCCTGTTCGGGATTATCACGACACTGGGCTACGGCGCTTCGCAGCTGAATGCCGGTTTGCTGGCGATGGGGATTGTAGAAAACAATAATCTCGCCACCAATTCGGTGGTGATTTTGGTCGTGGTCGGCATTGCGGTGTTGTCGGCGATTTCCGGCGTGGGCAAAGGCGTGCGTCGCTTGAGTGAGATTAATTTGGGATTAGCATTGATTTTCATGCTGTTTATCCTGTTCAGCGGCTCAACCCTTTTTCTATTGTCAGTGTTTTCGGAAAATATAGGTTATTATTTAAGCAATTTGATTGAGATCAGTTTCCGCACGTTCAGTTATGCGCCGGAACATGCCGGCTGGTTTAGTGGTTGGACGGTGTTGTACTGGGCTTGGTGGTTTTCTTGGGCGCCGTTTGTCGGCTTGTTTATTGCCCGCATTTCACGCGGCAGAACCATTCGTGAATTTATTCTCGGTGTTTTGATTATTCCGTCCACGTTCAATTTGTTATGGTTTACGGTTTTTGGTGATAGCGCCATCATGCAGGATTTGGCGTCAGACGGCGCCTTGAGCGCGCTGACCGCTGCACCGGAAACCTTATTGTTCGCTTTTTTACAATATTTTCCGCTGCCGACAGTGAGCGGATTATTGGCATTATTGATTTTATCGCTGTTTTTTATTACCTCGGCGGATTCAGGGATTTTTGTGTTGAATAATATTGCCTCCAACGGCAAGACGACAGAGATGCCGCGCTGGCAGAGTGTGTTGTGGGGCGTCATCATGATTGTGCTGTCGATTGCGCTGCTCAATTCGGGCGGTTTGGGGGCGGTGCAGGCCATGACGCTGATTGTGGCGCTGCCGTTTGCGTTGATTACGGTGCTGTTGTGTTTCAGTTTATTGCAAGGTTTGAGGGCGGATAAAAGTTATTTCAACACCGGTTTGAACCAGTCGACGGTTTTCTGGAGCGGTGAAAAGTGGAAAAAACGATTGGGACAGATTCTAAAACAGACACAAGAAGAGGATATTCAGCAATTTATGAATGCGGTGGTCAAACCGGCGTTTTATCAGTTGCGTAATGAATTGGTCGATAAGCACAAGTTACAAGTGCGGTTGAACGAAAGCCAAGCGCCGCAACGCAGCATTGAATTGGTGATTCAGAAAGGCGCAATGCGGGATTTTGTTTACGGCGTTGCGATTCAGCGTAAGGATACCGCACTTTCGATGTTGGAAGACGAAAGCCTGCCGAGCGTGAAACATGAGCAAGTGTTTGAGCCGATTACTTATTTCGGCGACGGGCGAATCGGCTATGATGTACAGTATATGTCGGTAGACGAACTGATTGCCGATGTGCTGAAGCAGTATCAGCGTTATCTGGTGTTGTTGAACAGCGAAGCCAATGAACTGATGGTGCAGGCGCCGTTGGATCCGTCTTAAACGGCAAGTGCGGTCAGAAGATGTGCGGCAGGTTATCCTGCCGCTTTTTTATGCTTATTTGACGGCAAACGTATAGGTGCTGTACATTTTTTTCTTCTGGCAGACTTTTTGATCAGGGAAATCCGCTTCGTGGCTGGTTTTCAATTTCCACGTGCCGGCGACCAGCGGAATCAGGTTCATCATGCCTTTTTTGTCGGTTTTACCGGAGAACGCCTGCGGTTCACGGTGATCCATCACCGCATCCCAATCCAGTTTGGTCAGCGTATCGGTGGTACCGATCACGGTCGCGCCTTTCAGCGGTTCGCCGTTGTACAAGACTTGTACCGGCACGACTTGCATCGGCTTGATTTGCGTCGGATCAACCAACGGCACGATTTCTAATTCCAGCCCGACCGGTTTTTGTGCGAATTCCGTCACGTTTGCCTTGCCCAGCTTGAAGTAAGTAGACGCATACATACTGGATTGTTCGCAATAGTGCGCATCAGGCACTTCGTTCATATTTTGCATTTTCCAACCCTCTTCGTTTTTTGACCAGAATGTCGGGTTATAGGTGCCGGTGATTTTATATTCGCCGGCGCCCAATGCCTGCGGGCTGACATATTGATAATTTTCGCCCTGTTGTTTTAATGTTTCGCTTTTTTCAGGGGTGACGAGTTGTAGCGGGTTTAAAATATGCAGACGTTTTTCCGCAATTTTTTCACCTAACGGGAAGTTATCGCCATAACCGAGAACCGCTTTCAGCGGCTTACCCGCTTCGGCATCTTGGGCGTAGGTCCATAAATCGTGAGCCTGGGTTAATGAGCTGGCGGATAAGGCACAAAGTGCGGTTAATACAGCTTTTTTCATTGTCATAGCCTCTTTTAAAATAAATAAGGAAGTTGTTGATTCTCATTCAATTTGGTGTAAATGAGAATTGATTGCGATACTAGCACAGTTTCATGACAAAACAATGCCCGTTTTGTAAAGATGTGTCATTGATCTGAAATTGCTTTGATATGAAAAATATAGCCCCGCTCAACGGCGCTTTCTTTGGCTCGAGTGCGGAAGAGGTTGCCGGTGAAGCGCATAACGGCAAATGGGGAGTGGTGTTCGCCGCCGGAAAACAATAATAGATCTCATTTTAAAATAACATATAATGAAGGCTGTCTAAGGTTAGGTAGCCTTTTTTCTTGAGAACAATAATGAAAAAACAAAACATATTTCTGCTTTCAACCCTGGTATTACCGTTATTCGGCTTTCCGGCATTTGCTAAAACCGTGACCGCAGAAGAAGCGCGGATCGATCTGCCCGATGAAAAACTTCAAGTGGCAAAACCGACATTGCCGCCAGCCGAACAGGTGCGGTCTCAGGCCGAAAGCAATGGGCAATCGATTTCGATGACCAAAGAACAATTGGCACAATATCCCGAACTGATCACCCGTGCGCTGATTCCGGCACTAATGCAAAATAATGCCGAAGGCGTACAGTTGTTGTTGCCGCTGTATGAACAACAAAAGGCGCAGGATCCGAATTTACTGATCTGGGCGAAAGCAATAGCGGCGCGCGAACAGGGCGATTATCGGCGTTCAATTATATTATACCGTCAACTGTTTTCAGAAAATTCCGACTTTGTTCCGGTGCGCTACCAACTGGCGCAGGTGCTGTTTTTGAATAACGACAATGAAGCGGCGCAAGATCAGTTTGAAAAATTGCGCAGCGAACCGTTGTCGCCGCAATTTTTGGCGCATATCAATCAATATCTGACCGCACTTGGCAAACGTGACGCGTGGACGTTTCAGGGCGGTTTGAGTTATCTGAACGAGCGTAATGTCAATAATGCGGCGAAAGCCGGCACGAAATTAGGCGAATGGAAGGCTTGGGAGGCTGAGGCGGCGGAAGGTATCGGCTATAATCTGAGTGCGGATAAAAAATGGTCGTTGCAACACGGTTTGTTTGCCAAACTTAGTTTGGCGGGTTATGGGCGTTATTATTGGGACAATAAAAAATACAATGAATTCAATGCACGAATCAGTGCCGGCTTGGGCTATCAGACGGCGCAAAGTGAAATCAGTCTGATGCCGTTTAGCGAACGCCGTTGGTACGGCGGCGGTTCGTCGGGCAGCGATTCGTTAAAACGCTTTTCGCAAAATTCCGGTTTGCGTTTGGACCTCTCGCATTGGCTGACGCCGCGTTGGCAGATTTCGACCGCACTTGAGTATGGCGAGCAACGTTATGTCAGCCGTAAGCATTTGAACGGCAATAATTATTTATGGTCGAATACGCTATTATATATGCCGAACAGCAATCAATATTGGTTTGTCGGTGGGGATTACAGCCGTGATAATGCACGGGATAAAAGTGATGCTTACAGTCGAGTCGGGGCGCGAATCGGCTGGGGACAGGAGTGGTCGTGGGGTATTTCCAGCCGGATTTCGTTGAACTATGCGCTGCGGCGTTATCAGCACGAAGCGCCCATTTTCAAGATATTGCAGAAAAACAAAGAGTACGGCGTACAGCTCAGCTTATGGCATCGGGACTGGCATATTTGGGGCATCACCCCTCGAATTACATGGAATTACACCAAAGTCGACAGTAACAATCCGCTTTATTCTTATGATAAAAATCGGATTTATCTGGAAGTGAGTAAACGGTTTTAGCCCTTAAAAGCATTTGCGGTTTTTTCGCCTCGCATCTGTATTTTTAGGCACAAAAAACCCGATAAAGGAATGGTCGGCAAACCCAAGTGCGCTTCGGGTAAGCCGAACGGCTATTTTTGTTTTTAATAAGCGGCTTGAGTGCTAGAATAGCCGCAATTTTTTGAAATCGAATCACAGGAAACATCATGCGGACATCACATTATTTATTATCTACCCTCAAGGAAACCCCAAACAATGCCGAAGTGGTCAGTCATCAGTTAATGCTGCGCGCGGGCATGATTCGCCCGCTGGCGTCGGGGCTGTATATCTGGACGCCGACCGGGCTGAAAGTGTTGCGTAAAGTCGAACAAATCGTGCGTGAGGAAATGGACAAGAGCGGTGCGCTGGAAGTGTCGATGCCGGTGGTACAGCCGGGTGATTTGTGGATTGAATCCGAGCGTTGGGAGCAATACGGCCCTGAGTTATTGCGCTTTACCGATCGCGGCGCGCGTCCTTTTGTTTTGGGGCCGACCCATGAAGAGGTAATCACCGATCTGGCACGCCGTGAACTGACCTCTTACAAACAGTTGCCGATCAATCTATACCAGATTCAAACCAAATTCCGTGATGAAGTGCGCCCCCGTTTCGGTGTGATGCGCGCACGCGAATTTTTGATGAAAGATGCTTATTCGTTCCACATTACGCAGGAAAGCCTGCAACAGACTTATGATCTGATGTACCGCACTTACAGTAATATCTTCACCCGTCTGGGGTTGGATTTCCGTGCGGTGCAGGCGGACACCGGTTCCATCGGCGGCAGTGCATCGCACGAGTTTCAGGTTTTGGCGGCCAGCGGCGAGGACGATATTGTTTTTTCAACCGACTCCGATTATGCCGCCAACATCGAACTGGCGGAAGCATTGGCTCCGGGCGAACGGGCGCCGGCCGGTGAGGAATTGCGTTTGGTCGATACTCCGAACTGTAAAACGATTGCGGCATTGGTAGAACAATTCGGCTTACCGATTGAGAAAACGGTGAAAACTCTGATGGTTCATGCCAGCGAAGAGAGCGGCCATAAATTGATTGCGTTAATGGTACGTGGTGATCACGAGCTGAATGAAGTTAAGGCGGAGAAATTAACCGAAGTGGCAAGTCCGCTGACTTTTGCGACCGAGGACGAAATTCGTGCCGTGATTGGCGCAGGCCCGGGATCGCTCGGTCCGATTAATTTGCCGATTCCGTTGGTTATCGATCGCACTGTTGCCAAGATGAGCGATTTTGGCGCCGGAGCGAATATTGACGATAAACACTATTTCGGTATTAATTGGGAGCGTGATCTGCCGTTGGCAACCGTTGCCGATCTGCGCAATGTGGTCGAAGGGGATCCGAGCCCGTGCGGAAAAGGGACATTACAGATCAAACGCGGTATTGAAGTCGGGCATATTTTCCAACTGGGCGATAAATATTCAAACGCGATGAACGCTACCGTGCAGGGAGAAGACGGCCGCCCGCAAGTGATGACGATGGGGTGCTACGGTATCGGGGTCAGCCGTGTGGTGGCAGCCGCCATCGAACAGAATCACGATGAGCGCGGGATTATCTGGCCGCCGCAAATCGCACCGTTCCAAGTGGCGATTGTGCCGATGAACATGCATAAATCACAAGTCGTACAACAGTATGCCGAGCAACTGTACCGCACTTTGCAACAACAAGGTGTGGACGTGATTTTTGATGATCGTAAAGAGCGTCCGGGCGTGATGTTTGCCGATATGGAGCTGATCGGCGTGCCGCATATGCTGGTGATCGGCGAGAAAAATCTGGCAAACGGTGAAGTTGAATATAAAAACCGTGCGACGGGCGAAAAGCAGATGATTGAAACGGCGCAGCTGTTGTCCTTTCTGCAACAACTTTAATCAATCAATTCAATCAGTAATACACGGAGCCGAGATATCGGCTCTTTTTTCGTCTGTTTGTGGTTGTAAATTAACCGATTTGATTATTGTGTTCTCGCCGATTTGCTCTATCATGATATCGGATTTTTCGTCTGTTTATTTCGTTTTGAATCAGAGGCTATGAGGTGATGAAAAGATTTTTGATCTTACTGCTGTGGGTTGTCGGGGTAGGAACCGCACAAGCCGAAACACTGGTGATCGGCAAGCGGCACGCCCCGTTAAGTTGGGATCCGATTGACAGTTATAATTTGTTCTGGGGGGCAATCGCCTCGAATATGTTTGACGGTTTAGTGCTGCGGACTGAAACGTTTGAGCTGGTGCCGGGGTTGGCGGAAAAATGGCAAATGTCGGACGACGGCCTGCACTTCCGTTTTGAACTGCGCCGTAATGTGCTGTTTCATAACGGAGAGCGGTTTGATGCTGAGGCGGTCAAGTTTACGTTTGATCGCCTGCTTGCCGAAGACAACGGGTTACAGCGCGCTTTATACGATTCAATCAAACAAATCAAGATAATCGATGACTACACGGTTGATTTCGTGTTGAAACGTTACGATCCCTCTTTTTTAACCAAATTATCCGGCTATGGCGGCATGATTGTACCGCCCGACTATATCAAAAAATATGGCGAACGCCATTTCGACATCTATCCGGTCGGTACCGGGCCGTTTAAATTTGTCGAATCGAAAGAAGATGATTTTTTGCTGTTAAAAGCCAACCCCGATTACTTTGCCGGCGTTGCCAAGACCGATTCGCTGTTGTTTCGTTTTATCGCCGATGAAGAGCAGCGGGTTCAGGCTTTTCTGGCGGGGGAGCTGGATATTCTGCACGATGTCCCGTTTGCCGCAATTTTACGCATTCAAAATGCAAACGGAATGGATATCGTTGCCGTGCCGGGTTTCAATGTGCAAACCCTACAGTTTAATCTTGATAAAAAAATCATGCAGGATATTCGGGTTCGGCAAGCATTGAATATGGCTATCGATAAACAAGCGTTGATCAATATTTTGCTGAAAGGCCATGGCAGAACGGTGGCGGGGCTACAAACGGAAATAATGTTCGGTTATGCGCCGACATTGGCGGTTTACCCTTACGATGTGGCACAGGCGAAAAAACTGTTACAGCAAGCCGGCGTTAAAGCCGGAGAGACGATTAATATTAATTATCGAGTCAGCAATCACAATATCTATGAAATGGCGCGCGCCGTCGGCGTGTTTTTGAAAGCGCTGGATTTGAACGTCAAGCTGGTGCCGGTGATTGAACAGCTTCATTTACGCAACGGGTTTGTGCCGACTGAACAGAGCGATGAGATTTTCCAATTCGGCTGGAACGGTTGGACGATGGATTACGGCGATAGCGCTTATTTGCTGTATCACAGCAGTCAATCGTGGAATCCGCAGATCCATTCCGCTAAGCTGGATACCCTGCTCGACAGACAGCGCAATCTGAAAGACAAAACCGAACGGGAGCGATTACTGCAAGAGATTGCCGCTTTTCTCCATCAACAGGCTTATTATATTCCGCTGTTTAATGAAGACAGCATTTATGCGGTTTCCGACAACGTGAAAAATTTTATTCCGGCGCCGGATCGGCGAATGCGCTATTTTGAGACCGAAATCCGGCGTTAGATGACGATTCACCTCGAAAATCACAGCAAATCCTTTATAATGACCGCACTTTAATGCTATCGAAAAGAGGTGTGTCGGAGTGTCGTGGGCGCAGTTGTTGTTTTCATTTAACGGACGTTTAAACCGAAAAGGGTTTTGGCAAGGTTTTGCAATCTGCTTTATCGTTTTGCTGTTACTGGCAAATTTACTGCCGCTGCAACAGTGGTTTCAGCAAACCGCAACCGCACTTTTAGCATCAGCCCTGCTGCTGCTGGTCGGGTTTTGCCTGTTGAGCGTGATTGTGAAACGGCTGCACGATCGAGGGCGTTCCGCAATGGCGGTATCGATGTTGATTTTGCCGATATTGTGTTATTTTGCCGCCAACTATAGTGAGGGCATGATGGCTTGGGCGTTAGGCAGCTTTTTGCCGTTGTTTTTCGCCGTCTTGCTGTTGCTTGATTGGGGCGTGTTTCGCGGTGAGGACGGCGTTAATCGTTATGGTGCATACGGGCTTGCGTTGAAATTTGATCTTCCCGCTTTAAGCAAAAAAGGATAACAGCATGATACGCAAGCTGTTTGTGGGTACCGTTTTGGCGCTTGCCTTGTCGGCGTGCAGCCATTCAGACCGCACTTTACCGTTTTTTACCCCGGACGGTGAACAACAGCAGATGACATTTTCTGCTTCTGACGACGGAACCCAAGCATGGGTGACGATTGCACCGATTCATTCCACACAAGCGCAGGCATCAGACCGCACTTTGCTGCTGCAAACGCTGAACGGTCGCAAGATTATGTTACGCTTGAACGGGCAAAACCAAGCGCTGGATCGCGATGTGCCGCATAATATTCGCCAATTGGAATTTTACGAACTAGGACAAGGCGGTTTTGTCGATGCTTACCGAATTGAGCGTGACGATTTATGTCGCCGTTTTGCACGAAACGACCTGTTGAATGTGCGGCACGCCGTTACCTTTTATCAGCAAAACGCACAAGGACAACCACACATGTTTGGTGTGATCTCCGAGTTTGATCTGAAAGACAAACAAAATCCGGCGCATGTGCGGGTCAGCCGCTCGATTCCGGACAGCAGACGCGATTATTCGGAATTATTACACGGCAGTGTGCGTAAACTTCATTCATTTTTAGACAATGTGATTTGTCACCAATATTAGAATCAACGGATTCTCTAAGGACATAATGTGCCGGAAATTAAACTGAATTATCACAAAACCCATTTTCTCACCAGTGCACCGGATATTCGCCATATGCCGCAAGACAGCGGCATTGAAATTGCGTTTGCCGGCCGTTCCAACGCCGGAAAATCAACCGCACTTAACAGCCTGACCAACCAGAAAAGTTTGGCGAGAACCTCAAAAACTCCCGGACGGACGCAGTTAATCAATCTGTTTGAAGTGGAGCCGCAGTGTAAAATCGTCGATTTGCCGGGCTACGGCTATGCCGCCGTACCGGAACAGATGAAAATCAAATGGCAACAGGCATTGGGCGAATACCTACAGAAACGCGAATGCCTTGGCGGCGTGGTGATTTTGATGGATATCCGTCATCCGTTAAAAGATTTGGATCAGCAAATGATCGAATGGGCGGTGTTGTCGCAACTGCCGGTATTACTGCTGTTGACCAAAGCCGACAAACTCAGCCAAAGCGGACGCAGTAAACAGGTGAAGCTGGTACGTGAAGCGATTTTACCGTTTCAAGGCGATATTCAGGTTGAAGTTTTTTCCTCCCTGAATAAAATCGGTATTGATAAACTCGCTGCCAAACTGGACAGTTGGTTCATGCCGAATTTTGCTGTAGCCGACCCCTCATAATTACGCCTTTTAATTCGAATAAGATAGATTAAGGTTGACACAGTACAATCTTAATCTACATCTTATTAAGAATCATTATTATTTCTTTTCAAAGATGCATTTTTAATGTTAGAATATTTGCAATTAATAGCTAAATCGTTTTAGTTAAAGTTTTTGGTATTTTATGTATCATTAATCATTGTTAGTTACTTCCTTGTCAGGCTTCTTTTTTTACTTATATCATCAGATGTCTTTTCTATAGATAAAACGGAAGATATGTGAGTGAGATTTTCAGTAAAATTCCCTTAAGGTCAAGAATTATCAATAGTTTTCGACTTCAATTAACCTTAATTTTTTTATAGGAATCTATTTATGCGGCAAACTAAAATTGCATTATTCATTACTAGTATTTTACTCGGTAACGTCTCTTCCTTAGCATTTGCTGAAGAAAATACGATGCAAGCTGGTTTGGTTGAAACCGAAGAAGCGCTAGAGGAAGATCAGTCAACATTTCTTGAAACTATCATTGTGTCTGATATACCGTTTACCCAACAAGTCGGTACACAAAAAATTACCGAAGAGCAGATTAAAAATCGGCCACTAAGAGACGGTAATATCACCGAGTTATTGAAAAATAATCCAAATATTCAGTTTTCTAATACAGCCGATAAATCAACGGCAGCCGGTGAAATAGCACCGAATGAAGTTTCTATTAACGGTGAGAAATACTACAACAATAATTATACTATTGATGGACTATCCAATAATGATAATTTAAATCCAGCGGCTAATAATGCATTAACCAGTGGTGGTAATGATGTAGAAGGCTATAGCCCTACAGATTTACCTTCTGGTGGAACACAATCTTTCTGGATTGATACCGGTTTGTTAAAAAATGTGGAAGTTTTTGACAGTAATATTTCCGCTAAATATGGACGTTTTACCGGCGGTGTGATTAATGCGGAATTAATTGACCCGCGTTTAGATAAATCATCGGGTAAAATATTTTATCGTACAACTCGTGACTCTTGGGCGAGTATTCATTTACAAGAAGGCAGGGAAGAATCTTATAATAAAGCAGAAAATTTGGGCGACCAACCACAATTTACAAAACAGCAATACGGTATTCATGTTAGCCAACCTTTAAGTGAAAAAGCCAGCATTTTATTCTCTTATAATCGTTCAGAGTCTAAGATTCCATATCATCATCTATATCTGGATCAATGGGATGCACAGCGTCGCATTAATGAAAGTTATTTATTAAAAGGAATTTATTTACCGGATAACGGTGATTTATGGAAAGCCACCCTCATGTATTCTCCTCATCGCTCAGAATATTTTAAGAAAAATATTAAAAATGGCGGATTTACTAATACCGGTGGTGGTTTTCAAGTTAGTCTGCAATGGGATAAACAGTTTGATTGGAGTAAGATGTTATTGACGGTCGCTTATAAAAAATCAGGTAATAAAGTTAAGCATGAAGAACAAAATTATTATAATTATAATAATTCCAATAAACGTTATGATTGGTGTTCTAATACTACTTGTTCAACATCTCAATTTGGTGGATATGGTCAATTTAGCACAGAAAAAGAAAGTCTAACCTTTAAACAAGATTTCCATTTTAAGGCGTTTAGCACATCAACTATCGATCATAATTTGAAAGCAGGTTGGGAGTATATCAATGCTGGGGCAAAGTATAGACGAGATAGTGACAGCTACCTGAATATTTATAATGCTAACGACTATTTAACATCTTATACATTATATCCGGCTCGCGATGTATCAGCGAATGATAATAATTATGCAGTATATTTTGAAGATAGTATGAAATGGAAAAATTTAAGTGCGACTATCGGGGGACGTTTTGATCGTAGTGAATTCTTAGGTAATAATAATCTAGCTCCGCGTTTTTCAACTTCTTATGATGTATTTGGTAATAATTCAACTCAATTATTTGGAGGGATTAATCGTTATTATTCAGGGAGTGTATTAACCTATAAATTACGCAATCTAATCGGCACAAGGTCAATCTGCACAGATACCAAAGCTACCGGTGCTTATACTTGCACTTCTACTACAGGTACAAGCTATGACGTATCGGATTTGAGAACACCTTATAGTGATGAGCATGTTTTAGGTTTTTCACAGAAATTGTATGATACCAGACTAACATTTAAATGGGTAAACCGTCATAGCAAAGATCAATTTGTTCGTACACCTTTAACAATCAAAAATGCTGAGGGTGTAACCACTTACTATATGACAAATCTAGGTCGTAGCAAAACGGATACGTTCACATTAAATATTACACCGGAAAAAGCTTATCAATTAAAATATGCGACAGTCAATTGGTCATTAGGTGCTCAACTTTCTGATTCAACAAGCAATTATTCTACATATATTTCTAGAGAAACCGGTTATGGTTATGAAAAAGCCATTGTGAATGGCACACTGAAAAATATCTCTCAATTGCCAACAACCGACTATAATACACCTTGGTCCGCCTTCCTTACTTTAGATATGAATTTTCCTCGTTTAAACTTGGATTGGTCACAACGTTTCAGCTATTCTGCTGGTTATCAGGGGTACACTACTTCAGCCGGATCTTGTCCGAATGATTACGGTGCATGTGGTACTTATGAGGGAGATGTATTAGTTTATGATGAATATCAACAGGGGAGTTATTTTATGTGGGATTGGCATTTTGCCTATAAATACCCGACATATAAAGATCAATTTTTAGAATTTACTGTAGATATTAATAATGTGCTGAACCGTCGTATCATAGCGGCCGCATCTTCTGGCTCTAACACTTACAAAATGGGGCGTAATTTCTGGCTGGGTGCAAGTTATAGCTGGTAATGAATTGATCGATATCGATTGTTTCCTCTTGCTATGACAGGCAAGAGGATTTTGTTTTTTAAGGAAATCCGTATGCGGTTTGTGATACTGTTATTATTGGTGTCGCCGTTTAGTTTGGCTGAAGTGAGTAAACCGATTTCGGGGCGGTTGGACAACGGTCTGCGTTATACTTTATTGCCGCTTCATGCCGAGCATGGGCGTATTGAAGTGCGGGTCAAGGTGTATGCCGGAGCGGTCGATGAGCATGATGAGCAGGCCGGTGTTGCCCATATGTTGGAGCATTTGCTGTTCCGACGTACAACGGCATTGCCGAATGTGATGACATTTTTACATGATAATCATTGGATTCGCGGCAGACATTACAATGCGGTAACCACCAACGACAGTACCACTTATCTGTTTACCCCGCCGGAAGGCAATTTGGCGCAGAGCCTGCAGGTCTTGTCACAAATGCTGTTTCATGCCGACTTAACACAGTCAGATTTGGATGACGAGCGCAAAATCATCACTGAAGAATGGCGTTCAGGGCAAGGCGTTGGTGCGAGAATGGCTCGTTTGCGTTCAAATGTCGTTCGTACGGATTCACGTTACACCCGACATCCGGTGATAGGCACGCAGGATAGTATTGCGACCATGCCGGCGACCCAGTTACAGCGCTTTTACCGCACTTGGTATGTGCCGAATAATATGCAGTTGCTGATTGTAGGTGATATTCAACCACCGGACGCAGAAAAGCTGATTCGACAATATTTTGCCGCGGCGGAATTTCAACGATTGCCGCAAAGGGATTATCTGGAGCCGAAACTCAGTAATGTTTTACGTATTGTGCAACTGCAAGACGCCCAAAGTGCGGTCAGCCAGATTGCCTATATCATGCGTTTTGACGAAAGCCGCCTGCGCGAGCAAACCGAGCAGGGGCGCTATTTACGTTTGTTGGATAAACTGGCGTTGGCGACAGTTACGCAACGTCTGCGTAATCAACAGCCGTCCCTGCCTGAGGGTATCAACAGTATGGTGTGGAGAAAATCGGAAATCGGGCAAAAGACGGCGGCATTGGCACTATTTGCCGGGGTTGGCACGGAATCGCATCGTTTGGGACTACAACAAATTTTTACCGAAATCGAGCGCCTGAAACGTTACCCGATTACTCAGTCGGAATTGGATGTGCAAAAAGAGAAATATCAGGCACAGATCGATCATGCCAAACAGCATAAGAATGATAGGGATTTTGCCGGTTGGATGCGTGTAATGGTTGAAACGGTATTGATGGATAAAGCCTATTTGACACAGCCCGAATTGGCGGCATTGAGTGAGCCTTTGTTACAGGGAATCCGTGTCGAAGAGGTGAATCGGCATATACAACATTGGTTTATAGCGGGTGATCGTATCGTGCAATACCAAGCCCCGCGTTTGACGGCGGTTGAATCAATGAGTGAAGCGTTTGTCAATACGCTGCAGCAGCAGGTTGCCGACAGTGATATTCAACCGCCGCAGCAAGAAAAAGTAATCGAACCGATGTCATTTCTTCCATTATCACAAAGCGGAGCAATTGTCGCGCAGCAATATTTTCCGCAACAATCCGTTATGCATTGGACATTATCTAACGGAGATAAGGTAGTTTGGCTGAAAACCTCGTTGGCAGAAGGTAAAACCCTGTTTCGGAGTCGGAGCAGTGCCGGCATCAAGGTGCAGGCTTTGGGGTATTGGCAGAGCCAGCTGGCAACACAGTTGACGATGCAGAATGCTCCTCTTGATTGGGATATTGAGCAATTGACACGCTGGAAAGCACTCAACAAGGTGAATCTTTCCGCCAGTCAGACCGAAACCGCACTTGATTTTTCAGGGCAAGTGAATAACGACAAACTGGATGCACTGTTGCGCTTGTTCTATGCCTATCAGCAGGAAATACCGATAAAGGCAGGGCTCGATGAGGCAAAAGAATTACTCGCGCAATCGTTGGATATACAGAACGGAGAGAGCGATGATGTCCGCCGTCTGGCTGCACTGACAACGTTACGTTTCGGGGTGGAAAAGACGGACATTTTGCCGACAAAAGCATTGTTAGAATCACTTTCGGCTGACGATTTAACACAGCTTTGGCAAAAAATGATGTCGGCACCGACAACTTATTTCTTCGTCAATAATTTGGATTCGGAGCGAATGAAACGGCTGGTGACACATTACTTGGCGGCGATTGTGCGGGATAAACCGTTTCAATCCGCTCAACTATTGCCGCTTGAGGGCAAGCAGCATGCCGATTACGCCATGAATATCGAGCCGAAAGACGAGGTGAAAATCTGGTATTTCACGCCACAGCCATGGCGAGGGAAAGATGCCGTTTTAGTTTCGCTTCTACAAAATATTGCGACGGAAAAGTTAAAACTCTCTTTACGAGATCAGCATTTAGGCATTTACAGTTTGCGCTTTGTAAGCAAACTGAACCCTGAAACTCATCGAATTGAAAGTGAACTGAGTTTTACTGCCAATCCTGAAATGACCGAAAAATTGATTTCGTTAGCCGATCAAGTATTGCGGGATTTACCTGATTTGATTAGCGAAGAAAATATCACATTCGCCAAAGCGCAATTTATCAAAGCGGAAAAAGAGCGGTTAAACAGAGCGGAGACTTGGTTAAACCGGTTGGTTCTCAGTGAGACACAGTTTGGAAATCCACAGTATTTAACCGATATGCAGAATCTGGCAGAAGAAATTGAACGGAGTCATATTAATGCGATGGCGGCAAAAATGTATAATCGACAAAACCGGAAGATCTTTATTACCACGCAAAAATAAGAAGATCCTATAATGAAATGCTTTTTATATTCATTTTTGCCGATTTTATGGCAACTATCTGGTGCTGGGCACAGTGATTACCCATTTAATCGGACGAAAATTACACGGCTTAAATTACCATCAGCGAGTATTTCAAGCGGATTTTCGTCCCGATTTAATCCGCAAGCAAGATAATGTCGAACAACGCGTATTGTATAAAAACCGAGTACGCTATGCGGAAAAATAAATTTCGGGATATGGTGCAAAATTGGCATTTGTTGATGAACCAAGAGCGAAATTTAGGATTTTTTACGGTCGGCTATGGACGTTTTGCCAATTTACTGCCGGTTGTTTTTTCCATTCCGTTATTACTCGCCAAAATTATTACTTTTGGTGGTGTGATGCAGATCCACAGTGCTTTCGGCGCGGTGATTAATGCGTTCAGTCGGTTTATTTTCGCATATTCTATAGTGTTGCCTAAATGGTCGGCGCCAGTTTCGTGCTTGAGCCGGTTGAAACAACAAATTTCTTGCTAAAAGTGCGGTTTGGTTGCTTGTTTTTGGAGTCCGGATCGCAAAAACAGCCCTTTTATCTTTCTCTTTGACCGCACTTTTCTATACTTCCGTTCAATTCAAACAGCAACGGAAGTAACATGTCATTAGCAATCGTTTATAGTCGGGCTTGTGTCGGTGTGCAGGCGCCGTTAGTGACCATTGAGGTGCACATGAGTCGCGGTAAACCGGGCTTAACGTTGGTCGGTTTGCCGGAAACCGCAGTCAAAGAGGCGCGTGATCGGGTGCGCAGCGCCTTGTTAAATGCCAAATTCGAATACCCGATGTTGCGCATGACAATCAACCTTGCGCCGGCCGATCTGCCGAAAGAGGGGGGCCGTTATGATTTAGCGATAGCTTTAGGTATTTTAGCGGCGTCGGGACAGATTTCGGTAGAAAAATTAGGGCGCTATGAATTTTTGGGCGAGCTGGCGCTGACCGGCGAGCTGCGCGGCACACAGGGCGTGATTCCGGCGGTGATTGAAGCTAAAAAAGCGGGGCGTAAGCTGATTATTGCCGCTGAAAATGCCGAGCAAGCCGGCTTATTGAGTGATCATGAAACCTATTTTGCCGATTCATTATTACAAATCGCCGCTTTTCTACAGGATCAGGACGATTTGCCGTTGGCGCAACTGACCGCATTTCCGACCCAGGCAGTGCCGTTCGAGCCACGCTGTTTAACCGATATTATCGGTCAACAACATGCGAAGCGGGCACTGACTATCGCCGCAGCAGGGCAGCACAATTTATTGTTTTTGGGGCCGCCCGGTACCGGTAAAACGATGCTTGCCAGCCGTCTGACCGCACTTTTACCGGAAATGGACGATCAGGAAGCGATTGAAACTGCCGCCGTTGCCAGTCTGGTGCAAACCCGTCTGCATAGCCGCGATTGGCGGCAGCGCCCGTTTCGCACTCCGCATCACAGTGCATCACTGGCGGCATTGGTCGGCGGCGGTTCTAATCCGCGTCCGGGGGAGATTTCTCTGGCGCATAACGGGGTACTGTTTTTGGACGAACTGCCCGAATTCGAACGTAAAGTACTGGATGCATTGCGTGAACCGTTGGAGTCGGGGGAAATTATTATTTCCCGTGCCAATGCTAAAGTGTGGTTTCCGGCAAAATTCCAATTGATTGCGGCGATGAATCCTAGTCCGACTGGGCATTATCAAGGTGTCCACAACCGCACTTCGCTACAACAGGTGATGCGCTATCTTAATCGTCTTTCCGGTCCGTTTTTGGATCGCTTTGATTTGTCGATAGAAGTGCCGTTATTGCCTGCCGGCAGTTTGCAGCAAAATAGCGATCGCGGTGAAACCAGTGCGCAAGTGCGGTCTAAGGTGGCGGCAGTGCAACAGAAACAGCTTGCGCGTAGCGGTAAAATTAACGCCCATCTAAGCGGGAAATTGCTCGAGCAGCATTGCCGCCTGCACAGTGATGATGCGGCATTTCTTGAAAACGCCTTATTGAAATTAGGCTTATCGGTGCGTGCTTATCACCGCATTTTAAAAGTGTCGCGCACGATTGCCGATTTGGACGGCTGTGAAAACATTGAACGCCGGCATTTAACCGAAGCACTCGGCTATCGGGCGATGGACAGGCTGTTGGCACGGTTGGGGAATGACAACTGAGGATTAAAAAACCAGTGTTTATATGTGGATATAAGTAAACATGTTTTAGGCAAAATTGGCTTAAATCTCCTTCATCCTGTTTAAAAAGCAATCGAACAATGAAAAATTGCCGTTTTTTTTCAAAAAATACTTGTCAGGGAAATTTATATCCCTATAATACGCCTCACTTGTTTGCGTCGCCGACTTAGCTCAGTAGGTAGAGCAACTGACTTGTAATCAGTAGGTCACCAGTTCGATTCCGGTAGTCGGCACCATTAAACAAGTTTAGTGTGGAGGGATTCCCGAGCGGCCAAAGGGAGCAGACTGTAAATCTGCCGGCTCAGCCTTCGAAGGTTCGAATCCTTCTCCCTCCACCATTTTCAAATTCAAAAGCCAAATGATTGGGGTAGATGAATAAGAACGCGGGCATCGTATAATGGCTATTACCTCAGCCTTCCAAGCTGATGACGCGGGTTCGATTCCCGCTGCCCGCTCCAAGCGCTGATATAGCTCAGTTGGTAGAGCACACCCTTGGTAAGGGTGAGGTCGGCAGTTCGAATCTGCCTATCAGCACCACTCTTTTCTCGTTACTTCCATCATTTTAGTTGAAATCAATTTCTACATTAGGTTAATGTGGTAACTGAACCATCGATAACCGTGTTTGTTTAGAGGGACTAAAATGTCTAAAGAAAAATTTGAACGTACAAAACCGCACGTTAACGTGGGAACAATCGGCCACGTTGACCATGGTAAAACAACATTAACCGCTGCTATTACTACCGTATTGGCAAAAACTTACGGCGGAGCTGCGCGTGCATTCGACCAAATCG
>NZ_JSUM01000008.1 GCF_000772535.1 Chelonobacter oris
CGTAAGAGCTGAGTAATCGAAGTCGATGAAGGGATAGAACCTAAAATCGACGGACTTGTTGAGTGAGAAAAGGCACTGAGCAGGTCGGCGTAGGGAAACTTACGCGCAAGTCAATGAAACAGGCTTCGGGAATGAAAAATTCTTGAGGTTGTATGGTTAAGTGACGAAGCGTGCAGGGTGGATGCCTAGGCAGTCAGAGGCGAAGAAGGACGTGTTAATCTGCGAAAAGCGTGGAGGAGTTGATAAAAAGCGTTATTACTCCACGATATCCGAATGGGGAAACCCAGTGGGTGAAGAACCCACTATCAGCACATGAATTCATAGTGTGTTGAGGCGAACCGGGAGAACTGAAACATCTCAGTACCCCGAGGAAAAGAAATCAACCGAGATTCTGTAAGTAGCGGCGAGCGAACGCGGAAGAGCCGTTAGTGATAGTATGTGTGTTAGGAGAATGAGTTGGGAAGCTCAATCGCAGAGGGTGATAATCCCGTATCCGAAGGCGCGTATATGGTACTAAGCTAACAAGAAGTAGGGCGGGACACGAGAAATCCTGTTTGAAGATGGGGGGACCATCCTCCAAGGCTAAATACTCCTGACTGACCGATAGTGAACCAGTACCGTGAGGGAAAGGCGAAAAGAACCCTGGTGAAGGGAGTGAAATAGAACCTGAAACCCTGTACGTACAAGCAGTGGGAGCCGCAAGGTGACTGCGTACCTTTTGTATAATGGGTCAGCGACTTATATTATGTAGCGAGGTTAACCGCATAGGGGAGCCGAAGGGAAACCGAGTCTTAACTGGGCGAATAGTTGCATGATATAGACCCGAAACCCGGTGATCTAGCCATGGGCAGGTTGAAGGTTGGGTAACACTAACTGGAGGACCGAACCGACTACTGTTGAAAAAGTAGCGGATGACTTGTGGCTGGGGGTGAAAGGCCAATCAAACCGGGAGATAGCTGGTTCTCCCCGAAATCTATTTAGGTAGAGCCTTGGACGAATACCTTCGGGGGTAGAGCACTGTTTCGGCTAGGGGGCCATCCCGGCTTACCAACCCGATGCAAACTACGAATACCGAAGAGTAATATCCGGGAGACACACGGCGGGTGCTAACGTTCGTCGTGAAGAGGGAAACAACCCAGACCGCCAGCTAAGGTCCCGAAGTACTAATTAAGTGGGAAACGAAGTGGGAAGGCTTAGACAGCTAGGATGTTGGCTTAGAAGCAGCCATCATTTAAAGAAAGCGTAATAGCTCACTAGTCGAGTCGGCCTGCGCGGAAGATGTAACGGGGCTAAAATTAGTCACCGAAGCTGCGGCATCAGTGGAAACACTGTTGGGTAGGGGAGCGTTGTGTAAGCGGAAGAAGGTGAATCGAGAGGTTTGCTGGACGTATCACAAGTGCGAATGCTGACATAAGTAACGATAAAGGGGGTGAAAAACCCCCTCGCCGGAAGACCAAGGGTTCCTGTCCAACGTTAATCGGGGCAGGGTGAGTCGGCCCCTAAGGCGAGGCTGAAGAGCGTAGTCGATGGGAAACGGGTTAATATTCCCGTACTTGTTATAAGAGCGATGTGGGGACGGAGCAGGTTAGGTTATCCGGGTGACGGAAGTCCCGGTCCAAGCGTGTAGGATGGATGATTAGGCAAATCCGGTCATCTATATCAGAGGCGTGACGGGGAGGCACCAAGGTGCCGAAGTAACCGATACCACACTTCCAGGAAAAGCCGCTAAGCATATTTTATAATAAACCGTACTGAAAACCGACACAGGTGGTCAGGTAGAGAATACTCAGGCGCTTGAGAGAACTCGGGTGAAGGAACTAGGCAAAATAGCACCGTAACTTCGGGAGAAGGTGCGCTGAGGGTAGTTGAAGTCCCGAGCGGACGGAGGCGAGCTCAGTCGAAGATACCAGCTGGCTGCAACTGTTTATTAAAAACACAGCACTCTGCAAACACGAAAGTGGACGTATAGGGTGTGACGCCTGCCCGGTGCTGGAAGGTTAATTGATGATGTGAGAGCATTTGATCGAAGCCCCAGTAAACGGCGGCCGTAACTATAACGGTCCTAAGGTAGCGAAATTCCTTGTCGGGTAAGTTCCGACCTGCACGAATGGCGTAATGATGGCCAGGCTGTCTCCACCCGAGACTCAGTGAAATTGAAATCGCCGTGAAGATGCGGTGTACCCGCGGCTAGACGGAAAGACCCCGTGAACCTTTACTATAGCTTGACACTGAACATTGAATTTTGATGTGTAGGATAGGTGGGAGACTATGAAGACGTAACGCCAGTTATGTTGGAGTCGTTGTTGAAATACCACCCTTTAAGGTTTGATGTTCTAACACAGATTGCGAAACGCGGTCGTGGACAGTGTCTGGTGGGTAGTTTGACTGGGGCGGTCTCCTCCCAAAGCGTAACGGAGGAGTACGAAGGTTTGCTAATCACGGTCGGACATCGTGAGGTTAGTACAATGGTATAAGCAAGCTTGACTGCGAGACGGACATGTCGAGCAGGTGCGAAAGCAGGTCATAGTGATCCGGTGGTTCTGAATGGAAGGGCCATCGCTCAACGGATAAAAGGTACTCCGGGGATAACAGGCTGATACCGCCCAAGAGTTCATATCGACGGCGGTGTTTGGCACCTCGATGTCGGCTCATCACATCCTGGGGCTGAAGTAGGTCCCAAGGGTATGGCTGTTCGCCATTTAAAGTGGTACGCGAGCTGGGTTTAGAACGTCGTGAGACAGTTCGGTCCCTATCTGCCGTGGGCGTTGGAGAATTGAAAGGGGCTGCTCCTAGTACGAGAGGACCGGAGTGGACGCACCGCTGGTGTTCCAGTTGTTTCGCCAGAAGCATTGCTGGGTAGCTATGTGCGGGAGAGATAAGTGCTGAAAGCATCTAAGCACGAAACTTGCCTTGAGATGAGTTCTCCCCGGATAAAATCCGGTAAGGGTTGTTTAAGACTAAGACGTAGATAGGCGGGGTGTGTAAGTGTAGCGATACATTGAGCTAACCCGTACTAATTGCCCGAGAGGCTTAACCATACAACGCTCAAGGGTTTTTATTGTTGGAGACGGAGAGACGAAGACGAGAAAGGCCGGAAGGGTTGAAAGAGGCTGAGGAGAAAGGCTCATGAAAGGGTTTGAAGAGTGATTAGCTTGTGGCTGAATGAAGACAAAGACAGAAGAACAAAAGAGAGAAGAATAGATAACAATCGAGCCGAATTATTCCGGCGGCGACAGTGCAGTAGACCCACCTGATTCCATGCCGAACTCAGAAGTGAAATGCTGTAACGCCGATGGTAGTGTGGGGTCTCCCCATGTGAGAGTAGGACACCGCCGGATATTA
>NZ_JSUM01000009.1 GCF_000772535.1 Chelonobacter oris
CGCTGGCGGTCAGGTTGATATTATTCGTTTTTAACCGGCTATTACAATGAAAAAATATCATTTCTTTAAACCATCTATTAATGAGTTCGGATAATATGCCGATTGATAATATACATTCTTATCTTTATATTTTTTCAAAAGCTTCCTCCTGATTGCATAGCCCACTCTAGTTACCGATGGTGTTATCCCCGATATTTAAATTAGGAGCTATCCCAGATGCTCATCCTTTTTTGATAAACTTAAAAAATCCACCTGATAATATATCACCGATAATCATGAGAGATATCCCTTTGGTTAAAGCAAATGAAAAAACCTTATATTGAATTAAAAAAAAATCATTAACATACCCAAGAAACCCAATATTTTTAAAAGAATAAACAAATATACCAACCTCTGTTAAAACTAAGGTTATAATTAATAACTGAAACATTCTAAAAAAACACCTATAGCATAATACATTATTCTTCACCATCGTTCATCTCCTCTAAAAACACAGGAGATTTTTGTATAAACTCTGAAAAAAATGAACTTACCGCTGGATATTTTATACGGCTACCAAGCCAAGTCCCAGCCCCTGCCAACCCAGCTCCCTGTAAAGGATCACCTCCACTCACTAAAACTTTCTACCCAGCGTATTTCTATTTAAATCTGAAATTTCATCTATCAAGTGGAGTAACGTATTTTTGGGAAAACTCATATACTGAATTTCTTTGCCATAATTAGATGTATAAAATATAAGCTCATTCACTTCTCCAAAACCAATCCACATGAGTACTCCCCTATCTATTCCCCCTTGCTCCATATCGGCTAACTCTATATTATATATAGCTTCAAACTGTCCCTCACTGATCAATCCTTCTTTTATCTTTTCATAATCAGAATTTATCAAAAAATCCTCGCTTTTAGCATAAGCCTCACGCACTGAACTTACAAAATTAGAAAAAACAACATTAATCGTATAATTACAAATGAAGTAATTTGGCACCAGCATGTCACCAATAATAAAATTGATATTTCCATAAGAAAAATCAAGCTCATTAATTAAAGTTTCCCACATTATTCCCAACTTATTTTTTTCATCTAAAACAATCATCACTTTAATCTCTTATTATTAGATTCGCCTGATAATTTTCGTAGTTCTGCTTTAACATTATTTTGCAACTTCAAAGGAGAGCTATTATCATCTGTAGAGCCAGCCCAGTGCCAACTTCCATCATTAGCGTCTGTAAACTGATGTACTTCACCTGTAGCCTTATCAATTGAAAATCTTTTCTTTCCTATTTCAATCGAACCATTGAATAATTCTAGCGAGTTTGCAGGCTATTCCAGCATTAGGCCTATTTCCAGCTCCGCCTTTCGATGTTCTCCGTGCTCAATGTGCCGGTGCTGAAGCGGTTTTTGTCTTCCAAGTTAGTTATTCTTGAACTCATCCATACAAGATTGAATTGCATAAATAAATTGAGTTTTTACTTCTCCACTTTCATCTATCATTAAAATAAATTTACGCCAATCTCCTCCTGTATGCACTTGCATTTCAGCATGGAGTTCTTGGCATAAAAGTTTAGAATGCTCTTTAAGTCCCTCGAAATTCTCAGGTGGGTAATTTTTTTCATTAACGATATACCAAGCAGAAAAAGAAGACCATCCCTCCTCAGGATTAAATTTAAATTCCATAACTGCACTATTATATTTTCGACGTGTACAACAATGTAAACATTTAGATAATTTTTTTAAAATCTCCAATTGTTTTTGCATTTTACTTACCTCCACCATATCTATTAATAAACTCCTCAACCTGCGGTTTTCCATCAATTGTAAACATCACTTCTAATTTAGAAGGCCTTGATAAAGCTGGATTATTTCTAGTAAATTTAATAGTAACATTATCTATTTCGTTTCCATTCATAGCTGCTCTTTTTATTATATTCTCAAAATAAACTTTATATGCAGAGTTATTAAAGTTGCTATTTTGTGGAAATAAATTATAACGATCACAGCTTCCACCCATTGCACATGCTTGAATATGTCCACCGACATCCCCGCTAATACCTTCCTTTCCAATCAACGTTTGACGACTATCACGAACACCTTTATTATCAAAGTCAGGTTTAAATGAAATTTCTTCAACATATCCATGTTGATTAGTTCGGAAATAAGTACCATTTGATAAATTATATGCAGCACTCGGTCTTAGTTCATTTATCGCTTTATATGCCTCACTTCCTTTTTGCCTTGCAATATTCACATCCACATGAATATCTTCAACCCCATCTATTTTACGAACTATTTTAACGCCACCAAATCCATTTGCACTTAAAATACTAGGATCAACAACTAATTCATATTTCGCAGCAGTTTTTAGTGCACTAGGCGTAATGCTTGCAATACTACTTAAGCCACTGATAACACCAAGTTCTGAAGACAAATATACCTGCATCCGCATCACATCGGCTTCACGGCTTTGACCGATTGCTTCCAGCCTGTCCGCTTCTGCCAACTGTGATTTTATGCTGTCTGAAATCGTGGTAATCGGCGACTGAACCAAGGCCTTGATAGCCTTGCCTATTTCATGTAATTGTACTTGCGAAGTTTCATCACCTGTAATCGCTTTAGCGGTTACTTTGACAAGCTCTGCCGAATCCGCAATATTATCAGAAGCGATTTTAACCAATGCTTCTCTTGCTACATCTTCCGCATACTGCCGTTTAACTTCACCATATTTAGTGGCAACATCAAGATATTCTGTGCGAGTATCAACATTTTTCAGTTCAGTTTGTGGGGTATCATAGCTATGAAAAGTCTCACTCAATATGATTAACTCATTTGCGCATGCGGCAGTCATTCCTGAATAACATGCTATTTGCAGATTTCTATCACGCTTGTCATCTAATTTTCTTAATTCTGTTAATTCTTCCCGTTCTTTATCAGTTAGTCCTTCTTTTTCTTGTTTGGTCAATAATTCAGCCTGCCGTTCAGCTTCCTGCTTGAACAAATAATTATTCTCAACCGCACTTTTCGCCGTCGCAGCCCCTTGATAAGCATCTGTGCCGTTGTTCGCCACCGCTGCCGCACTTAA